>NZ_CP080627.1:0-1257485 GCF_025917315.1 Halomonas qaidamensis | reverse complement strand
GCTTCTTACGCTAACGCCTTTTCTGTGAACGCGCTCCGCATCATTACTAAGTAATGGATGCCATCCTGCTAGTTTGCGCCCTTCAGCAACACGCCGATAGCCACATGTGTGCGGCAGCCAAGTAAACTCTTTGACAAGTTCAGGCGTCAGTTGCGTACAGTCGGGTACGCTATCGAAGCGATTTTCATAGTCACTGCACTGACAGCTGTGAATATCCAGTAACCGACAGGCAACGTTAAGCACTGCCAATTCTTGCGTTTCATCGTCGTGGAGCTTCAACAAGCAACATTGGCCACAGCCATCGCATAACGCCTCCCACTCTTGGGGCGTTAATTCTTCTAGCGAGTATCTTTCCCAGAAGCGCTCACGCATAGCCGCCACCATCATTGATTCCCTTTACTTTCACCATCTTTAAATAATCTCCACCCTCCGTAGTACCACCACTGCTGGTTAGCGTGGCACGGCACTCTTGCCATAACACTGAGAAGTCGGCTGCTAAGCATGGGTAGTCTTCGTAAAGCCAAGGCACTAACTCTGCTAAACGGTTAGGCCCCGATAGCCGTTGACCAACGCCTGCTACTGCACGACAGGTAAAGTCAAAATCAGCGTATCGGTGCAACCAGTCATGCTTAATCATGAGTGGCATCATGGTAGACAGGCGTTGCGGCGCAGGCCAAGCCTGTAACAGCTGATAGCAGCGCTCAATTAACTGATGCTGCTGCTCTCCCGCCTGTTGACGAGCAAGAAAATGATCCCACACGATATCTAACGCGATACCAACATAACGCCGCTGAGCGCTTGGCGCGCGCCGCTTTGCCTTTAAAACGTTTGGGTGCCGGTCAATCCAAGCATCCACGCGGCGATGATGACGTATGCCACTAGCAACTTCTGGCGACCAAGCCGTGAGGTCTTGCCCCTTCACACCGTCAGCAATCAGATTTCCGTAAAGGAACTCATCACTTCCAGCATGGGCAAGCCAAGCATGGGCAAGAAAGTTCATAACAAAAGGTTCATAACAAAACGTTCATAGCAAAACATTCATTCGCGGTTAGCCGCTTGCGCACGGTGAACATCCAGCAAATAGGCTTCTTTCGCAGGCGGCATTTGTAGATAAAAGCCTTGCTCTTGGATGGCGGACATCACATCGGCTGCGTTCACCCGAGCCAGCTTTTTGTCGGCGGTCAATATCATTGTCAGTACCGGCACTGGCTTACCAAAGGTTTCCATTAGCGCCTCGGGTACGGATGACAACCCTTTCTGCTTGTCTATATAGAGGTACATCTCGTCTTTACGTGAGCTTTTTAAAATTTCACAAAGCAGTTTCTCGCTCATTGCGATGACTCCTCAAGCGCCTGATAAATTTCTTGAGTTAGGTAAGTATGACGCCAGCCACCAGGAGGCGTTAGCGGCTGATTAGCGAGCCGCTGCATCACCAGCCCCTCAATATCTCGCCGCCGCAATAGCATTTCCGGCGCTATTTGCAATTCAGCCGCCTTATCAACCACCACTTTTTTTAGTGCTTTAAAGCGCCGCTTAAACGCAGGATGCATTGGATCTGGCCAACGCGCAGGCAGATTATCTTCAGGGCAGTGCTGAGCCTGCTTCACCAGCGCTAACAACGTGTCGCCCTCTTTTTTAATCAGCGGCGGTTTGACTCCCTCAATCTCGGCCAACTCATAGCGGTTTTTGGGCATTTTTTCCGCTACCGCAAACAATAGTTTATCGCTGACTAACCAGTTACGCGGTAAATCACGGCGCCGGGTTTCCCCTTCCCGCCAAATGGTCATTAAACGGTAGGCCTCAAGCTGATGGGGATCAAGACGCCATAACTGCCGCTGGCGCGTATACCACTGGCCGTCGCTTTCAACACTGCGTCCCGCCTGCTCAATCAGGCTGGCACACTCATCGTCAAGCCATTCACGTCGACCTAGTTGCTCAAGCTTTTCAGCTTGTAATCTCCACACTTTCAGCAAATAAATAACATCTAACGCCGCGTATTCACACTGAGAGGGCGTCAAGGGACGTTCTAACCAGTTGGAACGCGTTTCTTCTTTAGGCAGCGTTTCTCCCATCCAATGCTCTACCAGTTTTTGATAGCCCATGCCGGGGGTTTCACCTAAAAAAGCCTGCGCAACCTGTGTATCGATAAGTGGTGTTGGTAATACGCCTGCCCAATGCTGGAAAACCTCTAAATCTTCACTGCACGCGTGCAGTAGTTTAATGGCGCTATTTTGCAGCAAGTCACGAAAGGCAGCAGTACAGGGCGTGCTCAACGGATCGACTAAATAAGCCGTATCACCCGTGGTGAATTGAACAAGCGCTGGCACCGGAAAAAATGTATTTTCGCGGAAAAATTCAGTGTCGAGGGCAATGACACTGGCACCGGCGACTTGCTCGCAAGCAGCATCTAAGGCGTCAGCACTATCAATCCATTGATACAACGGGGGGGCTAAAGAGGACAAAGCACACTTCCGGGTTGGCACAAGCGCATAAGCGTTTGCGTTTTTTGTAAGGGTCAATCGCTGGCAAAAGGCTGGCGACCATTAAAGGCGCGGCTTAGCGTACCACCGTCGACATACTCAAGTTCCCCCCCCATGGGCACACCATAGGCGAGCCGAGAGAAAGAGACACCGTAATGAGAAAGTTGGGCAGCAATAAAGTGTGCTGTCGCCTCGCCTTCCACAGTGGGATTGGTGGCAAGCACTACTTCACGGATGTTGCCCTCTGCGATGAGGCTTTCCAATAAATCTAAGCCGATGGCATCAGGGCCAATACCATCCAGAGGAGAGAGATGGCCATGTAACACAAAATAACGACCATGGAAGCCGCCCGCCTCCTCAATAGCAAGTTGATCAGCAGGTGACTCCACAACGCACAGGAGTGAATCATCACGACGGCTACTTTCGCACAGCACGCAGATATCCGCTTCGGTCAATGTACGGCAGCGCTGACAATAACCTACTTCTTCAATGGCCTGCTGAATTACCGCCGCCAACCGCTGTCCACCTGGGCGTTCGCGCTCTAGTAAATGCATAGCCATACGTTGAGCCGTTTTCGGCCCAACGCCTGGCAATACGCGAAAAGCGTCCATCAGTTGCTCAACAAGCGGGGAAAAACGCATGGTTTAGAACGGCATCTTAAAGCCGGGTGGCAAGTTTAAGCCTGCCGTTGCTTCTTCCATCTTCGCCTTGGAATTTGCTTCTACTTTGCGAACAGCGTCATTCACGGCCGCGGCAAGCAAATCTTCCAGAAGCTCTTTATCTTCTTCAAGAACACTGGGGTCAATGTTGACATCGATGACATCATGGCGACCATTCATGGTGATTTTCACCATACCCGCGCCCGCTTCGCCATGTACTTCTGCTTTCGCAGCTTCTTCTTGAACCTGCTGCATCTTCTCCTGCATTTCTTGGGCTTGCTTCATTATGTTGCCCATTCCACCTTTAAACATGCGCTTATCTCCTTAAGGAACAAAAATATGAACATTGCGAGTCAACCATCGCGGCTAAGCACGTTTGTCAGACGCAGGTTTAACGGTTGACTCAATGAGCGTAGCCCCAAATGCCTGCTGTAGCTTATGTATATTGGGGTCGCGGTGTAATAGATCAACTGCTAATAAGTGACGCTCTTTCTGCTGACGCTCTTCCTGCTGACGTGGCGTTTCAAGCTCTGGCGCCAAATCAGCCACTGTAAATTCGACACGCCGCGGTAACCCATAGCTGCTTAGCGCGCGCTCAATACGGCTATTGTGTACATCAGCTTGCATAGCAGACTGACTGGGATCAAGCCGTAGCACTACCTTCTGACCATCATCACTTTCAAGCTGACAGTGTGCTGCCAAATTACGCGTAAGACCGCCCAACCCAAGCGCACTAAAGCATGCCAGCCACCCAGCATGATCGAGACAATCACCATCCGTATCCTGGGAATTGGCAGCATTAACAGGTACATCAGAGGAAACTGGCTCTGGCTCTGGCTCTGGCTCTGGCTCTGGCTCTGGCTCTGGCTCTGGCTCTGGCTCTGGCTCTGGCTCTGGCTCTGGCTCTGGCTCTGGCTCTGGCGCAAGCATAGCCGCACTCTCTACCTCATCAAGCGACCATGGCGGCGCCTGGTCTGACGAAAGAGCATCTAGCGCGCTGGATGCCTCATCAGTGGCTGGCTTATCAATGTCTGATTCAGCATTCGCCTGCGCAGCAGCGGGGTCAGGTGCGTTAACCTGACCCATTGGCGACGCAGGCTCAAACTTTTTTGCCACAGGCTCTGCAGCAGCACTTGCCTGTGTCGCAGGAGGGACATCCGACACGTCAGACGCTGGCGGCTCGCGACGCAGCGGTAGCGGTGTGGTAGGCGGTTTTGGCACTCCCTGAGGACGAAATGCCAACATACGCAGTAAGGTCATCTCCAAGGCACTACGTAGATCAGGCGCATGCACCATATCGCCACGCCCCTGAATACCAATCTGGTAGTAAAGCTGAATATCTTCAGCGGTAAAACGGTTTGCTAACTGTTGAATAAGCGCTCGATCACCGTGGCTATTATCCACGGCATCAGGCACCATCTGCGCTACCGCCAAACGATGCAATACCGCGCTTAACTCATCCAATACGGCTGCAAAATCAGGCCCTTGCTCCGATAACTGCGCAACCTCAGCTAGCAGTCGCTGAACATCCACATCTGCCAAGGCTTCCACCAGTGCCAATACGTGGCGATGATCCAAGGTACCCAGCATGGCAGCAACATCTGCATGGCGAATCGCACCTTGGCCAAAGGCAATAGCCTGATCGGTTAAGCTCATGGCATCGCGCATTGAACCTTCTGCGGCTTTACCTAACAGCCACAAAGCACTTTCGTCATACTCAACGCCTTCCTCACCCAGAACATAGGTTAGGTGTTCCACCACCCGCTCTGGGGGCATATGTTTCAAGGTGAATTGAAGGCAGCGTGAGAGTACGGTGGCAGGCAACTTCTGCGGATCAGTAGTGGCCAGCAAGAACTTCACATGGGGCGGCGGCTCTTCCAACGTTTTTAACAGCGCGTTAAAACTACTGGTCGACAGCATGTGTACCTCGTCAATCAGGTACACCTTGTAGCGCCCTTGAGTTGGCGCATACTGCACGTTATCAAGCAACTCGCGGGTATCTTCAACTTTTGTTCGCGAAGCAGCGTCAACCTCAATCAAGTCAACAAACCGACCTTCATCTATCGCCTGGCAGCTGTCGCACTGACCGCAGGGCGTCGAGGTAATGCCTTCATCGCCGCGACCATTAGCGGTGCAGTTGAGGCATTTAGCAAGAATACGCGCAAGGGTTGTTTTACCCACACCTCGGGTGCCGGTAAATAGATAAGCGTGGTGAAGACGGCCCTGGTCAAGGGCATTGACTAAGGCGCGTTGAACATGGGCCTGGCCCACGAGCTCGTGGAATGTACGCGGCCGCCATTTGCGGGCCAGAACCTGATAGCTCATTGAGCACTACTTCCTTTGGCGGGCTAACTGTCGATGCGAAAAGAGCACCATTCTAGCGGCTGCGCTGCAGCCCGCCAACCGCCCAGCTTATAGACTGGTAAACCAACAGTCTCATAGACTAGCAGCTCTAACGACTGAGCGGCATGGGGCACTAATCGTTAAGCGTTGTCGCCGCTCTCAGCAGCGCCAACGCGTTGGGCAGCTTCTTTAATCAGCTTCTCAAGTTCACCGCTTTGATGCATCTCGACTACGATGTCGCAACCGCCTACCAGCTCGCCTTCGACCCATAGTTGCGGAAAGGTTGGCCAGTTAGCAATTTTCGGCAGTTCAGCGCGAACGTCTGGATTATCCAACACGTTAACAAAGGCAAAACGTTCGCCGCAGCTCATCAACGCCTGTACTGTTTGCGCGGAAAAACCGCACTGCGGTAGTTGTGGCGTGCCCTTCATGTAGATGAGGATAGGGTTTTCGCTAATTTGGCGCTGAATATTTTCGGCAGTCGTGCTCATGATGTGCTCCTAGAAACAAGGAATGTTATGGCGCCAGTTTACGCAATTCGTTAACTGGCTTTAACCCTTTAGCCGAAGATTACCTTTTATTGCTGTGCAAGTTAATACTTGAGCAAACTACTCGGCCTTACATATAGCGACTCATTCTACGCATGCCAGGCGCGTTGCGCATCCCCCCTAGCATCGCTAGGATAGTGTTTTTGCGCGGAGAGATACCATCATGGCGACACGCCATTTCTTAACCTTGCTGGATTTAACCCCAGATGAGCTGGCGTACCTGATTCAGCGTGCGATTAAGATCAAAACCGAGCTAAAGGCTAACGGCCCGGTGTACACACCGCTGCCTAACCGCACGCTGGCGATGATTTTTGAAAAATCATCCACCCGCACCCGCGTATCGTTTGAAACCGGCATGGCACAGTTCGGCGGCCATGCGCTCTTTCTCTCCCCCCGCGACACACAGTTAGGGCGCGGCGAGCCTATCGAAGATACTGCCCGAGTGCTGTCTGAAATGGTCGATGCGGTAATGATCCGCACCTTCTCCCACGCGGGACTAGAGGCTTACGCAAGCGCCAGCAGCGTGCCTGTCATTAATGCCTTGAGTGACGACTATCACCCCTGCCAACTATTGGCGGATGTGATGACCTGGACCGAACTACGCGGCAGTGTAAAAGGGCGCACGGCGGTTTGGGTGGGGGATGGCAATAACATGTGCCACTCTTGGATTAATGCTGCTCGCCAATTTGGCTTCCATCTGCGCATTTGCTGCCCGAAAGGGTATGAACCTCGCGCTGACATCATGGAAGCGGCCAGCGACTGCATCACACTGCTGCACGACCCACAAGAAGCCGTCAAAGGGGCCGACTTGATTACTACAGATGTGTGGGCATCCATGGGGCAGGAAGAAGAACAGGCTAAGCGTGAAACCGATTTTGCCGGATTCCAAGTCACCGAAGCGATGCTCGACAGCGCACAACCTGACGTGCTTTTCCTACACTGCTTACCTGCTCACCGCGGTGAAGAGATTAGCACCACTCTGCTAGATGACCCGCGCGCTGTCGTATGGCAAGAAGCAGGCAACCGTCTGCACGCTCAAAAAGCCCTGATTGAGTTTTTACTGCTCGGTAAAATTACTGACGAATAGCCAGAAAACCCAAACGTTCATTTGACGAATAAATAGTTAAAAAAAAGCGCCCATTACCATGGGCGCTTTTTTGGATTCTATCAACAATGTCAGTAATGCCAACAATATTATTAACAATAACAAATTGGTGGAGCCTAGCGGGATCGAACCGCTGACCTCAACACTGCCAGTGTTGCGCTCTCCCAGCTGAGCTAAGGCCCCACATACTTTTAAGCGACGTTTTCAAATCGCTTCCTATAACGGCGAAAAATAGTACGCTGACAGATCGCTTAACGTCAAGCTAATGATGAACAACGATCAACTAAATTCTCCTTTGATAAGAGCTGTGGCACTCTATACCTTGCAACCGTGGCTTTCGCCCACCACTACGATGATTTTATGCAGGAGCCAGCACCTTGATCAAAATTTTAATCGCCGATGATCATCACCTGGTGAGAACCAGTATTGCTCACCTGCTTAACGAAGAGTGCGATATCAAGATCGTAGGCGAAGTTGACGATGGTGAAAGCGCAGTCACTGAATGCCGTCGCTTAAAACCTGACATTGTTGTGATGGATATTCGCATGCCTGGCATCGGAGGCCTTGAAGCAACTCGACGTATTCATAGAACAATGGAAGACGTTAGGGTACTGATCTTAACCGCGCATATGGAAGATAGCGCATTACGACTTATGCTAGAAGCAGGAGCAATCGGCTTCCTTAGCAAAGGCGCTGACGCAACTGAAATGACCGATGCTATTCGTCAAGTCTTTCACGGAAGGCGCTATGTTAGTAAAGAGATCGCTCAGCGACTGGCGCTTTCCCATTTTACTGATGAGGACAACCCCTTTCAGCACTTGTCGCACCGAGAGCTACAAATTGCCCTTATGATTGTAAATTGTCAGCGCGTTCAGGATATTTCTGACCGTTTGCACCTTAGCCCCAAAACGGTTAACACTTACCGCTATCGGCTATTTGACAAACTACAGGTAGCCACTGATGTAGAGCTTACCCACTTGGCACTGCGCTATGGTTTAGTCGAGGGCTTTGACGCCATCATGGGATAGTCCTACCATCGCAACTTCTGTTGATTAGAAGCGCCGATGCCAGCTATGACTTTTGATGCTAAGCAGTTTTTAAGTTCTGTTAGCACCTCCCCAGGTGTTTATAGAATGCTGGATGAGCACACCAACACCTTATACGTTGGTAAAGCTAAGCGCCTAAAAGCGCGCCTTGCTAGCTATTTTCGCGGCCAGCTTAACGCCAAAACTCAGGCAATGGTGGCACGCATTGCTGATATCCAAATCACTGTTACTCGCAGCGAAACCGAAGCATTGCTTCTAGAGCAGACGCTCATAAAGGAACTACGCCCACCGTATAACATCCTGTTAAGAGACGATAAGTCATACCCTTTCATCTTTGTTACTGATCGGCACGCCTACCCCGCACTTGAATACAAGCGAGCACGGCAGCGCAAGGGAGATGGACGCTATTTAGGGCCCTATCCAAGTAGTGGGGCAGTGAAAGAAAGCCTAGCGCTCATGCAGAAAATCTTCCGCATCCGCAACTGCGAAGACAGCGTATTTGCCCACCGCTCTCGCCCTTGCCTGCAATACCAAATTCAGCGCTGTAGCGCGCCTTGTGTCGACTACATTTCGGAAGCGGATTACCGACGCGATGTAGAGCATGCCGTTATGTGCCTTGAAGGCAAAAGCGAACATGTCACCCAACTACTTAGCGAGGAGATGGAAACAGCCAGCCGTGCCTTAAATTTTGAAGAAGCAGCAAGGTTACGTGATCAGATACAGCAGCTGCGCCAGCTGCAGCAACGGCAGTTTGTCGATAATGAACATGGCGATGCCGACGTTTTTGCACTTGCCCAACGTCCTGGCGTGCTTGGCATATCAATCCTTAGCGTACGCGATGGACGTTTACTGGGCGCTCGCCATCATACGCCCAAAAACGACCTAGATTTGCCGCCTGACATGCTGTTGACAGAGGTCGTTAGCCAGTACTACTTCGGACAGCCTCATAACGTACCAAGTGAAGTTATTACCAGTCATCCACTTGAAGACAGCACACTGATTGCTGAAGCCCTTTCTCAGCAAGCAGGAAAACGCGTTCGCGTTACCAGCCAAGTTAGGGGCCATCGCGCTCAGTGGCAGCACCTAGCAATGACTAATGCTGAGCAACAGCTTTCTTCGCAGCTGGCTAATAAAACCCAACTTACTCAGCGATTTGAAGCCCTTCAGAAAGCTCTCTCACTAGACAAAATACCCGAGCGCCTAGAGTGCTTTGACATCAGCCACAGCCATGGGGAAGCAACCGTGGCTTCCTGTGTAGTGTTTGACCATCAGGGTCCACGCAAGAGCGATTACCGTCATTTCCGCATAGAGGGCGTTGCCGCAGGCGATGACTATGCAGCCATGCAGCAAGCCTTAACACGTCGACTCAAACGTGTGAAAAGTGGCGAAGCCGTGGCACCTGACATTTTAATCATTGATGGGGGCAAAGGTCAGCTCAACATGGCCCGCGGCGTACTAACCGACCTAGCGGTTACCAATGTCATTTTGCTCGGCGTTGCCAAAGGCACTACTCGTAAAGCAGGCCTTGAAACGCTCTTTCTGGAAACCACCGACAACCCACTCCCCCTTGACCCAGCTTCGCCGGCACTGCACCTGATTCAGCATATTCGTGACGAGTCACACCGCTTTGCTATTGCCGGCCATCGGGCCCAACGTGACAAGGCACGACGCACCTCAACACTTCAGGATATACCCGGCATCGGCCCTAAAAGACGGCGCGAACTGCTACGCTTCTTCGGTGGCTTACAGGGCGTTCAAAAGGCCAGTCGCGATGAACTAGCACGTGTACCCGGCATTAATGCCTCGCTTGCCGAGACTATTTACCAATCTCTCAACGGATAAACCTGTTGTTAACGTGGATGCTAGGCACTAAGGGGGATAGAATGTTCTCCACTACTTCGTCTTCTATGATTCTCCGGCAAGGATCGCGCCCTGCGATGAATATACCTAACATACTGACTCTGGCAAGAATCGCCTTCATTCCACTACTGGTAGTACTTTTTTACTTACCTTTTAGCTGGAGCATGCCTGTGGCTGCAGGCCTATTTGCGCTAGCCTCCGTAACTGACTGGCTGGATGGCTACCTAGCCCGCCGCTGGAATCAATCCACGCCATTTGGCGCGTTTCTCGATCCCGTGGCTGATAAGTTAATGGTCGCGGTTGCCTTAGCGCTGCTTATCGAGCGCTTTGACACTCTGGTATTAACTCTACCCGCGCTGGTCATTATTGGTCGTGAAATCGTCATTTCAGCACTTCGCGAGTGGATGGCGGAAATGGGCAAGCGCGGAATGGTCGCGGTTTCTTGGATCGGCAAGCTTAAAACAACGCTACAGATGGTTGCTCTCCTCATACTATTGGCCTTCCCACCAGGGCATGAGCTTGCACTCATTGGCGTTGTTGTTCTCTACGCCGCCGCCATTCTTACGCTTTGGTCAATGGCCCAATACCTCAAAGCAGCCTGGCCACACTTGAGTCGCTCTATGTAATGACTTGTTGCATAACAGAGGCTTCAGATAAATTCATTAATTGACAAGTGCGCAGCAATGCGTATAATTCGCCCTCGAGTCAAGCGGGAATAGCTCAGTGGTAGAGCATCGCCTTGCCAAGGCGAGGGTCGGGAGTTCGAATCTCCTTTCCCGCTCCAACTTGGATAATGTGGTAAAGCAAGAGAGGGTCGTGAGCTGGAACGCCAGTCCGATCAAATCTACTTTTCCGCTCCAATGACTTGTAAGGCTGGATGGCAGAGTGGTTATGCAGCGGACTGCAACTCCGTGTACGCCGGTTCGATTCCGACTCCAGCCTCCATTTTAAGTGTGACGACGAATAGCAATCTTTCATCGATACACTGCCCGGATGGCGAAATTGGTAGACGCAAGAGACTTAAAATCTCTCGGAGGTAACTCCGTGCCGGTTCAAGTCCGGCTCCGGGCACCATATACTGCAACACCCCTTCCTACTTGTTTCCAGTTTATTTATTCATCGCACGTTTGGTCAGCCTATTAGGCGATAGCAAACTATCAGTTGTCTTAGCCTATAAAGAACGTATCCAGTAGCTTCTATTGGTCACTTTTTAGCATCTGTTAGCCAGGCTGGTAGCTCTGCCTCATAAGCCCATCCCCCTATCTATTGCATGCCAGTCTTTCGCCTCTATCTATATGCACTGAAAGCAATTTTTCGCGCCCACTCATCGCCAAGCGAAAGCAGTCACGCTATGATGCCACTTCTGTTATCTATCGCGTAAAAGGCGTTTAGCGTTTAGCACCTACCGCGTTATGAATGTGAAAAGAGGATCGGGTCCCATGAGCACGCCAACATCCGACGTACTTATTATCGGCGGCGGCGTCGCCGGCCTAACCCTAGCACTTGAAGTTGCCGATCATCTCTCG
This sequence comes from Halomonas qaidamensis, assembly GCF_025917315.1. Classification (NCBI taxonomy): domain Bacteria; kingdom Pseudomonadati; phylum Pseudomonadota; class Gammaproteobacteria; order Oceanospirillales; family Halomonadaceae; genus Halomonas; species Halomonas qaidamensis. The sequence goes on along the minus strand of NZ_CP080627.1, from coordinate 1,245,918 downwards.
GTGACGTTAGTGAGACCCGCCCTGGACGACCAAGGAGCCAGCCGCTGGGCGCAAGGGGGAATAGCCGCCGTTCTCTCACCGGATGACGACCTAGAGGCACATATACGAGATACACTCATTGCTGGCGATGGCCTGTGCGATGAAGATGCAGTCCGCTTTACTGTCACTCATGGCCCAGACGCCATTCAGTGGCTAATCAACAACGGCGTACCCTTTACTCCAGACCCAGACCCCAGCGCTCGCTACCCCTTCCATTTAACCCGCGAGGGAGGCCATAACGCACGCCGCATTATTCATGCGGATGACGCGACTGGTCGCGCGGTAGTCGATACGTTATACGAAAAAGTAGCTGCACATCCCAACATTATTCAGCGCAGTGACTTGACCATCTTGCATTTGATTAGCGATACCGAAGGACGCTGCATTGGCGCGGAAGGCGTCGATCGACAGCAGCACCAACAGATGCTGTTTGCTAAGCACGTTGCTCTGGCAACCGGTGGTGCAAGCGGCCTTTATCGCCATACCACTACCCCCTCGCCAAGTAGTGGAGAAGGTATGGTAATGGCGGCTGAGTTGGGCGCGAAACTAATGAATCTTGAGTTTCAGCAGTTTCATCCTACTTGCCTGTTTGACCCAGAAGGGCCTGCTTTTTTGATTAGCGAAGCCGTTCGAGGAGAGGGTGGGCGTTTGCTAAATGAAGCTGGGCATCGGTTTATGCCCGATATCGATTCTCGCGCCGAGCTAGCCCCTAGAGACGTGGTTGCCCGAGCTATCGATTCACAAATTCAACAAAGTCACCAAGGGCATGTCTGGCTAGACATCAGCCACCTTGGAGAAACGGCTATCCGTCATCACTTTCCTACCATTTTGGCTCATTGCGCCTCTCGGGGAATTGATATTACCTGCCAGCCCATTCCAGTCGTCCCTGCTGCTCATTACAGCTGTGGTGGTGTTGCTACCGATCATCACGGCGCAACTCACGTCACCAATCTCTATGCTGTTGGTGAAATTGCTTATACGGGACTGCATGGCGCCAATCGTATGGCCAGTAATTCATTACTAGAATGCCTGGTGTACGCAAGAAGCTGTGCAAAGCACTTGCTAGCACAGTCACAGAAAACACAGACACAGAAAACTCAGTGCAAAAATTTGCCAGGCGATCACACTGATGCATCACAACGATCAGAGCAGTTGCCAGACCAGCAAGAGATCTCAATTCCAATGTCAGCACTCACTGCTTTACGCAGCGAGATGCGCGCCATTATGAGCCAATATGTTTCAATTGTTCGTAGCAATCACGGTTTAAGTATCGCTTACGATAAGCTAAGCGACCTTGAAATGCAGCTTGACGATATAGATGAAAAGCGCAGACATCCGGAAAGTGTGCGCTTGCAACAAGCGCTCTGGCTAGCGCAGTTAACGGTATTAGCAGCGCTTCAAAGGCATGAATCACGTGGGTTGCATTACTCAATTGACTGGCCTAAACACCAACAAGACACCATGGCATCCGAGTCGTCACTTAAGCAACTATCGCCCAGGACGATGGCATAAGCGCCTCAGCGCTCGTTGGCTATGGGCTGGCAAGCTATCAGGCCATAGCCAAAGTCTCTGTGGCCCAACTCGAAGTCCGATTAACCAAGGTCCTACGTAGTCCGCATTAACCGGTTGTTCGTTTTCAAGCTCACCTTCTTCTGACAACCACTGAGCACTAAGTTGATAGTCGCTTTTTACAACCCTCAGCCCGCCCGTAGGTTGATAGCGATACTCTCGGCTTAGCAACAGCAAGGCGACTAAAGCCGATAGTATCGCGACCCATAAGCCTATCAGCCATGCCGCCATTGCACATAACCCAACAGCCAGCAAAGCGTGGAAAGCGCTCTGTATTTTAGAGCGTGCGATAAGCAGAGTTATCGGTAGTTTCTGCATGGTCCACAATCATCTTCACGATGCGCTTTAACGATGGCTCCTCGGGCCACTCACGACGCATCAGCCATCCAAAGAGGTCTTGATCCTCTTCTTCAATTAAACGCTGATAGGCTAGCTGTTCGTCCTCACTCAGCCCATCAAAACGGTGCTCGAGAAAAGGAATCAGCAATAAATCTAGCTCCCACATGCCACGACGGGAATGCCAATAAAGGCGCTTGCGCAGTATGGCTGCAGGGGAAGTATCGTCGTTCAACGTCAGCCTCTCCAGTTACAAAATGAGTTGTCAGTATACCTAAGCCACGGGGTCGCGCCAGCGCCTTGCTTCGCCTATGCTGATATTCATTCTAGTACCTTGTTTTATCTGAATTGTTTTATGCTGCCATGCGCAGTATGCTGACCTTGCTGTTATCGAGGTCGCACGTGCGTCACGGCCTTTAAAGTTCGCAGGGAGCCAACCGATGACCAAATCTGAATTAATCGAACAAATTGCGATGCGTCAACCGGAGCTATCCGCCAAAGAAGTGGAAACGGCGGTGCGTATTATTTTAGACGACATGACCGATGCGCTTGCAAGTGGAGGGCGTGTTGAAATCCGAGGGTTCGGCAGCTTTTCATTACACTACCGAGAGCCGCGTACTGGGCGCAACCCAAAAACGGGAGACCCAGTCGACTTGGATGGTAAGTACGTGCCGCACTTTAAACCTGGCAAGGAGCTTCGTGAGCAGGTAGATGCTAGCCGAGCACTAGGCTATTAGTAAGCTTACCAAGGTTATGCAACGTTGGCGTCGTCAATAGCAAGAGTGTTGATATGATCGGGCTATCCTACTTTATGCGGGATGACGCCACGCCACGACTAATACACAATAGAGCCATTATGAATGTCACTGACTAGGAAACTCTCATGCGTTGGATCAAAGGGCTGATTCTGGCCATCATATTGCTGGTTGTTCTGCTGATAGGTATTTTATTTGCCGTCAACAACCAACAAACTATCGCCTTAAACCTGATCTGGGCAGAACTACCGCCTGTGTCCCTCTCGGTTTGGTTACTGGCTACGTTAGCTCTTGGCGTCATTTTAGGCATGCTCGCCATGCTAGGCGTTTATATACGGCTTAAAGCGCAATTAGCTCGAAGCGAGCGCCATAATAAGCAGCAGCAAAAAGAGCTGGATCGCTTGCGTACCCAGGAGCTTAAGGAACTGGCATAAATGTTCGATGTCGTGCTGCTAAGCGTTCTATTGGCAGCCATCGCCATCGGTTTTGGCCTGGGTGTTCGTTATACATCCCGCCGCTTGCGCCCCCCTTCCTCGCGCACGATAGGCTTATCGAAAGAGTACTTCGTCGGGCTTAACTATCTGCTTAACGAGCAGCCCGACGAAGCGATCAACACGTTCATCAACGCACTAGATGTCAACAGCGACACGGTAGAAACCCATATCGCGCTAGGCAAGCTGTTTCGTGCACGTGGTGAAGCCGACAAGGCCGTAAGGATTCATCAAAACCTGCTGGCTCGCCCTGCCCTTTCCACTATAACGAACGAACATGTGCAGCTTGAACTAGCGCGCGATTTTATGGCGTTAGGCGTTCATGACCGTGCCCAGCGACTGCTGAGAGCGCTTCTCGACAAATCACTCAGTGACCTCTATCGTCAGGAAGCCAAACGATTATTGATTGATTTACTTGAGCGCGAAAAAGAGTGGCAAGAAGCCTTCGACGTGGCGCAATCATTGATAAAGCAACAACCTGGCATGCGTCGCCCGGCTGCTCACTGGCTATGTGAGCTCGCTCAGGAAGAGATACAACAAGCAAGTAGAGCGCTCGCCCGCAAACACTTAAAAAAAGCACTACAACTCGATGAGCGATGCGTCCGCGCAACATTACTGCTTGCCGAGCTAGAGATGGATAATGGGCATTACACGCGTGCCATTGAACGACTGAGCCATATTCCCCAACAGGATATTGCTCACATTCCCACCATGCTACCCGCCCTTCAGCATGCCTATGAGCGTAATAACGACATTCAGGGCTTTGAAACGCATCTTTATCGGCTGCTGGGGCAAGCACCGTACACCAGCATCATTATCGCTTTAGGAGAACTCGTTCATCAACGAGATGGCGTAGATAGCGCTATTGAACGAACGGGCGAATGGTTAAGGGAGGCACCCAGTCTAGGAGGGCTCGATTACTTAATCGACCTTTATCATGAAAGCCAACGTCTAAGTGGAAAAACACCGCCAGACACCCGCTTATTGCTTTTAAAGCACCATACCGACGCTCTTTTAGAGGGCAAGCCTCGCCATCGTTGCCGCCGATGTGGCTTTGCAAGCGATAACTTGGCTTGGCAGTGCCCGAGCTGCCGACGCTGGGGCACCATTAAACCTATTACAGGTGTCGATGGCGAGTAATGAATCAGCCCTCCAGCTCAGCTTCTATAGCTGCAAGCGCCACCATAGGTTCTTCTGCTTGAGTGACTGGCCGTCCAATCACTAAGTGAGTACTGCCAACGCGCATTGCATCACTGGGTGTCATAATTCGCTGTTGATCATTAGCCGCAGCAAAGCTAGGCCGAATACCTGGCGTTACTTTCAAGAAATCGTTACCACAAAGCGACTTAATTTGCGCCGCCTCTTGAGCTGAACACACTACCCCACCTAATCCGCTCTGCTGCGTTAAGGATGCTAAACGTAAGACATGCTCTTCTGGCGTATCATCGATGCCCGTCTCACTTAAATCCTCAGCTTGCATACTGGTAAGCACAGTAACGGCAATAAGATGCGTGTTTAAGCCATGGTCATCTAAGCGCTTAGCGGCCGCCTCCATCATTTTACGGCCACCGGACGCATGCACGTTAACCATCCAGACACCTTGCTCTGCCGCTGCCTGTACCGCACCTGCTACGGTATTCGGAATATCATGAAATTTTAAGTCTAGGAAAATTTCAAAACCACGGCCATGCAAGGCTTCTAACACCGCAGGGCCACTACGCGTAAACAGCTCTTTACCGACCTTCACCCGGCAGCGCTTAGGATCAAGCTGATCTGCCATGCACAAAGCCGCGTCAAGAGAGCAGTAATCCAAAGCAATAATCAAAGGGGAATCAGTAGACACTGCGTTTAACTCCATTTTTCATTTCCCAACATTATAACAGCCAATTTCACCTTGCTGTGTAGGCGATTGACCATTATCAGATAGCAAAAATCTTACAAAAATCATCGTTAATGTCTTACAGCACTCATCCTATAAACGTATTAATTTAGTCAAGGCAAAGAGAACTAGAAGTAACAGGAAATAGATGGGATAGGAAATAGATGGGATAGGGAATAGAAGCAACAGGGAATGTTTTGCGTATGCAAACCACCGCAACATTTCACTGCCTAACATAATTACCTATGGTAAGGCGACTCCAGGGAAAACAAGAGGATACTAATAATGCCAATAACTCTCAAAGGACTATTCGCTGCTCTATTTTTGAGCTTAAGCTTAAGCTTAGGCATATCAAGCCTTGCTTTAGCACAGGATATAACGCCCATTAATGTGAACACGGCAGATGCGGAGCTGCTGGCTGAACTACCTGGTATTGGCCCGAGCCGTGCGGCAGCCATTATAGAAGAACGCGAGAACAATGGAGCGTTTGCAGATGCAGATGACCTCACCCGGGTTAGCGGTATTGGCCCTGCCACCGTTGACCGCATGCGTGATCAAGTGACAGTTACCGAGTAATTTACGTACGAGTAATTAACGTAATAGCTATTATAAGCAATGGTTGAAGCCGCTTGGGAGACCCAAGCGGCTTTTATCATCAAGGCTGCATAGCCACTATCTCTTAACTGCTATCTCTTAACTGCTATTTCTTAACCACTACATCATGCCAACACATTACTAGTGCTTAAGCACTGCTTAAAAGCGATATTAAAAACTATCGCCTGGTATTCGTACCGCTCCTTCCATCAATACCCGTGCGCTACGGCTCATCACCGCTTGATCTATCTGCCAACGCCCGTCCGTTAGGCTTGCCTTGGCCCCGACTCGCAAGGAGCCGGAAGGATGGCCAAAGGTAACCGCTTCCCGCTCATCTCCGCCTGCTGCTAAGTTCACCAGCGTGCCTTGAATAGCGGCAGCTGCACCAATCGCCACCGCTGCAGTGCCCATCATCGCATGATGCAGCTTACCCATTGAAAGCGCTCTCACCACCAGATCGATATTTTCTGCACTCACCGCTTTACCACTGGAGGCGGTATAGCTAGCCGGTGGGGCAACAAAAGCCACCTTCGGCGTATGCTGTCGGCTGGCCGCTTCATCAACGTGCTTAATCAATCCCATACGCACCGCGCCGTGGGCACGAATAGTCTCGAACATAGCAAGCGCCTTGGCATCGCTGTTAATCGCTTCTTGTAACTCACAGCCGGTATAGCCGATGTCCTGAGCGTTAACAAACACGGTGGGAATACCTGCATTAATCAGCGTCGCTTTTAAAACGCCAACCCCAGGCACTTCCAACTCATCTACCAAGTTGCCAGTGGGGAAAATGGCCCCCTCACCGTCAGCAGGGTCCATAAAAGCCACGGGGATTTCTGCAGCAGGAAAGGTCACGCCATCCAGCTCAAAATCGCCGGTCTCTTGCACCTGACCATTCACAATAGGCACTTGAGACACAATGGTTTTACCAATATTGACCTGCCAAATACGCACTTCAGCCACACCGTTTTCCGGCACCTTGGCGGGATCAATTAACCCATTAGCAATTGCATAGGGGCCGACAGCTGCTGACAAGTTGCCACAGTTACCGCTCCAATCTACAAACGGCTTATCAATAGACACTTGCCCAAATAGATAATCCACATCGTGATCCGCGGACTCGCTCTTGGAAAGAATAACCGTTTTACTCGTGCTGGATGTCGCCCCACCCATCCCATCAATCTGTTTTTCATAGGGGTCGGGGCTTCCAATCACCCTCAGGAGCAGCTTATCCCGCGCCTCTCCTGGCACTCTCGCTGCCTCGGGCAAGTCGTTTAGGGTAAAAAACACCCCTTTACTGGTGCCGCCTCGCATATACGTGGCGGGAATACTAATTTGCGCAACATGAGACATAAACAACGCTCCCTAACCATTTTCGATGACGATGCCTAATGACCATGCTCAATGTCGTTTTCCAATGACCATGTTCACTAACCGCATGCCGAAAAAAGAGCCCGACGCTTAGCGACGGGCTCTTTCATTAATCGCCTTGGCGCTACACGTTACACGCCTGCTTGGCTACGCCGTGGTGGATTCAAGAAAATCCTGGGCGAAACGCTGCAATACCCCACCGGCAGAGTAGATCGTGACCTCTTCAGCAGTATCAATGCGGCAGATCACTGGCACACGTTCAGTGGTACCACTTTGACGATGAATAACCAACGTCAGCTCTGCGCGAGGCTGAGGAACACCTTCTACGTCGAAGACTTCCGTACCGTCCAGCGCTAGGGTTTTCCGTGTGGTGCCTTCTTCAAACTGCAGCGGCATCACACCCATACCAATTAAGTTGGTGCGGTGAATACGCTCAAACCCTTCAGCTACAATCGCCTCAACACCCGCTAGCGCAACACCTTTCGCCGCCCAGTCACGCGAGGAACCCTGACCATAATCCGCACCAGCAATAATGATCAGCGGCTGTTTACGTGCCATATACGTTTCAATGGCTTCCCACATCCGCGTCACAGTGCCTTCTGGCTCAACCCGTGCCAGCGACCCCTGCAACACTTTACCCTGCTCGTCGTGCACCATTTCATTAAACAGCTTGGGGTTGGCCAAGGTCGCCCGCTGAGCCGTCAAATGGTCGCCGCGATGGGTCGCGTAGGAGTTAAAGTCCTCCTCAGGCAAGCCCATCTTGTGCAGATACTCGCCAGCCGCACTGTCCATCATGATCGCGTTAGAGGGCGACAGATGGTCAGTGGTGATATTGTCCGGCAAGATCGCCAGCGGACGCATGCCTTTCAAGCCACGCTCGGCAGCCATGTTGCCTTCCCAATAGGGCGGGCGACGAATATAGGTGCTCTGGGGCCGCCATTCGTAAAGCGGGCTCACCTGGGTGCGTGCGCTCTTGTCGAGGTCAAACATTGGGATATAGGTTTGACGGAACTGTTCCGGCTTCACGGAAGCCTTCACAATCGCATCGATTTCGCTATCGTCGGGCCAGATATCTTTCAGCGTTACTGGGTTACCGTCTTGGTCGGTGCCCAGTACGTCTTTCTCGATATCAAAGCGAATCGTACCCGCAATTGCGTAAGCAACCACTAAGGGCGGCGATGCCAAAAATGCCTGCTTCGCATAGGGGTGAATGCGCCCATCGAAGTTACGGTTACCGGAAAGTACTGCCGTGGCATATAGGTCACGATCAATAATTTCTTTCTGGATCACCGGATCTAACGCACCGGACATACCGTTACAGGTAGTACAGGCGTATGCCACGACACCAAAGCCAAGTCCTTCCAGCTCATCCATCAAGCCAGCGTCTTCTAAGTACATCTTGACGGTTTTCGAACCCGGCGCCAGCGACGACTTTACCCACGGCTTGCGGGTTAACCCTAAGCGGTTAGCATTACGGGCAATTAAGCCTGCTGCCACCATGTTACGCGGGTTAGAGGTATTGGTGCAGCTGGTAATAGCGGCGATAATGACCGCGCCATCCGGCATTCTGCCCGCTTGCTCGTCGGCCCGCGCTTTATCCAGGTCAATCGCTATACCGCGCTGGGCAAGCTCCGAAGTGGGCAAATGCGCATGGGGGTTGGAAGGCCCTGCCAAGGTGCGGGTAACGCTGGAAAGATCAAAGCGCAGTATCCGCTCATACTCAGCAGTTTTTAAACTATCGGCCCACAGCCCTGTGTGCTTGGCATAGGCTTCCACCAAGGCCACCTGCTCATCTTCACGACCTGTGAGTTTGAGGTAGTCAATGGTTTGGTTGTCGATGTAGAACATCGCCGCCGTAGCACCGTACTCTGGTGTCATGTTGGAAATGGTCGCCCGGTCACCGACGGTCAGCGCATCGGCACCTTCACCGTAAAACTCCAGGTAGGCACCCACCACGCGCTCTTTGCGTAGAAACTCGGTAATCGCCAGCACCATATCGGTGCTGGTGATGCCCGGCTGCAGCTTGCCGGAGAGTTCTACACCGACGATATCCGGCAGGCGCATCATCGAAGCACGGCCCAGCATCACACTTTCAGCTTCAAGACCGCCCACGCCGACGGAAATGACGCCCAGCGCATCGACCATTGGCGTGTGGCTATCGGTACCTACACAGGTATCCGGGTAAGCAATATGCACGCCTTGTTCATCAGGGCGGCACTGCACCACCGGTGACATTTTCTCCAGATTAATCTGGTGCATAATGCCGTTACCCGGAGGAATAACATCGACGTTCTCAAAGGCCACTTTGGTCCAATTAATAAAATGGAAGCGGTCGTCGTTACGGCGATCTTCTACCTGACGATTTTTTTCGAACGCGTCTTTCTCAAACCCTGCGTGCTCAACGGCCAATGAGTGGTCAACGATCAGCTGCGTGGGCACCACAGGGTTTACTTTCGCTGGGTCACCACCCTTTTCAGCAATCGCATCGCGTAGGCCTGCAAGGTCTACCAACGCGGTTTGCCCAAGAATGTCGTGACATACCACCCGCGCCGGGTACCAGGGGAAGTCCAAGTCTTGTTTACGTTCAATGAGCTGCTTTAGGGCATCGGTTAGCAACGCTGGGTCGCAGCGACGAACCAACTGCTCGGCCAACACCCTGGACGTATAGGGTAGCGTCGCGTAGGCGCCAGGCTGGATATCCTCAACGGCTTGCTGCGTATCGAAGAAATCTACCGGCGCACCTTCTGCCGTTACGCCTGGCAGCGGCTTGCGATAATTCGTGTTCATAATGCCTCTCACTTAATCACGGCCCGTTAAGGGTTAGTCACGCGCTTCGATGGGCACCCACTCGCTCTTCTCAGGGCCAGTGTAGTCGGCGCTGGGGCGAATAATGCGGTTATTGGCGCGCTGCTCGAACACGTGGGCCGCCCACCCTGTCAGACGGGACATAACGAAGATCGGCGTAAACAACTTGGTCGGAATATCCATGAAGTGATAAGCGCTGGCATGGAAAAAGTCCGCGTTGCAGAACAACTTCTTCTCACGCCACATGACTTCTTCACAGCGTACAGACACGGGGTAAAGCACGCTGTCGCCCACGTCTTCGGAAAGCTTCTGCGACCACTCTTTGATGATTTCATTACGCGGGTCGGACTCGCGGTAAATCGCATGACCAAAGCCCATGATTTTCTCTTTGCGCTCAAGCATACCGAGCATTTCACGCTCAGCTTCTTCTGGCGACGTCCAGTTCTCAATCATCGCCATTGCTGCTTCGTTAGCACCGCCGTGCAGCGGGCCACGCAGCGAACCAATCGCACCGGTAACACAGGAGTGCATATCGGAAAGCGTCGAAGCACACACACGCGCCGTGAATGTAGACGCATTAAACTCGTGCTCAGCATACAAAATCAGCGATACGTTCATGACGCGCGCATGCAACTCAGAAGCAGGCTCGCCACGCAGCATATGCAGGAAGTGGCCGCCTACCGAGGCATCGTCGGTTTCAGTATCAATACGAACGCCGTCGTGGCTGAAACGGTACCAGTAGCAAATAATGGAGGGCAGCACCGCCAGCAAGCGATCAGAGACATCTTGCTGCTGGTCGAAACTCTCTTCTGTTTCCAGATTACCCAGCATGGAGGTACCAGTGCGCATCACATCCATCGGGTGCGCGTCTTTAGGAATTTGCTCCAGCACGGTTTTTAGAGCGTCGGGTAAACCACGCAGCCCCTTCAGCTTGGTGATGTAGCTATCAAGCTCGGCTTGGTTAGGCAGCTTGCCTTTCAACAACAAGTAAGCAACTTCTTCAAACTTGGCCTTCTCAGCCAGCTCTTTAATATCAAAACCACGGTAGGTTAGACCAGATCCCGTTTTACCTACGGTACACAGGGCAGTGCTCCCGGCGCTTTGCCCACGAAGTCCTGCGCTGTTTTGCGGTTTGTCAGCCATGATGTGTCTCCTGTTAGCTCTTTTTATAGGTTTTAATTATCTAAATGGGTAAGCAGTCATTAAGCGTCTTTTTGCTCAACGAATAGCGCGTCCAGCTTTTGCTCGAAATCGTGATAATTCAAAAAGTCGTACAGCTCATCTCGGGTCTGCATAATGTCCACGACCTCTTTTTGATGACCGTTATCCAGAATGCTTTGATACACCTTCAGGGCGGCGGCGTTCATTGCACGGAAGGCAGAAAGCGGATAGAGCACCATACGGCAGCCCACCTCACCTAACTCCTGCTGAGAGAACAGCGGCGTCGCACCAAATTCAGTAATGTTAGCCAGAATCGGGGCGTTTACGCGCGTGCAGAATGCGCGATAGTCATCTAACGTGTGCACCGCCTCAGCAAAGATCGCATCAGCACCTGCTTCCACGCAGGCATTAGCACGTTCGATGGCCGCGTCTAGGCCCTCTTTCTGGAATGCATCGGTACGCGCAATCAGATAAAAATCAGGATCTAACTTGGCATCCGCTGCGGCTTTAATACGGTCGACCATCTCCTGCTGGGACACAATGGCCTTATTCGGGCGATGTCCGCAGCGCTTTTGAGCCACTTGGTCTTCAAGGTGAACGGCAGCAACGCCTGCGCGCTGCATCTCTTTAACGGTACGCGAAATATTAAACGCGCCGCCCCAGCCTGTATCAATATCTACCAGCAAAGGAACATCAGTGGCACCGCAGATACGATGCGCATCTTCCACCACGTCGTTCATACTGGTCATACCCAAGTCCGGCAAGCCAAAAGACGCGTTAGCCACGCCACCACCAGACAGATATATCGCTTGATGCCCTACCCGCTCGGCCATCATCGCAGTGTATGCGTTAATCGTGCCTAAAATTGGTAGAGGGCGGTTCGCTTCTAGCGCAGCACGAAAGCGAGCACCTGGCGTGAGAATAGATGAAGTGGACATTGACGTTGCTCCTTTGAAAAGCCTGGCGGATAGGCGTATCGAACTAATCCGCTGATGACGTTGTTTGTTGTTCAAGAATAGCGGCATAGCGGTCGGCGACGTTTGCGCGAGAAGCACTAACGTGACGACGCATCAGCAGCTCAGCGAGTTCGGCATCCCCGGCCTCAATCGCATCGACGATGCGATGGTGCTCTACAAAAGCGCGCTGAGGGCGTGAACCACTAGCACTAAACTGGGTGCGGTAAAGACGTACTAAATAGTAAAGATCATCACACAGCAGGTTCATCAGCATTTTATTGTGGCTGCCTTGAACAATGCGGTAGTGAAAATCGAGATCGCCTTCACGCTGGTAGTAGGCTTCACCACGCTTGAGATCTGCCTGTCCCTCATGGAGCGCAAGCACTTCTCGCAGCCCCTTGATCTCGTCGGCAGACATATGTTCCGCCGCCAAACGTGCAGCCATGCTCTCCAATGCTTCACGCACATCGAAAAGCTCAAGCAGCTCTTTCATAGAGAGTTTGACAACACGAGCGCCGACGTGGGGAACACGTTCAATAAGACGATGTGCTTCTAAACGCCGCATAGCTTCCCGCAGTGGGCCGCGAGAAATACCATACGTTTTAGAAAGCCCCGGCTCAGTAATTTTGCTGCCTGGCGCCAGTTCTCCACGTACAATAGCGTCTTGCAACTGATGAAATACCCGCTCAGCCAGCGTTCGAACTTCTGGCGAGACCTGATCATTGGGCGTATCAGCGGTTGATCGAGAAAGCGTAGTCAGTGAGGTCATGGCTAATTGTCGACAATTATGGGGTAGGAGAACTTTAGCCTGCCCTATTTGTGCCGTCAACTAGTCAAAATGCTCGATTTTATTCATCTTTCGTGTAACCCAGCATTTCACAACCACCTTAATGTCAACAATCACCCCTGCTTCGTTAATCAAATTTTACCCATCGTGAGAAATGCGTCGGCGTGTTCTGCTGGTGTCATCGATTAACGACCTCTAAAATGCACTGCCTTTCACTGGCCAGGCGATTGCTTCATGACATCGGCGTTGACCATTAAAGCCCTGCCCTACTCTCCTAACCCCTTGGAGACTTTTTCTTGTCTGCGACAACGCCCTGGGGCGGTACTACTTGATAGCGGCCGTCCTAAAGCAAGCGGACGCTATGACATTATTAGCAGCGACCCACTAGCCACGCTAGAAGTGTTGCCTAACGGCAAGACCGAGTTTCATTCAGCCCACATGCGACTTCCTGAAGCGCTGACAGGTGATATGGCGGCACAGCAGCAATGGATGCTTGAACAACTGCCGCGCACTGATATGAGCTGCGATCTGCCATTTTTAGGCGGCCTAATGGGTTACTGGAGCTATGACCTGGGTCGCAACCATCTTGCAATTCCCAGCCGTCATCCAAGCGTTACCCAACTACCGTTGGCACGCCTAGGGCTTTACGACTGGTGCATTACCATTGATCACGAAACCCAAACCGCTTGGCTCGTTGCTTGCGCTACTCGTCAGCAGCAGGTGCTGGAGTGGTTGGCATGCTCTCCTTCAACTACCGGTGAAGATTTCATACTCACCCAGCCATTTCAGGCCGAACTTAGCCAAGCGGATTACACCGAACGCTTTAATGCTGTTCAACGCTATATTCGTGCAGGGGATTGTTATCAAATCAACCTTGCCCAGCGCTTTACAGCGCGCTATCAAGGCGATGAATGGCAGGCCTACCTGCGCCTGCGTAAGGCAACGCCAACGCCTTTCTCAGGCTTTATGGCATGGAAAAACCAAGCTGTGCTGTCGCTTTCTCCCGAACGCTTTCTTCAGTGCAGAGAAGGCGTGGTGGAAACGCGCCCGATCAAAGGCACACGACCAAGGGGGCAAACACCGGAAGAAGACCAGACGCTTGCCGAGCAGTTATTGAACAGCACCAAAGACCGTGCGGAAAATGTCATGATTGTTGACTTACTGCGCAATGATTTAGGCCGGGTATGTGCACCAGGGTCTATTCGTGTGCCACAGCTATGTCAGCTAGAGAGCTATCCTAACGTGCATCACTTGGTTAGCGTGGTCCAAGGGCAGCTTGCCAAGCATCGCTCGCCGCTCTCACTGCTCACTGCCGCTTTCCCCGGTGGCTCTATTACTGGCGCACCTAAAATACGCGCCATGCAAATTATCGACGAGCTTGAACCCTGCCAGCGCAGTGTCTATTGCGGAAGCCTAGGCTACATAGATATCCGGGGCAGTATGGATACATCGATTGCAATACGAACCATGGTAGCTGATGCAGGTACGCTGCATGTTTGGGGCGGCGGGGGCCTGGTCGCCGACTCAAAAGCAGAAGAAGAGTACATCGAAACACTGGATAAGATTCGTCATCTCATTAGCGCATTGGAATAACCAGCAAATTTTTTAAATCAAAAAGAAATATAAAAGCCAAACCAAACGGTATTGGGGCTAAGCACCCTCTCTTTGATAGCCTAGTGTCATACTTGACCTTATGACAGGAGGCAGCATGTCTTCAGCGCTTGATGGCATTAACCGTGATTTTGCCAATAACCCCCAAGACCTTATTGAATGGGCGTTTAACCAAGGCAAACGCCCTATTTGCACCACCAACTTTCGTCCGTTTGAAGCGGTAATTCTGCATATGGTGACTCAGGTACGCCCAGATATACCGATCGTATGGATGGATAGCGGTTACAACACAGCGGCCACCTATCAGTTTGCCGATGCACTCATTCAGCGCCTCAATTTAAACATGGTGAGCTTTATTCCCAAGAGAACCCGTGCTCACCGAGAAGCACTTGAAGGGCCAATGCCAAGTATTGACGATCCACGCCACGCGGCTTTTACCCAAGAAGTAAAAATTGAGCCGTTTGAGCGAGCGCTGAGAGAAATGCGACCTGACGTCTGGTTTACTGCACTCCGAGCAGAAGACACCCCAGAACGGGCCAAAATGCAGCCTGCCAGCCGTAACAGCGATGGCCTTTTAAAAATCGCCCCGCTATTACAATGGACAGCAAAAGAAATGTACTACTACCTTGAAGCTCACGGCCTGCCTAACAACTTTGACTACTTCGACCCCACCAAAGTGGAAGATAAGCGCGAATGCGGCCTGCATTTACAACACTGAAAATGAAAGGTAGGTGGTAAATGGTGAATAGCGCGCAAGCTTCTTGCAGCTGGCGTGCTATCCATCTCATCATCTAATGCTCTTGTTGGTGCTCTTGGTATTCTTAGTGCTCAGGAAGATCGATCTCTTTAAACAGCTCATGTTCAAAACGTGGGCCTGCTAGCAGCGCTTCATCGACTAAATCACGGGTAAGGTGAGGCGCAAAGCGGGTTAGGAAGTCGTACATATAGCCGCGCATGAAAGTGCCACGACGGATTCCAATTTTAGTCGTTGAGCTAGCAAACAGATGACTTGCATCCAGCGCTACCAAGTCTTCATCTAGCACTGGGTCAACTGCCATGTGGGCGACAATGCCAACGCCCATCCCCAGGCGCACATAGGTTTTAATCACGTCAGCATCGGCGGCGGTTAATACCACATTAGGCGTTAACCCCTGTGCTTTAAACGCATCATCTAACTGCGAACGACCGGTAAACCCAAACACATAGGTTACCAGCGGGTGTTCAGCCAACGCTTGGAGCGTCAGCGGCTTATCAATTGATGCAAGTGGATGATTTTTGGGCACCAGTACACAGCGATTCCAACGATAGCAAGGCAGCAGTATCAGATCAGTAAATAGCTCTAGTGATTCTGTAGCAATAGCAAAATCGGCTTGGCCTTCACTGACCATTTGGGCAATTTGCTTCGGCGTACCCTGCTGCATATGTAACGCCACATCAGGATACTTAAGCGTGAATTCACTGATGATGGGGGGCAGCGCATAACGTGCCTGGGTATGGGTGGTAGCAATCGACAAACTGCCCCGCCGCTCGTCACTGTGTTCTTGGGCAACTTGTTTGATATTCTCGGTCAGCTTTAACACCTGCCCGGCCAACTCGATGATTGAAAGCCCCGCAGGGGTGACACGAGTAAGGTGCTTTCCACTGCGTGCAAAAATCTCGACGCCTAGCTCATCTTCTAACAAGCGTATTTGCTTAGAAATTCCAGGCTGCGAGGTAAACAAACTCTGCGCGGTGGCTGACACATTCAGATTATGTCGATTGACTTCCCAGATATAGCGAAGTTGCTGTAGCTTCATATCCCTCACCTTATTATCTATGCAGGAAGCACATTGACGCGCATCCTCACGCTACTGTCGATTTGCCTCACCCAAAAAGTATTTTGGATAACACGCCTCATGCATACAATTTTGAATAAAAAATCTTCTTATAATTCACTTATAGTATAAAAAATAGACGTTACGAACACCCCTTAATTTTTAATCATTGTTGTCAAAACGGCATAGGAAATTTGCCAGCACTCTCCGCGCCCGCTAACATCTGCCAACTTGGCGCGGTGAAAGTGCGCTAGTAAAACGCGTAATGACCGTTGCTCCATTTGAGGCAACGAAACAGTAAGAGCAACGCAAACAGGAGAAACACATGGCTAACAATGTTGATGTCACCAACGCCAATTTTGAGCAAGAAGTCCTCAACGCCGAACAGCCAGTCCTGCTGAAGTTTTGGGCCCCCTGGTGCGGTCCCTGTAAAGTAATGGCACCTGTGGTTGATGAAGTTGCTGCAGAACGTGGTGATAACTTAAAAGTGGTTAGCGTGAACGTTGACGATGCGCCTGAAATTGCAGCAGAACAAGGCGTGCGCGGCGTTCCTACCGTGATGCTATTTAAGTCCGGCACGAAAGTAGCTTCGCTAGTAGGCGCCCAATCTAAATCTCAGCTAACCCAGTTTATCGATCAAAACGCCTAACCCGCGCTAAGGTTACCGCTGGCACAGCCAGCGGTAACCCTTTTGTATCCCTATCAATTCTTATATCCCTATCAATTCTTATATCCCTATCAATTCTTATATCCCTATCAATTCTCGTATCCCTATCATAAACACAGCCCATTTGTTGCGTACTTTTTATTTTCTGCGCATTGGCAGGGGCAAACGCTTTTTCAGCAGGTATTTAAACAGCATTACTGCTTACTAGTGGCTACTCCTGTCGCCGCTTCCAAGGTGGGAGTCGCGCATCACCAAAACGTTTTCGGCGCTGCCCTCCCGGCCCCAATAAATGGGCAATCCAGCGAGTTTGGGGGTGGCTATCTAAAGCAATTTTCAACGTCATCGTCAATACTACCGACAACAGCATCCCCGCAGCCCCAAAGATCCATCCCCATACAACCAACGAAAGAAACGCAACAAACGTCGACAACCCCAACGCTTGCCCCATCACTCTTGGTTCAATCAAGTTACCTAAAACAAAGTTAATTACCAGATAAGCCGAAGCGAGTAAAATTGCCTGCAATGCTCCACCATCTTGAGATACCAGCAATAGTAGTACGGGAGGAATCGCCGCCAAGGCTGAACCGATATTGGGGATAAAGTTGAGCGCAAAAGCCAGCACCCCCCACAACAGCGGGAACTCTACCCCCACCATTAAGCAAGAGAGCCACACCAACACCCCAGTGGCTAAGCTAATCACTGTTTTCACCGCCAAGTAGCGCTTCAGCGTTAAGCTAAACTCGCTAAATCGCTTTAGGCTTGGGGCAGGATTCTCAAGCGCGCGCGATACTTTATCTCGAAAGTTCAGCGTTTCAAACAGCATGAAAATTACCAACAACCCAATAATACTACCCTGCATAAATAGGTTGCCAATCTCGCCTAATAATGCGGTCACCCATGACCCATCGTCTTCCATTGCAAACATATTACTGAGCTGATCAGGATCAATAGCGAGCCCACGACTAGAGAGCGCATTCAACAAATCCCAATAGTGCTCATACAGACGCGACTCAATATCCGGCAATGCCTCTACAAAGGTGCTAAAGCTGTTCACTACCAGCAGGCCAATTAAAGAAATAAAGCCCAACAGCACCATCAAAGTCAAAAAAGCAGAGGCCCGCATGCTTAGGCCAACACGGTGAAGCCACTGGACAGGTGACGTACATACAACGGCAATAAATACTGCCAGCAAAAGAGGCACCAACAGATCAGCCCCTGCTTTCATACCCGCAACAATCACCACCAGCGCGGCAAGCGCCAAGGTCGCATTTAAGGGAATACTGCGATAATCCTCGTCCGACAACTTCGACATAGCCTTTTCCTTAGCATGTTATCCCTACATCATGGCTGCTTGGGCAATATTGCACAAACCATGACAACATTAAGCAACTGTTTTTCGTCTACTCTTAGTCACTGAACTTTATTGCACTTCACCCTTCCAAGCATCGTCATAACATAAGTTAGTTAACTCTAATCATTGGCTCTCTCAGCAAGGAAGTGACCTATGTCTTCAGTTCCCCACTCTCTCAAACGTTTGCGCTATGGCGTGATTGGCAGTGCCCTTTTCGCGCTATTAGCAACATCTACAGCTAATGCTGCTCCTGCCACACCGCCCAGCTTAAATGTTCAGGCCCAGTCATGGGTGGAAGTAGAGCCCGACAAAGCCACTCTCTCGGCACGATTGTGGGAAAACACCCCAGCGGTCTCTACTCTGGAAGACACCGACAGTGACGAGCTAAGCAATGCCCGCGAACGACTTGAAAAGCGTGCCAGCGAGCTAATTAAAGCTATGGAGGAGATCGGCATTGAACAGCGTGCTATCAACGCTGGGTCGCTTAACATCTACCCTGAACATGTCGCAGGCCCGCGCAATAATAACGACGAACAAGAAACGTTAATACGCACCCGTTTAGAGCGTCCTTTCAGTGTTGAGCTTACCAATATAGGCCAGTTAGGCGAGGTATTTGACGCCCTGATAGGTGCCGGTGTAAACACACTGGATGGCGTTCAGTTTGACCTGCAAGACCGCGATGCGGCTACCGATGAAGCGCTTACAAAAGCACTTGAAAAAGCCCGCCATAAAGCAGATTTGATGGCCAGCACACTGGGCGTAAGACTTGGTCAAGTACAGCGCATTGAAGAAACCCAAGCCCCCATCTTCCAGCCCCGCATGATGGCCATGCGCGCCGAGAGCGATTCGATGGGTAGTGGTTCAGCTAGCGACTACCGCCCCGGCACCATTCGCATTGATGCCGGGGTCAACGTCGAATGGACGCTTAGAGGGCAAGACGCTCGAGCCCGCCCAGGTAGGATCGCAGGGGAGCAGGAACAGCAATAGAGCCATCTGCCTGCTGGTGGTTTTCAAGTACCGCCAGCAGGCAACGCCCCACCGCCAACCCAGAGCCGTTCAATGTATGCAGTAACTGTGGCTTTTTGACATCAGGATGACGGAAGCGCGCTTGCATACGTCGTGCCTGGAAATCTTCACAGTTAGAAATAGAAGAAATTTCCCGGTACGTTTCTTGACTAGGCAACCACACTTCCAAATCGTAGGTCTTCGCCGCCCCAAAGCCCATATCGCCGGTACACAGCGTAACTACGCGGTAAGGTAATTCCAGCGCCTGCAAAATTGCTTCAGCATGGCCGCGCATCTCTTCCAGCGCTTCATAACTCTTTTCTGGCTCGACGATCTGCACCATTTCTACTTTATCGAACTGGTGCTGGCGGATCATGCCTCGGGTATCGCGCCCGTGAGAGCCTGCTTCACTGCGAAAGCACGGTGTATGGGCAGTCAGCTTCATTGGCAAGGCTGTCTGATCGACAATTTCATCACGCACGAAGTTGGTTAACGGCACTTCCGAGGTCGGAATAAGATGATATTCCCGCTCGTCATTAAGCTTAAATAAGTCTTCGCCAAACTTCGGCAACTGCCCAGTGCCCATCAGCGAATCACGATTCACCATATACGGCACGTAACACTCTTCGTAACCATGCTGCTCGGTTTGAGTATCCAGCATGAACTGCGCCAGCGCGCGGTGCAGGCGCGCAATCGGCCCACGCATCACTGCAAAGCGCGCTCCGGTCAACTTAGCCGCTAGCTCAAAATCGAGATAGCCGGACCTCTTACCAAGATCCACATGGTCCAGCACCTCAAAATCAAATTCACGCGGTGTGCCCCAGCGGTGAAGTTCAACATTATCGTCTTCGTTCTTGCCTTCCGGCACACTCTCATGGGGAAGGTTAGGAATGCCGCTAATCGCGTCGTCCCACTCTTCCTGCACTTCGGCCAGTTCTTTCTTGGCGTTATCTAAACGCTCGCCTAAATCGCTCACTTCATCCAGCAACGGCTGAATATCTTCACCGTTAGCCTTCGCCTTACCAATCGCTTTTGAGCGCATATTACGCTCGTTTTGCAGCTGCTCGGTCTGGGTCTGCAACTCACGACGGCGCGATTCCAGCGCTTGTAATGCCGCTTTATCGAGTTCGAAGCCCCGCCGGGCCAGTTGTTGCGCAGTCGCATCAAGATCACCGCGCAGCAGTTTCGGATCGAGCATGAGTTATCCCTTGGCCTGAAATCAGTGGAACACGGCAGCACCGCCCGTGATGTAAGACGACTATTGTAGGCAAAAGCACAAGGCACGGCTATGGGGAGAATACCGGGGAGTTATTAACTGAAACAGCACATTACAAAAAGTAGATTGGAAAACGATACCAAGGGTTAGTTTGCTCAATAAAAGCATCTTCTAGGACATATGCTCCCCCTCACCACACTGTATGTGCTATTACCAATCGGCATAAAAACATTGGTTCACTAGTCAAAACTGATAGAGTGCCCGCCAATCTGTAGCGCGAAACACTGATAATGGACGTTAAACAGGAGAAACATAGTGCAAGAAACAGCGAAAAAGGGAAAATTTGCTTGGTGGCGTAGAATCGCGCTGTGGAAAAAAATTTTGGTGGGGTTGGCACTAGGGGTATTAGCTGGGGCACTACTAGGTGAAACCGCTAGCATCTTTAAGCCACTCGGCGATATTTTCATTAATGCCATAATGATGCTGATTGTCCCCCTAGTGTTCTCGACGCTGGTAGTGGGCATTACCTCAATGCGTGACCCGCAAAAAATGGGACGCATTGGTGCGCGTACCATTACGCTGTATTTGATCACCACCGCCTTTGCTATCAGCATTGGTCTACTGCTTTCCACCCTGTTACAGCCAGGGGTTGGCGTCAATTTAAGCTTTGATACAGAAGTGGCTGCAAACGAAGCTCCCTCCCTAATCTCTATTTTAGTTAACTTGGTGCCACGCAACCCTCTCGACGCCCTGGCTAATGGCAACATTATGCAGATCATTGTATTTGCCATTGGCTTAGGTATTTCGCTAACGCTGATTGGCGAAAAAGGCGAGCCGGTTATGAAGGTTTTCGATAGCTTTGCTGAAGCTATGTACAAGCTTACCGGGATTGTCATGGCCTTTGCGCCTTTTGGTGTATTTGGCTTAATCGCTCACGTTTCAGGCCAGTACGGCTTAGAAATTCTGTTGCCACTGGCTAAACTGATCGGTGTGGTGTATCTCGCCAGCATTCTGCATGTGCTAGTGGTTTATTCTGGCTTTATTTCACTCCTTGGCCGCTTAAACCCGGTGCGCTATTTGCAAGGCAGCTTGGACGCCATTGTGGTGGCATTCTCCTCTGCCTCGTCTGCAGGCACGCTGCCGGTGTCGATTCGCTGTGCGCAAAAAAACTTAGGGATTTCAGAAGGGGTATCTGGCTTTGTGCTGCCAGTGGGCGCAACGATTAACATGGACGGCACCGCCCTTTACCAAGGCGTAGTAGTGCTGTTTATTGCCCAAATGACCGGCACCGATTTAACCATGATGGATTACGGCATGATTGTGGCCACCGGTACGTTGGCCTCGATTGGTACCGCGGGCGTTCCTGGCGCAGGCCTGATAATGCTGTCGATTGTAATGGCACAAATTGGCCTGCCCCTGGAAGCCATTGCAGTGGTTGCCGGTATTGACCGAATTCTAGATATGGCCCGCACCAGCGTAAACGTGGCGGGTGATTTGATGGTCACAACTCTCGTGGGCAAAAGCGAAGGTGAACTAAACGAAGAGGTTTATAACAACAGCCGCGCATAGACTCACTATCAATATTACTTAGCGCCTGCGTTCTTTTGTGCGGCAGGCGCTTTTTTTATGGCCTGCTACTATCCTGTTAGCATGTTGGCAATACCCACTCACCATGCGAACCCTTATGCCAACTGCCTTTGAACAAACCCTAACGGCCATTGATGCGCTTCACGCTCAAGATCCGCGCCAAACCACTCTTGTCGATGACACTACCCTGCCCCAGGAACTTGCCTACGCCCAGCGTATGAGCCATTGGCTTGATCCGCTGCAAAACAACCCCAATGAACTGCTGCGTTTGGCGGTACGCGCCCAGCATCTCCAACGCTGGTTGGTGCCGCGCAGCGATTACCCTGAAGGGCGCATTGGCTATTTGTCCTGGCGTCGCGATCAGAGCGAGCGCGCTGGCAACACTACTGCCCAACTGATGCGCGACGCTGGTTACAGCGTTGCAGACGCCGAACGAACCGCAACCATTATCCGTAAGAAAGGCCTAGGTCGCGACGCCGATGTGCAAGCACTGGAGGACTGCGCCTGCCTGGTATTTTTAGAAAACTACTTTGCAGATTTCTCGCGCAAGATTGACCAACAGCACATGGTGCGCATTGTGCAAAAAACCTGGGGCAAGATGTCTCCTCAGGCACATACACTTGCCTTGGCGCTGCCTATGAACGAGCCCTGTGCTGCGCTGGTAAAAGAAGCGCTGGGCGATGCATAAACCTCACCTCCAGGATGCAGAGCCGTGGTAGCTGCGGTAAAGTAGCGCAATCCCCTATCCGCTCCCAGCAGTGACGGCTTGATCAACTATGATTGCATCTTTGGATTCGCGTACGGCCCCGTTTAAACGCCTGAGCACGCATTACGTGCGTTTTCTAGACGCCTTGCGCGCTCGTGGCTTTGAAGGCGAAATTGCCCCGGACTATGCCAACCGCACGGTGCTGGCAACGGATAACTCGATTTACCAGCGCTTGCCCCAGGCTGCGGTGTTTCCTAAACATGCGGAAGACCTTGAGCGCCTCGCTAAATTGGCTGCTGAGCTGCCCCATCGCGATATCGTGCTCACGCCTCGGGGCGGCGGCACGGGCACTAACGGCCAGTCGTTGACCGACGGTATCGTGGTGGATGTGTCCCGCCATATGAACCAGATTTTAGAGATCAATGTAGAGGCACGCCGGGTACGCGTTCAGGCGGGCGTGGTGAAAGATCAGCTCAACGCGGCATTGAAGCCCCACGGGCTGTTTTTTGCACCGGAGTTATCCACTTCTAATCGCGCCACCATCGGCGGCATGATTTCCACCGATGCCAGCGGCCAGGGCAGTTGTGAATACGGTAAAACCCGTGACCACGTGCTGGAACTGGACACGGTTTTGCTGGGGGGCCAGCACTTGCACAGCCGTGCGCTTAGCGCTGACGAGGAGCAGCAGGCTGTTGCGCAATCCGGCATTCTTGGTCATGTGCATACCACCGCCGCTGAGATTATTGACCAGCAGCGCGAGTTGATTGAAGCGAAATTTCCGCCGCTCAACCGCTGCTTAACCGGCTACGATTTAGCTCACCTGCGGGAAGCGCAAGGCCAACTGAACCTGAACAGCCTGCTGTGTGGCTCGGAAGGCTCGTTAGGCTTTTTGAATGAAGCAGTATTGAACGTACTGCCGATCCCGAAGCACTCAACGCTAGTGAATGTGCGCTATGCCAGTTTTATGGAGGCGCTGCGTGATGCCAAAGCCCTCATGACCGCCAGCGCTCGCCCTACCTCGATTGAAACCATCGATGACACCGTGCTGCAGCTGGCCATGGAAGACTTTGTCTGGGACAGCGTGGCAGAGTTTTTCCCCGCCACCGGCCACACGCCAATTCGGGGCATTAACCTGATCGAGTTTAATGACGATGATCCTGAGCGTTTGGCGGAACGGGTTCGCTCCTTTACCGAGCACCTTGGCCGCGATGTGACCGTCGAGCGCTTAGGCTACACCCTGGCCGAAGGCCGTCCTCAGATTCAAAAAGTCTACGCTATGCGTAAACGCTCGGTGGGTTTGCTGGGTAACGTGCAGGGCGAAAAGCGCCCGATTGCGTTTGTGGAAGACACCGCCGTCCCGCCGGAACACCTAGCTGACTTTATCAGCGAGTTCCGCGCCGCGCTGGATGCTCGGCAACTTTCCTACGGGATGTTTGGCCATGTGGATGCGGGAGTGCTGCACGTGCGCCCGGCACTGGATATGAAAGATCCCCAACAGGAAAAACTGATTCGTGAGATTTCCGATGAAGTGGCGGCTCTCACTCAGAAGTACAGTGGGCTGTTATGGGGCGAACACGGCAAAGGCGTGCGTTCTGAGTATGGCCCTAAGTTCTTTGGTGAACTCTACCCCAGCCTGCAGCGCGTCAAAGCCGCGTTTGATCCTCATAACCAGCTGAACCCTGGCAAGATTGCATCGCCTTCTGACAACACTACATTAATCGCCAAAGACAGCGACCCTGATCTGTTAACGGTCGATGGCGTCACTATGCGCGGCCAGTTGGATCGCACCATTGATGAACGGGCGTGGCAGGCCTATGACGCCGCGGTGTACTGCAACGGCAATGGTGCCTGTTACAACTACGATGTTGATGACCCCATGTGCCCTTCCTGGAAGGCCACCCGCGACCGCCGTCACTCTCCCAAAGGCCGTGCCAGCTTGATGCGTGAGTGGCTGCGCCTGCAGTCTCAAGCGGGCATCGATGTGGTGGAAGAGTCGCGCAAGAAGAAAGCCGAAAACGGCTGGGGCTTTGTTAAAAGCTTCCCCCGCCGGGTGATGAACACCGTTAGTAAACAGCAACACCACGACTACTCTCACCAAGTTTACGATGCCATGGCGGGCTGCTTGGCGTGTAAATCCTGTGCGGGCCAGTGTCCGATTAAGGTCAACGTGCCGCAGTTCCGTTCGCAGTTTTTAGAGGTCTACCACGGCCGCTATTTACGCCCGCTGCGCGATTACATCATCGGCGGCACCGAATTCATGTTGCCCACCCTTGCCAAGGTCGCGCCGCTATATAACGCCCTACTCAACCAGCGCTGGGTAGACAGTCTGATGCGCAAAGGGTTGGGAATGAGCGACTCCCCGCAGCTTTCACGTGCCAGCGTAAAGAAACAGCTAAGGGCTTGGGGCGTTGCGGAAGCCACTCCCACCTCGCTGGTACTGCTTACCGAGCAGCAGCGCGCCAACAGCGTGATTATTGTCCAGGACGCCTTCACCAGCCACTTCGAAGCCAAGCTGGTGATGGACGTGGTGGAACTACTGTCGCGGTTGAATCTGCGGGTGTTTGTGATGCCGTTTTCTGCTAACGGCAAACCGCTGCACGTGCAGGGCTTTTTAGGTGCCTTTGAGCGCACGGCAGAAAAACAGGCCAAGCGCCTGCGGGCGTTGGCAGAGTTTGAAGTGCCGATGGTGGGTATCGACCCTGCCATGACGCTGACCTACCGCCAGGAGTACATCAAAGCGCTAGGGGTAGAGCAAGTGCCTAACGTGCTGATGCTACAAGAGTGGCTAGCCACCCGCATTAACACGCTAGCGCCTAGCCAACTGAACTTAACCGACCCAGGCTTTAAGCTGCTGTCTCACTGCACCGAAAAGACTAACGCACCAGGCAGCCCCAAAGCCTGGCAACAGGTGTTTGCGGCGTTTGGTTTAGAGCTGGAGTTAGCCACCACGGGCTGTTGCGGGATGTCCGGCACCTACGGACATGAAACCCGTAATGTCGACACTTCTAAGAAGATCTACGCCCAGTCCTGGCAGCCCCAGGTGGAAGCCGAGGAAAACGCGGGCAAGCTACTCGCCACCGGCTACTCCTGTCGTAGCCAGGTGAAACGCTACTCAGCACAAACGTTGCACCACCCGCTTCAAGCGCTGCTTGGGTGCTTAAAGCGGGCAGGCTAGTGCATGCTATTAACGTTTCAAACAACTAACGTTTCAAACAATGTCAGTTAAAAGAAGAGACGCTTGAGGGCCTGACCCGGGTCCTCTTCGCGCATGAAGGCTTCACCGACGAGGAAACCATTCACGTCATGGTCACGCATAAGTTCCACGTCATCCCGAGTTTGGATGCCGGATTCCGTGATGATCGTGACGCCTTCAGGGATTCGCGGCAGAAGATCTAAGGTGGTGTTAAGGCTGGTATCAAAGGTATGCAAATTGCGGTTGTTAATACCCACCAGCTTTAAATCCAGCGCCAGGGCTCGCTCAAGCTCAACAGCGTCGTGCACCTCGACGAGTACATCCATGCCTAACGCATTGGCTTGCTGATGCAGATCACGCAGCTGGGCGTCGTCTAGGGCAGCGACAATCAGCAAGATGCAGTCTGCACCGATAGCTCGCGCCTCGGTCACCTGGTAGCCATGGGTAATAAAATCTTTACGAATCACGGGCAGATCGCACGCATCGCGGGCGGCGATCAGAAAGTCTTCATGACCCTGAAAAAAGTCTGCATCGGTCAATACGGATAGGCATGCTGCGCCGCCTTCGGCATAGCTTTTGGCAATATCCGCAGGATGAAAATCTTCACGCATGACGCCTTTAGAAGGCGAGGCTTTTTTAATTTCAGCGATGACTGCTGCGTCGCCTGCGATAATGCGGGCATTCAGCGCGTCGATAAAACCACGGGGAGCACTCTGCTTTTCAGCCAGCGCCAGCAGGTCTGCCTCGGTTACCGCCTGCAGGCGCTCTGCGACTTCTTCGTCCTTTCGGGCCAAAATGCGCGTTAAAATAGTTGGCGTTGCCTGGTCAGTCATTGGATTTTTATCCTTTAAAGACGCTAGTAAAGTGCGAAAGCTCTTTTAGCTTTTCAAGCGGCAGTTTAGAGGCTTGAGCATCCTGCGCGACTAATACGCCCTCATTTAAGTTATCCGCTACGCCTGCGCAATAAAGCGCCGCGCCAGCATTGAGCGCCACCATATCAGCAGCCGCTCCTTCACCACTTAGCGCAGATTTTACTAACCGCAGGCTGTCTTCTGCACTGGTCGCTTTTAGCGCGGCAAGGCTTTGGCGCTCAATACCCAACTCTTCTGGGGTAATGGTGTATTCAGTAATGTTGCCATCTTTCAGTTCAGCCACCCGCGTGGGTGCAGCCAACGAAATCTCATCTAAACCATCTTCAGAGTGCACCACCAGCACGTGACGACTGCCAAGCTTTCGAAGCACTTCCGCCATTAACGGCACTAGCTCAAGCGAGTACACGCCCAGCACTTGATTAGGTGCTCCGGCAGGATTAGTTAAAGGGCCAAGGATGTTAAACAGCGTGCGCACGCCCATCTCCCGGCGCGGACCAATAGCGTAGCGCATGGCCGGGTGATGGTTGGGGGCAAACATAAAGCCCACACCGACCTGCTCAATACAGCGCGCCACTTGCTCAGGTTTGAGATCAAGGTAAATACCGGCGATATCGAAAAGGTCTGCACTGCCCGAGGATGAAGAAACGCTGCGGTTACCATGCTTAGCCACATGAGCGCCCCCAGCGGCCGCCACAAAGCTAGCCGCCGTAGAAACGTTAAACAGGTTCGCACCATCACCGCCGGTACCGACAATATCTACTACGTTATCGGTATGTAGCTCTACCCGCTTCATTAGCTCGCGCATAACCTGGGCCGCCGCGCTAATTTCCTCGGCGCTCTCGCCTTTCATGGCCAGCCCCACCAGCAGGCCACCAATTTGCGCATCGGAGGCTTCGCCGGTCATGATCTGGCGCATTAGCGCGTGCATTGCATCGAAAGAGAGGTCTTCGCGGCGCATTACCGCATTAATTGCATCTCGCATTTGCATGAACAGAAAAGCCCCTAAAGCGTATAAATTTGGCAGTTAGCCGCGTGTTAAAAAATTGGCCAATAACGCATGGCCTTGGCGCGTGAGAATCGACTCAGGATGAAACTGTACCCCTTCAACATCCAGGGTACGATGACGAAAGCCCATTATCAGCCCTGGCGTAACATCATCGTCTGCGGTCCAGGCGGTGACTTCAAAACACTCCGGCAAGCTTGCTTTATCTACCACTAACGAGTGGTAACGGGTCACTTCTAGCGGGTTTTCAAGCCCGTTAAATACCCCTTGCCCACCGTGCACAACAGCAGACGTTTTGCCATGCATCACCTGGGGTGCACGCACTACCCTACCACCGTAAACCTGGCCAATCGCCTGATGCCCAAGACAAACGCCCAAAATAGGCAACTTACCCGCAAAGTGAGCAATCGCTGCCAGCGATACTCCCGCTTCATTAGGGGTGCATGGCCCTGGTGAAATAACTAAATGGGTAGGCGCTAAGGCGTCAATTTGTTCAAGGGTAAGCTCATCATTACGGTAGGTCACCACCTCGGCTCCCAGCTCGCCGAGGTACTGGACGATATTGAACGTGAAGCTGTCGTAATTATCGATCATCAACACACGTTGCACTGCCTGCACTTGTGCCATCGCCCCGCTTACTCCATCACATGAATCAAACCACTTTGCAGAGATGATACCCCAACCCAGGCACCACTTGCAGGGACAAGGGGCGTATGACGCATTCACATTTTATTTAGAGGGTACTAACTAGGAGCTCACTAGAGGTGCTAACCGACACGCCGCGTATTTGAACTCCGGTATTTTGCCGTAGGGATCAAGCGCTGGGTTGGTCAGCAGGTTGGCTGCCGCCTCTGCATAAGCGAACGGCACAAACACCATGCCATCAGGAATTTTTGAGTCCATTCTGGCGGTTAGCGTAATCGTGCCGCGTCGCGTTGTGATCGTCAGCTTTTCTCCTGGTACAACGCCTAAGCGATTTAACTCGCCTGGGGAAAGACTGGCCACAGCGTCTGGCTCCAGGGCATTTAATACGTGGCTGCGCCGAGTCATGGAGCCGGTGTGCCAATGCTCTAGTTGCCGACCAGTGGTTAATACCGTGGGGTAAGCGTCATCTACCGGTTCGTCTGGCGGTAACGGGCGCGTAGGGGAAAATTTAGCTAACCCACCTTTGCGTGGAAAGGCGTCGCTGAACACCACATCCTGGCCAGGTAAATCTTCCGCTGGGCAGGGGTACGTTACCGAGCCTTCCCGCACCAGCCGCGCCCAGCTGATGTGATTAAACGACGCCATACTCTGCTGCATCTCTACGAACACTTCCTGAGGGTGGGCATAGTTCCAGCCAAGCTCAAAGCGCTTGGCAATCTCCTGGATAATCCACCAATCGGGCTTGGCATCTCCCGGTAGCGGCAGCGCCGCGCGGCCTAACTGCACCTGGCGGTTGGTGTTGGTCACAGTGCCGTCTTTCTCAGGCCAGGCGGAAGCTGGCAGAATGACATCGGCAAACTGGGCGGTTTCAGTGACGAACAAATCCTGCACCACCAGATGTTCAAGTTTGCCAAGGGCGGCTCTGGCATGAGTCAGGTCTGGATCAGACATAGCGGGGTTCTCACCCAGGATGTACATACCGCGCACACTCCCCGCGTGGATAGCATCCATGACTTCGACCACCGTCAGCCCTGGTTCGGCACTGAGCGGGGTATTCCACAGCTCTTCAAAAGCAGCCCGCAATTGGCGATCCCCCACCGGCTGATAGTCGGGCAACACCATGGGAATAAGCCCCGCATCGGATGCGCCCTGCACATTATTTTGTCCGCGCAGCGGGTGCAGACCAGTGCCTGGGCGGCCTGTATGACCGCACGCCAGCGCCAATGAGATCAGACAGCGCGCGTTGTCGGTGCCATGGGTATGCTGAGAAATGCCCATGCCCCAGAAGATCATCGCTTTCTCAGCGCTGGCGTAGCGCCGCGCCACCTCGCGAAGAGTCTCTGGCGCGACGCCACACAGCACGCTCATGGCTTCAGGAGTGCTATGGGCAACGCTGTTTTTCAATGCCTCAAAGCCTTCGGTATGCGCTTGAATATAGGCGTTGTCATACAGCTCTTCGGCAATAATGACGTGGAGCAGCGCGTTGAATAACGAGACATCGCCGCCTGGCGTAAAGCGAACGCTCAGGCTAGCGTAAGCATCTAATGCCTGCCCGCGAGGGTCGAGAATAATAATCTCAGTGCCGCGTTTGGCAGCTTGCTTGAAGAAGGTGGCCGCGACAGGATGGTTTACCGCTGGGTTACAACCCGTCAGGATCACCACGTCTGCTTCCAGAGCCTGCATAAACGATGCCGTTACCGCCCCAGACCCCAGGCACTCCATCAGCGCAGCGACAGAACTGGCGTGACACAGCCGGGTGCAGTGATCAACGTTATTGCTGCCAAACCCCGTACGCACCAGCTTCTGGAATAGCCAGGCTTCTTCATTGGAGCATTTAGCGCTGCCAAAGCCCGCCAAGGCTTCTGGGCCATGGGCGGCCTTGAGGTTCCTTAAGCCGCTGGCGGCCACGTCGAGTGCTTCTTCCCAACTGGCCTCGCGGAAATGACTGAGCGGCTTGGCAGGGTCAAAGCTTGGGTCGAGACCTTTAGCCACTCCCGGTTTGCGCAGCAGCGGCTTGGTTAGCCGTGCCAAATGGCTAACGTAGTCAAACCCAAAGCGCCCTTTCACGCACAGACGACCCTGGTTAGCAGGGCCGTTGCGCCCTTCTACATACGCCAGGGCGTCGTTATTCATATGGTAGGTAAGCTGGCAGCCCACGCCGCAGTAAGGGCAAACGGAATCAACCTGTCGCTGACTGTGTGAATCGCCGTGGCCAGCCGAATTCACCAACGAGGCAGGCATCAGCGCTCCCGTCGGGCACGCCTGAACACACTCGCCACAGCCAACACAGGTGCTATCGCCCATCGGGTCGTTAAAATCAAACACCACCGTGGCTGCCGCGCCGCGCTGAGCCAGGCCAATCACGTCGTTGCTTTGCACCTCACGGCAGGCGCGTACGCACAGGTTGCAGGTAATACAAGCGTTTAAATTAACCTGCATGGCGGGATGGCTGGTATCTGGCTGTTGAACTGACGGCGCCACCACCGCGTGGCTAACAGGGGTTTTCCGGCGCGGTGGCAGCCATGCCTTAACAGCATGTTCATCCACTGAAAGCTGCTCGGCAGTCTTCCAAAAATGGCTGGAACGGTCGGGGCTTTCCGCTCGACTGGGCTGATCCGCCATGAACAGCTCCAGCACGGTTTCACGGGCCTGCACCGCGCGGTGAGAGCTTGCGCTGCGCACCACCATGCCCGGCGCTGCTTCACGTATACAGCTGGCCGCCAAGGTGCGCTCGCCGTCAATCTCGACCATGCAAACACGGCAGTTACCATCGGCACGGTAACCTGGAGCCTCTTTGAAACAGAGATGGGGGATGGTTTCTCCTGCGCGCTTGGCCACCTGCCAGAGGGTTTCACCGGCATAAGCAGTCACTTCGTGACCATCCAGCGTTAGCGCAAATTCAGTACTCATGGCGCGCCCCCTTCCACCGCATCGCTGACAATAACCTGCTGCTGGGCAAGCGCCGGTCGAAAATCTTTTAGCAGCCCAAGCACAGGATTCGGTGCAGCCTGGCCTAACCCGCAGATCGACGCGTCCTGCATTACTTGGGCCAGCCGAGTCAGCGCCTGTACATCCCAACGCTCGCTTTCAAGCAGGCTCAACATCTTTTCAGTGCCTACCCGACAGGGCGTGCACTGGCCACAGGATTCATCTGCGAAAAAGGCCAACAAATTAGTCGCAACGGCCTGTAAATTATCGTGCTCAGAGAGCACGATAATCGCCGCCGAACCGATGAAGCAGCCGTGAGCATTCAGGGTATCGAAATCCAACGGAATATCCGCCTTGCTGGCGGGCAAAATCCCCCCAGATGCGCCGCCAGGAAGGTAAGCGGCAAGGGTGTGCCCTTCTGCCATGCCACCGCAATACTCATCAATCAGTTCACGCAGGGAGATTCCAGCAGGCGCGAGATACACACCCGGCTTGTTGACTCGACCGGAAACGGAAAAACTGCGCAGGCCACTTCGCCCATTGCGCCCGTGCTCAGCAAACCATGCTGCCCCCTTTTTCCAAATGCGTGGTATCCAGTAAACCGTTTCAACGTTATTGACCAGCGTCGGGCGGTTGAACAGCCCTTGCTGAGCCACATAGGGCGGCCGATGGCGAGGCTTGCCAGGTTTACCTTCTAGAGACTCAATCAGCGCCGACTCTTCCCCACATATATAAGCCCCTGCACCACGGCGCATGACGATAAGCCCTGGCTGTACGAGCTTGGCCTCTTCAAGCTCGGCAATCGCTTCATGCAGCACGCGGTGAAGCCCAGGGTATTCATCGCGCAGGTAAATATAGAGTCGCTCGGCATCTATTGCCCAGGCGCTAACCAGCGCACCTTCCAGAAATTGGTGGGGGGCTTTTTCAAGGTAGAAACGATCTTTAAAGGTGCCGGGTTCACCCTCATCAGCGTTAATCACACAGTAACGCGGCCCTGCCCCTTGGCGCACCGCCTGCCACTTCTTAAAAGTGGGGAAACCCGCGCCGCCAAGTCCACGCAGCTGAGATTGCTATAAGAGTGTGCTCAGTGCATCGACGCTTACTTGGCCGCTGCGGCACTGGGCCAGCAGTTGAAAGCCGCCGGCTTGCTGATAAGCCGTTAGACGCTGCCACACAATCGCTTCTGGATGAAAGTGGCCGGTATCAACCACCGCCTCGACGCCATCTGCCGTGGCGTACAGCACGTGGTGATGGCCAACTTCAGCTACTGGGGCGTGGTTACAGCGGCCCATGCAGGGCGCACGTATGATCCGCACGCCGTCAGGGTCGACGCGCTCCTCAAGCGCTTGTTGTAACGCACTGGCGCCTGCCAGCTGGCAGGAGAGCGAATCACACACGCGAATAGTCGTAGCAGGCGGTGGCGCTTGGTGGTCGTGTACCACATCAAAGTGAGCGTAAAACGTCGCTGTCTCGTACACCGCTGCCATCGGCAGGTTCATGTAGGAGGCGAAGGCGCGTAGCTCGACCAGTGATAAATAACCGTGAGCATCCTGAATAGCGTGCAAGTGTTCTATTAATAGGTCGCGGCGTTTAAGCGTGGGGTTGCAGCGCTCATCTCCCAAGAGGTCGCGTAGCGCTACTAGCGCCACAGGTGCCACAGCGCGCCCCTGAGGGAAACCACGACGTCGGCGTGAAGTCATACCAGTTTGTGAAGTCATTACACACTATCCAAAGGAGCTGTCTATAAACGCTGGGCTAGGCCATATAATGGCTAAGCTTTGGCTGAATATACAAAGTAACTAACCCTATTATCGACCATGTTTATTTTGCGTATTTTGCAGCCTGTTTTAACAGCATAGAGGCTAACCCCACAGGACGAAACCCGTTGTTGCATCAACGCTACGGTGCCGAGAAGTCAAACGGCCTGGCAACAGAATGAAACTGGCAACGTGCCTGTACTATCTTTATTATCTGCCGACTTTTTAATGCGTTAGGAGCGTGACATGGACAATCGAGCACCTTGGATAATCACGCTCGTATTGATGACGACTGTCAACAGCACTCACGCGCTGGGCGACACCTCGTTTAACGTTATCGCTTCGTTTTCAGTCATTAAAGATTTAGTGAAGCGTGTGGCGGGCGACAGCATCAACATTACCACTATTGTGCCAACAGGTGAGGATGTGCACCGCTGGGAGCTTCAACCGCCAAATGCCTTGGCCGTTGAAGAAGCTGACATTGTTTTCTATAACGGATATGGATTAGAACCATGGATACGCCATATCGAAGCCATGGCAAATGATTCACTAACGCTGATAGCCCTTGCAGAAAGCGCCAATTACGAGACGCTAGCAATCCCAGTAGGCCACTATAAGGACAGCACTGATCCGCATATGTGGATGGACCCGAAAGGGGCGGCCGCTTATGTTGATGTGATAGAAAAAACGCTTATTGAACACTATCCCGAGCAAGCTGATGCGTTTACCACGCGTGCCGATGAAACTCGTGAAGCACTAGCGCAGCTCGATCATCAACTTAGTGAACGCTTGGAAGGCATTCCGCACACAAATCGTATGCTCACCACTAGCGAGGCCTCTATGGCCTATTTTGCCCGCGCGTACGACTTTGAGTACGCGGCCATTTGGGGCATTGGCAGTGAGACGATTGGCAGCGCACAGGCAATGGAAGCCATGAGTATGCGACTTTCACAAAAGCGCCCGCCTGCACTTTTCTATGAAAGTACATCGCCCTACATCCACATGGATGCGCTTGCCCGAGAAACTGAGCTTGCGCTGGCAGGGCCTTTATATATAGATACTTTAAGTGATGCCGATGGGCCTGCCTATAACTACCCTGCTATGTTGCGCCATAACACAGAGTTACTACATGAATATTTAGGCGGTGCACGGGCTGAAGAGTAGCCCTAGCACCGCTTAACTTATTCCGTTAGCGCTAGCAATGAGTCAATAATCAGATCCGGCTGGCTATGCTCAATTGGTTCGCCATGGTTATAGCCGTAAGGTAGCGCCACGGTGGCAAAGCCAGCAGCCTTGCCAGCATCAATATCGTGGCGTGAATCTCCTACCATGACACATGCTGAAGATGGAATATCCAGCTGTTGGGCCACATGAAGTAGCGGTAGCGGGCTGGGTTTTTTCTCGGCAAGCGTGTCGCCGCCAATGCAATATGTAAAAAGTGTTAACAGACCAAAATGGCTCAAAATTGGCGCAATAAAGCGCTCTGGCTTGTTGGTAATCAGCACCAGTGGATAGCCTGTCTTATGCAAATCGTGTAGCGCTGTTTGCACGCCTGGATAGAGCTGAGTTAGCGCATTAGGAGCAGCACCGTAATAGCGCATAAAAGCTTCATAGGCGGTGGTTTGCAATACCTGCCCTGGCGCTTCTGCTAACGCCCAGGTCAGCGCTCTTTCGACTAGCACCTGAGCACCATTACCCACCCAGTCTCGCACGCGCTCTTCACCAGGTAGAGGCAGTCCAACATCACCAAGCGCATGCTGAACCGCTACCGCCAGGTCTGGCACTGAATCAATCAACGTGCCATCTAAATCAAACGCAATTAATCGCTTACCCTGCAAAATGGCGTGCACGTGGCTCTCTCCCTAAACTATTGCCATTAGAATATTCCAATACAGATCAGACGCATCCGCTGTTAACTTTTATTATCTTACCTGCTTAGCGCGTCGTCAGACACGCGAGAAAGTTCTATGCTGTTGCTATCTTAGGCAAGGAGAAAGTAATGGCCATTCCTCGAATTGTGATTGTGGGCGGCGGTGCCGGTGGACTTGCCCTAGCAACACGCTTAGGGCGCACGCTCGGCAAAAAAAGGCGCGCCGAGATTGTGCTGCTCGACCGCAATGCTACTCATGTATGGAAACCACTGTTACATGAACTCGCTACCGGCGTGCTGAACTCCAGCATGGATGAAGTGGATTATCGCGGCCACTCTTCCGCACACCATTACCGCTACCAGCGTGGTTCTTTAAATGGCCTTGATCACGCACAAAAAATCATTCACCTAGCGCCAATTAAAGATGAGGACGGCATTGAAGTACTTCCAGCCAGGGAGCTTAGTTATGACTACCTCGTATTAGCGCTGGGCAGTGTTTCCAATGACTTTGGCACCACAGGCGTTGCTGAGCACTGCCATTTTATTGATTCACCCCAGCAGGCCAAGGCGTTTCAGCGCGATATGATCAATACCTTTTTGCGCTATACCGATCCAGAACTGCGCCAGCATAAAGAGCTGACCATTGGCATAGTCGGCGGCGGCGCAACAGGCGTCGAGCTTTCCGCAGAACTTCTAGATGCTTCGCGCTTGCTTAACGCCTACGGCGTAACCGCGATAGACCACCAAACGATTAGCGTACACCTCATCGAAGCGGCGCCACGCCTGCTGCCTGGCTTATCAGAACGTATTAGCGAAACCGTGCAAAAAGAGCTCGAAAATATGGGCGTAAACGTCCATGTCGGCACCGCTATTCAGGAGGCTGAGGAGTATCGCTTAGTGACAGGCGATGGCGAGATTATCGAAACTGACCTAAACGTGTGGGCGGCGGGCATCAAAGCGCCGCCATTTCTGGCAGAACTTGGCCTGACAACTAATAAAAAGCATCAGCTTAGCGTTCATCAGACGCTGCAAAGCGTGGATGACCCGCATATTTTTGCCATGGGTGATTGCGCTAACTGCCCTCAAGGCGAAGAGGGCTCCGTTCCACCCAGGGCCCAGGCAGCTCATCAACAAGCCAAGGTGCTTGCTAAAAACTTAGTTCGGTTATTGGATGACAAACCACTTAACGACTTTGTCTATCGCGACCACGGCTCGCTAGTGTCGCTTGCCCGTTACGATGCGGTGGGAAACCTAATGCGCAGCTCTGCGTCTCGTGGACTATTTTTGGAAGGCTGGCTGGCGCGCCAAGCCTATGCATCGCTTTATCGAATGCATCAGCTGTCTATTCATGGCGCACCCAAAACGGGACTCGCGTGGCTGGTTGATAAGCTAAATCGCTACTTAAAGCCCCGTATGAAATTGCATTAAGTTGTACGCTTAGCCATTAACCTTTGCCAACTCAGCGCGCATTTGTTGAATAACCGTGTTGTAACCGTGCGGATCACTTGTTTGGTGAGCGTTGAAGATAGCCGAACCAGCTACAAAGGTATCGGCACCCGCAGCGGCAATGTCGGCGATATTCTCTACTTTAACGCCACCGTCGATTTCTAATCGGATCGGGCGACCCGACGCATCAATACGTGCCCGCGCTTCGCGCAATTTATCTAGCGTACCGGGGATAAACGACTGGCCGCCAAAACCTGGGTTAACGCTCATCAACAGCACCATATCGATTTTGTCCATGACATAATCGAGGTACGAAAGCGGCGTCGCTGGATTGAAGACCAGCCCTGCTTTGCATCCACTATCACGAATCAGCTGTAGCGAGCGATCAACATGCTCAGAGGCTTCTGGATGGAAAGTAATATAACTCGCCCCAGCCGCACTAAAGTCGCTAATCATACGATCTACGGGTTTGACCATTAGATGCACATCGATGGGCGCTGTCACGCCATGGTCGCGCAGCGCTTTGCACACCATCGGCCCGATGGTCAGATTCGGCACATAGTGATTATCCATGACATCGAAATGGACAATATCGGCCCCAGCAGCCAACACATTGTCGACCTCTTCACCAAGTCGCGCGAAATTAGCGGAAAGAATCGAAGGGGCAATCAGAAAGTCCTGCTCGGCGCTCATAATGCGTTCCTAGGTTAACAGGGGAAAAAGAAGGTATATCTTACCAGAGCCACCTAGGAAGCCCACCGCCCTGTCGTTAAAGCTCAGCCGTCAAAGAATGAATATCTTTAAATACATATTCCCAAATAGAATATAAAACATAATTGTAATTCCACAATCACAGGTTTAACCTTAGCATCATTGCGATTAAATCGCCCCCAGATGTAAGGAGCCTGTTGTAATGACGCGATCTACTTTTTTCCGTACTGGCCTGCGCCGCAGCCTGATAGCCACCGCTGTTGGCGCTACTATGGCTGCCACCGCTGTTTCTAACACTGCGATGGCTCAAGAGCGCGAGTTACTGAACTCCTCTTACGATATTGCCCGTGAACTGTTTTCAGCTATCAATCCGGAATTCCAAGCGTGGTGGCAAGAAGAGCACGGTGAAGAGATTGCCATTAGTCAGTCTCACGGCGGCTCTTCAGCGCAAGCGCGCGCGATTATGCAAGGAATGCGTGCGGATGTAGTTACTTTCAACCAGGTAACTGATGTTCAAGTGCTTGCGGATGCGGGCTTAGTAGCAGAAGACTGGCAAGACGCATTCGACAATAATGCATCTCCCTACTACTCCACTACTGCGTTTTTGGTCCGTAAAGACAATCCAAAAGGCATCGAAAGTTGGGACGACTTAGTGAAAGAAGACGTGCAAATGGTCTTCCCGAACCCTAAAACGTCCGGTAACGGTCGCTACACCTACTTAGCTGCCTGGGGCTTCGCCGATAACCAGTTTGACGGTGATGAAGAAAAAATCCAGGACTTTATGCGCACCTTCCTGCGCAATGTTGCGGTGTTTGATACCGGCGGCCGTGGTGCCACCACAAGCTTTATCGAGCGCGGCATTGGCGACGTATTAATCAGCTTTGAATCAGAAGTGAACAATATCCGCAGCGAATACGGCAGCGACGACTACGAAGTCATCGTGCCGCCGGTCAGTATTCTGGCAGAGTTCCCCGTTGCGGTGGTGGGTGAAAATGCTGAGCGTAATGGCAATAGCGACCTTGCTCAGAGCTATCTTGAATACCTCTACCGTGAAGATACTCAGCGCTTGCTGGCAGGCTTTAACTATCGCGTTCACGACGAAACGGTTGTGGCTGAATTTGCTGACCAATTCCCCGATACCGAACTCTTTGAAGTTGAAGATGTGTTTGGCAGCTGGGAAGAAGCAATGGAAAACCACTTTGAAGGCGGAGCCCTACTTGATCAACTGCAACGTCGTTAACGGAATCTCATGAGCCAGCTAGCAATATGGCGGTCCGGCAGTGCTCGCGTGCTGCCGGGCTTTGGCCTGTCTATGGGGATCAGCGTCCTCTTCATTTCGCTGGTACTCCTTCTCCCGATCACTGGTCTATTTGGTCAGTTAGCAGGGCTGAGCCTTGCCGAATACTGGGCCATTATTACCGAAGGTCGTGTGGTGGCCAGTTACATGGTCACCATAGGAGCAGCGGCTGTCGCGGCGCTGGTTAACGCGGTATTTGGCTTACTACTTGCTTGGGTACTGGTTCGTTATGAGTTTCCTGGCAAGCGTCTTCTAGATGCCTTAATGGATTTACCTTTTGCACTCCCCACAGCGGTAGCAGGTATTACTCTAGCCACACTGTATGCGGGTAATGGCTGGATGGGCAGCTTATTAGAGCCGCTAGGGTTCCAAGTAGCCTACACCTGGGTAGGCATTGCACTGGCCATGGCGTTTACCAGCATTCCGTTTGTGGTACGCACTGTGCAACCGGTGCTGGAGGATTTACCCGCAGAAGTTGATGAAGCCGCGATGTCTCTTGGCGCAACCGATGGCGTAGCGTTTCGACGAGTGATTATGCCGCACCTGTGGCCAGCTCTCGTTACTGGCACCGGGTTAGCCTTTGTACGCTCACTAGGTGAGTTCGGGGCGATTATTTTTATCGCAGGTAATATGCCCTACGAAACCGAAATCACTGCGCTGATGATTTTCGTCAAATTGCAGGAGTATGACTACGCTGGCGCTTCTGCAATTGCCTCCGTTGTGCTCTTTGTGTCACTGGCGCTGCTATTGGCGATCAACATTTGGCAAGGTCGCTTTGTACGCCGCTTGCATGGAGGAAAAGGCTAATGCGCCGGATTGGTGATGCACCCGCTGTGCGGCGTTTACTCATTGGCACCGCCCTGTTGCTATCAGCGTTGTTTTTACTGCTTCCGCTAGTGGCCATTTTTGCCCAGGCGTTTTCCCAAGGTGTGATGGTCTTTTGGGCCAACGTTAGCAATACGTTCACCCTACATGCCATTGGCCTAACGCTTGTTATTGCGTTATTGACCATACCGGTATGCCTGGTGTTTGGTGTCGCTCTAGCGTGGCTAGTGACCCGCTTTAGTTTCCCAGGTCGGCGTATTTTGCAAACGCTGATCGATATTCCCTTTGCCGTATCACCCGTAGTGGCCGGGCTTATTTACCTATTACTTTATGGCCGCAATGGTTGGATTGGTGGCTGGCTAGACACCCACGATATTCAACTAATGTTCGCTTGGCCCGGTATTTTAATGGTGACTATTTTCGTGACCTGCCCGTTTGTGGCACGTGAACTAATTCCGCTCATGCAGGCCCAAGGTTCCCGTGAAGAGGAAGCCGCCGTGACCCTCGGCGCGGGTGGTTGGACTACCTTCCGGCGTGTCACGCTACCTAACATTCGCTGGGCGCTGCTCTACGGGATCATCCTCACCAACGCGCGTGCGGTGGGTGAATTTGGCGCTGTGTCGGTGGTCGCCGGGGCTATTCGTGGGAAGACAAACACCTTACCGCTGCACCTAGAGCAGCTTTATCAGGATTACAACGCGGTGGGCGCATTTGCTAGCGCCGCGCTGCTGGCCCTTATTGCCCTGTTAACCCTTGCGGCCAAGGCAGGCCTGGAATGGCGCGCAGCGCGCCAGGAGGCATATTTATGAGTATTCGCCTACAGAACATCGCCAAGCACTTTGCCAACACCCAAGCGCTTGAGCCGATCAATCTGGATATCCATGAAGGCGAACTAGTCGGCCTACTTGGACCGTCTGGCTCAGGAAAGACGACACTTCTACGTATTATTGCCGGTTTGGAGAGCGCTGATCGCTCTCCTCAACCCGGTAAAATATTGTTCGGCGATCGCGATGTAACTAACGTTCACGTGCGCGATCGTCGCATTGGGTTTGTCTTCCAGCACTACGCGCTATTTCGCCATATGAGCGTTTACGACAATGTGGCCTTTGGCTTAACCGTAATGCCTAAAAAGCGCCGTCCTTCCAACGGTGAGATACGCGCTCGCGTATTTAGGCTGCTGGAAATGGTTCAGCTGCAGCATTTAGCTAACCGCTTACCTGCGCAACTCTCAGGTGGCCAACAGCAGCGCGTATCACTAGCCCGCGCCCTGGCCGTTGAGCCTGACGTATTGCTATTGGATGAGCCGTTTGGTGCGCTGGATGCTAAGGTACGCCAGGATCTGCGACGCTGGCTGCGTCGACTGCATGAAGAACTTAACTTTACCAGCGTATTTGTGACCCACGACCAAGAAGAAGCGCTTGAGCTTTCTGACCGGGTGGTGGTAATGAGCAACGGGCGCATTGAGCAAATTGATACGCCTGAAACGCTCTATCGGTCCCCCAAAAACCGTTTTGTATTTGAATTCCTTGGCGACGTTAACCACTTAGAAGGCAAAGTACACCAAGGTATACTTACCTGTGGCGACGCTCATCTCAATGTTGACTTACCTGATGGTGACGAAGAGTTATTGCTACGCCCTCATGAAGTGCGCCTTGCCCAGCAGCCTAGTGCAGAGAGCCACTTACCGGTAACGATTACCGCCATTTCACCGGTAGGTGCTGAAGTACGTGTTGAGCTAGAAGCCGACTGGCTAGCTAAGCCATGGCTTGCAACAGTGCGCCATGCTGATTTTGAGCAGCTTCAGATGCGCCGTGGACAACGCTTGTTCGCGCATCCACGTCAGTGGCACCGTTTTAAAGAAGAAACGGAAAAGCCGAAGCAGCAGACCCGCGCGGCCTAAGCGTTGGTAGCACCTTACGCAAACGCAGCGCTATACTGGCAGTTAACTAAGCCTTTTGTTTGGCTGTCGTATTCGGTCAGTCAAGGGCATGCTTGTAAAATACTGAGCGTAGGCTCAGCGTTTTGATACCTACTAGTAGTTTGTCACCTATTTTCGGTTACAGCGGAGAATTGTATGCGTCGGCGCCATTTTTTACACCTCACTGGTGCGTTGCTTACCAGCATTTTGCTAGCGGGCTGCGCTAGCCCTCAATACCTTCAGCTAAGCCCAGAGCGTAGTGCCAGTGTCCCGCAAACAGGCGCTGGCCAACAGGTCACTGTCATCGCTACCGATGCTCGGGAAAGCGAAGTTATTGGGACCCGCGCGGGTGGCAGTATGTCTACTTCGCAGATTACCGTGAGTAGTCATGAGTTAATTCCACAGCTCCAAGCTGAAGCAGAACGCGCTGTGCGTGATATGGGCTTTAATCCCACACGCGAGGCTGCTCAAGGTCGTCCAAGTATTACGCTTGAGCTGGCAAACCTTAACTATGCCAAAGGTGATAGCGGCCAGCCGTTGATTGACGAAGCGCGCCTTGAAGGGGTTTTCCGGGCAATTGCTCAGAATAAGGGCACAACCTATACGGGCACGTACACATCACGCCGCACCCAGGGCTATGCCATTAAACCCGGTGAAGATGCTAATACACGTATGTTAAACGACTTGTTAAGCGATGGTTTAAACCGTGCGTTTAGTGACCCTGAGCTTGGTCGCTTGCTCGCCCGTTAAACAGTTCATACCGACGGTTTATACTGAGAAAAACTGCCCGCTTGGCGGGCAGATTCATATGCGTGGCCCACGACGCTCTAGCGCCCAAACGCTTTCACTGCGCCCCCGCTCGTCTGCCGGTTTGTTCTCAACCAGCTCAATGCGAAAGTTGGGCACAAACAAACGCTCAATTTCACTATTGGGCACGCTGTAAGGTGGGCCGGCATTACCATCATCATGGGTTAACCCAACTAGCAGCCCCCGGGCTCCTGGGGGCACTAACTGAGCAAGATGAAAGGCATAGCGTTCTCGGGTGGCGGGAGGCAGCGCAATCAGTGAGGCTCGGTCATAAAACGCACCCACTTCTGCCGCCTGTTTGATGTGCAAATGAAAAAAATCACCGCACCACAATTCAACGCTACCCTGGCGTGAGACATTGAACCCTGCTTGGGTATAGCGTGAGACGCCTGCGTTTCGCTGCGCCAGAAACTGCTCTATGGCTTCCGGTGCCAACTCAATACCTAGAACGGGGTGGCCTTCATCTGCTAACCAACGCATATCAAGGCTTT
Organism: Halomonas qaidamensis; assembly: GCF_025917315.1. NCBI lineage: Bacteria > Pseudomonadati > Pseudomonadota > Gammaproteobacteria > Oceanospirillales > Halomonadaceae > Halomonas > Halomonas qaidamensis. The sequence goes on along the minus strand of NZ_CP080627.1, from coordinate 1,203,458 downwards.
TACCACATAACGGCACAAGCACTTTGGCCCTAGGCGTTACGTTAAGCGCGGGCCAATGCTGCACCAACGCTGGATGCGTATCAGACAAATGAAATCCGATACGTCCTTCCTGCCAACGTTGACGCCAGGGATTTTCCATTGGACCTACCTCACACTCAAAATTTACCCGTAACGCTTGCTGTAGAAACCACTTTAAAACCAGCGGTCTCTCTTTTTACGACGACGTGGTAAATGGGGAACAATCAGGCCGACTAACAAACCAGCACCGGCCACCCCACCGCCGTACATGAAATAGCGCATCAATAAATCTTCTTCTTGCGTATCTAAACGCGCCTGCAATGCGCGCACCTGCTGGCGAGATTGCTCAGCTTCGTTATCTAGCTCGCGATTACGCGCTTCTAAATCAACGATACGCTGCTCACGTACTTCGAGCGTTTCTGTCATTGAAGAGACACGCTGCTCCCACGTATTGTTGATTCCGTCCAGCTCTTGTGTCAGTTGATCTACTTGCGTTTGCAATACAGGCAGCTGCTCACGGGCGCTGGGAGTTTGTTGTAACTCACTGCTCAGCACCCATACAGCATCGCCGCCGTCGCCACGGACGCGAGTATAATCCCCGCTCCTTTCAAGAACTTCAACTTGCTCGCCCGCATTCAGCGTGCCAACAATGCGGTAACCATCCGTTGGGCCGCTACGCACGTAGGTGCTTAACTCATCGCTGACCCAGGCCTGGCTATCAGACTGGGCAAATGCAGGGGCTATCCCAGCGCTCAGCAACACACCAACGGCGGCGGCGTAACAACTATTACGAAGTTTATTTACTTGCATGACGTCATGTCCTGATCATAAAACGCGCGTAGCCGACGAAGCCAATCGCGCGTATCGCTCAAAGCGGTGCGCTTGTCTTAGGCGCTTACCCTTCCCCACGAGGCGGTAACGGGAAGGGACGAGGAAACTCTGCGACGCGGGCATCACTCTTGACAGCTTTTAAAGGGCCTTCACGTTCAACTTCATCAATGCGCACAATAGCGTTAAGCGGCAGGTAACTGCGCTTAACACCTTCAAAGGTGCGCTGTAATTTTTCTGCCCCTGGATCGACAACAACCCGCGACGCATCGTCAAAGACAAACTCCTCGACTTCAATAAAGCCCCAGAGTTCGCTTTGAAAAATTTCTCTGACGTATAAATCCCAGATTTCACCCTGCTGGTGAACCACCACACGGTAGATCGGCTTGGCCGCCATCTTGGCCTATTCCTCTTGCCACTTGAACATAATGTTGAGGCGCCTAGCCTAACATACTCAGGGGTTTGCTCTTTACTACACACCATGAAAAGCACTTATTTTTAGCCATTTTCACCTTCAGAGGCTGCTAATTAGCCGTCGGGAGGCCCTATCGTGTATGGTGAAGTAAGTGGTATGGCAACTTTATTCACTCACCCACAGGAGTCACCATCATGCAAAAGGATCCCAATAAGGGCTATATCGCCCTACTAGGTTGGAGCCTCAATGCGATCGAAGCGGCAGAGAATTTTGACCGCCGCTACATCGTGGTTGCACCCGACTGGGCCGAGGATTACTGCCAAAAACATGATATTCCCTACGTTCCCTGGAATTTTGAGCGTCTCAACGATCGTTCTATCGAAATTGCTGAAACGTTAAAAGAGAAAGGCGTCGATGTTGCAATCCCACTTTATGAAGAGACCGTAGAGTGGGCGGGCGCAATTAACTCTGTCTTGCTCGATAATCCGCGCATTTATGGCCAGTCGTTACTACTTCGCGATAAAGCGCTAATGAAACGCCGCGCACAGCTTGGCGGCATTCGCGTAGGCATTTTCGAAGAAGCCCACGATAAAGATGACGTTGTCCGCTTCCTTAAACGTGTTAACCAAACGCTACTCAAGCTGGATGGCGATCCTAACGACCCTATCCACCTCAAAGCGTTTGATAAGGCAGGGTGTCTTGGTCACCGGGTGATTCGTACACCGGATGAAGTTGATACGATTCCCGATGAAGAGTTCCCAGTGTTGATGGAATCACACTTGGATGGTTGGGAATTTGCCGTTGAAGCGTGGATCCATGACGGTAAGATCGCTTTTCTGAATATTTCAGAGTACGTGACACTTGGCTACTCGGTATTTGTGCCCGCGTCTCCTGAGCTTGAAAAATACCGCGAGCAGATTACAGCGCAAATTGAAAAACTGATCAAAGCGTTTGATATTGAGTTCGGCCTTATTCACCCCGAGTACTTTGTGACCAGCGATGGTGAGATGTACTTTGGCGAAGTGGCCTATCGTCCACCCGGCTTTAAAGTATTTGAACTTCTTGAGCGGGTGTATGGCTTCAACGCCTACCAAGCTTCGATGCTGGTCTTCGACCCCAAAAGCACCAAAGAGGAAGTTGCGGCTTTCTTTCCCAAAGAAGTGGTGGACGCAGATGGGTTCGCGGGCTGCTTTGGCGTGTATCCCCGCCGTCGGGTTGTTAGCCGCTTAGAGATCCCTGAAGAAACAGAGGATCACCCGTACTTTGAATCTCACGAACTGACATCACCGGTTGAAGAAACCGTCACTAAACGTACAGCGTTTGGTACCCATTGGGGCTTGGTCTACTTTAAAGGCGAAGATGCGCACACACTACGCGATCTTCTTAAACGCCAAGAAGACCTCGACTTCTATGTATAATCCCCGTTACGGCTGGGATAAGGAGTCAACGTGACGACCAATCAAGAGGCATCTTCTTATGAAGATGGCAAGCTTAACGGACTTTTGAAAAAATTTGATGAAGCGGTGCGCCTGCTTATGCAGGCTCCTGCTTTTTCTAAACCGGCAAAGCTGCCTCGCGTAATGGATACTGCGCGCAGAATCTTGATGCAAGAGGGTGGCTGCGCCGCCCTCGAATCTCGCGCGGCGGATTTTGAATCCGCCGGAGTGTTTGCAGGTTCAGACTGGGAAACACCGCAGTTTCTAGTACCTACACTAACTACTTTTTCACTTAGAAGTGCTGACCCCAACGTGGTGGTAATTGAAGCTCTGAGTGAATTGAGGCTTTTAGCAGTTGCCAAAGGTGATTACCTTCACGCACTGGTATCTCAAGAGCACGCTCACCACTATTTAACCCAAGTAATGGCCATTAATTTATGGCTGTTATTTAACGCACCAAGTGAGGCTGAACGAGAAACTCAGGGACGCTTAGCGACTATCCCTAGGCAATTGTTCAAACATTTAGCCGAGCGCATTGGTTACGAACATGTGATTGATCAACTTATTGATGAAATATGGCGCATTTTAAAGCAGCGCCCAATTCAAGTTGATGCCATCAAACAGATGATTACTCAAATTGCGCTGTGCCAAGTCAATCCAGAAATTGATTTAGGCGCAAGTGGCCAAGGGGCTGACAGACTGGTCAGTTCACTTTTTGGGCCAACGCAAGCTTGCCGTGAAGACCCTGGCGTAGCTCTTTATCGTGAACGACTGGAACGTATGGATAATGCTGCTTTACAAGCAGAATCTACCGGCTTCGCCCGAGCCATGCACGACACAGGGTTAGTATCACCCTACCATACGGTTCTTATGCGTTATTTGTTGGAAGAGGGAGACCACCTGCTATCAGAAGCCCTAGGCCTCTCATCAACAGGACGAGATTGCCTTCTGTGCTATCGTGAGTTGGTACATGCCCTGATTCGCAGCGGTGTTTACCCAGCTACTGCGCAGGCGGTCTATGGCTTGGCACTGCTACTTGAGCGGGGCATTCTCTATCAGCCTCCGGTTGCCCCAGCGATGTGGCGACAGCTAAATTTAAAACTTTCAGAATGGTCAGAAGCGCGATTGAACCTTGCCTATGGAGTCGACGCATCACCTCGCGCACGTCTCATTGAAGGTGTGCTATGCATGCTGGGGCTGCCGTTAGGTGTAGGCCAAGGCAACAACCCAACTTGCCAGTCAGCAAGAGCGCTCTCCATGTGGGCCTACAATGATCCGGACTATTTGTTACAAATGGTCGCCTGGGCAGCACGGGATGACGAAATCATTATGCATTTTGAAGGTCAGGCAATCTCTTCAATGGAGAGTGCATCTGGCGTTGCATCTGAACTGCCGATGGATCTAGACCCTGCTTCGTTGATTGTTGTGCCCCATTTGGATCGCATCTATGCAGAGATGGGTAGACGCTGCATTGGCCGTGAAGGCGACCCTCACCGTTGGGTCAACCCAGAGTTCCATGGTTGGTGGTCAGGCCGTGGATTTAGCATTAACGTTGATGTTGCCACCGGCCAACTAAGTGGCGTAGATAACTTTATTCGTCACTTTTATGCCAGCTATCATCCCTATTACAATGGTAACCAACCGCTGATTCATCCTCAGCCAGCAGGCATCGCCGTAACTGACAGTGCCGCTCGGTTTATTGGTTGGCATGCAATAACGATTTTACGCGCGTCTTTAGATCCAAACGATGTCATGAGGATCTATTTTTATAATCCCAACAACGACAGCGGCCAAGATTGGGGAGATGGCGTTAAGGTAAGTACGTCTGGTAACGGAGAGCGCTTTGGCGAGGCTTCTTTACCCTTTGAACAATTTACCTCTCGGCTATATATCTACCATTATGACCCATTAGAGCGAGGCGAACTGGCTACCGTAACGGATGATGAACTTGAGTCTGTAAAAAGCTACCTGCATCGCAGCTGGGGAGCTAGCCGCTTGCCGCCGACAGAGCTTCAGGCAGACGAAGGGCCACACACACCGTAGCCAAGGACTCGCCAGACGCGCTGAATAACTGCCACATTGACGACAATGACTCAATTGACACGATTAGACCAACTACTGGTCAGCCAAGGGCTGGTCAGTTCTCGCACCCGTGCGCAGCGATTAATTCGTAACGGACGTGTGTCGCTTCAAGATGGCACGCTACTCGCTAAACCGTCTGAAAAATGGCCGCAAGATACTTTATTGCATATCGATGAAGACCCTGAAGAGCGCTATGTTTCCCGTGCTGGTTTGAAATTAGAGGGCGTCCTTAACGCACTGGATAGGCGCCTGGAAGAGCTTATTGTGTTAGACGTTGGCCAATCAACGGGGGGGTTTACCGACTGCGCATTGCAGTTTGGTGCCCGTCATGTGATTGGCGTAGACGTTGGTCATGCCCAGCTAGCCGAGCGCTTACGTGACGACCCGAGGGTCACTTGTCTTGAAGGCTTAAATGCCCGTTATATGACGTCCTCGACAGAGCTTCAACAAACCGTGGCTAAACATCCTATCGACATCGCCGTAATGGACGTTTCGTTCATTTCTCAGACACTGATTTTGCCAGAGATTGCCTCCCTTCTTCCCACTGGGGGGCAACTGCTTTCATTGGTAAAACCACAGTTTGAGTTAGAACCAGGCGCACTAGATAAGCGCGGCATTGTGCGTGACGCTAGCCGTTATAGCGACGTAGAGCAAAAGATACGCGATGCTTGTACTGAGTGCGGCTTAGTCATTAGCCACTGGCAGGAAAGCCCGATTACCGGCAGCGATGGTAATCGGGAGTTTTTACTGCTCGCGAGTAAATATGAAAAACCAAGCGCTTAAAACCAACGCTGATGCTAATCTTAAACCTATCGATTAATGGTAATTAGCGGTTAGCAGAAGGCAGTTGGTTAGCTGACTGCACTTTAACAGACTCACCTGGGTCACGGTGCAACCACACGTCCATTTGTTCGAAGGCCACCCGTACCCCTGCTTCACGGAACAGCTCGTCAACTCGGCAGTTAACTTCGTCAGCAGCAAACAGGCGGTCAAGCAAATCGTTAACGAAAATACGCACCTCAAAATTCAAGCTGTGCGGACCGTAGTTCAGACAGAAAACCTGAGGCTCTGGATCTTCTAGCACGCGAGGGTTTTCATCGGCAGCTTGACGCAGTAGTGCGTGCACTAAAGGCAAATCAGAGCCATGAGCAACCCCATAAGTTAGCACCACTCGGGTCACATTATCTGACAACGACCAATTGATGAGCTGATCCGTTACAAACGTTTTATTTGGAATGATGATTTCTTTTCGGTCAAAGTCAGTCACGGTAGTGGCCCGTATGCGAATTCGGCTCACCGTGCCATGAAGATTACCGAGCGTGATAGTGTCGCCAATGCGAATTGGGCGTTCAAATAGAATAATCAAGCCGGAAATAAAGTTGGCAAATATCTCTTGAAGCCCAAAGCCTAAGCCGACACTTAGTGCAGCCACCAGCCACTGCAATTTATTCCATGAAACGCCCAGCGTCGCCAACGCCATCACAACCCCCGTACCCACAATGGTATAAGAGAGTAGTGAACTGATGGCATAAGCGCTGCCCTGCTTTAATGACAGGCGTGAAAGCACCATCACTTCCAACAAACCAGGCAAGTTACGCGCCATAATAAAGGTAATAGCAACTACCAGCAGCGCCGTAAATACATCGGAAAGCGATAGCGCGTCACCGACTAAATCACCCTCTTCCGCATCCCATATGGCTACTTGATCCAAATACCCCAACACTGCCAGCAGGTCTGACCACACAAGATACAGCAGGGCACTGAAGCCGATTAACAAAATCAACTTTGATAAGCGTAAGGATTGCGAGTTGATCTTTTCCATATCTAAAGGTGGCTCTTCAACGACCTCCAACCCACCTTCTGCCCCCTCTTGCACTTGAGCACGACGCCTGGCAAGCGCACGTCGATACGCTAACCGGCGGGCCGCCACTGCTAGGCTACGAACAACGGTAGCCTCAACCACGACCCACAAGCCCAACAGGTAAAGCGTTATCGCAAAGCGAGCCACCAGTTGCAAAGCCGTATACTCATAGCCCCAGAGCACCAGCCCTAGCAGCACAAGCGGTACCGACGCCATGGCAAGCCCTAACACCAACCGAAAGAGTCGCACACCGAAAAACGGTACATGAGCTAGGATTAACAGTGCCAGCCACCAGCTCATGGCTATTAAACCTGCGGCAAAGAGACCGATCGCCACCGGGCGTAACGCTAGCGTTGTTTCCATTTGCCCTGAAAGCGCAGCAATAGCAACCACCGGAACTAACGCTACCCCCAATCCACCCAGCAGTTTACGCAACCGCGATGTATAAGCTGGCGCCCAAGTAAAATGACGCTCTGCAACACCATCGTGGACAAGAAGACGACGCCCTAAAGCCACAACCGCCCAGCTTAGCGCCAGCTGCATTAGCGCGGGTGAAACGCTACTTGCTAATGCTCCTTCAGCTTCACTTAGAGCAACACCAATCCCTGCCAAACCCAGTGGGCCTGGCGATGCCAATAGCACGTTTAAAAGCACAGCCTTTGTTGTATGTAACTGAGTATCACTTTTCAGCCGGCCTATTTGTGAATGAATTAGCTCAAGCCGTGACTTAATCCGTCGGCGCAGCCCAATCAGCATTACGCCAAGTAAAACAACCGGCGCGCCACTTAGCATTTGCCAGGAGAAGCCTTGCCATTGAGAGGGCAAAATTGCCCGCCACTCACCTTCTCGCCACTCCAGTTGAAGGTTATGGGGAATTTGTCGTAACCAATTGAAATCCAGAGGACGGCTATTCGCTACCCAGAATAGCTGCTCATCGATAGTTGCCCGTAAATCTCGCGTTGTTGTTAATAACTGTTGTTGATTTAGCTGTAGCTCAATCGCGGCACTGAGCAGACTGCCATAGGACTGTTCAAGCTGCTCTACTAATTCACGGCGCGACTGATAAAGCCGCGTTAGGGAGTCCACTAGCCCTGGCGTGACATCTACCCCTGCTTCCTGCAAGCGCTGAGCCGCCAAACGATCGCTTTGGCGTAGCTGATCACGCTGTCGAATCAAGTCAAATTGCTTGAGACGCAGATCGGCAATCTCATCCTGCAAATTACGCTTTGGCGCAACCAGAGGTAATGACTGTCGCTGCTCCCTTAGAATACGTGATAACAGCTGGCTACCACGAATAGCGTCAATTTGCTCATTAAGGCTGCGCTGAAGTTGCCGCACATGATCTAACTGGCGCTGGGCCTCAATATTTTCACGTATAATGCCATTCGCTCGATCCGTGGCCCGCAGCAATTCAAGACTCAGTGCTTGGTTAGTTTGCTGGGCATTGAGCACCACTGGATGCCCTTCTGCGATCAGCGGATCATTTTTTGCTGCATCCGCAATGGCCTGCTCAGAAAGCAGCCGCCGCTGGCGGTCAATGACACCTTGCAATAAGTTAAGCTGCTGTTCCTGCTGATCTATTTGTAGTTCAATAAGCTCCCGCCGCTCTTGTGCCAGCTCACGTAACCGACTATTAGCACTCAGTTCGCGTTGATTGAGGCTAACCTCCTGCTCAGCAAGGGCACGCTCAATGCGCCACTGAATTAATTGTGCATCGTTGCGCGCTGACAGCTGCCGATCGCCTAGCAGCGCTTCTCGCTCATCCGCTTGGCGCCGTAAACTTTCAGCGCGTTGCAGCGCATCTGAAATGGCTTGCTGAGCACGCTCAGGCAGCGTTTGTGCTGCCAATAGCTGCGAGTTAACTTCAGCCAATTGGCTTTGCAACTGCTGAAGCTCTACCACAGCTTCTGCTTGCTGTGCTTCTAGCTCCTCCAGCGGCATGTCACTAAGGTTACCTAGCGACAACTGCTGGCTTTCCTCTTCAGCGGCATTTAGCTCGCGTTCTAGGCGGAGCAGTATTTCAGGTGCCTGAGCAACCCGCTCTTCTAACGCGCTAAGGCGTTCTTCAACCGCGTGGAGACGCTCGTAGCTTTGTAATGCAGCAGACAAGGCTTCTTTAACCTGGTTCTGCTCTGTGGTCAGCTCACTTTCTTGAGACTCAAGCTCAGCTAATCGTTCAGATAACTGTGCCTCAGAGGGGACTTGCTCAAGCAGCGGTGTTTGCGCGTATCCGGCACCAGTAAATATTAACAATAAATAAACACAGAAAAGCTTAGAGAGGTGCTTAGAAAAGTGCTTAGAGAAGTGCTTAGAGAGTACCTTCAGCGCGTTTATAACCACGTTACCTATGCCTCATCGACATGAATACTACCCCAACTAAGAAGCCTAACCACGAAGACCATTTGTAAGGTGATCATTGTCAGGCGTTCTGGCGTCTTACGCAATCTAACGCGCTTGCTGAACAGGATATATTGACTTACACGATGGGCGTGTTAGAAGAGACTGTGATAATTGCCTTCTATTTTTTTGCGAGCCATGTTGATGGTCATTCGAAAACTGCTGTTAGCTAGTTTAATTGTACTACTAGGCACTGAAAATGCCTTTGCAGAGTCACGCGAGGAAATTGAAGCGCGCATCCGCGCACTCAATACCGAGCTTTATCAGCTGCGCCAGCAGCTACAACACGTTGAAGAACCAACAGCAAACGAGTTCACTTTCCGCCCCCAGCTACTTCCCGAAGAAGAGGCACTTGAGGACCTCAGTGATCGCCGTCAGCTAGAGCAGGAATCATCACGCAACCCGTTTGCGATTACGACTCACCGTACCAACTATCTTTTGCCCGTTAGCTATAACACCAATCAGAATACCGAAAACTTTCGCAGCATTTCTGAAGACTCCGCACCTAATGATGTCGAAGTGAAATTTCAGTTTAGTGCCAAGTTCAACCTAGCTCAGGATGTGTTTGGTGATATTGGCGACGTCTATTTTGCTTACACACAGCGTAGCTGGTGGCAAGCCTATAACACCGATGCCTCCTCCCCCTTCCGGGAAACCAATTACGAACCTGAAATTTTTATTGATTTTGATAACGCGTGGAGCGCGTTGGGCTGGGTCAATACACGTAATCGCTTGTCCTTTATCCATCAATCCAATGGCCGTTCAGACCCGCTTTCACGCAGCTGGAATAGAGTCTATTTGGAAAGTACGTTTCAGCGCGGTGATTGGGCACTTTCATTAGCGCCACATTGGCGTGTCCCTGAGTCTGAAAGCGACGATGACAACCCAGACATTGATCGCTTTGTTGGCTATGGCGACCTACGTTTGGCAAAACGACTTAATCGTAACCACGAAGTAGCTGGACAACTGCGTGGCAACCCGAGCGCTGGCAATTACGGCACCCAGATAGACTACAGCTGGCCTGCGTTCAACAATGTCCGTGCTCATGTGCAGTATTACTACGGTTATGGAGAAAGCATGATTGATTACAACAATCGCGTCCATCGCCTTAGCATCGGCTTTAGTTTGAATCCCTTGTTCAGTGCGACTGGGCTGAACCGTTAGCGCTTGAGGTTGTCTTATAGTTAACGGCTGCTATGCTTGAGCTGTACTTATTTATATTCACTCGTCAAAGGATGACATCATGGCCAAACGTAATACTGATACTTCTGCTCGTGCTGACCAGCTGAAGGAAGACCTCCGCCACCTGAGTGAAACTGTCGAAGAGTTGATGAACGCTACGTCCAAAGATGCCAGTGGCGAAATGCGCGACCTTCGAGAGCGTGCTGAAAAGCGCTTGAAAGATACACGAGCGCGCCTAGAAGCACGTGGTGAACGACTTTATGAGGACACCCGTGAAACATTATCTCAGCAAGTTGACTGCTGTGATCGTTACGTACATGAAAACCCATGGGCTAGCATTGGTATTGGTGCTGCCGCGGGCTTAGTAGTGGGTATGCTTCTCGGTCGTCGCTAATGGCGTTAGGGCCTACACAACGCGTCTTCTCTGCTGCCAAACGCCTGCTGAAATCATTAATTGCCAATGGTGAAACTCGGCTCCGTTTGGCGGTTCTAGAATTAGAAGAAGAACGTGCTCGTTTACTCACCCTGCTCTTGCTGGCAGGGGCTAGCTTATTGTTACTGCTATTAGGCGTCGCGACACTCACTGCGCTGGTGGTAGTGCTGTTTTGGGATACCTATCGGCTTACTGCGATCGGCGTTAGCGCAGGCGTGCTTATTGCCATCAGTTTTTTGTTGGCAGTAGCAGCCATGCGTCAAGCGAAGCAGCATACGCTACTAAAAGAAACACTTAAGCAACTTGCTGCTGACCGTGCTCTGCTGGAGATTAATGACGATGACTCGTCCCAACACCGTCAATAAGCCTCTTAGCCGAGCAGAACGTAAAGCTTTGCTGTTAGCTGAATTAGAACAGCAACGTATCGATATTTTAGTGGATAGCGATACGCTGACGAACGCTGCTTCACCCTTAGACAGTAACTGGCGTAGGCTCAAGCTGCCCTTGTATATAATCGGTGGCGTTGCTGCCGTGCGTATTTTTCGCCATCCTGGTGGCGCAATGGCCGTTGGCAGAAAAGCCCTAGCAAGCTATATGCTGATACGTAAGCTGAAGTTATTAGCCAAAGTGGCGGGCTAGCTATTTACTGTCAACACACTCCGCTATTAGCTCGTTGAAAGGCGTTAAGCTGGGCCGTTTTATAAGCGTTTTTTTATACGCTATTCAGTCACGGCCCAGTTTTCTTTGCTTATTAGCATGATTGCCCACAAGCGACACCGCTCGCCCAAGCCCACTGAAAGTTATATCCTCCCAGCTCCCCCGTTACATCTAGCACTTCACCGATAAACCTAAGTTGTGGAAGGTCTTTTACTTCAAACGTTTTTGATGAAATGGTTTCCGTGCTTACCCCTCCCATGGTCACCTCTGCTGTACGCCACCCTTCCGTGCCGGATGGTTTTAACTGCCATCGGTTTAATCGCTGTGCCCAACTATCAAGCGCATCGTTGCTGTACTCTGCTAAAGGGTTGGCAAGATTGGCATCCGGGTACCATTCCAACAGCGCTTGTGCAAAACGCTTTGGAAAACGCTCCCCCAGCCAAGTGGACAGCTGACGTTTAGGCGCCGTACGGCGTGCGTAGCGTAATGCGTCAGCCGCCTCTTCACTGGGCAGTAAATTAATATCGATAGCATCGCCTGGTTCCCAAACGCTGGAAATTTGCAGCATCGAAGGGCCTGACAAACCACGATGAGTAAATAGCATTGGTTCATTAAAGCGTCTTCCGTTACAGCTAACCTCGCACGGCACACTAACGCCAGAAAGGATTGCCGCTCGCTCTTTCCAACTATCGCTCAAGGTAAACGGCACCAATCCAGGGCGAGTAGGCAAAATCTCTAATCCAAACTGACGGGCGATCTCATAACCGAACCCTGTCGCCCCCATCGTGGGTATCGACAACCCCCCGGTAGCTACCACTACCGTACCCGCATCAATACTTCCCATCGAGCTAGTTAAGCGCATGCTATCCCCAACCCTTTCTACTTTAGAGATTGAGGTACTAAGCGACACTTTAACGCCTGCCCATTCACATTCGGTGAGGAGGACGCGAACTATTTCTTTAGCAGAGTTCTCACAAAAAAGCTGCCCTGGGGCTTTTTCCACATACTCGACGCCATGTCGCTCCACCAGCGATACAAAATGCTCAGGGCGATAACGTTTTAATGCGGAAATGCAAAAATAGGGGTTTGAAGAGTAAAAGTGCTGAGGCGTGGTATCCAGATTGGTAAAATTACAGCGACCGCCCCCAGACATCAAAATTTTCTTGCCTGGCTTATTGGCATGATCCACGACCAGCACACGACGCCCTGAATACCCTGCTTGAGCAGCACACATTAAACCAGCGGCACCTGCACCAATAACGACGACGTCGTAGACCATATATTAGGCTCCCAGGATAAAAAAGAGAGGCATCTTAACAGGTAAATAGCGCTCAATTGCTGTACATTAAAAAGTAGATGTACAGATAACGTACATTTATTTAAGAAAATAGCATCGCCTGCCCTTTTACGCTCTGACGCGGCAGAGTTCTAAGTGATACTACTACGCACTTTTGATAATGCTGAGACGCCTATGTTTGTTTGTAAACGTATCTTTTCTGTTTTGTTAGTTACCTTGTTAGGGACTAGCCCTTTATTGGCACAATCCCCCCCCAGCGTTATCGGTCACTACGCCGCCATAACCACCTGGTCTGATCCACTTGAAGCGTTAGGCACTCTAAATGCTGATGAAAGCGTGACACTTTCCGCTACGGTGACTGACACGATTGCTGAAATAAATTTTGAAGATGGTGAGCAAGTAGAACGCGGAAGGCTGTTAATTCGTCTGGAAGATGCTGAAGAGCAGGCTCAATTAAGGGCTGCCCAAGCGCTTAATGATGAACGTCGCAATGCATTGGGCCGAGCAACCCAACTGCAACAACGTAACCTTGCCCCTCGTGCTGATGTAGAAGATACCCAGGCTCGTTTACGCCAATCGCAAGCCGACGCACAAGCGTTAGAAGCCAGATTGTCAAATTATCGCTTACATGCCCCGTTTAGCGGGCGTGTTGGCTTTCGCAACGTTAGTGTCGGTGCGTTAGTGACACCCGGTATGGCGCTTGTCACACTTGATAAATTAGATGTCATGAAACTCGACTTTACAGTGCCTGAAGTATTTTTGGGACGTTTGTCCACTGGCCTCAAGCTAAGTGCTACGACGGCAGCATTCCCTGAAGAAATCTTTAGCGGTGAAATTTCCAGCATTGGCACTCGTATTGATCCCATAACCCGCAGCGTTAGCGTTCGTGCTGAAATGGTAAATCCAGGGCTTCGTCTGCGGCCTGGTATGTTAATGGAAGTCGTGGTTCAACAGCGTGTTCGCGATACGCTTGTTCTACCTGAAGCAGCGATCGAACCCAGTGGCAACCGTCACTTTGTTATGTTAATCGAGCGACCTGACGATGTGCCCCGGCTAGAGCGTCGAGAAGTCATGATCGGTGAGCGAAGAAGCGGTGACGTAGAAATACTTGAGGGTATTAGCGCAGGCGATTTGATAGTGATTCATGGGTTACAGCTCGCTCGAGATGGTCAAGAAGTCCGTTTATTAGGCATCGCCGATGAAGAAACGGGTATTCGCTCGCTGTTAGAGGCTGACCGCTAATGCGTTTATCCGACATTTCAGTTCAACGCCCAGTGCTGGCAATGGTGATTGCTGCTCTGATTATCGCGTTTGGTTTACTGGCACTGAACCGGCTGCCGCTACAAGAATATCCAACGGTTGATCCTCCCATCGTTAGTATTGATACCCGTTACCCTGGCGCATCAGCAAGCGTTGTGGAAACACGCATTACTCAAGTGTTAGAGGACCGTATTGCCGGGGTAGAAGGCATTGAGTTGATTACTTCGCAAAGCGAGGATGGTCGTTCGCGAATTGAAATTGAATTCGCTATCACTATGGATATCAACGCTGCTGCCAATGATATCCGCGACCGTATCTCAGGGGCGCTGCGCAACCTGCCAGATGATGCTGATAACCCTGAAGTCACCAAAGCTGACAGTAGCGAAACGATTGTTATTTGGCTCAGTCTCTCCGGAGCGGATTACTCCATTACCGAACTGACAGATTATGCAAATCGCTTTCTGGTAGACAGCCTATCGGTGCAGCCCGGCGTGGCAAGGGTACGTGTCGGCGGCGGACGTGATTACGCAATGCGCGTTTGGCTGGACCGCAACGCGCTAGCAGCTCGAGGACTGACCGTAGGAGATATCGAAGATGCTCTACGTGCTGAAAATGTTGAGCTACCCGCAGGGTCAATTGAGTCTGAAGATCGCCAATTTATCGTACGTTTGCCACGTAGCTTTGCGACCGCTGATGATTTTCAGCAGATTGCGTTAAATGAGGGTGCCGATGGCTACCTAGTACGATTGGGCGATGTCGCTCGCGTCGAGATAGGCTCGGTAGAGGATCGGTCTGTATTTCGTGCCAATGGAGTCCCTATGGTGGGATTGGGCATGATCATGCAATCAACCGCAAATGTAGTGGAGTTATCTGAAGCTGTACAACAAGAGCTTGAACGGCTCCAAGGTACGTTGCCTGAAGGCATGTCATTAAGTCTCAACTTCGATGCCTCAGTGTTTGTTTCCGGTGCCATCGAGCAGGTAGTAATGACGCTGTTTATCGCCATGGGCCTGGTCGTTGTGGTGATGTTTATGTTCTTAGGAAATCTACGCACCACGTTGGTCCCTGCCGTGACAGTGCCTATTGCTGTCATTGGGGCTTTTACCGCCCTGGCCGCCATGAATTTTTCGATTAATCTACTCACGCTATTGGCGTTGGTGCTGGCGATTGGACTGATTGTTGATGATGCCATTGTAGTGCTTGAAAACATCAATCGGCGGATGCACGACTATGGAGAAACTCCCCTAGTCGCCGCATTTAGAGGCACACGCCAGATCGCCTTCGCGGTTATCGCTACCACGCTAGTTCTAGTGGCCGTTTTTGTCCCCCTCAGCATGCTGCAGGGGGATATTGGTCGGCTATTTTCAGAGTTCGCACTTACCATGGCGGCAGCGGTTGTTGTCTCAACACTGTTAGCCCTTACCCTTACGCCAATGATGGCTTCTAAAATACTCAAGCCAGGCATGCACGATAGCCGCATTGGTAAAGCCGTTCAGTGGTTGCTAGCGGGCACCCAGCGTCGGTACCAGCGCGCATTAGAAATCGTACTAACACTTAAGTGGCTAGTCGTCGCACTATTTTTCCTATTAATAGCAGCCACTGCTTGGCTAGCAACCGAGCTGCCTAATGAATATACCCCACAAGAAGATCGTGGCAATTTCATTGTTCTTGTCAACGGTCCTGAAGGTGCAACATTCGACTACATGATGGACTACATGGATGAAATAGAGACTAGGCTGACCCCCTTTGTAGAAAGTGGTGAGCTTGAACGAATCGTGGTTCGTGCACCACGCGGTTTCGGTAATATCGAAAATTTTAACAGCGGTTTTATTATCGTTAACATGGCCGACTGGGGCAGCCGACGTAGCGCTTGGGAAATCATGGCCGATATTCGCCAACAACTACGTTCGCTACCGGGTGTCCAAGCCTTTCCCGTTATGCGTCAAGGCTTTGGACAACGCACACAAAAACCTGTGCAATTCGTACTTGGAGGTGGCACTTACGAAGATTTAGCACGCTGGCGAGACACATTGATTACCCACGTTCGTGAAAACAACCCACGCATTACCGCGATCGAAAGTAATTACGATGAAACACAACCTCAGTTACGCGTAGATATCAACTACGAACGCGCTGCAGCGTTAGGCGTTACTGTCACTGAAATAGGCCGCACGCTTGAAGTACTGCTAGGAGGGCGTAACGTTACTCGCTACGTGGATGACGGCGAAGAGTATGATGTCATTCTTGAGGGCGACCGCAGTGGCCAAAACAGCCCAAGTGCGCTGAACAACATTCAAGTGCGCTCAGCGCGTTCAGGAGAACTGATTCCACTGGCAAGCCTAGTAAGCCTGTCTGACTTCGCTGGTGCTAGCACATTGAATCGCTTTGATCGTGTTCGCGCCATTACCATTGAAGCCAACTTAGCGGATGGTTACCCGCTAGGTGAAGCGCTTGAGTACTTACAGCAAGCTTCTGACAGCGTACTGCCTGAAGAGGTACAAACAAATCTTGCAGGCCCTTCCCGCGACTTCCAACAGGCCAGTGGTGCCACTATGTTTTTATTAGTGCTCGGTGCTGTGGTGGTTTTTCTGGTACTCGCTGCTCAGTTTGAAAGCTTAATTCACCCCTTTGTCATTATGCTGACTGTTCCACTCGCTATGAGTGGTGCGCTGCTTGCGCTGCTGCTTAGCGGGCAGTCACTTAATATATATAGTCAGGTAGGCTTAGTACTGCTCATTGGCCTTGCCGCTAAAAATGGCATCTTAATTGTTGAGTTTGCCAACCAGCTACGCGATGAAGGACAGGCGTTTCGCTCTGCCTTAATTGAGGCATCAGTAACACGCCTAAGGCCAATCCTAATGACAGCGGTAACCACCATGGCAGGCGCAATACCGCTGATATTATCAAGCGGCCCAGGCGCAGAATCACGGTTGGTTATCGGCACAGTTATTATGGCAGGTGTCGGCTCTGCGACCGTGTTTACTCTGTTTGTAGTCCCCGTCGCTTATGACCTTCTTGCACGCTACTCAGGCTCTCCAGGGGCAGTTAAACGCCAGCTAGAAGAAGAGATAGCCAGCGCCCCCACTGCTCATCATAGGCCGCTTGATACTCCCGAGCGTTAACGCAAGACCATGCCAAGATGGCAAGCTCCCTCGCCTACCCTCAACACACAAAAGGCGCCACACAGGCGCCTTTTTAGATCATGAAGATAAGCTAACTGACGTATTAGTCACAGTCACCAATACGCTCACCCTCAATGACGGTCTTCATGCTCAGCTCACCCATTGGCGACTGTGTGAATATATCCACATTGCCTTCAATCTGCTCACCCATAAAACGCATTTCGCCATCGATAGTCGCTTCACCGCCATCGGCACGGCATACCATGCTGTAGGAAAGACCATCGGCATTCATATCCTGGTTGAGCAGCTCGCAGCCCTCTTCCTCTTCAATGAAGCCAAACTCAGCGCTGTCTAGCTCTTCTTGGGTGATGCACTGACGCTCGGTCTCTGTTTGATCTGGGATTTGCATGTCGCCACTCATGCTGGTCACGCTGACAAACTCCCACTCGCCAGGCGTGACGTTAGGGGTTTCTGCCTGAGCAACCATCGGGAAGGCCAAAAAGGCCGCTACTGCCATGTATCGTTTCATCATCGCACTCATCTCTAGGTGGCTTTAAGGAATACGTTATTATCCTACCTGATTCATTACTCACATGCCCTACCGAGCAGGCACGCTGCTACACTATTACCTTATGACTTATTATTGTCGGGAAGGTTATTCTCAGGCCCCGAATACTCGTCACTGCACGCTGCCAACCGCCACGCCCAGGACAATGGCGCTTGAACCAACCCATTACTATTTCACTTCAGCGCTTTTCACAGACTGAACCTTTCATAGACACAGACTGAACCTTTCATAGACTAAGCATTAACGATCACATCAAGGGGAAATAGCCATGCAAGATGACGCGCTTGTAAATCATGACTTTTACTGCCCCTACTGCGACACACCCCTGACGTTTGTGATTGACACCTCTCAAGGTAGTCATGACACATGGGAAGACTGTCATCAATGCTGCGCACCGATTCAATTACACATTATTGTTTCGCTGATGACCGGTGAGCTAGAAGCAGTACTCACCGGTCGAGACGACGATGTGCTTTAGTTTGAATACTCTAACGCTAGTACCTAAGCGCTATCGGCTTGGCGCAGTAGCGCTTTACGTTTTGCTTCACCACGACGCATGAAGTACCACGCAATAAATGTCGCAAGCGATACCGCCAGAATAATCAGTGTTGCCAGCGCATTGATCTTAGGCGATACCCCCATGCGCACCGATGAAAACACCACCATTGGTAACGTATTCGCTCCTGGGCCTGACACAAAGCTGGCAATTACTAGATCATCTAATGAAAGGGTAAATGCCAATAACCATCCTGCTGCTAATGCAGGTGAAATAACCGGCAGCGTAATAAAGAAGAAAGTCTTCACCGGCGGCGAGCCTAAGTCCATAGCGGCCTCTTCAATTGAGCGATCAATTTCACGCAACCGCGCTGCCACAACCACCGCCACATAAGCACTACAAAACGTCGTATGCGCGATCCAGATAGTCGCCATACCGCGATCCGCCGGCCAGCCAATCAATTGTGCCATCTGCACGAATAACAATAATAGCGATAGCCCCGTAATAACTTCCGGCATTACAAGCGGCGCAGTCACCATACTCGACAGTGCCGTCTTTCCCCTGAAACGGCCATAACGCGTCATTACAAACGCGGCTACCGTCCCCAAACATACCGCCATACTGGCCGCGAAGAAGGCAATTTTTAGGCTCGTCCATACGGCAGAAAGGATCTGCTTATCACGGAATAATTCGCCATACCATTGCGTGGAAAACCCAGCCCATACCGTCACTAACCGTGAGGAATTGAAGGAGTAAACCACTAACACAACCATCGGCAAATAGAGAAACAACAGGCCCAACACCAACATCACGGAAGAGAAGCTTGGGCGTCGACGCAGTCTCATCATTATTCAAGCTCCCGTGATTGATAGCGATGGAACCAAACAATGGGAATTAACAATAGCAATAGCATCACCATGGCTAACGCCGAAGCCACAGGCCAATCGCGATTTAAGAAGAACTCTTCCCACAGCACTTTGCCGATCATCAACGTATCGGGCCCCCCTAGCAGCTCAGGGATAACAAACTCTCCCACTGCAGGAATAAACACCAGCATAGAGCCTGCAATAATTCCGCCCATAGAGAGAGGCAGTGTGACCTTAATAAAGGTATTCAACTTACGCGACCCTAAATCAGAAGCGGCTTCTAACAGTGAGTTATCCAACCGCGTTAGATGGGCATAAAGCGGTAGTACCATAAACGGCAAGTAGGCATACACAATACCGATGATGACAGCAAACTGGGTGTTCATCATGCGTAATGGTGAGTCGATCACCCCTATTCCCATTAATAGGTTATTAATCAATCCGCTATTACTTAAAATACCCATCCATGCATAGACGCGAATCAAAAACGAGGTCCACGACGGCAGCATCACTAACAGCAACAAAATAAGCTGCCAGCGCCCAGGAGCACGTGCCATCGCGTACGCCATTGGGTAACCAATCAGCAAACAGGCGACTGTTGCTACAAACGCGGTTTTTATCGACCCCCAGTAGGCCGCCACATAGAGAGAATCTGACAACAAAAACAGATAGTTGCCCAGATTCAAAAAGATATTGAGCGTTTGGTCAGCATACTCAACGAGCGGCCCATAGGGAGGGATAGCAATTGCCGCTTCTGAAAGGCTTATCTTGAGGACTAGCGCAAACGGCAGTAAAAAGAACAGCGTAAGCCACAAAAGAGGCAGCGCGATAACGGCGCGGCGTCCTAGTTGCAGCCGCTTTACGAAGCCTGTAATGCGAGCTGGCATCATGATAGGCGATCTCCTGTCAGCCACTGAGACATTAGCGATTCAGCACAATAGCGCTGTGGTCTTCCCAATAGACATAAACGCTATCCTCCCAGGTTGGGCGATCACCACGTCGCTCCGTATTGGCCATACTCACTTTTATCATTTGCCCAGAAGCGGTACGCACGTAGTAAAGCGAGTAACCTCCCAAGTAAGCAATATCATCCACTTTACCTGCTTCCCAGTTGTACGCAGCGGATGGCTGCTCACGGGTTAGCCAGATTTTCTCTGGGCGCAGTGCCGCCCATACGCGTCGATCTACCGCCTGCGTTGTAATGCCATGATCAATGTAGATCGGACGAGATAAGGCGGGTGATGCAATACGACAGTGATCCGCAGCGTCTTCGACGATCTCACCTTCGAAGATATTTACCGTACCGACAAATTCCGCCACCATTCGACTCGCCGGACTTTCATAAATATCTACTGGAGAACCCACCTGTTCGATCCAGCCGTCAGCCATAATCGCGACTCGATCAGCCATGGTCATGGCCTCTTCCTGATCGTGAGTCACCATGATGCAGGTAACACCCACTTGCTCAATAATCTCGACGACCTCGAGCTGCATTTCAGTGCGTAACTTTTTATCAAGCGCCCCCATCGGTTCATCCAGCAACAGTAATTTGGGACGTTTGGCCAGCGAGCGTGCGAGCGCTACCCGTTGACGCTGGCCGCCAGACAGCTGGTGCGGCTTGCGCTTAGCGAAGCGCTCCATATGCACCAGCTTGAGCATTTGCGCCACACGTGCGTCGACTTCTGAAGCGGTTAGCTTGTCCTGCTTGAGTCCAAACGCGATATTTTGAGCTACCGTCATATGAGGAAATAACGCGTAGGATTGGAACATCATATTGATTTGACGCTTATGTGGCGGCATAGAAGTGATCTCTTCACCACCTAGCAGAATCCGCCCTTCGCTGGGCGTTTCAAACCCCGCGAGCATACGCAACAACGTCGATTTACCTGACCCAGACCCACCTAGCAAGGCGAAAATTTCACCGCGCTTTACCTGCAAATTAACATCATCAACTGCAAGCGAATCGTCGAAGCGCTTACTTAAACGCTTTACCTCAAGCACGATATCTTCTGCAAACCGTGGTGTTTTTCCCTGGGCGCGCTGAGCGGCAGCAGGAATCACCGAAGGAGAAGATGACGACTCGTTCGACAGGGGCGTAGTGACCATTCGCCACTCCCATCAAAGGGCCCGGAAACCGGGCGTTAAAAAATGACAGCGAGCCTCGCAGACGCTTGGCTCGCTGTTAGATGCTGGCTAAATTAACGGCCTGATTTGACGCGGTTCCAGATACGCGTACGCGCGCGCTGAACGTCTTGAGGCTTCTCTACCGCAACGTAGAGGTTCTGCATGACATCCGTTTCAGGATATACGGCAGGATCATTTAGCAACTCGTCAGACAGGTACTCATTTGCCGCTGCATTAGGGTTGGCATAGCGCACATATTCACTAATTTCAGCCGCAATTTCTGGCTCTAAAATAAAGTTGATAAACGCGTGGGCATTTTCAGTATTCGGCGCATCTGCTGGAACGGCCATCATATCAAACCACAGCGCAGCGCCTTCTTTGGGAATGCTGTAAGCAATGGTGAAATCACGTCCCGCTTCTTCAGCACGGTCGGCCGCCTGGAAAATATCGCCAGAATAACCTGCTGCTACGCAGATATCGCCATTTGCTAGGTCGGAAACATAACGAGACGAGTGGAAATACGTAATGTTGTCGCGGATGTTAGCGATTAGTTCGCCAGCCGCTTCAAGATCTTCAATGTTTTCACTCAGTGGGCTAAGGCCAAGGTATGCCATAGCGGGAGAAAGCATTTCATCACCAGAGTCTAGCATGGCTAATCCACAGCCAGCATCGCTAAGCTGTTTAGTAATGTCTGGATCGAATAACAGTGCCCAGCTATCCACGGGCGCATCATCACCTAAAATGTCGGTGACACGATCAACATTGTAACCAAGGCCATTGGTGCCCCACATATAAGGCACAGAGTACTCGCTACCGCTGTCGATACCTTCCAGGTTACCCATTAACTCAGGATTAAGGTTGTCCAGGTTGGGTAACAGCTCATGGTTCAGCGGCTGATAAACGCCAGCTTTTAACTGACGCGTAAAATAATGTGTAGAAGGAACCACTACATCATAGCCAGAACGACCCGATAAAAGTGCCGCATCTAGGATTTCATTGCTGTCATACACATCGTAGATCACCTCAATACCGGTGCGCTCGGTAAACGTTTCAAGCGTTTCAGGGGCGATATAGTCAGACCAATTATAAACTCGCACTTCATTCGCTTGGGCACTGGCAGCCGCTACGGCAAAAGAGAGGGCCGTAACGGCCACTGAAAGTTTGTGAATATTCCCCATCTCACTACTCCTTATAAAAACCGATATCATAAAAATAGTTGTGGATTGCCACATCGTTCAGATGTTCAGCTTATGCCAAAACGCCTAAACAGCTATGGCGACTATGCCAGACGAGCGAATTCTGCGGTGCAGCGACGCCTATCGCAAGTCCATGTGAAAAATTCTTGTGATCGGCTCACTGCACCCCCACTTGTAAGGTAGCTAAATATTAATAATGCACACACATAGCCTTAAGCTATTGCATGTATTTATTTTTACAATTTTAGCTATTAGTCGTAGTTGGTTAAAATAAAACTCAATCTTTTCCACTGTCATTCACTTATTTTGGAGACGTTATAGATGTCCTTGATCAATACTGAAGTAAAACCGTTTAAAGCGACTGCTTATCTGAACGGCGAATTTATCGACGTTACTGAAGCAGACATGAAAGGTCAGTGGTCTATTTTCTTTTTCTACCCAGCTGATTTCACCTTTGTTTGCCCGACAGAGCTTGGCGATCTGGCTGACAACTACGCTGAATTTAAAAAGCTAGGTGTTGAGATCTACAGCGTGTCTACTGACACCCACTTTACTCACAAAGCTTGGCATGACAGCTCTGAAACCATCGGTAAACTGCAGTACCCGATGATCGCCGACCCGACCTTGCAAATTTCTCGCAATTTCGACGTATTGATCGAAGAAGCGGGTCTTGCTGAGCGCGGCACCTTTGTTGTTGATCCTGACGGTAAAATCCAGATCGTCGAAATCAACGCTGGTAACATCGGTCGTAACGCTGAAGAGTTGCTGCGCAAAGTGAAGGCCGCTCAATACGTTCGTGAGAATCCGAACGAAGTATGTCCGGCTAAATGGAAAGAAGGTGAAGAGACACTTGCTCCTTCTCTAGATCTCGTAGGCAAAATCTAAACCGCCTACTGCTGCCGATACAGGGTAGCCCTTAAGGCAGCGCGACACCCGGGCGACCCCGGGTGTCTTTCTTTGAGTACCCGTGTTAACGCAACCATCGTTTTCCCTATCGCTCTTTCTCATGATGCTGTCTTTCATTTCAACAGCAGCGAGCGTTTTAGGTTGAGAACTCATTACTGCTGACTGCGAGGAAGCCACTGTCATGCTGGACGCCAATTTAAAAAATCAGTTGAAAGCTTATTTAGAAAAAGTGACTCAACCGTTCGAGATCGTTGCGTCCCTCGATGACGGCGCCAAGTCACGTGAGTTGCTAGGCTTGCTCGAAGACATCAGCAGCCTAAGCGACAAGATTACACTGCAAACTGACGGCCAGGATAATCGCACGCCGTCATTTGCCATTAACCGCCCCGGCGAAGAAACCGGCGTGGTATTTGCGGGCATCCCGATGGGGCATGAGTTCACCTCGTTGGTGCTGGCACTGCTACAAGTGGGTGGACACCCCCCCAAAACGTCCGAAGAACTGCTAAATCAAATCAAGGCACTCGACGGTGAAATGCTGTTCGAGACGTATTACTCACTCTCCTGCCAGAACTGCCCAGATGTTGTTCAAGCGCTCAACTTGATGGCAATTTTCAATCCGAACGTTCGCCACGTCGCCATCGACGGCGCGCTGTTCCAGGATGAAGTCGAAGCCAGGGAAATCATGTCGGTTCCCAGCATCTACTTAAATGGTAAGCCATTTGACCAGGGCCGCATGACCCTAGAACAGATTCTCGCTAAAGTGGATACAGGCGCTGCTGAGCGTGAAGCCAAAAAGCTAAGTGAAAAAGCGGCTTTTGATACGCTAGTGATTGGTGGTGGCCCGGCGGGTGCATCCGCTGCGATTTACTCAGCTCGTAAAGGCATCAACACCGGTGTCGCTGCTGAGCGTTTCGGTGGCCAAGTAGCAGACACCATGGGCATTGAAAACTTTATTTCAGTCAGCCATACCGAAGGTCCCAAGCTAGTTAGCGCCCTGGAAGAACACGTCAAAGAGTATGAGGTTGACGTAATGAATCTTCAGCGCGCGACGACATTTAAAGCAGCTGAAACCGAAGGTGGTTTACACGAAGTAATCTTCGAGTCAGGCGCTAAATTAAAGAGTAAAACGCTCGTGCTGGCGACCGGTGCGCGCTGGCGCGAAATGAACGTACCCGGCGAGCAAACGTATCGCAACAAAGGCGTTGCTTACTGCCCCCACTGCGATGGCCCGCTCTTCAAGGGTAAACGCGTAGCAGTGATTGGTGGCGGCAACTCTGGTGTTGAAGCGGCGATCGATTTGGCCGGCATTGTGGGCCACGTCACTCTTGTCGAGTTTATGGGTGAAATGCGTGCAGACGCCGTGCTGCAGAAAAAGCTTAAGAGCCTGCCCAACGTAGACATTATTTTAAACGCTGAAACCACAGAAGTGACGGGGGACGGTAGCCGTGTTAACGGCTTAACGTACAAAGATCGCAACACTGACGAGCTTAAGACCATCGCTCTGGAGGGCATCTTTGTACAGATTGGTCTCGTGCCTAATACCGAGTGGCTGAAAGGCTCCCCTATTGAAATGACACCGCGCGGCGAAATCATTGTCGATGCTCATGGCATGACATCAGTACCTGGCGTATTTGCCGCAGGTGACGTTACCACCGTGCCGTACAAGCAAATTATTATCGCCATGGGTGAAGGTGCAAAAGCATCACTTGGTGCGTTTGACTACTTGATTCGCCACTAACCTGATTCGACATTAGCTAGCCTGCTGGGCGGATCCCCTACCGCCCTTTAGGTTGTTCCTTTGACGTAAAGACCGTGACGTCACGCCCGCTGCTCAGCGGGCGTTTTTTTACCCGTATGGCTAACCAGCGCGACCACACACGGGGCAAGCAGGATCGCGAGGCACTTGGAAGTGGCGCCACTGACCACTCAGGCCTTCAAAAGTGGAAAGGCCTTGATGCGGCTTCCCTGTGCCGCTCAACAGCTTAAAAGCCTCTATCGCTTGAAAACAGCCGATCAATCCAACCAGTGGTGCCATTACCCCGCTTTCAGCACAGCTCAAGGCTTCATCTTCGCTGTCCCCTGGCGGGTATAGGCACGCATAGCAGGGGCATGTAGGGTTACGAGGATCAAAAACCGCTAACTGCCCAGAAAAACGAATGGCCGCTCCAGAGACCAGTGGTACGCCGGCCTGATGAGCGGCAGCGTTAATCGCATAGCGGCTCGAAAAACGATCCGTGCAATCCAACACCACATCTACCGCTGCGACCAGCGCCTCAAGCGCCTGGCCATCAACGTGCTGTTCCAAAGCGATAACATGGCACTCAGAGTTAAGCGCCTGCATGCTCGCTTTTGCTGAACGCGCTTTATTAGAGCCGATACTTGCCTGTTGGTGAGCAATCTGGCGCTGCAGGTTTGACACCTCTACAGTGTCGGCATCCGCAATGGTTATCTTGCCAACGCCAGCGGCCGCTAAGTAAAGAGCCACTGGGGAACCAAGCCCACCCGCACCAATAATGAGAGCATGAGCGCTTCTAAGGCGTTCCTGCCCCTCAATATCAACCTCAGGCAGCATAATTTGGCGGCTATAGCGTAGCAGCGCCTGATCATCCATCATTAGGCTACTTATCCTCAAATTCCTCGAAATCAGGTACGTGTAAGCTGAAGCTCTCTTTCACTTCCTCCATTACCACGTAACTTTTAGACTCTTTTACTCCCGGCAATGTCAGTACTACGTCGCCTAGTAACTGTCGATATGCCGACATCTCAGGAATTCTACATTTTAAAATGTAGTCAAATTGGCCGGACACCAAGTGACACTCTTGGATTTGCGGCAGTTTCTCAACCGCCCGACGAAACTCATCAAATACAGCAGGTGACTGAGTTTCCAGGCTAATCTCCACAAACACCAACAAATTGGCTTTCAGTGCTTGTGGATCAAGTATAGCTTGATAGCCGCGAATGATGCCCGCACGTTCAAGGCGTTTAACACGCTCTAAACAAGGGGTAGTGGATAAGCCGACTTCAGCGGCAAGATCGACATAGGAAATTCGCGCGTTTTCCTGCAAACAGCGCAAAATTTTAAGATCGATTCGGTCCAGCGTTCTATTTTTTGGTTTCATGGCAGGATCCAATACTGATGAATCAGGCAGTTATTAAAGGTGCCCTAGAGTAACCCGTTCATGACCTCCAACGTCTTGCATACTTTCAACGTTTTGAAAGCCTGCACACGCTAACGCATGACGCACGCTGGCCGCTTGTGTATACCCGTGCTCTAGAGCTAGCCAGCCGCCTTGAGAAAGGTACTCGCGGGCCGTGGTAATCAAGTGCAGTAAATCAGCCATGCCATCAGCACCCGCCACCAGCGCAGATCGTGGCTCAAACCGCACATCCCCCTGACACAAATGCGGGTCGTCAGCAGCAATATAGGGTGGATTACTCACAATAATGTCAAATACAGTCATTTGAGTAGACGGTGCAAGCTCACTAAACCAATCGCTAACCTTGAACTGAGTATTAACGATTTTAAGTGCTTGTGCGTTGCGTGTGGCAAGCGCCACCGCTTCTGGGCGAATATCTACTCCCATTACCTGCCAGTTGGGTTTTTCACTGGCAAAGGCAAGTGCAATAGCACCCGTACCGGTGCCCAGATCAAGAAACCTTCCTTCTGATGCCTGGGCACGCGCTAACACCGCTTCTACCAGAGTTTCTGTATCAGGCCGTGGAATCAGCGTATCTGGCGATGTTGCCAATCGCAGCCCCCAAAACTCACGCTCGCCGGTCAAATAAGCAATCGGCATTCCCTGAGCACGTGCAGCTACTAATGCAGCGAATCTTGCATGCTCCCAGACAGGGCAATGGCGGTCACCCCAAGTATATAGCCACGTACGGTCATGGCCCGTAACGTGGCTGAGCAGCACTTCGGCATCAATTCTAGGGGAAGGCGAACCTACCGCCTGCAGTCGAGTCGTCGCTTGTCGCAAAAGCACATCGAAAGTCAGCACATCAAAGCTCATTAAGCGTCCTGAAGGGCCGACAACTGTTCTGCTTGGTATTCATGAATCAGCGGTTCAATCACATCATCAAGCTGCTCACCGGTAATGACTTCCGTTAGCTTATAAAGCGTCAGATTAATACGGTGATCGGTAATACGACCTTGGGGGAAATTGTAGGTACGAATGCGCTCACTACGATCTCCTGAGCCTACTAAGGAGCGGCGAGCGTCGGCTTGCTCTTGGCGCTGTGAGTCAACCGCATTACGTTTTAGCTTCGCTGCCAGCAACGACATCGCCTTTGCGCGGTTTTTGTGCTGACTGCGCTCCTCCTGACACTCCACCACCACGCCGGTAGGTAGGTGAGTAATACGGATAGCGGAGTCTGTAGTGTTAACGTGCTGCCCCCCCGCGCCGCTTGAACGGTAGGTATCAACGCGCAGGTCTGAAGGGTTAATATCAATATCCCCCACGTCGTCCACTTCAGGCATCACGGCTACCGTGCAGGCAGACGTGTGTATCCGGCCTTGCGATTCTGTCGCAGGCACCCGCTGTACGCGGTGCGCGCCAGACTCAAACTTCAAGCGTGCATAAACTCCATCGCCTTTCACCCGAGAAATAACTTCTTTGTAGCCGCCCTGCTCACCGTGGCTTGCGCTGACCACCTCAACGCGCCAGCCGCGCTTTTCAGCATAGCGGGAGTACATACGAAACAAATCGCCAGCAAAAATAGCCGCTTCATCTCCCCCCGTTCCTGCACGCACTTCTAAGAAAACGCCGCGGCCATCATCGGGGTCTTTAGGTACCAGCAAGCGCTTCAGCTCGGTGTCCAGCGCTTCTAGCTGCTCTCGCCCGTCACTGATTTCCATTTCCGCTAGCTCGCGCATATCTGGGTCGCTATCGCGGCTTAACTGCACGGCTTCTTCGATGCTTTTTTCCACCGCACCGTAACGCTGCCAGGCGGCCACCAGTTCTTCTAATTCAGCGTACTCTCGGGAGTAGTCGCGAAAACGCTGCTGGTTATTAATCACCTCAGGATCAGACAGCAGCATTGCCAGCTCTTCGAAGCGGTCGGCAAAGCTATCTAGGCGTTGGCGCAAAGTTTCTTTCATGCGGGTGTATCATCCTTCTGGCGTTTTACCGCGGCCACTGGTTGCTCAAAAGCAGGCTTAGCAGGCAGTAGTAGATTGGGCGCGGCATTCAGCAATTCGTTATTTTCTTGGGATGCAGCGTCGCGCAGGGCAAGTGTAGGCTGGTGCATCAAACGGTTCGCCAGCTGGTGGGCTAAGCGTTCAATCACCTTGGCAGGATCTTCGCCCTTTGCTAACCGCTCAAGGGCTTGCTCGCGAGAATGGTTACGAATGGCCTCACCGTGACGTCGATAGTCGCGAATGATTTCACCGCCATTACGAATTCGTCGTTCGTGCTGCCAGCTGCCCACCCCATGCTCTATGAGTGATTCGGCCTGATCGGCGGCGACCTGACGGTGACGACGGTTCTCCTCAATGACCTCTTGTAAGTCATCAACGGTATAAAGAAAAACATCTGCCAGTTCACCCACTTCGGGCTCAATATCACGAGGTACTGCAATATCGACCATAAAGACCGGGCGATGGCGGCGCTTCTTCAGCGCACGCTCCACCATCCCCTTTCCAAGAATAGGCAGTGGCGAGGCAGTAGAAGAAATGACGATGTCCGCCTGCTCTAACGCCTCTGGTATTTCTGGCAGCGTAATAGCGGTCCCCCCAAGTGGGGAAGATACTTGCTCAGCGCGCTCACGGGTCCGATTGGCTACCGTAAGATGTCGCACGCCCGCTTCATGAAGATGGCGCGCGACCAGTTCAATGGTCTCTCCTGCGCCGATCAAAAGCGCTTTGGCACGGCTAAAGTCATCAAAAATACGGCTCGCCATACTGACAGCCGCATACGCGACTGAGACCGGGTTTTTACCGATACCCGTTTCCGTGCGTACTTGCTTGGCCACCGCAAACGTGTGCTGGAATAACCGCTCTAGTTCGCCCCCCAGCCCGTTGGCTTGGCGGGCCTGCTGATAAGCATCCTTTAACTGGCCAAGTATCTGTGGTTCACCCAGCACCATAGAGTCCAGGCCAACGGCAACACGCATTAGATGGCGCGCAGCATCGTTGTCAAGATAATGGTAAGCGCAGCGGGTGAGGTCTTCGACGCGCAAGTTATGAAAGCGCCCAAGCCAATCCAGCACGGCGTGCTCACCAGCGGCATCCGTCACACAATAAAGTTCGGTACGGTTACACGTCGAAAGCACTGCCGCTTCGCTAATTTGTGGCAGGTTGCGCAGTTCCGTCAACGCGCTTTCTAGCTGCGTTGGCGTAAAAGCCACCTGCTCACGTACGGCCACACTGGCAGTACGATGATTTATTCCCAGGGCAAGAAGCGTCATGCGTTATGCGTCTTCGCTAGTGGATCGGTCGTCACGTCACTTATCGGTCTAAAGGTCCGAAACTTGCTCAAGCAAGTTTGAGGAGTGGGTAAATACTAGGGTAAATACTAGGATAGATACTATGAACAGGTACCATGGATTGCACCACCCTACTTCGTTTTCAAAGTGAAATATTCTATCACAGCACAGCATGTTCTGGCGCACACCACTTTGCCGCAGGCAACCAAGCCGCTATGCTGAGCATTCGGCCACCTGATCGAGAGACGCATGCCCCTTCGCGCGACACTACTGGGTCACCCCCTATCATTACTGGGTTTACCCCTACTGCCTTTGGCCGCAACGCTATTATTGAGCGGCTGCCAGCTGTCACCCTCTTCTCAGGAGAACGGGTTTCAGAATAGTGCTTACGATCCCATGCACTCCGCACCGCCAATTACACGTGGGCTGGACGCTGAAGGACTCGGTTCGCTGCTGGCAGCAGAACTTGCCGGACAGCGGGGTGATTATCGCTATGCCAGCCAAGGCTACTTGGAAGCTGCTAGGCGCTATAGCAATGCCGCACTGGCCGAACGTGCTACCTTTGCCGCACGCTTTGGTAATGATGTGGCATTAATGGAAGCCTCAGCGATACGCTGGCGTGAACTAGCACCCCAAGCAGAACTTCCAAACAGATTGCTGGCAACGCTCTCGTTACAACGAGGCGATTGGCTGGATAGCCTAGAGCAACGTTTAGCAATTACTCAAGCAGGAGGCAACGGCGAAATAGCCGCTTTTTCTGAGGCTGCCGTGGCTGAAGAGGCACCGCTGGACCTGTTAGTTCAGCCACTGCGCGATTATCTTGCTAAGCCTGGCGCTCAGCAAAATGAATTCCATAGTGATGTTTTGCTTGGCGCTGCATTGATCGAGTCCGTCCTGGGGCAAACGCGTCAAGCGCAACAGTATCTAGATCAAGTAACCCTGCACTCACCCGCTTCTGCCGCTCTGTGGCTGGCTAAGGCACGTCTGGCACTAGAGACAGGCGATCATCGCGATGCTAAACGAGCCGCTCAACAAGGGTTAGATTTAGCACCTGATGATGTCCGTTTTATATTAATGCTCGCCCAGGCCGAAATTCGTCTGAACAATATTGCTGCTGCAGAAACACAAACCAACACCCTGCTAGAAACACATGGTGGTAATGAAGAGTTGCGCATTGCTCTCGCCCAACTTTACCTGGAAGAAGGCCATAGCGAGCCCGCGTATCGGCTACTACAGCCCCTTATTGGCCAGGACCGCGTGCCCGACATAGCCTACTTTTTACTGGGAGCTATCGCTCAATCCCAAGGTGAAGTTGATAACGCGCTGCTTTATTATCGGCAAGTACAAGGTGGCAACGAGTTTCTACCGGCCAGGGCCACTGCCGCACGCATGCTGATTGAAAATGATCGCCTGCTAGATGCTCGCGCTATGCTGCGCATTGAGCGAATGCGCTATGACAACTACTTCGGCGATCTGGTAATGCTAGAAGTACAGCTACTCGATGAACTTAATCTGCAAGAAGAAGCAACGGCATTGCTCGATAGAGAAATTACCCGCACACCAGACGACACTAGCCTGCTTTATTTAAGGGCAATGCATGCATGGGAAAGGGGCGATGTACAGGCCATGGAGAACGATCTACGTCAAATATTGCGTACTGAGCCTGATAACGCCGAAGCATTAAATGCGTTGGGCTATACGCTAGCCGACCTTAACCTCCAAGGGCGTCTTGAAGAAGCCCGTGAGTTAATAGAGCGCGCTTATGAAGCAGACCCTAACAACCCAGCAGTTCTCGATAGTATGGGCTGGGTTTATTTTCGGCTTGGTAAGCCAAACGATGCACTTGCCTGGCTAGAAAGCGCCTATGCGCAAATGCCAGACCAAGAAATTGCTGCTCATTTAGCGGAAGTACTTCACGCACTAGGGCGCAGTGAAGAAGCGCGCCAACTCATTGAACGATTTCTTCAGCAGGCAAGCTATCACCCGCAAATCGATGACTTACTTAAGCGTCATCCTGAACTAACGCCGTTAAGCACGCCCTAATACGACATTCTTATATAAAGACAGTTTACGCAGTACTGACATGGAGCCAGTTTATGTTGATCAATTCTCTGCCCGCGAGCCGCTTAGCCATATACCGTCGCTCAACCCGTTTGCTAATGGCCAGTATTGCTCTGTTTGCGCTTGCAGGCTGCGCCACTCAAGCGCCTGTAGATGATGGCGGACGCCAGGCTGGGCAATGGGAACGCCAACAGCCAGACGTTGAAGCCTTCGACACCTGGACACTGGTGGGCAAAGCAGGGCTCCGCACCCCCCAGGAAAACACCAGTGCTAACCTCGATTGGAATCAACATCCTCACTATTTCCGCATGCTGATCAGTGGCCCCTTCGGCGGCGGACGCAGTGTACTCGAAGGACGCGAAGGACGTTTTTCGCTAACCACTAGTGATGGCCGCTTTGAAGCAGAAACGCCGGAAGCATTAATGGAAGAGCAACTCGGCTGGGCACTGCCAGTTCGCGCTATGCCTGATTGGGTACGCGGCCTGCCAGGCAAGCACGCCAGCTATCAGTTGGAAACAGACGAACTCGGCTTCCCTAATCACTTGCAGCAAGACGGCTGGGAGATTGATTACCGTGACTGGGAGCAAGTAGAGGGCATATGGCTACCTCGTCGACTAGTAATGAACTACGGCGACCTACGGATTACGTTAGTCGTAAATCAGTGGCAGTCCACTGACCAGGATAACTAGGCCAGCAGAGAGATCATATGTCTGCAAAAATCTCGTCGCTGACCCTGCCTGCGCCCGCTAAGCTAAACCGTATGCTACGTATCGTGGGCCGTCGCCAAGACGGCTACCACGAGCTGCAAACGCTTTTTCAGTTTATCGATTTATGCGATTACCTTACCTTCACGCCACGCGCTGACAGCGTGATTACGCTTTCAAATGCGCTTAGTGGCGTTGCCCATGACGATAATTTAATTGTACGAGCAGCACAATTACTGCAACAGGCAAGTGGCGTTCAGCAAGGAGTCTCTGTTGCCATTGAAAAAAAGCTACCGATGGGAGGCGGCCTTGGTGGTGGAAGCTCCAACGCAGCGACTACCTTAGTCGGGTTAAATCATCTGTGGCAGCTCGGGCTAAGTAAAGAAACACTTGCGGAGCTGGGGTTGACGCTAGGTGCCGACGTCCCGGTGTTTATTCACGGCCATAGCGCTTGGGCGGAAGGGGTTGGCGAAAAGCTTACTCCTGTCACACTAGATATGCCCTGGTTTGTAGTAATCCATCCAGCTGTTAGCGTCTCAACACCTGCAATCTTCCAAGACCCAGAATTGACACGCGACAGCCTCCCCATTACTATGGCGCGCGCACTGCAGGGGGGAGCGCCGGAGTGGCGTAACGACTGCGAAGCTATCGTCAGAAAACGCTATCCGCCAATTGCGGAAGCACTAGACTGGCTCACGCAGCATGCACCTAGTCGGTTGACCGGTACCGGCGCCTGTTTGTTTGCGGCTTTTGATTCACAACAAGCCGCGCAAACCGTCGCACATATGGCAAGTCAACATTGGCATTCATGGGTAGCGCGCGGACTCAACACCTCTCCCCTACAAGATGCTCTGGGCCGCTGAAAGCGCCCGGTCATCGCATTAGGTTTATTGCTGGGGTATCGCCAAGTGGTAAGGCACCGGTTTTTGGTATCGGCATTCCCAGGTTCGAATCCTGGTACCCCAGCCAACCTAATTATGATCTGCGTTTTCTCCCCTGATCCCCAACACTGCAAAGGTGGCTGCGCGTGTCAAAATTGATGGTTTTCACCGGGAATGCCAATCCCGAACTCGCTCAAAAGATTGCCGAGAGCTTAGACAGCCGTATGGGTAATGCTACGGTCGGTCAATTTAGCGACGGCGAAATCGCGGTCGAGATCAATGAGAACGTGCGTGGTAAGGATGTATTCATCCTGCAATCCACCTGTGCCCCCACGAACGATAACCTGATGGAACTGATTCTGATGGTGGACGCCCTGCGTCGCGCCTCAGCTGCCCGTATTACGGCAGTCGTTCCCTATTTTGGCTATGCACGCCAGGATCGTCGTGTCCGCTCTGCTCGCGTTCCCATCTCAGCAAAAGTAGTCGCTGATATGATGGTAAAGGCAGGCGTTGATCGCGTCATGACGATGGACCTACACGCTGACCAAATTCAAGGTTTCTTCGACGTGCCGGTTGATAACGTTTACGGCTCGCCCATCTTGCTGGATGACATTGAGCGTCAGAACTATGACGACCTTGTTGTCGTTTCCCCTGATGTAGGCGGCGTTGTGCGCGCCCGAGCTATCGCCAAACAACTCAACGCTGATCTTGCCATTATTGATAAGCGTCGCCCCCAGGCCAATCAGGCCCAGGTGATGCACATCATCGGTGAAATCGAAGGCCGCACCTGTGTGGTTGTTGATGACATGATTGATACCGCTGGCACGCTCTGCAAAGCTGGCGAAGCGCTGAAAGATCACGGCGCAGCACGCGTTGTCGCTTATGCAACACACCCGATATTGTCTGGCCCTGCAGTCGACAATATTACCAACTCGGTGCTGGACGAGGTTGTCGTGACCGACACCATTCCGCTTTCCGACACTGCCCGTCGTAGCGGAAAAATTCGCCAGCTGAGCGTTGCTGGACTCATTGCGGAAGCTATTCGCCGGGTCAGCAACGAAGAATCCGTTAGCGCGATGTTCCATTAATCGCCTAACGTCATAGCCCCCTACTGGGGCCCTGGAGACGTCGTCGTCTGGTCGCGGACGGCGGCGTTTCCTTACTTAAACCAAGAGGCAAATTAAATGTCTGATTTTATCCTAAAAGCCAGCGTTCGTAACGACCTGGGGAAAGGTGCGAGCCGCCGCCTGCGTCGTGCGAACCAACAAGTACCGGCCGTTGTTTATGGCGGTGAGAAAGGCGCTCAGTCTATCTCTGTAGAAAAAACTGCTTTCTACAAAGCGATTGAAGACGAGTCCTTCTTCTCTTCGGTGATCAAACTGGTCATCGACGGTACTGAAGAGCAAGTGGTTGTTCGTGACCTACAGCGCCACCCCTTCAAGCCGTTGCTAACTCACGCTGACTTCTTGCGTGTTGACGCCACTCACGAAATCACCATCAACGTGCCGCTGCACGTCATTGGTGAAGAGAAGTGTGTTGGTATCAAAGATCAAGGTGGCGAACTGCATACCCTGGCCAACGAAGTCGCGATCAGCTGCTTGCCGAAAGATCTTCCGGACTACCTGGAAGTTGACATCAGCAACGTCGAGCTAGGCACTACCCTTCACCTATCTGACCTGACCTTGCCAGCAGGCGTTACGTCTGTTGACCTGTCTCATGGTGAAGAGCATGACAACGCTGTTCTGAGCATCACCAAAGTGAAAGTACGTGGTGGTGATGACGAAGATAGCGAAGGCGAAGGCGAAGAAGAGCCAAGCGCTGAGTAAGCGTTAGTCACGGTGTTGCTAGCTGATGCTTTTCAGCACCGTCTGGGCCATGCCTGCATGGCCCAGGGATGATAAAATCAAGCGCTTCGGCGCTTGATTTTTTTTTTCAGTCAGACATACGTCGAAAATTTCGTCTAGAAATTTTTTATGAGGTGGGACAATGAGCCAGGTAACGGCCATTATTGGCCTGGGCAACCCCGGTGCAGAATACGATGCAACTCGCCATAATGCAGGCTTCTGGCTGGTAGATGCTATTGCACGCAGCGCACATACAGAGCTTCGTCCGGAAAAGAAGTTTTTGGGCCTATACGCCAAAGCGCGGGTTGGCGACCATGAACTGCACCTTCTCAACCCCACTACGTTTATGAATCGCAGCGGCGCTGCCGTCGCAGCGCTCACACAGTTTTTTAAACTAACGCCTGACAATTTACTGGTCGCTCATGATGAGCTAGACCTTCCGCCAGGACAGGCACGCTACAAGACCGGCGGTGGCCATGGCGGCCATAACGGCCTGCGAGACATTATTAGCGCGTTAGGCAACCAGAAACAGTTTCATCGGGCAAGAATTGGCATTGGCCACCCTGGTGAAGCACATCAGGTCGTTAACTATGTGCTTGGCCGACCCGGCAAAGCTGAACGGGAAGCCATTGAAAGCGCCTTGGATGAGTGTCAGGCCACGTTGCCACTTGTACTCTCTGGCGACTGGGCTAAAGCCATGAACCGCCTTCATAGCGTAAAATAGCAGCACACTTTATAAGCAACCTTAAAATCAGGCGTTCTAGCACGCCCTTTTTCAATATTGGCAGGCGCTTCCCTTGTTGCGCTGCCCTAGCGGCCAGGAAGTAATTTATGGGTTTTAACTGCGGTATCGTCGGCCTACCTAATGTAGGCAAATCCACACTTTTTAATGCGCTAACAAAATCTGGTATTGATGCAGAAAACTTCCCGTTCTGCACCATTGAGCCGAATGTAGGCATTGTACCGATGCCTGACCCGCGTCTTGATAAACTTGCAGAGATTGTTAAGCCGCAAAAAGTGCTGCCGACAACAATGGAATTTGTCGATATCGCAGGCTTGGTTGCAGGCGCCTCCAAAGGCGAAGGTTTGGGCAACAAATTCTTGGCCAATATTCGCGAAACCCAGGCGATCGCCCATGTGGTGCGCTGCTTTGATAACGACAACGTAATCCACGTTGCCAACCAGGTAGACCCACGGGCGGATATTGAAACGATCAACCTGGAATTGGCGCTTGCCGACCTGGATACTGTCGAAAAGGCCAGCCAACGTCTTGTTCGCTCAGTGAAAGGCGGCGACAAAGACGCCACTGCTACCAAGGCAATTCTTGACCGTATCCAGCCACACCTCGCTGAAGGGATGCCGCTGCGCAGCTTTGGTCTTGATGAAGACGAGAAGCGCCAGATCAAGAGCTTCGGCTTCTTAACGCTCAAGCCCACCATGTACATTGCCAACGTTAATGAAGACGGCTTTGAAAACAACCCTTACCTGGACATCGTAAACGAGATTGCGGCAGAAGAAGGTGCCGCCGTCGTGCCGGTATGTAACCAGCTAGAAGCTGAAATTGCCGAGCTGGATGACGAAGAACGCAGCATGTTCCTCGCTGAAATGGGTATGGAAGAGCCAGGGCTTGATCGCGTCATTCGCGCAGGCTATGCCCTGCTTGGTCTACAGACATATTTCACCGCGGGTGTTAAAGAAGTCCGCGCTTGGACAGTAAAAGAAGGCGCCAGCGCACCAGAAGCGGCAGGCGTAATTCACACCGATTTCCAGAAAGGTTTTATCCGCGCCGAGGTGATTGCTTACGAAGACTTTGTCTCACTCAATGGCGAACAAGGGGCTAAAGACGCAGGCAAATGGCGCTTAGAAGGCAAGGATTACATCGTGAAAGATGGCGATGTTATCCACTTCCGTTTTAACGTCTGATTAAGCAATCGTTTGACACAAACGAAAGAAACACTTGACGGGTGGCGAGTCACTGAGTAATATTCGCCCCCGTTGAATGGCTACGTAGCTCAGCTGGTTAGAGCACATCACTCATAATGATGGGGTCCCCTGTTCAAATCAGGGCGTAGCCACCACACGAATATTAAAGGCCCGCTGACACAGTCAGCGGGCCTTTTTCGTTAACGGGCCTTTTTTGTTAGTAAGCAGCCATGCTCAGCGCAACTCAGCACGGTTCAAAAACACCGTCAACGCCCGAGTCAAATAATCCACGTCTCG
The DNA here is from genome assembly GCF_025917315.1 of Halomonas qaidamensis. Taxonomy (NCBI): domain Bacteria; kingdom Pseudomonadati; phylum Pseudomonadota; class Gammaproteobacteria; order Oceanospirillales; family Halomonadaceae; genus Halomonas; species Halomonas qaidamensis. The sequence continues at coordinate 1,166,178 of NZ_CP080627.1, read as the reverse complement.
GGTACCTGCTGTTTCACGCACAGAATGCATTGCCCACTGAGGGAGGCCCACATCAATTGTCGGCACGCCCACCTCAGTAGCAGTAATCGGCCCAATAGTGCTACCACAGCCCATGTCTGCACGAGTAACAAACGACTGCACGGGAACCTCTGCCTCGCGGCATACATCTCGAAACAGCGCCCCCGTCACACTATTAGTGGCATAGCGCTGATTGGCATTCACCTTAATAACCGGGCCACCATTAATCGCAGGACCATGACGCTCATCGTGTTTATCCTGGAAATTAGGGTGTAACGCGTGAGCATTATCACAGGAAATCATAAGCGACGATTGAATCAACTGAATCAGCGACTCTTCAGTAGCGCCACCCACCTGAACATTCAAACGTTTCAGCACATCGCCCAAAAATGGCCCCTGCGCACCACAGGCGCTGGCACTACCTACTTCCTCATGATCATTGGCGACTAGCAAGGCACCTTGGCTCGCATCGCAGGCTAGCAGTGCTTCAAGGCCGACAAAGCATGACAACAGATTGTCTAGCCGCGCACTAGCAACCAACTCCTGACGTAGACCTACCAACGATGGCGGTTGTACATCGTAAAATCCCAGCTCAAAGTCGACCACCTCCACAGCGCGCAAGCCGTGCTGCTCTTCTAACCACTCAGCCAACACGTCGCTTAGCTGTGCACTGTCGCTCTGCATCACGACGGGCGACATTTGCGTTTGCGGGTTAATCTCCCGACCAGCATTCACGTCACGGTCTAGATGAATCGCCAGACTAGGCACTATAGCAATCGGCCGATTGACGTTTAGTAGCACGCTTTCTAAACGACCATCGGCATGGCGCACATGCACGCGACCTGCCAATCCCAGGTCACGATCAAACCAAGGGGCCAATAGCACCCCCCCATACACCTGCACCCCAAACTGTAACCAGCCTGCTGCGTATTGAGTAGCATTGGGCTTTAATCGTAGCCCCGGGCTATCCGTATGAGCACCTAACATACGCAGGCTGGTTAACGTTTTAGCCGGCAGTTGAAAGGCAATGAGTGACGAATCATTGCGTGTCACGTAATAGCGCTTACCTGGCTCAAGCTGCCAGCTTGCCGTCTCTTCAAGGCGCATAAAGCCCGCCTGCTCCAAACGCTCCGCCATGCAGCGTGTCGCATGCCATGGCGTGGGCGACTGGTGCAGAAAATCACATAGCCGCGTTACACGATCCGCGTTGAAAGCTTCGGACATAGAAATCCTCATAACAGTAATGATTGAGTATCACAGGGTAAATGACCTGCTACAATGCTCCCTCGGCCTACGCAACTCATAGGCTATCTGCGGGTCTAGGGAAGAATGAGTGTACACAAATCCGGGAGAGCTTGACTGATGAGCTTGTTTGCAACGCTTTCGCGCTCGGTCGCCTTTGCTGTGATGCTGGCAGTTGCCAGCCCAGCAGCGCTGGCGCAACTTGAGCCGACCGACGAACAACGCCAAGCGGCAGTGGAAATAGCTGATTCACTTCGCTACGGGCATTATGCCGATATTAACTTCGACGAGCAGTGGTCAGCGGAAGCTTTCCAACGCTATCTAGATATTCTGGACGGCCAGCGCTCCTACCTATTGCACCGCGATATAGAGCCTTATCGCCATTTAGAGCGCGATATGGCGCAAGCGCTGTTCGATGGCGACCTTGACGATGCGTTTGCACTTTATAATCGCCTAAGCGAACGCCATACCGCACGCCTTGAGTGGTTACTAGAACGTCTTGATGAAGGACTTTCATTCGAGTTCGATAGCGACGAACGCTTAGAGGTCGATCGCGAAGAGGCCCCATGGGCAACTCGGGAAAGTGAATTGGACGAACTGTGGCGCAAACGGCTTAAAAACGATGCGCTAACACTTGCCCTGACTGACCAAGATGACGAGCAGATCGAAGACAATCTGCGCCAGCGCTACGAAGGTCAACTTTCCCGTCTGCGCCAATCAGAGTCTGAAGACGTGTTCGGACTAATTATGGCAGCCGTCTCTAGCACTATCGACCCTCACACTGGCTACCTCTCCCCTCGCCAAAGTGAATCATTTGATATTCAAATGAGCCTTTCACTTGAGGGTATCGGCGCACTGCTTCAAGCCGACAGTGAGTACGTCAAAGTTTCTAGCTTAGTTCCCGGCGGGCCAGCTGACCGTGCCGGCGTGCTTGAACCTGCCGATCGCATTATCGCTGTAGGCCAAGAAGACGGTGAAATGGTCAACGTAGTAGGAATGCGCCTAGACAACGTCGTTGACCTGATTCGCGGCCCGAAAGGCTCTGTTGTTCGCCTAGATGTGGTGCCGGCTCAAGCTGTAGACATGACTCGCTCACAAATCGTCGAGATAACCCGCGATACGGTTAGTCTAGAAGATCAGGCAGCCAGCAGCGAGGTGATTAATATTGAGCGAGACGGAAAACCTCATCGTATCGGGGTGATTGATATTCCAACGTTTTACGTTGACTTCGATGCCTGGCAGGCAGGCGAAGATGAGTACCGCAGCACCACCCGAGATGTTGCTAGAGAAATTGAAAATCTCAAGAAAGAAGGCGTGGAAGGTATCGTTCTGGATCTACGCAACAATGGTGGTGGCGCACTGCAAGAAGCCAATTCACTCATCGGCCTATTTATTGATCGCGGCCCCACCGTCCAGGTTCGCGACGCCCAAGGGCGCATCCAGCTCTATGGCGACACTGAAGCAGGCACAGTTTATGATGGGCCACTGACCGTACTGGTCAACCGCCTCTCTGCCTCAGCATCAGAAATCTTTGCAGGCGCTATTCAAGACTATGGCCGCGGCATTGTGGTTGGCACCCCTACCTTTGGCAAAGGCACCGTGCAAACGCTGAACGATCTTAGCCATGGTCAAATCAAACTGACCCGCGCTAAGTTCTACCGTATTTCGGGTGACAGCACCCAAAACCGCGGCGTTGAGCCAGATATTATTTTCCCTAGCCTGATCGACCCTGAACGCATCGGCGAAAGCAGCCTCGATAACGCCCTTGCTTGGGACACCGTGCAGAACGTTCAGTACCGCCGCTATGGCTCTCCTGAGAACGCGCTAGCCGCACTCTCCTCCCAACACGAAGAGCGCGCCAAGGAGAACCCTAACTTTCGCTACCTAGAGCGCCAGTCTGCCTTAGCCCGACAGCTACGCGAACAGCACACCAGCGTTAGCTTGAACCGCGATCAGCGTCAACGAGAGCTGGAAGCTCAAGAAGCAGAGCAGCTTTCTCTCGAAAACCAACGCCGCCGCGCTTTAAACTTACCTGAGCTAGAAGAGTGGATGGATGCCCGCGGCGATAACTCTCAGTCCGAGGGTAGCGAAGCAGACGAGGCTAACGAAGATGATAAAGAGGAAGATATGCCAGCTGATCGCGCCCATGTGCTAGAAGCTGCTGAAATCTTACTCGACTATGCCCATCTTCAAGGCACACAGCGGATGGCTAAACGTTAAGCGAACGGCTAAGCGCTAAGCTGTCATTACTAAAAACGCCGACTTTTGGGTCGGCGTTTTTTTATTGGCTAACAATTAGCACAATGCAGCTCGCCGCGCCGGTCGGTCGCCCATTTTAGCTAGCCGCAGAACTAACGCCTGAAGGCGCGTAGCACTGCCTTCAGCACCAGCGTCAATAATAGCCTGCGCCCACCCAGGCAGCCTAGGCGACAAACGATAGTAAACCCACTGCCCTTCCCGCTGATCGACAAGCAACCCACATTGGCGAAGCTGGGCTAAATGACGCGATACTTTAGGCTGCGACTCTTCCAGCGCATAGGTCATTTCGCACACACACAGCGATTGCTCTTTCGCAACCAAGAGCACCAGCATTAAACGCGTTTCGTCGCTTAGACACTTAAAGACCTGTAGCGCATGCAAACTGGCAGCTTTTCCCACGGGCACCTTCCCAAATAGTAAGTATCCGACACAGTCTATATGCCTCTAACCGTTAGGCACAAAAAATCACCCAAAATGCCATGGCACACTGAGTATTATCACCTACAAGGTATTATCAACGGATAACAAAAAGATGAGGCTGTCGACTTCAGCTGTAAGACTTCAACTATAAATTTCGCGAGAAATCTTATGCAATAAGCGAAGCATACGGAAGATAAATAGAGGGAATAAAGAGAATAGAAAAACTAAATGGCTCCCCGAGCAGGACTCGAACCTGCGACCCAATGATTAACAGTCATTTGCTCTACCAACTGAGCTATCGGGGAACGTTTACCGCAAACGGCAGTGACAGCAGAACAGCAATTTGGCTCCTCGAGCAGGACTCGAACCTGCGACCCAATGATTAACAGTCATTTGCTCTACCAACTGAGCTATCGAGGAACATTATAATTTGCTGCTGTGTTTAGAGCGGAGCCACTGAAATCAGAATAAAACCTGCTTCAGTATGTTGGCTCCTCGAGCAGGACTCGAACCTGCGACCCAATGATTAACAGTCATTTGCTCTACCAACTGAGCTATCGAGGAACTGCTCAAACACGGTGCGTAGTATACTGATAGAAACGCTCGGGTCAAGTATCGATTATAGGTGAACGCTAGCCCCAGGTTTCTTGTATCCGTATAATGCGGTCATTCAACGGCGACGCGTTACACTGCGCTAAGCTGCACCCATGTTTTCATTCATCCCTCGTCCCCCGACGACTCATAGATGACAGGTACCGATGGCGAAGAAGCTCTTTATCAAAACGCACGGCTGCCAAATGAACGAGTACGACTCCTCGCGTATGGCAGATCTGCTCGGCGAATCTCACCAGCTGGAATTGACTGATAACGAAAAAGAAGCTGACGTTATCTTGTTAAATACTTGTTCTATTCGCGAAAAAGCGCAGGACAAGGTATTTCATCAATTGGGTCGCTGGAAAAAGCTCAAAGACGCCAATCCAGACCTCGTGATTGGTGTTGGCGGCTGTGTAGCAAGCCAAGAAGGTGAAGCGCTACGTAAGCGCGCGCCTTTTGTCGATATGATTTTTGGCCCACAAACGCTTCACCGCGTGCCAAAAATGTTGGACGCACGCAATAACAATCAGATTGCTGCGGTCGATGTCACTTTTCCAGAAATCGAAAAGTTCGATCACCTGCCGCAGCCAAAATCTGATGGCGCAACCGCCTTCGTTTCTGTCATGGAAGGCTGCTCGAAATACTGCACATTCTGTGTCGTGCCTTATACCCGCGGTGAAGAAGTCTCCCGCCCCTTTGAATCAGTTATTGATGAAGTGATTCACTTGGCCGATCAAGGGGTGCGAGAAATTAACCTACTTGGTCAAAACGTGAACGCTTACCGTGGTGAAAACGACGATGGCGATGAGATCGACCTCGCAGAGCTGATCGCCTGCGTTGCCGCAGTGGATGGCATTGATCGCGTCAGGTTTACGACCTCTCATCCGGTCGAGTTCACCGATAGTCTCGTAGACGCCTTTGCCGATATCCCGGAGTTGGTGAGCCATTTACATCTACCGGTACAATCTGGCTCTGATCGTATTTTAAGTGCCATGAAGCGTGGCCATACCGCTGAAGAGTATATCGAGAAGATGGAGCGTATTCGTGCCAATCGCCCGGACATTAGCTTCTCTTCTGACTTTATCATCGGCTTCCCTGGCGAGACGGAAGAGGATTTCGAAGCAACGATGGACCTGATTCATCGCATTGGCTTTGATCACTCGTTCAGCTTTGTTTACTCGGCACGCCCAGGCACGCCAGCGTCTGGCCTACCGGACGAAACGCCAGAAAGTGTCAAAAAACAGCGGCTTGCCATTTTGCAGGAGCGAATTCTTCAACAAGCAGCGCAGATCAGCCGACGCATGGTAGGCACTACTCAGCGCGTTTTGGTATCCGGTTTCTCACCGAGAGACCCCGGCCAACTTTCAGGGCGCACCGAAAATAACCGTGTGGTTAACTTCCGTGCAGCCAACCCTACAGAGCTGATCGGCTACTTTGTTGACGTGGAGATCACCGAAGCGCTGCCCAACTCGTTGCGTGGCGAACTCGCTTCTCCCGAGCGTTATTAACTGCTCGCTTATCCTAGGTAATTGCCCCGGCGAGGCCGGGGCAGTAAGCTGAGTCTCACACACATCAACTAACGGGTTTTTTACTCTTGAGCCAGCCATCACCTCAGGCCAATCGCATTATCACACTAAGCCTTGAACCCAATGACCCGCAGCGACTAGCTAGCCTGTGCGGCCAGCAGGACGAGCACCTAAAGCTGATTGAAAGCCGCCTGGACGTGACCTTGCGCAATCGCGGCAATGTGTTTCAGCTGGCCGGGGCCGCTAACCGCATCAAAGCTGCCGCCAATGTGCTTGAGCATCTTTACCGTGAAACAGCGGCAGAAGAGCTTGACGCAGACACGGTTCACTTATTCCTTCAGGAATCTGGCTTAGAAGCGCTAGAAGAAGATGATGATAGCGAAGGCAGCAGCGACGACGTGATCATGCGTACTCCGCGCACAATGATTAAGCCCCGTGGTCTTAATCAGCAGCGCTACGTACAAAGCATTCGCGAACACGATATCAATTTCGGTATTGGGCCTGCGGGTACGGGCAAAACGTACTTGGCGGTTGCCGCGGCGGTAGAAGCGCTAAATCAACAGGAAGTGCGACGTATTCTGTTGGTACGCCCAGCGGTAGAAGCCGGTGAAAAGCTTGGCTTCTTACCCGGCGACCTTGCCCAAAAAATTGACCCTTACCTGCGCCCGCTTTACGACGCACTGTACGAGATGATCGGTTTTGAGCAGGTCGCCAAACTCATTGAGCGCCAAGTAATCGAGATTGCCCCGCTCGCCTATATGCGTGGGCGTACGCTGAATAACTCTTACATCATTTTGGATGAAAGCCAAAACACCACGCCGGAGCAGATGAAGATGTTCCTGACGCGAATTGGCTTTGGCTCAACGGCGGTGATCACCGGCGATATTACCCAAGTGGACCTTCCACGCGGACAGCGCTCTGGTCTTTCGCAGGTGCTGGATGTTCTTAAAGAAACCCCTGGCATCGGCGTCACTCACTTTGCTGCAAAAGACGTCGTGCGTCACCCGCTGGTTCAGCGCATCATCGAAGCCTATGATGAGTTTGAATCGGAGCAGGAAGTGCAGGAACGCGCTCGGCGTGAAGCGCGCCAGCAGGAGCGTGAGGCCCGCATGCAAGCGCTTGAACGCGCAGGAGAGGCACCACGATGAGTGACATCGTGATTGATCGCCAGGCGGCCATCAACGAACCGCTACTTCCTTCCTTAGAACAGCTCACCCACTGGGTGGGCTGTGTCTTTTCACGACATCCTGATGACGAGCGTCTAGAACTGACAATTCGCTTTGTGGATGAAGCAGAAAGCCAAGCTCTCAACAGAGATTACCGTGGTAAAGATAAATCAACCAACGTGCTCTCATTTCCTTTTGAGAACCCACCCGGTGTCTCTTTACCATTACTGGGCGACTTGATTATTTGCCATGCCGTTGTTGCCCATGAGGCCAGCGAGCAGCAGAAGCCTATTGAACATCATTACGCGCACATGGTGGTACACGGCACGCTGCACTTAATGGGCTATGACCATATTGAAGAGCAGGAAGCAGAAGAAATGGAGCAATTAGAGCGTGAGCTTCTAGCTACTCTCGATATTCCTGATCCTTATCATGAGTAAGCTGTTACCCTGGCCGATAAATTGCTTTTAGGGTGGTGTAACCCTTCACTCAGTGATAAAACGACAGACTGTTTAGTCGCTGCCATCTTCACATAGCTATTTTTAAGTGCTGCATTGACGTACTGTTTGCACACAACGATTTGCATATAACTGTTCGCACGTAATAGAGAGATTAGACGCAATGAGCGAAGACCGATCGAGCAACTCAAATCAAAAATCCTGGCTCGAGAAACTCTTTGGCGCCCTTTCCGGAGACAGTGACGAACCTAGCTCGCGCGATGAGCTGATGACATTTTTACGCCACACCGCAGGGAAACTGAAGCTCGATCAAGACGCCATTATGATTATCGAAGGTGCGCTTGAAATCAGTGACCAACAGGTGCGTGAAATATTGATCCCACGTTCACAAGTCTCAGCCATTACCCTTGATCAAACCAGCGATGGCTACCTGCCATTAATTCAGGAAACAGGGCACTCCCGCTACCCGGTCATTGGCGAAAACCTTGACGATGTAAAAGGCATCCTACTTGTTAAAGACCTGCTCCCCCTGCTCTCGCAAACGCAAGAAAGCCGCGATGCCTTTAAGCTAGAAGACGTACTGCGTCCAGCAATGTTTATTCCAGAGTCCAAACGCTTAAACAGCTTGCTGAAGGAGTTCCGTGATACCCATAACCACATGGCAATTGTGGTAGATGAGTACGGCGGCACAGCCGGTATTATTACCATTGAAGATATTCTGGAACAGATTGTTGGGGATATCGAAGATGAACATGATACCGATGAAGAGGACGATATTCGCACGCTGGAAAACGGCCACTTTGCGATTCGTGCTCTTACCCCGATTGAGGACTTCAACGAGCGCTTCGGTACCGAATTTTCTGATGATGAATTCGATACTGTGGGCGGCCTTGTGATGCAACAGTTTGGTCACTTACCCGGACGTGGTGAACATACGAGTTTAGGTGGCTGGCGCTTCATCATCCTTAATGCTGATAATCGGCGTATTCGATTGTTGGAAGCTTATCGCGACGATGAGAGCAATAAGGCCACCGATGGCGATGATAACGACGACAGCTAGCCAACTGACTACTTCAACCTGCTGATAGGATATCACCATGGGGTTGACGCCCACCTTTGCACTTCAACTGCTGGCTGCACTCGTAGCCGGCGGTTTTACCACGCTTACCGCTTCACCATTTGAATTATGGTGGCTAGGCCCAGTCGCCATCGGGCTTCTTTATGCTGGTTTGCATTCATTAACTCCTTCGCAAGCGGCGCTAAAAGGCTGGCTATACGGCATAGCGCTATTCGCCAGCGGCACATCTTGGGTATATGTATCCATCCATGATTATGGCTACACTGGTGTTCCTCTCGCTGTCTTCCTCACCGCTCTGTTTGTCACGGTATTGGCGCTCTTTTTCGCTGGCACTTTTTGGCTTTATCGACGTTTTTGTAGCCCGCGCTTGGCCTTTCTCACCTTCGTGGGTGCTTGGGTGCTGGGCGAAGTGCTGCGCACTTACCTGTTTACCGGCTTTCCTTGGCTGCTGGTCGGTTCCAGCTATGTTGACTCGCCACTCGCCAACTGGGCACCAGTAGGCGGCGTTTACCTGCTTTCTCTACTGGTCGTGCTCACTGGCACCTTAGGCGCTGAACTGCTACGACGCCAATGGTGGGCAGCACTACCATTAGCCGTCATTTGGCTGCTCCCTTTGGCACTGCCAACACTTTGGACAACGCCAGCGCGCGAGCCTACCCGCGTTGCGCTACTTCAAGGTAATTTGCCCCAGCTATTAAAGTGGACCCCTGAAGGCCAGCGCGTAGCAGCAAATACATACAGCGATTTAACCCGCCGCGTCGCTGATGAGGCAGATCTTATTTTATGGCCCGAAACCGCTCTGCCAATGATAGATAACCAAGCTCGCCCGGTGTTGGAACGCGTACAAGCCAGCTTACCGCCCAGCACCGCGCTATTAACCGGCATTGTCCAACTTGATGAAGACGACCGTTATTTCAATAGCGTAATTGGTGTTGGCAACGTCGAGGGCAGCTACCAAAAAGAGCACCTAGTGCCGTTTGGTGAATACCTGCCGCTTGAAAGCGTGTTGCGTGGCGCTATCGACTTCTTCGATCTACCGATGTCGAGTTTTTCTAAAGGCGCCTCCGAACAAACGCCAATGCAGGCAGCTGGCGTCACGATTGGCAACGCTATTTGTTATGAGATTATCTACCCACAGTTGGTGGCACGCCGCGCAGCAGACAGCGACGTGATTGTGACGGTATCTAATGACACTTGGTTTGGCGCGTCCATTGGCCCTCATCAACACTTGCAAATGGCCCGTCTGCGCGCGCTAGAGAATGGTCGCTATGTTGTGCGCGCTACCAGTAACGGCATTACCGCGATTATTAATCCTCGTGGCGAGCTAGTAGATAGCGCAGCGCAATTTGAAACCACCTACCTCATTGGCGAATTTTACGCCATGGAAGGGCTAACACCGTTTAACCGCACTGGCAGCTGGCCTGCGTGGCTATTCGCTGGCCTACTACTGTTACCGGGCTTGATACGCAGGCGTTAAAGACAAGGAGGAAGCTTTTAGCAAGCGATGTCGACATAGCCGCCCTTACTCATCAGTAAAATTATCGCGAGCTAAAGTTTCCTCCAACAGAAAGCAGAAGTTTTAAGTATTATCTATGGTGTTTTTATAGCTGATCCTTATAAACACGACCACCTTTCATAATCATACGCAAGTTGCTCTCTGGATCATTCAGAAAGTCAAGGTCACTGCTTGGATCACCATCTACGACTAGGAGGTCAGCTAGGGCTCCTGGCTCAATGCGCCCAAGAACACCAGGATAGGGATTACGCGGTCCTGAAAGTGACAATAAATCACCGTTATGTCCCGTTGCCATTGCCAGCACTGTTAGCGGATCATAAAAGCGCGTTAACTTTGCCAAATGCCGAAGTTGGTTCGGGGTGTTTTTAGGGCTAAAGAGTATGTCAGTGCCCCAGGCAGTTTTCACATTAAACCGCTGTGCCATTTCGTAGGCGCGAACAGTACCTTCAGCCACTTGGCGCTGAGATTCTCGACGTGCCGCATCAGGATAAACGTTGGCATCTTCATCTTGCAGGAAAGGCTGTAGGCTCCACCACGCGCCCTCCCCAGCCATCATTCTTACCGATTCTTCATCAGCCAATTGGCCATGCTCAATAGACTTAACACCAGCCCGCAAAGCGCGCTGTATACCTCGCGGCGTATAGACATGCACCATCACATAAGTGCCCCAATCATCAGCAGCCTCGACCGCGGCGCGTAATTCTCGCTCCGTAAATTGGGTGCTATCTAAAGGATCATAAAGCGACGCTACGCCTCCACCCGCCATCAGTTTGATCTGTGAAGCACCTAGCATTAGCTGCTCACGTGTGCGTCTGAGCACTTCAGCTTCGCCATCCGCAATCACTGCAACCCCCTGACGCTCTGCTTCACTTAGCGGTGTTGTGCTGCCCCGTGGAATGTCGTGACGCATTCTGAAGTCACCATGTCCCGACGTCTGGGAAATCATTGCGCCTGCGGGAAACACTCTAGGGCCGTTAACAATGCCTTCATCAATAGCACGCTTTAACGCAAACGATGGCCCACCCACGTCCCTAACTGAGGTAACACCACGCATTAAGGTTCGCTCTGCTTCCCGTGCTGCCACCAAATGCACGTAGCCAATATCAGCGGTCATGGCTTCCATTTGGGAGATAGCCGCTAAGGTGGTGTGCCAATGGGCATCAATCAAACCAGGCATCAGTACACGACCGCCACAATCAATGACATCAACACCTTCTATCTCGCCACTGCCATCAAGAATAGCGTCGATACGGCCACTTTCTACTCTGATTGATACACCATCACGCAGTGGGCCACCGCTCCCATCGAATAGCCTTAAATTCGTTAATAGTAACGGCCCATCATGCGCTTTCGGCTGCTGCCCAACAGCAAAGGGCACATGCAGTCCTGCAAATAGAGCCATCACCGCCGCCGTTCCTCCAATCATTTGTCGACGGGTTATTTCTGCCATAACGCGTTCATGGAAGCGTTGTAAAATCGGAGACCCACAGCAACAAGCACCATGACTATGATGCGTATGAGGCTCTGTCAGCATCGGCGAAAATAAAGAACGAGCGTTAGGTGGCATGGCTATAGCCTCGGTTAACAGTAAAAGGACAAGCAACTTTATTACTCTAAGTCGACTTACCATCAGTTAGCAGTGATTAATATATACCAAACTGATTAACGAGCAATTACATAACAGTCTCTTTATCGAAAAACCGCAATAAAATTTAGCTCGCTAATATAAAAACGATTATTCCAAAGCCGGCACAACGAACCACCCACCCAATAAATTATCTACAAACCATTTTTGGCTTATTGCACTTAACACCTAAACTATGGTTTAACCCTTATAATAAATAAAAAGAGGTGGTGAGTTGTGAAAAGCTCAAGCATGTTTTTATGGGCATCATTACTTATGGTAGCCATAGCGTTACCTAGCCAGCACGTTCACGCGCAGCCACTAGCTCTGGAAGATGCTTGGCAACAACTCCGCAGCCAAGACGATGACGTTGCAGCAGGCCAAGCTGCCCAGCAGCGCGCGGTTGCGCTTCTTTCTAACCGCAATAATTTACTACTCCCTCAAATAGATCTAATTGGCTCTTATACCCACCTAGATAACCCAATTGAAGTGGATGCACTTGCTCTCAACCCGCTTAGTAGCGTCGCTGACTCCCTGCCAGGCCAGCGATTAGTCGATCTTATTGGCGGCCCTAATGCCTTTCGTACACCGGTCACTAACCGCAACGTTGCCCGAAGCTCGTTAGCGATGTTTTGGCCGCTCTATACAGGTGGAAAAATCAGCTCTGCACGGGAACTATTAACATTAGAAGAGAGGGCAGCATCGCTACTGCTTGAAGACGTTTACCGAGCCCGTTTTATGGATTTAGTAACCGCTTATTACGGGCTAGTAATGGCTGAGCGAGCGCTTACTACTCAACAACAAGCTGAAAACACCCTTGCCCACCATTACCACTCTGCCCAAGCGCTTGAAGACCAATATCAAATTGCGCGGGTGGAGCGCTTAGCCGCTGAAGCAGCCTATGACCGTTCACGTATCACTACGCGCGCCATCCGCGAGCAGCGTGATAGCGCCCAACAAGCATTAGCCTCTTTGGTTCACTATACGCCTTCCAATGCGCCAGGGTCTGGCGGTCATTCATCAGGCCCTACGCCTACATCTCCCCTGTTTACGCTCGCATCGCTGCCACCGATTGGGCATTTTCAACCAGGGCTAGCCGACCACCCTGTCCTTAGATTATTAGCAAATAAACAGGCTCAGGCGGAAAGCGTCGTTGATGCAAGCCGTGGGCTTTACCATCCGAATGTCTTCATGTTTGGCAGTTACAACCTCTATGAAGATGACTCGTTAGCTAGCGATCTCACACCCGACTGGTTGGTTGGCGTTGGTGTCAGTATGCCACTGGTAGATCGCAGCGGACGGAGTGGCAAGGTACAGGCAGCGGTGAGCACAGTATCGGAATTACGGTATCGCCAGCAGGCCGCTTCCCGCAAGCTAGAGCTATTGCTTGACCAGCAGTATCGCGATGCCAATCAAGCGCTTGAAGAGTATAGCGACCTCGCAAGTACAGTGGCGCTGGCAGAAGAGAGCCTACGCCTGCAAACGCTGGCTTTCTCAGAAGGAATTGGGCGAGCGCTTGATGTGATTGATGCCCAAACCTTTCTATCCACGACCCATACGCGCCGTGATGCTGCCGCTTTCCGGTTCGTCATGTCGTTTGCCCAATTACTCAGTATTACAGGTCAGCAAGAATCACTATTTGCTTATCTTAGCGAAGGGGACCCCATCCCGTGACCACGCGCAGATTTCTCATCCTGGCCATATTGGCAGGGGTCGCCATCGCAGTATCTGTTGTTTTCTGGCGCACCTATAGCACGCCTCCTCTTCGCCTACAGGGCCAGATAGAAGCCCGACAATATATGGTGTCTTCAAAAGTCCCAGGACGGCTTGCCGAAATTGAGTTTCGCCGCGGTGATAGTGTAAATGCCGGAGATGTCGTATTTCGAATCGACAGTCCTGAACTTGAAGCTAAACTGACGCAAGTCGATGCACTCGATACGATTAGCCGCTCACTGGCGCAGGCGGTTGAAGGCGGCACCCGTGAGGAGAAAATAGCCGCAGCACGCAGCGAATTTCAGAAAGCTCAGGCGGCTGAGACCATGGCAAGAACCACCTATGAACGTACCCGCGTATTAGCCGAACAAGGCGTTGTGGCCCGTCAACGGCTTGATGAGGCTTTTACACTGCTACGGGTAGCGGAGCAGACGCGGGTAACCGCCGCAGAGGTGCTTAGATTAGCAGAGGCAGGCCCTCGTGAAGAAGCACGTACCGCCAGCCGCGCTGGCGAAGATATAACGACTAGTCTACGTGATGAAATCACTGAACTACTTGAGGACTCGCTAGCAATTGCACCTCATAAGGGCATTGTCAGTAATGTATTACTAAACCCAGGTGAGCTCGTCCCCCAAGGCTTCCCAGTGGTTATGATCACCGACCTAGACGAAGCATGGGCTCTGTTTAATGTTCGTGAAGATCTGCTACGGCACTTTTCGCCAGGTACAGAGATCGACCTCGATATTCCCTCTCTTGGTCATCAGGCACGCTTTAAAGTCAGCCACATCGCAGCGCTTGGCGACTTTGCCACTTGGCGTGCCACGGTGCCCGGTCGTGGCTTTGATATGCGCACGTTTGAAGTGGAAATGCACCCCATTGAGCCAGTACCTGGCCTAAGGGCAGGCATGAGCGTATTGCTTGATTTACCTTCTGAGGAAGCGCTGACAGGTAGCCAGCATGGAACCGACTAGACTGAATGGCTGGCAGGCGCTACGCAGCCAGCCGTGGCTGCTCGCTCTGGTAGGATGGCTGCCCCCTCTGCTGGCTCTGCTATTTATTGCCGTGTTTGAAACAGGCACTCCACGATCACTTCCCGTAGGCGTTGTCGATTTAGACCATACCTCTGAGTCTCGTTCACTGCAGCGTTATTTAGATGCCAGCCCAGCATTAGATATGCTTCACCCTTACCCTTCGGCAAGCGAAGGGGCCGAAGCGCTACAACGTGGTGAAGTCTTAGCACTATTGATCATCCCACGTAACTTTGGCCGCGACTTGCGTCTTTCTCTCAGCCCTGAGGCCGTGGCTTTTTACAATAGCCAATACCTGCTAGCCGGAAAATTCATTTCCTCCGCACTAACCCAATCAAGCATGAGTTTTGCCGCCGAAGCGGGCGTTGTATTACGGCTTGGTCAAGGCTATGCATTACCACAAGCAGTAGCAGCGGCGGCCCCTGTGCGGCCACAAATCACCTCCCTTTATAACGCGGGAATGAGCTATGCGCGTTTCTTGGTGACAACAATCACACCCGCCCTATGGCAAATTGTAATCGTCGTTGCAACGCTGCTGACGCTTTGCTGGCGGCTCGAAAAAGCGCCGCTACCCACCACTTTCTCCGCCAGAAGTGTTTCACTCTGGCAACTACTAACACCCATTTCGCTGCTGCTATGGCTGCAAGGCGTCATCCTGCTTGGCATGTTTTACTATTTTCTTGGCTGGTCACCAGAGGGCAGCGTGGCTTGGCTAATGGTTGGTATGGCGCTAATGGTAATTGCCGTTCAAAGTATGGCGACGTTGATTCTAGCTACCGTTGCTAACAAAATCCGCGCGCTAAGCTTATGTGCTGCTTATCTAGCACCAGCCTTTGCCTTTATGGGAATTACTTTCCCAAGAGGCGATATGAATATACTGGCGCGAACCTGGGGCAACTTAATGCCCTCCACTCACTATATTGAACTCCAGGTAGCGGTGGCTGACCATGGGGCACCGCTGGCTACTCTGCTACCGCCCTTATTAATATTGCTGCTGTTCCTGCTGCCTTTACCCTTCGCCATTCATGCCTTGCCAAAACAATTAAACATCAACCCTGCTGAACAGGTGTCCTCATGAATGCCTGGCAACGATGTTGGCAAGCGTGGCAGGTAGAGATTGCGAATATATTTGCTGATCGGGCCGTGCTGCTCGTAATTGTCGGCGGCTTACTATTTTATGCCGTTCTTTACCCTCTTCCCTATCATAAGAGCGTGCCGGGAGAACAAGCAGTGGCGGTGGTGAATCATGATCACACTCATCTGGCCCGGCAACTTATCCGCATGGCAGATGCAGCCCCTCAAATTCGAGTCGCCGCCCAGCCGTCCAGCATGGCAGAAGCAGAAGCCTTACTGGCCAGCGATGCTGTTCATGGGCTATTAATTATTCCTTCCGGTTTCGAGCGTGATATTTATTTAGGACGCCCAACCAGCCTCTCTTTTGCTGGGGACGCCAGCTATTTTCTAATTTACGGCAATGTGGTTGAGGGCTTGCTGACAGCCGCGACGACACTCAGTGTGCAAACCCAACTCGTTGGTAGCTTAATGAAGGGAGAAAGTCCTGCACAGATTCCTGGACAAATTATGCCGATGCGGCTCATCACTAAGCCCGCGTTTAACCCCACGTCGGGCTACATTAATTACATTGTGCCCGCTGTCTTTGTATTAATTCTGCACCAAACGCTACTCATTGCCGCAGGTAGCGTAACCATCAAAGATCGCGCGCGCAGGCGTCTGGGGCAAACCGCGCCATCGCTCGCATTAGCGCTGCCGCTTCGCCTCTTCACCTTTCTGCTTATCTACCTATTATTTGCCATGCTCTACTTTGGCTTTTTCTTCCAGCTTTATGGTGTTCCCCATGCGGCTGCGCCTAGTGAATTACTCGCCTTCAGCGTGCTATTTTTCATAAGCGCCACGTTATTCGCCATTTGGCTTGGTTATCTGCTTCCGCGACCAGAACAGCCCACTGTGCTGGTTCTTCTTTCGTCACTACCGATTGTCTTTACCGCTGGTTTTGCCTGGCCTGCCGAAAGTCTACCCAAATGGCTAGATATCCTAACCCTACTGATTCCAGTTAAACCTGGCATACAAGGTTTTTTAGCGATGAATCAAATGGGTGCCCCGCTTCTCAGCATTGGGCGCGAAATTAGCGTACTGATTGGATTATGTATTCTGTATGGCGGATGGCTTTGCTGGCTCGCTTGGCACCAACGCAAGCAGTCACATTGCTGAAAGGGTGGTTTGAAAGTTAGCTTGAAAGGTAATAACGCAAATGGCGGTGATGCCTTATTAGATCACTCCTAATAGGACATCACCGCCATTTTCTACTGCTCTAACTGTTAACGACAAACGCAACGTTTGTTCGTTAGCCTATCATGCCATGGTGGCAAATCATTCTGCGGCGGGAATTTCGCCCAACACCTCAGGAATCGTCATTTTCACATAGCGCCCGGGCGCGCTTTCAATCACGCTTAGTTCACCTTCTCCAGGCTGACGCGCGGGCACCATTTTTTCCGGGTCAGGATCAGCATAGCCGTTCTCCGTTACCCATGCCTGCCAGTGTGGCCACCAGGAGCCTTCGTTAAAGGTGGAGCCTTCTTGCCATGCTTCATGGGTGTCGGGCAGCGCATCGTTGGTCCAGTAGCCGTATTTATTCTTGTGGGGAGGGTTCACAATGCCCGCGATATGGCCAGAACCACCCAATACAAACGTCACCGGCCCTTTGGGTAACAGCGCGCCATAATACGTACTGTTCCACTTAGCGATATGATCTTCTTTCGTCGAAACGAAGTAGCACGGCGTCGAGATTTTACGAAGGTCAATCTTCACCTCGTCCAGCTCGATACCACCTGGTTCTACTAAACGGTTTTCCAAGTACATATGGCGCAGATACCAGGCATGGGTACCAGCAGGCAGGTTAGTCCCATCAGTATTCCAGTACAGCAGGTCAAACGCGGCGGGCGTTTCGCCTTTCAGATAATTATTGATGTAGAACGACCAGAAAAGATCATTCTCACGCAATAAATTAAAGGTGTAGGCCATCGAGCGGCCGTCTAAATATCCTTTCATTTCCAGCGTATTTTCAATTCCCTCAACCACCCGTTCGTTAAGGAATACGCCAATATCACCAGGATCACGAAAGTCCTGCAGCGTCGCCATATAGGTCACTGACTTCACTTTTCGACCACGCCGAGTGCTTGTCAGATAGGCCACCGTAGAAGCAGTTAGTGTGCCGCCCACACAGTAACTCAACAGATTGACTGACTTCTCACCACAGGCTTGCTCAATGGCCTCCATCGCGCTGACGGGGCCCATTTGCATGTAATCAGCCCAGGTAATATCGCGCTGTTCTGGGCCAGGGTTACGCCAAGAAATCAGAAATACCGTGTGCCCTTGGTCTACCATCCACTTAACCAGCGAATTGTCTTCTCGCAGGTCGAGAATGTAGTACTTATTGATCCATGGGGGCACGATCAACAGTGGCGTTTTAAAGGTTTTTTCCGTGGTGGGGGTGTATTGAATTAACTGAATCAGCTCATTTTCATACACCACGGCACCTGGGGTGACAGCAATGTTATCGCCAACACCAAAGGCACTTCGATCGGTCATGCGTACGTTAATACCCTCGGCGGAATTCGCCAGGTCTTCTCGCAGGCGCGTCAGGCCATCTACTAGGTTTTGTCCACGCGTCTCAATTGTACGACGCATGACTTCGGGGTTAGTCGATACAAAATTAGTAGGCGACATGGCGCTTACTAATTGCCGAGCATAAAACGCTAGATTGCGTTTCTGTGTCGGGTCTAAGCCATCCAGATTTTCAATAAGCTCCTCTACCATCTGCGAAAACAGTAAATATTGCTGCATAATCGCTAAGTAGTAAGGCTCTTGTGTCCATGCTTCATCTTTAAAGCGGCGGTCGCCTTTTGCAGGCGTTATCAATGGCGTCACTTGCTCACCAGACATCGCCCGCACACCCTGCTGCCAAAGTAGCCACTGATCTTGCAGTAGGCGGGACTGAGTTTGCCACAGCAGGTTAGGGTTACTCATGAGCGACTGTGCGGCGGCTTCAAAGCTTTCACGCATATCACTGTAAACGGAGTCAGCAGCTTCGCTGGGTGCTATCCGTGACAGTAAATCCTCAAGCAGGCCTTTGTACTGTTCACCAACATCGCTTAGCTGCACTTTCCATGCTTCAAGCTCTTCTTGAGAAACACCTTGAGACGGCATTTTCCACCCTGACAGCATACTCACTCTCCCCTCACCTGCTTGGCATTGTCTGCCCAGGCACATCATCCAAAAGAACGCGGCGCCTTCAAGGCGCCGCGAACATCGTTACGTTTAGCTTTTACGTGAAGATTGGCTAGTCGATTTCGCAGGCTGTTCACTTTTCGCAGCAGAGGTGGCTTGCTCGCTCATTTTCTGCCCAGCTTCGCTGAACAGCTTTTCCATTTCGGATTTGAACTGCATGCTCATCTCGCCCATGACGCGGGCATCTTCCTGCATCTGCTGAGAAAGCTCATTCATCATTTCGGCTTGTTTCGTACCAAAATCACGCAGGCTTTCAGCATCGTTAATTTCCGTCGCACTGCGAATGCGCTCGGTGCCCATCTGGCTGTAGCGTTTCATTGCTTCCAGCTGATACTGGGTCATTTTTTCCATATTGTTGAGCATCAGCGAGTTCATCTTGCGCATTGGCTCGAACATTTGGCGCGTTTGGGTACTAAAGGCGTCCATCATTTTATCTTGCATAGTGTCTGCTCCTATCTCTCATTCCTTGGCATGAGCCTGGAGTGGCTCATCACACGGCAAATTGCTGCACTGCAAAAAGAGTAAACGCTGCATTGCTGCTTTGCAACATTCTTAGCAGCACGCTCAACAACGCTACACATTTCACATGACAGTTCTACCCTTTAGCGCGAGAGCGCGAAGAAGCTGTTGCTTTCGCTTTGGAACTTCTCGCACTTGATGCGCTTTTACCTGACGCTGCATTGGCAGCCTCTTGGGAGTCATCCTGATTCGCGTCGCCAGCCTGGTCGGCACTGCCACCTGAGGTTCCTGCTTTACGCAACATATCCAACATCATCTGCTGATACGTACCGAAATTAGCTAGCCCCTGAGAAAGTCCTTGTTGCATCATCGGCTGCTGCAGGAAAGGACGCATTAGACTCATAGGGTCATAACCATCCACCCCAGATTCCATTTGCCGCTGAATATTTTCCAGCAGGCTTTGCTGAAACGCCTCAACATCCGGCAGCCCTAATGATTGGCGAAACTCATCCGGTGTCAGGTCAAATTCAACGTTAATTTTCATAGGCGACTCCTTAACCATCTTCCTAAGAGTGTAGCAGCGTTACGCTAAGCGCACCGTGCTGTTATTGTTGTTCTAAACGCGGTGTATCAACGCTAACATCGCCATTCTGTCCACGATGACGTAGCCAATGGTCTAGCAGCGTGATTGCCATCATTGCTTCAGCGATAGGCGTCGCGCGAATACCGACACAGGGGTCATGGCGACCCTTTGTTATTACCTCAACTGGTTGGCCATGTACATCAATTGAACGCCCGGGCGTAGTAATACTTGACGTTGGTTTCAACGCTAGGCGGGCAACGATCGGCTGCCCACTGGAAATTCCGCCTAACACGCCACCAGCATGGTTTGACAAGAAGCCCTCTGGGGTCATCTCGTCACGGTGTTCACTACCCCGCTGGGCAATGCAGCCAAACCCTGCACCTATCTCTATCCCTTTTACCGCATTGATGCTCATTAAGCCATGCGCCAGATCAGCATCTAAGCGGTCAAAAACCGGCTCACCCAGCCCAACCGGCACACCGTCGGCAATCACGGTAACTTCCGCGCCCACCGAGTCTTGGTCACGACGCAGCTGATCCATATAGGCTTCAAGCTCAGCCACTTTGTCCGGATCGGGGCAGAAAAAGGCATTTTCGCTCACTGCATCCCAGGTTTTGAAGTCGATTTTAATTGGCCCCAACTGGCTCATATAACCACGAACTTGTATCCCTTTTGCGGCCAGCACCTTCTTAGCGATCGCGCCAGCGGCAACGCGCATCGCGGTTTCCCGTGCGCTAGAACGACCGCCGCCCCGATAATCGCGATGACCATACTTGTGATGGTAGGTGTAGTCTGCGTGGGCAGGCCGGAATTGATCTTTGATTTTAGAGTAGTCTTTGGAGCGCTGGTCGGTGTTCTCAATTAGCAGACCAATGGACGAACCAGTGGTTTTACCTTCAAACACACCAGAAAGAATCCGCACCTGATCCGGCTCTTTACGCTGGGTGGTATGCCGAGAACTGCCTGGGCGGCGGCGATCTAAATCGTGCTGAAGGTCCTCTTCACTGATCGGTATGCCAGGCGGACAGCCGTCAACAATCGCGCCTAAAGCAGGGCCGTGGCTCTCACCAAATGTAGTAACGGTAAATAGCTTGCCAAAGGTATTGCCAGACATGGGCGTTAGTTCCTCACGCAAAAGACGCCGCATGGGCGTCGAGTTCAGCGGCGCTCAAGGCAAAAACACCCTGGCCGCCACGCTCGAATTCAAGCCAGATAAAAGGCACTTCAGGAAAAGCAGCCTCTACATGGCGGTCGGAATTGCCAACTTCAACAATCAGCCATCCCTCGTCGGTTAAGTGCTGGCGCGCCTCGCACAGAATGCGTCTCACGATATCTAACCCATCGTTACCAGCCCCCAGCGCCAAGGCAGGCTCGTGGCGAAACTCGGCGGGCATGGTGGCCAGATCACGTGCATCGACATAAGGCGGGTTTGATACGATCAGATCAAAGCGCTGGCCTTTCAAACCATCAAACACGTCGGACTCGACGGCCCGTACGCGATCACCAACGTCATGACGCGTGATATTTTGACGCGCAACCGCTAAGGCATCCTGGCTAATATCCGCCAGGGCGACCTCACTGGTCGGCAGCACCAACGCGGTGGCAATGCCGATACAGCCAGAACCGGTACATAAGTCCAATACTCGGGCAGGCGGTTCTTCTGGGAACCATGCTGCAAAGCCATCTTCAATCAGCTCGGCAATAGGCGAGCGCGGAATTAATACGCGTTCGTCAACGTTGAACGGGAACCCGGCAAAAAAAGCTTCACCCAGTAAATAAGGCAGCGGGCGGCGAGTAGTTACCCGCTCTCGCGCTAAACGAATAATGCGCTCGCGCTCTATTGGCAACAGGCGTGCGTCTAGCACAGCAGGATCGACGTTCCACGGAAGGTGCAGTGCGCCTAAACACAGCGCAACGGCTTCGTCCCAAGGCGATTCGGTGCCATGCCCATAATGCAACCCCGCCAGATAAAACTCACTGGACACCCAGCGTAAATAATCGCGTAATGTAAAAAGCTCGCTCACCACTGCCGACTCCGGCAGCGAAAGCATTGAGTGGGAGGTCTCATCATTAAGGTGCGTGGTCACAGCGGCTCCTGGCGTATAAAGATTGATGAAAAGATTGTACCTTTGACGCCGTCTGGTTCACAGCACGCGGTTCACAAGCGTGCGTTTCACAACAACATTCAGCTCGCTATCCTGTGTGTTTCTCAATTATGCTTGTTTATTGACACTTTTCTTAACATTTAACTTCTCGATTTGAGCTAATCATGACGCGACACCTGCCCAACGACGACGATATCAGTGCCTTTCGCCAAGCGCTGCAGGCAGCAGGCGTACGCCGTATTGCCAGCAACCAAGCCAACCCAGGCAAGCCCAAACGTAACGATGATGCCCAACAGGCACGCCGGCGAGCTGCGGTAGAAAGCAACACGCTACAAACCAGCGGTCGCACATCTGACGGCCGAGTAGAGGCAGTACGCCCTTCAGAGTATCTGGAGTTTAGCGTTCCGGACCTGCCCTGGCGCACCTTTAGCCAGCTAAAGCGCGGCCAAACCGCTTGGCAGGCTGGGCTGGATTTACACGGCTATACCCTAGAAGAAGCTCGGATTGAGCTTGAAAGTTTTTTACGCGACGCTGCTGCACAAGGCATGCGCTGCGTTCTGGTAGTTCACGGTAAGGCCTGGGGTACCACATCGGACTTTCCGGTACTTAAAAGCCATACCAACGCATGGTTAAGAGAGTGGCCCGGCGTCTTGGCGTTCTGCTCCGCCATCGATATCGATGGCGGCACAGGGGCGGTGTATATTCTGCTGCGCAAGCGCGGGCAGTAAGCAGCTATTTCACTACGCTTACTCGGTGGCATCAGAGGCAATACCAGGCATCCGTCGCTCCAGTGCTTCATCGGCAAGATGCCGACCCAGCCGAATTAATTCGTTGGCTCGGTGAAACTCATAAGTGCTGCAAACAGTTTTGGGAATTTCAATCAATACATCTGGCGGATAGCCTGCGATTTTATACTTCGCGAGCGCCGCCTGGGTGATATCAAACGACTCTAAAATCATATCGAGCTTGCCCCATTCACGCTTACCACGCAGATCAACGGTTTCATCAACGTCACTCTCTTCACCATTGCTACCCCCCAGCCCGTCCCACAGCCGCCGTGTGGTGGCACGAACGTCATCCATCCAACCGCCAATATTAGCATCGCGATCGCGTTCTAACGCGGTGCGGCTATCGCTCTTATCTTCGTGGGGTAACAGCTCCTCTAACGTGATGGGTTGCGGACTGTGCGCCGTCACGTTAACCGCTACAACAAAGTCCGCTTCATGGGCGGCTAATATCGGCATCATCGGCAGTGGGTTCAGTAAGCCGCCATCAACGAGCACTTGGTCCCCCACATGCACTGGGGTAATAACGCCAGGCACGGCAATAGAGGCTCGAATTGCCTGAAGCAAGGAGCCGTTTTGAAACCACACTTCACGCTGACGAACCAGATCCGTTGCGACGGTTGTTACCGGAATAGGCAGCTCTTCAATCAACCTTTCGCCAACCAGCTCTTCTAACTTGTTCATGACCTTATTCGCCCGCATGGCCCCCATCGGACTCCAGGTCACATCGACCAGCTTTAGCACGTCTAAATAATCCAGCGTACACACCCACTCGCGGTACTCAGGCAGTTTTCCAGCCGCATAGATACCGCCAATAAGCGCGCCCATGGAACAACCCGCAATCGAGATAATCTCAAAGCCACGTGCTTCTAATGCTTCGATAACACCGATATGGGCGTAGCCCCTAGCTCCTCCACTCCCCAATACCAACGCAACCTTATTGCCATTATTTAAAGGAAGGTTTCCCAAAGGTGTATCAGCAGTTTGCGTCACTTTTTTCATTGTCATCTTCCTAATGCTGAACAACAGATAACCGTTACACTTGTTGCCGGATTATCTCAGCCACGTGCTCAACCGCCTGGGGTTCAAGGTGCAGATGATGGCCACCCGCTAGTACATGGCGCGTTAACTGGGGCACCGCTTGGCGTGCTTTTTCCGCCCAGTCCCGCTCGCCTAAAATACCCCGCTCCCCTTCTATCAATAGCACCGAGGTTTGAATCTCCGCCAGTAGTGCCAACACCTGCTGGGGTGTAAAGCGCACCAAAGAAGGCTTTAACAAACGGCTATCAGTGCGCATTTGCACATGCCCATCGGCGGTAGCTTGCGTGTTACGTTCGACAAGTGGTGTAGCGGTGATGCTGTCCAGCGGCGTGACGCCTCCGGCTACCCGCGCAGCGACTGCGCTCTCAATATCCGGATAACGAGGGGGCCGGGAAAGCGGCCGCCGATAGGCTATCAACCCTTTACGCAGTTGGCTGGCTGTCTCTTCAGCCGGTGTGTTTAACGCACCTAAACCATCTAGCAAAATAAGCTTATTCACCCGCTCGGGGAACGCTGCGGATATGAGGCAAGCCACGGCGGCCCCCATCGAGTGAGCAAGTAGCGTTGTCTTTTCGAGCGCTAATGCTTCCAAGGTATCCAGCACATCATGAGTGTAGTCCCATAGTGCATAGTCGCTTCCTACAGGTGCATGGGCCGAATGCCCGTGACCACGAAAGTCGATCGCCACAATACGAATATCCAATGCTTTTACTAACAGCGGCGCTAGCCGTGTAAAGCTTGCAGCGTTGTCTAACCAACCGTGCAGTGCCACCCAAGTAGGCGCAGTGCTACGCCCCCAGCTAAGTGCTGCCAGCCGCCCATTCGCCAGGGAAAGCGGCTGCGCAGCGGTACCGACATGAGTCGATTCATTCATAAACAGGATCTCTTTAAAGCCGGATAACCAAGCAATATCATATTCGTCAGATGACGCTCTAAGGCGTAAACGTTACCATGCTAAGCGCAGCGCTTCTGCCGCTTTTATGGGGAGTTCGCTGCTTGCTACTACTTCGTAATGTGTTGAATAACGATGACCAACAGGAAAATGGCTATGAAACCACGTCGTGATACCCGTGCTCGCAATCTTGTGTTCTTAATTACCGTGATAAGTGCACTGGTGGTTGGCATGTGGCTCGCTCGCTAAGCCAATAGCACCCGCTAAACCAATATTCCCCTGGTACCCTGCGCTGAGCGTCGCTTGCAATTTTTTCCCCATGAATAAATACTGCCTATATACTGTATATAAACACACTATTTATTCATGAGGATGCCGACGATGCCGTCTCAACCCACTTATTGTGCAACAACCATGGTTGCGACAGCCCTGCCGTTAACCTCTCAACCGCTGCCCTTTCCAATGCTCTACGGCCGCGCTGGGTTTAGCGGCTTCCCTTCACCTGCCCAGGATTACGAGCCACGCACACTAGATCTCAATGAGCGGTTGATTAAACACCCCAACCACACGTTCTACCTCACCGCCACAGGCGACAGCATGGAAGGCTGGGGGATATTCGAAGGTGATTTGCTGGTGGTAGATCGCAGCATACCGCCCCGTTTAGGGCATATCCTGGTCGCCATGTTTGAAGAGGAAGTACTGATAAAGCGTTATGCGCTCTATCAAGGCACGCCACATCTTTGTTCGGCACATCCTCACTACCCACCACTCCCCCTAGCAGAGACGGACTGCCAGCTATGGGGTGTGGTACGCGCTGTGGTGCATGAGTATTTGCCATGATTGGCCTTGTTGATGCCAACAACTTCTACGTGTCATGCGAGCGGGTGTTTAATCCTGCGCTTGAAGGCAAGCCCGTTGGCGTGATGTCGAATAACGATGGCTGTGTGATTGCCCGTTCGGCCGAAATGAAAGCGCTGAACATCCCCATGGGCACTCCCTCTTTCCAACTAGAAGGTTTGCGTCGGCGGGGCGTAATTCACCTGCTGTCCTCTAACTACGAGCTGTATGGCGACATGTCCGCACGACTCGCCCAGCTACTGCGGGATGCCTGCCCCGACATCGCGCCTTATTCCATTGATGAAATGTTTATCTACCTGGATGGTTTCAGCGACGCTCAATGCCAAACGCTCGGGGAAGTCTTACGCCGCCGCATTCGCCGCTATTTAGGGCTGCCTGTCTGTGTAGGGCTAGCACCTACCCATACGCTAGCCAAGCTCGCTAATCACGTTGCCAAAAAGCAGCCTCACTACCAGGGCATCTGCCTGCTCACCGCCAATAGCCCAACCACGGCTGCGCTGCTTAAACAGCTGCCGGTGAATGACGTATGGGGCATCGGTAGACGCCTAGCAGAACGGCTTGCGGTGAGTGGTATTCGCACGGCGTGGCAACTGCGGGAGTGCGATCCAAAGCAACTTCGCAAACGATTTTCAGTGGTGCTTGCGCGTACAGCACTAGAGCTACGTGGTATCTCCTGCTTGGAAATGAACGCAGTCGAGCAGCCGCGTCAGCGTATTATGACGTCGCGCTCTTTTGGTCAAGCAACCGGCGTAAAAGCGGAATTACACGCAGCACTGCGCCGCCATGCCCAGCGTAGTGCCGAAAAACTGCGCCAGCAGAAAAGCCTTACCCGCGCCGTGCTGCTGTTTCTGAACACCAACCGCCATCGTAAAGACCAGCCTCAACTCTCGCCTAGCGCGATGATTCCCCTGGCATCGCCAAGCGACGATACCCGCGTCATTTTAGAAGCTGTACGCGAAGGGCTTGAACAGATGTACCGGCCAGGTTTTCAGTTTATGAAAGCCGGCGTCATGTTATTGGACTTAGTGGATGTGCAGCAGTATCAACTTTCACTGTTGCAGCCCTCACCCAAGGCGCACCCGCACTTGATGAACACCGTCGACGCCATTAATCAGCGTATGGGGCAAGGCACCATTCGTTTTGGAATGACAGAGGCGGAAGCACCGTGGCAGTTGCGCTGTGCGCACCGCTCCAACCGTTACACCACCTGCTGGGACGAACTCATGGAGGCAGGCACTCACCCTGGCGCCATTGCGGCCGCCAGGGTGAAGCGTGAACAACAGCAGCTAGCGCGAGCGCAGCGCTTGGCGCAGCCGCGGGCTTAATGCCTCTCCGATCAGCGCAAATATCACTAAGATCGCCAGCAGTATCGGCCAGTGAACAGCAAAAGACACTGGGTAAAGGCCCAACGCATCGACAAAAATGACCAAGATACCCAGCGGACTCACGTAACGCACCATGGCTAGCCACAGTGCATAAGGCAACGGCGCAAGGCCCAGCTCGTCGCGGAAGGTTTCACTTTTCAGCACAAACCCCGCCAGCAGCACCATGCCCAAACCTCCCAGCGGCATCATCCAGCGCGAGGTCAAATAATCCAGCCAGTCAAAGAAGTGTTTACCCGCGAGTGTCCAATCAGCGCCCAGGTTAAACGACAGCATAGCCAGCGTGCTGATCAGCCATAGCACGATGCCCGTCGCCCAAGAGGCCGACTTACGGGTCATGCCTTTGTTATCGCATAACCACGACACCGTAGCTTCCACCATCGAAATAGACGAGGTCAGCGCTGCCATTGAGAGCATTAAGAAAAACAGAATGCCAAATAGCGTGCCCATTGGCATCGCCTGGAAAGCCAGCGGCAAGCTCATAAAAATAAGCCCAGGCCCTTCACCAGGATTCATACCGTTAGCAAAAATGACCGGGAAGATTGCCAACCCCGCCATGAGTGCAACCACGGTGTCAGCAATGGCCACGCTTACCGTGGTACGCCCAATCGAAGCACCTTTGGGCAAGTAGCTACCGTAGGTAAGAATCGCACCGGATGCCAACGACAGTGTGAAAAAGGCATGGCCCAACGCCGCGAGCATCCCTTCACTCGAGAGACTTCCTGCGTTAAACGAGAACAAGAAGCTCACGGCCTCGCCAAACCCACCAGAAAACACCCCGAAGATAATCAGTAGAACGAGCATGAGCACTAGCCCGGGCATCATCCAACTGACATTTTTCTCGATACCTTCCTGAACGCCTTTGCCCACAATTACCATGGTCAATACTGCCACCAGGGTACTCCAACCACCCAGGATGAACGGGTTGGCGTTATTCGCGCTAAATACGGCGGCCATATCGTCAACGCTGCTGCCAGCCAGTCCGCCGGTGAGCATTTTCCATAAATAGGAGAACGACCAACCTGCGACCACGACATAAAACGACAGAATCATAAAGCCGCAAAGCATCGCCATCCAACCAATCAGCGACCAAACAGAAGAGCGACCAGACTCATTGACGACACGCCGTATCGCATCGATAGGGCTGCCGCGCCCACGGCGACCAAAGGCAATCTCGGTCATCATCACCGGTACGCCGACGGCTAGAATGCACGCCAGATACACCAGCACAAAAGCTCCGCCGCCATACTCCCCGGTGATATAGGGAAATTTCCAAATATTGCCCAGCCCCACCGCCGAACCGGTGGCTGCCAGCATAAAGCCCCAGCGGCCCAGCCACTGAATGCGAGGTTGCCCAGAAGACGCCATGACCTTCCACCTTGTCAGAAAAAAGCGCCTATCCTAGAGGATTTTGTCGACAAAGCCCAAAACTCTTGCAGGCATCAACCAACTATTACGCCACCGATAGCGCTTTGGCCTGGGCATCTAGCCGCTGGGCGGTTTGGTCTACCTGACGTAGCCAAACTAAAAGCAGCGCCCCTAACGTGACAAAGCCGCCCGCCAGCCATAAGCCCAAGTAGTAATTGCCAAAAGACTCCGCCAACATGCCGGTCAGCGCAGGGGCAACAATTTGGGCGGCACCATAAGCCAGTGTCATCTGCCCCATTAATCGGGCAGGGCTTGATGGGTATAGCCTACCCGCCATGGTGAGCACCAAACTGACACAGCCCAAGAAGGTACCTCCATAAAGCACTGCACTTAACAGCACACCTATTAAGCTTGATGTCATCGCAGGCAATACAATGCCCACCACCTGAACCAGCATGGCCACAATGAGTGCGCCTAAATAACCAATACGTCGCGCCACTAGGTCCCATAGCATCACCGCAGGAGCCGCGGCCAACCCTACCAGGGCAAATGTCCAGTTTCCTGCGCCAGCCAGTAGCGGTTCACGCTCGACAATCGTCACAATAAACGTCGCACTAATCACATAGCCATAACCAGCACAGAAATAGGCCGGTAGCATAAGCCGCATAAAGGTACGACTGGGTGGCTTGGCCGGTGCATCATGATGAGCCGCGCTACCAAGTACCGGCTTAACAGGCCGTGGCAGCCATCGCCAAGCAGGCACTAACAGCACTGCGGCTAAACCACTAAACCCCCACCACTGGGCCTGCCAGTTAAGCGACAGTGCGAGCATTAGCTCAACCGCCAGCGCCGCCACCACAATACCAATACCCACCCCAGCAAAATGAATGCCTAATTCACCCCGCTGTCGGTGCTGAATCAGCCAGTGCAAAATCAATCCCGAAGCCAGCAGCATAGAACCGCTACTCGATAGCCCCGCAAGAAAGCGAAGCCCCGCCCATAGCCAGAAGTGATCGGTCAGCGCCATACCGGCAGTGGTTAACACCGCAAGCACCAGGCCAATTCGAAACAGCGTGTCTTTGAGATACACCGAGCGAATTGATGCTGCCAGCACCGCGCCTAACATGTAGCCCGCATAATTAAGCGCAGCCAGCCAACCACCGTCGGCGTCGTTAATCCAGCTCTGCTGCTGCATTACCGGCAGTAGTGGGGTATAGGCAAAGCGCGCAATACCAATACATAAAATTTGGCTAAAAATGCCCGCCAACAGCACTTTAAAGCGCTGCGATTTAAGGCTAGCGGTACTCATGAACACTCCCCCGTCAAGGTACTTTCGTTTTTATCGTCGTCGTTGTTATATTCATTTTTAATGAATCAATCATACGCCGAAACGTCCATGGCACCATCGCCCAAACGTGGCATGCCCAAGCAGCGCATCTGCTTCAAGAATCTGGCAGACTAGTAAGCGGTAAACACCACCCAACGGAGAGTGCTTAACATGAGTAACAGCGCCAAACCCTGGACGCAGCCAATGCCCGACGCGCAGTTCAATATTATGCGTGACATTCTTGCCGCCCCTAGCCCAGTAGGCCTGGAAGGCGCAATGACTTACGGCGTTCTAAAGCCTTACTTTGAAAGCTTCGCGCCAAGTGACTGGCATCTTCATCAATTTAAAGGCAATGCTGGCGTGGTGCTGGACACACATCCTGGCCGCGATGACATGTTCAAAGTCATGATCATCGGCCATGCAGATAAAATCCGCATGCAAGTTCGCTCGATTGGCGACGACGGTAAGATCTGGATCAACACCGACTCCTTCTTGCCTACTGTACTTATCGGCCATGAAGTGAAGCTGTTTAGCGAAGACCCCAACGCCCCCGGCAGCTACCGCTGCATCCAGGGCGGCACGGTAGAAGCCCTGGGCGCTATTCACTTTTCTGACCCCGCCCAGCGCGATGGCAGTAAAGGCATCAAAAAAGAGCAGATCTACTTAGACTTGCAGATTCATGGCGAAAATAAAAAGCAGCAGGTATTAAACCTTGGCGTTCGCCCTGGCGATTCGATTATTTTCGACCGCCCTATTCGCCCTGGCTTTAGCCCCAACACGTTCTACGGCGCTTACCTGGATAATGGCTTAGGCTGTTTTGTCACCGCAGAAGTGGCGAAGTTAATCGCAGAAATGGGCGGCACCAAAAAAGTACGCGTACTATTTGCCATTGCTAGCTACGAAGAGATTGGCCGTTTCGGCAGCCGCGTATTGGCAGGCGAACTCAAGCCAGACGCACTGATTGGCGTAGACGTTAACCACGACTACGTGGCCGCCCCAGGCATTGGCGACAAGCGTATGCAGCCGTTGGAAATGGGCAAAGGCTTCACCATGGCGGTCGGCTCTATTGCCAGCGAACAGCTCAATCGCATTATTGCCAGTGCCGCCAAAGAGCAGGATATTCCCCTACAGCGAGATATCGTCGGCGTTGATACCGGCACTGACGGCATGGCGGGCGTGCTGGCCTCTATTGATAGCGCAGCGACCTCGATTGGCTTTCCGATTCGCAACATGCATACCATTTCCGAAACCGGCAACACCCAGGATGTGCTCGCTGCGATCCATGCTTTGACCCACACGCTCAAAGCGCTGGATGCCCTACCTGATCTGGAGCGCGAATTCCTGGACAACCACCCACGGCTTGACCAAGCTAACCCGCTTAGCCACCAAGGCAGTGACAAGCCTGAAAGCGACAAGCCTGAAAGCAGCGAAGACAAAAAACACGCGAAGTCAAAAAAGACCAAGAAGAAGTAGGTTCAAGAAAAGTAATATAAAAAAACCCCGGCCAATAATGGCCGGGGTAGCAGTATTTCCTCCGTAATCCTTCTCCACAAACCTCCTTGTTTGTGCATCCCTGGTATTAAAAGCCTTCCTTGCTTACTCCTGCTCCTTACACCTTTCCTTGTGTTACTGCCTACCATGACGCTTATATGTGTCAAAAACATTAACCTGAGATAAAAAAAAGGTTTTTTTTATTAAAAAGGCAATGCTCCGCTGAACCCCACTCCTGCAACGGCAACAATCACAACAACGATAACAACAATAGTAGTAGTCGATGGCATTTTTCTCTTCCTTTGAGAATTGAGTGTCGTTAAAGCGTAGTCGTCATTGGCGTATTTCGCACATCCAACATTTTATAATGGGTCCTCTTTGCTGAGCGCTTTCCCTAAACTGGCAAAATAGTCACTGAAACACGCATTAATGCGTTCGCGCTGTTCGCCTTGCGGATACAGACCGCGTGCTGCCTCCGGTGAGGCTTTGGTGCCTTTGACTAGAAAATGGTTTTTTATGCTGGCGTCTTGCACGAAGGCTTCAAACGCCCGAGCGCATAGCTCTTCTGGCTTGCTGTAATAAAGCTGGCCATGCGCTTTATCAATGGCTGCTGAATCATTGAAAAGCGCGCTAGGCTGCTGACCGTCGGGATGTAGCAGAATAGCGTGGAAACAGGCGAGTAGACGTTGATTAAGTGGGTGATTAAGCGGCGCTGCATTCGCTAGCCATGCCACCGAGGCAAAGGTACTAGCAGACACATTGTTAAAACACTTCTGGGCAATATAGTGATCAAACGCGTGAAACCATTCATGAGCAATACTACCAGGCCCGGCATTCTTGGCGAGCGAAAAGCTGCGCTGACTGGGATCGTAATGCGCAGAAACGCCAGGCCTGCCGCCGCTGCCGTACTGTAGTGCTAACGAGCCACGCAGCGAAATCAACGCTTCATTGCCGTGCAATATCAGCATTAAATCGCACAGCGCATCGTGAAAAAGCTCTGCGGCACGGTCGCGTTCGGAGCGGGACACCCAACGACCTATCTCAATTGAACGAAAATCGAACTGGCGGCGAATCAGTGCAAAGCTGCTCGCACCCTCGCGGCGATGCATTGGCCCTTGGCGGTAAAACTCTCGTGCGTCAATGCTCACGGCGTGCTCGCTAACCTAAAAATGAAGTTCACCGCACTATTTTATCGAAGGCAAAGAACAAGCGCCAAAGGCTATTCGGCAAGTTTATCTAAGGTGTCTACCCTGATACATAAGCAGTAAAAGTTCAGTTGTACTTTATTGCACACCGGTTGCACAACAGGGAGGAAATATGGCGACGGCACATGTTTATCGTATGAAAACGGATGCACACCAGTGTCCCTTTGGGTTGAAAACCGTTTCATTGCTGCAGCGTAAGGGCTACGAGGTACACGATCACCCGTTAACGTCCCGCGAAGAAACGGATGCCTTTAAAGCGAAAGAACAGGTTGATACAACGCCGCAAACCTATATTGACGATGAGCGTATCGGTGGCTATGAAGAGGTACGCGAACATTTAGGCTTAAGCGTGCCTAGCGCTAAAGAAACGTCTTATCGGCCGGTTATTGCCATTTTTATCACCGCGTTATTAATAGGCTTAGCAGTTAGTTGGCTAGCTCATGGCACGTTATTCGCCACACGGTTGCCTGAATATGCAGTGGCCACGGCCATGGTGTTGCTTGGATTACAGAAGCTTCAAGACGTGGAAAGCTTCAGCACCATGTTTCTCAACTACGACTTGCTGGCCAAACGCTATGTACCGTATGGGTATGTTTACCCCTATGCGGAAACCCTGGCAGGGATCTTGATGCTGGCAGGTGCGTTAATTTGGCTAGCAGCACCGCTGGCGCTGTTCATCGGTACGGTAGGGGCCGTATCGGTGATTAAAGCGGTTTATATCGATAAGCGAGAACTCAAGTGTGCCTGTGCAGGTGGTAATAGCAATGTGCCACTGGGCTTTGTGTCGCTGACAGAAAACCTTGTGATGGTCGCCATGGGGCTATGGATGCCGCTGAAGAGTTTGCTATAACGCGAAAGGATATCAATGCAGACAGATAGACATACAAGCGCGCCTTGTAACCCGAAAAGCACGCCCCAAGGTAAAGTAAGTAACGCAAGAAGCTATCGCACTCTTCACGATTAGGAGTAAGAAGATGAGCAAGCGTATTTTGGTTGTGCTGACATCACACGATCAGCTAGGAGATACCGGCGAAAAAACCGGTTTTTGGTTAGAAGAGCTAGCCGCGCCGTATTATGTTTTTAAAGATGCGGGTGCTGAGGTCACGCTTGCCTCGCCAAACGGTGGCCAGCCGCCGCTTGACCCAAAAAGTGACGTAGACGATAGCCAAACCGACGAAACGCGGCGCTTTAAGCAAGACGATGAAGCGAACGCAGCGCTAGCCGCAACGCATCGCCTTAGCGACATGAGTGCTGATGATTTTGATGCGGTGTTCTATCCCGGTGGTCATGGCCCACTATGGGACTTAGTCGACGATAAAGACTCTATCCAACTGATTGAAAACTTTATTGCCCAAGGTAAGCCAGTAGCGTCAGTGTGCCATGCGCCGATCGTATTGATTAACGCAAAAAACAGCAGTGG
Source organism: Halomonas qaidamensis (assembly GCF_025917315.1). NCBI lineage: Bacteria > Pseudomonadati > Pseudomonadota > Gammaproteobacteria > Oceanospirillales > Halomonadaceae > Halomonas > Halomonas qaidamensis. The sequence goes on along the minus strand of NZ_CP080627.1, from coordinate 1,132,315 downwards.
TGAACCACTGGTAAAAGGGCGTCAAGTGACAGGCTTTACCAATGGTGAAGAGGATGCAGTTGGGCTAACCGATATCGTGCCGCATTTGGTAGAAGATGCGCTGCAGCAGTGTGGCGGCATTTACAGCAAAGCTGATGACTTCACACCGTACGTGCGTGAAGACGGCCAGTTAATTACCGGCCAAAACCCGCCTTCCTCTGCGGCGACCGCTGAAGCACTGATGACATGGCTGGCACGCTAAGCAGAGCGTTTGTTCAACGTAAGACATCATTTAACGTAAACAATCAACGCGGCGGGCATATTGCCCGCCGTTTTTTTAATCAAAAACGATAGCTTAGCGAAACGCCTGTGAGCGTTTGCCAGTCGCTGCCCAGCTCATCAACAATTGGGCTATCCGCAGCACTGCCCGTTAGGTGCGTTGTGCCCACGAAACCGGTGGCTGTCCATTCAGGCGTTAAGGAGTAACTAAGGCTGGCATTCACCCCCATTCGCCAATAACCACCATCGGGTGTGTAGGCAGCCACACCACTTTGCGCACTGTCCTGCACTGAAACACCAAACAGCGATTCGGTCCACTTTTCATTTGAATAGGTAACACTGGGCGTTAGCGTGAAGAGCGTGCGTTCGCTAATCGGCATGCGCAAGGCAGCGTTAGCCGAAAATTTAGCGCCTTCTACATCGCCGCTCACCGACGTGCTACCTGCGACGCTGTAACGCCAGAAGCCTTGCTGATAGCTAACCCGCAGACCTAACGTTGCCCCACCATCTACTTTTTCAAATTGGCTGATATCACCTTCATTATCTCGCCCAAAGGTATAACCAATAAATGGAGAAGCGGTCCAATTACCGTTGCGGATAGCGTGCCACTCAATACCGTTGCGGACGTTGATCGAGAGCTGGTCGCCATAGGTCAAGTTAACAACCGGCCACGCTTGTGTATCGTAGTCGTCGCTGCCTAAGTAATCAGGCGAGTAGGTGACGCCTGCACCTATGCTACCTTCCCAACTGTCTGCCAAGGCTGGTGTGGTTAATACGATGCAGAAAGCAGCCCCCAACAATGGGGTAAGGCGCTTGCGGGTAGAAAAACGTGAAGTAGCACGAGCAGGGAGTATTGTCACAGAAGGCATCCTTTTATATAGCAAACGTGCGTGATTGTATGTTTTTGAATCAAGCCACTGCAAGCGAATAAGGAGCCACTGTGCCCCATTGCACGAAACTTTTTTCTGTTTCATATCCCAGGTTAGATAACTCAGCGGCTATAGGGCGCACTGTGTGCACATAGCGCAGGGAAAGCGTTACAAGGAAGTGCAGGCAAGGAGTGCTTGTGGTGCACAAGGACGCATGAACAGGATGTTCGTGAAGTAGGATTAAGGAGGACCTGATAAAACCCCGACCAGAGATGGACGGGGTTTTTTTATGGACAACTGCCACGTCTTTCTAACAAGCGTGATGATAAAACAGTGCGCTGAGCTTGCTCATCGGGGTAGATACCGCCGTTTGACAAGTTAAGCAACGCAGCATAGCGCTATCTTTTCCAGTGCCTTCCAGGCGAAACCGTTTTAAGTAGGGTGTTGTCGAGAACTCTGCATTACCACAATGTCGGCAGATAATATCCACACCACGCACTGTCGGGCTGATCATGATATGTCGCACGCTGACCTCCTACCACAAGGGAGTTAATGGGTTCAGTCGTGGTAACGTCCGTGTAGAAGTGCATCCGTGACGATGCGTTAAAAAGTATAAACAGCAAATAGCCAGTCTGCCATTTATTATCAGGCTTAGCGTAAACCACGCAGGATATGCGCCACTTGAAGCCTTGCCTGTTGCTGGGTAGCGCCACTTTTTAACAGCATGCGCAGCCCAGACATCGAGAGCGTTAGAAAGTAGCCTAGGCTTTGAGGATCACGCTCGCTGGGGATAGCGCCCTCTTTCTGCGCTTGCTCAACAACCGCTGCAAAAAATTGAGTGATCGCCTCAACACTTTGCGTCGCAACGTCTGCTTCTGGAGAGCGACGACTACCCAGCTCAGTAGCCGAATTAAAAATAAGGCACCCAAGCGCCGCTTGTTCGCTCTCTGCTTGCTCAGCCGTACGTATAAGAAGACGCTCAATAAAACACCAAGCACTCTGCTCTTGCGCTAACGACGCAGTAAGATGAGCCAGCAGCTGTTCGCGATAACGAGTCAGCGCTTTGGTAAACAGAGCCTCTTTGTTGCCATAGCTGTGGTAGAGGGTGCTACGTGAAATCTTCATGGTGTCTAATAAATCACGCAGCGATGTGTGGTGATACCCTGAACGCCAAAATGCATGCATCGCAGCGCTTAGCGCTGCTTCTGGTTGATGCTGAATAGGCCGACCAACGCTCATTTTGACCCCTCACTACCTGTATTAATGGTTAGCGGCCTAATATAACATATCGCTAACGCTCGTCGCAGGCATGCTAAAACGCCCGCAGGGATGAGTTCGATCCTCGCGGACGCTAATAAATATAAGCGTATTAATTCAACAGCTCGCGCACCTGCTTGATCCCTTCACGAGCAAACTGAACAGGACGTGAGTCGCTAATTGTCCAGGCCGCCATTGAGCCATCGTACATGGCAATATTGTCAAAGCCTGCTACTTCGCTTAATACAAACCAATCGGTCGCAGCCCAATGCCCTGTATTACAAAAAGCAATGGTGCGTTCACGGCTATCTAAATCAGCATCATTAATACGTGATTGCAAACCATCAACGTCAAGATAATAAGCGCCGTTTTGAACGTTCAAGTGGCTCTGGTGAGGAAGGCTACGCGCCCCCGGTATGGTACCCGCCACCCTCGCGGCTGGAGACTTTGTCTCACCAGCAAAGTAGTCAGAGGGGCGCGCATCGACTAACTGTGCCTGTGTTTCACGGGCGGCCTCAACGTCTTCCGTACTCGCCACTAAATACTCACGCAGGCTCGCTTCGAAGCGTGTTGGTTCAAACGATGCTGGCGCATCGCTGGCAATCTCATACCCCTGCTGCTGCCAACCTGAAAAACCGCCGTTTAGAATGGCTACGTCATCATGACCAAGTACTTTCAGAGTCCAATAAACCCGCGCTGCGCTGCCAAAATCGGTTGGCCCTGTACCAGCAGGTACGATCACTACGTCGCTATCGTTGCTAATTCCCAAGCTGCCTATCAGCGCTTCCAGAGAACTGACCTCAGGCATTAACCCCGCCACGCTGTCACGGGTTTCACGCCAGCCATCATCGGTGTAGCTGGTGTAACGGCTACCTGGAATGTGAGCTTGCAAAAAGCTCTCTCCATCTCCGCCATTATCAATTGAAGACCGCACATCCAAGACCACCAACGATGGCGCGTCGAGGTGCTCGTCAAGCCACTGCGCATCAACCAACGGCGTCATTTCCAACGCCTGAGCCTGGGAAGCCATACCCAACACACCGACAGTCACGATAAATAAGCGTTTCATGCAGGCAACTCCTTCTTAGCGGAGGAACGATTGGTACAATAATCGCATGATGCGCTATAAAGAGAAATACTGACAATACGCATTGGCTATATCTGTATAGCGAACACAATGGGATCACGATATTTTTTTGCAGCGTCGGTGTAAGTATTTCCAAAGCAGCCCCACTGAACAGTAGAACAATGACTTAGGAGACCCGCCATGCCTACCTCTGCTAACCACCCAACTAACGCATCAACAAGGTTTTGGCTAAGTGGTAAACGGCATAACGAGCAGGACCACTTTTTCCGCCACACCTTGGAAGCCCAAGGGTGGAAAGAAGGAGATGAGCAGGAGTGGCAGGCAGCTTGGGTGACGGGCATGCCACCCAAGCAAGCGTTTAAACGCACCTCTCCATTTATCAAAATGAACCATATTCCAGGCAATGCCGCTTTAACGGTGAAAAGCCGCTTACATGCTAGTTTAAGTGCTCTACAAGAAAGGACGCGTCACGCGTTTGGCACTCATCATGAGTTAGTGACACGGCTCGACTTCTTTCCTCACTCTTACGTAATGCCCCATGACTACCCCGCCTTGGTAGAAGCCGCATCCGCGCACCCCGATAAAAAGTGGATATTAAAGCCAACCAACGCCTCTAAAGGGCAAGGTGTTCAGGTGCTGAGCGACCCAACCACTGCCCCCCTGGCACCCAACTGGCTAGTGCAAGAGTACGTGGCTAACCCCCACACGATCCGCGGTCATAAGTATGTCTTGCGTCTATACATGTTGATTGCCGGGATAGATCCCGTACGGATTTATCTTTATGACCAAGGCTTTGCCAAGCTTGCCTCTGAGCCGTGGGACCCAAACGATATCGACAACCCGTTCAGCCAGCTAACTAACCCCGATATTAATGCGCTGAATGTTGATGCTGAGATCCCAGTAGAGTTTATCGACTTAGCGCGTTATCGCTGCTGGCTGCAAGAGCAAGGCCATGACGATGAAGCACTGTTCGCAAAGCTGCATGATCTAGCCACGTTAACAGCGCTTTCGGCGGTTGATACGATGCGTGAACGCACTCGCGAAGATGGCGCTCACCCTCTCGGCTGTTACGAGCTAATCGGCCTTGATTGTCTTATAGATGATCAGCTCAAACCTTGGATTCTTGAGTGTAATTTAAGCCCCTCGCTAGGCATCTGCGCTAAACCAGAACATGGTGGCGTGATTGAAGAGAGCGTTAAAGGGAGCTTAGTGCAAGACATGCTGTCACTCGTGGGGCTGGCCCCCTACGACGCGCCCGAGACATTTGATGCCGAAGCACTCGTTGCTGAACAACAGCGCTCCGGCGGTTTTGTGGCTCTCTACCCTTCGGCCTCCCCCGAAAACGCATTGGCTTATTTACCTTATTTAGGCCTGCCTAGCCTTGCAGATTATCAACTCGCGCCTTCTCATGTTAAACACGCCATTGCCTTTCGTGCTAATGGTGTTAGCGAACTTATTGAAGACGATCAGATAGCGCTTTATCACTACAAAAGCGGGCTGTATTACCAGCTAAACGATAGCGCTGCGCTCATGTGGTTATTGGTCAGCGAAGGCGAAACGATTGAAAGCTTACTAGATCACTTAACTGCCGCCAGCGGTGGGCAGGTTGATCGCGAGCAATTAGCCACCGACTTGTGGGCAACGCTTACTCCATGGTGGCAACATGGCTTGCTGACAGTGAATCACGCCCCTCTAGCAGATCTTAATCGTGCTGAAAAACTAAACACGCAGCCAACCATATGGCGTGGTGTGTTCACGCTTGCACAGCGCCGTTGGTCCTTATCAGCCCCTAGCGGTATCGTTGCTGATCAGTTAGCTCGCGCTTTAGCGCCTTTAAGTGTTCACGAAGATGCGGATAACGATCAATACCAACCGCCTGAATCGCTACATCTGCTAGCGAGTGCGAACGGGTATTGTCTGACAACCGATAGTCACGTCATCAATTCACGCCTGCAACTACACGATATTCTGCCTGCGATAGCGCGCTACTGCATGACACAAACAGCCCGCCCTGGCCACGTGGCATTAGATATTGCTCTATTAAGTAAACCGCAACAGCTTATCGCCTGCGTACTTCCCACTCCCTTAACCACGCAGATGCTAACCGCGCTGAACGCAGTGGCAAACCAGCATGAATTTAACCTTTCTCGTGGCGCACACCTCTCCATGCAGGCTCCTACTGATCTAATTCCTCTTAATTTACCACTGACCGACAGCGCGTGGCGGCCCACAAACCAACAGTTCTGTACGGCGGTGGTTTGGCTTACCCCTGACACCCCAGAGCAACAAGCACCGCTATCAGCCCTATCACTACTGGGCGCGCTATTAGCGGTTGCCTATGAAGGAAAACAGGGCCTCAGTCCTGAAGCACTACAAACGCTGGAAGCTTTTTGTCAGCAGTCACAACGCAGCACGCTACCCTTAGATAAGCATGGTCATCAACTAGACCAATGGTTGTTCCAGCACATGCTTACACCTGCTTCCCATGCCGCTGTATAGCGGTTGGAAGATGCGCCATTTGGCGCGATAACTCGCGATGACAGGAGAAACACCATGTCTCAACACGAAGCAAAACGCCGCTTATTGAGCCGTCTAAGCCGTCAGTTTGGCTACACCGCACCTGCGCTTGCCCTGGTGGCCAGCGGTTTAGCGTTCCAAGCCCATGCCGATGAGCCAACAGAAAGTTTCGTTAACACTCAGCAAGCACCGATGATGCTGGCAGAAGGTGGCGCTGAAGGTGCAGGCGAAGGCGAGAAGCCCGAAGCAGAGGGAGAAGCAGAAGGCGGCGCTGAAGCTGGTTAACGAGGCGCACGCTTACTTTTTTGTTGTGTTGTGCTGAGCTGGTGTTGTCGCCAGCTCAGCGTATTAGGAGCTTTCGTTATGCCCGCCACCTCGTTGTCAGCTGCTGTGCCCTACTCTACGAGTCAGAAGCTGGTGGACGAAAACATCCACTCGCTTCATCAGCTCAGCGATTTACTCGTCATAATGCCTAGCACACTGTATCAGCAGCAGTTTGAAACCCAAACAGTGGGTAAGCACGTACGCCATGTGCTAGCGCACTATCAAACGTTACTGGCAGGACTCGAAGGCAGCGTCCAAACAGGTAGCATCGATTATGAGCAGCGTCATCGTCAGGCGGCACTAGAAGGAGAACCCCACGTTGCACTACATACCTTAGGCACACTCCGAGCTGAACTTCACGCAGTGTCTTCATACCCTATAGAGACACCCATCGTGCTTCACTATCCAGTCGAACCATCGGGAAATAGCCTCCTCCCTTTGCCCTCGAGCCTAGGGCGTGAGCTAGCATTTCTAACGAGCCATACCGTACATCACATGGCGCTTATCCGGTTGTTGTGCGAAGCAATGAATATGTCATTACCGAGCGATTTTGGTGTTCACCCTTCCACACTTCGCTTTTGGCAACAGCACAGCTAAGCCATTCATTCAAAAAGGAGAAATCGCAATGAATCAATTTATTAAACAATCACGTCACTACCTTGCTGCGCTGATAGTGGCAGGAGCAAGTAGTTCGTTTACTCAGGTATCCGCGAGTGAATCTGTTGATTGGCCAGATGAAGGTTGGACAGTCATCTCGTCAGAGAAAAGTTACGCAACGCTACTTGATGATCTGCACCAAGCTGTTGCAGATGTGGGTATGGCAGTCGTGACAGAAGCGGGTCCTACCGAGGCCGCTGCAGAGCGCGGTGAAATCATCCCTGGCAATCGGGTTGTCGGTGTATTTCGTAATGATTTTGCCGTCGCAATCATTCGTGAAAGCGTACCAGCGATGATTGAAGCGCCACTTCGGTTTTACGTCACTGAGGATTCCTCCGACAGCGCGACACTATCATGGAAAATACCTAGCCATGTCTTTGCTCCTTACATCAACCAAAAAACGCCCACTTTAGCCGATCAAGCACAAGCGCTAGACGCACTCTTTCAACAAATTGGTGAAAGCGCTGTATCGCCTTAAAGGTCGTGAAACGTCGCCATGACATAACAGCGCCATGGCGGACGTGATTTTTATCGAAACAAGCGGCTTTCAGGCAAGACTCATTTCAGAAAAACACAGAAAAAAGGTGCCAAACGCCACTTAGTGCTTGGTAATAACTGGGTTAACTATCGCAATGACCGTCTGCCTCACCGACAAAGCGCTGACGGGCATTAACCACATACGCCGCAAGCGCTGCTAACTCCTCGGACTCCCAATCCAATGGGGCAGCAGCCATCGGGGCGACCATACAGAGCTGCACCATTTCATCCGCGTGAACCGTTGCCATGCCAAACATAGTGGTACCCATGGCAACCGAATGAGGAAACGACTGATTGAAGGTTGCTTGATACCCCTGCTGCCCATCACTGCCATGGCAACTGGCGCAGGAGAGCCCGTTTGTACTGAGTGATGGATCATTGAATAGCGCTTCGCCGCGTTCAATCAGTGCGCTGGGGTTGTCACCGTTTTCATCATAAGCGGGTACGTAACCTTGGGGACGAGACACCAGCGATGTGCGTTCATTAGGCTGCACACTACCCTCTGCCGCTCCCTCAGCCTGTGCTTCTCCCTCTGCTTCTCCCTCTGCCGCTCCCTCAGCCTGTGCTTCTCCCTCTGCTTCTCCCTCTGCTTCTCCCTCTGCTTCTCCCTCTGTTTCTGCCTCACCTTCCGCGTTTATTTCCCCTTCTGGCTGCGCTTCTGCCTCAGCATGGTTGCTCGCCAGCATTACTTCATTTTCAGCCAATGGAGCATTAGCCAAAACGGTTTGGTCATTGGCAGAGACGCTTAGCACAACGCCACCTGCCACTAATATCAACACAGGGGCGCTGTAACGCACCTGACGACGAAGTTTATCCAATAAATCACTGCGTTTTTGAGTAGTTAGCGACATTGAGATCACCTTTATGTGCAAGCATTTTATTTTTTGTTTCGCTGTATGAGTGAGTGTTGCGCCTGTCTCCTTACACACTTTTAGCTTTTTTTGATGCCACATTGTCAATTATGAACCACTTGTTCCATAATCACTCAAGGTTGACGCAACAACGCCGATCATCACTGCGCGATCACAAGGAGTTTGAAATGACAGATTTTCCATTACATACCACGGCGACTGCGCCTAAAGACGCGCAAGCGAATCTACAAGCCGCTGAAAAGAAGATGGGCTTTCTGCCTAACATTTTTGCCAAAATGGCAGAAGCACCGGCGCTGCTCGACGCCTATCTAACGCTTGATGGTATTTATGCCAACACCAGCTTAAGCCCTGTCGAACAACAAGCGGCTTTGCTTGCCATCAGCGCTGATAACCGCTGCGAGTTTTGTGTAGCTGCGCATACCGGTGGCATTAAAAAGGCCGGTGCCGATGATGAAATCATCAAAGATTTACGCGCACGAACATCACCTAACGACGCTAGACTTGCCGCCGTTACGCGCTTTGCCCGTCATCTAAATACACAACGCGGCTGGGCGGAACAAGCAGAGCTAGATGCTTTTTTGGCGGCCGGTTTTACCCAACAGCAAGTGCTTGAGCTAGTTATCGCCTGCGCCCTAAAAACACTCTCCAACTACACCAATCACGTTGCTGGCACGCCGCTTAATGAAGAGCTTAAGCCCTTGGCCTGGGAAGCACCGGCGTCATAATGGCTATATATCCACTATGACCTATGGCAGATGAATGAAACGAACCTGACGCCTGCGTTGTTCGTTTAATGCCAATGAATGGATATGATGGCTACTCAACGTTGCCCATAAGGACGCTGCCGTGACGGACGCTACGCACTCAACTGAACAGCATATCGCTTCACTGCGGCCCAAACTTATCGCCTTCGCGCGCTTACAATTGCGTGATAGCGCTGCCGCTGAAGACACGGTGCAAGATACGCTGGTCATCGCCCTAGAGAAGCACCAAACCTTCTCGGGGCGCTCGGCGTTTGAAACGTGGATGTTTGGCATTTTAAAAAATAAAATACTTGAGCGATTCCGCCATGAGCGGCGCTACTTCTCTTGGCAGGAAGATGAGCTAAGCGATGAAGATTCGTTTGAAAAACTGTTTCAAGAGAACGGCCGATGGCAAGCAGCGAGTAAACCCGCACACTGGGGCGACCCCGACCAAATACTCGAAAATGCCGCGTTTTGGCGTGTGCTCGACACCTGTTTACTCGTGCTACCCGATAACATTGCACGGGTCTTCACAATGCGTGAATTTATGGGGCTAAACACCCAAGAAATTTGTGAAGCGCTTACCCTTAGCGAAGCCAACTGCTGGGTGATCTTACACCGCGCGCGCTTGCGACTTCGTGCCTGTATTGAAAAAGGCTGGCTGACATAGTGAACCAACCACGCACTAGGGTTAGCCAACCATCGATATCGCACATCGTCTTCACGCCGTTTGTAAGGAAATGCAGGTAAACAGCACCAATGATTAAGGCGATATAGCATTTATGGATATTTCACCCATCAATAGACTGAACGCCTACCCATCGCTGTGAAAGGGCCACCCTATGATTATGTGCCGCGAAGCAACACGCTTAATGTCACTCAAGCAAGATAGAACGCTCACCTTTCGTGAAAACACCGCCCTACGGTTTCATCTTTCAATGTGCGGTGCCTGCCGCGCCTGCATGCGCCAATTCGACCTTTTACACAAAATTGCTAGTCACCACCCCTCTTTACCAAACGACGCGACTGAAAGGGGTGACCATCATGGCTCGCATTAACCGTTTCAAAGTGGTATCAGCGATTGTCATTAGTCTATGCAGCACGCCACTATTAGCGGGCACGGCACTAGGTCAGGAAATACATTTCACCCCCGATCAAATCATGACCTGGGCGACTCGCAGCTTTGAAGGCGACACCCGCTATGCGGTTGTTGAAAAATCCGGGCGTCGGGTGCTAGAAGCGGAGTCTCAAGGACAAGCATCAGCGCGCTACCTTGAACGTGAAATTGACCTGACTAAAACCCCCTACCTGCACTGGTGCTGGCAAGTGAGCAACACCTACCCTGGTCTTAACGAAACCACCAAGTCAGGCGATGACTACCCCGCGCGCGTGTATGTCGCCCATAAAACCGGGCTGCTGCCTTGGCAAGTAGAGTCTGTGAACTATGTATGGGCCTCTGCTCAACCCAAAGGTGCCACATGGCCAAATGCCTTTACACAGCGGGCACAGCTGATGGCGCTACAGAGTGGTGAAGAGCGTGTAGGTGACTGGGTCGCAGAGGTGCGCGATGTACGCGCGGACTTCACTGCCCTGTTCGGCAGCGCCCCGCGCCATATTGATGGCCTTGCGTTAATGAGCGATGGCGATAATGCAGGTGTGAATGCAACCGCCTGGTTTACCCATTTAGGCTTCTCAAGCACTAACGAAGCCCCCTCCTGCCCGCAGTAACGGTAGTGATGAGCCTACCATTCGGCAAAAGCCCGTTCGTAAAATGCCCGATGTGCGAAACACGCCAATGACAGCCACGCTTCAATAACACTCATTTCTCAAAGGAAGAGAACAATGCCATCGACTACTACCATTTTCGTTATCATTGTTGTGATCGTCGCCGTCGCTGGGATAGGTTTCAGCGGCGTATTTCCCTTTTAACGGGAACTGACACCAGCCCACCGCGGCCACCTCATCGCCGATTGCGGGGTGATCGAGGGCTGCGGTGGGTGTGTGAAGCTATTTGTAGCAGTTAAGCGTCGCCAACGTATGGCTATCGCTCATTCCTGCAGGGGCCATATCGTGAACTATTTAATCAGGTATTACAGCCAGGTTAGGCCTTACCAGCATAACAGGGGCATGAGTCCGAAACAGGCAGAGGAAAAGTACTGGGCTAACTATAAAGCGGTGTCCAGTGTTACTTAACCACTACACTTGCTAGGCTCTCCATTAAATATACAAAGTATCTTTGACTGTGGTTCGCCACTCTTTATAAGAAGTTCTGATATCTTGAGTGAAAGACATCATCTCTTGAACCAATGAATTATATTTCGGCCCATCTTCCCAATTTCCTGCGCGGTCACAGTTTAATTGTGGAGCCAAGCACATCTTGAAATTTATCACTCCCTGTCCATAAGGGTACTCGTCAAAGTTCCTGCTAGTAAATATAATAAATTCACTAAGTGCGGATGTGAGTTTTTCAGTGCTAATTTTTAATTTTAGCGTTATAAAAGAATGCCCAGCTTCGTTCGCAAGCAGTATAAAAGACTCAATTTTTCGATGATCATCCCATCTGAGGGCATCCTCAGTTTCGATGTAGTCAATTAAGCTATTCAGGTATTCTTCCGGCAATAAATTAGTTAGTTTCATGAATAGTGCGCCATCATGCTCTTGAATTTTCTGATTTTTTTCTTTGGTATTTTGCGCAATCAAAAATTCGTGCATTCCTGTTATGGCTAAATGATATATAAGACCGGTCACACAAAGTAAGAAGCCCCAAGCCAGATCGGATTCACCTGTTATGGAAAATTCAAAACTCTTTTCAATAAACTCACTCAGAAGCAAAGTCCATACTGGCGTCGTCATTAAAGACAATCCTGCTATGACGATAACCCAGGTAAGCCTGTTATAAAACTTAGGCCTTAACATTTCTAATATTTTAATGGTTAATGACATAAATCGGTTCATCAAGACTCCATAGCGCTTGCCTTAATCGGCGCATTTGTAGTGAGCGGGCGGCTCGAACGAAAAATACCTCCAAGTTGACGGCCTTGTTACCTGCTTACTCGACCGCCATAGGAACGCACTAGCATTCGAAGCTCTTCAATGGAAAGAACCTGCTTATTCCGATGAAGCATCGAATGACAGTTGGGACAAACCGGGCGCAGGTCTTCCTCAGGGCTGATTTCGTATTCTTCCTTTATTTCGGATAAAGGCTTCAGATGATGAACGTGTACATAACCCTTGCCGAGTTGCCCATAAAATAACTCGAAATGGAAATTGCACACGGCACAACTTAGCCCCCATTTCCTGATGCAGCGCTCTCTGGCCTCGGGGTTGCGCTCGTAAGCGTTAACTAGCACTCTCTTGGTGGCACCCTCTTTAACTGAACTATCTTCTGGAAATTCATCAGCATAAGGAATTTCCACGCCCCCCGTTCTTTCCAGCCACAGTTCTTCAAGTTTTGAAGCTGCTTCTTCTGGTATTATTTTTCCAGAGCCTTGAGAATCCCAAACCTTCGGATGGAAAGCTTCCAGTTCCGAACGATCAATTTTTATTTCTGATTGCGGATCATATAGCAGATCGAAATCCACCATTACATAGAGCGACGTTTTACCCGCTTTTTCCTTTTCTTCGTTGAAGTGTGGTTCTTCAAACGGTTCTTTCGTTACGTGGCCTGAACCAAAGATACCTTTGTAACCTTTACCTTGCTTGGCAAGAAATACTCTCGAACCCACCGGAATATTCTTTGTGCTACCGCAACTCCAACGTTGCTCGACTTCGCCAGACGCATATTCTTCCAAACGCTCTTGGAGCTTCTCATAGCCCCATTCATCTGGCTTCCATGTAAGGAGAAATGTGCTCATATGTTCCTTATGCAGCTTAAAACTCGCCACATAACCTGAATGAAACCGACGGTGCATTCAGGTTATACCGCCTTGCATTTACGCCCTATCCCAATGAAATCAAAATAAGCTAAATATAAATAGGCATCATAACATAGATTATCGTGCCGGCTGCAGAACACTGCTGAACCAGCATGCCGCTTCTGCCGGAATGTCCGCTCAGGGTAGCTACCAGTCAATAGCTAGTACTCATAATTCTTAAGATTACAGTATCTGAATGAAGAGTGGCTGTCACTTCTCACGGGCGTGCACACTTAAATCTTTTAATGAAATGTGCTCAGAAGACAGGGAAGAGACTCAGCGTCCAGAAAGGTTTAATCACGCTCAGTGAGCGCCAAAACACAAGTGCGGGTTAGAATGTGGGGCAGAAACATGCAGACACAAAAAAGCCCGCTGATTGCTCAGCGGGCTTTTTCTATATTCTGTGGCGGAGAGGGAGGGATTCGAACCCTCGAAGCCTTTCGACTTACACACTTTCCAGGCGTGCTCCTTCGACCACTCGGACACCTCTCCACTTTTTTGCTCGGTTGTGAAGGCGTTGCCTTTCCCAACAGAACGGCGCATATTCTATGGTCTAAGGCCTAAAATAGCAAGCCTTTTAAAGATTTAAGCACCAGCTAACACGGCGTAGCGCCCACTCGCTTCCAAGCAGAGCGTGTCGCCACAGTAGAGCTGCTGAGTGAGTGCAATGCTGCCCTTCCCCCGCGTGTGCAACTTTTCTGCTAGCTGTTCTGGGCCTTGGGGTTCGCTGGGGGTGCAAATAATGCGGTAGTCGCTAGTGACTGGCGCAATAAAGCGCTGGCTGGCTTCGGCTACCACCACATCTTGCGCCCGCCCCTGGGCACGCAACCATAGCGTTACCCAGCACCAGCCCTGCAGCGTGGTTTGTGCCGTTAGCGCACCGCCAAAGCCTGTGCCTTTGTCGTTTAGGTTCGGGCTAAGCGCCAGCTGCCACGTCAATGCGACACCCTCTTGGGCGGCGCTTTGGGTCACGCTTTGAATCCCCAGCGCGCCCACCATGGGAATCGCTTCCCCTAGCCACTGCTGAAAAGCGACAAGGTCTTCCTGGGTCTCAGGGAGTGGCAAACGGGGGTAAGGCACTCCCGGCTGACGTGGCTGGGCCATCACGCGCTCCTTATTAATCCCAACGCTCTACAAAGTCGTCCACCTTGTGCTGAGGTAGCGGCTTATGGCGACCTGCCAGGCTGCCCAGATAGATAAAAGCAACTACCTCGTCATCTTCATCTAGCGATAGGCCTTTTCGCACCACAGGATCAAAGGCGTACTTGCCGCTGCGCCACATGGCACCCAACCCTAAGGCGTGGGCGGCCAGCAGAATGCCGTGGGCGGCGCATCCGGCAGAAATCACCTGCTCGATTTTCGGCACTTTCGGAATATCTGGGGTGACCTTGGCAATCACGGCAATAATCATCGGCGCACGCAGCGGCTTTTTACGCGCGGAATTGAGCGTGTCGTCGCTAGCACTGGGGTCTTCTTGAAACTCCGCTTCCGCGAACAGCTCGCCCAAGCGTTCGCGCCCTTCGCCGCTAAATTCAATAAACCGCCAGGGGCGCAGCTCTTTATGGTCTGGGGCGCGCAGCGCAGCTTGGTAGAGGGCGCTGAGCTGGTCAGCAGTGGGCGCAGGCTCGGTGAGTTTCCCCATAGAGCTACGTTCGTGAAGCAGCGTGAGTGCGTCCATTAGACTCCCCTGGTGTTGATGGTTGGGCGTTACTTTAGCGCAATGGGTTACTGCCTTGCTAGGCGTAAAGGGCTGGGCGGCGTTAGCCCAGGCGTTGCACGCCATGGGCTGATATCAAGCCCACCACGGCGTACATAGCGGGCCAAAACCAGCAGCTTTTCAGGCTTGAGCTGCATCAGGTCGGTAAAAATATGCTCGACACAGTGCTCGTGAAAGTCTTGGTGCTGTCGATAACCGATGAGATAGCGCAGCAGCCCTTCCCGGTCAATTTTAGGGCCTTTGTAGCGAATTAATACGCTGCCCCAGTCGGGCTGACCGGTCACCGGGCAGTTAGATTTAAGCAGATGGGAGTACAGCGTCTCTTCGACGATCTCTTCGCCTACCACCAAATGCGCGGCGCTGGGGGTGTAGTCGCTGATGTCGATATCCAGGTCATCCAGGCATTCGCCCGGTAAACGCTGCGGGTTAAGCTCGCTGTCGTCTACACCCAATAGCGCTACGCTCACGGCAGCACCCGCCGCGGCAGCTAAGTCGCGAACAAGCACACGTTGCACCGCTTCTTGGCTTTCAAAGCGCGTTTGGTTAAGGCTATTGAGATAGAGCTTCCAGGATTTGGACTCAATCAGATTGGGTGAATCAGCAGGCAGGCGAAAGCGGGCAACCGCCACAATGGGTTTACCACGGCTGTTCAGCCAAGAAACCTCAAACGCGTGCCACTCATCTTCCCCTACAAACGGCAGATTATTGTCCTCAATGCCCAATGGTGCACGGTTCGCCGCACGGGGAATAGAATACAACAGCCCAGCGTCATACTGCTCTGGGTAAGCGGAATCGCGCCCCAGGGGCGCGTGTTCTAAGGTATCGGGGCGATTTGCCATGACGTGTTGCTCTCTTGATTAATAGCGTCTACTCAGCGCCCTTTTAATAGGCGCCGTTATATCATTAGCTGCGTATGCCTTTGCCGCGCTCTAGCATAGCGAGCGCCACCATAAACAAAGCAGTAATAAAGGCAACAATGGCGGCCAGTGCCCAGCCTACTGGAATATCGGAAACGCCCAAAAAGCCATAGCGGAAAACGTTCACCATATACAGTATCGGGTTAAGCATAGAGACGCCCTGCCAGAAATCGGGCAGCATTGAAATCGAGTAAAACACCCCGCCTAAATACGTTAGTGGCGTCAGAATAAACGTTGGCACAATGGAAATATCATCGAATTTATTAGCAAATAACGCATTAATAAAACCGCCAATGGAAAACAGCGCCGAAGTAAGCACTACCACCAACACCGTGAGTAGCGGATGTTCAACTGTTAAACGGGTAAAGAACAGCGATACCAGCGTGACAATTAACCCCACGCCCAAGCCTCGGGCCATACCACCCAAAATAAAGCCCGATAAGATTACCCAGTTGGGCATGGGTGAGACCATCATCTCTTCAATAGAGCGCTGAAACTTGTTCGAAAAGAAGCTCGACGCCACGTTGGAGTAGCTGTTGGTGATCACCGACATCATAATCAGCCCTGGCACGATGAAGTCCATGTAGCTGAAGCCGTCCATATCGCCAATGCGCGAACCAATTAAGTTACCGAAGATGATGAAATACATCGCCATGGTGATTGACGGCGGTAGCAAGGTTTGCGGCCAAATCCGCGTAAAGCGCTTAATCTCTTTAAGTACTAGGGTCCACAGCGCGATGAGGGTTTGCGTTGCATTCATGCCCGCGCCTCCTGCCGCTCGCGCTGGTCAATGGCTTGCTGACTGCTTTCCACCATGGAAACAAACATCTCCTCTAAGCGGTTGGCGCGGTTGCGCATGGAAACCACGGTTAGTCCCTGCTCACTTAAGGCACTGAACACATCATTAAGCTGCTGACCACGATGAATCACTAACGCCAGCTGGGAAGGCTCGATCTGCTGAATTTCAAACCCTTCAATAACGGGAGCTTGCGCAACCGGCGCGGCAAGGTCGAGCAAGAAGGTTTCAGTATTTAGCTCTGCCAGCAGCTTGCGCACGCTGGTGTTGCGCACAATTTCGCCGTGATTAATGATGGCAATATTGCGGCACAGGCTCTCAGCTTCTTCGAGGTAGTGCGTCGTGAGAATAATGGTGGTGCCTTCATCGCGATTAATACGCCGCATGTATTCCCACATACTGCGGCGCAGTTCGATATCCACGCCTGCAGTGGGCTCATCAAGAATCAGCAGTTTTGGGCGGTGCATTAGCGCACGGGCGATCATCAAACGACGCTTCATACCGCCAGAAAGCATACGCGCACTGCCGTTGCGCTTGTCCCATAACCCAAGGTCAGTGAGCAGTTGTTTAGCACGGGGCAAGGCTTCTTTGCGGGTCATTCCGTAGTAGCCCGCCTGGGCCAGAATGATATCAATGACCTTTTCAAACTGATTGAAATTGAATTCCTGGGGCACCACGCCAAGCTGGTACTTGGCTTTGGCGAAGTCTTTATCAATATCGATGCCAAAAATCGACACCTTACCCGCCGACTTCTGCACTAGCGAGCAGACCACCCCCAGGGTGGTCGACTTACCCGCACCGTTGGGTCCTAACAAGGCAAAAAAATCGCCCTGCTGGACGTCTAAATCAATACCTTTTAACGCTTGAAAGCCGTTGCCATACACTTTTGTAAGGCCACGGATAGACAGTGCCGGTTCGGCCATGAATATGTCCTGTCAGCAAATGGGAAGCATGAGAAACGAGCTAGATAGGAAGATATCGGGGCAATCGTGTATTTTTTCAAGCCGCTTGAACGACAGACACGCAGAAATACCGCCACTTAAGGTGCGATGCGGTGTTTAAACAGTAAGGGAGGGATGAGCAAGACGTTTGTTTGGAGCGGGAAAAGAGATTCGAACTCTCGACCCTCGCCTTGGCAAGGCGATGCTCTACCACTGAGCTATTCCCGCTTATAACAAACAGTACTATTAACGAACCATACTACAAAAATGCGAGATGGCGTCCCATAGGGGGTTCGAACCCCTGTTACCGCCGTGAAAGGGCGGTGTCCTAGACCACTAGACGAATGGGACGCTGTAAGCATATTGAATGCTTGGAGCGGGAAAAGAGATTTGACCGGGCTGGCGCTCCAGCTCTCGACCCTTGACTACTTTGCCACGCTTCACAAGCTGGAGCGGGAAAAGAGATTCGAACTCTCGACCCTCGCCTTGGCAAGGCGATGCTCTACCACTGAGCTATTCCCGCTTAACCTGTGTTACTCGCAAATCGGATTGGCGTCCCATAGGGGGTTCGAACCCCTGTTACCGCCGTGAAAGGGCGGTGTCCTAGACCACTAGACGAATGGGACGCTGTAAGCATATTGAATGCTTGGAGCGGGAAAAGAGATTCGAACTCTCGACCCTCGCCTTGGCAAGGCGATGCTCTACCACTGAGCTATTCCCGCAATTCCGATACCTTAACGACTTTCTATCTAAAAAAACAAGTGGCGTCCCATAGGGGGTTCGAACCCCTGTTACCGCCGTGAAAGGGCGGTGTCCTAGACCACTAGACGAATGGGACGTTTCATTGCCTCGTCGAGGTGGCGCGTATATTACTCAGCCCTTAATGTGCTGTCAAGCACTCTGAAATCGAAACGTTTTTACCTGCCATCAACAGCACTTTCTTAACACCCTTTGCACGCTCAAAAAACGCTCAAAGAGAGTGCTTCGTTTGTGCAATACGCCTCTTTTAGGTGCATATAAATACATACTTCACGGCTTACTAATGCGGTGTGAGTAGTTGTTCTGCCATTACGGAGGCCGACAAACCGTCTAAAAATCTTTTATTTACTATAAAATCGATTTTATGGCATACCCTTTGCTACCTCATAACTGATCTCACGGTTTCTTTCTCCTAGTCTCTTCCCCTAGCTATGAGGTGTTATATGTCCTTTACCCGTCGAAAGTTTCTTACCACCGCCGCCCTCTCTTCCACTGCTGGCTTGGTGCTGGGTGCGCCTGCTATCGCTAAGGCACAGCCCGCAGAGCGTTTTAACTGGCGTATGACGAATGCTTACAGCCCAGGCTCGCCGTTTTATGTGGAAGGCCCTGGCAGCCCCACCGATGTCATCGCCAAAATTAATGCCATGTCCGGCGGACGCTTAACGATTCAGCACTTCTCTGCGGGCGAGCTGATTCCCGCACTGGAAGGCTTTGAAGCCGTACAGAGCGGCACTATTCAGATGAACGCTGCCAACAGCTATTTCTGGTCTGGCACCACCTTTGCTGCGCAATACTTCACTACAGTGCCATTTGGCATGAGCTTTATGGGCCATATGGCATGGCTTTACCACGGCGGTGGCTTAGAGCTATGGGAAGAAGTCTACGAGCCTTACGGCATGATCGCCCTTCCCCTAAACAATACCGGTGTGCAAATGACCGGCTGGTTTAGAGAACCTATTGAAGATATTGGCCAGCTAAACGGTCTTCGCATGCGCGTGCCGGGGCTAGCTGGCAAGGTGTACTCGGCTCTTGGCGTGGATGCACGAGTACTACCCGGTGGCGAGATTTTCCCTGCGTTAGAGCGTGGAGTTATCGATGCCGCTGAATTTGTTGGCCCTTACCAAGACCGACGCATGGGGTTACAAAATGCGGCCAAGTTCTACCACACCACTGGCTGGCACGAACCTTCCACTACCGGTGAGTTGCTAATTTCCAAACAGCACTGGGACACCCTGCCAGACGACCTGAAGATGATTGTAAAAAGCGCCTGCATGGCTGCGTGTTTAGAGAGCGTGACGTGGTCAGAAGCCGTTAACGGCGAAGCCATGACCGACTTGGTTGATAACCATGGGGTAACGGCCAGCATGCTGCCTGAGCCAGTCGTCAACGCGCTGCGGGAAGCCACCATGGATACGTTAGCTAGCGAGGCTAATGCCGACCCAATGGTGCGCAAAGTGCACGATAGCTACATGGCATTCAAAGCGAACCATGATCGCTGGGCAGGTGCTAGTGAGCGCGCTTGGTTAAACGACATCATTGGAGTCTGATATGCAAACCGTGGAACGTATTGTCCACGGGATCGAGGCGGTGGTCCGGCTATTTGGCGGGATCGCTGCCTGGCTCTGCGTGGTGCTGGTTGCGTTAGTGGCTGGCGATGTGGTGATGCGCTATTTGTTCAGCGTTGGCGCAGTATGGCTGCAAGAACTTCAGTGGCATTTAATTTCGCCCATTGCGCTGTTTGGTATGTCATATCTGCTGTTTGTTGGTGAACAAGTACGTGTGGATGTCTTTTACGAGCGCTTCCCTATCATTTTGCAGCGAGTCATTGAAGTGATTGGCGGCCTGTTGCTGCTCATGATGGGGCTTTATATTGCTTGGTTAACACTGCCCTGGGTAGAGCAATCTTTCTTACGCGGCGAAGCCTCGCCCAACCCTGGCGGCCTGCCACTACGCTGGCTGCTTAAAGCCCTTATCCCGTTTGGTTTTCTTTTGCTTGCGCTACAAGGCCTAGCCCATGCGCTACGACAAGGGTTTGCCCTTCCTAGCCGAGGTGAATAATACATGTCTCCTAACGAATGGCTTGCGATCGGCATGATCGCTGCCTTTTTTGTACTGCTCTTAATCGGTATTCCCGTCGCTATCAGCATTGCCGTCACCGCCTTTATATTTGGCTATATAGGCTTTGGCCCGATGCTGTTTAACCTACTGCCTTCACGAATCTACGGCGTGGTAACCAACTACACCTTTATGGCGATACCGCTGTTTGTGTTTATGGGAGTGATGCTTGAAAAGTCGAAGCTTGCTGAAGAGTTGATTGATGTGATCGGCCATCTGTTTGGAGGACTTTCTGGCGGCATGGGTGTGGCGATTATTTTTGTCGGCGTACTACTGGGAGCCGCAACCGGCATTGTTGGAGCAACCATTGTGACGCTTGGCCTGCTCACGCTGCCCACCCTACTGCGACGCGGGTACCCTAAGACGTTGGCCACCGGCATGATCTGTGCTTCAGGGACGTTGGGGCAAATTATTCCGCCCAGCCTAGTGCTGATTTTGTTAGCGGAAATTTTAGGTGAGTCAGTGGGTACTATGTTTGCTGCCGCCATGGTGCCGGGGTTAGCACTGGCAGGTATTTATATTATTGCTATTTTAGTGGTTGCTCAGCTGTACCCTGGCATGATGCCTCCGATTCCTGCGGAAGAGCGCGCCCAACTGAGTAAAAAACAGCTGCTCATTAAAGTAGTCACCGTTGTGGGTCCGCCGGTTGGTCTGGTATTTGCCGTGCTTGGTTCGATTATTGGTGGTATTGCAGCACCGACCGAAGCCGCCGCCATGGGTGCACTTGGTGCTTTACTGTTCGTGGCCTGTTCAGGCCGCTTGACGTTAACATTGCTTACCGATGTCGCTAAGGCAACCCTGGTTATCTCTGCCATGGTGTTCTTTATTTTGATCAGCGCACAAGTGTTTGGTCTCGCCTTTCGCGGCTTGGGCGGAGAGCACTTAGTTGCGCGTATGTTTGATTGGGTACCCGGCGGCGAGCTAGGCGCACTACTGTTTATGCTGCTATTGATGTTCGTGCTTGGTTTTTTCCTGGAATGGATCGAAATTAGCTATATTGCCCTACCTCTTTTTCTTCCCTTTTTTGTACAAATGGGAGTCGATATGGTGTGGCTGGGCATATTGGTGGGCTTGGTACTGCAAACGTCGTTTCTTACCCCGCCGTTTGGCTGGTCACTCTTCTTTTTGAAGGGCGTCGCACCCAAAGAAGTCTCTACGCTGGATATTTATAAGGGCGCACTCCCCTTTATAGCTCTGCAGTTTTTAGCCGTTGCACTGGTATTTCTATTTCCAAGCATTGCCACTTGGCTACCTGACGCCATTGGCTGGTAATCCTAATCAATAACAAAGGAAGGACGATGCTCCACACTCAACGTAGTTATGGCGGCAGCTGTGTTGCCCCCCACCATCTTGCTGCAAGCGCAGGGCGTGATGTGTTGAAACAAGGCGGCAACGCAGTAGAGGCGATGGTCGCCGCAGCGGCTGCGATTGCCGTGGTGTACCCGCATATGAATGCGCTAGGGGGTGATGGTTTCTGGCTGATTCACGAACCCGGTAAAGCCCCTATCGCTATTGATGCCTGCGGCCCCGCTGCGGGGCTTGCTAATAGCGATTTTTATGCTGGCGAAGCAAGTATTCCTGAACGTGGCCCAAAGGCCGCGCTAACCATGGCGGGTACTATTAGTGGATGGCAAGAGGCGCTAAAAGTAGCGGCTAGTTGGGGAGAGTCGCTCCCCCTTTCCACGCTGCTCGGCGATGCCATTCGTCATGCAGATGAGGGTGTGGCCGTCACCCAGAGCCAGGAAACACTGACTGCCAAGCACCTGGAGCGCCTAAGCCAAAGCCCTGGCTTTAGCGATGCTCTGTTGATTGACGGCCAGGTCCCCCGTGAAGGCCAGCGTCTTCGACAGCCACGTCTTGCCGCCACGCTAAAACGGTTGGCAAGCGCGGGGCTGGATGATTTCTACCGCGGTGAGCTGGCCACCAGCATGGCACGGGATTTAGAAACACTTGGCAGTCCACTGCGCTTAGACGATTTCCACGCCTACCATGCTCAGCAAGTCACACCTCTTCACGTACGCCTGCAAGACGCTACGCTGTATAACCTGCCCGCCCCTACCCAGGGTATGGCGTCGCTGATGATTTTAGGTATTTACGAACGTATTAAAGCGGCTGAGCCAAACGGCTTTGACCACCTGCATGGCCTTATTGAAGCTACCAAGCGTGCCTTTATGTTGCGTGACCGCTACGTAACCGACCCTCGTCGTGTGCCGGTTCCCTTGCAACAGTTGTTGAGTGAGGAGCGCATTAGCGCAGAGGCCGCTGAAATCAGTGCCGAACAGGCGCTACCCTGGCCCCATGAACCCGCACCTGGCGATACTATTTGGATGGGCACCGTCGATAGCGAAGGTCGCTCGGTCAGTTTTATCCAAAGCATCTATTGGGAGTTTGGCAGCGGCGTGGTGCTACCAGAAAGCGGCGTATTGTGGCAAAACCGCGGGATTAGCTTTTCACTTAACCAAGATGATTTACGTGGCCTTGCCCCAGGCCGCAAGCCCTTCCATACCCTTAACCCGGCACTTGCCACCTTTAATGATGGCCGCACCATGGTTTATGGCACCATGGGCGGCGAAGGACAGCCACAAACCCAGGCGGCGGTTTTCTCTCGCTATGCCCTGCATGGCATGCCGCTACAGCAAGCGGTAACTGCTCCGCGCTGGCTACTGGGCCGTACCTGGGGAGACTCTAGCACCAACCTTAAACTTGAAGACCGCTTTGATGACCGTTTAGTCGCTGCACTTGCGACGGCTGGGCACGATGTCGAAGTATTACCTGACTCATTTAGCGACACCATGGGCCATGCAGGAGGCATTGTTCGGCACCCAGACGGCTTAATTGAAAGCGCCCACGATCCTCGCAGCAACGGCGGCGCGGCTAGCGTGTAAACAACCAACTGGCGGTTTTCTTACTGTTCACACATGCTGAATCTAGGCAGGCTATCGATTCGTTACGTTATTGTCACTCTACCTAGTGATACGCTAGCCTGCTTAGTAAGCCTCTGTTTAACGGTAACCAGAGGGAGAGGAGACCCCCATGGCGAAAATAGAAAAATCCCCCGACGAATGGCGCAAGCAACTCACTCCAGAACAGTACCGTGTAGCGCGTGAAAAAGGCACCGAACGCCCCTTTACCGGTGATTATCAAGTCAGCGACTCCCAAGGTATCTACCACTGTGTGTGCTGCCATGCCCCGCTATTTGAAAACGAGCATAAATTCGATGCGGGCTGCGGCTGGCCAAGCTTTGACCGCCCACTGGGAACACGTTGTGTTGAGGAGCACAGCGACACCTCTCACGGTATGCGGCGCACTGAAGTAGTGTGCTCGCACTGCGATGCCCATCTAGGCCACGTATTTCCTGATGGCCCACCAGATACCACCGGGTTGCGTTACTGCATTAATTCAGTGTCGCTGGAATTTCATCCTGACGAGTAATTATCACTAAATCCTCGATCAACCCCAGCAAGGCGGGCGCCATCTGCTAGAATGGCAGCCCGCTTTTTTTATGCCCAATTTTGCTTGTATTTGTTTTGCGCTCATTAGGAGAGACTCATGCTCGGCTGGTTCCCCGGACATATGAACAAGGCCCGCCGCCAGATTAAGGACGCGCTGCCCGAAATTGATGTCGTCATCGAGGTCCTTGACGCGCGTCTGCCCTACTCCAGCGCCAATCCGATGCTGGCCGAGCTAACGCGTCATAAGCCCGTCTTGAAGATTTTGTCGCGGGCAGATCTTGCCGACCCTGAACGTACCGCAGAGTGGGTAGCGTTTTTTGATGCTCAAGAGGATACTCGCGCACTGGCAATCACTACTACTAATGTCCGCGAACTAAAGAAAATTCCTAAACTGTGCCACGAGCTGGCAGGTGCAGTGCGTGCTGACAGGGATGTACGCGTGATGGTTATGGGTATTCCCAACGTCGGGAAATCAACACTGATTAACGGACTGGCAGGCCGCAAAATTGCCAAGACGGGAAATGAACCCGCCGTCACTAAGCGCCAGCAAAAGGTGCGCATTGATGGTCGCGTCGCGCTGATCGATACCCCAGGAGTGCTGTGGCCAAAAATCGAAGACCAGGCCAGCGCCTACCGTCTAGCTGCCAGTGGTGCCATTCGTGATACCGCAATTGAGTATACCGATGTGGCCATCGTTACCAGTGCCGAGCTTGCCAAGCGCTATCCAGCAGAGCTAACCGCTCGCTATAAACTGAAAGCGTTGCCCAGCTACGAAGCCCCCATCACCCAAGAGATAGATGCTGATGGCCCACAAAAACCGGATTTCTTAGCCATTGCCGGTTTTGACGGCCACGCCATTTTGAAAGAAATTGCTGGCAAACGCGGCGGCTTACGCCCTGGCGGCGAGGTTGACATACACCGCGGTGCCGAGGTTTTGCTTCATGAACTACGCGATGGAAAGCTCGGTCGGCTTACCCTAGAAACCCCAGACGATATTCCACCGCCGCCGATACAAATCGACGAAGACAGCCACCTACCATCCGACGCATAATGGGCAAATTATTGGTAACACTAACGGCCACAGGAAATTTTGGATAATAAACCCCATGGACACCCCGCAGCCTAAAGAATCGCACACACTTAAAAAATCACACAAACTGCATAACGTCTGCTATGACATTCGTGGCCCAGTACTCGACCATGCCAAGCGCCTGGAAGAAGAAGGCCAACGGATTTTAAAGCTGAATATTGGCAACCCTGCACCGTTTGGCTTTGAAGCGCCGGAAGAAATCCTGCAAGACGTGATGCGCAACCTGCCCACTGCCCAGGGCTACTGTGATTCTAAAGGCTTGTACTCTGCGCGAAAGGCGATCATGCAAGAGTGCCAGCGTAAACAGATACCCAACGTCGGCATCGAAGATATCTATATCGGCAATGGTGTCTCTGAGTTAATTGTGATGGCTATGCAGGCGCTGCTCAACGATGGCGATGAGGTGCTTATCCCTGCGCCCGATTATCCGTTGTGGACCGCTGCAGCGCATTTATCTGGTGGTCACGGCGTTCACTATCTGTGCGATGAACAAGCTGACTGGGCGCCAGACATGGCAGATATTCGCGCAAAAGTTACCAGCCGCACCCGAGCCATTGTGATTATTAATCCTAATAATCCCACTGGCGCGGTTTACCCGCCAGAGGTAGTACGGGAAGTGCTGGAGATTGCCAAAGAGCATAACCTGGTGGTGTTCTCCGATGAAATCTACGACAAGATTCTTTATGACGGCGTAGAGCACACCGCCACTGGCGCATTAGCGGATGATGACCAGTTAGTCATCACTATGAATGGCCTATCGAAAAGCTACCGCTGTGCAGGCTTCCGCTCTGGCTGGATGACCATTTCCGGCACGTTAGCAAAGCAGCGCGCGCACGATTACATTCAAGGGCTAACCATGCTGGCTTCGATGCGCCTGTGTGCCAACGTGCCCGCCCAACATGCTATCCAAACCGCGCTGGGTGGCTACCAGTCAATTAACGACTTAATTCTTCCAGGCGGGCGGCTACTGGCTCAGCGGGATATCACGGTAGAAAAGCTCAACGCCATACCCGGGGTTTCCTGCGTGACACCTAAAGGCGCGCTTTATGCCTTTCCCCGCCTGGACCCGAAAGTGTTCAATATAAAAGATGACCAACAGCTAGTGCTGGACTTACTGCTCCAGGAGAAAATACTGCTGGTGCAGGGCACCGCGTTTAACTGGCCAGAACCGGATCACGTGCGCATCGTCACCTTACCGTGGGCAGATCAGCTTGGTGATGCACTTGACCGTTTTGCCAATTTCTTGTCCCGTTATCGTCAATAAAACAGCCGTCGATAAAAACAGCCGCCAATAAAAACGGCGTCTTGAAACTGACGTTAACAGCACGTATCTAAACTGTCATTCCACTAACGCTTTTTTAATGACCTTTGAGGGAGAACCTGCACCATGATGCGAATTGTGCTGTTTTTAGCCACTAACTTAGCGGTGTTGCTGGTTGCCAGCTTAACGCTGCGCCTGTTTGGGGTGGAAAGTTACCTAAGCAGTCAGGGCATCAACTTTACTAGCCTGCTGATTTTCTGCTTTATCTTCGGCATGGTCGGCTCGCTGATATCGCTGTTTATTTCCAAGTGGATGGCAAAGCGTTCAACTGGCACCGTAATTATTGAAACACCGTCCAATTCAACTGAGCAGTGGCTGTTGGATACGGTGGCCGAACTTTCCCGCGAAGCGGGTATTAAAACGCCAGAAGTGGGTATTTTTCCGGCTCAGCAGTCCAATGCATTTGCCACCGGCTGGAATAAAAACGATGCACTAGTCGCTGTATCTGCTGGACTACTAAACCGTATGCGTCCTGAAGAAGTGCGCGCGGTGCTGGCCCACGAAATTGGCCACGTAGCCAACGGCGACATGGTGACACTGGCGCTGATTCAAGGCGTTGTGAACACCTTTGTGATGTTCTTTGCCCGTGTGGTGGCACAGTTAGTTGACAACTTCTTAAAAAGCCGCAGCGACGGCGAAGGTGGCCTTGGTTTTATCGGTTACTTTGCCGTAGTGATCGTGGCAGAAATTGTCTTTGGTATTGTCGCTTCTGCAATCGTTGCTTGGTTCTCGCGCTATCGCGAATACCGTGCCGATGAAGCAGGTGCACGCTTGGCAGGCACCGGTGCAATGGTGAATGCGCTGGCACGCCTGAAAGCGGAAACTGAAATGCCTGACCAAATGCCTGACACGCTGCGCGCAATGGCTATTACCAAAGGCCAGACGCGCTCTCTGTTAGAGCAGCTATTTGCCAGCCACCCGCCGCTAGATGATCGCATTCGTGCTTTAAAAGAAGCGGCTTACCGTCAGTAACACATATTCGCCGCATAACCCACAAGGCCCGCAAATGCGGGCCTTGTGCTTTCTAAATCACCTCACTACCAATACCACCGCCACCGCACACCTATGCGCACTGGACTTGAAAACCAGCCGCTAGCAATGGCGCTTCCAGCACCGTTGCATCGTTTTCTAGCAACACGCGCAGCGTGGCAAACTCTCGACGCAGGGGATAGTTTGATCGACAATCATCAAAGCCCTTTTTGATTCCCTGATGAAACACGTGCCGCTGCAGCATATCGTGGTCACGGCGCACATCGTATACCGCTCGCACACAAAGCCGCAGCGCATCTTCTACTGGCAAAGCCTGCTGCAACGTTAGCTCAGCAAGCGCTGGTAGCGGGCAAAGTTCACTAAAACGTAACGGACTGGGCTGACCTATATGCTCAGCGAACGCTTGTTGAATCATCCACGTTCCGCGCAATTTGCCATCAAGGCTATGCCCTGCAATATGGGGGGTCGCCAACGCGACTAAATCACGCAACCCAGCATCTATCTCCGGCTCATCTTCCCAAACATCGAGAATAGCCGTGATATCACCTTTACCCGCCAAACGACTACGTAGCGCTAAGCCGTCAATACAGTCGCCACGTCCAGCGTTCAGCAACACAGCCCCTGGGGCTAGGTCGTTAATGCGCTCGGCGTTAAGCAGCTGATAGGTAGTATGGGGACCATCTTTTACTAGTGGCGTATGCAGACATAGCACATCACAGCGCTCGATTAGAGTATCAAGTGAGAAAAACTCGCCCAGCGCACCTGTTGCTTCTTCCTTCGGTGGATCACACACTAAAGTAGCCACACCCAGTGCTTGTAAGCGCTGCTGTAGGCGCCCACCTACATTGCCAGCACCCACAATCCCCACCGTGCGCGTCAGCAACGACCACCCTTCACGTTCACTCACCAGCAACAGGCTGCTAAGCACATAATCCACCACGGCATCGGCATTGCAGCCAGGAGCGCTAGCAAAACCAATACCACGCTCGTTTAATAGCGCATGGTCGATATGGTCAGTGCCAATGGTGCAGGTACCCACGAAACGAACAGGGCTTTTTGCCAGCAGCGCCTGATTTACCTGAGTAATCGAGCGTACGATCAGCGCGTCGGCATCGGCTACATCGACAGGACGAATCTCACGCCCAGACAGACGCTGCAGTGTGCCAAACGGTTCAAAACACTGATCAGCAGCGGGGATATTCGCATCGATAACAAGTTTCATAGGCGTTTTCGTATCCGGGCTTTACAATACGCCCGCAACGGCTTGCTGTGCAGGCGTGATCAATAAGCAGTTAAGGAGATGGGTGTGATCGTACGCTGGGAAACCGACCATGACTATGTGTTGGTTCATATTCACCAGGATATGTTTGGCGACTGGATTTTCAGCCGCGCCTGGGGGCAAATCGGCACCCAGTTTGGCGGACTAAAGCACCAGTTGGCAGATACTCTGGAACAAGCGCAAATGTGGATGGAAGATGAGGCCACTATCCAGACCTCGCGAGGATTTCGCAAGGTGCTAGAAGCAGCCGATCATACGCCTGAAGGACAGGAAGCTATGCGGCAGCTGTCACTACTTGATGCACTGTAATGCACGCTTCCTGCCTGAGCCATTACGTTTAACCTAAATAACGCCGCCCGCTGCGCTGGTGCGCCCCAATGGGTGGCGCACTTTCGGGCGGGGTGGTGAGCGCTGCAAGAGACGCCTCGTCCAGCCAACCGCGCGCTTGTAACCATGCGCTCAGTCGTTCGATATCAAAGCCTCTGTCCAGCTCTTCTCCGTTACCATCCATCAAGACCGGAATGCGTACGCCATAACGTTTTACCAGGGCGTCGTCGTCGCTAATTTCGATGCGATGAAGCGACACTTCTTGGTTAGCCATCGTCACCAGCAGTGATTCTAGCTGGACGCATAAGTGGCAGCCTAAAGTTGTGTAAATCGATAGCTGAATCATAACCGGTGCGTTATTTCTCTCTACTGTTTATGCCGTAATACAAACACATGGTGCAGGTTGGTTCGACGCTGAAAATCCGGGTCAAAGGTGCGCGACGTTATGTCCTCCACTGCGTAACGCTCACTGAGTTCTTCGGCCAGCTTAAAACGCCGTTGGTTGTTTGAGAAGACTAAAGTACCGCCCGGCGCTAGGCGCGCCATGGCAAGCTCCACTAACCGAGGATGGTCACGCTGCACGTCTAGGGTGTCGCGCATTTTCTTGGAGTTAGAGAACGTCGGCGGGTCCATAAAGATCAGGTCAAATTCGGCATTCGCAGTTTCAAGCCAGCGGAAACAGTCATCCCGCACCACGCGATGCAGCCTCGGGTCGAGTTTATTCAACGCAAAGTTATCTTTCGCCCACTCAAGGTAGGTATTGGACATATCGACGCTGACGCTGTCGCTTGCCCCCCCTAAGGCTGCCTGCACAGTGGCTGTGGCGGTATAGCAAAATAGATTCAAGAAGCGCTTACCGCTAGCCATCTCGTTAAGCATGCGACGTACGGGACGATGATCCAAAAACAAACCGGTGTCTAAGTAATCACGCAGGTTTACCCATAGCCGCGCATCGCCTTCGCGCACTTCAAATCGTTCGCCGCTGGCATCGCGCTTTTGGTACTGAGCAGTGCCAGTTTGGCGCTCACGACGCTTGATATAAATCTTACTTGGGTCAACGTCGAGGGCCTCAGGCATCACTTCCAAGGCGTCAAACAGGCGCTTTTGAGCCTGAGCAGGGTTAATGGAACTAGGCGCTGCGTACTCTTGAACGTGCACTCTGTCACCGTAACGGTCGACGGCCAGCGCATACTCCGGCATATCGGCATCATAAACGCGATAGCAGGTCTCACCGCTCTTCTTTAGCCATTTTTTCAGACGTTTTTGATTTTTCGCCAAACGATTGGCAAACATCTGGGCATTTTCCGACACCGCAGGCTTGGCACTGGCGGTTACTGCCGACACCATTTCACCGCTGTCTGAAGCAGATGAGGCGCTTTCACTGTCTGCCTGGCTGGCCGAGCTTGCTGTGTGATGGGCAATCTCCATCAGTAGCAATTTGGCATCCAGCGCACCGTTTTTCAGCGCATACTGCTTATGAGCCCGTAGCCCCAGGCGATGGCCCAAATCGGGATTGCCGGTAAAAAGCGCCAACGTCCAGCCAGGAAACAGTGCTTTTGCCTTTTCACCCAGCTGGGCATACAAACGCACCAGCTCAGGTAATTCGCCTAAGCGCTCGCCATAAGGCGGGTTAGTAATTAATAACCCACGTTCAGCAGTAATAGTCTCTGGCCTAGTTAGCTGGCTAAGGCTCTGCCCATGCAAGGTAATTAGCGCAGGAATGCCAGCACGCATGGCGTTGGCTTTTGCCGCCGTCAGTGCCGCCGGGCTCTGATCAAAGCCCACTAGCGCCGTTTTACAGCGTTTACGGCCTATCGAAGCCCGCGCCTCGGCTTCGCGCTTTAGCTCTTTCCACACTGGCTCTTCGTGCCCTGCCCAGCCTTGAAAACCGAAGCGCTCCCGATTGAGATTGGGCGCTTGATCAGCGGCCATTAGCGCCGCTTCAATCAATAGTGTGCCTGCGCCACACAGTGGGTCTAACAGCGGCTCACCGGCTTTTGCGCGCTCAGGCCAGCCAGCACGTACTAGCAATGCCGCTGCCAAGTTCTCTTTCAGCGGCGCATGGCCCACATCGCGGCGGTAGCCACGACGGTGCAAACTTTCGCCTGAAAGATCAATTCCCAGGCTTAAATTAGCACGGTGTAGGTGGGCATAGATGCGCAAATCGGGCGTTTTGGTATCAACATTGGGGCGCTCCTGACCTGCTAACTGTAGCGAATCAACAACGCCATCTTTCACCGTTTGGGCACCAAAGCGGGTATGGCGAATGTGATCGCTACGACCATGGAAATCGACTGCCAGCGTTTTGCCTGGCGTTAAATGCTGTGTCCAGGGCAGTCGGGCAACCACGTCACGTACCTGCTCGGCAGTATCGATCATCGACTCCCGAGCCAACAGCAAAATAATGCGGTTAGCTAACCGTGACCACAGGCATATGCGATAGGCGGTTTCTAGATTAGCGGAAAAATAAACGCCCGCCACGGTCGTTTTACCTGGCTCGGCTCCTAGCGCTGACAGCTCATCAGCTAAAAGGCTTTCAATGCCTTTAGGACAGGTGGCAAGGAGGTTTAAAGGGGCAGTTTGGCTCGACTCGG
This sequence comes from Halomonas qaidamensis, assembly GCF_025917315.1. Classification (NCBI taxonomy): domain Bacteria; kingdom Pseudomonadati; phylum Pseudomonadota; class Gammaproteobacteria; order Oceanospirillales; family Halomonadaceae; genus Halomonas; species Halomonas qaidamensis. Next base: position 1,100,982 of record NZ_CP080627.1, on the reverse strand, counting down.
TCATGTTTATCGCCGCGCGTAAGAGCGCGATATTCCTATATATGGCAAATGAGTTTACGTCTTATGACAATTTGATGGTCGACAAGTGACCCCATAATGAGCTAACAATAGGAGTGTAGCTACTGAAAAACGCATGCGTTGTTTGTCAGGGGTCTATTAGCAAACTTGCTTTCAAGATCTCTAGCTTGTCGAGTCTGCCGCTTTGCCCGTTCAGCACGTGAGTGCTAGGCACTAGCGTTGAGTGGCGGCTTGCTGAAGTTATCTATCGAAATAGCGCTGATGCAAAGATGACATTTTTGCCCAGTTTGCTTTTCTTATCAAAGGCTTTCGTGAAAAGAGGTTAGCCAATGAAACGACAAAAACGTGATCGCTTCCAACGGGCTTATGTTCACGGCTATAAAGCGGGCATTACGGGTCGCTCCCGAGATGACTGCCCCAGTCAAGATGTTAATTTACGCGAGTATTGGATGAGTGGTTGGCGTGAAGGTCGCGGTGATCAGTGGGATGGGATGACCGGCGTCTCCGGTATCCATAAAAACCCCTTGGTAATGACCTAGTTATTTTACCTTTCAAACATGACATTCGGAGTACGGAGCCCGCTGACAAGCGGGCTTTTTTATTGCCATCGCGCCCCTTGCGAGCACTGGCTGACCTATCACCTTAACGATGCTGCTTAAGCGCCAAGGCGCACGTTTTTACTAACCCAGGCCCTTGGTAGATCAACCCCGAGTAGAGCTGCACCAGATCTGCACCAGCAGCAATTTTTGCAGCGGCGGTCTCACCACTATCAATCCCTCCGACACCTATAATAGGTAACGTTGGCAGCTGTGCACGCAGCAGACGAATGACCGTATTTGACGCTTCAAAAACGGGTTTTCCAGACAATCCACCTGCCTCTTCTGCCTGCGGATCACTTTTTACCGCCTCGCGAGATATCGTGGTATTGGTCGCAATCACACCATCCAACCCGTTACGCGCGATACTACCCGCCACCAACGCCACCTCTTCTTCGCTCATATCTGGGGCGATTTTAACCAGTAGCGGCACCTTGCGGCCTAACGCATCATCCAGCGCTTGGCTGCGCGAACGAATAGGACCTAGCAGTGCATCCAGCTGCTCACCGAACTGCAACGTTCGCAGCCCTGGTGTGTTAGGCGAGGAAATATTCACTGCAATATAATCAGCCACACCGTGCACCGCATCTAAGCAAAGCAGGTAATCATCAAGCGCGTTTTCCACAGAGGTGGCTAAGTTTTTACCAATATTAATGCCCACCACGCCCTTGTAGTGGCGCTTTTTCACCTGGGCGACAAGGTGCTCAACCCCTTTGTTATTGAACCCAAAGCGGTTAATGATCGCCTCGTGACCTGCAAGCCGGAACAGGCGCGGTTTTGGGTTTCCTGGCTGCGCTTTGGGGGTAACGGTACCTACTTCTACAAACCCAAAGCCCAACGCGCCCAACGCATCCAAATGATCGGCGTTTTTATCTAGCCCTGCGGCTAACCCTACCCGATTACTAAAACGCAGCCCCATTAGCTCAACAGGGTCACTCACAGGCTCACCATATACCCGCTGCACACCGCCAACCCGATGCAGAGTATCTAACGCACCCAGCGCCAACCCATGAGATGTTTCAGGGTCGAGTCGAAATAGCAGCGAACGGGCGAAGTTATACATCAGCGAGGTTCTCCAGAGCAGTGGGCATGAAGCAGGCGAACGAGCACGCTACTTGTGAACAAATAGACAGCATAGCGCGCGGCGCGCAGAGTATAGCGTAAATCAAGTTATCTTCGCAGCGCTGAGCAGCGAGAAAGGCGATGCAGTGGAAAAGCGGTCTCAAGAGCGGTCTCAAGAGCGGTCTCAAGAACAGTCTCAAGAACAGTCTCAAGAACAGTCTCAAGAACAGTCTCAAGAACGGTCACAAAAAACCGCGCCCTGATTAGGGGCGCGGTAGGTGGTGTTACTCATCGAGCAAGTGGATAGCGAGCTTGTGACTTACGCTTCGCTATCACTTTCAGCAAGATCGACCAATTCACGCACGGCAACGGCAAATAGTGCAAAGCCAACTTCACTACCACCGCGCACTTCATCAATCAAACGACACCAACGACGGTGTAGCTCTGCGTGCTGTTCAAGCCACTGGGCGACCCGCTCTTGGGTGTCGCGGCTACCCGCTTCCAACTTCAAGACACTGGTGGTTAGGGCCAGCTGCTGACGGTCAATGTCATCACGGAAGGTTTCTCGCGCTTGTGCCTGCCATGCATCGCGCACTTCAAGCTGGGTCACCTGCTGGATCATCCAGGGTAGCTCTAGACGACTACCGATTTCATAGAATACTTCAGCCACACGCTGAGGCTTCTCATTGGCGACCCGCGCTGCGTGAATAATTCCCAAACCTGCGTAGAGACTGGGCGCCGCAGCTACGGTAGAGGCCAGCGCTTCCGGCACCCCGGCCTCTAGCAGCTCGTCACACCGCTTACGCCATGCAGACTGCTCTTCTCCGCTAAGCAGTTCACCAATACCTTCTTGCAGTTGAGCAAGACGAGGACCGAAATACTCAATTGTATCTTGAGTGGACAGCCCCAAATGCTGACGCAGGAACCAGCGCGTTGCACGGCGAATCATGCGCATTAGGTCAAGCATCATCGAGTACTGAACACGGTTCGGCACTTGGTTATCCAGCGCCTCGATTTGCTCCCACAGAGACGTGAGGTTAAACGCATCTCGAGCGACCACATAAGCGCGAGCAATATCAGCACGCCCTGCGCCAGTTGAGTCCATTAGGCGACGAACAAACACAATGCCCATATGATCGACTAAATCGTTGGCTACCTGAGTAGCCACTATTTCACGCTTTAGGCGGTGGTCATACATTTCTGTCTGATAGCGCTGCGTCAATACGTCAGGGAACAAGCGCTCTAGGTGACGGTGAATGTAGAGATCATCTGGCACCTCAGAGTTGATCAGATCGCCTTTAAGGGTGCTCTTAGCGTAAGAAATCAGCACCGAGAGCTCAGGCAACCGCATGCCTTGGTCGTGACTGGCACGCTCTTTAAGCACGTCATCGGCAGGCAAAAATTCTAGTTCACGATCAATTTGGCCGGCTGACTCAAGCTCACTAATAAAGCGACGGTATGGCCCCATGCCTTGGTGAGACAGTATTTCTGACAGATCCAGCGCTTGGGTTTGACGATAGTTATCGAGAATTACCAGGTTGGCGACTTCTTCGGTCATATCGGCTAACAGCTGATTACGCTGCTTGTCGGTCATATCGCCACGTTTAACTACTTCATCGATCAATATCTTGATATTGACCTCATGGTCAGAACAGTTAACGCCACCGGCATTATCGATAAAGTCAGTATAAACGCGCACCCCTTTTGCAGCCGCTTCCATACGACCACGCTGGGTCAAGCCCAAGTTGCCGCCCTCACCAACAACGCGGCAGTTCAACTCGGCGCCATTAATGCGCAGCGCGTCATTGGCTTTGTCACCTACGTCTGCGTCGGTTTCATCGGAGCTCTTCACATAGGTACCGATACCACCATTCCACAACAGATCGACCTTAGCCATCAGCATGGCACGGATCAGGTCATTGGGTGAAAGGCGCGTCTCTTCGATACCAAACACTTGCTGCATTTCCGGAGATATTGGAATGGATTTAGCACTGCGGCTAAAGACACCGCCACCCTGGGAGATCAGTTCAGCACTGTAGTCTTCCCAGCTGGAGCGAGGGAGGTTAAACATACGCTTACGCTCAGCGAAGGCAGCTTCTGCGTCAGGGTTTGGATCGACAAAAATATGCAAATGGTTGAATGCGCCTACTAGCTGGATTTTGTCCGACAACAACATACCGTTGCCGAAAACGTCGCCAGCCATATCGCCAATGCCAACCACAGTGAACAAATCTTGCTGGGTGTTTACGTCGAGATTTTTGAAATGACGCTTGACGGACTCCCAGGCACCACGCGCGGTAATCGCCATTTTCTTGTGGTCGTAACCGTTAGCACCGCCAGAGGCAAAAGCATCACCGAGCCAGTGGCCATACTCTATGGATATCTCGTTTGCGATGTCCGAGAAAGTTGCGGTCCCTTTATCGGCAGCTACCACGAGGTAGCTATCGTCGCCATCATGGCGCACCACATTTTGCGGTGGCACAACCTCTCCACCCACCAGGTTGTCAGTGACATCCAGCAGTGCGCGAATAAAGATTTTGTAACAAGCGATGCCTTCTTTCTGTTGGGTTTCACGATCAGCATTTTCTGGCATGCGTTTGCATACGAAGCCGCCTTTAGCACCCACTGGCACGATGACTGCGTTTTTCACCTGCTGGGCTTTCACTAGGCCTAGCACTTCGGTGCGGAAGTCTTCGTGACGATCTGACCAACGTAAGCCACCGCGAGCGACTTTGCCGCCACGCAGGTGGACACCTTCTACACGTGGCGAGCAAACAAAGATCTCAAACGCCGGGCGAGGCTTGGGCATGCCGGTGACTTTCGACGGCTCCAATTTATAGGCGATGTAATCTTTGAAACGACCGCCATCAGCTTTCTGGTAATAGTTAGTGCGCAAGGTCGCTTGAATAAGCTCCATAAAACGGCGCAGCAACTGATCGTCGTTTAGGCTAGCAACACCTTCTAGGTGCTCGTTTAAACGCGCAAGGCAGTCATCTAAACTGCTTGGCTGACGCGCGGGATCGAAACGTAGCCGGAAAAGCTCAACGAGCGCTTGGGTAATAGCCGGGTAACTAGCCAAAGTGGCTGCGATATAGTCCTGCGACATACCAAAGCGAATTTGCTTAAGGTAACGGGCGTAACCGCGCAGCATGGCCACTTCGCGCCAATCAAGACCAGCACCAATAATTAGACGGTTAAAGGCGTCGTTATCGGCCTCTCCTGCCCATATGCGCTTAAATGCTTCGCTGAAGGTGTCACGCATTTCGCTTAAATTCACACCTTCACGACTATGCTCCAGCTCGAAATCATGAATCCAGTAACGTTGCTGCGGGGCATTAATGTCGTAGGGGCGTTCACCAATAACGCGCAGTCCCAAGTTTTCCATCATTGGTAGCACATCAGACAGCGGAATCTGTGTTTCACGATGGAAAAGCTTAAGGTTCATGCCACCTGCTTGCTCTTCCAGGGGGCGATAAAGCGACAGCGAGAGGTCATCACCACTATCTAGGGTCAGTAAATGCTGAACATCAAACACCGCGGTGCGAGCATTGAAATCTTCTCGGTAACTGGCCGAGAAGGCATCATGGAAATGGTCCATTTGGTGATTAGCGCGCTCTTCACCAAAGCCTTCTATCATTGCTTCTTGAAGCTCATCGCGCCAGCTGCGCGCCAAACGTGCCACTTTGCTCTCTAAGCGCTTAAGATCGTATTGGCTTGGCCCTTCCCCATTAAAGCGCAGAATAAGCTGAATACGAGCTAGCACCGACTCTGACAAGTAGGTATTGAAATCACCAAAGCGAGCGTCTAACTCATCACACAGCATTGCTTGTATACGCTGACGCAGGTCAGTAGAGAAAACGTCTCTTGGTACAAATACTAAGCAAGAGTAAAACTTACCGCTGACGTCTGCGCGAATAAACAAGCGCACCTGGCGGCGTTCACGAATATTGAGGATACCAAGTGCAGTGCTGGCCAAGGATTCCGTGCTGATCTGGAACAGGTCATCACGAGGATACACTTCCAACACTTGCAACAGCTGTTTGCCGTTGTGCCCCTGAGGGTTAAATCCAGCAATATCCATCACGGCTTTCAACTTGCGACGCAGCAGCGGAATATTACGTGGCGATTCGTTATAAACCGTGGCAGTGAACAAGCCAAAGAAGCGCCGCTCGCCAATCACATTGCCGTCATCGTCATAGCGGTCGACGGTAATGTAATCAGGATACGTGGGGCGATGCACCCGGGAGTGATGCGCGCTTTTAGCAAACGACAGTAGCTGAGGCACTAGCACGTAATCGTCATTCTCACCAATGCCTTCTTCAGTGCGGATACGCTCACGGTAGCGTGGCTGGTCAAGGCGGAAAACACCTAACACACTGTTGGGGTCACGCTGCAGCTCTTTGCCTTCTAGCAGATACTCGTCATAACCCAGGAAGGTAAAGTTGTCTTTGAGTAACCACTCTAAAAACGCAATAGCTTCTTCATGATCATCAGGGTCAATTTGCGGCGGACAGTTTTTCTCTAGCTCTTGAATAGCCTCAGTAATTTGTCCACACATGCCATCAAAGTCACTAACCGCCGTTCTCACATCACGCAATACTTCGTGAAGGTTATGCTCGATCTTGGTCAATGACTCAGCATCAGAATGGCGATCAACTTCAATGACCATCAATGATTCGCGCGCTTCAGGCGCGTTTTCATCTCTTGGTGAAGCGAGTTTTTTGAGCTGGTGCTGATCATCACGAGCGACAGCGAAGACGGCATTTTGAATAGCGTGAACCGTTAGGCCACGACGATTGAGTTCGATTCGAACCGAATCAACCAGAAATGGCATGTCTTCGTGTAAAACAGCAACAAAGGTGTGAGTTGACTGCCAGCCATGCTCTTCAAAGTCAGGGTTAAAGATGCGTACTTTGGGACTTTTTAAGTCATGGTGCTGCAGAAACTGCCAAATCGATAGTGTGGCCCCATACAGGTCGTCTAAGCGTCGATCTACCAAATCTTCCACGGGAACGGTGGCATAAAAATGGCGAGCAAACGCTTCAATCTCTGCTGAGCGCTCCGGCTCCAGTCGCGCATCCAATCGCTCTTGTAGCTGCTTTAAAAGGTCTCGCCGACTCTCTTCGATCGCAACGTAATGCATCCATCACCTCGACTGCCTGGGGCCACTATTTAGGCCAAAAAACGAAGGACAATAGGCCTTTAGGCCAAACTATCCATTAGCTTACGCTACCGATGCTCGTCCCCCTAACCATCTGACAGGTTATTCATGGTGTATGCCGCTTGTGCATCATAAGTACTATTGACAAGCTTTTATTGCCCACTGTTTTTGCGCGTGAGTAATACACCGCATTCACAATGTTCTGTGAACGGAAACTGATCAAATAACGCAAACCGTTCAATATGGTGTGTTTTAGTCAGTATGGTTAAGTTTTCAGCAAGCGTCGCTGGATTGCATGAAATATAGACGATTTGGGCGTATTCGCTGATTTGATGGCAACTTTCCGCGTCCAGTCCCGCTCTTGGTGGGTCGACTAGTACGGTTGAAAACTCATACGCATCCAACGCCATCTCCGTCACTCGGCGGCCTGTTTTCTCGCCTTTTAGCGCCAGCGCGAACTCCTCAGCGGACATTCTTGCCACCTGGGCATTGGTCACGCCGTTAGCCTCCAGGTTGACGTTAGCACTGGCTACCGAGGTGCGGGAAATTTCCGTTGCCAGTACGCGTCGGAAGTTCTCTGCTAACGCAATGGTAAAATTACCGTTACCACAGTAAAGCTCCACCAGGTCTTCATCTTGTCGTCCGGCGGTGGCCTCTCTCGCCCAGCTAAGCATGGTCTGGCAGATATGCGCGTTTGGCTGAGTAAAGCTGTTTTCGACCTGCTGGTAAACCAGCTCGCGGCCATCAACGGTTAAGCGTTCCCACACGTGATCACGGGTTAGCACTAGGCGCTGTTTGCGAGAACGACCAATAATCATGATGCCAAGCGCTTCTTCCAGTGCGCGGGCCTCAGCTTCCCAGGTATCACTTAGTGGGCGATGGTAAATCAGCGTGACCAACGCCTCACCGGACAACGTGGTTAAAAACTCAACCTGAAATAAGCGGCGGCGAAGTTCATCGCTGGCAAGAAACGCTTCTCGCAGACGCGGCATCAGCGCATTGATATGCTCACTGGCGACAGGAAACTGATCCAAGCGCACAACCCGCTTACTTTTGGGATTGTCCGGATCGACCTCAAACATAGCGTAAAAAAGGTCATCATCTTCATGCCAGATGCGAAACTCACAGCGCTGCCGGTAGTGACTGGGCGGCGAAGGGTAAACTTCAAGCGTAGGTGTGGTGAACGCCGCAAAGGTCTTCTCCACGTAGGCTTGCTTTTCAGCAAGCTGTTCAGCATAACGTTCGGGTTCTACAGTGGGGATCGCCAAGGTGGCTCCTCTTTGAAGTCAATAACATGAATAAAAATAAACAATCTAACAGGGTGACTACACTACGTTAGGAATTGTTAATCGTTGTGGCGCTTGAAAGCCAAAGCGTGCCAGTCCGTTAGTAAGCTGCTCTGCTGGCGCTGTTGTAAAGCAACGCCCATCGTGGGTGTGGTTATCTAAAATAGTTGCCACTTGGCCTACTCGACGGGCAATGGCGTCGCCAGAGTCTACCCACACCAGCGGTACCGGCGACAGGCTAATTAACTTGGGCTTCAACAGCGGGAAATGAGTGCAGCCCAGCACCACAGTATCGAGCGCTGGGTTAGCCTGGGTAGCTTGCCATAAAGGCATCAGTGCTTGGTTTAATCGCTGCTCATTTATCGGCGCCTCTGATAGCCACGCTTCTGCTTCCGTAACCAGCGCATCTGCCGCTACCTTAGTGACTAAGCAGTCACTTGCGAAGCTGTTAATCAACGCCTGAGTATACGGCCTGTTGACGGTCGCCGTTGTGGCGAGCAACCCGATATGACGCGTTTGACTACTTAGCGCGGCAGGCTTGATCGCAGGCACCGTACCAACAACCGGAATATCCAGCGTTTTTCGCAACCCATCTAACGCCAACGTACTGGCAGTATTACAAGCAACCACCAAGACACTTGCCTGGCAGGCGTCTACCGCTGCTTTGCACACCGCCACAATACGTTTAGAAAGCGTCACATCATCGCGAAGACCGTAAGGCAGCCAAGCGTTATCACAGGCATAACACATTGCTAAATGGGGGTAGTGTCGGCGAAGCGCCTGAGCAACGGAAAGCCCGCCCACACCTGAATCAAACAGCAGTACAGGCCCCAACATCACTGTTTACCCATTTCATATGCTATAGGCACGTCTAACCTCTCAAACCGCCAATAAAAACGGGGCGCTAGTTTAGCATGCCCCGTTCCACTTTGACTGTTTGCCTTACACGCTATAACGATGGCACTTCAGCACCCCGTAATTCGGCATATAGCTCTGGGTAGGCTTGCTGTAAGCGCTCTAATTCCTTTTCGGCACCCTCGGGCAATGCTTGACGCAATTCTTCCATATCCTCTTCGCTAAAATGTTTGTCAATCAGAGGGAACAGTCCCTCTCTTTCATGACGGAGGTAGGCACGGTGTGCATCAAGATACGCTTTCAACGCCTCAGCAAAGCGATCCATTGGCAACACGTTATCCATTAAGATCATGTCGATATCATCAGATAAGCGGGAAAGGCGCGGCTTTAATTTACGATAGTCGCTGGCCATTTGCTCCATCAATGGAAGGTGTTCTGGCGCTTGCTCCTGCAGGCGCTCGACGCAAATTTTTTCCAGCGGTGACGCAAAGCCATCCATATAGGACAAAATGTAGTCCACTACTTCCCGCATCAGCTGAAAATCGGGACGCTCACCGCTCGCTAGCGTTTTGTGTTTAAGCTGTAACACATGGAGCATTCGCGCCATGTTGGCATGATCTAGACGCAGTTGGTTTAACATCTTGCCGTCTCCTTTGTAAGTGCCTTACCTTTCGCCCATACCTTACCAACGCTTAGGCACGTGAGCATGAGCTGGGTTCAACTACACTGGTGTTAATCTTTACCATGCGCCCTTTGCCATCACCAAGGCAAGCAGACGATTATCAATCGGTTATGCCCAAAGGTAGCCTGACGTTACATTATTTACCACAGACACGTGTGAATCGTTGGTTGTTCAACAACGACACTTACGCTGGAAGTTTAGGTGGTTTGTTTATTAGGGAACGTTTATATGGATTTGTTTGACCGCACGCCCTCTACTGCGACCACTGTGGGTGAAGAAGCTCCCCTTGCCTACCGTATGCGCCCACTGACCCTTGACGATTTTGTCGGCCAGCAGGCATTAGTGGGGTCTGAAAAACCCCTACGTCGAATGGCAGAGTCCGGGGTCGTACGCTCAATGATTTTATGGGGGCCACCCGGCGTGGGGAAAACCACGCTAGCAGAGTTACTAGCACATGCTTCTGGCGCTCATCTTGAGCATTTAAGTGCTGTCATGGCCGGCGTGAAAGAAATTCGTTCAGCAGTAGAGCGAGCCCAACAACGCACATCGCCTACACTTCTATTCTTAGATGAAATCCACCGTCTAAACAAGAGTCAACAAGACGCGTTGCTGCCCCATGTGGAGTCTGGCCTGCTAACATTGATCGGCGCAACGACAGAAAACCCCTCTTTTGAAGTTAACTCGGCGCTACTCTCCCGGGCTCGGGTCTATGTACTTAAACCACTGAGCCATGACGAACTTATCCAGGTGCTATCCCAGGCGTTAAACGACCCGGAGCATGGCCTAGGAAAACGCAGCATTGAGGTGGAAGAGGGAGTATTAGAGGCGCTTGCTCATGCTAGTGCAGGCGACGCACGTCGCGCGCTGGGACTGCTAGAAACGGCTTGTGACTTTACTGTGCAACATGGTGATAAAGAGGTACTACATAAAGCGGTATTAGCCGATGTTGTAGGTCATCAATCAAGCGCCTTTGATAAGCAGGGTGATGCTTATTACGATTTATTATCAGCAATTCATAAATCGATTCGTTCATCACGTCCTGATTCAGCGCTACTTTACATGGCACGTTTTTTACAGGGCGGCGGCGACCCGCTTGATATTGTGCGCCGCTTAACGGCGATTGCCTCAGAAGATGTAGGAAATGCTGACCCACGAGCACTGCCCCTGGTCATTGCTGCTTGGGATGCCTATTTACGTTTAGGCGACTACGAGGGCCAGCGTGCGATTGCCCACGCCGCCGTTCATCTAGCGGTTGCGCCAAAAAGCAATCGTATTGACCGTGCCTGGAAGGCTGCACAGCAGTTTGTGCAGCAGCAACCCCAACTGGAAGTTCCCAACTACCTTCGTAACGCCCCGACCAAATTGATGGAGCAGTTGGGGCACGGCCAAGGGTACCGCTACGCGCATAACGAACCCTATGGCTATCCTGCTGGCAGCGCCCATGACTGTTGGCCAGACGAATTGCCCAAAATGCGCTTTTATGAACCGAGCGAATTTGGTCAGGAAAAGCGCTTTGGCGAGATAATGGCGTGGCGGGAACAGCGTGACCAGGAAGCTGATCAGGCACCCTAGGGTGCCTGGTCCAATCATTGTGCAGAGTACATTATTGCAAGCAGTGTATTACTTTTCTCACAGCTTTTTTTACAGCTCTTCACGGATAACATCAGTGCCATCAGGAATATCAAAATTGAATAAGCTGCGGTCAATACTACCGTTACGGGTAATATCGCTGAACGTAATTGCGGTACGCTGGCCGGTACTGTCCATCATCCACAGTTCAGTTAAAGTCTGATCGTCAAAGACCATGCTCAGCTCTTCGAATAGCGTATCCGCTGAGATAGGAATCAGCGTAAACACGTCGTCACCGTCCTGCTGTTCATGAAATACGTCATAGCTAGCAGTTAGATCGTTTGCACTGCCTGAAAGCAACAGCGCTGGGGTATGTGTGACTCGGTCATCCATCGCTTGAACGGTGACCTGCTCAAGATCCGGATCGTAAAGATAAACATCTTCTCCATCAGAAACTACCACTTGGGAGTAAGGCGCTTCCACTTCCCAGCGCAGCATGCCAGGACGCGAGAGCCACATTTCCCCACGGGCGCTTTGTAAGCGCTCGCCACCACCGTCTAAAATCTGCTGTTCAAACGTCGCTTGATAGTTTTCTAGCGGGTCAAGCCGCTCAGTAAGACGCTCTGCGGCGTCATTGGCCCACGCCATAGGCGCTGCAAAGGCTAGCCCTAGCGCGCTGGCTGCTAACGCTAACGATGATGAGCGTCGAATATGGGTATCGCGCATTATTTTCTCCCTAGGCAGTCATTGCCGGATAGCGGACGAGGCAAGGAGCGTGAAGACGATCCGTGTAGCCTCTCAGACGCAAAACGCGCCGCAGGGTTTCACCTACGGCGCGACTTTCACGCTTATTGCATTATTGAAGCAAACGCCAGACACTTGTTAAAAGATAAGTCAGTGGCCTATCGGTGGCGGCGCCAGCACTTCGCGGGCACCGTTAGACCCCATAGAAGTAACCACGCCAGCACTTTCCATTGCTTCTACCAAGCGTGCAGCGCGGTTATAGCCGATTTTAAAGCGACGTTGCACGGCAGAAATAGAAGCTTTGCGCGTTTCAGTAACGAACTGAACTGCTTCATCGTAAAGCGCATCCTGCTCTGCATCATCACCATCTACGCCCTCAGCCTCAAGACCCGCCAGCGCATCTGCAGTCACACCACCTGACAGAATTTCTTCGATGTACTCAGGCGCACCACGTCGTTTCCAATCATCTACGACCCGATGCACTTCGTCATCATCTACAAAAGCACCATGTATCCGGTTAGGCGGCCCTGAGCCAGCGGGTAAGTACAGCATATCGCCATGGCCAAGCAAGCTCTCTGCGCCACCCTGATCCAGAATGGTACGCGAATCAATCCGTGACGATACCTGGAAGGCCATACGCGACGGAATATTCGCTTTAATTAACCCTGTTACCACATCAACCGATGGGCGCTGGGTAGCCAAAATCAAGTGAATTCCCGCTGCACGCGCTTTTTGTGCTAAGCGAGCAATTAGTTCTTCAACTTTTTTCCCGACGATCATAAACATGTCGGCGAATTCGTCGATCACCACTACAATGTAGGGCAGCTTTTCAAGAATCGGCGGCGTTTGATGCATTTCCCAAGGCTGCGGCTCCCAAAGCGGGTCAGCCACCTGGGCGCCTGCGTTTTTAGCCTCATCTAAACGCCCATTAAAACCTGCAATGTTACGCACCCCCATCGCCGCCATTAGCTTGTAGCGGCGCTCCATTTCCGCAACACACCAACGCAGACTATTAGCAGCTTCTTTCATATCAGTGACCACTGGCGCCAAAAGGTGCGGAATGCCATCGTAAACCGACAACTCCAGCATTTTTGGGTCAACCATGATCAGCTTAAGCTCATCAGGGGTCGCTTTTAGCAGCATGGAAATCAGCATGGCGTTAACACCGACTGACTTGCCTGACCCTGTTGTACCCGCCACCAGCAGATGGGGCATCTTACCGAGATTGGCGACAACGGGCCCTCCACCAATGTCTTGCCCCAACGCCATGGTCAGCGGCGAGCTTTCCTGTTGATAGCGGTCAGAGTCGATTACCTCACGCAGACGGATCATTGCCCGATGAGGGTTAGGTATTTCAATGCCAACCGTTGGGCGTCCTGGAATGACTTCAACCACACGCACACTCTTAACCATTAATGAGCGTGCAAGGTCTTTGGCAAGGTTACTGATTTTAGAAACTTTCACCCCAGCCGCCGGTTTAATTTCAAATCGGGTGATAACCGGACCAGGCCATGTATCAACGACTTCTGCCTTAACCCCATACTCACGTAGCCGCACTTCTAACAGCTCTGCCATATCAGCCAGCTGCTGCTCCGTATAGTTAGGCTCATGCGGCTCAGGAGGTGTCAACAACTGAAGACTAGGCACATCCCCTTCTGGCTCATCGAGCGTTTCAAATGCTGGACGCTGACTCTGCAGATGCTCAACAGTCCATAGGGTAGGAGTACTGTCTGGCTCTTTTTCCTCAGAAGCCCTCAAGCCTGGTGAGCCAGCCTCGGGCGATTGTGCAGAGAGCGTTGGCTCTCGGCGTGTCGCGGTGCTGGCTGGTGTTACTGCCGACGGGGCGTCGTCGTCTTCCTCATCATTCCATACTGGCTCAGGCACGACTTCGGGCACTCTTTCAGAGCGTGGTTCAACGGCCGGCGAAGGGCGAACGTCATCACCTGGAGGCGTTATAGCAGGTGCTTGTTCGCGTTCAGGCAAGCGCGTGGAAACGGGTGCTATATCATCGCACTCATGGTCATCGTTCCACTGAGGTGTACTTGCATCGCGCTGCTGTATTTCATGCGCTGACTGAGACATCGGCGGTGACTGATGCTCTGTGTCATCGCCTGAAACGTCTGAAGGTGAGTGCAATGAAAGCTCTTCTTCTCCGGGTAAGCCAGGAGCAGGTCGTGAAGCTGGCTGTTGATCTGCGGGCTCATCGAAAGCAGGCTCTTTAAACGCAGGCTCACTCGGCTCACGTTCAGGCTCAGACTCTTGAGTGGACAGCGGTATCGAAGGCGTTGGCTCGCTGTCTTCATCGTTGATGCGCACCGCAAAAGCATCTTCACGTGGCGCGCTGTCCGGCCTTGCCAAAGTGCGTTCTACCTCTTTTTCTTTTTCCACCTCTTTTTCTAGGTCTTTTTCTAGGTCTTTTTCGTCCTTATGATCTCCATTACTCACCGCTCTATGTTCGGCAACGGGCTCTTTTTTAGTGTCTGCTTTAGCTGCAGGCTGTACTTCAGCGGATGCTGAAGACTGTCCAGCCTCAACCGAAATATCTTGAGAAGCGTTTATATCAGGCGTTGGCTGTTCACGCTTAGGCATTGCTTGGGCTGGCAACGCTCCCGAAAATGCAGCCGCTTCCCATGGAATAGACGTATCTGTCGTGGCAGAAAAACTAGGCTCACGACGTGTTTGGCGGTTTTCTCGTGCAGGCTCCGGCTGGCGATGTTCGTCTTCTAGGTTAGAGCGCTGCGTATTACTTTCTTGCTTTGTTGTTTTAAACTCGGTGAGCGGCTTCTCTTTTACTTTTTGAGAGGCAGCCTTTGCGGCAGCTCTCACAGCGGCACGTTGTGCACGCTTTTCACGCCCTTTAGCGCGCCGAGCGCTGAACCAGCCCCCTACTTTACATAGACGACGACCAAGCTCATCAGCCACCTGTAACCACGACATGCCACTAAACAGCGGAAAACCGATCAATATTAGCGCAGCAGAAATAAGGCCCACGCCACCACTGCTGACCAGTGGTTTTAAAGTATTTACCAACCCCTCGCCTAATATCCCCCCTGATGCGTAGGGCAACAGACTGTCAGGATGGTAAAAATGGAGTGCTCCCAGCATAGTGGTGCCGAACATAAGCAGTACCAACCCAGCAGAGTGCACGGCAATCGCCACTGGGTCGATTTCAAATCGTACCTGGCGCGACCTCATTAACCACCAAGCAGCATAACCAAACATGCCCGGCCACCATAAAGCGCTGGCACCCAGCAGTGAATAAAGCACATCCGCAAGCCAGGCCCCTACAGGGCCCATCCAGTTCTGAACATCCGTTTCTGGCCCTTGATAAGACCAACCTGGGTCAGCTGGGTCATAACTAAACAGTGCTAATAACAAAAATACACATAGCGCAAGCAGCACCACGACTACGCCTTCGCGCGCCGCACCCTGCAAGCGCAGGCCAAACCGGCGAGCTTTCTCCTTTGCCGCCGTCACTCGCCCAGTAGTGGCCTTTGATGATGGTTGACGCGAGTTACGTTGCGTTCGCTTGTCTACCGCCTTATTTACTTTCAAGCGATTCTCCCTTTACACCTTAATGGTGTCTTTAATCCACTTGCGAGTTTGCATCATACCGAGCATCCTTTCGCCGTCACAGAGCTTCTATCGAAGTGTCTAGTAACAGGAGCAATCAATGTTACCCTGGCTTTCATCGCCACAGCCTATCTTTCCTTCTACCGACCTAGCTCTCGACTCCCCTAACGGCCTTCTTGCCGCCGGCGGAGAGCTTTCTCCATGCTGGCTAATCAGTGCTTACCAGAAAGGTATTTTCCCATGGTATAGCGACGATGAGCCTATTCTATGGTGGAGCCCCAACCCACGCATGGTATTGCAACCAGAACAGTTTAAGCGACGTCGTAGCCTTGTGAAGCGATTGCGTCATGGTGGTTTTATTGTCACCTTGGATCAACAGTTTGAAAACATTGTTAAAGCATGCGCTGCGCCACGCCCTGGTGAGCCCGGCACCTGGATCAATCAAGATATGCGTGACGCCTACCAACGCCTGCACGAGCTAGGTATCGCACATAGCATTGAAGTACATCTTGAAGGCCAGCTAGTGGGAGGGCTTTATGGCGTAGCAATGGGGCCTGTCTTCTTTGGTGAATCGATGTTTTCGCGAGTGCCCGATGCTTCTAAAATTGCTCTCGCCCACTTAGCCCATGCGATGCAGCACCATGAGGGTAAACTTATCGACTGTCAGATGCATACCCCCCACTTGGCAAGCCTTGGTGCGACAACAGTCGCCCGCACGTCGTTCATCAACTATCTTGAAAAGTGGTTGCCTGACAAGGCATTTAACTTAACGACTATGACCAATGAAGCGCCTACTGTACCTGGATCGCCGTGGCTCGACGCCATCGCTTCGACTCATCGCCCAGAATGGTAAACGTATTCAGATTAACCAAGGAGGCAAGCCGTGAGTAGTAACGCTCCTCGCCGCCCTGTGCGGGATTTGCGCTTCTTCCTAACCGTTCCTCATGCTTGCAGCTACCTTCCAGGCAAAGAGGCAACCACCCTGTTTCTGGATCCCCAGGAATCTCCCGTTCCCGGCGTTTATGACTCGCTTTCGTTACTAGGCTTTCGCCGTAGCGGACGCCATTTATACCGCCCCCACTGTGAGGGGTGTAATGCTTGTCGCTCGGTACGCATTCCCGTCAGCGACTTTAGCGCTAATCGTACCCAACGCAAAATTCGTCGCATCAATGCCGATATTGTTACGCGCATAGTACCTGCCCGCTATGAGGCTGATCATTACACGCTTTATGCAGACTATATTCGTTTACGTCATGCTGATGGCGACATGTATCCTCCGAGCAGAGAGCAGTATCGTACTTTTTTAACGCTTGAAGAACCCTATGCGCATCTTTTAGAAATGCGTCTAGAAGGAAAGCTCGTCGCAGTAGCAGCCTTTGATCAGCTTGAGCATGGACTATCAGCTATTTATACGTTTTTCAGTGTTGATGAGGGCTTGGAAAAGCGATCCTTGGGAACCTTTGCTATTCTCAAGCTAATAGAACTTTGCGGTGAAAAATCGCTACCTCACTTGTACCTTGGGTATTGGATTGAGGAGTGCCGAAAAATGCGCTATAAGCGGGCGTTCACCCCTATTGAAGTACTCGACGGACGCCATTGGCGGCCTTTAATTTACTAAACTTGCCAGCTTTTTTGCCTTGCTGGCAGGCTTACGGCACAATATAGCGCTGCTTACTGGGTAACCGTCACCTGACGACGCCCATTGAAGTGACTGATTAGACCAAACCATTACGTTAAATAAGTGAGGATCTGCCTATATGGCACGCGAAGATCATATTGAAATGGAAGGCGTTATTGTTGATACCCTTCCCAACACCATGTTCCGTGTTGAGCTGGAAAACGGCCACGTCGTTACCGCTCATATTTCAGGCAAGATGCGCAAAAACTACATCCGTATCCTGACAGGCGACAAGGTAAAAGTAGAGCTGACGCCCTACGATCTGTCAAAAGGCCGTATTGTTTATCGCTCGCGCTAAGACTTGGTAACGCTTTCAAGCAAACACTGCCCGCGCATGCACGCATCCCGTTTTTAAATGCAGTGCAAACATAGCGTAAGTACGGCGCCGCTCTCTGGAAACGACAACGCCCCGTCGATGACAGGGCGCTGTGCTTTAGTGAAGTAAGAGCGTGAGGTTTTAGGTGTAAAACTTAGTCAGCCTTAGCGCCCTTTTCAGGGCGCATCCGCCATCTCCGACTCCGTTGATAAATGCAGCTCACCTTCTTCAAGGTTAACATGCACAATACCGCCTTGATCAGCCAGCTCGCCAAATAGAATCATCTCAGCCAACGGCTTTTTCAGTTTCTCCTGGATCAAGCGGGCCATTGGGCGTGCCCCCATATCGGGGTCATACCCCTTCTCTGCCAGCCAGTCTCTCGCCATATCATCGACTTCAAGCTGCACACGCTTTTCGTCTAACTGTGCCTGCAACTCGATTAGGAATTTATCGACAACGTTACGCACAACCGACATTTGCAGCGCATGGAATTGAATAATGCCATCCAAACGATTGCGGAACTCAGGCGAGAAGGTGCGGCGAATCACTTCCATCGCATCCGTTGAGTGATCCTGGTTCTGGAAACCGATAGAGCGCCGTGATGCCTGCTCTGCCCCAGCATTGGAAGTCATGATTAGGATAACGTGACGGAAATCCGCTTCGCGGCCATTGTTGTCTGTCAAACGACCGTGATCCATGACCTGCAGCAGCAGGTTGAACACTTCAGGATGCGCCTTCTCAATCTCATCTAGCAGCAATACACAATGCGGCTGCTTGGTGACAGCTTCAGTTAGCAGCCCACCCTGGTCATAGCCTACGTAGCCTGGCGGGGCACCAATCAAACGCGAAACCGTATGGCGCTCCATGTACTCCGACATATCAAAGCGTACTAGCTCAATACCCATGATATGCGCCAACTGCTTAGCCACTTCGGTCTTACCAACACCAGTTGGACCAGCAAACAAGAAACTCCCCACCGGCTTATCTGGCGATTTCAAACCTGCACGGGAAAGTTTGATAGCAGCCGACAGGGTATCGATGGCTTCATCTTGTCCGAACACCAACATTTTCAGGTCGCGATCAAGCTTTTCAAGCAACTTACGGTCAGAACTTGAAACACTTTTGGGCGGAATACGCGCAATAGACGCCACTACCGCTTCTACCTGCTCAACATCAATTGTATTCGCCCGTACTTCCGGCGGCAGCATACGCTGATGCGCGCCCGCCTCATCAATCACATCGATAGCTTTATCAGGTAGGTAACGGTCATTAATGTAGCGATCAGCTAAGCGTGCGGCACTTTCTAAGGCGCCATCGGTGTACTTAAGCTCATGATGCTCTTCAAAGCGAGACCGCAATCCTTTAAGGATTTTGATGGTGTCATCCACCGAAGGTGCCAGCACATCCACTTTTTGGAATCGACGAGCCAGAGCACGATCTTTCTCAAAAATGCCGCGGAACTCCTGGAATGTTGTTGAACCAATACAGCGCAACTCGCCGGATGAAAGCAATGGCTTCAACAGGTTAGAGGCATCCATTACACCGCCAGACGCTGCACCAGCTCCAATTACGGTATGGATTTCATCGATAAAGAGCACGGCATTAGGCTGCTTGCGTAATTCACTAAGCAGACTTTTCAGACGCTTTTCAAAATCACCGCGGTATTTAGTACCCGCCAATAGCGCACCCATATCCAGCGAGTAAACCACTGCATCGGCGATAACGTCAGGCACATCTTCTTCAACTATACGTTTCGCCAAGCCTTCTGCAATGGCAGTTTTACCAACGCCAGCTTCACCAACTAGAAGTGGGTTATTCTTACGACGGCGGGCAAGAATTTGCACCACACGCTCAAGCTCATGGTCACGGCCAATCAATGGATCTATTTTGCCTTGACGCGCCTGCTCATTCAGATTGGTAGCGTAACCGGTTAACGGATGCGCAGCACCTTCTGCACTACCCTCTTCAGCATCTTCACTCTCTTGGGAAGATGGCGAAGGCGCAGGGCCATGACCGGAGACTTTAGAAATACCATGAGCGATGTAGTTAACCGCATCTACGCGCGCAACGCTTTGCTGTTTTAGGAAGTAAACCGCTTGGCTTTCCTGTTCAGAGAAAATAGCGACCAGTACATTAGCACCGGTAACTTCGCTCTTGCCAGATGACTGCACGTGGAATACCGCACGTTGCAGTACGCGCTGGAATCCAAGCGTTGGTTGTGTTTCGCGGTCCGCTTGGCTTTCAGGAATCAATGGTGTGGTCGAATTAATAAAATCCTGCAGATCGGACCGCAGCTTATCGAGATTCGCCCCACACGCCTTCAACACGTCAACTGCTGACGCATTATCCAGCAACGCCAGAAGCAGGTGCTCAACGGTCATAAACTCGTGGCGCTTTGAGCGAGCCACGGTGAAGGCCGTGTTCAGGGTAAGTTCAAGTTCTTTGCTCAGCATGGCAGTCCCCTTTTCGCTACTACCTAGGGCGTGTCGCCACCTAGGGCTTGCGTCGGATCAGTTTAATCGACCGGCACTTTCAACATCGGGTACAAACGGCGCACTTGCAAGGCCCATCGCTAATTTTTTTCAACGCTTTCAGTCGGCAGCTTCGATATCGCTCATTAAAGGATGCTCGCATTCGCGGGCATATTCGTTTACCTGGTAACTTTTCGTTTCAGCAATATCCCGTGTAAAGATACCGCATGTCGCTTTGCCTTGGGTATGCACTGCAAGCATCACTTGTACCGCTTGCTCGCTATCCATATTAAAAAACCCTTGTAATACCTCAACAACGAATTCCATCGGCGTGTAATCATCGTTATGAAGTATCACTTTGTACAAGGGTGGCCGAGCTAGTTCAGGATCAGCCGGTTGAACGGCTAAGTCATCATCATAATCAGGCGCATCAGGCCGAGTCATCCCTGCATGCAGGGTAGCCACGATGTATGGGCTGTCTGTAATAGGCATAAGCAGCAAGGTTTATCGTCTCTTAGCTGGCGGGTGGTGTCTTACGGCGCTTGAGTCATCCATCCTAGGCGTCAATGACTCGAAATCTCATTACTCCAGCTTGGCTTACCACAGTAAGACGCCCAATCCCAGCAAGGGTTCATGGAAAATATAAAATTAGCATATTACATAAGACAAAAAACCCTCGCCCACTAAGGCGGGCGAGGGATATCACAGCGTTTTCATACGCGTTGCTCAGCGGCAGCGCAGATTGCTTGTGATTTAAGACCTTAACCGTTAGCGACCATTGCAAGGGCTTCGTTGAGCGTCTTGCTCGGGCGCATGACTTGGCTCGCTACTTCCCCATTCGGGTGGTAATAGCCTTTAAGGTCAACAGGCTGGCCTTGCACGCTATTCAGCTCGTCAATGATCGTAGCTTCATTTGCTTTCAGCGTTTCTACCAAGCGAGCAAAGCGTGTTTTCAGCTCAGCATCTTGATCCTGGTTTGCCAATGCTTCTGCCCAATACAGCGCCAGATAGAAATGGCTGCCACGGTTATCAAGCTCACCCACTTTGCGTGAAGGTGACTTGTTGCTTTCTAGGAACTTGCCGTTAGCTTCATCCAACGCTTTCGCCAGCAGCTTAGCACGATCATTGCCAAACCGTTTGGCAAGGTGCTCCAAAGAAGCAACTAGCGCCAAGAACTCACCCAGGCTGTCCCAACGCAGGTGGTTCTCTTCAAGCAACTGCTGAACGTGCTTAGGTGCGGAACCACCAGCGCCTGTTTCAAACAGACCACCGCCATCCATCAACGGCACGATAGAAAGCATTTTGGCGCTCGTACCCAACTCAAGAATCGGGAATAAGTCGGTCAGGTAATCGCGGAGAATGTTGCCTGTCACCGAGATCGTGTCGAGACCACGAATCACACGCTCAAGGGTGTAACGCATCGCCCGAACTTGGGACATGATGTGGATTTCAAGCCCATCAGTGTCGTGATCCTTGAGATACGTTTTGACCTTCTTGATCAACTCGTTTTCGTGCGGACGGTAAGGGTCGAGCCAGAAGACGGTGGGCA
This sequence comes from Halomonas qaidamensis, assembly GCF_025917315.1. NCBI lineage: Bacteria > Pseudomonadati > Pseudomonadota > Gammaproteobacteria > Oceanospirillales > Halomonadaceae > Halomonas > Halomonas qaidamensis. The sequence goes on along the minus strand of NZ_CP080627.1, from coordinate 1,079,422 downwards.
TACCAGAGTCACGGCAGCGCTCCACGGCCAGCTTAACCCAGTCGCGAATCGGCGCGTCTTTAACCTGACACATACGCCAGATATCGCCCTGCTCTACGTTCTGCGATAACAGCACTTCGCCGGTATCTAGGTCAGTGATGTTCGCCACGCCATCTTCTGGCACTTCGAAGGTCTTATCATGAGAGCCGTATTCTTCAGCTTTCTGCGCCATCAGACCAACATTAGGTACGGTACCCATAGTGGCTGGGTCAAACGCACCGTGCCATTTACAGAAATTGATCATTTCCTGATAGATACGCGCGAAGGTCGACTCAGGCATGACGGCTTTGACGTCCTTGAGACGACCATCGGCACCGTACATCTTGCCGCCAGCACGAATCATCGCTGGCATAGAAGCGTCTACAATCACATCGCTGGGCGAGTGGAAGTTGGTGATGCCACGAGCCGAATCAACCATTGCCAGCTCTGGGCGCTTGTCATGGCACGCATGCAAGTCACTAATGACCTCATCACGCTGAGATTCCGGCAAGGTCGCAATCTTGTCGTAAAGATTAGCGATACCGTTGTTAACATCGACCCCTAGCTCTTTGAACAGCTCACCGTGCTTTTCAAAGGCGTCCTTGTAGAAAATTTTAACGCAGTGCCCAAACACGATGGGGTGCGAGACCTTCATCATGGTTGCTTTAACGTGCAGTGAGAACATCACACCGGTCTTACGCGCATCTTCGATTTCACGCTCGTAAAAATCCAGCAGTGCTTTCTTGCTCATAAACATGCTGTCGATGATTTCGCCGTCAAGCAGCTCGACTCGTGGCTTGAGCACCTTGGTTTCACCGCTGGCGGTGATCAGCTCCATTTTGACGTTGCGGGCGCGATCCAGGGTCATCGACTTCTCACCATGGTAGAAGTCGCCGCTATGCATGTGCGAAACATGGGTACGCGATGCTTGGCTCCACTCTCCCATCGAGTGCGGATACTTGCGTGCGTACTCTTTCACGGCCTTTGGTGCGCGACGGTCGGAATTACCTTCACGCAATACGGGGTTAACTGCGCTGCCTTTCACTTTGTCATAGCGCGCTTTGATATCTTTCTCTTCGTCGCTGCTTGGGTCGTCCGGATATTCGGGTAGTTTGTAACCCTGTTCTTGCAGCTCTTTGATCACAGCACGCAGCTGCGGCATAGAGGCACTAATATTTGGTAACTTGATGATATTGGCTTCGGGAACCTTAGCCAGAGCACCCAATTCAGCCAAGTGATCTTCGATACGCTGCTCTTCGGTCAAGTAGTCTGGGAACAGAGAGAGAACGCGAGCCGCCAGGGAGATATCACGGGTTTCCACCTCGATACCAGCAGCGTCGGTGAATGCATCAATAATCGGTAGCAAAGAGTATGTCGCGAGCGCAGGTGCCTCGTCGGTGAGCGTGTAGATGATCTTCGGCGTTTTAGACATTTTGCGTTAACCTCTTTTTTCTATCGCTGTGATTATAAAGATCCTGAGCGACGCGACTCATTGAACGAGAGACCATGCCGCGAAGCAGGCGGGGCCATATAATTGGCTTTCCCGGTTATCAATCGGTGGTTCTTACGGCAGTTCTTTCTATAGTTTTGCAGTGATAATAATGGCAACTCCAGCGCGATTTGACCGCTGTTTGAGAGCTAGCCCGAAGTATACCAGCGCTGCATTTTAATCGCATGAGAGATTGTCGACAAATCAAGGGCGACCCCTAAACGAAATTATGAGCACCCTATATTTATTGCATAAACCCTATCGCATGCTTTCCCAGTTTACTGATAAGCAAGGCCGAGACACATTAGCCAATGTTATCGATATGCCTGGCGTTTACGCCGCAGGCAGGCTTGACTACGACTCGGAAGGCCTTTTGCTATTAAGCGATGATGGAAGCCTTATCCACCGTATTGCCCACCCGCGACACAAACAGCCCAAAACTTACTGGGTGCAGCTCGAAGGGCAGATTGATGATGAGGCAATGAGTGCCCTGAAAAACGGCATCACGTTAAAAGATGGCCCCACCCAGCCAGCAAAAGCGCGGCGCATTGAGCCACCTGCCATCGCCCAACGCGACCCAAGGATTGACCCTAAGCGCCACCCAACCACCAGTTGGATAGAGTTAACCATTACTGAAGGCCGCAACCGCCAAGTTCGTCGCATGACCGCCCACGTGGGCTTTCCCACGCTGAGGTTAGTACGCGCAGCCATTGGCCCATGGCAACTTGGCGATCTGGCCCCTGGCGAGTGGCGCAAAGAAACACTACACGCCCCACGCCCCACTAAAGCACCAAAGCGCAGCGGCACTCCTCGGCACAGGCACTCAAAATGAGCAGTAAGACAATCAAAAACGCCATCATCAGAAGCACCGTTGCCTGCGTGATTCAGCGCGACGACCGTTTTTTGATGGTGGAAGAAGCCCGCGGCGGTAGGCAAACCGTTTTTAACCAACCGGCTGGGCATGTAGAGCCTGGCGAAGGGCCGATGGCAGCCATTTTGCGCGAAGTGCAGGAAGAGACCGCTTGGCAGGTGACGCTAACCGACTATTTAGGTCTTTACGTATTCCACACGCCAGAAGGCCTTACCTTTCATAGTCATGGTTTTATAGCGACACCAGACGTCATGCTCTCGTCACCCATTGATAGCGATATCACCGCCACTCACTGGCTCACATTGGATGACATTAAAGTCCTCGGCGATGCCGGTCGGCTGCGCAGCCCCCTAGTGCTTAAACGAATCGAAAACGCCATTAAGGGCCACTGTTACCCTCTGGCTGTGATTCATGAGTGAAGCACTCGAAGCACCAAGCCTCCATCGTGTATAATCAGCGCCCAATTGCACACTACTTCAACTGAGGATGCCAATGACATCCACCCATGGCACGTCTATTCCTGAAGCGCCCGAGACCCAAAAAGTAATCGTTGGTATGTCGGGCGGCGTTGACTCATCGGTTTCTGCTCTCCTTCTACTCCAACAAGGGTACGAGGTTGAGGGCCTGTTTATGAAGAATTGGGATGAAGACGACGGCACCGAATACTGCACGGCAAAAGAAGACCTTGCCGATGCAGAGGCCGTGTGTGAGAAGCTGGGCATCAAGTTGCATACGGCCAATTTCGCATCCGAGTATTGGGATAACGTCTTCGAGCACTTTTTGGCCGAATATAAAGCGGGCAGAACGCCCAATCCCGATATTCTATGTAACCGAGAGATCAAATTTAAGGTCTTTCTAGACTACGCTGAAATGCTAGGCGCCGATAAAATCGCAACCGGGCACTATGTTCGACAAGGAGTTCGCGAAGGGCGTCCACGCCTGCTAAAAGGTGTGGATAGCAATAAAGATCAAAGCTATTTCCTACACGCTGTGCCTGAAGCGGCAATTGCCCGTACTCTGTTTCCTGTTGGTGAGCTGGAAAAACCTGTCGTTAGAGCCTTGGCAGAACAGCACGATCTTATTACCGCCAAGAAAAAAGACTCTACTGGTATTTGCTTTATCGGTGAGCGCCGCTTCCGCGACTTTTTGCAGCAATACCTGCCCGCACAACCCGGCAACATTGAAACGCCCGAAGGCGATGTCATTGGCAAGCATATGGGACTGATGTACTACACCCTGGGACAGCGTCAAGGGCTAGGCATTGGTGGCTTAGCCAACTATTCGGAAGACCCATGGTACGTGGCGGCCAAAGACCTTGAGCGCAATGTATTGATTGCCGTCCAAGGCAAGCATCACCCCCTGCTGTTCACCAATGCATTGGCCACTGAAGCCATGGACTGGGTCGCAGGTGAACCGCCAGCCGCACATGGCCGTTACACCGCCAAAACCCGCTATCGTCAAAGTGATTGCCCGTGTGAAGTCCATGCGTTGCCCGACGGCACTGTTGAAGTGGTGTTTGATGATCCTCAGTGGGCGGTAACACCTGGCCAGTCATTGGTACTTTATGATGATGATATTTGCTTAGGCGGCGGCGTTATTCGCGCCATTTGGAACACCACGGAGACCGCTGCATGAGCGCTACCCCTATTCATCGCGCACCAGATTCTCAAGCCGCGCGTCAAGCACTAGCGCTGGCCGGTGTCTTTCAATCCGCTAGTTTAGTAGATGAACTCGCGCGCACCGGGCAAGTCGATCCCCGTGCCTGGGAAACACTCATCAATGCAACCGTGGACACCAACCCAGCAAGCTTTGAGGCTATTTATGGCGGCCACCCCAACAATTTACGCCGCGGATTAGAAACACTCGAAGCCCTGGTTGGCCGTAAACAAGCTAATCCTGTGGTTCTCCGTTACGGTTTTTCGCTGCTACTTTTAATGAATAAACTGCGCACCGACCGCCATATGATGGAGTTACTTGGTCAAAAGCTTTCCCATGTACAGGGACAGGCAGAGCACTTTGGCAGCACCCATGAAAATGTGATTGCAAGCCTCGGTGATGCCTACCAAGAGACCATTTCGACGTTTAAAACCCGCATCGTGGTTCAGGGCGATCCCTCTTTACTGCAGACTCGTATGATGCCCGAAAGGGTGCGCGCCTGCTTGATGGCCGGCATTCGTTTTGCGCTGTTATGGCATCAGCAAGGCGGCCGTCGCTGGAAGCTTGTTTTCCAGCGTAAAGCGTTGAGGCGGGCGCTTGATAGCCTTGGCTAACGCGCCCACCGCTCATCTAGGCACTTCGAGCCATTTTTTTGAACTATTGTTTTCGGACCATTGTTTTCGAATCATTGTTTTCGAACCATTATGTTCGAACTCTTGCCTTTAGAACCACTGTCTTCAGACCACCTTGGAAACCAAGCCATGCAACTCTCTGCTTTGACCGCCCTCTCCCCCGTTGACGGACGCTACGGCGCAAAAGCCGCCGCCCTACGGGAGCACTTCAGCGAATTCGGTCTTATCCGTGCTCGCGTGATTGTGGAAGTGCGCTGGCTGCAGCGCCTTGCAGACCACAGCCAAATTGTCGAAGTACCGCCGCTATCAGTCGAAGCGACGGCTTTTCTTGAGCAGTTGATTCGTGACTTTTCTGTCGAAGATGCCGAACGCATTAAAGAAATAGAGCGCACCACCAACCACGATGTCAAAGCGGTTGAGTATTTCTTGAAAGAGAAGATTGCGGGGCAACCCGAGCTCAACGCGGTCACTGAATTTATTCACTTCGCTTGCACCAGCGAAGACATCAACAATCTTTCCTACGGCGTTATGCTGGCGGATGGCCTAAAAGCCACTCTGCCCACCCTGCATGAAGTCGCCGATGAGATTGCTAAATTGGCCATTGCGCACGCGGCTCAACCGATGCTTTCGCGCACCCATGGGCAAACTGCCAGCCCCACAACGCTAGGCAAGGAAATGGCCAATGTGGCCTATCGGCTTAAGCGCCAGCTCAAACAAATCGAACGTGTAGAAATACTAGGTAAAATTAATGGTGCTGTGGGTAATTACAACGCCCACCTGACAACCTACCCAGACATTGACTGGGAAGCCAACGCACGCACCTTTGTGGAAGGCTTAGGACTAAGCTTCAACCCCTACACCACACAGATTGAGCCCCACGACTACATTGCCGAGCTTTTCGATGCAATTTGCCGCTTCAACACCATTTTGATCGACTTTGATCGCGACGTATGGGGCTATATTTCGCTGGGCTACTTCAAGCAGCGCACTGTTGAAGGCGAAATTGGCTCATCAACCATGCCGCATAAAGTTAACCCGATTGACTTTGAGAACTCGGAAGGCAACCTGGGCCTGGCTAACGCGGTGCTAAGCCACCTAGCTCAAAAGCTACCGATTTCACGCTGGCAACGCGACCTGACAGACTCCACGGTGCTGCGTAACTTAGGCGTTGGTTTGGCCTACGGTCTGATTGGCTATCATGCCAGCCTCAAGGGGATCAGCAAACTGGAAGCGAATCCTGAGCGCCTAGCCGAAGACCTGGATAACAGCTGGGAAGTACTGGCCGAGCCAATTCAAACGGTTATGCGTCGCTATGGCATCGAAAAGCCCTACGAAAAGCTTAAAGAATTAACCCGCGGCAAACGTATTGATCAAGCAGGCTTTGCTGCTTTTATTGATACGCTTGAGCTACCCGAGTCGGTTAAAAATGAGTTAAAAGCCCTCTCTCCTGCCAGCTATATTGGTAATGCGAAGGCTCAAGCCGAAGCACTTAACCAGCGGCTTGCTGCACTCTAAACGACGCACTGCGCCCTTAGTAAGACGCAGCGCTCATTTGAACTAGGATAACGCCATGAGCCAACACGATAAGCCACTCACATTGTTGGGCGATTTAACGCCCGAAGACTTCTTGGCCAATTACTGGCAGCAGAAGCCGCTGCTGATTCGTGGCGCTATCCCCGATTTTATTAGCCCCATCGACCCCGATGAGCTAGCCGGGCTTGCCTGCGAACCCGGTGTAGAAGCGCGTCTTGTGGAAGAAAAAGGGCCTGATGGCCCCTGGCAGGTTTCACACGGCCCGTTTGACGACGCCACCTTTGAGCGGTTGCCGGAAGGCAACTGGAGTCTCCTGGTTCAAGCCGTTGATCACTACGTACCATCTATCGCTGCACTAATGGATGAATTTGATTTCCTTCCCCGCTGGCGATTGGACGACATCATGGTCAGCTATGCGCCGCCTGGCGGTAGCGTCGGCCCACATATCGACCAATACGATGTTTTCCTATTGCAGGCTAGCGGCCACCGACGCTGGCAACTAGGCGGCAAGCAGCCAGACAATGCGCCCATTATCCAAGGTATCGATCTACGTATTCTTGAAACCTTTGAGATTGAAGCTGACTCTGACTGGACGTTAGCACCAGGCGATATGCTCTACCTTCCCCCTGGTTGGGCGCACCATGGCGTTAGCCAAACCGACGACTGCATGACTATCTCGGTAGGGTTTAGGGCACCATCAGCGGATGAAGCCATTACATCCTACGCAGACTATCTCGGAGAGCAGCTTTCTGACTCTCACCGCTATAGCGATGCAGGCATGGCACCTGCCAGCCAAGTCGGTGAGTTCGATGATGCTGCCGTTGAGCGTATGCGCCAGTTCGTACTTTCCACTTTGGATAATCCTGAGCAAATAGCTCAGTGGTTCGGTCGCGTCATGACCCAACCGAAATATATTGACCAAGTAGCGCCCCTTGAAGTGCCAATGACTGAAGCTGACCTTGTTGCTCAACTACAACACGGTGAACCACTGTTTCATATGCCAGGTTCCCGCTTTGCTTGGCGAAGCGATGCCAACGGCACCACGCTCTTTGTAGACGGCGACGGACATCCTTGTTCAAAAGAACTTGCCAAGCGGCTTGCCGACCCGTCACCCATGTATGAAGACGTACTCGCCATTGATGGGGCGGCAGCCCTAATAACACAGTTAGTAAACACTGGAAGCTTAGGCTTTATGGGCGAAGAGGATGACGAGGAGTAGCGGTGTCGACGACAACAATCATTAACGGTGATTGGAGTACGCTAAAGGACGAAGCCTCCGAAATACGCCGCGTGGTGTTTATCGAAGAGCAATGCGTACCGCAAGAGGAAGAATGGGATGGCCGTGACGAAGAGTGTCGCCATTTCATCGCCTATTTTGAGGGTCAGCCAGTGGGAACGGCACGACTGCTACCCGACGGCCATATTGGGCGTGTTGCGGTAGTAGATGGCGCGCGTGGCGCTGGCATTGGCTATCAACTCATGGAAGCTGCCATACAGGCTGCCCAAGAAGCTGGCCATCACCATGTAGCACTGAGCGCTCAGTTACACGCCCTAGCCTTTTATCAGCGCTTAGGTTTTATAGCGCATGGCGACATCTTTATGGATGCTGGAATACCTCATCGGGAGATGTCACTAACGCTGTAATCTTCCTTTTTCACCACCGTTGCAATCAAACAATGAAAGCGCCATTAACCATGTGGCGCTTTTTTTTACCCTATTTACAGCTCATCTGACGAAAAACGACTACACAAACAGTGCGTTTTACTACGCTCCTGTAGTCGAGCTACAACCCCTTCTGCCCCCAAGTGACAATTGTTGAACCTGCCGTTCTCGTTGATAGTTATTGCACCGCAGCGTTATGGCGAAAACTTTAACGTCGCCAAACTGAAAACGCTGTAATCGACGTTTAAAGAAGCGCCTCAACAACAGTTACTCTTTGATGCGACGTTTGGCTAAGAGACGTTTTGCTCTGAGACAATTGGCGTAGAGACAGCGCGGTGAATTTCGATAATGCTGAACACATCTTCGCAGGTGCAGCATAAGAATAAGCTAACTTGCGAATAGCTATCACGACCCCGGAGGAAACAGCTTATGTCAGGACTGCTCGACGATATCAAAGCAATGGCCCAACTGCGCGAAGCTCAAGGCGGCAAATGGGAAGCGATCAAACCTGAATACGCTGCACGCATGCGTGCTCAGAACCGTTTCCATACCGGTTTGGACATTGCACGTTACACGGCAAAAATTATGCGTGAAGACATGGCAGCCTACGATGCTGATACGTCTAAGTACACGCAGTCTCTGGGGTGCTGGCATGGTTTTATTGGCCAGCAAAAAATGATTTCCATTAAAAAACATTTTGGTACTACCAAGCGTAGCTACCTTTACCTTTCAGGCTGGATGGTTGCTGCCCTGCGCTCTGAATTTGGCCCGCTGCCCGATCAGTCAATGCATGAAAAAACGTCGGTCGCTAATCTAATTGAAGAGCTTTACACCTTCTTGAAGCAAGCAGACGCATGGGAACTTAACCACCTTTTCCGTGCCCTGGATGATGCTAAAGAAGCAGGCGATAGCGCTAAAGAACAAGAGCTGATCAGCAAAATCGACAACTACGAGACGCATATCGTACCGATCATTGCTGACATCGATGCTGGCTTTGGTAATGCCGAAGCAACGTACCTGCTGGCCAAAAAATTCATCCAGGCGGGTGCTTGCTGTATCCAGCTTGAAAACCAGGTTTCCGATGAGAAGCAGTGCGGCCACCAAGATGGCAAAGTCACCGTTCCCCACGAAGACTTCCTGGCTAAAATCAATGCAGTGCGTTACGCCTTCCTTGAGCTTGGCATTGAAGATGGCGTTATCGTGGCGCGTACCGACTCGCTAGGCGCAGGTCTTACTCAGAAAATTGCAGTCACCAATGAACCCGGCGATCTGGGCGACCAGTACAACAGCTTCTTGGATGGCGATGTCATCGAAAATGCTAGCGATATCAATAACGGCGACGTAGTCATCAAGCAAAATGGCAAGCTAGTTAAGCCAAAACGGTTGGCATCAGGCCTCTACCAGTTCAAACCAGGTACCGGCGAAGACCGCGTTGTGCTTGACTGTATCACCAGCCTGCAAAACGGTGCCGACCTGCTGTGGATTGAAACTGAGAAGCCCCACGTTGGCCAAATCGCCAGCATGGTTAATCGTATCCGCGATGTTGTGCCTGATGCGAAGCTGGTTTACAACAACTCACCGTCGTTTAACTGGACGCTGAACTTCCGCCAGCAAGTATTCGATGCCTGGGAAAAAGAAGGCAAAGATGTGTCTGCTTACCAGCGTGACAAGCTGATGGGTGTTGAGTACGACAACACCGAGCTTGGTCAGCTAGCAGATGAGTGGACACGTAACTTCCAGCGTGACGGCGCTCGTGAAGCAGGTATCTTCCACCACCTGATCACGCTGCCGACCTACCACACGGCCGCACTCTCCACTGACAACTTGGCAAAAGGTTACTTTGGCGACGAAGGCATGCTGGCCTACGTTGCAGGAGTACAGCGCCAGGAAATTCGTCAGGGCATCGCTACTGTACGGCACCAGGACATGGCTGGCTCTAACATTGGCGACGATCATAAAGAGTTTTTCCACGGTGATGCAGCCCTTAAAGCCGGCGGTAAAGACAACACCATGAACCAGTTCGGCTAAACGCAACGTTAAGTTTGCAGAACACAACAGGGGGCTAAAGCCCCCTGTTTTTTGTCGTTTTATATCAAGAACACTCTTCCCTTACCTTCCTAAACTCCTTCCATTAAGCATCGTGCCGGTTTTTACACATTGCTTTCTTAATACTTGTCTACACTTTAACAAGTGATCTTTTTTCTGGTTAGCTAGTCAAATCTAATCGCTTAGGTTATCTTTAGCGAACACTGTTCTATAACTAACCAACGCATCGCCATCGCAGCTGCCCTGCAGCCATGCGGGTCAAGACACACTGGAGGTTTGAATGAAACGTTTACTACCGATTGCAGCATTGAGCATTCTCACGCTGGCAGGCTGTGCAAACACTGCGCCTTATTCAGGTGATGTATACCGTGGCAATCAAGCGCAAACAGGCCAAAGCGTCACCTATGGCACCATCGTTGCGGTTCGTCCTGTACAAATCCAGGCTGACAGCCGTACAGGCAACTTGTTGGGCGGCGGCGGCGGCGCTGTCATCGGCGGCCTGTTGGGTAGCCAAGTAGGTGGCGGCTCTGGTCGTCAGTTAGCCACCGTCGCGGGCGCATTGGGTGGTGCCATTGCTGGTACTGCGGCAGAAGACCGCGCAAACCGTATTAATGCATTAGAAATGGAAATCCGTCGTGATGATGGCACCGACGTCATCGTAGTACAGAGCGCTGACCGTCAGTATCAAGCCGGGCAACGTGTTCGCTTGATTGGTAGTGGCGCTAACTTGAGCGTAGCTCCCTACTAAGCACACTTGACCAAGCACTCCCATTCAATAATGTAGTTAGCGCTGTAACAGAAAAATGCCCGGCCAAATCAATTTGGCCGGGCATTTTTTCGCCTTTGTTAACGATTAACAAGGCATGTTTTAGTCAATCACTTGAATGCATTAGTGGGTCACTTTATTGCTGGCCCAGTTGGCAAGTTTAGCAATAATCAAGCCGATGATGGCCAGCAAGATAACGACAAGAAGGATGTCGACAGGGCGAATCAAGGTAGTTGCCCCCAGTACAGCTAATGCTATTACCCACAGATAGCGGTTCTCCCCATGGGTTTTTAATACGCCAGGTAGCATTTTATCCAATCCCTGGCTTACACCATTATCCCAGCGTTTATTCGCAAAGTAGGCAATTAGCACAAAAGCAATAACCCAAATCAATAAGATCGTCATAACCAACTCCAGTGAAGGTTGTCTTAGGGGGAAAAAAGATTGTCGTAGGGTATCCCCGGTTACCCCGTGGCGCAATAGCGCCAAAGGTGTGGTAGGTGGAAAAAGCCTGCTTACCCCCTGACAAGCAAGCTCTCACGCGTTACCATGTTGGGACATGCACTCACCGAAAGGTTATTAAATGCAAATTGCGCAAAACTCGGTTGTCGCGTTCCACTACACCCTGACCAATGATGCAGGTGAAGTGCTAGACAGTTCCGAAGGCCGTGAGCCGCTGACGTATCTACACGGCGCTGGCAATATTATTCCGGGTCTGGAAAAAGAACTCGAAGGCCGTGCCGAAGGCGATAAGCTGAACGTAAAAGTAACCCCAGAAGAGGGCTACGGTGAAGTTCAAGAACAGCTGATGCAAGAAGTACCTCGCGATGCGTTCCAAGGTGTTGAAAGCATTGAGCCAGGCATGCAGTTCCAAGCTCAGACTCAAGGCGGCCCGCTAATGGTTACCGTCAAGAAAGTGGAAGGCGACACAGTTGTGGTTGATGGCAACCACCCACTGGCTGGTCAGCACCTTAACTTTGACGTTGAGATTGCGACCGTTCGTGAAGCAAGCCAGGAAGAAGTCGAGCACGGTCACGTGCACGGCGAAGGCGGCGTAGAGCACTAAGTTGCTGATCGCGTGCTTAAAGGGCGGCCTAGGGCCGCCCTTTTTAATGGGCGCTCCTCCACTTTCCCTCTTTACTCCTCAGGGATAATCACTAACTGGCCATAGCGCACGCTACGTGACGATGTCACTTCATCAGAAAACTGCTTTAAAGCGCTACCCTGTCCCTTTAATAGCGCCACTTCCAGACAGCTATCCTGATTAATATGCACATGAAGCGTCGATAGCGTTAGATCATGATGATCATGAGAGTGTCGGGTTAAGCGTTTCGATAAATCCCGCGCTGCATGATCGTAAACATAAACGAGCGCCCCCATGCACGGCGCTTCGGGCGCAACCTCCTCTTTGGCTTGCTTTAACCCACTCCGTGTTAAATCGCGTATCGTCTCTGAGCGGTTTTGGTAGCCGCGTGCATGCATCAATGCATCAACCTCGCTCAGCAGGTCTTCATCCAGCGTTACCGTTACTCGTTGCATACTCTCTCCTCAACTCACTATGCCACTACACTTCCCAAGTGCGGCGCCGCCGTGACTTCCAGCCCTCAAAGTATGATGTTATTGTAAAAACATCATACGGTCGGTTTCTGGGGTGCCTAATGCGTCGCACTATCTTACTGGGTCTGGCGGCTACGTGCGTAGCGCTTAGCTCCCCCGCCTTCAGCAAAGATCAATTAGTTTTGGCGATAGGTGGTGAACCCGAACAGGGCTTCGACCCACTGTTGGGCTGGGGCCAATACGGTAGCCCGCTTTTTCAATCGACGCTGCTGACACGTAACCATGATCATTCTCCGGAAGCCGGCTTAGCAACCGCATGGGCACTGTCAGAAGATCGACTCACCTGGACGCTCACTCTTCGCGATGATGCCCGCTTTGGTGACGGCACACCGCTGACTGCCAAAGATGTTGTCTACACCTTTAATGCCGCCAAGCAAGCTGGCGGCCGAGCCGATTTAAGTGCTCTAAACAAAGCCAGCGCCATTGATAACACAACCGTAGAAATCTCTTTAAACGCGCCGCGTATTACCTTTATTGATCAGCTAATGACGCTCGGCATCGTTCCTAACGCTAGTAGAGACAACGGTTATCGAGAAGATTACGGCAGACGACCGCTTGGCTCAGGCCCTTATCGCCTAGTCGAATGGCAAGAGGGTGAGCAACTAATTGTTGAGCGGAATCCCTATTTCTATGGCCCCTTACCGGCCTTTGAACGACTAGTGTTTGTATTTACTGGCGAGGAGTCTACGTTAAGTGCGGCCCATGCCGGGCAGCTTGACCTTGCTGCGGTACCACCAGCGCTTGCCACCAACCTGCCAAATCATATGCAGCGCATCGTCATGGAAAGCGTTGATAATCGAGGTATTTTATTTCCTATGCAGCCTGCCACAGGCGAGCAGGCCGCGTCTGGCGCTCCTATCGGTAACGATGTAACGTCTGATCTCGCCATTCGCCAAGCTATCAACCTGGCACTGGATCGCGAAACGCTAGTAGATGTTGCTCTGAACGGTTTTGGCCGTCCCGCGTTTGGCCCTGCCGATGGGCTACCCTGGAGCCTTGATGACGAAGCCTTTACAGCACCTGACAGTGATCGTGCCAATACAATACTTGATGCAGCTGGCTGGGAGCGCCGTTCCGACGGGCTACGCTATAAAAACGGCCAGCCCGCCCGTTTTCGGCTGACCTACTCCGTCAGTGACACCACTCGCCAACTACTCGCTCAGGTAAGCGCCGAGATGGTACGCCCCCTGGGCATTGAGATGCAGCCGACTGGCCTTCACTGGGACGAAATACAGCGTGAAGCATTGCACCAAGACGCCATTGTATTTGGCTTTGGTAGTCACAGCCCACAAGAAGTGTACTACCTGTTTCATAGCCAGCACGCAGGGTTTGGCTTCTATAACAGTGGTTACTACACAAACCCAATAGTGGATAGTCACTTAGAGGCTGCTCAAGCAGCCGCTGGAGCAGAAGAAGCTAACCGTCACTGGCAAGCCGCCCAGTGGGATGGCAATACAGGCTATGGATTTAGAGGTGATGCTAGTTGGGCATGGTTGGTTAACCTCACCCATGTGTATGCCGCCAACACCTGTCTGGATCTTGGAGAGTTAGGCATTGCTCCTCACGGCCACGGCTGGCCGATTACCGCCAACCTGCTTGAGTGGCGATGGACGTGCGGTTGATTCAGACACTAGCAAGCCGCCTACTACGGCTAGCGTTGGTGTTGCTATGCGTCGCTGCAGTGTCATTTGGGTTAGTCATGCTCTCACCAATTAACCCTGTGGATGCCTACCTTGGCCCACAAATGGCACAGGTCAGCCCTGAGCAGCGCGACTTGATCGCTGAAAAGTGGGGCTTTGATGCCTCGCCTGCCGTTCAATTTGGTCATTGGCTAAGCCAATTGCTAAGTGGCGAGTTAGGTTGGAGCCATATCTACAATCAACCGGTTAGCGAGGTTATCACTCAGCGTTTCCAACGCTCGTTTCTCTTGCTGGGTAGCGCTTGGCTAATGTCGTTGGCTGTCGGCTTTGCGCTGGGCATCATCGCGGGTGCGAAAGAAGGTTCATTACTTGACCGGCTGATTAGTGGCTACGCCTATATAATCGCCTCAACACCTGCTTTTTGGCTTGGCATGCTGGCAGTAATGCTGTTCTCCGTTTATCTCGGCTGGACCCCAACCTGCTGCGCCGGGCCTGTAGGCGTACTCAACCAAGACGTTAGCACGCTGACGCGATTACACCATTTAGTACTACCGATAACGACACTGGCTCTGCTAGGTATTGCCACCATCACCCTTCATACCCGCGCACGCATGATAGCGCTGATGAACTCCGACATTGCCCTCCACGCTTTCGCTCAAGGGGCCAGCCGATCTGATATCGCCTGGCGTCATGGCCTACGTCATGCCAGCCTCCCAGCACTAACACTCGCTTTCGCATCACTGGGTGAGTTGTTTGGCGGCTCCCTATTAATTGAGCAGGTATTTGCCTACCCAGGCCTTGGTCAAGCCACCATTGAAGCAGGACTTCGCAGCGATGTTCCCCTACTTCTTGGGATAGCACTGTTTACCGCGCTGTTTGTAAGTGTCGGAAACCTGATCGCAGATAGCCTGTACCCACTTATCGACCCGCGCATGGCAAAGGAACAGCCATGAGGATGAACCAGCCACGCTTAGCTGCCGCTGGCTATATTGGTCTTCTACTGATATTGCTGATGTGGCTAATAAGTAGCCAATGGTGGGCAGGACATAGCGCAGCACACATGCAGTTTGATGCGCGCCTTATGCCGCCGAGCACCGATCACTGGCTGGGCACCGATGCTCTTGGGCGTGAGCTGTGGGCGCGAACTCTGGCTGGGTTAAGGCTCAGCTTCTGGGTCGGGCTAAGCGCTGCCCTACTCGGCACACTCATTGCGTTAACGCTCGCCACACTGGCTACACTCTCAACCAAGTTAGACGCTCTCGTTAGCCTGCTGATTGACACGCTGTTAAGTGTCCCACACCTTATACTGCTACTGTTGGTGGCGTTTGCGCTGGGCGGCGGCACACAGGCGGTGATTATTGCGGTGGCACTTACTCACTGGCCAGGGTTAGCCAGGATACTGCGGGCGGAACTCTTTTCCCTACGACAAGCCCCCTATATCGCCATTTCCCAGGCACTAGGAAAAAGCCGCCGCTTTATTTTAGTACACCACTTACTCCCCCATGTACTCCCCCAGTGCATTGTTGGCGCGCTGTTGTTATTTCCTCACGCCATTTTGCATGAAGCCGCACTGACTTTTCTGGGCGTGGGTTTAGACCCTACCCAACCCGCTATTGGGGTATTACTAGCCGATGCCATGCGCTACTTAACCGGGGGGTTTTGGTGGTTAGGGGTCTTCCCGGGCCTAGGGTTACTGCTGATGGTGCTATCGATTGATCGTTTAGCGGCGCAATTGCGTCGTGCCCTATAACGGGAGGAAATTAGCATGCTGCGGTTAGAAAACCTGACGCTGCAATTGCCCTACTACAAGCACTGGTGGAGAAGAGAGTGGTCCACCTGCATTGATAACCTGTCATTAAGCCTACAACCCGGTGAAATACATGCGGTGATCGGCGCATCGGGCGCAGGAAAAAGCCTGCTAGCCTATACGATTATGGGGTTACTGCCGGAAGGGGCAAAAACTAGCGGGCAGCTATTTTTTAAAAATACACGGTTGACTACTGAGCGCCAGCGCCAGCTAAGAGGCCGCCAACTGGCCCTCATTCCGCAATCGCTAAATGCTCTAGACCCTCTCGCTAGCAGCCAACGGCAAGTCAGCTGGGCAGCTCGTCGAGCAGGGCAAAGCAAAACAGCCGCTTGGCTCAGCGCAGAGCGTGCACTAAATCATTATCAGCTAAATCAGCACGCCCAACGGGCATACCCCTACCAGCTTTCAGGCGGTATGGCGCGGCGTGTTTTAGCCGCCATGGCTCAAATAGGTAACGCTAGCCTGATTATTGCCGACGAACCTAGCGTAGGCTTGGATCCTCAGCAGCGCGATCGTGTATTGGCTTCTCTTAAGGCGCTAGCGCTTGAGGGTAAGGCAATCATGCTAATTACCCATGATTTGCGCCATGCGTTACCCGTTGCCGACCACGTAACCATACTGCGCAAGGGACAGTGCATTGAAACCACCCCTGCCAGTGCCTTTCAAGGCACTGGGGAGCAGCTTAAAAGCGCCTATGCCAGCGCGCTATGGAACGCTCTACCCGACAACACCTTTAGTACTCAGGTACGTGCTGACGAAAGCACCACCCGTGCTGATGCCATCGACCTGCCTAAGGAGCTAACCGTTGCTTGATGCACGAAACATCACCTTTGGCTTTCATTCACAAGCACCTCTGTTAACGCAACTTTCGCTATCGCTTGAACGGGGAGAGTGGCTGGGACTAAGCGGTGACTCAGGAGCAGGCAAATCTACGCTAGGAAAACTCTTAGCTGGCTTACTGCGGCCACAACAGGGTGAGATTTATGCCGACGATAAACCATTGCTCTCTCGTGGGCTGCGGCCGGTACAGTGGCTGCCGCAATCACCA
This sequence comes from Halomonas qaidamensis, assembly GCF_025917315.1. Lineage (NCBI taxonomy): Bacteria > Pseudomonadati > Pseudomonadota > Gammaproteobacteria > Oceanospirillales > Halomonadaceae > Halomonas > Halomonas qaidamensis. Next base: position 1,062,637 of record NZ_CP080627.1, on the reverse strand, counting down.
GAACTTGCGGCCAACCCACGTTGGCGAGTAAAGAAATTACTCTGCGAAGCATGGTGCCCTCCTAAGTCGTTGATGCAGGACTTTGGCATCCAACCTGATTGGCTATCTCGTTTTCCAAGCACCTTATCTGGCGGAGAATTACAGCGGGTATGCGTATTGCGGGCATTAGCCCCAGGCGTGCGCTATCTGATCGCTGATGAAATCTCGACTATGCTCGACCCTATCACCCAAGTAGAACTATGGCAGGCGGTAAGAAAGGTTGCAGAACGCCAGCGACTTGGCGTGTTAGTAATTAGCCATGACGCGGCGCTGCTAGGGCGATTGTGTTCTAAACGCTTCCATTTAGCCCAAGGTACGCTTAGTACCGTTCACGATGCTCGAAGCGCCATAAACCAACGCTAATGATTAACGTGACGCAAAGCAGTAGCCAAGACCCTATCGCGACGCCCTGCCACTGCGCCCAGCGCCAAAATGGCTCTAGCCAGAACCCGCCAACACTTGCCCCAAGGTAGTAAAAGACCAGGTAAAGCGCTGAGGCACTGCCCCTAGCACCTTGGGCATAGCGGCCCACCCAGCTAGAGGCCAGCGAATGCGCTAAGAAAAACCCAAACGCGTTAATGGTGAGACCAACAATAATCAGCGGCAGTGAATCGACCAGCGTTACCGCTGTCCCAAGCATCAAAATAATGATGCCTATGCTCATGCAACTCGCAGGTGAAAAGCGTCCAGCCAACCGGCCTGATACCGTGGACCCGAATGTCCCTCCCAGATACGTAAGAAAAATTAGCCCCAAACTGCTAGCCGCCAATTGATAAGGCTCGCCAGCCAAACGAAAGGTAATATAGCTGTACTGATTAATGAAAATTAAAAAATTAATACCGCCCAGGCAATAAGCCGCTAGCAGCACCGGCGTGCGCAGATGCCCGAGCAGATCACCAGCTGCTTGGCGAAATTTGAAACGCTTGGGCGTAAAAGCTCGGCTATTGGGTAACAGGCGCCAAAAGACCGCGCACCCTACTACCGTCATAATACCTACAGCTAAAAACGCTGCTGAGGGACCACCTAAGGCAGCCGCGCCCCCTCCCACGATACGACCGCTAATACCGCCCAACGAGTTAGCACCTATGTACAAGCCAACCGCACTGAGTAAGGCATGTTGTTCAAACTCATCCCCCATCCAGGCAATAGCAACGGCAGGCAGCCCGCCCAACACAAAGCCTTGCAGTAAACGCAGCAGTAATAAACTTTCAAAGGTAGGCGCAAACGCTAACGCAATAGAGAGGCCGCCTGCCATTAGCAGCGTAATGCGCATAATAGTTTCACGGCCAATCGCATCAGAAAGGGGACCAAATATGAGCAGCGCAAAGGCAAGGGAAAGTGTAGAAACAGACATCAAAAAACTGACACCCAAAGTAGATACCCCATAGGTATCCTTTAGCCCGGGCAGCAGCGGTTGCGGGACATATAAGTTAATAAAAACAAGAAACGACCCCAAACAAAGGGCCGCTGTCGCGCGCCACCAGGCGCGCGTTTTAGCTTCAATCATGCGATGTCCACGTTATGCAGCACTGATAGCAGACATTTATGGCGTGTAGCGACTACCTAGCTGGGCAAGGTTGGTCGGCTCTAGCGCGCGGCGAGACTGCCAATAGTAGCGCTGCCAGTAGCTATTATCCAGACGGGAAATCATTACTCCCTTGGAAGAAGAGGCATGTAGAAAACGGCCATCTCCTACATAAATGCCCACATGATTATATTGACCTGGGGGGCGGAAGAAGACCAGATCGCCCGCCTGCAGCTCTTGGCGGTCGATCGGGCGTCCCTCATGTACTTGATCATAGGTTGAGCGTGGCAACTCTAAATTGAATGTGTCACGAAAAACATTTCTGACCAAAGCAGAACAATCAATACCTTGCTCCGAGGTTCCACCAATACGGTATGGCGTCCCAGCCCAGCGCTGGTGCTGTTCTAACAGTGCTTGACGAATGATCGTAGGTGGCGGCGTCTGAAGGCTACGCAGTTGGCCAGTGGCGTTACTGACCGGAGACATTGCGAGGTTTTCACCTTTTGCCAATCCCGGCAGCGCCATTGAGAAATAATTCTCGGGTGGCTCCATGCCCTGGCGTGAGGCAGAGCCCGCACAACCAGCTAAAACAGCGACAACAGCACAAACACTTACAACACGGACAGCGGTCACAGCGGGGTGTGGCGACGCAACCATGTGATTAACCTCGTAAAAGTAAAATTGTTTAAACAAAAAAAAGGATGAAAAAACTCATTTTTTCAAACCCAGGACTATAAGCTAATTACTCTATGTTTGGCGAGCCTCAATGCAAGATTCGCTGATCGCCTGGCAGCGTATCAATATGCAGCGGTGCAAAATGACGCGGTTTATTACCTGGAAAATCAAGACTCGCCCAAGGGCCAGCCAATATAGGCGCACCACATAACCACGCGACTAATGCCTGTCGAAACCCCGCCAGAAAACTTTCTCGCTCAGGTGTGTCGCCCATAAAAAATGAAAAACCAGCGTACATTCCCGCTGAATACTCTTGCCAGCCAGAATAGTGGTCAGCCGCCAACTTATAAGCCCGATCCAACACGTCAGCAAACGCTTGGCGGTCTAACCAACCCAGCTGGCGCGCGGCAATTGCGAGATCAACTAATTGAGCAATGTCCCAAGCAGCCATATCAACATCATTACAACCATCTTCATTACTTTGTACCCTGCGTAAACGAAGCAGATGATGACGCTCCTCCTCGGCACACTCACCCGACTCTAAAATAGCGATTTCGGCATCTAAACGTTCAGGGTTAAGTGTGTAAGGCGCATAGTTAATCTGGTACTCCTGACGATCCCCAGATTCCAGCATGAAGGTCAAAAAGTCCTGCATGTCATCAGCACTCGTCAGATGATAATGGCTTTCTACCCACTCACGGATATCAGCACACTCTCTGGGACTCTCCACTTGAGGCTCGCTCCACACGGCACTATTGAGAGGCCCAACCAACGACATGGCCGTAAAATGACTAAGCGTTGGCCGCTCGCCAGGTTCGCACCATGCATCAGGACGCCAATTCAACCAATGAAAAAGACTACCGGGGTCTTCTAAGTGCCAGGCAATTTCGTTGATTAATGAATCGTGCTCCGGCTCTGGTAGGCAGCTTTCCCAGGCAAACCATGCTTCTAGCAAACGCTTTGGCGTGGCATAAAAGCGACACAGGCAACTCCGCAACGCACTGGCATGCGTCATCAGTGGTTCACGCTCAAACAGGCTGCTATCCAGCGCCATGTGTAGGTAGAACGCAAACTTCTCTGCCATATGGATAGTAGCAGCGTGACGGCTAACCCCTTTTACGGCGTTACGCTGCTTTAGCTCGTCAGGCGTAGGTTGACCAAAAGGTGTCTGCGACGGCGGCATTACGCCATGAACGGCATCTGCGGCAAGCTGATTAAGATGGTGGGCCTGGGCAGGCAGCCAGTAGCGCGCTAGTGCTTGGTGCCCCTCGTCAGCATGCAGACCTAACGAATCCTGAAGATAGACCGCCGCCTCAGCACGGCGCTGCTCTGAAATAGGCGCTGATGGATTCAACTGACGTAGCATCACATCAGGCTCTCGCACGCTAGCCAGGGCCAGTAACCAATGATGAGAAGTATTTCTCCACTGTTTAATACGTTCGCGAGAAGCGCTCAGCGTTGGCTCATTCAACAATGCTCCTAGCGGACATTTCCACGGACTGTGAAGCGCCTGCGTCAGCAGCTTATGTCGAGTACTAGGCGTCATACCACGCCGATCCACCCCTTCAAATAGGCTTTGGCCGCGCATGTAAGCTTTCAGCACCGCATACCAATCATGGTAGCGCCGACTTATTAAGTCAGCCGCATGCGCTGCGAGATCATCAGCCTCCGCTTGGCTTAACCAGCCACAGCAAGCGCCTGCCCATGCCAACTCCACCAGTCGTAGCCAATCCCACGCGGCCCACTCCAATGGCTCCCCTTGACTAACAAATGTGGTCAACACAGGTGCATAAGGGGCATCTGCAACAGCACTCCGCTGCCACTCTTGGCGTTGAGCATGATCCATCGTGAGCAGTTCACGGGCCTCGATGTCCCAACTCTGCCGCTCTCCCTGGGCGCTTAGCCACAGCATTACTTCAAGCAACTGATCCCGGTCGTGAACTTGCCAAATGCGCGCCAGCCACTGGGTGGCATCAGGCCAGTCAGCAGTACTTGCTGGATAGCTGACTATAGAACGAAATAGTGCACATAGTCGCCACGGCTGTGCTGACGGGTCTTCCGGCCATAGCGCCTGCGGTTCAGGCAACTGAGCCAAGGCGGTTACAAGGGCTTCCCACGTAATGCCTTCGCCTTCACTTTCTAAATCCGCTAATGCTTGGCAGGCATCAATAAACCGGTCATCTGCACCTGTTTCCCACCCTTTCACGCCAAGCGCACGGCGCAGATCGGAAAGCCAAGCACGCAGGTCACTGTAATCAGACGTAATACGGCGGGTAATATGGTGTGCCCACGTTTGCGCCTGAAATTGTGTCAGCCAGCCTGCTGCGCCTGCTAGCGCTGTCCACTCTAGCGCCCCCAATAGTCGATCAGCCTCACTGGCTGGGGCATCGAGGGCGAAAAAGAGTTGATCAGCCAGCTCGCCACGGTGTGCAATACCTAGCTGTAGCAGACGTTGTTCGGCTGCTCCCGCATCCACCGTTAGTGGATGCGGCGTAAAGGCCCAATCGCACAGCACAAGCTGTTGAGCCCACCAGGCATTCAGTGCATCGGCCAAAAGACACCTCTAAGAAATAGGAAGCTATTAATAAACGCTATAAAAAAGGGGAGTAGCCTACTAGGAGAGGCCACTTAAAAAAAAGAGACGTCGCTATAGCGACATCGTCAAAAGGGCATCGCTAAAAGGACGTCGCCAAAAGGACATAGTGTAACGGAAAGTGGCGCTAAGGCCGATAGAGAAGAAGCGTTAAAACGAGGCTAAAACCAAGCGCTCAAAACAGCGCTGCCCGGCACAGGGCCGGGCAGCAAATAATGCACTAGGTTGGCTACGCTAAGTGCTTTTAACTTTACTGATTATCCATAACAACACAACTGCACCGACAGTTGCGGTCACCAACGAGCCGATAAAGCCACCCGCTTGCAGACCTAACAAGCTAAATAAAAACCCGCCGAGCAGTGCGCCAACAATACCGACACCAATATTGCCTAAAATGCCAAAACCACCGCCACGCATGATGTTGCCAGCGATCCAGCCAGCCAAACCACCAATAATCAACCACGCAATAAAGCCCATAGTGCCTCCTTGATGTTCACTTTCGTCAGGGTTTTACCTATAACATCTTAACTGCAACGTTTTATCCGCAGTGTTTTACGTATAACTATTGCTTGTCCTACCATAGCACACGGCGCAACTGTTCTGCCTACTTGATGCCCGCTCTTATAAGGAAACCCTATGATTCCCGATTCTCTCAAGCAATTACTGTCTGATATAGACGGCCACCAACAGGTAACTTGGCAGGGGCGCGACATAGTGCTTTTCAAGATGGCTTGGGGAGAAATGGCGGTGAGTCTACAGGGCGCACAAGTATTGCACTTTCAACCCGACGGTGACACTGGCTGGCTTTGGGTTACACCCACGCCACAGGCGCTTCCTGGCGCGATTCGTGGTGGTATTCCGTTGTGCTGGCCCTGGTTTGGCGATGAGCGTTATGCCGATGAAAGTCCTGACCGTAACGGCCCTTTCCACGGGCTTGCTCGTCACGCTCAGTGGCGCTTAGATGCGGTTGATGATCATGCTGAAGGTATTGAAGTTCACCTCTCTCCTGTTGACTCCTTACATAGCCAGCTAACCGCGCGCGTTATCATTCAGGCTAACGCCCAACGCTTGAACGTCGAATTGATCAGCGAAAATATTGGTGAAGCACCGGTCAAAACCAGCGGTGCACTTCATACCTATGTGGCTGTCCATGATGTACACCAGTGCCGTATAGAAGGGTTGGCTGGCGCACGTTACCTAGACAAGCTGCGCGGCTTTGCAGAAGACCAACAGCAGGGCACACTGGCCGTTCGCGGCGCCGTCGACCGTATTTATCACACCAACGAGACCGTACTGTTGAACGATGGAAAGCGCACTCTTCGTATTGCCAAACAATCCAGCGATTCAACCGTAGTGTGGCACCCAGACAGCGATTTGCCCACCGATACGCCTGCCGACGCGGCACGTCATTTTTTGTGCGTCGAAGCTGCTAACACCCGCCTAGACCCAGTATGGCTAGTCCCCGGTGCACAACACCTGCTAGGTACGACATTAAGCCGCGGTTAACCCTCGGTTCATCAACGCTTTGTTATGATCAAGGCAACCAAATATTTTCACGGGAGACATGATGGATCCACAGCAATGGCTGGAGGCTGCCACGCTTGCCTTTAACCTCATCGGCATGGTGGTATGCTTAATTGGTTTAACACTTGCTCAGAAAATGAAGCGCCGCTGGCCAGGGTATAGCCTCGCAGTGGTGGGATTTATTATCGCCACCTTACCCATGCTTTCCCAGGTTGTATTAATAAGGAATTGATAGGATGCGCCAGCCGTTAAGTCGCGAACTGAGCAATTTATTAGAGCGAGGCCGTGACCGGCAATTAAGGCTGGCCGTGACGGGCCTGTCTCAAGCAGGAAAAACTGCGTTTCTAACATCGTTAGTTAACCAGCTACGCCACGCGGGAGTGGAAGCTCAGTTAGATTTACTGCCTGCTGCCCGAGAGGGCCGTTTGCTTGGTGCACAACGTCTTAACCAACCCGACCTTGGTGTGCCACGCTTCCCCTATGACCCTGGCATGGCGGCGCTGCGCGACACCCCACCGCGCTGGCCAGAGCCCACCCGTGGCATCAGTGAACTGCGCTTACAGCTGCGTTACCGCCCTGCCCAACAAGGCTGGTTCACCCCAGATATTGCCCACTTAACCCTCGACTTATTCGACTACCCAGGCGAGTGGCTGCTGGATTTACCTCTGTTACAGCACGACTTTTACAGCTGGTGCCAGGCGCAGTCATTGCATGAAGGACCGCACCGGAAGGTGTTATTCAACGAATGGTTAGCGGAGGCGGAACAACTAGACCCTGCCGCCGAGGCCGATGAAGCTAAACTGGCAGCGCTCGCAGATGCCTATGCCCAAGGCCTTCGCCGGGCCAAACAGGCAGGATTTTCAGATCTTCAGCCAGGACGTTTTTTGCTTCCAGGCGAGCTAGATGGCGCGCCAGTACTGCAATTCTTCCCGCTACCTGAATTAAATGCATCGAAAGAAACCTTGGAAGCACTACCCGATACTAGTATTTACGCCACCTTGGCAGCACGCTTTCGCTACTACCAACAGCAAGTGGTGCGGCCCTTTTATCGTGACCATTTCCGTCGTTTCGACCGTCAGATTGTGTTGGTCGATGTGCTTGGTGCGCTTAATGCAGGGCCGGAACGCTTTGAAGACCTTTCCCGTGCGTTGCGCCAACTGATGCAAAGCTTCGATTACGGCAAGCGCAGCCTGCTGACGCGCCTGTTTGCACCGAAGATTGACCGCCTCGCCATTGCCGCCACCAAAGCTGATCACGTGACGCCCGATCAGCACGCCCATGTTGTGCAACTGCTGGAGGCGTTACTTGCTGAACCGCTTAAAGATCTGCGTTTTGCCGACATCCCGGTGAAAGCATTGTCACTGGCAGCCATACGCGCCACTGAGGCCCGTGAAGTGCTCCACGAAGGTAAACGCACCCCCGCACTAAAAGGCACCACCCTGGAAGGCGAAGATGTGCTGGTCTACCCAGGTGATGTGCCCAACCGCCTTCCAAAACCCGACTTTTGGCAGCAACAGGGCTTCGACTTTCCTAGCTTTCGCCCAATGTCTGTTGACAGCGAAGCGCTTTCACACATCCGTATGGACGCCGCTATCGACTGGCTGATTGGAGATAAACTGATATGAGCAACCCTCAGCCGCGCCGAGATTTCCAGACAGAAGAAGCATCCGTCCCTGGCCCTGAGCAGTTGCGTCAGCGTGAAAGTTTTGCCGCGACTGAATCGCATCAGCCGCTGACGACCCAGGCAGACGTCAAAGCACTTCCGGAAGCGAGCCTGAGCACGCCCCGAAAGCGCCGTTGGGGGCTGATGTTTGCCCTGGTCGGCGGTGCCACTTTGGGCAGCGTAGAACTGGCCACCGGCATTCCAGACGCCGTTGCCCAGTCACAGTGGATGTCCATGGCCTGGCAGCTGTTTGGCATTAGCTTGATCGGTTTAGGTGGTCTGTCGTTGTTGAAAGAGCTTGGCCGTCTGCGCCGCTTAAAGCGCCACGACCAATTACGCCATGACCTTGCCGAACTGCCACAGCGCTCTACTAAGCAAGCCCAATCCATGGCAGAGCAGCTGAAGCGCCAGCTAAAACTGGGCGACGATGATCCTCATTGGCAGGCATTTCAACGCGCCTGCCAGCCCCACCACAGCGGTGAAGAGATACAAACACTGCTGCGCTACCACCTACTGGCACCTCGTGACCGTGAAGCCCAACGCCTGATTACCCGTATGTCCGGCGAAACCGCCATTATGGTGGCTATCAGCCCGCTTACATTAGTGGATATGGCTCTGGTGGCCTGGCGCAGCCTTGCCATGGTCGACAGGCTCTGCCGTCTTTACGGGCTTGAGCTTGGTTACGCCAGCCGACTAAGGCTTTTCCGTAATGTGCTGCATAACATGGCCTTTGCCGGGGCCAGTGAACTCGCCACTGACGCCAGCATGGATATGCTTTCACTGGATTTGGCAGGTAGGCTTTCCACCCGCGCGGGCCAAGGCTTGGCCACAGGCCTACTGAGCGCCCGTTTAGGGCTACGCGCCCAGCGCCTATGCCGCCCGGTGGCCTTTACCGATGAAGAACAACCCAAGCTGGCCGATCTCCGCCAAGATCTGTGGCGGCAAATCAAACGGCTCGATAAAGATGCCGCTCCCACCACGCGCCCTCAAAAGTAAGCACATTTCGTAAGCTAAGCACCCTCCCATCAAGTAATGCTGAATGCCTTTGTGGGAGGGCGTTTCAGTTACGCCAAACGCTGTTCAGTCTCGGCATCAAATAGCACAGCACGAGCCATATCGACGCGCAGCGACAAGCGTTCGCCGGGTGCAATGGCGCACTTAGGCCCTACCCTGGCAGTGATTTCCTGCTCACCCAGCGGCAGGCGTAGCAAAATATCGGCACCGGTCGGCTCAACGACGCTTACCTTGGCCTCCATTAACGTCCCTTCCGCCTGCTCACTTAGCCGCACATCTTCTTCGCTGAAGTGTTCTGGTCGCAGCCCGAGGATAATCGGCTTATTCAGCTGTTCCACGAGTCCCGCTGCGTTGCGTTCAGAGGGCCATGGTAGCAGGACATCGTCTTCGTCAGGCGTGGCAATCCGCAATGCATAGCCATCTCCCGCCCCTTCAAGCCTCGCGCGAATAAAGTTCATCGACGGTGAACCCATAAAGCCTGCGACGAACATATCGACCGGGTTGTTATACACCTCATCGGGACTGCCAAGCTGTAAGATATGACCATCGCGCATTACCGCAATGCAGTCGGCCAGGGTCATTGCTTCAACTTGGTCGTGAGTGACGTAAACAATCGTGGTGCCTAAGCGCTGGTGGAGCTTTTTAATCTCGGTGCGCATATCCACCCGCAGCTTGGCATCCAGGTTGGATAGCGGCTCATCAAACAGATACACCTTGGGTTCACGGGCCAGCGCCCGCCCCATGGCCACACGCTGACGCTGACCACCGGAAAGCTGGGCAGGCTTGCGTTCCAACAGGTGGGAGATTTGCAGTAGATCGGCCACGCGCTCTACGGCAGTGATACGCTCGGCTTTGGGCACCTTGCGCATTTCCAGGCCAAAGCTGATGTTTTGCCGCACGGTCATACTCGGGTACAGCGCGTAGGACTGAAACACCATAGCAATATCCCGTTCAGCGGGCGTGCGCCAAGTGACGTCTTCGCCGTCGATATAGATATTACCGCTCGTCACGGGCTCCAGCCCAGCGATGGCATTCATCAGCGTGGACTTACCACAGCCAGATGGCCCCACCAAAATAAGGAATTCACCGGAATCAATCGAAATACTGACATCTTTCAGCACCCGCTCGCTGCCGAACTCTTTGCGCACGTTGTGAATTTCTAACGCTGCCATAATGAAAATCCCATTGTAAAGCGACTGACAAACTCCACTTAGTTGGATCGGTCAAAAGCCGCCCGTAGCGGGGGTCTTTCGCCATGGATGGCGAAAGTAGCGCCCATGGATGGGTTCACAGCGCCCCCGCCGAGGGCTGCTTCTGACCGTCTAGAAATGGTTGCTGCCATTCACTTAGTTGTTATTAGCCTTTCACGGAGCCTGCCGTCAGCCCGCGCACGAAATACTTTCCGGCCAGCACATACACCACCAGCGTTGGCAGTGCTGCAATCATTGCGGCGGCCATATCGACGTTGTACTCACGCACACCGGTGGACGTATTCACCAGATTGTTAAGCGCTACCGTCACCGGCTGGGTGTTATGGGCAGAAAACGCCACGCCGAACAGAAAGTCGTTCCAAATCTGGGTGAACTGCCAAATCACCGACACCACAATAATCGGCGCGGAAACCGGCAATAAAATGCGCCAGAAAATGCGGAAGAACCCCGCGCCATCCAGCTTCGCCGCCGAGACCAGTTCGTTAGGAATACCAACATAGAAGTTGCGAAAAAACAGCGTAGTAAAGGCGATGCCAAAGACCACATGCACCAAAATCAGCCCTGCACGGGAGCTTGATAGCCCCAACCAGCCCAGGGTTTGTGCCATGGGTAGCAGCACCACCTGAAACGGAATAAAGCAGCCAAATAGCATCAAGGCGAAGACCAACTCAGAGCCTTTAAAACGCCATTTAGTCAACGCATAGCCGTTTAGCGCCCCGACCGTGGTGGAGATCAACACCGCAGGAATCACAATCGCAAAGGAGTTCCAAAAATAACCGCCGACACCTTCACAGCGCATACCGGTACACGCTTCTCCCCAAGCCTTTGCCCAGGGTTCAAGGGTTGGGTTTTGTGGCAGCGACAGGAGCGTCCCCGCGCTGATTTCACTCAATGGTTTGATAGAGGTCATCAGCATGACCACCAGCGGCAGGATATAAAACAGCCCCGCCACGATAAGTACGCCATAAAGCACAGCACGCAACAGCCGTGCGGCAGGCGTTTGCCGACGAATCACGTTAGCCATGTTTGCGGCTCCTTAATTCGGAATAAAGATAAGGAATCAGGATGGCCAGCACACCGCCGAGCATTAACATGGCGCTGGCAGAGCCAAGCCCAATCTGGGCACGATTAAAGGCATGGGTGTACATAAAGGTGGCCGGTAGGTCAGTGGCGTAGCCAGGCCCGCCACCGGTGAGCGCTACCACTAAATCAAAGCTCTTAATCGCAATATGGGCCAGAATCATCACCGCGCTGAACACCACTGGGCGCAGGCAAGGCATCACTACTCGCCAGTAGATGCGCGGCAAGCTGGCACCATCTAACTGAGCGGCTTTGACGATACTGTCATCAATGCCGCGCAGCCCTGCCAAAAAGAGCGCCATCACAAACCCTGATGCCTGCCAAACCGCGGCAATTACCAGGGTGTAGATGGCCATGTCCGGGTTAACAATCCAATCAAAACGAAATGACTCAAACCCCCAGCTTTGCACCATCGCCTGGATACCCAGCTGGGGATTCAGCAGCCACTTCCACACCACCCCGGTGACGATAAACGACAGCGCCATGGGGTAGAGATAAATGGTACGCAGCGCGCCCTCTTGGCGAATTTTTTGATCCAGCAAAATTGCCAGTAGCGCGCCAATCACCAAACAGATCACAATAAACAGCACGCCAAACAGCATCAGGTTGGTAGAAGCTACCCACCAACGTTCATTGGCCATCAGCCGCGCATACTGGCCAAAACCAACAAAGTCGTAGCTTGGTAGCATGCGCGAGCTAGTTAGCGACAACACAAAAGTCCACAGCATAAAGCCGTAAACAAAAAACAGAGACACCGCAACAGAGGGTGCAAGCACCAAACGGGGTAGCCAGGCTTGCAGCCAGCCAGACGCCGTTGGCCTCGCGTGTATACGCGTTGTGGATTCGCTCATGAGATAATTCCTCGCCAGTCAGCCGCTAGCGCCGCCGTTGCGGCGGCGCTGTTACGTCACTTATTAAAAGTACGTGGGGCTTAAAAAGAGGCGGTTTCAGCCGCACTCACCAACCGTTGGGCGGCTTCATCGGCAGGCATAGTGGTATCGTTGAAGTAGTTAGTTACGACATCAAAGATCGCTCCCTGAACATCCGCGCGTACCGCCATCCCGTGAGCCATGCTGGGCACCAGGCCACCCTCATCAGCAGTGCGTTGGAAATCAGCAAGCGACTGTTGGGCACAGCTATCGAACTCACTCATATCTAGATCGGGGCGGGCAGGAATGGAGCCTTTGGCAAGGTTAAAGGCTTCTTGGAAGGTCGGCTCTAACACTAAGCGTGCCAGGGTTTGCTGGGCATCGCGCTCGGCGTCGTCAGTTACACGAAACATAGCCAAGCTATCGATATTAAATGTGAACGCATCTTCAGTGCCGGGAGCTGCAGCGCACAGATAGTCTTCACCGGCCGTAAGACCTGCGGCAGTGAACTCCCCTTTTGCCCAGTCGCCCATTAGCTGAAAACCTGCAACACCTTCAATCACCATGGCGGTGGCAATGTTCCAATCGCGGCCGGACATGCCCTCATCCATCAGCTCGCGCAGGCGCTTAAAATCTTCTAGCGCGGCGATCATCTGCTCTCCACCAAGAGCTTCAGGGTCTAGCTCCACCAGCGCTTGCTGATAAAATTCGGCGCCTTGACTACCCAGCACGACACTTTCAAACACCGTGGCGTCTTGCCACGCTTGGCCACCATGGGCTAGCGGTACAAAACCAGCCTCGCGAATGGCTTCACCTGCGGTAAATAGCTCCTCAAGCGTAGTAGGCATTTCAACACCTGCCGCTTCTAACACTTCAGGATTTGCCCACAGCCAGTTAACGCGGTGAACGTTCGCGGGTACGGCAACATAGTGGCTGTCGTAGCGCATAATATCGGCAACACTCTCGGGCAGTAGGTCGTTCCAACCTTCAGCGGTGGCGACGTCGTCTAAATCCCCCAGCAAACCAAGCTCGCCCCACTCCTGAATTTCAGGGCCTTTAATTTGCGCGGCGGAAGGCGGGTTGCCGGACATGGCTCGGGATTTAAGTACCGTCATGGCGGTTTCACCCCCACCACCGGCCACGGCAAAATCCTGCCAGCCATAGCCTTCGGCTTCCATTAAGTCTTTAAGAACATTAGCTGCCCGGGCTTCACCGCCGGAGGTCCACCAGTGCAGCACTTCCACTTCGTTAGCATGGGTAGTGCTGGCCACCATGCTGGTGCCAGCCGCCAGGGCTAACGCCAACGCAGACTTCTTAAACGTGGACAGGTCAACAACGGACATATTAATAGTGGGCATGGCTCGCTCCTGCTGTTTTTATTGTGTTGATACGCTGTGGTATCGACTGATGGCCGATCAAACGACTCACAGCAGAGTACGCCACCCAGGCACACAACGGGAGTTACCGAGTCCTGCATAGTCTTGGCAGTTTGTTACTAGTGTTAGTGGTTTATTACAAACCTGTAATACTTGTTTGGCGTGGTAGCGTTAACGTGGCCACCAGCCCCCCTTTTGAATGGTTAGATAAGACAATATCGCCCCCATGGGCGCGGGCAATATGCCTGGCAATGCCAAGCCCTAGGCCGCTGCCACCGGTGTAGCGGCTTCGCGAGGCTTCCAGGCGCACAAAAGGCGAAAACACTCGGGAAAGCTGCGTATCAGCAATACCTGGCCCATTATCATGAATGCGCAACGTCACAATCCCCGCCTGCTCTTCCAGCGTGACGGTTGCTTTCTGGCCATAAAACACCGCGTTCTCAAGCAGGTTTGCCAAGCAGCGTTTTAGCGCCAGCGGCTTAACGGTCAGTGGTACTACGCTGCCACAGAGAGATACCTCTCCACCATGTATACGCAGCTCTTCGGCAATCTCCAACAGCAGCGCGTTAAGATCTGTGGGTTGTGGCTCTTCATGCAGGTCCAGTCCTTTTACCGAGGCCAGTGCGCCTTTGACCAGCTCGCTTAATTCATCAAGCGAGGCACAAAAACGTACACGCTGGACGGGGTCATCGAGCATTTCAGCCCGCAGCCGCAACCGTGTAATGGGGGTTTTAAGATCATGGGAAATCGCCGAAAACAGCCGCTCGCGCTCATCAATCTGTTCGCGAATACGCTGCTGCATCCGGTTAAAGGCCGCCGCAGTGGCGGCCACTTCTTTAGGGCCACTCTCTTTGAGTGGCGGACTATCCAAGTCATCGCCCAACTGGCGTGCCGCTTTTGAGAGCCTTGCCAACGGTCGGGTCACACTGGTAATGCCCAGTAGGGAAAGCGCTAACACGCTGAGCAGCACCAACACGCCAACTAATAAACGCTCTTCAGACAGCCAGCGATAGCCGCTAAAAATATCCGGTACGCCCAGCAGTGTGGCCACGTAAAGCCAGGTGTCAGGGGCCAGCTCCAGTTGCACCACTAAGATCGGTGGAGACAGTGGCTCCATTAACAAACTGTGCTGCCCCCAACGGGGTGGTAAATCATAAAGCAGCACTTCGTTATTGAAGACACGCAAGGTTTCCGGGCGGGAAAACTCCACCACTACATCGTCGATGGAGAGTTGTTGGGTCAAGATAGCGCGTACATTGTCGACCACGACCTCTTTTTCCGGGCCGCTGCCAATATCTTCGACGGGAATACGCCGCTCATTCACGCTAACGAAGAAGCGCGTGCCGCCCATGCTACGCAGCTGATCCAGTACAATGTGCCGGTAATCTACCGGCAGCGAACGGAAAAACCGCATGGTCGAGGCAATACTGAAGGCCATATTGCTAGAAAGCTCATCTAACTGTTCCAGCTGGCTGGCCCGCACCTGGGAAGTCCATAGCGCATAGCTGGCCGCTTGAGCGGCCAGAACACCTGCAATCATGATGATGACAAAGCGCCCGCGTAGACTGCTGGGTAACCAGCGTGCGAGTTTGCGCTTTACGCCTTTCACGAAGCGGGTTCAACCATGGCAGTCAGCACATAGCCAGCCCCTCGCACGGTCCGAATCAGCTGAGAGTGCTGCGCATCTTCCCCCAGGCGTTGGCGCAAACGGCATACGTGTACGTCAATCGAGCGATCCAGCGGCGGTGCTTCACGACCGCGGGTCAATGTGTAGAGATCATCGCGGGTAATGACCGTGGCTGGCCGCTCCAGAAACACCTGTAATAGCTGAAAATCTGCGCCGGAAAGTGCGGTACGAATGCCTTCTCGGTCGATGAGTTCGCGGGTCATGCGGTCAAGCTGCCAGTCACCAAAGCGCACCCAGCGGGCCTCTTGGGCTGTCGCGACCGTTGCGACAGGCCTAGCACGGCGCAGCACCGCTTTAATCCGCGCCAGCAGCTCGCGAGGGTTAAAGGGCTTAGCGATATAGTCGTCAGCGCCTAATTCGAGCCCCAACACACGGTCAGTATCATCAGCACTGGCGGTGAGCATAATAATCGGTATGTCGCTGGTTTTGCGCAGCTCTCGGCAGATGGTAAAACCATCATCTCCCGGCATCATAACGTCAACAATCAACAAGCTTGGCGTTTGCTTGGCCAGCTGCTGATAAAGCGAATCCGCCCCGTCGGCGGTCAACACGTGATAACCGTGACGCCCTAAATAGTCTGCCAGTAGTTCGCGAATTTCCAAGTCGTCATCAACGACCATCAAGGTAGCAGGCGTGGTAGTCATGGTAGCAAAGCGCCCCTGGGTTATTATCACTCGTTATTATCGTTGTCGGGGCTAGATGATGGTGGAGTGACCACCCTATCGCAAGCGGCCATCGACCAAGGTGGCAGCGCGAAGCGTTTGTTACAGCCCAAAGCGCTGTTTCAGCCACTCGGCAACGGCTGCTTCGCCATGGTGGCCGATACGTTCAGCCCCCTTTATACGATCAAATAGTGCCGGGTGGGCATTGGCCATTACCTGAGCCTCCCCTGCCAAGTTAAGCATTTCAATGTCGTTTAGGTTATCGCCAAAAGCCAAACACTCTGCCGGTGTCAGCTTTAACGTTTCCAGCAGCGCCGTTAAGGCCACGCCTTTATTGACGCCACCGGCCATAATTTCCAGAGCGTCCGCAGTGGAGTAAGTAATATGCAACCCCTGCCCATGTGCTTGATGGGCCTGAACTTCCAGTTGCGCTAATGAATCTGGGTCACCCAGATAGAGCACTTTACCAACCCCCTTGGCATCCATCTCTTCCGGCGGCACGACCTCATAAGTAAAGCCGGTCGACGCATGTAATGACAGTAGATGTGGTGCCTCGGCATCGACATGCCAACCGTTTTCGCGGTAAAGGCTGAGCCGCACCTGAGGCGGGCGCGGCAGCTGAATAAGTGTTTCGGCATGGGCTGGTTCAAGATGCGTCGCGCTCAACAGCGTGCCAGCAGGGTCATGAGTATACGCCCCGTTGGTACTGATCAAATGGATCGGGATATCCAACTGATCGCGAAACACCCGCATATCGTGATAGTGGCGGCCAGAAGCCAGCGCGACATGATGGCCTTGCATTACAAGCGCCCTCAACACCTCAATCGTGCTTTCATGCAGCCGGTGGTCGCTGCCTAACAGCGTACCGTCAAGGTCGGAAACGATAAGGCGTGATGTCATGGTGCACTCCTTTTTAAAAAGTAGAGAGGCTAGGAAGAAGTGGGGTTTTATGTTTATTTTCGAGCTTAACCGATTTAGCTAGGCACGGGTAAGTCATTGACCTGCCAATGGTGGCCCGACTTCCTTCAGGGGATAATTGGCGCAGCCTTTAGGAATCCGTATAGTGGCAGGCTACTCTCGCCAACTGATTGAACACATGCTGCAAAACAACTCATTGCTTGCCCAGCTTAAGCAACAGATCCGTGACACCACCCCACGCGCTGAAGGGGTGATTAAAGCCACCGAAAAAGGATTCGGTTTTCTTGAAACCGATAGCGGTGAATCCTATTTCGTGCCGCCCCCCGCCATGAAGCAGGTACTGCACGGCGACCGCGTCGAGGCAGTGATTCATGAAAACGGCGATAAAAAGTCCGTTGAGCCTGAAAAGCTTATTGAAGCTGGGCTTGACCGCTTTGTTGCCCGTGTTCAGAAGCGCGAAGACCGTTTAGCCGTTGTGCCCGACCATCCGTCGATTCGCAACGTGCTGAAGGCGCGCATCAAGAACAGCCTGGATGAAACGACCATTGCTGATGGCGACTGGGTTGTCGCGCGGCTAGTACGCCACCCGCTGAAAGAGAATGATCGCGGCTTTTTCACACAAATTGACGAACTGGTGGCTAAGTCCGATGATCCCACCGTTCCGTGGCGCGTCACTCTCGCCCGCCATGCGCTGGAACAGGAGTGCCCAGACGCCGGCACCGAATGGCCACTGCATGATGAGGGTTTAACCCGTGAAGACCTCACCGCGCAGCCCTTCTTCACCATCGATGGTGAAAAAACTCGCGACATGGACGACGCGCTACACGTAGAAGCGCTGGAAAGCGGCGGTTGGCGACTGAGCGTTGCCATCGCTGACCCAACGGCCTACGTTGAAGAAGGCCATGCGGCCGACCTTGAAGCGCGTACCCGTGCTTTCACGGTCTATCTACCCGGCCAGAACGTAACGATGCTACCGGAACAGCTGGCGGACGACCTTTGCTCGCTATGGGAAGGCCAAGAACGCCCTGCCCTTGCTTGCTCGTTAGATATTAATGCCGACGGCAGCCTGGGTGATTACCGCTTTTTTGCGGCTAACGTAAAATCTCACGCCAAACTAGTTTATGACCGCGTTTCCGATTGGATTGAAGGTCAAGGTGACTGGGCTCCCGCCGACAATATCGCTGAGCAGCTGAAAGCACTGCGTGATTTGACTGAGGCACGGACCGCTTGGCGCAACGAGCATGCCCTGGTATTTAAAGATCGTCCGGACTATGTTTTCGATCTGGACGAGGCAGGCAACGTACTGGGCATTCGTACCGAAGATCGCCGCATCGCCAACCGTATGATTGAAGAGTCGATGATTGCCGCCAACGCGTGCTGTGCGGATTTCCTCGCCAAGCATATCGGCCACGGTATCTTTAATGTACACCGCGCCTTTGAGCCTGAAAAAGCCGAATCTGCCCAAGAATTCTTGGCAACTCAGGAAATCGAGGTCGCCCAGGAAGCACTGACTGAGCTGGCTCACTACAAAGAGCTAAAGCGTGCCCTTGAAAGCCGTGATGATGCCTGGCTGGACGCACGTCTGCGTCGCTTCCAAGGCTTCACCAGCATGTCGGCTCAACCTGGCCCGCACTTCGGCCTAGGGTTACCGGCTTACGCCACCTGGACCTCGCCTATTCGTAAGTACGGCGACATGGTCAACCACCGCTTGATTAAGCGCGTGCTTAAAGGTGAACAAGCACCTGCGGAAGCCAGCCAGCAGCTCACTGAGCAGCTCACTGAGCGTCGCCGCCTGAACCGTATGGCAGAGCGCGACGTAAAAGATTGGCTCTACGTACGCTACTTAACGCCGGCCGCTCAGAACCAGGACGCCTTCGATGCGGAGATCATGGCGATCAATCGTGGCGGCATGCGAGTACGCCTGCTGGAAAACGGTGCTACCGCCTTCGTACCCGCTCCGCTGATGCACAGTGATCGAACCAAAGTGGTCATTGATGATAAAGAGGGCCGCATTCAGATTGAAGGCGAAGAGCGCTACAAGTTAGGTGACAACGTGCGCGTTGCGCTAACAGAAGCCCGCGAAGAAACCCGTTCGCTGGTAGCAAAGCCGACGGCGTAAAACCTTCTATATATAAACCTTCTATATAAACTAACTATAGAAACTTGTTAGAAAACCGGCTAGATAACTGGTTAGGTAAACAACAACGGCGCCCTAAAGGTGCCGTTGTTGTTTTTTCCAGGCAATAAAAACCCATTACCTTTAGCTAGGCTGCTGATGCTGCACGAAAAAGCGCAGCATTTCCTGCGTGGCATTAGGGCCTTTAGGATCTGTATAGCTACCCTTCACGCTCCCCCCGGACCAGGCGTGGCCTGCTCCATGGATCTTCCACTGCTCCAGGCGTGGCTTGCCCGCTGAATCATAATGCGTGGTACGCGTGTAGGCATGACCAGTGGCGGCTTTTCCCTTCTCTACCATTGGCTTATAGGCACCCTCTGCTGGACGCAATGCACCGTATTGGGCGGCAACGCGATCCGCATTATTGGGGTGCACGGTGGTGTCGCGGTCGCCATGAAAGATAATAGCGGGCACATCTGATGCCCATTCGGCCTCTGGCTTTTTACCCCTATTACCAAGTGGCCCTGTGCCTCCTTGCATAACACTCAGCGCGTCGGGAAGGCTTTTTGCGACACCGTGGGGCAGCCCAGAGTGAACACCTACCGCTGCAAACAGATCCGGATAGGTCATCGCCAGCGTCGTCGCCATGGCCGCCCCCGCCGAGAGCCCTGCCACGTAAACTCGGCTCGCATCGAGCCCATGCGTATCAATAACGTGGCGAGCCATACCCGCTAGAATCGAAGGCTCTCCTCCTTCGCGCTGCTGGTCTTCCGCTTTGAACCAGTTCCAGCATTTCGAATGATTAGCACTGATCGGCTGAGCAGGATAGAGCACGCAGAATTGCTGCGTATCAGCCAGCTGATTCATGCTGGTTCCAGCCGCAAAGTCATCGGGATTCTGTGTGCAGCCGTGCAGCATAACCACTAGCGGTAATGCCTGCCCCTTATAGCCACTGGGGATATACAGCTTGTAATCACGCGAGCCAACATGATTAGAAAAACGCCCAGCCGTAAACGCGCCCGCGCTGGCTTTCCGGCCGTGACCACATGCAGACGATGAGGCTCTCGATGCTGGCCTTGATTTCGATACAGTACCGTCTTCGTCGACAACCTCACAGGTTCCCTCAAAGATATTGCCACCCTGGTAGGGCTTGACTGGCGCTTCTTCCCCATTCGACTCAGGTATTGCGCCCTGGAGAAGTGCCATGGCTTCATGCAACTTGCCTGCGCGCGTCAGCCGCGTCGCTTCTTCCATTCGCTTATTCATGGTGGCGCCAATCATGGTTAACATCCTACTTCCGCTTAGCGGTTAAAAGTCATTCAGTGAGTTCGGTCTGCCAACGCGGCCTTCACCGCTTTGCTAGCATGTAGGGCACCTAGCACCACCACCGATTCAATTGTGGCACGGGCAAGCTCTGGCGTTACATCGTCAGCAATGCTGGCCATCCCCAGCACTTGAATCTGCAGCTTTTCACCTGCCGACTGCAGCGCCTCCAAGTCCCCTCGAGTGTAGTGTTCAAGCCCTAGCACGAACGCCTTGCGGGTTATGGTTTGCTTAACCACTTCAGCATGTGTCGCCAATTGGTTACGAATGGCCGTGCGTATTAGGTCAGTACGGTTTGAATAAAACCCCTCTTGAACCAACAAGTCGATTTGCCCCAGGTCGACCACCCCAAGGTTAATGGTGATTTTTTCGCTGGAATCGCCGGACTTACGGCGTAGTTCATGCACGCTCATGTGTCATTCCTCGTTGCGCCCACTCTCCAGGCAAGAGTAGCTCAAAACCATTTTAAAATACCTGCAAATACATCCAATATAACTCCATATACCATCCATATGGATGTTATATTAATCTTCCCACGACATGTGTCAAGCAATGAGACGAGCGAAAGCGTTTCAACAGCATGCAGTTTGATGGGGAGTTAACACAGATGAGCGGGTAATCAACGACCTAGCTAAGCTGTCGCTGAATTGACTTATTTCTCCCTTATGGTGAAGCAGTGACGCTTTTTGGATTTGGAGGTTCGCTTGCACATCGCAGATGTGACGATGTTTTATGCCCCCGCTAGCGGCGGTGTACGCACCTATTTACAAGCCAAGCACCGTGTTTTATCTGGGACTCCCCACCTGCGTACCAGCTTGCTGGTGCCAGGATCGGAGCGAGATAGTCTTGGCGATCACCACACCTTACCCGCATTGCACCTCCCCTTGGGTCAGGGGTATCGGTTCCCACTGAGAGGGTCACACTGGCGTGATGCGTTGATTGATCTTAAGCCAGACCTTATCGAGGCGGGTGACCCCTATGTAACGGCGTGGGCGGCTCTCGCGGCGGGACAAAAGCTTGGGGTGCCGGTGGTAGGGTTTTATCACTCAGATCTTCCGCGCTTAATGGGGGATCGCTTTGGCCGCTACGTTGAGAAACGCTTAACGCGCTATGTCAAAGACCTCTACTGCCAATTTGATAGCGTGTTAGCCCCCTGTAACGCTATGGCGAATCGCTTAAGAGAGTGGGGAGTCGATAACGTTCGCGTACAGCCATTAGGGGTCGATTTAAACCATTTCCACCCCCAGCAGCGTGACCCCTCTTTCCGTCAAGGCATGGGTATACCCAGTGATAAAAAACTGCTGATCTTTGTGGGACGTAATTCCCGCGAGAAAAATATTGATGTGCTACTTGCAACGATGCGCCAACTCGGCAGCCATTATCATTTATTGCTGATGGGGCCTGGCATGCCCCATCAGGTACCCAACAATGTCACTGTCGTGGATCGCTGCTGTGGCGCGCACGAGGTGGCGAAAGCACTGGCCAGTAGCGATGCCCTGCTGCATGCAGGCACCCGCGAAACATTTGGTCTAATCGCTCAAGAAGCGATGGCATGCGGTATCCCTGTTGTAGGAGCAAGAGCCGGTGCGCTGGCTGAAAATGTGCCGCTAGGCGCAGGCATACTGTGCCAACCCCTCGACCCAAGCGCCATGGCTGAAGCTTGCACAGTCCTGTTCAGCAACGACATTGTCGCCAGCGGCCGTTATGCCCGTCATTATGTCGAACGTCTGTTCAGTTGGGATAACGTTATCCAGTCACTACTTGAGCACTACATCGACCTTTGCAATATTGAACGGCCCAATGCCCTCGCCCACCACCACTAAGCCTCAACGGCTGCTACGTTTTCGCCCGCTGCATGGTTTTATGCTGGCTGGGGCGCTCTTAATCCCACTAGTGCTTACCACTTGGCTAGGCGGCGTTGAGGCGCTGCAGCGTATTAAAAAGTTTCCCTTCGAGTTAGTGCTGTTAATGCTGCTACTGGCGTTTCTGTGTTGGAACCTGAATGCAGCAAGACTGCGACTAATGCTAGACGGCCGAGCGGGTCAACTCGGCCAACGTGGCGCACTGGGGATCGAGCTAGCGTCTAAGTTTGCACTATGCGCTACACCAGGAGGGAGTGGCGGCGCAGCTACTCTGCTGTTACTACTCGCACGGCGCGGCTTACCTCCCGCCAAAGGGGCGGCAGTGTTCTTGATTGACCAGGGCTGCGACTTGCTGTTCTTTCTCGCCATGCTGAGCGGCTTGGTGCTTTTTTCACTGGTTAGCGACACCCAGTGGCCGCATCAGTCC
Source organism: Halomonas qaidamensis (assembly GCF_025917315.1). Classification (NCBI taxonomy): domain Bacteria; kingdom Pseudomonadati; phylum Pseudomonadota; class Gammaproteobacteria; order Oceanospirillales; family Halomonadaceae; genus Halomonas; species Halomonas qaidamensis. Next base: position 1,040,073 of record NZ_CP080627.1, on the reverse strand, counting down.
CTAGTACAGTGGGCGCTCGTCGGTTTAGCATTCATGGCTACGCTGGTCAGTGTTGTTATGTACTATTTGCCAAGCCTGCTGCGTGCAGGCGGCGTTATAACAGTCTGGCCAAGCCGTTATCGACGGCGCTGGCTAACACGCCGTTTATTACGATGCCGACATGCACTCAAAGCCACCCTCGCACTTCCACGCACAACACTACTCGCGATGATGCTGCTGACCACAGCGCATTGGTTAATGCGCTATAGCTTGCTCTATATAGCGGTGCTAGGCGTGGATGGCCATGCCGATTGGATGTGGACATTTTTAACCCAAATGCTGGCCATGGCGGCTAGCCAGCTTAGCTTTCTTCCCGGCGGCGCAGGAGCTGCTGAAGTGGGGGTTGGCAGTTTGTTGCTACCCTTAATGGAGCGTGAGCAGGCCGCAGCAGCCGTCTTAGTGTGGCGACTGGTGAGCTATCACCTTTATTTGGCAGTAGGGGCGCCTCTCTTTATTCTTTACAGTTACCGAATGCTGCGCCAAAAAACCGACACTAAAACATCAAAAAGTTAACCATGCACCAATGAATAAGGGCGCCTTGAAAGGCGCCCTTATCGCGTGCTTCGAGAGGTCAGTTGGCTTACCAGCCAGTCACTTCTTTCAGTGCATCGCCGATCTCAGCCAAAGAACGCACGGTTTTAACACCAGCATCTTCCAGAGCAGCAAACTTCTCATCGGCAGTACCTTTACCACCAGAGATGATCGCGCCCGCGTGGCCCATGCGCTTGCCAGGAGGTGCAGTCACACCGGCAATGTAGGAAACCACAGGCTTAGAAACGTTGGCTTTGATGTAAGCCGCTGCTTCTTCTTCAGCCGTACCACCGATTTCACCGATCATGACGATCGCTTCGGTTTTCGGGTCTTTCTCGAACATTTCTAGAATGTCGATGAAGTTAGAGCCTGGAATCGGGTCACCACCGATACCGACACAGGTAGACTGGCCGAAACCATGGTCAGTTGTCTGCTTAACGGCTTCATAGGTCAGGGTGCCTGAACGCGACACGATACCGACTTTACCCGGCTGGTGAATGTGGCCCGGCATGATGCCGATTTTACATTCACCGGGTGTGATAACACCTGGGCAGTTCGGGCCGATCAGACGTACGCCCAGCTCGTCGCATTTTACTTTTGCTTCGAGCATGTCTAGCGTCGCGATGCCTTCGGTGATGCACACGATTAGCTTGATACCCGCGTTAGCGGCTTCAAGAATCGAGTCTTTACAGAACGGTGCCGGAACGTAGATCACGCTGGCTTCAGCACCGGTTTTCTCAACCGCTTCTTTCACGGTGTTGAAAACGGGCAGGCCCAGGTGAGTCTGGCCGCCTTTGCCCGGTGTAACACCACCGACCATTTGCGTGCCGTAGGCAATCGCCTGTTCGGAGTGGAACGTGCCCTGGCCACCGGTGAAACCTTGGCAGATGACCTTGGTGTTCTTATCGATCAGGATGCTCATTACTTGCCCTCCGCTGCTTTTACAACCTGCTGAGCCGCGTCGGTCAGACTGGTAGCAGCGATGATGTTCAGACCGCTAGACGCCAGTTTTTCAGCGCCCAATTCAGCGTTGTTACCTTCCAGGCGTACAACTACCGGAACGTTAACACCGACTTGTTCAACAGCACCGATGATGCCTTCAGCAATCATGTCGCAACGAACAATACCGCCGAAGATGTTCACCAGAACCGCTTTGACGTTGTCGTCAGACAAGATGATCTTGAACGCTTCTGCAACGCGCTCTTTGGTCGCGCCGCCGCCAACGTCCAAGAAGTTAGCAGGCTTGCCGCCGCTCAGGTTGACGATGTCCATGGTACCCATGGCCAGGCCAGCACCGTTAACCATGCAGCCGATGTTGCCATCAAGTGCTACATAGTTCAGTTCCCACTTCGCCGCATCCGCTTCACGCTGATCTTCCTGGGAAGGATCGCGCATCGCCTGAAGATCTGGGTGACGGTATAGCGCGTTGCTGTCGAGTCCCAGTTTTGCGTCGAGGCAGTGCAGATTGCCTTCGTCGGTAATCACTAGCGGGTTAATTTCTAACAGCGCCAGATCCTTATCATGGAACAGCTTAGAAAGGCCCAGGAAAATCTTGGTGAACTGCTTGATCTGGTCGCCTTTAAGGCCCAGAGCAAAGGCCAACTCACGCGCTTGGTAGGGTTGTGCGCCGACCAGCGGATCGATCTCAGCTTTCAGAATCTTTTCCGGCGTTTCTTCAGCAACGGTCTCGATTTCAACACCGCCTTCGGTAGAGGCCATGAAGACCACGCGACGGGTAGTGCGGTCAACAACGGCGCCAAGATACAGCTCATCAGCGATATCGGTGCAGGTCTCAACCAAAATCTTAGCAACCGGCTGACCTTTTTCGTCAGTTTGGAAGGTTACTAGGTTCTTGCCTAACCACTGCTCGGCGAAAGCTTTTGCTTCGGCCGGATCTTTAATCAGCTTAACGCCGCCCGCTTTACCGCGGCCACCAGCGTGAACCTGGGCTTTAACTACCCACATGTCACCGCCGATCTTTTTGCACGCTTCTTCGGCTTCTTCGGGAGTGTCCACGGCAAAGCCTTTAGACACTGGTAGACCATAATCAGCAAACAGCTGTTTGCCTTGATACTCGTGAAGGTTCATCGATTCATGCCATTGGTTGCATGTGACTCGAACGATGCCCCGCTACTTTAAAAGCGGGACATCCCCGTACTTTCGACTCTGATGACTAGCCTCACAGAGCCGAAAGTGTTGCGCCACCTGTCGGTGGCGCTTGGTTGTTGCTTAGCGAATTACTTACGCTTCTTACGGTTAGCCATATGAATGGCATGGCCTTCTACCGCAAGTGCTGCTTCGTGTACGGCTTCCGACATGGTCGGGTGTGCATAGCAAGTCAACGCTAGGTCTTCGGCACTGGAACCAAATTCCATTGCAATCACGCCTTGAGCAATCATTTCGCCCGCGTGTTGACCAACGATATGCATACCAAGAATACGGTCAGTTTCCGCATCGGCAATAATCTTAGCGCTGCCTTCGGTGGCATTGTTCGCCATCGCACGACCACTTGCCGCAAATGGGAAGCTGCCGGTCTTAACTTCAATGCCTTTAGCTTTGGCATCTTGCTCGGTCATACCGACCCACGCGACTTCCGGGAACGTGTAAATCACGTTCGGAATCGTGTCATAGTTCATCTCGGCTTTATGGCCAGCGATAATATCAGCAACCATGATGCCTTCTTCAGATGCCTTGTGCGCCAGCATGGGGCCACGCACACAGTCACCAATGGCATAAACACCCGGTACGTTAGTGCGGCACTGGTCATCAACAAAGATAAAGCCACGCTCGTCCAGCTCAACGCTAACGCCATCGGCAATGACGCCTTTGGTGTAAGGGCGACGACCAACGCAAACAATCAGTTTGTCGAAGGTCATTTCCTGCTCGCCGTTGGCATCGGTGTACTTAACGATGACTTCATCGCCATTGGTTTCAGAACCAGTGACGCGGGCGCCCAGTTTAATATCCAAACCCTGCTTCTTGAGCAGTTTTTGTGTTTCTTTAGCGATTGCCGTATCGACCATCGGTAAGAAACTATCCATCGCTTCCAGAACGGTAACTTCAGAACCCAAACGGCTCCAAACGCTACCCAGTTCCAGGCCAATAACACCAGCACCGATAACACCCAAACGCTTCGGTGTTTCCTGGAATTCCAGTGCGCCGGTAGAGTCAACAATCAAGCCTTCGGTTAGCGGCGTCGGTGGGATTTCAACCGGCACGGAACCTGCGGCAATGACGATGTTATCAGCGTCGTACGTGGTGGTGTTGCCGTCTAGATCAGTGACTTCAACTTGCTTACCGGAAACCACTTTACCGGTACCTTCGATAGCGGTAACGCCGTTAGCCTTAAACAAGCCTGAGATGCCGCCAGTCAAGTTCTTAACGATCTTGTCCTTGCGAGCCATCATCTTTTTGACGTCCATGGTGACGTCACCGGCATTGATACCCATATCGTCGAAATCGTGCTTGGCTTCAACGTACTTATGCGAGGCTTCAAGCAACGCTTTAGACGGGATACAACCGACGTTCAAGCACGTTCCGCCGTGAACGACATTGCCTTCTTTACCAATCCATTTTTCAACACAAGCGGCTTTCAGGCCCAGCTGCGCAGCGCGGATAGCCGCTACGTAGCCACCAGGGCCTGCACCGATAACGATCACATCAAACTTGTCAGCCATGTTGGCTCCTTTAGCTTGGTTGCCTCCTCCCGTTTGAATCTAAATCGGGCAGGAGGCAAGGTGCGATTGCATTAGAACGCTAATACAGCAGCGGAGGCGGATCAACGCGCTCCGTTATACGTCCAGCAGCAAGCGAGCCGGGTCTTCCAGCAGCTCTTTAATAGTAACCAGGAATCGTACCGCATCTTTACCATCAATCATGCGGTGGTCGTAAGAAAGCGCTAGATACATCATCGGGCGAATCTCGACCTTACCATTCACAGCCATGGGACGATCCTGGATTTTGTGCATGCCCAGGATAGCGGTCTGAGGCGGATTGATAATCGGGGTCGACATCAACGAACCAAACGTACCGCCGTTAGTAATAGTGAAGGTGCCACCGATCATGTCATCCATGCCCAGCTTGCCGTCACGACCACGCTTACCGAAATCAACAATGGTGCGCTCAACGTCAGCAATCTTCATGCTGTCAGTGTCACGCAGTACCGGTACAACTAGGCCACGATCCGTTGATACCGCGACGCCAATATCTTGATAACCGTGGTAAACGATATCGGTACCGTCAATAGAAGCATTAACATCCGGGAAGCGCTTGAGTGCTTCAGAAGCCGCTTTCACAAAGAAGCCCATAAAGCCCAGTTTAATATCGTGGGTTTTCTGGAACGTATCTTTGTACTGAGCACGCAGGGCCATGATTTCAGTCATGTCCACTTCGTTGTACGTGGTCAGCATGGCAGCGGTTTGCTGTGCCTGAACTAGGCGCTTAGCAATGGTTTGACGCAGACGCGTCATCGGAACGCGCTTCTCAACGCGATCCCCTTCTACTGCCGGTGCGGCAGCAGCTTTCGCTGGGGCTGAAGATTTCGATGCTTTTTTGGCAGAGCCGTCTTTCACTGCTTTTTGCACGTCTTCTTTCAAGATGCGGCCACCTTTGCCGGTGCCCTCAATCTTAGAAACATCCAGATCATGCTCAGCGACCATTTTGCGGGCAGCAGGGGCTAAGATTTTATCACCAACTTTCTCATCAGAGCCTTCGTCATCGGTACCCGCAGCGCTGGAAGAAGAGGTACTGCTGCTCTCTTCACTTGCACCACCAGCACCTTCAGTGAAGACGGCTAGAATCGCTTCGGATTCAACTTGGCTGCCTTCTTCGGCTTTAATTTCAGCCAGTGCGCCATCAGCCGGTGCAACAACTTCTAGCACAACCTTATCGGTTTCGATATCGGCCAGCACCTCATCGCGCTTAACCGCCTCACCTACCTTCTTGTGCCATGTTGCCACGGTGCCTTCCTGAATAGACTCAGGGAAGCTTGGGGCTTTTACGTCATGCTGCTTACCACCGCTGTTACCGCCGCTGGTTTTTTTCTCTTCTTGCTTATCGTCTTTCTTTTCGTCTTTTTTAGCATCAGAAGATGATTCTTCTTTGCTGCCAGACGCGTTGCCTTCACCAATTTTGCCCAGCACCTGCTCTGACTCAACGGTATCGCCTTCTTCGGCCATTACGTCAGTCAGGGTACCCGCTTCCGGTGCGACGACTTCGAGCACCACTTTGTCGGTTTCGATTTCAACAATCAGCTCGTCGCGTTCGACGCTGTCACCCGGCTTTTTATGCCACGCAGCCACAGTGCCTTCGGCAACGGATTCCGGAAAGGTTGGCGCTTTGATCTCAGTAGCCATGTCGTTTCCCTTATATGTTCTCTAAACCCGGTGGGCGCTTATAGGTTAAAAGCGTCTTCCACCAGCTGGCGCTGCTGTTCAGTGTGGACGGACATATAGCCAGCTGCCGGTGCGGCAGAGGCAGGACGTCCTGCAAATTTCAAATCACGTCCGAAGCCATCTTTCAGCATATCGGCCACGGCGCGCATGTGGTGCTGACTTGAGTACCAAGCGCCCTGGTTCAGCGGCTCTTCCTGGCACCACACGATGTCTTCCACATTGGCATACGCCTGGAGCACTTCCAGAAGCTCTTCTTTCGGGAAGGGGTAGAGCTGCTCAAGACGAATAATCGCCGTATCATCACGCTCGTTTTCTGCACGCCAGTTGGCTAGGTCGTAGTACACCTTGCCAGCACACATAATAACGCGAGTCACTTTCTCTGCCTCAAGATTCGCTTGATCTGGCAAGACCATGTGGAACTTGCCATGAGCGAGATCTTCTAGGCTAGATACTGCTTCTTTATGACGCAACAGCGACTTCGGCGACATCACTACCAACGGCTTACGCAGCGGGCGAATGACCTGACGTCGCAACAGGTGATAAATCTGTGCAGGTGTCGTCGGCACACATACTTGCATATTGTGCTCAGCGCACAGCTGCAAGAAACGCTCTAATCGAGCAGATGAGTGCTCAGGGCCTTGCCCTTCATAGCCGTGCGGCAACAGCATGGTTAGGCCACACAGCCGGCCCCATTTGGTTTCACCAGAGGATATAAACTGGTCAACCACCACCTGGGCGCCATTGAAGAAGTCACCAAACTGGGCTTCCCAAATGACTAAGTCGTTTGGCGCTGTTGTAGAGTAGCCATATTCAAAGGCCAACACCGCTTCTTCTGACAAGAAAGAGTCATGAATCGTAAAGCGCGGCTGACCATCAGACATGTTCTGCAACGGCACATAAGTAGAACCGTCTTTCTGATTGTGCACAACCGCATGGCGGTGAGAGAACGTCCCACGACCAACATCCTGACCGGTAATACGGATCGGGTGGCCCTGATCAAGCAGCGTGGCATACGCTAGCGTTTCAGCGAAGCCCCAGTTAAGCCCCATGCCGCCCGCCTGCATTTTGCGACGGTCTTCATAGATCTTAGCGACCTGGCGCTGAACTTCGACCCCGTCAGGGATATCGCACATTCGTGCTGCCAACTGTTGCAGACGCTTCATATCGAAGGTGGTGTCTGCATCGCCAGTCCACTCGTGTCCCAGGTAAGGCGCCCAGTCCACAAACAGTGAGGTATTCGGCTCTTGCACCAAGGCATTTGCTACGTGGTTACCTGCCACAAGATCATCGCGGTAGGTTTCAACCATTGCCTTAGCATCTTCTTCTGATAGTACGCCCTGTTCTACTAAGCGCTGAGCATAGAGAGAACGCGAAGAAGGATGATCTTTAATTTTGGCGTACATCATTGGCTGGGTGCCCGATGGCTCGTCGGCCTCGTTATGGCCGCGACGGCGATAGCACACCAAATCAATAACAACATCTTTTTTGAACTGCTGACGGTAGTCCAATGCCACCTGGGTTGCATGGATCACTGCATCGGGATCGTCGCCGTTAACATGGAAAATCGGCGCCTGAACCATCTTAGCAATATCGGTACAGTACTCAGTAGAACGTGCATCCAAGGGGTTCGAGGTTGTGAAACCCACTTGGTTGTTAATCACGATATGTACTGTACCGCCGGTCTTATAGGCACGGGTTTGAGACATCTGGAATGTCTCCATGACCACGCCTTGACCAGCAAATGCGGCATCACCATGGACGTTGATTGGCAGTACTTTACTGCCCTCTTCGTCATTACGGCGATCTTGACGTGCCCGCACTGAGCCTTCAACCACTGGCGCAACAATTTCCAAATGCGACGGGTTAAAGGACATGGCCAAGTGAACTTCACCACCAGGCGACATGACGTTAGAGCTAAAGCCTTGGTGATATTTTACGTCACCAGAACCACGTTCGATCACCTTTTTACCGTCGAACTCATCGATCAATTCAGCGGGATTTTTACCCAAAATATTGACCAGTAAGTTGAGACGACCACGGTGAGCCATGCCAATAACGACTTCTTTGGTGCCATAACCGCCGGAGCGCTGAATCAACTCGTCCATCATTGGAACAAATGATTCACCGCCTTCCAAACCAAAGCGCTTTGTACCTGGGTACTTAGACGCTAGGTAATTTTCCAGGCCTTCAGCAGCGGTGAGGCGCTCCAGCACGTGCTTACGCACGTCATCGCTGAATTTCGGCGCACTTCGCACCGATTCAAAACGCCGCTGCAACCAGCGTTTTTCTTCGGTATCGACGATGTGCATAATTTCGCAGCCGATGGAGCGACAATAGGTCTGCTCCAGTGCGTCAACGATCTCACGCAACGGTGCTTTATCGATACCTAGAAAAAACGAGCCAGTCTGGAACTCGGTGTCAAGATCAGCCTTAGAAAGCTGATGAAATGACAGATCGAGGTCTGGGACGGGGGTGGGATTACGCAGTCCTAGCGGGTCGATATTGGCCTTCTGATGGCCACGAAAGCGGTATGCGTTAATCAGCTGCAGGACTTTCACCTGCTTCTTATTCTCACCGCTATCCGCAGCGGCGGCTACCCGACCTGGGCGACTTTCACGACCCAGTTGGTAGAACTGATCACGAGTGGGGCTTAGTGGAACATCGTGGGAGGCACTGCCTTCAGAACGTGGCAGCTGATCAAAATAGCTGCGCCATTCGTCTGAGACAGAATCAGGATCGGCGAGGTACTGCTCATAAAGCGCTTCCACGTAGTGGACATTGCCACCACTAACGTGAGAGGAACGCCACATCAACTCCATTATGCCTTGTTGCATCTCTCGGTCACCCTGCACTGATGGGGTGGTATCGGTATCGCTGCAATCGCGCAACGACATCGCTATTGCCCTGCCGGCGGGGCGGGACATTTGCCGGCGGCGCCGACCGTAGGCCGGAAGCCCTGTTCATACTGCATTTTCGTAACGAACTACGCTACGAATTTCATTACGAACTAATATCGCTTAGCATTTACTGCACGACGCGTTTCTTTATTTGGTCATACTCAATCAGTTCATGCTCAAAAGCCGGTACTTGCGGCACCGGCTTTTAAACTTGGCTGATAAGGTAGTGCGACGCGTCGCCGCACCACCAAACCTCCCTATGATAACAAGCGAAGCGCCACGATTTAAGTAGCTTTATGCAGCAACTTACGCGGCGCTCGCATTTTTTTCATAGGATTAGGCGTTTACGTCGCATCGGCCAGCAACATTTCACGAATTTTACCAATTGCGCGGGTCGGATTTAGCCCTTTTGGACATACCGCAACGCAATTCATGATCCCGCGGCAGCGGAAAACAGAGAACGGATCTTCCAAGCTTGTAAGACGTTCACGGGTAGCCGTGTCGCGCGTATCTGCAAGGAAGCGGTATGACTGGAGCAAACCAGCCGGACCAACAAATTTATCCGGATTCCACCAGAAAGATGGGCAAGACGTAGAACAGCATGCACACAGGATACATTCGTACAGACCATCTAGCTTGTCGCGCTCTTCTGGCGATTGCAGACGCTCAATCGCTGGTGCTGGGGTATCATTTTGCAGGTACGGCTGAATACGCTCGTACTGCTTATAGAATAGCCCCATATCAACGACCATATCGCGGATAACCGGCAAACCAGGCAGCGGGCGCAAGGTCAGCTTATTGCCTTTAACGACGTCTGACAGCGGCGTAATACACGCCAAACCGTTCTTACCATTCATATTCATACCGTCGGAACCGCACACACCTTCGCGGCAGCTGCGACGGAAAGCAAGCCCACTATCCTGCACTTTCATCAGGTGCAGGACATCTAGCACCATCAAATCGCGGCCTTTCGTATCGACCTGGAACTCCTGCATATAGGGCGCGGAGTCGGTTTCCGGATTGTAGCGATATACGGATACCTGAAGGTTAGACATGGTGACTCCCTCTCATCAGTGCAGAGATTAGTAGGTGCGAACCTTAGGCTCGAACGTATCAACAGTTTTAGGCTTGAAGTTGACGTCGCGCTTCTTCAGCTCTTTCGTGGCCGGGAAGTAGAGCGAGTGCTTCAGCCAGTTGACATCATCACGGTCAGGATAGTCGTAGCGCGAATGCGCGCCGCGGCTTTCATTACGCTCAAGGGCAGCAATCGCCGTTGCTTCTGCCACTTCCATGAGGTTATCAAGCTCTAACGCTTCAACACGCGCCGTGTTGAAAGCATTGGACTTGTCCGGCAGGTGGGCATTGGCAATACGGCTGCGCAGATCCGCTAGCTTTTTGACACCTTCCTGCATGTTTTTCTCTTCTCGGAATACACCAAAAGAGGTCTGCATGATGTCTTGAAGCTCTGCTTTAAGCTCAGGAATGCTTTCGCCACCTTCCGACTCATTCCAGCGCGTAATACGCTTCATCGCTGACTCAATATCAGACTCAGAAGCATCTAGGTATTCAATACCTTCGTTAAGCGCGCCTTCAATAAACATACCCGCCGCACGACCGAATACCACCAAGTCTAGCAGAGAGTTACCACCCAAGCGGTTGGCACCGTGAACCGATACACACGCCGCTTCACCACAAGCGAACAGACCGTTAATGATATGATCGTTGCCGCTTTCGTCCTGGGTAATTGCCTGGCCATGAATATTGGTCGGAATACCACCCATCATGTAGTGGCAAGTAGGCACGACAGGAATCGGGTCTTTGGCAGGATCGACGTGAGCGAACGTTTTCGACAGTTCAACGATACCCGGCAGACGCTTACCAAGCACCTCTTCGCCCAGATGGTCAAGCTTCAAGAAGACGTGATCACCCTTCTCGCCACAGCCTCGGCCTTCAAGAATTTCCATGACCATAGAGCGTGCAACTACGTCACGGCCGGCCAAATCTTTGGCGTTCGGTGCGTAGCGTTCCATGAAGCGCTCACCGTCTTTATTGATCAGGTAACCACCTTCACCACGGCAACCTTCAGTTACCAGGGTACCCGCACCGTAGATACCGGTCGGGTGGAACTGCCACATTTCCATATCCTGCATCGGGAAGCCAGCACGTAATGCCATGCCAATACCGTCGCCCGTATTGATCAAGGCATTAGTCGTAGAAGCATAAATACGGCCGGCACCACCAGTGGCTAGCACCGTGGCTTTCGATTTAACGTGGACGACTTCGCCTGTCTCGATGCACATAGCGATACAGCCCACTACGTCACCGTTGCTGTTTTTCACCAAATCAACCGCATACCACTCATTTAAGAATGTGGTGTTGTTCTTGAGGTTGTTTTGGTAAAGCGTGTGTAGCAATGCGTGGCCTGTACGGTCTGCGGCTGCGCAAGTACGAGCCGCTTGACCGCCTTCGCCGAAGTTTTTCGACTGCCCACCAAACGGACGCTGATAAATACGGCCATTATCGAAACGTGAGAACGGCAACCCCATGTGCTCAAGCTCAAAGACTGCCTTCGGGCCTTCTGAACACATGTATTCAGCCGCATCCTGGTCAGCGATATAGTCGCCGCCTTTAACGGTGTCATACATGTGCCAACGCCAATCATCATTCGGATCTGAAGAGGCGATTGCGCAAGTGATGCCACCTTGAGCAGAAACCGTGTGAGAGCGCGTCGGGAACACTTTGGACAGTACTGCTGTCTTTTTACCGGACTTAGCCAGTTCAAGAGCGGCACGCAAGCCAGAGCCACCGCCACCGATGATAATGGCATCAAACGTCAAGCTACGAAGGTTAGACATGTATCAAGCTCCCCACAGAATTTGAATGCCCCATACCAGGTACACGAAGATGGCCAGAATAATCAGGGTCTGGGCACCTACGCGCTGGCGAGTGGACTTGAGGTAATCGGTGGTGACCGTCCACAAACCGATCCAGGCGTGCGCTGCAATGGAAACAAACGCTAGCAGCGAAAAAATACGCATCCATGTTTGCTCGAACAATCCGCTCCAGGCGTAATAATCCAAATTAGGATTGAACAGCAGGTAAGCAACGATAAAAATGGTATATAAAGCCAGAATTACCGCTGAAACGCGCTGCATCAGCCAATCGGATAACCCGCTACGGCCAAAACTTGTGATGTTGGTTACCATACCCAAACTCCTGCCAAAATAATCAGAACGGCGCTGACCACAACTGTGATCTGTGCTTTTTTCACACCACCTTCAAGGGTCACACCGATATCAGCATCCATTAGCAAGTGTTTAACACCTGCCACAAAATGGAATGCCAATGCCGATAACAAACCCCAAGCAATGAGTTTGGCTAGGAAGTTAGTGGCCAGTGCGTTGCTGACACTATCAAAGCCAGCAGGAGACGATAGCGATTTACCCAGCGCCCAAAAAGCGAAAATCAGGCCAACGAAGAGGATGACACCCGTAATACGGTGTGTAATCGACGTTAGCGCCGGTAGTGGGAAATGTATCGTAGTAAGGTCTAGGTTTACGGGTCGTTTACTATTCACGGCGTTATACACACTCTCTTGGCCCGCTCTGCGACAGGTCGGGCATGGCCCGAGCGGGCAGTGGTTGCTGGAAGGGGCTCGGCCGTTGCCAAGTCGGGCACGACCACCTACCTGCCGGTCGCGCGCCGTGGATTATAAGAACCTTCGCCCCTGCTGACAAACCGAACTCAGGCTTAACTCGACTATGGTGCAAGAAAAATGCAGCCAACCCGAGTCGATTTTGCGATGCAGCATGGTTATAGTGACAGTAGATTGAGGATTTGATAAGCCTGTTGACGTGTCGCCAATCCCCTGACACTTCGTTACTATGAACTCCTTTTTCATCATATACAAAAACTATCCACAACAACAATATTTGTACAAGGATACCTAGCGTTTAGGCTAATTGACAAAATGGCGCACACTTCTATAGTGGGCGAGCCTTTTTGCCGGCGCGGTATGCGAAACAACGACCTTACGTCCCAAACCGAATTCGAAAGGAGGCCAGCATGGCTGACAGGAAAGCAACATTGACGGTAGACGGTCTAGAAAAATCGATCGAACTACCCATGTATTCCGGCACACTTGGCCCCGACGTCATCGACGTACGCAGCCTGGGTGCCGAAGGCCTGTTTACCTACGACCCCGGCTTCATGGCCACTTCTTCTTGCCAATCAGCCATTACGTATATCGATGGCGGAAAAGGGATACTGCTACACCGTGGCTACCCTATTGATCAGCTCGCTAAAGAGTCCAATTTTGTAGAAGTTTGCTACACCCTGCTGTTCGGCGAATTGCCCAACGATGAACAGTACGCTGATTTTGAATCACGCATTCGTAATCACACCATGGTTCACGACCAAATCAACAACTTCTTCAAAGGGTTCCGCCGCGATGCGCACCCAATGTCTATCTTGTGCGGTGTTGTTGGTGGCTTAGCTGCCTTCTATCACGACCACATGGACATCACCCAAGAAGAAGATCGTGTGATCAGCGCTATTCGCCTCATTGCAAAAATGCCTACCCTGGCGGCAATGTCACATAAATATAACGTTGGCCAGCCCTTCAACTACCCGCGCAACGACCTGAGTTATGCAGAGAACTTCCTCTACATGATGTTCAGCAACCCGTGCGAAGAGTACAAAATCAATCCGGTATACGCGAAAGCTATGGACCGCATTTTTATGCTTCATGCGGACCATGAGCAAAACGCCTCTACCTCTACCGTACGTCTAGCAGGCTCAACCGGCGCTAACCCCTTTGCATGTATCAGCGCAGGTATTGCAGCGTTGTGGGGCCCAGCACATGGCGGCGCGAATGAAGCCGTACTAAACATGCTGGACGAAATTGGCGATGACTCAGAAGAGAATATTCAGCGCTTTGTCGATAAGGCAAAAGATAAAGACGACCCCTTCAAGCTAATGGGCTTTGGCCACCGCGTGTATCGCAACTTTGACCCGCGCGCCAAAGTAATGAAAGAGACCTGCGACGAAGTACTAGCCGAGCTTGGCCTAGCCGACGACCCGCAGCTCAAAATCGCCAAGCGCCTTGAGCAAATCGCCCTGGAAGATGAGTACTTCATCGAGCGCAAGCTGTATCCAAACGTCGATTTCTACTCTGGCATCATCCTTAAAGCCATGGGCATTCCGACCAACATGTTTACCGTGATTTTCGCGGTATCTCGCACCATCGGCTGGATCTCTCACTGGCATGAAATGCTCAGCGAAAGCTATAAAATCGGCCGTCCGCGCCAGCTGTATATCGGCCACGATATGCGCGACTATCCTAAAAAATAACGCTGCAATAACAACGCAGCGTCACTAGGATAATAAAAGGCCACCCCATGGGTGGCCTTTTGCTTATCGTAAATCCACTTTTCTTTGTTACACCCTTCACTAACAAGGTGCTCTATGCGAACAATCACCACGGTTGCCTTTATTGGCCTCGGCGTTATGGGCTACCCCATGGCAGGCCACCTCGCCCAACAAGGCTTAACAACGCGTGTTTACAACCGCACCAGCAGCAAAGCCGATGCCTGGGCAAAAGAGCATGGCGGCACCGCCCACGCCACCCCTAGAGAAGCCGCCGAAGGCGCCGACCTTGTATTGGTATGCGTTGGGAATGACGATGACGTCAGGCAAGTAACGACCGGCACCGACGGCGTTTTGAGCAGCATGACAACCGGCTCCTTCCTCATCGACCACACCACTGCTTCTGCAGACCTAGCCCTAGAACTAGATACCGTCTGCCGTGAACAAGGCGTTGGCTTTTTAGACGCTCCTGTGTCCGGCGGACAGCAAGGGGCTGAAAATGGTGCCCTGACAATTATGTGCGGTGGCGAGCAAGCACATTTTGATGCCGTGCAGCCGATTCTCAACCACTATGCTCGCGCCGTCACACTGATGGGCAGTGCCAGCAGCGGCCAACTGACCAAGATGGTCAACCAAATCTGCATTGCTGGCTTGGTGCAGGGGCTTGCTGAAGGCTTGCACTTCGCCGAACAAGCAGGTCTTGATCAGCAACAAGTAATCGATGTGGTTTCTAAGGGTGCTGCCGGTTCATGGCAAATGGAAAACCGCCACAAAACAATGATTGCCAACGAGTACAATCATGGTTTCGCTGTGGACTGGATGCGTAAAGATTTAGGGATATGTTTAGAACAAGCTCGCCGATTGAATGCCACGCTGCCTGTTACCGCACTTGTTGATCAATTTTATGCAGATGTACAACGCATGGATGGCGGCCGTTGGGACACTTCGTCGCTATTAAAGCGCCTACAAAAGCCAGAATAACGCTTGACATTTAAACTCCTCGATCTTGAAAAGGGTTTTCCACACTATCTGTGGATAACCCTGTTCACAACCACTACAAAACGTCCCACAATCGCCATGAACAGTGACCTAGCCTTAAATTGGTCATTTTTTAACCTAACATAACTTGTTGATTTAAAATGGTTTATGCTAAATCACTGATTTTTTGAAGTGATAATGCGAGGTTGTGCACAACCCCTTTCACAAACCTGCAAAAGTGGACAAGTCAAGCACAAAATCATCAAAAAACGATCGAAATAGACGCGATTTCAGGTAGCGACGTTAGCGATAGGAACGCAAAAACCGACAGATGGGCTGCGCCATTGCCTTTAATTAAAATGCGTATTTTAAGAATTTTTTTCTAAAAGCAGATTTGAAAAAAATAACGAGGGAAGTAGGAGGTGGCGTCCCATAGGGGGTTCGAACCCCTGTTACCGCCGTGAAAGGGCGGTGTCCTAGACCACTAGACGAATGGGACGTTATTAACCTGATAACAATACGGTCTTTAGACGCTATATAGAAAATCTCTTCATAAGAATTAATGATCGGAGTTTTCAATATTGGTGGAGCCTAGCGGGATCGAACCGCTGACCTCAACACTGCCAGTGTTGCGCTCTCCCAGCTGAGCTAAGGCCCCACATGTCTTGAAGACGGAGCGTATAGTACTGATTACGCCCGCCTTCGTCAAGCCTATTCGATACCAGCGGTGCAAAAACATAGCAGTAACATGCAGATCGCACCTTCTTTATTTCTTATGCTCTCACTATCCCTGTCGTTACCATCCGCATCTCGCGTTACCGTCTACAGCTCACGAAACTCTTTTTCGAAGCGCTTGGCCTGCTTCTTGGAAACGCCACCCAATACCTCAATCGCACTGCGCAGCCGTGCTCGTGTTACGTCTGACCCCAAGATCGCCATGGCATCCATTACCGACGTGCTTGACGTACTGCCTGTAATAGCAATAAAGACAGGGGCAAGGAAGCCCTTCATTTTAATATCAAAATGCTCAGCCAGCACTTTGACCTCAGCCAATAACGCCTCTTTATGCCAAGCAGGCACCGCTTCAAAGCGCCACACTAAGAACTGCAGTAATTTGACGAGTTCTTCTTTTTCAAGCTTCACGCTATCAAAGTCGTCTTCCGTTAGCGCAGGCAGGCCAGAGAAAAAATGCCCAGCTAGCGGAATCACTTGGGAAAGCGTTTCCACACGAGGACGTACCTGAGGCAATATTTGCTTCACATACTCCTCATTGAATGCCCACTCGCGAAGTGCACGAAGCAGCGCGTCGTCATCTAAATCTTCACGAATATAGACGCCGTTCAACCACGTCAGCTTTTCAAGATCAAATACCGGCCCACCCAACGATACCCGTTGAACATCAAACTCAGCCATCATCTCTGACAGGCTAAATTTCTCGCGCTCATCGGGCATCGACCAGCCCATGCGGCCCAAATAATTGGTGACGGCCTGAGGCAAAAAGCCCATCCGACGATAGTAGTTAATCGACGTCGGATTTTTCCGCTTGGAGAGCTTAGACTTATCAGGATTACGCAGAAGCGGCATGTGGCACAGCTGCGGCATATCCCAACCGAAGTATTCATATAGCAGCTGATGCTTCGGCGCTGAGTTAATCCACTCTTCGCCGCGCAACACATGGGTAATGTTCATCAAGTGATCATCAACCACGTTGGCCAAGTGATAGGTAGGCATGCCATCTGACTTCAGCAGAATTTGAGCATCAACTTGCGCCCATTCAACTTCGATTGTGCCGCGCAACATATCGTTCACCACACAAACGCCTGTACTCGGCACCTTCATACGAACGACATAAGGCCAGCCTTCCTGCTCACGACGAGCTTGCTCATCTGGGGCCAACGCTAGGTCAACTGGCTTCAAGGCCAAGTGCATACCGGCCGCTTTGCGCGCTTCTCTCAGTTCATCCAACTCTTCACTGGTGCGGTAACACTTAAAGGCATGCCCTGAATCCATAAGCTGCTGAGCGTACTGAGCGTAGATATCACCACGCTCGCTTTGCCGATACGGACCATGCGGGCCACCCACATCAGGGCCTTCATCCCACTCTAGGCCAAGCCAACGTAAAGAATCTAAAATCATCTGTTCTGATTCAGCGGTAGAGCGAACCCGATCGGTGTCTTCAATACGCAGAATGAACTGGCCGCCATGTTGGCGCGCAAAACAGAAATTAAATAGCGCAATATAGGCAGTTCCTACATGCGGGTCACCCGTCGGAGAAGGCGCGATACGAGTACGTACGGTCATCAAGATGTCCTTTTGGCAATAAAGCGTCACGGCATTATACGCACCCTTAGTGCAACCAACAGTATCTTGCAGGGAACGAGTTTGACTTAAAAGCGTCTGATCGAGAGCTGAAAGCTCACGGATAGGAAAAAGCTCACAGATAGGAAGATGCGCGTTAAAGCACAATCACTTAGTATGGCGAAGTACCTATGATTCGTGTTCATACTTGAAAACGCTTCGCGATTTCAGTATGTAAAGAACGCCGCCGAGTAAGGTGGAAGTACATTAAACGAGCTTATTTGGCTCATTGATAGGAATATAAAATGGAATCGCTAGGCTCACGTATCAAGCAACTGCGGCTTCGGGCCAAGCTCAACAAAGCTGCCCTTGCACGTAAAGTAGGCGTATCAGATGTCACCATTTCTTATTGGGAATCCGGAGCTATCAAACAAATCGGCCATGAACGTCTTGTTGCGCTCGCTGATGCCCTTGATTGCTCTTTAGCGACTCTTTTAGAAGGTGACAGTGCTCCCCCATTGCTAACCCTGACACATACCGGCCCCCTCCCCTGGGAACAGGTTCAGGCAACCACAATGACGGTACCACATCATCTGCCGCTAAAGATTGACTGGAAAGCCCCCTGCGTACTGGCAACTCCCGGCCAAGAAACGGATTTCTCTCCGGTGTCAGTAGGCGACTTAGTGCTATTAGGCCCTACCCATGTATTTCATAAAGCTGGCCATTATCTGATCCAGCGTGAACAAGGTTATGTTATTGAGCACTTTGCTAAAGCGCCCAGTGATACCACCATACATGCGGTACTGCTAGCACACTGGTCTCCTGCCTAAAGCATCTTATCTCCCCACATCCTACATTTCTTCAACCACGTCCACCTGATCGCGCGTACGCCTTGGTTCACTGCCCACTAAGAAGCTGCGCGAATAGGTGGCCACCTGCCCTAGTCCATGGCGAGTCTGGGTAACCAGCTCGCCAGCTAAGTGCTCTCCTTCATTGCCAATGCGCGCCTGCACCGAACTAGGCTGCACAGATGCTTCTGAAAGCTGAACCCTCACCATATATCTTCCATCTGGCAACCCGCTGCCAGAGCCAAAGGGGCCAGCATTAAACTTCCCGTCCAAAACATTGGTGCGCGCCTGCCAACGAACACGACTTATCTCACGCTCAATGGTTACCTGGATAAGGGCACCTTCCGGCAAATTGGTTTCGCCTTCTACCATTAAACGACGATCAGAGCGCAGAGAGGCCTTAGTCGAAATAGCTACGACAAGAGGATCAATCACCTCTTTTGGTTCGGCGCTTTCCTGTGGGCTAGGCGTTTCAACGACCGGCTCTGAGGGCGACTCTTCTTCCTGACTACCACAGCCAGCCAGCAGTAACACACTCACCAACACAAAACTGATACCACCTAGTGTCTTATGCATAGAGACTCCTCAACAACGAAATATCAGCTTACCACTGCCTAGCCCTCATCACATTGAATTAGACCGCAAAAGAAGCAAAGTGCTGCAAGGCTCACAAGAGTTATACAAAAACTAAACGCCAATAGCACGGCAAACGAAAAACACCTCATCATTTCGTCGCTAATCTGCCTGAAATATCAGAATAAAACACTGCACCGACCGACTGCCAGAAACATCGCTAACGCTAGCCAGCGACACGAGACCACCTACCTAGCGTCATACATAAACTGAATGACGGTGATTTCGGGGACTTGCTTTGTACTCAAACCCGCTTTTTGCGTACAATCGCTCGCCAACTACTCCCCTTGCTGCTAAGCAATTACGACAGGCTTATACCGCATCGCATGATGCAAGTGATTGATATGACTAAAACAAGCCCAGCAGATGCTGCCCGTCTGTTTTCTGTGGCCCCCATGATGGATTGGACAACTCGCGATTATCGCGCGTTTGCACGCACGTTAACCAAGCGGACATTGCTGTACACCGAGATGGTGACCACTGGTGCCATTTTGCATGGAACGCCACGTGAGCGCTTTTTGGGTTACAGCGATGTTGAGCATCCGATTGCATTGCAGTTGGGTGGCAGCGATGCGGGCGAGCTTGCTGAGTGCGCGGCGATTGCCGAGGCGTGGGGGTACGACGAGGTCAATCTGAATGTCGGCTGCCCCAGCGACCGAGTGCAGAACAATATGATTGGCGCTTGTTTGATGGGCTACCCTGAAAAAGTAGCGGCAGCGGTGAAAGCTATGCAAGCGGTAGTGTCGATTCCGGTCACGGTGAAGTGCCGTATCGGGATTGACGATCAGGATGAAGATGCTGACCTGGCGCGGTTTATTGAGATCGTGGCGGCGGCAGGTTGCAACGTCTTTACCGTTCACGCGCGAAAGGCGTGGCTGCAGGGTTTGTCACCTAAGCAGAACCGGGATGTGCCGCCCCTTAACTATCCCCGCGTGCACCGTTTGAAGCAAAGCCATCCAGAGCTGCATATTGGCATTAACGGGGGGATCAAAACCCTTGCCGAGTGCAAAGCACAGCTTGAGCACGTAGACAGTGTGATGGTGGGCCGCGAGGCATACCAAAACCCGTGGCTACTCGCCGGGGTGGATGAGCAGCTGTTTGGTGAAGCAGGACCAGCACGCACGCGCCTGGAAGCGGCTAACGCATTTCGCCCCTATATTCAGCAGCGGTTGGATGAAGGGGCCAAGTTGAATCACATTACCCGCCATTTGCTGGGGTTATTTCAGGGCTGCCCAGGGGGTAGGCGTTTCCGACGCCACTTATCTGAACATGCCCATAAAGAGGACGCAGGCCTGCGGCTTTTCGATGAAGCGCTTAGTTTAGTTCGCGAACCCGAAACAGAGACCCCGGAAGCACTACAGCCCACGACCTAGTTCGGCTATGGGCTGCAGTTAGCGACAGTTGAGACGACGCCTAGCGGCGTTGAGCGCGCTAGGCGTCAAACACCGCTATGGATTGCGAACGCCCTGCTCAATGCGCTCGCCGATTTCTTGATCAATATTGCGCCAATATTCAAAGGCACGTGCTAATACAGGCTCAGTAACGCCACCGGATAAGTGTCCTACCACGTTCGATACTAAGCGATCACGCTGGGTATTATCCATTACTTCACGCACTAGCGCATGAGCTTGGCTCCAGTCGTCATCATCTTTTCTCAGCGTATAGGCCGCGCGCACAAACTTTCCGTCAGTCGACCACACCGCATCTTCTGGGTAACGCTGAGCATCGGCTTTCGGCCCGCCTTTGCTATTGGGCGTATACACCGGATCGGTAGCGTGTCGAATACGCATCGCGCCACCTTGGCTATAGCTATGTACGGGGCACTTTGGGGTATTCACGGGGATATGCCTGTAGTTCACACCCAAGCGGGCACGGTGCGCGTCAGCATAAGAGATAGAGCGTGCCAATAGCATCTTGTCCGGTGATAAACCGGTACCTGGCACCATGTTATTAGGCTCAAATGCCGCTTGCTCAATTTCGCTATGAAAATCCGTAGGATTACGATCAAGCGTCAGCTTACCGACTTCGATTAATGGGTAGTCCTTATGAGACCACACCTTGGTCAGATCGAAGGGGTTAACGCGATACGTTTTGGCATCCTCAAACGGCATAATCTGCATCTTGAGCGTCCACGTAGGATAGTCGCCCCGCTTTATGGCCTCGAACAAGTCACGACGATGATAATCCGCATCACTGCCGGCCATTTGATCCGCCTGCTCTTGGGTCATGCATTTAATGCCTTGATCAGTTTTGAAGTGATACTTCACCCAAAACCGTTCACCTTCAGCATTTACCCACATATAGGTGTGGCTGGAGTAACCGTTCATATGCCGCCATGTGGCTGGCACACCTCGATCACCCATCAACCATGCCACTTGGTGAGCTGACTCAGGCGCTAGTGTCCAGAAATCCCACTGCATATCGTGGTCGCGCAGGCCATTATCCGCACGGCGTTTTTGCGAATGGATAAAGTGCTGGAATTTCATCGGATCGCGGACGAAAAACACAGGGGTATTGTTACCCACCATGTCGAAGTTACCTTCTTCGGTATAAAACTTAATCGAGAAACCCCGGGGGTCGCGCCATGTGTCAGGGCTGCCGCTCTCCCCTGCTACAGTTGAAAAGCGGATCAATACGTCAGTCTTGGTGCCCGGTTGTAGAAACTTGGCTTTGGTGTAGGAGCTAACATCGTTAGTTACCTCAAAGTGTCCAAAGGCACCACTCCCCTTTGCGTGTGGCTGGCGGTCAGGAATCATTTCACGGTTAAACGCCGCCATTTGCTCCATCAAATAGTGATCGTGCATAACAATGGGGCCATCAGGCCCTACCGAAAGCGCATGCTCGTCGCTTGAAACCGGAATACCTGATTCGTTCGTAGTGGGGTGCTGGCTATCACGGCTCATAACACTTCCTCCTTGTCACATTCGACATGGCACGATCTGTACCACTGGAAAAAGCCGCCTTTAACGATCTATATTAATCTAAGCTAAAGCGGCTACCCCACAGGTATAGCCAACTCATCTGCATCACGCCATTTGTGATCCGGCTTCTTTTGCTATTGAGTTAATAGTTTTTAACTATAATATTGAATCAATAACTTTAATCTCGCACCAAAAACACGCATCAATACATCGTATCAATACATCGCATCAGGCTGAGGCGTTAGGCTTGATTGAAAATTCTCAATGGCTGTCTCAGCTTCCTCAATCTCATCAAAGCGGGCAATGTGATAAAGCGCTTCACCTTCGTTCGCTAGCGGCAATCGACTCATACCAATCACAATACCATCGGCCATGGAGAGCACTTCGCCCTCATCGTTACCAAACGGGTCAGCCACTTTACCGAGCACTTCGCCTTTTGCCACCCGGGCACCTAGGCGCACTTTGGGTCGTAAGATGCCGTCGATAGGTGCCCGCGCCCAGCTAGAGCCATTGGCAAGTTCCGCAGGCATTGGCGAGCGGCGACGCTGCTCGCCCGCTAGCATGCCTAAACGTCGCATAACTCGTAAAACACCACGCACGCCGGGGGCAATTGCCCACTCATCAAAACGTAGCGCCTCACCCGCTTCATAAGTCAGCACAGGGATACCACGGTTTTGCGCATAGTGGCGCAAACTACCTTCACGGAGCTCTGCATTAAGCACTACGGGCGCGCCAAATGCATCGGCCATGCGCTCCGTTTCACTGCCTGGCTGGAGCTGGGCACGAATCTGCGGAAGGTTGGTACGGTGAATAGCACCGGTATGCAAGTCGATAATATGCGTGGCGTGATCGACAATTTCATCGCGGAATAGCGCCGCAATGCGCCCACCTAACGAGCCCTTTTCACTGCCCGGGAAACAGCGGTTCAAATCGCGGCGGTCTGGCAAATAGCGCGTTTGCTGTAAAAAACCGAAGACATTCACCACGGGTACCGCAATTAACGTACCGCGCAAGCTGTTAATTGCCTTGGAACGCAGCAAACGACGAACAATCTCTACCCCATTAATTTCATCACCATGAATGCCACCACACACCAACATGACCGGGCCATCTTTACGCCCATGCACGACCTCAACCGGAATATGCAGCTGTGTGTGGGTGTATAGGCGTGCCACAGGCACATCTATTTGTAAGCGTTGGCCAGGCATTACAGTGTGCCCTGCCAAAATAAAAGGTGCTCGCGCCATGCTGAAATCCCTATAACGTGGGTAATGACGGTTTCATTTCGAAACAGCGTTTCCAAACAAATCTTATACGTCTTTCACTGAAATAACGACTTTACTAACCTAGGTTATGAGCTAAAACAATTAACCATACAGTTTTGAATGTAAAAAGTGATGCACATACGGTAAAATGTGACTATCCCGTGTCACTTATTGAGGTTACGTTTTTATGGCAAGAAAAACCAAAGCGGAGGCTGCTGCAACTCGCGAAGCGCTGTTGGATGCGGCTGAAGAAGTGTTTTTCGCAAAAGGCGTAGCTCGCACATCGCTGGAGCAAATTGCCCGTCATGCTAATCTGACGCGGGGTGCCGTTTATTGGCATTTTAAAAATAAAGGCGACTTATTTATGGCGTTGGTGGAGCGTGTCCGCATGCCTTTCCAATCCTTAATGGAAGAGGTCAACAACGCTGACCCTACCCTCTCGCCACTTACCGCTATTCAGCTTGCTTGCCATGCTGGGCTTAACCGTTTGGAACAGCCATCTCATCAGCGCATTTTGTCGATTCTTCTGCATCGCTGCGAATTCTTTAGCGATATTAATCCGATTCAGATGCAAGATGAAATCGCTGATGAGTGTTTCGACGAAATGCTGTTGGTCTTTCAACTGGCCCAGCAGCAGCAGTTACTACGCGATGATCTGTCCCCAGAGGTGGCAACCCGGCTGATGCAAGCAGCACTGGGTGGTTTGTTCCACGACTGGCTGCGTAATCCTGAGTCTTTCTCGCTACGTGAGCGTGGCGGTGAACTTATCGATACCTTAATCACCATGATGCAGCGCTAACCATCTCGCTGCAATGCAGCAATACACCTATACTGAGCGCATTGTCAGCATAGGATTATGTTATGGATGCATTGGAATTTGTTCGTGTCCGCGAACTTGATATTGCTGTTCGTATTTGGAACCCCAGCGCACCGCGCACGCTGATTGCGTGGCATGGCCTTGCGCGTCACGGCGGCGACTTCGAGGCACTTGCACACCAGCTAGGCAGCGACTGGCGTATTCTTGCGCCGGATACGCCTGGTCGCGGTCTTTCCAGCTGGTCACTGTTTCCTGCCCACGACTATCTTTACAGCCACTATATGACGGTGGCGATCGCTATTTTAGATCATTTCCAGTTAAAGCAAGTCGACTGGCTGGGCACGTCCATGGGAGGGCTACTGGGCATGCTGCTCGCTGCCGATAAAACGCATAGCCAACGGATTTCTAGACTTATCCTCAATGATGTTGGGCCTGAACTGAATAAAGAGGGACTCATCGCACTCTCCAGCTATTTCAGCCTAACCCATCGCTTTACGAGCTTTGTGGATCTACAAAAAGAACTGATGCAGCACTACGCAAGCTTTGGGATCATCAGTGACGCTGAGTGGCGGGCATTAGCACTTGGCAGCGCTCGGCGGCTACCAGATGGGTGTTGGACTTACCACTTTGATCCACGCATTGGTGAGCAGTTTATCCATGACACACCACGAGACACATGGGCAGATTGGGCGAACATTCACTGCCCTGTGATGGTAATTCGAGGTGCTGAATCAACGCTACTGGATGCCGAAACGCTGCCTAGAATGAAAGAGGTACAACCTGGCTTGGTCACCTTCACCGCCCCAGGCTGCGGCCATGCTCCTATGCTGAATCATCCCGAACAAGTCACACCGCTTCGTCAGTTTCTCGATACGCCACTGAGCGCTTTCACCTCCAGCAAACCAGCAAGTGCTCCTTCTACGTCGCTTCCTATTGCACAGTGGATTGTTAAACAGTGGCGGCGGCTATTTGGCTAAACAACACCCACTAGGTGGAATAGCCATTTGAATGATGTTTGCGGTGCAAGCGCAGCTTATTCACACGAACGCGCGTATCGAGATATTGCTGCTCAATCACACTACGGTATGCGCCTTCGTCGGCAAGATATTTCACTAGCACCCGGCGCTCGCCCGTTTGTGGGCAGTCTCCTGCTTTACAGTGCAACCTAACAGCACTGCTGGGTTCATTTTCCAGCTGAGCCGAGGCGTATTCATCATTCTGGCGTTCAGAAACAACGACAGTAGCGCCTAATAAACAGCGACGATTGAACGGCTGATAGCGATGAAGCGCGCGTTGCACTGAGTGGCACACGGCCGCCGCAATCGGCGACGCAACCGCAAATGATACCCACAGTACAAGCACGCCGACAGGCACTCTCAACATACCCAGCGATAACCAGCGCAGGGCCAGTAGCTCAATAGCGAGCGAAATTACCCCCGCAAAAAGTACCAAAATACTTAGCGCAAGCGTGGCGGGTACACCTGCAAAGCCTAACGACACAAGTGTGCTGGCCATGTGGTCGTCGCGCAGGCTATCGCGCTCAAACAGCTCAAGCGGTGCAAGCCTAATTAACACCAGTAACCAGTAGAGTGCTGTCAAAGCCAATAAGAGGGTAAAAACGATCGTAGGAAATTGCAGTGCAGCGGAAACAAGCGAGTGAATCATGGCGTATTCTCCTCCAGACAAAGCCTGGTGATGTTTTCGCTTGATGTTATCTTTATTAGCACAAGCTAAAAACAGCGATCTCTTTTAGCGTAGACCACCTTACGCGTTTATGTGTTTAGCTAACTTGATGCCCATCACTTAACAGTCGAAAGTTCAGCCGTGAGCTTTATGCGAAAGGCGTCCCCTACTCACCGCGCGATGGCGGTGAGCGGGAAATAGTAAATAATTAATATAAATGAGCGTAAATCAGCGACGCCCACGCAGCTTATCCCTTAGCTCCTGAAGCCGGCTTTTAACGTCGTCAAGAGTATGATTGTCGCCTATTAAGCTACGAATAGCCTGAAGCTGGTGATCCAATCGTCCATGGTGGTGAAGATCATCGGGGGTTTCATCTGCACCAAGCGGCAGTACATTTTCAAAGTAGGTCCCACCCAGTAGACGGCGTAATACACCTTCGCCTATAAACGCGTCGTCGCTGTTCAAGGTGCGGGTAGCTCGCAGCAAACGACGCACGTCGTATTGACCAGGATAGATATCCGGCACCTGTTTTTTAAGCCCAAGTAAGCTGTAGACGCCAATACGGGCTGTTCTCACCGAACTTTCCAGCGTGAACACAACATCGTTATGGGTTTCTACAAACTGACCCATACAGGCCAGGTTGGTGCAGCCTTCAGGAACCACCTCAGGGCGATCTCCCTTAGCTCTTGGCATAAATTGAGCGGTGATATAGGGCATTAGCGCGATACGGGTTTTGGTAGCGGCTACTATGGCATCAACTTGATCAATCAAACCAAGGTGGTAGCACATTTCAGTCAACACTTCTTTGCCGGTGCACGCTGGCATTGGCTTTTTGACATAGTCGCCGGGCTTGTCCATCAACAAGGCGTATGTCCACAGCACAATCACATCGTCGGGCTGGTCGGGGAAGTGCGGCTGGCGATTGCAGGTAAAGCTCATTAACCAGGAAGAGTCTGTAAAGGTAATAATCCCACCGGTGGCTGTGAACCCTGAATAAGGATCGTTAACCGACAATTCCTTAAGCTTATCCATCAAAGGCGATGGTTTACAGGTAAGCGTTACAGACTCCCAGGTAGAACGCGGAACGTCCCCGCAGAACTTTTCTGGCTTCCCAAAAATGTCAGATTTTTCTGCGAGATTCTTCCACAGTTGCCAACCTGATCCCACGCCAGCCTGCCCTTTATCTTTCAGCTGTGGAACGGTGTCATCATCGCCATAAGCAGTATCTTCGGTCATCGAACCCGTGGTGACGAACACCAAGTCGCGGGGACCGACCGTGATGGCTTTACCGCCGTTACTACCGTGACACTGAATGGTGGTGACGGTTCTACTGCCGCCGTCCTGAGTCTCCATGCCTAGGTTTTCGACAACCGTATCGTACTCAATCTTTACACCCTGATCCTTCAGCCAACTCATCAGTGGTCGAACAAAACTGTCGTACTGGTTGTACTTTGGAAATACCAATGACGTCATGTCGTTAAGGCCATCCATCAGGTGCAGGAAGCGATGCATATATAGCTTCATTTCGAGCACTGAATGCCAGTTTTGGAAGGCAAACATGGTGCGCCAGAAGGTATAGAAATTAGTGTCTAGGAAACCTTCACTAAACCACTGCTCTACAGTGACATCATCCAGATCCTCTTTACGCGCTAGCAGTAGCTTGATGACTTCCAGCTGCTGGCGTTTGGTGAGGTTCATGGTGGAAAAATCTTTGATCTGGCCTTGCTTTTCCAACAGGCGCGCTTTTGACCAGTTTTTGTCAGCGTCATTTACAATGCGGTACTCATCTAGCACAGTAAAAGGCGGCGGCAACTCAAGCGCCGGTATTTCCGAGAAGACGTCCCAGAAGTTCTGGTAGGTCATCTCCATTTCACGGCCTCCGCGCACGATATAGCCTTCTTCCGCGTTACCAGCACCATCCAACGAGCCGCCCTCTATGCTCTGCTCCTCTAGGAAAGTGATATTGCCAGCGGGCATATGACCGTCACGAATCAGGAAGAAAGCAGCAGACAACCCAGCAATACCGCCACCAACGATCCAGGCGTGACGCTGCTCAATACCCTCGGTCGGAAGTGGCCGGTTGTTGGTATAGCTGCCATGCAAATCGGCGGGTGGAAATGGCGTGTCGATACCGTTATGCAAGTGTCTTGATGAGGCGTCTGGCGTAATATCGAGAGGCTGCTTCTCGAGGGCGTCAATATGAGCTTTCAGCTTTGAACCAGATATTTTTGAAGGGTTAGAGTTGCTCATTGATAGCTATCCTTTTCTGGGCAATTACTATCAATAAAGTGTAGTTTAAAAAACCTAACAGCCTCTAAAAAACCATAAATAACTAATGTAAAAATTCGAAAAATTAGCAATATTAATTGTTTCCACTAGCGCTACCGGCAATTAAGCCATTTAGGTCGACAACAAAATGGCCACTATAAAAAAACGGGCACCATGTTCACATGGTGCCCGTTCGCCAATGACTAAACAGCGTTACGGCTGATCGTGACCTACCGCTGCCTGTCCGTTGCGACTATCTCGCTCTTGGTCAGGATGGCGTTTACGATAGAGCCAGTCGGAAACCGTGGCAATCATGGCGTAGAAGCTGGGAATAAACAGGCTTCCCAGGGTTGCGACAGACGCCATACCCACTGCAACGGTGGTACCTATGTGGTGACTACTCACATCACTCGCGCCAGTAGCCAGTGCCAACGGCAAGGTGCCGAAGATAAAGGCAAGTGACGTCATCACAATAGGGCGGAAGCGAAGCTCCGCAGCAGTAATCGCTGCTTCACGAATCGACTTACCCTGCTCTTTGCGCTGTAGCTCAGCAAACTCAACGATTAATATCGCGTTTTTGGCAGCCAAGCCGACCACCACCAACATCCCAATCTGTACGTACACACTGGTATCTAACCCTCGTAGCACAATGCCGCCGATCCCCCCTAGGAAAGCGAATGGCGTAGCCGTCAACACTGCGAGCGGTAGCGACCAGCTTTCGTACTGAGCCGCCAGGATTAAGAACACCATCAGGATACCAAACACGATGGCAAGTACGGCGGTATTGCCAAGGTTAGACTCTTGGTACGCTGTTCCTGTCCAGCCCATGCCCCAGTTTCTGCCTAACGTTTCCTGAACCACTTCTTCCATGGCTTCAATCGCCTGGGCAGAACTGTAGCCTGGAGCTGGGTTACCTTGGAACTGAGCACCTGCATAAACACCGAAGCGGGATACAACCGCCGGACCCGTTTGGCGTTCAAGCGTGACGAACTCGGAAAGCGGTATGCGATCGCCATTGCCACTACGCACATAAACGCTGCTGACATCATCCGGTGTTTTACGGAATTCATCTTCGTTCTGTAAGTAGACCTGGAAATTGCGGTTTTGGTAACTAAAGAAGTTAACAAACCCATTACCGAAGGTATTGGCAAGCGCTGAGTTGATATTCTCAAGCGCAACGCCATAACTGAGTGCTTTTTGCTGGTCAATCTCCGCACGGTAAGAAGGCACATTGACATTAAACGTCGTGAATACGCGACTTAATGCTGGGTGTTGGTTCGCTGCCTGCATAATTTGCAAGGACGCTTGATAAAGCTCACGCGTGGAAGCGCCCTCAAATGATTGCAAGTAGCCAGTGAAACCACCCGTTGTAGAAAGCCCCATTATCGGCGGCACGTTAAACGCCATCGCCGAACCACCATCAATACTCGCGCCCAGCTGCATAATACGGCCGACCAGCTCATTTGCTGTTAGCTCTCGCTCAGCCCAGGTTTTCATGTTGATAAACATGATGCCACGAGCGGTATTAACCGCGCTCGACAAAATGTCATAGCCTGCGACCGCAGAAGAGTACTCAACGCCAGGAATATCTTCTATCTGTGAACTAAGTTCAGCCATATAGGCTTGGGTTCGGCTAAGTGACGCGGCATCGGGCAATGAAACACTGACCAGTACGATACCTTGGTCAGTTTCAGGTACAAGCGTGGAAGGCGTATTCGCGTAGAGCCAGTAAGAACCAGCACCGACCGCCACGGTTAGCGCGAGCGCTAACACCCAGAAGCGCACCAGCTTTTTCACGAACCACATATACGCGGCGGTAAAACCAGCGAAGAAACGGTCAAATAGGCGCAGCGGCGTGGTAATCGCTCGCCGGAACGCAGACTGTTTCGTTTTATGCAGGTTATGCTTAATGAAGATAGCCGAGAGCGCGGGGGTAAAGGTCAGTGCCATTAGCGCTGAAAGCGCCACTGATATCGCCACGGTAATCGCAAACTGCTGATAAATTTGGCCGGTAAAACCACCCAGAAATGCCACCGGCACAAATACCGCCGCCATAATCAGCGACGTGGCAATAACCGGGCCGCCCACTTCTTTCATCGCACGAATGGTCGCATCACGCACCGAAATATCATCTTCTTCGCTCAGTACCCGTTCGACGTTTTCAACCACCAGTATCGCGTCATCCACTACGATGCCTATCGACAGCACCAAGGCAAACAACGTAAGCAGGTTGATGGAGAAGCCAAACAAGTAGAAGCCTGCAAAGGTGCCGATAACCGACACCGGCACGACTGACATAGCAATGACTGTAAAACGCCAGTTCTGCAAGAAGATAAACAGAATAACGATAACGATCAGAAACGCTTCGATAAAGGTCTTTAATACGGTTTCTACAGAGGCATCAATAAACAACGTGGTGTCGTAAGGCGTTACATATTCAAGCCCTGGCGGGAAGCGCCCGGCAAGCTCTTCCATGGTAGTGCGTACCGCATCAGCGGTTTCCAACGCGTTGGCACCCGGCTGCTGGTTAATAATAATGGGCGTCATCGTGGCGCCGTTTAAACGAGCATCCACGCCATAAAACGACGCACCCAGCTCAATCCGCGCCACATCTTCTAAACGTAGCGAAGAGCCGTCTGGATTGGTGCGCAGAAAGATATTGCGAAAATCATCGGTGCCCGACAAACGACCACCGGCGGTAATCGTGTAGGTATAAGCGCGCGGTTCGCTTTGTGGCGTTGCCGCTAAGTTACCCGCAGGGATCTCGGTATTCTGCGCGCGAATAGCGCTGGCCACTTCACTGGGCGTCAGGTCGTACTGAGCGAGCTTGTCGGGATCCATCCACACCCGCATCGCAAACTCACCGCCGCCTAACACTTCGGCATTACCTACACCGGGCACTTGGCGTAGCTCATCTAAGATATTTAATGTGGCATAGTTCTGCATGTAGATCTTGCTGTAGTCACCGCTGGGTGACGTCAAGGCAACAAGCATCAAAATAGAGTCGGAGCGTAACTCGACCGTTACCCCTTGCGATTGTACCGCCTCGGGTAGCTGTGAAAGTGCGCCCTGCACTCGGTTGTTCACGTTGATGGTGTTGATGTCACCATCCGTGCCGATATTAAAGGCGACACTCAGACTCATGGTGCCGTTATCAGCGCTGTTTGAGGTCATATACAACATGTCCTCAACACCATTGATGGCCTCAGCAAGTGGTGCTGCGACGGTCTGCGCCACTGTTTCAGCATCTGCCCCAGGGAACTGAGCCTGCACCGACACCGTGGGAGGTACAACGCTGGGATACTGCTCAATCGGCAATATTCGCATTGCCATCGTACCTACCAGCGTCAAGATAATCGCCAAAACGGTAGCGAAGATCGGTCGGCTGATAAAGAAGTTGGAAAAGTTCATTATTGCGCGCCCTCTTCCTCTTCTGCAGGCTGTGCGTCAGCCTCCCCTTCCTGCATTGCCTCTGCCTGCTCGGCTTCTTGCTGAGCCTCTTCCTGCTCTGCTTCTTCGACAATAGCGCCAGCGCTACCCTCAAACGGCTGAGGGTCAATTGCCCTGCCTGGCTCTAAACCAGCAGGGTCACCAACAACAACGCGCTCGCCAGCAGAAAGACCATCACGAATGATCTGCCATGGGCCAGCCACTTCTCCGAGCTGAACCGTACGCTCGCGAGCTTTATTGTCATCATCAACAATAAAGACCTGCGGCCCCATTAAACCCTGAGTAACGGCAATTTCTGGCACGGCCAACACATCAAAGCGCTTCAAGCCTTCAATACGAACCCGCACGAACTGACCAGGCAACACCGCGCCATCGGGGTTGGCAAACGTTGCTGACGCTTGCACCGTGCTGGTGCCGGTATCAACTCGGGAACCAAGAAAGTTCAGGCGGCCTTCAAGCTCTGTGTTATCGCCGTTAGTTTGCCCTGGCACACTCAACCGGGCGGTAATGTCTGATGCGCTCCCGCGCTCTCCCAGTTGACGACGCAGTTCAAAGGCATCCCGCTGGGGTAGCTGAAAACGTACTTCAAGGGGATCAAGCGGCGTGATAGTGGCCAGTTCAGTCCCTGGCGTCACTAAGTTACCTACATTTATTTGGCTTAAGCTGATCATGCCAGACACGGGAGCAGTGACGTTTGAATAGCCTAAATCAAGGTTAGCGCTGGTTAAGGCAGCTTCTGCTTGAGCTACACTGGCTTGGGCAACCCGCTGGTCAGCCAGTGCTTGATCATACTGCTGACGACTCACCGAGTTTTGGCTTAACAGCTGCTCAAAGCGCTGCGCATCGCGCTGGGCACGTGCCAACTCAGCGCGCGCACTTTGTAAGTCAGCCTCACGCTGATTAACCGTTGCTTGGTAGAGATCTGGCTCAATGGTATAGAGCCGATCACCCTGTTCTACCAATTGTCCAGGCTCAAAATGGCGCTCTTCCAGGAACCCGTTTACCCGCGCCACCAACGTGACTTCACTATCGCTGCGCAGCAGCGACGGATACGATTTATCTAGCGGAATATCCTGACGTGCAATTTCAGCAACTTCTACCGCATAAGGCGGCGCTTCCTGCTGACCAGCCTGCTGTTCCTGAGGCTGCTCCTGACCGCATGCGGCTAGCGCCAGTGCAGCTATCAGCGTCACTAGACTCGCTCGACCTGAGTGAATCGTCTTCTTCATACATCGGTTTCCCATTCTTCTTTTCAACATTGACGGATAGCAGCACAGCGCTCGATTGATTTAACGTGTTAGAAAACGAACGTTTTGCTAACTTATGCACCTGGCGTGGGCGGCGCGCCAATCTCCATAGCCCGCTGGTAGGTGTCAGGGCTACCACCCTCAGGCAGCGTGAAATTCACCTGATCGCCCGTTAGCCATGCATTGACTTCTTCGATCGCCTCAACGTCCAGCAAACCAGCCTGTTGACGCAATGACAGTAAGTTCACTACGTAGTCGTAGCGTGCCTCTGCGTAGTTAGCAATGGCGTTATAAAGGTTCTGTTCAGCGTTTAGCACATCAACAATATTACGCGTGCCTACTTCATAACCAGCGCGAGTTGCTTCAAGGGCGCTGCGGTTAGAAACGATTGCCTGTTGGCGAGCTTCAACGGTCTCGACATTATTGCTGACTTGAGTATAGAGCGAGCGGACCTGCTGGATAGTAGTACGGCGCTGGGACTCAAAATCGTACTGGCTACTTTCAAGCAGGAAGGTCCCTTGGCGGATACGAGCACTGGTGCTGCCACCCGTATAAATAGGCAAGTTCGCTGAAACGCCCACCTGGCTTGACGTGTCGTAACCACTGACCTGATCTCTATCACTATCTGCGTATTGATAGTTAGCGAACGCCTGCACTGTGGGCATGCGTCCTGCACGCGCAAGCTCAACGCCTACGCGAGAAAGCTCAATGCCTGCCTGCTGGGCCAGCACCTGCGGGTTACGTTCAATGGCTTGCTCTACCCAGTAATTGCGATCCGAAGGCGTTGGCAAGGCAATCGGCATTGCGTCGCCCAAGGCATCAATACTGGCGTAACGCTGCCCTGTTAGCTGTTCAAGCACTTCAAATGCCACCTGAAGATTACTTTCTGCAGCGATACGATCCGCACGAGATTGATCAAAACTCGCCCGCGCTTCTTCAACCTCAGTAATCGCAATGAGACCAACTTCAAACTGCTCTCGCGCTTGTTCAAGCTGGCGACCAATCGCACGCTCTTGGGCTAAGCGCGCCTCTAACACTTCATGGGCACGTAAAATATCGAAATATGCGCTGGCAACGTCAATCAGCAACTGCTGTTCAGTGGCAGCCAAGAGATACACTTGTTGATCAATCTGACGCTCAGCCTGATTCACTTCCTGACGCGCCACTTCGTTAAAGAGCGCTTGCGTCGCTTCAAGGCTTAACGACACCGTGTTGAATCGATCGTCACTGCCTCCCACCCCTGCTGTACCAGCACTCTGTTCGGCTCCCTGCCCTGCACTCCTCGCGAAGGACTGGCTTTCATACTGCTGATTATGAACAACGTTTCCAGAGGCATTTACCTGGGGCAACAATGCTCCACTTGCCACGTCACTTGCCGCTTCAACACTTGAAAACTCAGCACGTGCCGACGCCAAGGCAGCATTATTATTAAGCGCGTCGCGGGTGATATTGATTAGATCTGCCGCGTGAGCTGGCAGCATGAAAGATGATGTAAGGACTGCTAATAGCAGGGGACGAAAAGGGGCATTGACTGCCCAGTGTGCCAGTCGCATGGGATTGCCTCTAGGTGTCAACGTAGGGTGGCGAGTCGGATAGCCATTCTAAAAGATGGCATTATAGTTACATTCATGTATGTATGCTAGGCTTGAACTTAACCTAAATGTGTGGACAGTGTTACTTATAAATAGCCGCACTGCACAAGACTCTCTTTTACCTTAGTTCAAAGCGCACTGAGCTGGCAGTTTTTTAGCACGACCTTTAACAGGCCCAACAGCTGAACCATCAGTGCCACTGTGAACGGTAATCACAAGCTGTTTGAAGTGCTTCCATATTACTCTTCAAAAGCCTCCAGCACTGCCACACAACGTTCAACGGCGCTGCGATAGCCGGAACCAAACATCAACAGATGATTAAGCAACGGATAAAGCTGGAAAAGCGCTTCTCGTCTTGGCCAGTCGATTGGCTTATTGCCGTCCCAGTAAGCATCAAAAAAAGGTGTGCCTGGCGATCCAAATAGAGTCAGCATAGCCACATCAACATCGGGATAATGGCGATAAACAGAAGGGTCGATCAGTGCCGGCCCTCTTGTGGTCGTCAGCACATTGCCCGCCCATAGGTCCCCATGAATAAGGCTGGCAGGCGAATCTGGCAACCATGTTTCTAATTGGCCTGCTTGGTGTTCCACACGGCTGCGCAAGGCCTCATCCAGCAGCCCCTTCTGATAGCAGGCTTGACTAAGAGGCAGTAAACGTCGTTCGCGCTGAAACGCACGACCATCTGACAATGGGGCGTTGGGCTGGGGCGTACGCCCACAGGCATTGTCCTGATGCCAGCCATGGGCATCACCTATCACTCCATGCAACTCACGTAGCTCCTCGCCCAAAGCGATGCTACTCTGGGTGTTTGCAGGTTTGGTATCGAGCGACTCTATCACCAGCCACCCCATTGACTCACCTAGCACCTCAGGGATCACTAATGAAGTGCCCGCCCCCTTGAGCGTGCGAAGCCCTTCGGCTTCACCAAGTAATCGCGCAGGGTTATCGTGTTTGATAACGACTTGCCCCTGGCGAGTCATTAAGGCGTAAACAGCAGCTATGTCACCACCACTGAGTGGCTGAAGCTTATCAGTGGGGATTAATCCCAGCGTATCCAGCAAGTTACTCAGATTGTTATCCATAACGCTCACTCTGAACCGTTGACGTAGCGATCATTCGCTTAGCTTTTTCCTACTCACTTCTAGATGCTTAGTTTTTAGATGCTTAGTTTTTAGATACTTAGTTTTTAGATACTCTATTTCTAACCAACCTGTTTCTAACTATTTTGTTTCTGTAAGCTATTCTTTGTTTGTTTTTATACACTTTGAACGTTACAAGGTCGTACCGCTGCTGGGCAATCCCTCTGGCTAGGTGATCATTCTGAAAGCAGCGTTACCTTGCCTGCGCTAATTTTGGAGCCTGATTACTATGTACAAGCTGGCTTTTTTTGTTCCCGTTGAAGATGCCGAGAGTGTTAAAGAAGCGGTGTTTGAAACAGGCGCTGGGCGAATTGGTGATTACGAGGCCTGCTGTTTTCAAACCCGCGGCATCGGGCAGTTTCGTCCGCTAGAGGGCGCAGAGCCACACCTAGGCAAAGTGGGCACGCTTGAAACTGTTGAAGAGGTAAAGGTGGAGCTTGTCTGCCAAGATGAGCACATTCAGGCCGCCATTGCCGCTTTGAAATTAGCCCACCCCTATGAAGAGGTGGCCTATGATGTTTGGCAATTAGCCGATCTGTAATTCAGCGATGCCCTGCATTAAAAGAGCTTAGGCACTAAAAGAGCTTAGGCACTGCCAAAATAACGCTCCCTGTCTTCAGGGGTAATTGCGCTGATGTGTAGCGGGTAGTGGGCGCTTTTTCGATCTTCATAAAAGTGCTGCAGCGTGCGCTCAATCGTGGGAAAGGCAAGTTCATCCCAGGGGATCTCATGCTCTTCAAAAAGGGCGACCTCTAGGCTTTCAGGGCCTGCGCTAAAACCACCGAGAAGCTCTGCACGGAAAATCATATACACTTGATTGATATGAGGTAGATCAATGAGCGTGTATAACCCTTCCAACTTGACCTCTGCAAAGGCCTCTTCCCAGGTCTCTCTTGCGGCGGCCTGCTGAGTGGTTTCGGCATTTTCCATATAGCCCGCTGGAAGTGTCCAGTACCCTTTACGAGGAGAAATCGCCCGCTTACACAGCAATATTTTATCGCCAATTACCGGCAACGTACCCGCCACAATACGTGGATTTTGATAATGAATAGCGCCACAGGCATCGCATAAATAGCGTGAACGGTCATCGCCTTCAGGAACAGCAAAACGGACTTTTTCACCACACTGACTACAAAAATTCATCGCGTTTTCTCTACGGCTGATGGGGTAAGGCTTTGACGTACTTGACGTCAAACACCGCTGCTGGGTAAAAGAGAACAAAGCAAAGGGAAACCCTATGTTAGAGAAACTGCGCAAACAGCTGCAACAGCACTCTCCTCAACGGCTAGACCACGTTGTAATGCCCGAGGCTGCCGTGCTAATGCCGATTGTTGAGCGACCTTCGCCCACGCTGCTATTTACACGGCGGGCTAGCCATCTCAGCACTCACAGTGGCCAAGTGGCGTTTCCCGGTGGCAAACGCGAGGCCTGTGATGCCGATCTCTACGCCACGGCACTTCGCGAGGCAGAAGAAGAGATTGCGCTAGCGCCCTCCTTTGTACAACCCTTGGGAAGGTTATCAGATGTTATTTCACTACATGGCATCCGCGTCACGCCGTGGGTAGGTATTATTCCGCCAGATTTACCGCTGGTAGCAGACCCCTCAGAACTAGACACTATTTTTGAAGTGCCACTCAGCCATTTTTTAGACGACAGGCGCACCCACACCGATGTGATTACAGTAGACGGGGTTGCCCACTATGTGCCCAGCTACCACGTGGATGGCTACGTGATTTGGGGGCTTTCTGCCATGATGCTGGTAGAACTGCTGGCAGAAGGTTTTGGTATGGCTATTGATCTCTACCAGCGCCCGCCAGGAGCGTTACGTCACTATCCTGAGAGAAGCAGTCGCCTACTCAAAGCAACTCGCATGCCAACGAAGAGAACCATGAAATGATTGCCTCTGCAGCGCCAAACTCCTTACCCAATAGCAATAGTAATAGCCCACCAGCGATCAATCCTATCGCCCATGTTGCGCTGGTGGATGCGCTTGTTGAGCACGGTTGGTACGTGGGTAAAAACGTGATAGACCTCGATCTTTGCCAAGCGCTGCACCGTGAGCTGCACCATATGGCTGAACACGACGTGCTTGCCGAGGCAGGCATTGGTCGTGGCAAAGAACATCTCCTTCGCAAAGATATTCGTGGCGATGCCATTCACTGGTTAGATAGAGAAAGCGAAGCCCAACGCCGCTACCTTGATGCCATGGCAGAACTCCAGCAATCCCTCAATCAGGCGCTTTTCCTGGGGTTATTTGAGTACGAGGCTCACTTTGCCCACTACCCCCCAGGCGCATTTTATCAACGCCATGTCGATAGCTTTCGGGGGCGAGCTAACCGAGTGATTTCAACCGTCGGTTACTTGAACCCTCAGTGGCCATTAGATGGTGGCGGAGAGATGGTCATTTATCACCCTGATGCCCCCTCTCAGGAAGTCGCCCGCGTGGTGCCCGAAGCCGGCACGTTCGCCTGTTTTTTATCCGAAACCATTCCTCACGAGGTAGTGCCAACGCAGCATCCACGTGCCAGTATTGCTGGCTGGTTTAGGCGCAACGCCTCGCTGGGTGGCGTGCTCGACCCGGCGCACTGACACGCGATGAGCACCGTTAACGAAGCCACATTAAGTGCCAGGATCAAAGCGCTAGAAGCACAAAATGCAGCGCTGGAAGAAGAGAAACGTCATTATCAGTGGCTGGCAGAAAGTACCACTGACTTGATATCTCGCCATGCCCGCGACGGTACGTTTTTATATGCCTCTCAAGCAGCGCG
This sequence comes from Halomonas qaidamensis, assembly GCF_025917315.1. Lineage (NCBI taxonomy): Bacteria > Pseudomonadati > Pseudomonadota > Gammaproteobacteria > Oceanospirillales > Halomonadaceae > Halomonas > Halomonas qaidamensis. The sequence continues at coordinate 1,001,936 of NZ_CP080627.1, read as the reverse complement.
CGACTTACTAGGGTACGAGCCAGAAGAACTGATTGGCGTGTCAGCCTATCAGCTGTTTCATCCCGCTGACTTAAGTGATCTATTAAACAAATCACCCCGGGTCTACTATCACGACGGTTTTTATCAGCAAACGTATCGGTTTCGGGCCAAAGCAGGCCACTACATCTGGTTTGAAACTACCAGTCGAACCCGCCGAGACACTGCCACAGGCGAGTTGATTGATATTTTATGTGTGTCGCGGGATGTGAGTCGCCGCGTCCATGCCGAAGCCACCCGAGAGCGTTTAGCGCAAGTGGTCGAATCCACCACTGACTACGTGCTTTTTTTAGGACCTAACCAACATATTTTTAGCGCCAACGAAGCCGCCCGGCGCTGTTTCTCACTCCCACGTGATGCCATGCAAGTTGCCCTGGCAGCGCTCTACCATGCTGACTCGCTGGCTCTTTTAGAGCAAGTCGTCTTCCCAGCCGTTGAACGCTATGGTTCCTGGAGTGGCGAACTAGAAATGCTGAGTGCAAACGGGACAGTGCCGGTACTTAGTGTTGTGCTTACCCATCGCAGCCGCGGGGCAGAACCTGGGCACTTTGCGCTGATTAACCGCGATATTAGCGTGCGTAAAGCGGCCGAATCCCAGGCACGTCGGCACCAAGAACAAATTGCCCATGCCAATCGATTAGCCGCTGCCGGAGAGCTTGCGTCTAATATTGCCCATGAGCTCAATCAGCCCTTAGGGGCCATCGCCAACTATACCAGCGGCGCCCTGCTGAAAGCTAAGCATACGCCCAATCTGCCCGCCAGCGAGCTACAGTTGCCTCTGGCCCGCATTGATGAGCAAGTACAACGCCTTGCCCAGCGACTCCGACATATGCGCAGCTTTGTGCGTAAACGCAGCCACTGCGTCAGGCCCCTGGCACTTGAACATGTTATTAACGCCGCTTTTCAACTGTGCAACTGGCAATATCAACAGGCTTCTATTCAACTTACCCAACAATTACCCCTTGGGTTGCCACGTATTTATGCGGACCCTATTGCCCTTGAGCAAGTTATCGTTAACCTATTACTCAATGCACTCACCGCTAGCCGTGACGTTTCTGGTGCTGACAGAGTCATCGTTGCTGCGCAAAAAAGCGGTAATCGGCAGCTTACCCTTAGCGTTAAAGACCTGGGCCCAGGCGTCGCACCAGCCCATCAAGGGTCAATTTTTGATGCCTTTTTCACCACCCGCGATGAAGGGTTGGGAATGGGCTTAGCGATTAGTCGTTCACTCATGGAAAGCATGGGGGGTGCCCTTACTCTGCGCCCTCAGCAAAGCTCGAAAGGCGCATGCTTTGACATAATACTTCGTACAGAAACAACATGAACGCGCCATCGGTGCATCACCAGGAACCAATGATGACTAGCAGTGTTGAACATAAATCCATCGCCACCATTGCGGTTGTTGATGATGATCAGGCACTGCGTGAATCGCTGGTTTGGCTGCTCGAATCAGTTGGTTTAACCGCTCAAGCATTTCATGATGGCGAGCAATTTCTAGCTAGCCAGCATGATGAATTAGGCGCACTACTGCTTGATGTTCGCATGCCGGGAATGAGTGGACTGCAAGTGCAACAGCAGTTGGTGGATCAAGGCACTACTCTGCCGGTCATTATGATGACGGGGCATGGCGATGTCCCTATGGCGGTGGCTGCACTGAAAAACGGCGCGTTTGATTTTATCGAAAAGCCGTTTAATCACCAGCAGCTGATTGACAGCGTACAGCAAGCATTAGGCAGCGCTCATCAACAGCAACGCGCTAAGCAACAGCTCACCCTGTTGCGAACACGCTACCAATCTCTACGCCCAAAAGAGCAACGCATTGTGATTCACGTGGCAGAAGGAATGACCAGTCGTGAAATTGCCGAGCATATGCAGATTAGCGGCAAAACCGTCGAAGTCTATCGGCTGAGAGCGATGAAGGCCATGCACGCTGCAAATTTAGCAGAGCTCGTTCGACAAGCGGTGGCGCTAGAACTCGTTTCTCCGCTCAGCGCCACTTATTTTGATGGCAAGGCCTAACTAAGCGGAACAAGTTGGCCATTCGCTTTTTCCAGCACATTACGCACTTGTTCGTAATCCATGCTGTGCTCATCACCCTCATGGGCCTCAATTAGGCTAACCACTTCCAATAGCGTCTCCATACCAAAGCTCTGCTCATCCGTGGGCGAAAAAGCTTGTACATAGGCATTACCGTCACTTCCCCAACCCACCTTAACTGGCGTGTCGACAATATTCACCTGTGTGCCAACTGGAACACGCCAGAACACAGATTCAATGTCTTCTGGGTGCATACGAATACATCCCCGACTAGCGCGCATACCAATACCGTCAGGCTGATTAGTGCCGTGGATTAGGTAACCAGGTATATCCAGCAAAATGGCGTATTGCCCTAATGGATTATCCTCACCTGGTGGAACAACCGATGGCGCAGGATCACCGCGTTCCGCGGCTTCTCGGCGAATAGATTCAGGTGGATACCATGCAGGATTTTCTAAACGCATGGTAGTTTTAGTAATGCCTAGCGGCGTATTGAATGCATCGCGGCCGATGCCAATGGGATAGGTTTCTACCCGTGGCTCTTTACCCTCTTCCACTTCTGGATAGTAATAAAGGCGTAGCTCGGCGACATTAATCACAATGCCAGTACGCGGCTCATCCGGCAAAATATATTGGCCGGGGATTGTCACTTCAGTACCCTCGCCAGGAACCCAAATACTGGTATCAGGGTTAGCCATGCGAATTTCTTCATAACCAACGTTATGCTCACGGGCAATATCGAGCAGGGTATCCTCTTTTTTCGCCATAACAGTATACATCTCACCCACCATATTACCCTCATCGGGGAGAGAAAAATGGCCTTTGGGTAACTCACTCTCACTGGCAACAGCACTGGATGCAAACAGCCAAGCGCCGAGGGCTACACTGCTAGCCCACAATTTTTTAACCTGCCGAAGCGTTTGATATCGCGTGATAAGCGTCATGGGATTTCCTTTTTTATATAACCCCAAGGCACTCTCTCCTGTAGGGCAAGGTGGCTAAGAATATGGACAAGGGGTCTCATTGGGTCAACTCGACAGACTGTCGCAGCAATCTAAATGCCTACGACAATCTCAACGACCACTATCATCTCAACGCCCACTATAAGTGCGCGTATCGTTGTATGTGATTTTAACGTTTATCAATAAAACTAACACGTCCTGGTTTAACGCTGACGAGCTTTTGAGTTGATATTAATTAAGAGTTCTTCATTCCCATTGCAATACAGTGCACAGCACCTACCTTTATAAGTGCCTGCATACAGCAATCAGCAATATGCAGGGCTTACTCATCACCAACAGGAATAGTAGCGCCACCCGATAAAAGGAACCTACCGGGTAGAGTTGGTTAGCAAGGAGCATGAAGAGTACCAACTACCTTACCGCTACGATGTTACTTAGGCATTAACAGATTACCTGTTAACACCTTTATAAAAATGCAAGGAGCAAAACGATGAAAACGACGTTTCTCAGCACGCTGATTATTCCTACTTTTATTGCTGTCGCTGGCGTTGCCCAGGCGAGTGATGACAATCAGACTGGTATGGAAGCCTCTTATCTGACCCATGCGCCGGAAGGCACTTTTCACGCAGATTCCCTGACCGGTAATCAAGTAAAAAGTAGCGTTGAAAACGATGAAGACATCGGCACCATCAATGATTTAATCATTGATGAAGATGGGCAAATTAATGCCGTTGTGGTGGGCGTAGGTGGTTTCCTTGGTATGGGCGAAAAAGATATCGCCATTGAGTGGGATTCGCTTGAACTTACCAAAGATGAAGATAACGAAGATTACATTATTACGGTAAATGCATCCGAAGAAGCGCTGCAAGATGCCGAAGAATATGATCGTGATCGTGACAATGACCTTGAAACAGAGCGTGATACAGAGCTAAACAACAGCGAGAATGACGACGAGTAATACTCGTTATTTAAGCATCGTTCGCCAAGGTAATGGACCGCGGTGCTCTAAAGGGCCTTGCTAACAACAAGGCCCTTGTCATGAGCGATGTCCTGAACGCTATATATTTTAAAAAAACCGTAAAAAAGCGCTGCCTACTAGCAGCGCTTTTTGGTGTTATCTGGCGTTCAAATCATCCCTTTAATGTTGCTTCCATGGTTATGTCAGCATTTAATACTTTGGAAACAGGGCAGTTCGCTTTAGCCGTTTCAGCGGCTTCTTGAAAAGCAGCATCATCGGCACCGCTTACGCTGGCAACAACGTCCAAATGAATACTGGAAATATCGAAGCCTTCAGCACTTTGGGAAAGCGTTACGCGAGCATTAGTATCAATAGCCTCAGCGGTAAAGCCTTTCTCTCCAAGAATCATCGAAAGCGCCATTGAAAAACAGCTTGCATGGGCAGCGCCAATTAACTCTTCTGGGTTGGTGCCGGGCGCACCTTCAAAGCGCTGTTTGAACGAATAGCCAGCATCCAATGCTCCACTTTCCGTCGCTACATTACCCTGTCCTTCTTTAAGGCCACCTTCCCAGCGTGCACTTGCTTTACTATCCATTACGTTCTCCTTTCCTTTGATAGTTAGCGTCAACTCGTTTTCAGGCCACATACACTGTGACCATTAACACACTCAGCGTAGCTGATTCTATCACTGATGCCGAATTCAGCCCTTAGCCAGACTGAATTAAGGGGCAGGCTGTATGGCAGCCACGTCGCTTAAGCTGCTTTCCATTGAGCGAATTGAGCGTTCTTCCCGCTCTTCAATCGGGTCATTAATATCAATTTTTAGCTCAACACGACGATTAACTGCGCGTCCCTCAGGCGTCAGATTTGACGCAAGAGGCTTCGTATCAGCAAAGCCTTGTATCATCAACCGCTCAGCAGAAAGTGTTTCAGTAGATACGAGTATGTTGGCAACGGAAGATGCACGCAGAGCAGCTAGATCCCAATTGCTTCGAAAACGAGAAGTGCTAATTGGCACGTTGTCCGTATGTCCCTCAATCGAAATCGTTCCAGTGACGGCAGCTAATACCGTTGCCAGCTCCTCTAACAGTTCAGCAAACGCAGGCGTAACCTCAGCATTACCTGACCCGAAGGTGCCCTGCTCAGCAATTCTGACCACCACACGAAATCTATCAACTTCTATATCGGTGACACCTTCTAACGACGATGTTTTCAATAGCTCTTCCAAGCTAGCGGCTAACTGTAGAGTACGTTGCTGTCGCTGCGCCTCAAGCATACTGCGCATAGACTCCAGCTGCGGCTGCTGTTGGGTAGTCCGCTGACGTACTTCATCTAGTAAGGTACGGTCCGGTACAGCGGGAGAGAACTGTTGAAACACCGCGCTAGTACCCATGGGTATCTGCGTTGCCTCCACTTCGCGCTGTACGCCAAAGGCTTTTGATAACTCTTCGGCAACACGACGAAATTTTTCAGCATCGATTTCTGCAAACGACAATAGCAACACAAAGAAGCATAACAACAGCGACATTAAATCCGCGTATGTCACCATCCATGCAGGAATGTTTGTCTTCTTTTGAGCCATGGACTACGTTCGCTCAGCAGCAGCGTTGGTATCGTTCGAGCTTTTCACACTGCGATGCTCAGGTGGTAGATAAATAGTCAGCATTTGTTCAAGTACACGCGGATTCTTATCGTTTTTGATAGCAATCAGAGCGTCAATCCATAGCTGCTGCATTTTTGCTTCCTGCTTCATCCGCACCCATAGTTTCTCGGCAATAGGATTGGCAATCATCGTTGCAATCATGGCGCCGTATAGTGTGGTTAATAAGGCAACGGCCATGGCAGGTCCGATCAACGAGGGATCGCCCATATTGGAAAGCATTTGTACCAAGCCAACCAGTGTGCCAATCATCCCCATTGCAGGCGACACTTCTCCTAACGCTGAAAACACTTGGCCGCCAGCCTCATTACGTTCCAAGGTGAGCAAGCGCTCCTTTTCGGTCATGTCCTTAATCATTTCGGCGCTATAGCCGTCGGCTAGCATTTGTAGGCCTTTCTTGAGAAACGGGGAATTTACCTCTTTGTTTTCCAAGGCAATCATACCCTCGCGTCGGGCTACTTTTGCCAGTTCAACGAGCTCTTCAATACTATCTTTAACGCTAGGTAGCTGAAATTTAAATGCCCGCGCCGCCGCTTTGAAGGCAAATTTAAATTGGGTAATACTAAACTTTGCCAGCACCACAAACAGGCTTCCCCCAACTACCAGCAGCAGCCCAGTGGGGTTCATAAACACCTCTGGAGAGGTGCCCAGGATTACAGAGGCCCCCACTAAAACAGCAGCCCCTACCAAACCTATTAGCGTCGCGAGATCCACGGCCTTTCCTCAAGAATGTAAATAAATGCTAACGTACAATTTGCCGAGACAGTAGAGTTTCATTGCATTAGCGTCAACGTCAAATCTATAACATTACAAAGATTGACAATTTCTCACTCTGCTTTTTTAGCAAAAACTGGTATGCAAGTAGCCGTTTACATTCGCTTTCTTAAAAATTCTCGCTAAGCTAAGCGCTTCAGTTTCATTCTCTCTGTCATGCCCATTACTACAAAAACTGTCACTGCCCATTTAAGGACACTTCATGTCGTTGGCCGATGCACTGCGTTTGCTGCTACTTTCTTCCCTATGGGGGCTATCGTTCATATTTATGCGCGTGGCTGCACCGGAATTTGGGCCTATTCCACTCGTATTAATAAGAATGGGAGTGGGCGCATTACTCTTAGTGCCGCTACTGCTAAGCCTTCGCTATCTAACGCTTATTTGGCAGCATAAAGGATCGTTATTGATACTTGGCATCGTTAATCATGTGCTGCCTTTCTCGTTGCTAGCGTTAGCCACCACTCGCCTAGAAGCAGGGTTCACCTCTCTTATTAACGCCACTACACCAATTTTTACCGCGTTATTAGGCGCTGCCTTTTTTGCCACCCCCATCCAACGCCAACAATATCTAGGGCTAGCCCTGGCACTGCTTGGTGTCTATGTGTTGTCGGCTAATCGGCTAGATTTCACTCTAGGGGGCGACGGCTGGTTTATTGTTGCCGTACTGGGTGCGACGTTCTGTTATGGAATTGCCGGTAACTACTCGAAAACCCGCTTGAGTCATCTCCCCAGCCGAGTATTAGCGGCTGGCAGCAGCGCAATGTCAGCATTGGTGTTATTAATACCCGGTCTGCTGCTCTGGCCTAGCGAGCCTGTCAGCATGCTCGCCTGGGGCAACGCACTGGCGCTGGCGATGCTAAGCACCACACTAGCGTTCCTGCTTTACTTCGGGCTATTAGCCAGCGCAGGCGCTACCGCTACGTCAACCGTTACCTTTTTGATTCCTGTTAGCGCGCTGCTGTGGGGGTACTTGCTGCTTAATGAAACGCTTAGCCTTCAAGTGGTGACTGGCATGGTCATTACCCTAGCAGGCACCGCCATTGCTACCCGACTATTAAGGTTTAGGTCTCGCGGTGTGTTGACACCACCTCGTCCCCCACACGAATAGTACCCTCTTGCCCTGCGGTTAACGTGGCGTTTTGGCCAAAATGCGCGCCTTTAAGGTGAGGCTGAGTATTCAGAGAAAGCAGTGTTTTCAGTGGTTCTGCCTGCACCGGTACGGTACCGGTTTGCTGGTCAACCGTGGTAACTTTGCAGCGCTGACAGGGTTTGCGTAGCGTCAGCTCATAGCTACCTTGACTTGCGAGTGTGGCCCACTGGTCTTCCGCCCAAGCATCATCACAATCAATTACAATATTCGGCCGAAAACGATTCATCGGCACAGGGGATTGTCCACTGGCAACCAGCGCTTGATTCAAGGCGTCCAGAGAGCCGGTGGTGGTTATCAGGAAAGGGTAACCATCAGAAAAGTAAGTATGGGCCTCGCCTCCCGCCAGAAAATCCTCTTCAACAGCACGGGTAAATTCAGTAGCGAAGCGCACCAAGCTGATGCCTTGCGCTTGCTCACCTAACGCCGCCATCAGCCAGTGCGATACGTCTTCGCTTTCTGGCAGTGCTTTACAGTGGTCGTTCCACACTTTCACAAGCCGTAAATTACCCTGGGGGTCTTCAAGGGGAATCGCAATCGGTTCTACCTTAGGGTGAGAGAGCACCAGTGCTTGATCGGTTAATTCAACCGCGATGGTGGCAAGCTCTGGTAGCTGGCGCTGGGTGACAAAACGCTGCTGAGCATCCACTAACATCCACCGGCGATCCCAGGCCAACCCATGGCCATGGAGTTTACTTTGAGCAACATTAATTCCCTTCAGAGATTTAACCGGATAGACGGTGAGCTGGGTAATTTTCATGGCAGTTTCGCACTCAATATGGCTTTTCTTTTGATGGATTTTTCATGGCCAAGCTTTAACCACTAGCCTATCCAGTTTGCCAGTTCGCCGCTAGCGACTCAGCGACTAAAGCGTTTTACCCACCTCAATCCGATACCCCAAGTCCATCACTTGGTGTTCAACTGATTCGCCACGAATACGTGACAGTAGCGTTTTCGCAGCCGCTTCACCAATAGCTTGCCGAGGGGTAATAACGCTGGCAAGACGCGGTGTCATTGCTTGACCAACATCGTGACCATGAAACCCGGCAATTGCCATCTGTTCGGGGACCTTAACGCCATGGCGTAAACACTCAAAGTAAGCGCCCACCGCAACATCGTCGTTGGTGCAGAAAATACTGTCAGCGCTGGGATGATCACGCTGAATTTCCTGCATGAGTGCTGCCCCGACACTATAGGAAGAGCGCTGACTGCTCTGTAGCGTTATCGGCGTTAACCCCTGCTCCTCCATGGCTTGGCGGTAACCTTGTTCACGCTGGCGTGTCCGCTCATCTAGACGCACAGCCAGATAAATCACCTGGCGTCTGCCACGGCGAATCATCTCACTCACCATCTCGTAAGCGGCCTGCACGTTATCGTAACCTACCGCTTGCTGCAGTGGCGGGCGACGGGTATCCATAATTTCCACAATAGGAATACCCGCTGTCTCCAACATCCGCAGGCTACGCGGCGTGTGATCGCGATCAGATAAGATAACGCCATCCACATTGTAAGAGAGTAACGAAGCCAAGCTGCGCTCTTCCAGCTCAGGGCTGTAACCATAGTGAGAAAGCATCAGGTGATAGCCTGCGGGTTCGGTGTACGCTTCGATACCCACAATGACATCGGCAAATACTTGGTTGGTTAGCGATGGAACTAACACGCCAATAGAGTGGCTAGTAGCCCGAGAAAGCAGATCTGGTGCCCGGTTGGGAATATAGCCAAGCTGTTCAGCAACGTTGAAAATACGTTCGCGAAGCCCTTCCGATACCGTATCAGGAGCCCGCAAACAGCGGCTGACGGTCATTTTTGTCGCGTCAACGCGATCAGCAATATCTTGTAATGTCGGGCGTTTTTTCTTCAATGGCGTCACTACTTGTTCTGTTAAACACGTAAGTCTGTTAACTCTCTCTTAACGACACGGCTTTCTTAACGGCACAGAGGCCACACCATAGCGAATAGTGCGGCCCCATCCTAATCTTAAGCCTAATGAACGCGTGTTTGGGGCGCTAGCATTACCGTAAAGTGCTCGACAATCTCGCGAGGCGATAGCGCAATGGAGACGGATACCGCTTCATCACTGCTTGGCGGCTCTAAATCGGCAAGCTGACTCGCCAGCATATTATCACCTTTAAAGAAGTGCCCCGGCCTGGTTTCTAAGCGTTGACGAAGAAGTGCATGGCTGCCCTCTAGATACAAAACACTCAGCGCAGGGTCACCTTCGCGCAGCCGGTCACGATAGCGTTTTTTAAGGCCTGAACAGGCGATGACCACAGATTCATTACGCGCTTTATACGCGGCGAACAAGTCAGCAAGCGTTGCCAACCAGTCACGACGATCATCGTCATTAAGCGGCGTGCCGCTGGCCATTTTAGCCACATTCGCCGGTGAATGATGGTCGTCACCGTCAATGAATGTTGCGCCCAGTTCTGCTGCTAACTGTTGTCCGATATGAGACTTCCCTGATCCAGAAACGCCCATGACAAGAATACGATGTGATGGCTTATTCACTCGATACTCCTATCAATTGCCGCGCACGGCGGTGAGATCAGGCAGCCAAGTAACGATGCCAGGGAACGCAATTAGCACTACCAGAACAACGATCAAGGCGGCGTAGTAAGGCAGCATGGCTTTTACCAGAGATTCCATAGACACCTTGCCGACACCACACCCAACGTACAGACAGGTGCCCACCGGCGGAGTTAACAGCCCAATGCCTAAAATAAAGGCCATTAGAACACCAAAATAAGCGGCATCGACGCCTACTGATGTCACGATTGGCGCAAGCATTGGTGCCATAATCACCATGGCTGGTGTTAGGTCCATTACAAACCCCACCAACAGCAGTAGCCCCGCTACAATCAGCAGCAGCAAAAACGGCTCCTGGGTAATCGCCTGTACTTGGCGCACTAAGGTTTGCGGCACCATATTAATGGTTAGAAACCAAGCAATTACGGTGGCAAATGCCAATAACATCATCACCATGCCAGTGAGCCTTGCGGTGCGAATTAACATTCCACCTAACTCACTGAGCTTAAATTCACGGTATACCAGCAGAGAAATAGCCAGCGAGTAGAGCAGCGCTGCAACGGCAGCTTCGGTGGCAGTAAACACGCCGCCAATAATACCGCCAATCACGATCACCGGTAGCACCAGCGCTAACCAGGCATCTTTAAAGGCTTTCCATAACCGATCCCAGCGGAATTGGCGCACGCCGCCACCCTGCTTGCTCGCCAGAATAAAGGTGGTCACCATTAGCGCGGCACCAATTAACAGGCCAGGCACAATCCCCGCGATAAATAGGCGACTGATCGACGTCTCGGTCACAATGCCATATAAAATAAGCGGTATAGATGGCGGAATAATAATGCCGATCACCGATGACACGGTGTTAATCGCCGTGGCATTTGCGGCGGTGTAACCTTGCTGTTTCATCGAGGGGATCATCATCGCGCCGGTCGCTGCGGTATCCGCAACCGCCGAGCCGCTAATTCCGCCAAAAAACATCGAACCGGTAATGGCTACCTGGCCAAGCCCGCCGCGCATAAAGCCCACCAACGCGCCAGCAAGCTCCATCAAGCGTCGTGCAATGCCCCCGTTGCTCATCACTTCGCCGACAAGAATAAAGAACGGAATCGCCAGCAGCGGAAAGCTATTCACACCACGAATTGACTGCTCAATCATAATCGATAGTGGGATATCAGAGAGCACCGCCATGACTAAGGCTGCTACCCCTAGGCCAAATGCAATCGGCAAACCAATCACAATAGATGCCAATAAGATGGCTAGAAAAATCCACAGCATGATCAACGCTCCCCTGGTAAGTCAGCCGATTGGCGATGTGGTTGACGGATAACCCCCACGCTGACCCACATACGCCAGAGCGATACCGCCGCGATAAAAATGACGCACAACACCAACGACAGGCTTACCAAACTTAACGGCACCCCCATGATGGCGGAGCGACCGCTTGAGCGCGTGAGCACCTGATAACCGCCCCAAATCATCACCAGCATGAGCCCAGCAATAATTAGGTGTTGTAAGAAATAGAGCATGTGCGCGACACGCAACGGTAAACGCCTCACCAGCGCATCGACAGCAATATGCTCATAGCGAGCAAACGCCGCCGCGGCACCGATAAAGACCAGCCAAATAAACAGCATGCGCGCCAATTCATCGACCCAAGGCAGTGAATGATTGAACACAGAGCGGCCGACGACATTACTGGAAACTGCGACAATCAGCGCCGCTAAAATAGCGCCAATCAAATACTCCATCGCAAGGGTTAACCAGCGGAACAGCACAGGCCCCTGGCGAGTCTCAGTATCAAGCTCAAGTAGTTTGCGATTAGGATCATTCAAATAAACCGACGGGTCTTCCAACACTGGCGCTTTCGAGGTCACCGCGTTTGGGGGAGTAGAGGAGGTAGTCATAAAAACTCCGAGGGGCACTGACAAGTCGGGCAGGCGTGTGTGCCTGCCCGATGGAGCGCTATACGTTGCAGATTAGTTGCTGCTGTCTTCCACGATTTGCTGGATTTCAGCAATCAAGTCTTCACCGATGCGCGGTGCCCACTCTTCATAAACAGGCTGCACGGCGTCTTGAAAAGCGGCTAACTGCTCATCATCTAAGCGGGTAATTTGCATACCGCGTGCTTCTAACTGATCACGCGACCAATCGTCATACTCGGCAGAAAGCTGGATTTCGTACTCAGCCGATTGGCGAGCGGCTTCCTGCACCAGTGCTTGATACTCAGGCGCCATGCGGTCCCAGGTGCGTTCGGAAAGCATCATGATAAATGGCGTATAAACGTGGCGGGTTTCGGTGCCGTAATCCTGCACTTCGTTGAAGTTAGAAGTCAGGATGGTGCTCCATGGGTTTTCCTGGCCATCTACCACGCCTTGCTCAAGCGCCGAAAATAGCTCGCCGAAGGCCATTGGTGTTGGGTTGGCACCTAACGCTTCCCAAATTGCCAAGTGAACCGGATTCTGCATGGTACGTACGCTTAAGCCGCGAACATCCAAGCCAGCCACATCTTCAGGTGATTCAACGGGCCGCGCGCTGTTAGATAGCTGGCGGTAGCCGTTTTCAGAGAACGTTAGCGCCTTCAAGCCTGTGCCTTCAAACGCATCTAGCATTTCCTGCGCCACATCACTTTGCATAACAGCGATCGCTGCTTCACGGCTCGGTAGCAAGAAAGGAAGGTCAAACGCAGAGAGCGCTTCAACGTATCCAGTCGTTGCCGAGCTTGAAGGGTAGGTCATATCCAGCGTACCGGTTTGCAGCATTTCCATCATTTGGACATCGTCGCCCAACTGACTGTTGGGGAAAACATTAACTGTAATACGGCCATCGGTGCGCTGCTCAAGAATTTCACCGAAGTACTGGCTAGAGAGAAACTGCGGCGATGTTTCGGATAGGCCGATGCCCATACGCAGGGTGTGGCTTCCGTGGTCAGCCACGACGTCGCCTTCAATGGCGGGCGGGTCAGAAAGTTCTGGGCTTTGAGCGTGTGCCATGCCGAAAGTCAGGGTGGTCGCACCGACCAGAGTAAGCGTGCTGCGCCAGATTGTTGTCATGACGTTATCTCCAAAAGAGTCGTTGTTGTTGGTTGGCTATTTACTGTAAGGCTATCGAATCGATATCGGCCATCAGGCTTGTGATTTGTGTTCCAATAAATTGTTACCGGTAACATTCGATAGGTGAAGGCTAGCTATCGCAGCACGTGGTGTCAAAACAAAACGTCTAACTTACGACCAACGTCTAGGGATGGCCTCACATTGCCTCGCACGCTACATTACACGTTATGCATCTTGTTCTGGAGTCGACATGCCAGCGTTAGCCCCTTGTAGCGAATTAGAGCTAGATCACCAGCTCTGCTTTGCGCTCTATTCAACATCGCTGATGATGACCAAAGTGTATAAACCTCTGCTCAAAGAGCTAGGACTCACTTACCCGCAATACCTCGCCATGCTGGTACTCTGGCAAGAAGATGGCCTTACAGTAGGCGCCCTAAGCAAGCGCTTACTAACAGATCCTGGCTCGTTAACGCCGCTACTAAAACGGCTTGAAAGTGATCAGCTACTTATCCGGCAACGTAGCCTTCACGATGAACGTGTCGTTGAATTATTTCTGACAGATAAAGGCCGCTCGCTTCGTGAACAGGCGCGCCACATTCCCAGCTGCGTCGTCAACGCCAGCGAAAAATCAGTAGAAACCCTCAACCAGTTAAAAGAGGATTTAGTTCAACTGCGCGAAAGCTTACAAAAGGTCAAGTAACCCGCTGAACCTAGCAAACCACTACTTGTTTACCACTGCCTGTTTACCACTGCCTGTTTTAAGGCTATTTACTTGCGCACAAAATAAAGCTGCACTAAATTAAAACACCAAGCACAAGCTTGGCCCATAACAACCACTTATAGGAAATGATTTATGTCTATTGAAACTGTTGCTTACCGCGCACACGCCCACGCTACTGGTGGCCGTGAGGGTCACGCTAAATCCTCTGACGGCGCACTAGATGTGACGCTCAGCACACCTAAAGAGCTTGGTGGCGCAGGTGGCGAAGGCACTAATCCCGAACAGCTGTTTGCTGCAGGCTACTCTGCTTGCTTCCTAGGCGCACTTAAGCACGTCGCCAGCCAGGAAAAAGTCAAACTTCCCGACGATACCCAGATTGATGGCAGTGTAGGTATCGGCGCTATTCCTACTGGTTTCGGCATTGAAGTTGAACTAAAAATTAGCTTGCCTGGTTTGGAAAAAGACGTTGCCCAAACACTCGTCGACAAAGCCCATATTGTTTGCCCCTACTCCAACGCTACCCGCGGAAATATCGATGTCACACTGACGCTGGTTTAATTACCTAGCGCCCACTCCACCGCTTTGCTTGCGTGCAGAGCGGTGGTGTCATAAAGGGGTATTTGGGTGTGATGTTGCTCAACCAACAGCGCTATCTCTGTACAACCGAGTATCACCGCCTGTGCGCCCTGCTGATGTAGCGACGTGATAATATCTAGATAACGCGCACGCGATGCGTCGTGAATTAGGCCATGGCAAAGCTCATCGAAAATGATCTGGTGCACCTCGGCACGTTCTTGTTCGTTAGGGATAACGACATCAATCCCAAAGCGCTCTTTTAGGCGTGCCTTGTAAAACGCTTGCTCCATCGTAAAACGGGTGCCTATTAACCCAACCCGAGTTACGCCATCACGCTGACATTTTTCCCCGGTAGCATCGGCAATATGTAAAAAAGGAATCTGAATAGCGGACTCAATCGCAGGCGCGACGTTGTGCATGGTATTGGTAGCCAACAGTAAACATTCTGCCCCAGCTTTTTCAATGCGTTTGGAAGCGCTTGCGAGTAACTGGCCAGCAGTTTGCCAATCGCCCTGTTGTTGCAGCGTTTCTATTTCAGCAAAATCAACACTTATCATCACAATCTGCGCTGAGTGAAAACCGCCAAGAGCCTTATTAATCCCTTGGTTTAGCGCCTGATAATAGCTTTGGGTCGACTCCCAACTCATACCGCCTAATATGCCAATAGTCCGCATAAAACTTCTCCATGGTAACTAACTATTTATTATCAGGCTAATAACCCGCTATCCTTTTAGCAGCGTTATACAGCCCGCATAAAGACTGACCATAACGATTAGGCAGGTACACAACATCGGGTGAGTCGCTGCACCGCCCCTTTTTACTTGATTAAGATAGAGGAAAACATGAGCGACAACACAACCTATACCCCACCGCGCGTTTGGAAATGGGAAGCTGGTAACGGCGGAGAGTTTGCTAACATCAATCGCCCCATTGCTGGTGCGACCCACGAGAAAGTACTGCCCGTGGGTAAGCATCCGCTGCAGCTGTACTCTCTTGCAACCCCAAACGGCGTAAAAGTCACCGTAATGCTCGAAGAGCTGCTAGAACAGGGCATTAAACAAGCGGAATACGACGCTCACCTGATACGAATAGGCGAAGGTGATCAGTTTGGCAGCGGCTTTGTTGAGGTTAACCCCAACTCTAAGATTCCAGCGCTAATGGATCACAGCACCACCCCGCCCCAGCGGGTTTTTGAGTCAGGTGCGATTCTGCTTTACCTGGCCGAGAAATTTGGCGCGTTCTTACCCAACGACCCGGCTAAGCGCACCGAGTGCCTATCCTGGTTATTTTGGCAAATGGGCAGCGCGCCTATGCTTGGCGGCGGCTTTGGTCACTTTTATGCTTACGCACCTGAAAAATACCAGTACCCGATTGATCGCTATACCATGGAAGTGAAACGTCAGCTGGATGTACTGGATCGCCACTTAGCGGATAACCGCTTTATGGCAGGTGATGAGTACACCATCGCAGATATGGCGATTCATCCATGGTATGGAGCACTGGTCAAAAACCGCGTGTATGAAGCAGCTGAGTTTTTAGAAGCCCATACCTATCAGAACGTTTTACGCTGGACAGAGGAGATTGACGCACGCCCTGCCGTTCAACGTGGACGGATGGTTAATCGCACCTGGGGAGAGCCTAGCGAACAGCTCCACGAACGCCACAATGCCAGTGATTTTGATCACAAGACCGAAGACAAGCGTTAAGTCCGCAAGCAGTATGTTAATCGATGCTTCTGCATCAGTTAGCGATTGCCAAGGAGGGCGATGTGTCTGAGTTTCACTATCAACCTTTAATTCATCATTAATAGAGCCGTTGTCAGAGGCAGTCCATGTTTGATCCAAAATACGCCCAGCTAATATTTTCTTTCTTAATGGCACTGTTTATGTCGTGCATTATGTCGCTGGTGATTACGCTCTACAATGTCGGCTTTATTGATGGCATTGTCTTTATTTGGCTGAAGGCGTGGCTATTTGCTTTTGTAGTAGCCCTCCCAGTCATTAACCTAGTCTCTCCTGTTGTGCGACGATTGGTTAAAGTACTTATTAAGCCTCCACACTAACCGTTTATATCAAACTAACAGACTAAGAACTTAGCCTAAGAACTTAGCCCAAGAACTTAGCTTAAGCAGCACCAATAACACCGGGCCTGTTTTGCAGGCCCGGTGTCAAGGTAGATGCCGCGTTATAACGCTACTTAAAACTGGTAGCGAACATTGCCTGTAATGCTACGGCGGTCTCCATACCCACAATCACCACCTTCGTAGCGACACCAAGAGATAGTTTCTTCATCTGTGGCATTTTTCACATCAACCGAAAAGTCCCACTCGCCCATCGTATAACCCACCATGGCGTCATACAGTGTGCTGGACGGCACAATAGGGGCATCGCCAGAACCAACGTTATCACCCACATAACGCACCCCAGCACCAATACGCCAGTTGCTTCCGACATAAAGGCGGTTCCACCAGGAAGCTTGCTCTTCAGCAACAAAAGGTAGTCGGGCACCGGTACTATCGTTGGTCGCGTTTAAGTTGGTGTACGCCAGCTGTGTCTCGAACTGCTGCCAGCGTTTATTAACTTGCAGTTCCCAACCGTCTACCACCGCACCCACTTGCTCAACACCCCCTGGAGTTGCACCATCGCTAACTCGATTATTTTGGGTAATATCAAAGTAAGCTGCGCTAATAGCCAGCGACTGATCTGACGAAACATACTTAAAGCCAATCTCTTCTTGATCGCCAGTGGTGGGTTTCAATGGGCTAGGGTTCGCCGTTCCATCGCTACCCAAATTCATCGAAAATGCTTCTGCATAGCTCACATAAGGCGAAAAGCCATTATCGAAACGGTACATCAAACCTAGCCGCCCGGTTGTTTCGCCTTCATCGCTAACTGTATCGGGTCCTGACAGCGCTAGGGTGCGGTTTTCAGCCCAATCCCTGCGTAATCCTGCAGATACAACGACCGGGCCAATTTCAATGTGGTCGGCCAGGTACACCCCGACCTGCTCAATTTCATTATCGGGACGATCGGTTGGATTGAGCGTATCTAGCTGCAGGTTGCCATATTGGGGGTTATACACATTAAAACGGCCGCCCTCGCCATACCCGTAATAGTAGTTATCCTGAGACCAGCGGGCATCCTGACGGTCAATACCGGCGATCAGCGTATGCTGTGTGCCTCCTAGCTCAAACTCTCCTTGCATGCGCGCATCCATATTCAAAATGCGCGTTTCAGCATCTGCTGTGAAGATCGTGCGATTCACATCACCATTAGCATCAGGAACACTAGGAATATCCACCCAATGCTCGCGGGTTTCAGTGCGGGAATCGGTGTAGCGCGCGGTAGCTGAAAAAGCCCAGTTCTCATTTAACTGGTGATCAACAAACAGCGTTGTCTCCGTTTTTTCACTATCGTAACGATCCCAGCCCGGCTCACCAACAAAGCGCTCAGAGCCAATAAAGCCCTTGGAACCCGGTTCTAACGTGCCTACCTGGGGCAAAAACTGAGCAGATACCTGGCTTTTATCTTCCTGGCGATTGAACAGTAGCGTGATACTGGTATCGTTACTGGGACGCCAAGTAAACGAAGGTGCAATTAAGTAACCGTCATCGGCAACATGATCCACCTGGGTATCACTATCTCGAGTCAAACCAACAACCCGATACAAGAACGTGCCCTCTTCATTTGCAGCACCGGTGAAATCAAACGCCAGCTGTTTGCGATCGAAAGAGCCGTACTGAGCCCAAACTTCCCCGCTGCGCTCTTCTTGGGGCAGCTTAGAAACACCGTTAATAATGCCGCCTAGGTCAGCTTGGCCATACAGCATAGAAGACGGCCCGCGCAGCACTTCAACACTTTCCAGCGCATAAACATTGGTTCGCGTTGTATTGTAAGAACCATACAACTGGCGCAGGCCATCCAAGTAGCGTCCAGCATCTAACCCGCGCACTTTGGCGCTATCGCCACGGGTATCAAAGCCAAAGTTACCGGCGTAAACACCGGGAGTATAGAGCAATGTATCTTGGATATTTTTAGCACCGCTATCTTGTATAAACTCTCGGTCAATAACCGACATAGAAAATGGCTGCTCTGCCAGCGGCACATCGAGTTTGCCGACACTAGGCTCTCGCTCAGCATCGATATAACCGAAGCGACCTGCTGCGTCAGCAGTTACTTCTACGGTTCCAAGGTCGACGCTGTCATTCGGTGTGCTGTCTTGCGCTTGAACGCTTGAAATAGCCGCCGTCGACGCAAGCGCCACAGCAACGCTTAGCCGACGTAATCGAAAAATAGGTGCAGATGTCATCGTGAAAGATCCCAGAGCGAATATTAATATTAATGATAGTAATTTTTATTCGCAAAAATATAGAGACCTGCTCAAACGATGTCAATGTGCTGATGTAAAAATCAGTCGCAGGACAGCAAACGAACGAGGGAGGGGTTTTCCTGCAGGGTTACCTGCAGGGTTACCTGCAGGAGAAAATTAACATATGCCATTATGTACGGAAGGAAAATACCAATGCTGCGTCTCTTAAGTTGCAAACTTAAACGTCAAAAATGCAGCTAAAGGTGTAACGCGAGAACAGTTGCCTTTTATTCTAACTAGCGATTAATTACTGGACGCGAGCATTATTCAGCGCATAATTCCACACGCGATAAAAGTAAAAAATATACCCAAGTCCAAACGTTAAAATTGAGATAATCATCCACAAAATGATATGTCCAATATTGCTAAAAATATTGATATCGCAGACCATTTTACGTTCTACGCCGGTTGCACTATCTACCACAGAGGTACGATTAATGACAAAGCGGGCAAACGAATAGGGAAAGAAAAAAAGTGCAATTCCAAAGGTAATAATGGTGAGTATCAGCCAAATCAGTAAGTGCCCAATAATATCGAGAATAGAGAGATTCGCTTTAATATTCATAGTGCGCCCTTAAACGTTGAGAAACAAAGTGGCGCAGATTACCACTCGCTTGTGTAAGCGTGAATGGAAAATTGCCGCTATGGCTATAAATTTATTATTTTTAATAGTTTAGCGAAGTCCGCGAACGCCGTTCAGGCTTGAACCTGTACCTTCGTCTTCCCGCTTAACAACACTAAGCGAGCCGTCTGTTTCAAGTACGACTGCTTGCGCTGCTTCTAGGCTTGCAAGGCCACTGCTGCGAACAGCAGAGCGCACTTCATCTTTGGTGACCCGAGCCTTGCGCAACGAGGTCGTTAAAAACTCTCCCTGATACAACAGCATCAATGGTTCGCCCGTCACCAAACGCTTTACCCAACTAACGCGTACGCTAAGCCATGTAATCACAAACTGAAGCGAAATCAGCAAGGCTAGTGCTAGCGCTCCTTCGGCTAAAGCAATGTCTTTTGAAAGCAGCACGGTGGCCAACGTAGACCCCAGCGCGACGGTTACAATTAAGTCAAAGGCATTCATTTTAGACAGCGTACGATTTCCTGAAATACGCAAAAACACGATTAGGACGGCATACGCCAATACGCCGACGATTAACGTGCGCAGCAAACTTTCCCAACCGCTATAAAAGACCATATCCATATGAATCACCTCCTAAATAGCTATTAATGGAGGAATAGCTGACACCTCCTTACATTCAGGATAGCAACCACCACTTAGGAGTGCGATGCCCACCACTCCGCGTACGAGCTATTGTGGGGTGCAAGGCCGCTTTCATCGGGGGCGCCATCTTGCCACCAAACCGGCCCACGCTCCCCCAACAGTTCCTTGGCAGACTGCACCGCCTCACGTGCTTGACGTAGCGCTATTTCGTCGTTTTGTTGCTGAGCGCTGCGCACCGCTCGGCGGGCTTTCATCAGTGCTTTTATGTGGGTACGTTTTTCGTCATCGCTCAAGCGTGGATCGGTACAGCGCCATAGCCGGTTTTTAGCCACAAAATAGCGGCTATCCGGCGTATGTGGATACTTATTGGCCATACCGCTCCCCTTCGCTTGTAGCCTTATTAAAAGCGTTTCGTTAGCGTCATTGACCCGAATTTGTCCTGCTCATCTTGTCCATCAAACTCACGGGTACGCTGAACAGCAGCATAGGTTACTTGCCAATCTTCCCAGGCTATCGCAAGGCCTGCGGAGGCTTCTGCTAGCCACTCCTCACGGTCAACAGAATGACTATCCCTGAACGTATTACCATCAAGTGTTAGGTTCTGCGCCATGTAGTAGCCTTCTACATTCGCAAACAGATACCACTGCCACCCACGATGACCATTCATTAAATGGCGGCTACCCGGGTTAGGGGTAAGTGTAGGAATGCCTTCAGCATCATCACCCCAGCGAACGCTATAACCAGCACTTGCATAGGTGTACATGTTACCTAACGCGGCACCTACACTGGGGCCGTGTGAAAATTGTTTACCGGCCAGCGGTACGTCATTCCACCACTGCCGCCGAAGGGTTAAATTCACCAACGCCTCATCGCCCAGCTGGTTTTTCCAGCCACGAGGGCGGTCACTATCAGTAACGCGGTGTACTTCACGCTGAATACTGTCAGCAAGAGAGGAAGGCCCCACAACACCAACATCAAGATGTAAATCGGTGGCTTGCGTCCATTGCCCCTTCGGTACGTCTTCATAAAGCGACAGACCGCCGTAGACCAGACCTGCATAGGGGCGATCGTCTTCGATCAAAGCGCGCTGTTCAATATCGTTCGGCGTATAAATCTGATGAATCAAACGATAAGACGCTCTATCCGCTTGACCGATAAGACTATCGGGTAGCGCTGTCGAAAGGCGTTGTAACCAACTTTGCTCTTGCGGCGTAAACGTCCAGTTAAGCTCGAAACCACTGGTGAAGTGGCCATCATCGCTACTAGCAAGACCATCATTTTCAAGCTTAACAGACAGGGCACTGTCGCTAGCCATAGCCACCGAAGGCAACACGCTTAACGGCAAAATAAAAGGCATTACCTTCCTGCACAGAGCAGAGGTAGTATTCATAGCTCAATCCTTGAGTATTGGTGGTATGCGAGGGTGATCAACTATTAACAATCATGAATGATTGTAAGTAATAGCATGAATAGATAGCAAGCGTACTTTCTTGCTATCTATTCGCTAACTCACTGGCTATCACGACTTCCTGTCTTGGATAGTGTCAACATAATGTGGGTAGCACTACGTGCTTAACCATCTAACGGTCTCGGAGCAGCCACTGCGGTGTCACTTCATGCTGGCCGTTTTCATCGGTAATAAACAGTGAGCCATCACTGATCATAACCGCCCAGTTAATAGACCGCGGCAGCCCCTCTGCGATAGTCGCAAGCGCCTCTTGGGGTAGTCCCGCCACGTGCACATTCTTGAGTGCCGCTACTGCTGGCAACACTTTATTTTCCCACAGATCCACTCGCCCATAAGCCAACAGCGAAACACGCTCCGCACGGCGTGAACACCAGGTAAGACGCTCAGCATCTGGTAGGCCGACTTCTATCCAATGTAGCACGCGGCCATCTAGGCTTTTCTCCCAAAGGGCTGGCTCGTCCACATCGGAAAGGCCACGACCAAAAGCGAGTGCTTCGCTGTACCATAGTAGGTAGGCGATCAGGCGTGCGCACATCCGGTCTTCAGTTTCAGAAGGGTGACGGGCCACCGTAAAACGCAGCGTCTCGTAAACATTGCGATCAAGGTCCGTCAGGTTGACATCAACTTTGTAAGGGGTAGCACTCAACGCCATTAGAAATATCCATCATAAATTTGCGCCAGTGTAGCGGAATTATCGAAACACCGGGCAACAGGCGCGCTACAACGCGCGGTAATCGTTTAATAACGTGGCGTTTTTCAGCGTCTCATGCTCATGCATTGGCTCACGCCAAGTTTCTGCCAGCGCTGCCTGGTACCACTCCTCCATCGCAGGATGAGTGAGTAGCCGTTGCACATAAGCCAGTGATGCCTCGCTCAGCTGCAGGTTAAATGTCTGTATACGAAACGCGACAGGCGCGTAAAACGCATCCACTGCGGTAAACTGCTCACCTGCCAAAAAGGGGCCACCGAAGCGCTGAAGGCCTTCCTGCCATAGTGTATCTAGCCGTGCCACATCATTGTTTAACCCTGCTGAACGATTGTTGAGCACAACACGCACGCCGCAATTCATTGAACACTCATTGCGCAGTGCACCAAACCCACTGTGCATTTCGGCACTGGCACACCGTGCCCAGGCACGCGCCGTTTTTTCGTGGGGCCACACTTCAGGATAGGTGTCAGCCAGGTACTCAACAATAGCCAACGAGTCCCAGACTGCCACCTCGGCATCAGAATCTACCAAGCATGGCACTAAGCCGGTAGGAGAAAAACGTGTAAAGGTGGCATGACTTTCTCCCATGCCACCCTCAAACGGCATAACGTGTTCATTGAAGGGAATGCTCAGCACTTTCATCAGCACCCAAGGGCGCAGCGACCAAGATGAGTAATTCTTGTTGGCGATGTACAAATCAAACATAAACGCTCCTTGTGAATGCCGACAGCAGTCAAGCTAAGTATTGATCATGTAGTATGGATTATATAACTATCGAGCATAAAAGAGGGGTGACGTAGCCGCCACCCCTTAAATGAGCAAAACGTAGTTTAACGCAGGTTAGAAATTAGGTTTACGCTTCTCAACGAACGCGCTCATGCCCTCTTTCTGCTCTTCGCCAGCAAAGCAGAACGCAAACAGGCTAGTTTCCAGCGCTAGGGCGCTATCAAGATCTTGGTCTAACCCATCGTGAACGGCTTGCTTTGCACCACGCACCGACTGAGGGCCGTTACCTTTGAGCTGTTTAGTCAGCTCTTCCACATAGCTTTCAAGCTCGGCCTGGGGCATCACACGGTTAACTAGCCCGATGCGCAGCGCTTCTTGGGCATCGATTTTGCGGCCGGTAGTGACCAAGTCAATTGCCATGGCGGGGCCAACACGGCGCGGCAAACGCTGGGTGCCGCCAAAGCCAGGAATCACACCTAGCAACACTTCAGGCTGACCAAAAACAGCGTTGTCGCTAGCTACCGCCCAGTCGCAGGCCAGCGCCAATTCGCAGCCGCCGCCAAGGCAAAACCCGTTCACTAGCGCGACCACCGGCACGGGCAATGTTTCTAGGCGTTTAATAGTACGCAGCGCTTGAATGGCAAAAGCGCGCGCTTCTTCCGGGGTTTTATCACGCATTTCGGTGATATCAGCACCGGCAACAAACGACTTTTCACCGGCACCGGTAATAATAACGGCGCGTAAATGAGGGTGCGTTTCAAGCTCCACAAGGTGTGATTCTAACGCACTGAGCACCTCGCTATTCAGTGCATTCAATGCTTTAGGGCGGTTAATCGTCAACCGCACCATGCCATCGTTATCAACTTTTTCAATCACTGCATCGCTCATACAGGCTCCTTAATTGTTATTACGCATTAAAAGTGAACACCTACCAACCCTAGCGAACGCTTGGTTGGTAGGCAATCACTTCTTTTGTCGCGCTTGACTGTCCTGATCCGCTTACCCGTACTTACCCATGCTCACTCGTAGATATGAAAGCCTCGACCGCTCTTACGTCCCAGGTAGCCCGCATCCACCATACGCTTTAATAGTGGGCAGGGGCGATATTTAGGATCGCCAAATCCGTCCTGCAGCACTTCCATAATGGCCAAACAAACATCGAGACCAATTAAATCCGCCAGCGCCAACGGCCCCATTGGGTGCGCAGCGCCCAGCTTCATCGCTTCATCGATGGCCTCTGGCGTTGCGGTTCCTTCTTGCACAATAAAGGCGGCTTCATTGATCATCGGCACCAACAAACGATTCACCGCAAAGCCCGGCGCATCACCAATGGGCACCGCCGTTTTACCCAGTGCTTTGGCCAGCGCCTCTATACGCTCAACGGTGGCATCAGAGGTTTGCTCAGCACGAATTACTTCCACTAACTTGAGCACCGGCACTGGGTTAAAAAAGTGCATGCCCACAACCCGCTCGGGGCGTTCGCACACCGCCGCCAGCCGCGTTAGCGAGAGTGATGAGGTGTTCGAAGCAAGAATCGCGTCGCTGCTTAAATGACTAAGGTCACGAAACAGTTTCTCTTTCAGCGCGGGCTGCTCTGGTGCAGCCTCAATAATAATGCCGCAGTCACTCAACGCTTCGAGATCAGTAGTCGTGGAAAGCCGCGCTAAAGCCTCCTGCTTAGCTGACTCGCTGATTTTTTCTTTCGCGACTAGCTTGCCAAGGCCTTTATCGATGTTGCCCTGGGCACGGGTAAGCTGCTCATCGGCAACGTCATAAAGGCGAACCGTAAAACCACTGGCGGCGACCACCTGGGCGATCCCCTGCCCCATGGTGCCTGCTCCCACTACACCGACTGGTTGTTCACTCATCGTTTGTTTCCCCTGAATCAGTGCTGTTTGGCTTCTTCGCGCAGCACAAATTTTTGAATTTTGCCCGTGGACGTTTTTGGCAGCTCACTAAAAATGATTGTCTTGGGTACTTTGAAACTCGCTAAATGCTCTCGGCAGTGAGCAATAATGTCGGCTTCAGTAATTTCACCATAACCGATTTTTAATTTAACAAACGCACAAGGCGTCTCGCCCCATTTTTCATCGGGCTTGGCAACAACGGCGGCTTCTTCTACTGCTGGATGGCTATAAATGGCATCTTCCACTTCGATGGTGGAGATATTTTCACCGCCGGAAATAATGATGTCTTTAGAACGGTCTTTAATCTCGATGTAGCCATCGGCGTGCCAAACCGCGAGATCACCAGTGTGATACCAGCCACCTTCTAGTGCTTTCTCAGTGGCTTCGGCATTTTTCAGATAGCCTTTCATCACGTTGTTGCCACGCATCAAAATTTCACCGATGGTCTCGCCATCCTTCGCGACAGGCTCAAGGGTTAGCGGGTCAGCGACACACAGCGCTTCGAGCATGTGGTAGCGCACCCCTTGGCGCGCCTTGATTTTGGCACGGGATTCCAGCGGCAGCTCATTCCACGCTTCACGCCAGGCACAAACCGTCACCGGGCCATAAACCTCGGTTAACCCATACACATGGGTCACCTCAATGCCGAGTTTCTCAACCCCAGCAATCACGGACGCAGGCGGTGCGGCACCCGCGGTGGTCACTTTAACCGGATGATCAAATTCACGCTTCTGGTCAGCCGGTAGGTTCACAAGGCCGTTCAGTACAATCGGCGCACCGCTGAAGTGCGTGACCTTCTCATCGACAATAAGGTCATTAATCCGCTTTGGATCAACTTTGCGCAGACACACGCTAACACCGGCGTTGGCGGCAATCGTCCAGGGGAAACACCAGCCGTTGCAGTGAAACATCGGCAGCGTCCAAAGGTAGACTGGATGGTGCGGCATCGCCCACTCTAGGATATTACTGACCGCGTTTAAGTAAGCGCCACGGTGATGGTAAACGACTCCTTTTGGCTTGCCCGTGGTGCCCGAGGTGTAGTTCAGTGAAATCGCTTGCCACTCATTGTCAGGCAGCTTGTAGGCATAGTCAGCATCACCCTCTGCGAGCAATGCTTCGTACTCAACGTCACCGATGCCTTGGGTTTCGCCTAAAAACTCTAGATCGAAAACGTCAATAATCAGCGGTTTATCGTCTAATAGGGCAACAGCTTCGTTAATAACCTGTGCAAATTCCGGGTCAACCAGAATAGCTTTCGCCTCACCATGGGCCAGCATATAGCTAATTGCTTCGGCATCCAGGCGAATATTTAAGGTATTGAGCACGCAGCCTGCCAGAGGCACCCCAAAATGAGCTTCAAACATCGCCGGAATGTTCGGCAGCATTGCCGCCACCGTTTGGCCTGGCTGAATACCACGCTTTTCAAGCGCCGACGCCAACTGGCGGCAGCGGGTCCACGTTTCTCCCCAAGTGCGGCGGGTTGTGCCATGCACCACCGCCGGGTAATCGGGGTACACCGCCGCCGAACGCTCAATAAAGGTCAGCGGAGAGAGCGGTACATGGTTAGCAATTGTGGGGGGCATGCCTTGCTCAAAAATAGAAGCATTCATAAATCACCTTTATGTTATTGGTTAATACGCACATTAAAACGACCGTTTAAAGACAGCTAAACGTAAGCCGCCGACCCAGAGGGCCGGCGGAAATTAACGAATGAAGCCATCCTGCTTCCCACCATCGTTTATGGCGTTAATTCAAAATCATTTAAGCACTGCATACCCGCTTCAATAACCGCACGTTGTGCCCGGCCAGCAGGCAACCACTGAGTAATAACAAAATTGGCACTACACAGCTTGGCACGATAAAACGGCTCGTCACTACCTTTTTGCAGCGCACTGGTCGCGTGCAGTGCGGCATTGCCCATTTGCCAAGCGCATAGCACGTGGCCTGCGAGACTGAGCAACGGCGTTGCATAGGCCTGCACTGCGTCTGGGCCCGTTTCCGGGTCACTGCCTTGCTCAAGCACAAGCTGCATGGCGGCCCGCAGATCGTCAGCACCAACCGCTAACGCGCTGCCCATCCCCGCTAAGCTAGGCTCTGAACGCATTGTTTCAGCGGTTTTTTGCACTTCGTCAATTAATGCAGATAACGCGGCACCACCGTCACGCTGTAACTTACGGCCTGCCAGATCGAGGGCCTGAATGCCATTCGTGCCTTCATAGATAGGCGCAATTCGTGCGTCTCGAAGTAGCTGGGCGGCCCCCGTTTCTTCCACATAGCCCATCCCGCCATGTACCTGAATACCCATCGAGGCGATATCCACGGCTTGGTCGGTCGAAAAGCTTTTAACAATAGGGATCAGCACATCGGCACACGCCTGGGCAGTTTGCCGCTCGGTGTCACTTTCACTGTGTCGGGCAAGGTCAAGCTGGCCAGCACAGTAAAGCGCCAGGGCACGAAGGGCATCGGTACGGGCCCGCATCGAAAGCAGCATCCGGCGTACATCTAAGTGGTCGCTGATCGTGCATTCGTTACCACCGCGAGATTTAGGCGAACGCCCCTGGGTGCGATCCAAGGCGTAGGCAAACGCATGCTGACAGGCACGCTCTGCTACACCAATACCTTGAATACCTACTTTGTGACGCGCTTCGTTCATCATGGTGAACATGTGGTTAAGGCCACGCCCTTCTTCACCCACTAGATACCCGATAGCACCGCCATTTTCGCCAAAGCTCAAGGTACAGGTAGGCGAACCATGAATGCCCAGCTTGTGTTCGATAGAGGCACAGGTGACGTCGTTGCGCTCGCCCAACGAGCCGTCTGCATTAACCAGGAACTTCGGCACTAGGAACAGTGAAATGCCCTTGTTGCCTTCGGGCGCATCGGGTTTACGCGCCAGCACAAGGTGAATGATATTTTCGGCAGCGTCGTGTTCGCCCCAGGTGATATAGATTTTTTGGCCGCTAATGCGGTAGTAGTCGCCTTCGGGGACGGCTTTGGTGCGTACTTTAGAAAGGTCGGAGCCTGCCTGAGGCTCCGTTAGATTCATAGTACCTGTCCAGGTACCTTCGACTAACTTGGGGAGATAGGTCGTTTTTAGCGCTTCGCTGCCATGATGCGCCAGCGCTTCAATCGCACCTGCTGTCAACATAGGGCAAAGACCCAGGGCCATATTGGCACCGTGAAGCATTTCTTGAACGGCGCTGGCGACCACCTCAGGTAGGTTTTGTCCGCCTAACGCTTCAGAAACACCAATGCCGTTCCAGCCGCCTTCCACATACGCCTGATAGGCAGCAGCAAAACCCTCAGAGGTGGTCACACTACCATCGGTATGTCGCTTAGCACCTTGACGGTCACCAACACTATTTAGCGGCCCCCACACGTCACCTGCGAGTTTTGCTGCCTCTTCCAGCACCGCCTCAACCAAGTCGGGCGTGGCTTCTTCAAAGCCTGGCAGTGCAAGCGAGCGGTGCGCGAGTAACTCTTCGAGTACAAAGCGCAGATCGCGTACCGGCGCGGCATAATAATTCATGGCAAAACCTCAGCGGAAATCGGTGATAAATAGCAACTAGTAAAAACACTATCACGAATAGTAGTTTCACTACTTTCATCACACCATTAGCCCAAGGTCTCACCTGCTGAATTAATATCAGCCTGCTAGCTGCGTTTTTGTCTACGTTTTTAGCTACGTTTCACCCACTCTCAGCACTGGTTATCGACGTGCATCAGTTTCCACATCATCGTAATAAACAATATGGGTTTGATCTTCTGAGGGTGGGCCAACGATGGGTTCAACAGCATCCACGTCAGGTACAACATCAGAAAGGTCTTCCAGGTGCTCGTGCTCAAGTGCGCCTTGCATCAGTTCCTCAGTCACCACTAGCTCTGCACCTGCTGCTGTCATTGGTGTTGTCGGTGTAAAGGGAGCCACAGGAACTGGCGCTGGCCGCACACTACGCCGCCAGCTGAAAAACAAAACAAAAAACAGGCTCAGTGAGCCAAACGCCCAGAACAGCCCAGCATCGCCCATGGCGGTCATTACCGGGGATATCATGAGCGGGCTGATGGTAGCCCCTATAGAGTTGATCAATAGCAAGCCCTGGCTCATGCGTACCAGCGCGCCTGCCGGGGCACGATCAGCCGCATGGCTCACTGCCACTGGATAAAGCGCAAACACACCGCCGCCCAGTAAAAACAGTAGCGCCGCCAGTAAAGGGGTCGATAGCGGCAGCCATATCATGGCCACAGAAATAACCACACAGAAAGCGCTGATGGCGATCAATACGATTTGGCGGTCGTGGCGATCAGACCAGCGACCAATGGGGTACTGAAGCAGCATGGCGCCAAGAATCACGACGGCCATCATTTGGCCCACCTGATTAACGCTCATACCAATGCGCTGCAAATACAATGGCAGCAAGGTGTAAGCGGCAGCCACCACCATACCAGACCCCAAACTCCCCATTACCCCTGTTGGCGTCATCGTAATCAAGCGGTGCGGGGGTAGCGGTTCAGCGTGTTCCATAATCGGCGACACCCGAGGAATCATGGCCATGGGCAACACTGATAACGACGCCAACAAGCCAATCACCATAAAGGGAGCCGTCACCCCCATGGCACTGGTCACACCCAATAGCAGCTGCCCCAGCACACCTGCGGCATATAGCGAGATCATATACATCGCTAGCAAACGGCCACGTACTTTTTGATCGCCTGAAGTCAGCAGCCAACTTTCAATGACTAAGTAAACACCCACGGTTGCCCAGCCGCCAATCAAGCGCAGCACAAACCAGGCCCAAGGGTCGAAAAACAGCCCCTGCAGCAGCACCGTGACAGCGACCAACGAGGCAAAGCTACCATAAGCACGAATGTGGCCTATGCGCAGTAGCAAGCGGTCGTTGAATAGCGCCCCCAAAGCTAAGCCAATGAAGTAAGCCGAGGAGACAATACCAATCATCGTTGCCGACTCGCCCGCTGCATCTAGCCGCACGGTAATCAGCGTGGCGAGAAAGCCATTGCCAATCCCAAGAATAAACAGCCCTAATAAGGGCGCTAGCGCCATAGCTAGCAGTTGCCGCGACATGTATACCTCACCTTGCCTGAATAAAGAGCAGTTAGCCGTTAGCTCGCCTATCTCAAGCACGCCATTACATTAGGCAGGCAGAAAACGGGCGCGCAATTATTGCTTTGAATGCCACAAAGTCAATGCTTTTTCATAGCGATGGGATGTAAATTAGTGTTTTTTAAATATTGCTGTGTCATTACCAGGAAATTCCACTGATAATCCGTGCTGCTCAGCCCACCAACAAAACGTCGCTTCACTGAAAAAACACACATGGGTTGGGTCATTAATATAGTGCCAGCGGGCAAACGCCTCTGGGGTACTGACACGCTTTGTCATTATCCCAAGATAGCCACCAGGGACTAATTTCTCGACCAGTTGACGCAATTCCTCACCAGGCAATGACAAATGCTCTACCACTTCGGTGGCAGTAATAAAGTCATATTGCCGATTGAGCACCTCAGCATCAGCGGCGTAAAAAATATCGTAAACTGCCATTACAAACCCCGCCTCTTCAAACATCACTGACAGCGTAGGTCCTGGGCCACAGCCAAAGTCCAGCCCTTGGGCACTTTGCGGTAGCTTAGCCACTAGCGGGTCAAATAAACGCCCCAGAAATCGCCGATATCCCGTATCATGCGGCGAATTCTGATGTTGGTCGTACTCTGCTTTTTCTTGACGTGCATCTAAATGCTGCTCGGCAGGCACAAACACCAAAGCGCACGTGGCACACTGGTAGTAATCGCGGCGACGGTCTTGGTGATAAAACGCAGGTTTAGGCATATTGCATAGCGGGCAGCGTCGCATCATCGTATTCTCATGTTTTACGTTTGTTTTTAAGGAAAGTGGCATGCTCTCAGGTTTGGACCATCTTGTTGTTACGGTGACTGATATGGGTCGCGCCGTGGATTTTTACTCCCGTGTGCTGGGACTAGATGTGCGCTACCGAGACGCACAGCGGGTAGATCTTATGCTAGGCGATACAGCCCTACGTCTGCATCAAACCGATACCGATATTGCGCCTGTTTCTGCTACCCCTACCCCTGGCAGCCTGGACTTGTGCCTACGCTGCCAATTGCCGCTGGATGAGTTCAAACAGCACTTGGATGCGCTGGCTATTGAGGTAGAGCTTGGCCCGGTTGCACGCCAAGGCGCTAACGGCGCGATTGAGTCGATTTACTTACGCGACCCTGACGGTAATTTACTGGAAATTTGCCGACCTGCTGCTCGCTAATGATAAGCCGCGCCAGCCGCGCTATCATAGTGAGCTTTAACGGCGCCCTTTAGGGCGTCTCATAGCGAATAGCAAAAAGGATCGGTTATGCGCGACGATGCCAACAAAGCACCTTTGGAAGGTGAAGTAATTAACGAAAGTAAGTCCACAGAACAGCCAGATACCACCATGGCAATGGTGATTTACGCGCTTTACTTGGCAAGCTTTTTGGTAGGGTTTACTTCGTTGATCGGCATCGTCATCGCCTATGTCTATCGAGGCAAAGGCCCTGAATGGCTTGATGAACACTACCGCTACCAGATTCGCACGTTTTGGATTGGGCTGCTCTACGGCAGCATTGCCTCTCTGTTAACGTTTATCCTGATTGGCATTCCTATGCTGTTGGCGTTGGCCGTATGGTTTATTGTTCGCTGTGTGAAAGGCTTTAAGGGCTTGCAGGAGAAGCGTGCGCCAACCAACGTTGATAGCTGGTTCCTGTAATTTATGACAGAACAGCTACCTTCTAAAAAATCACTTTTCCAAGCACGTGCCATCACGACCCTTTGGAAGCTACTAGCGCGTTGGCCGCTAGCCGCGCTATGGCGTATTGCCGTGCTGTTAGGCCCGCTGGTCTATCGCTTTAGCAAACGAGAGCGCCAGGTGACGGAAATCAATCTGGAAGTGGTCAACCCAGAAGCCACTGCCAGCCAGCGCAAAGCGCTTGCCGTACAAAGCCTGCGCCACTCGGCAGCGACTATGCTGGAACTTGGCCATGCGTGGATGGCTGCTCCCGAAAAAGTAGAGGCCAGCATTTTATCGGTTCATGGCCGAGATAAACTCGACAACGCCCGTGCCGATGGCCGCGGCGTCATTGTACTTGCTCCACACTTTGGTAACTGGGAAGTGCTTAATTTTTGGCTCTCAAGCCACTTCCCTTTCACCGCCATGTACGAGCCACCCAAAATTGCTGACCTTGAGCCTATTATTCGCCATGGCCGCGAGCGCATGGGAGCAAGCTTGGTACCCACCAACGCTAGAGGCGTTGCTGCCCTTCTCAAAGCACTCAAGCGCAGTGAAGCCATTGGTATCTTACCGGACCAAGAACCGAACTGGGGCAGCGGTGTATTCGCTCCTTTTTATGGGCGCGATGCTTATACGGCAACGCTGCTACCGAAACTGGTCGCCCGTACTCAGGCAAGGGTAGTCATCGGCGTTGCCTTACGGGTGCCTGGCAAGGGGTTTGAGATTCATTTCCTTGACGCCGATGAGCGGGTTTACAGCGCCGATGATGTAGTCTCAGCCACCGGTGTTAATGCCAGCGTCGAAGCGTCAATTGCGCTTGATCCTGCGCAGTACCAGTGGGAGTACAAGCGCTATCGTAAAGTCATAGAGCAGCAACAAGGGCTGGCAAACGCCAAAAAATTTCGGATTTACTAACGGGTAACGAGGTAGACATGTCCCAGCGTTATAGTCCCAAAGAGGAAACGCGCCCACCACAAATCATTTACGCGCTCTACTTAGCGGGCTTAGTAACCGCCAATATTACGCTGTTGATTGGCGTTATAGTCGCTTACGTATATCGCAAGGAAGCGGCACCGTGGCTGCAAGCTCACTACCGCTATTTAATTCGTACGTTTTGGATAGGCTGCCTCTACTTTATCGTCACCTTCACCCTTAGCTTAATGCTAGTAGGCACCTTGCTATGGCCGTTATTAGTCATGTGGCTTGGTGTGCGCTGTATTATTGGCTGGGTCGCAGTACGAAAAGGAGAGCCACCTGCCCGCCCTGGAAGCTGGCTCTGGTAATAAAGTATCCACTCCCCCTATTCATCACTGTGCCGAGCATATACATCATCTAATCGCTCGATATCATCTTCTCCTAAATAGCTGCCCGACTGGACTTCTATCAACTCCAACGGAATTTTCCCTGGGTTCTCCAACCGGTGCAGCGCACCAATAGGGATATAGGTGGACTGGTTCTCACTGACAAGAAAGGTCCGCTCGTCGACAGTGACTTGGGCGGTACCACTCACGACGACCCAGTGTTCAGCACGGTGGTGATGACGCTGCAGTGAAAGCCGCCCTCCAGGTTTCACCGTGATGTGCTTCACTTGATAACGCTCGCCACTATCCATAGCCTGGAAGCTTCCCCAAGGGCGATGAACTAACGGCGCAGCGTGGGGTTCACGTCGACCCGCTTGAGTGAGTGATGCCACCAGCTGTTTGACCTGCTGAGCCTGATCGCGGTGTGCAACGAGCACGCTGTCGGATGTTTCCACTACGATCAGATCTTCAACACCGAGCGTTGCCACCAGTCGGTGCTTAGCAATAACAAGCGAGCGTTGCGTGTTGGTCAGGATCCCGTCACCGTTAACCACATTGCCAGCTTTGTCGGGCGTTTGCGCTGCCCACAGCGCATCAAAACTGCCAATATCACTCCATTGGGCATCCAACGGGACAACGGCCGCTCGGTCACAATGCTCCATTACAGCGTAGTCGATTGACTCCGCCGGTGATGAGCAAAATGCGTCTTCACCTAAACGTAAAAAATCCAAGTCACGATGAGCATCGTTAACAGCCTGTTGGCAGGCTGCCAGCATGGCTGGCTGCAGCCGTTCAAGTTGAGACAGGTAAGTGGATGCTTGCAGTAAAAACATACCGCTATTCCACAGGGTATTGCCTGCCTCTAAAAGATGCTGAGCACGCTCTACGCTAGGTTTCTCGATAAATGACGAGACCTGGTGACCACCGCCCACAGGGCTGCCACATGCAATATAGCCATAGCCTGTTTCTGGATAGGTAGGGACTACGCCAAACGTAACGAGATACCCTTGGGCAGCAAGCGGTTCTGCGCAAGCGACACTGTGAGTGAACGCTGCTACATTGCCGATAACGTGGTCTGCTGGAAGCACAAGTAGCAGTGGATCCTCGCCCGTTTGACGCGCTAATAGGGCAGCGCAGGCAATTGCCGGTGCCGTGTTACGCCCTTCTGGCTCTAATACCAACGTTCCCGGCAGCCCGCTCTCCCGCAACTGTTCCGCCATTAAGAACCGATGAGCATGGTGTCCCATCAACATCGGCGGCTGGGCATCTAACCCGGACAACCGTGTAAGCGTTTGCTGCAGTAAGCTTTGAGAAGACGTTAAGCGTAAGAACTGCTTTGGCATCTGCTCACGAGAGAGTGGCCAAAGCCGCGTACCACTACCACCACTAAGGATGACAGGCTGGATCATGGTGTCGTCCCTGTCGTTGACAAAGAAGAGGTTAATGCTGGCGTGCCAAAGTCTTGCTGTAACCAATGGCGCAGCTGGCTCATTTTCGCGGCCTCCTCAGGGCTTTCCAGTGACGGCAGCATGCCATCAATAAAACCACGTGCTTTAAAAGGCTCTAGGAGTCGAGGGTCACCGCTAATCACATGCACAGGTACCGCCGCACTGGCATTGTCGCCGGTAATCAGTGGTGCCGCCTGATGGTCTCCAAGTACAATCAATAGAGTGTTGTCGTCAACCACTCGCTCAGCCCAGCGCCCTGTGACCTTCACAGCGTAGTCTATTGACCACGCGTAATGGTCACGGATGCGCTCAATATCCTGCCAAAGTACTTCTGGCGGATCGCCAGCCTCCTCCCAGGGGGCGAAAACACGCCCATCGCCTATCATCGACCAGTCTTCTAAAACAGGCAAAATTGGCGTCCATGGCGCATGGCTAGAAATAAGCGCAAGTTGCGCGAACACCGGCGTCTCACCTAACAAATGTCGTTGGGTGTAATCCAGAGTGAACTGATCGGGCATCGTGACCCAGTTCAGCGGTGGGCCTGCATAGGGTAAATCTTTCGCTGCTGCAATCTCATCAAACCCGTAGGCCAGCCCTTCCGGCCAAGCCAATGTAATGGCTGGCATGACACTGAGCGTCCGCTGCCCAGTGCTACTAAAATCACTAATAAGCGTTGAATGATCGCTCTCCAGCATCAGCCGATACCATAGCTGATTATCAATCCAGCGACCGCTTAATGCCGTGGCATGGGCAAGCCAAGACTGACCTCCTCGAATAGGCGCTTCTAGCAACCCCGAAACAGCGTGTAGATCGCGCTGTCCCAAACGTTGCTGTATGTCATCTAGCGTAGGAAGTACGACATTGCTGTAGCGAGAATCATTAATGGCCGATACACCATAAGATTCAATAAACGTTAATAAGACGTTGCGCCCTAACAGACCAGGTAAGGGTCTAGGCTCCAACGGTGTATCCTGCAACTGTTCGGTAAACGCTACTCTTGCCCGATGGGTCGCCACCACCTGCTGCCACTGGAAACGCGTGGTGTTCACAGCAGGTAACGCTGATTTAGCGACTAATCGCTTGCCGTTAGCCTCGAAAATCGCAAAACCCGCTGCTGTAATCATTAACAGGATGGCTGATACCCCTGTAGCCCGCCATAGAGCTAAATGTTTAACAGGTAAGAGTAAGCGCTGCATCACCCATAGACTACCTAGCAGGGCCGCACTGCCAAACAACATCAGGAAAGTTGCTGCCACTTGGCCTACATTACCTACTAGCAAATGGTAGATAGAGCGCACCAAGGGCACGTCCAGATAGAGGTTAAGTGATCGCCCAAACGCGGTGTGTGTGGCTGCATCGCCTAAATTGGCCGCTGTTATCAAAGCGAGCCAACCTACCAACAAAATAGCCATCCAACGGCGTAAATTGCCCGGGCGAATTAGCAGCATCATTGGCGCTATTAACCAAGCTTCCCAAGCAATTAGAGGAGAGCCAATCTCACCGAAACGCCACCAAAGCGGCACTACCAATAGCAAGTTGAGCGTTACACACGTAAGTAGAAGACGAATCATCAGCGCTTCAACAGCATAGCAATCACCTAGATTTTATACGCTTAATGGAGTTTAAAGCTTGCACACAACCATATAAATCATATACCAATAGGATTAATGGTATAACTTTTGTTGAAATATTTCATATACTGATTTTATGGTTACCACGTTGGCATGCAATCGAAAGGAACTCGCCCATGAGTGTTCGTACTGCAGCAAAATGGATGTTGTCATTCAACTGCTTGATCGCCTTTTCTGCAGTTGCCAACAATGACGTTATTTTTGACCACGTTATCGAGCGCGCTCAAACCTTAGCAGATACGCCTTATCAAGCTCCAGATGAGACGCTTCCCAGCGCTTTGAAGTCGTTAGATTACGATCTGTATCGACAAATCCGTTTTAATCCCGAGCGCGCCTACTGGCGCGATGAAAGCCCTTTCAGTATGCAGCTATTTCATAGCGGATTTATATTTCAAACACCCGTCACAATTAATGTGGTCGAAAATGGTGACGTTGTACCACTCTCTTTCTCGGCCGATGACTTCCAGTACGACGGTAATGCTAACCGCTTGTTGGAGAATGACTTAACGGGCAGCGGACATGCAGGCTTTAGGCTGCACTATCCTATCAATAATGAGGATTACGCCGATGAATTTGCTGTTTTCCTTGGCGCAAGTTACTTCCGTCTAGTAGGGCGTGATCAAGCCTATGGCCTTTCTACCCGCGGACTTGCTATTGACACTGCGCTAGCCAGTGGTGAGGAATTTCCTGAATTTCGCGAATTTTGGCTCTATAAGCCTGATGAAAATTCTGACAGCATTACGCTTCTCGCACTTATGGATAGCCCATCGCTAAGCGGTGCCTACCGCATTATGTTAACGCCAGGCGAGAACACTGAGGCTGAGGTAGAAGCAACGCTCTTTGCACGCTCTGACATAGAAAAGCTTGGGATAGCGCCGCTCACCAGCATGTTCACCTTTGGGGAAGCCAGCACCGAACGACCAGATGACTTTCGCCCCCAGGTACATGATTCTGATGGCTTACTAATACACACAGGGGCCGACGAGTGGATTTGGCGGCCGTTGCAAAATCCCTCATCGGTTCGCGTATCAGCGTTTATGGACGATGGCCCCTCCGGGTTTGGTCTAATGCAACGGGAGCGAGACTTTGGTCGCTACCTGGATCTTGAAGCACACTATCACCGCCGCCCCAGCCAGTGGGTAGAACCCCTTACTGACTGGGGGCCAGGGCATGTAGAGCTAGTCGAGATTCCCACGCCAGATGAAACTCACGACAATATAGTGGCTTACTGGGTAGCTGAGGAAGCGCTCACTGCTGGCGAGTCTCGCCACCTTCACTATCGAACGTTTACGCTCAATAAACAGCCCGAAACTAACTCACTGGGCAAGGTTGTACGTACCCGCCATGGAAGCGCAGCGGTTCCAGGCGAGACCGACTCGCCCTCTGCTGATCAGCGCCAATTCATTGTCGACTTCCAGGGCGGCAAACTGGATGACCTGACATCAAGCGAGCCAATCGAGCTGGACATTAACGTGCAAAATGGCGAGGTATTGCTACCTCAAGTCAAAACGCTACCCAACAACGGACAACGGGCCACTTTCCGATTGCCCCCTAGCAGCGAGCCCAGAGATATCCGGCTACGGCTGATGGTTGAAGGAGAACCCATTACTGAAACCTGGAATTACGTGTGGTACCCCGATGCCTGATCTCCACGCATTGCGGCCTTCAATCCCCTGGCTTAACAGTCGCCGAGCCTTCCTTGCTTGTGCGGTGTTAGCTACAAGCATCGGTGGCTGCCTCGTAATGGCAAAGGTAGTTGCTAATCTGGCCATTGGTTGGCAGCTCACTATGCTAATACTGTTTGCATTTACGTTTAGTTGGATAGCATTGGCATTTTGGGGGGCACTATGTGGGTTTGTGCTTTGTGCGCTACGCCGCGATCCACTCAGCTTACGTCGCCAAGCTATTGTGAACCCTAATGCCAGCCTGCTAGTCAGCCGCACCGCACTCGTAATGCCTATTTATGCAGAGCCTCCCATCCCTACCATTGCAGGACTAGAAGCAACGTGTCGTTCACTTCTCCAGCAAGCAGAAGCGTATGTTGCAGGGACTCCCAGTGCTATCAACAAATACTTTGAAGTGTTTGTGCTAAGCGATACCCAAGAGTCGGCCATGGCAGATATCGAAGCGGCCCATGTGGCTGCTTTGCAACAGCGCCTTGCCGGACAAATAGCCGTTCATTATCGGCGACGCCCTAATAATGACGGCCGAAAAGCAGGCAATATTGCAGAGTTTTGTCGCCGCTGGGGCCGCCGCTATGACTACTTGGTGGTGCTAGATGCCGACAGCCTAATGAGTGGCGCTACGCTGCTGCACTTAGTACACCGGATGCAGCGCCAACCCAGCGTAGGCCTTATTCAAACGGTCCCTATTCCCGTTGGCCAACGTACTCTATTTGGCCGTTTTACCCAGCTAGCCTCAGCACTTTACAGCCCGATGCTGGCAGCGGGCCAAAGCTTCTGGCAAGGTGATGCGGCAAATTACTGGGGCCACAATGCGATCATTCGCACACGCGCCTTTATGGCCCATGCGGGGCTACCTATCCTCTCAGGTAAGCCACCGTTGGGCGGGGAGCTATTAAGCCACGACTTCGTCGAAGCGGCACTTCTTAAACGGGGCGGCTGGCAGGTGTTACTGGATACCTCTGCGACCACCGCCGTATCCCGACATAACCCTTACGCCAGCGCGTCACACAACAGCTTTGAAGCCATGCCGAGCAACATGCTCGACTTTGCCAAGCGTGACCGCCGCTGGCTACAGGGCAATCTGCAGCACTTACGCTTACTCACCGGCGCAGGGTTTCACCCGATTAGTCGACTTCACTTTTTATTCGGCGCGTTTGCCTACCTTTCTTCGCTTGTTTGGCTTGGGCTTCTACTCTGCACCAGCCTCATGGTGGGTTATCAAGCCATTGAGTCCACGTCAAACCCGCCGTTGCCTGAAGCCCTCTCGCTGGGGCTGTTAAGCGTAACGCTGGGTATGCTGCTCGCCCCCAAACTGCTGGGTCTATTATTAACGTTCTGGCAATGCCCCCATGCGTATGGCGGGCGACTCAAGCTTGTCACCAGCACGTTATTAGAAATTCTGTTTGCTGCTCTAATTGCACCGCTGATGATGGCGTGGCATAGCTTATTTATCGTCAACGTATTGATTGGCCGAGCCATTGACTGGCAAACCCAACACCGGGGAGAGCGTTCGCTAAGCTGGCGAGAAACATGGCACCACACTGGGTGGATGACGCTGTGTGGTATAGCTTGGGCAGGCACGATGATGCTTTTTTCACCCTCTGCGTTTGGTTGGCTAACTCCCGCATGGCTTGGATTGATTGGAGCCGCTCCACTGGTGAAATATTCCAGCAGTGCCACTTGGGGAAGCCTCGTTAGCCAAAAATTCGGCTTACTGCAAACACCCAGTTCAGCACAACAACCACCACTTTTGGAGGAGTTTGCCGCGTTAGAAAGCCGCAGCCATCAAACCAGTGCTACTTTATCTCGCCCGTCGCTAACACTTTCTCTAGCGCTTCCCCAGGAACAGCCAGGCGATATGCCCTGCCAGTCATTTCGCTATCACATTCAAACAGCAACCAAACATGCCCCACCCATTAAGGAGCCTTACTAATGCCTTCTGCTTTTTTCCATCGGCTCCGCAGTACCAGCGGTATGGCGCGTTCACTGTTTATTTACTGGCGGCCAGGAAGGCAAAGGAGCCTAAAGCAGTTATATCGTCCGTTTATTCAACCAGGCGATATCGCTTTTGATATTGGCGCTCACTTAGGCGACCGTAGTGCCGCCTTCCACGCGCTAGGTGCTAAAGTAGTGGCATTAGAGCCACAACCAGCACTGGCCAAATGGTTTAAACGGATACTCAATCGACCGAACATTACGCTCTTACCACTGGCCGCTGGACCGCAATCCGGCCATGCGGATATCGCTATCAGTGTTAGCAACCCGACCCTCTCTACCTTAGCGACCGAATGGCGACACCAGGTGGGCGAACGAAACCCCGGCTTTCAGCACGTACAATGGGAACAGCAGCTAAGAGTGGAAGTCACTACTCTGGATCAGCTCATTGCCACTTACGGCGAGCCTAGCTTTATAAAAATTGATGTTGAAGGGTTTGAAGCAGAGGTACTGATGGGGCTTAACCACGCGGTAGCAGCGCTTTCGGTAGAGTTTGTTGCGGGCGTGTTAGAGGTCAGCCATGCCTGCGTTGAACAGCTGTCCCGCCTTGGCGACTACCGTTTCAATGCAATTGCCGGTGAGCAGCGCCACTTCCGCTGGGCAACCTGGCAATCCCCTGAAACCATTACCCAGTGGCTCAACGATGGCGTCGACGGCTTGGCCTCTGGGGATCTCTACGCCTGCCGTGCCGACCACCCGCTGTTACGCGCATCCGCCTAATTCTTCAAAAAACGATTTTAAAACACGGGCTTTAAAACACGGGCTTTAAAATACTAATACCAGTCAGTTAAGGCTGACTGGCATTATCCCCTAGCCCCATATAACAAAGCGGCCACCTCACAAAGCGAGCACTGCATGTCATTCCCGAGTCAACGCACCGTCATTCCCGAGTGGGGTTATCGGGAATCCACCTTGACCTTGGCCTGCAGCAGCCCGAAACCCCAGATCAACATGGATTCCCGCTAAGGGCCTGCGGGAATGACGAAGTGGCAGGGCCTGCGGGAATGACGAGGCTGGCTCGGAGGGCTGGGATGGAGTCACCGTCAGGCACTTATTAAACAAAAAACCAGCCCATCAGCTAATGCCAGTCAGGCTTAACTGACTGGCATTGGGCTTTAAAATATAGCTTTTAAAACATAGTCCTTAAAACATAGTCCTTGAAACATAGTCTTTAAAACACGGGCTTTAAAACAAGAGAACCTACATGATTTATCACTGGCAAACCCTCACCGCTCCCCAACTCGCCTCGATTGCCGAAGGTGATCCAGTTGCAGTGATCACCCTGGGGGCCATTGAGCAGCACGGTACGCACCTGCCATTAGGTACCGACCTGATCATTGGAGAAGGCTTACAAGCTGCCATGTTAGCCATGATTGACCCAGCGCTTGATGTGTTATGCCTGCCATCAATTGCCGTCGGTGCGAGCGACGAACACGCCAGTTTTGCTGGAACACTTAGCCTACCCGCTCCACTCGCCATCGCGACATTAGAAGCTTATGGCAAAAGCATTGCGAGTACAGGGATAAAAAAGCTGGTGTTGATTAATAGCCACGGCGGCAATAAAGCCGTGATGGACCTTGCCGCATTAACCCTACGCAAGCAATTTGAAATGCGCGTAGTGAAAGCCACTTATACGCGGCTACCGCCGTTGGAAGGCGCTATTAATGCCGATGAGCTGCGCTACGGATTGCATGGCGGCCTGCTGGAAACCGCCATCATGCTACATTTAGCGCCTGAGCTTGTTCAGCTCGATAACTACCAACCTACCCCACCGGCAATGCCTAAAGGTGACGCACTGGTCAGCCCAGAGGGTAGCGCCGCGTTTGCCTGGCTTGCCGAGGACCTGAGTACGTTTGGCGTTGCCGGTGATGCAACGGATGCTCATCAAGCATTAGGTGAACGGCTAGTGAAGCACTACGCCACTCAGTTGGCACAGGTGGTGGCCGAAACCGCCCACCTGCCACCGCTTATCACGCGGAAAACGTCAGATTAACGCCCACGTCCTTCAAGTACCTCGTCTAAG
The DNA here is from genome assembly GCF_025917315.1 of Halomonas qaidamensis. Classification (NCBI taxonomy): domain Bacteria; kingdom Pseudomonadati; phylum Pseudomonadota; class Gammaproteobacteria; order Oceanospirillales; family Halomonadaceae; genus Halomonas; species Halomonas qaidamensis. The sequence continues at coordinate 960,218 of NZ_CP080627.1, read as the reverse complement.
AAATGCCCTGCTCGATTGGCTTTGGCGCTTAGGTAGCGGTGATTGTGATCCGTTACACTGCCGTAGAGCGCTTGACGTGAGACGACTTCAACACCGCCTTCACGCAGCGCTGCCATTTTTAGCGGGTTGTTGGTCAACAACTGAACTTTATCGATCTCTAGCGCATTGAGCATATCCACCGCGACGGCGTATTGACGCTCGTCGTCGCCAAACCCTAGTACTTGGTCGGCATCGACAGTGTCTAAACCGCCATCTTGCAAGGTGTAGGCGCGCAGTTTATTGGCTAGACCAATCCCCCGCCCCTCTTGTGCTAAATAAAGCAGCACGCCGCCACCCATGGCTTGAATATCGGCCACTGCATTACGCAACTGTTCGCCACAGTCACAGCGCAGGCTGCCGAACAGATCACCAGTGAGGCAAGCCGAGTGCATACGCAAAGGAACTGCCCCAGGGATAGTAGCCAAATCACCAATCACTACGGCCACATGCTCACGTAACCCGTCAGGCTCACGGAACAGCACAAAGCGGCTTTCAGGCGCTTCTTCCAGGGGAATACGCGCCTCGCTTACACGCTTTAGCATCCCCGGTGCGCCAGCTAAACACTTCTCTGCATCCCGGGCATTAACTTCTAACAGCTCACCTTTTGATAGCTGCTGAGCAATATGCTCGGCGGATGCCGCACTGACCTCAGCGCACAGCGCCGCCGGTATCAACAGCGCACGGCGCATAAGCGCCACAGCACCTCGCTCCCCTACGCCTGCAGGCTTCAGGCCGCTTAACAGTGAATGGGCCTCCGACGCTTCATTGGATACAGCAAGGTGATGCAAATCACGCTCACTGATTTGTTCGGTGAGCGGTAAGCAAGCCGCATCCGCTTTCAGCGACATGCCCATTGCCTCCAAACGATGACGCGTTAATACCAACGCTGGCCGAGAGCCGGAGAGTTTCGCCAGTGAATCGACCGACACACTGCCTTCAAGTGCCTGTACCAACAGGCGTTGCTCTCCGGTATTAATCACCACGGGCAATCCACGGCGAATATCGAAAATAGCGCGTTCAATGTGATACATGTAGGCCTCCAAGTTGCCTGTTGGGGCGGACAACGTTTGCTTGCGTCGGGCAACATGGCCCCGCATGATGAGTTGCTGTTTTCTGAATGGAGATACCATGCCTAGTACCAATGAAAAGATGATCGATATCGACCAAGCGTGGGCATGGTTGCTGGACGTTCAACAGGGCATCAGAAGTGACGCCACAATGACGCTTGATACCCATGGCTGCTGGCACTCTTCTATCACTGTTACAAGCGCCGCGCAGGAGCTGTTGACGTGTTTGCTGCCACTGGTGCGTCATTCGAGCTGGGTGGTTGCGCAACTGGGGCAGAGCCTGGATGGGCGCATCGCTACGGAAAGCGGTCACTCCCACTACATCAATGGCGTTGAAAGTTTGGTGCATCTGCACCGTCTGCGGGCGCTGGCAGATGCCGTAGTGATTGGCGCGGGTACGGCGAGCGCTGACAACCCCCAGCTCACAGTACGCAACGTAACGGGCAAGCACCCTACCCGTGTGGTGATTGACCCACGTGGCCGCGTGCCGACTGATTTGGCGCTGTTCAACACGTCTACCGCACCCACGCTGCATCTCACCGGGCCAGAGGCAACGGTGGCGCCAACGTCCGCCGAACACTGCGTGCTGCCGTTGGATACCAATGGTCAGTTCCGCCCCGCCGACGTTATTACCTGGCTGGCAGATCGTGGCCTTACGCGGGTATTGGTAGAAGGCGGCGGCGTTACTGTTTCGCAATTCATTGAGGCGGACGCGGTTGACCGTCTGCATTTGCTGGTCGCGCCACTGCTCATCGGTTCCGGCCGACCTGGGCTGCAGATGACGCCCATCGACACCCTTGAGAGCGCCCTGCGCCCGACGATGCGCTCTTTCCGCTGCGGGGACGACACGCTCTTCGACGTAGTGCTGAGTGGGCGCACTGCCTGACGGAGAACTGGACGGCGTAGCGCGTGTTCGTGAAGCCAGCGCTGCCCAAATGCCTGGCAGACTACCCATCAGCACTAACACACCATAAGCCAGTGATATCGCCACACCTTGCGCCGAAGGCAAGCCAACAAACATCCAAATGCCTGCGGCGGCGCCTTCCCGTAACCCCCACCCGGCAATCGAAAGGGGTACCAGCATGGCAAGCAGTAACACTGGAGCCAACGCCAAAATATCTAATGTCGCCAGTTCAATGCCGATTGCCCGAGCCGCACAGACCATCACTAGGCCATAGCTAAGCACGATAGAAAGAGAAGAGATCAGTTGCCGTGGCCATACGTCACGCTGCAATAGCCCGCGGCGCATATCCTGTCCTAATGCAGCACACCAAGCGGGTAGCGTTACCGCCGAGCGCTGCAACCAGACAATCAGCGTCACACCGGCCACTATCACGATAACCGCTACGCCCGCCACTACCATCAAGCCACTGAAACCCAGCGCCGTTAGCCAGAGTGGTGACGTGAACAAGGCGATTAGTGTGTAAAGTGCGATCGCAAATTGCCCAGAAGCACGCTCAATCACCACCGCACGCCAAGCACTACCCTTTGAAGAAGACTGACGAGCATGGCGATGGGCACGACCTGCATCACCCAACACGCCACCTGGTAAAAGTTGGTTAACCAATAATGCTAAGTAGTATTCCCGCAGTGCATAACGGTAGCGCAACGGCACGTCGATTAAGCCTGCCGTCAACTGCCAACGCCACGCACTCAGCATCACTTGCAGAACGCTGATCAACAGCGCCAGAGCCATCCAACCCGGCGCAAAGCGCTGCACTTCGGCCATCACCGCGTCTGGCTCTACCCACAGGGCTACAGCGGCCAGCAGCCCTAAGCTCACTAGCCCTTTTTGCACCCACGGGGTTCTCAGCCAGCGCCAGCGTCTCATGGGGTTAGCCCTCGTCCGCTGGCAGCGCCAGTAAGTCGCGGTGGCCCACCCAAATACCGATCTCACCTTCGACCACATGACGTAAGCGTTCATCGCGCCACTGGGCAATCCGTGACGCCGCCTCTGGAGCCTGTTCGGTGGCAGCGTTCGCCCACCCTTCAACTAATGAGCACATTAAGGGGTACTGCGCTGGCTTGCCCGCCGCCAAGTGCCATGGTGTTTCAGCCTCGTTAACACGATAACCGTGGACAGCCATCGCTTTAGCTAGCGCGCTGTGAGCATCGCCGCCTAATGCACCGCCTAAGCCCTTATCCCGACGCTGGTGCGCGTTGAACAGCTCGCTGATCCAGCGATCGTCAAGGTCGTTCAGAGGTTGCTGCTGGGCATTGGTAAAGTACCATTCGCCGGTAATGCTTAGAGTGATAAGAAGCGCTTGCCGATGTTTAGCACACTGTGCCGCCAAGGCATCAATCCACGCTTGAGATACTAAATCGATCAGCGCAGATGCCGTTACTACGTCGCAGTGCGTAAGTGCTGGGTGGTCAAGCTGTTTAAGGGAAACACAGTGGGTTTCCACCTGTAGCGGTTCGCCTTTACCCGTGTTCAATTGGCTGGTTCGTGAGTAGGCTTCATTAAGTAAGGCGGGATCATGGTCAATCAGCATCCAGCACTGGGCATGGTGCAAGCGAGGCGCAAGAAACTGGCTATTACTTCCGCGTCCACAGCCTAAATCCGCCAGTGTTATTGGCGATGAAGCTTCTGTCAGCAGTGCAGATTCTGCTCTGTGCTGTTTTTCTGATAACCAGCTTGCTAACGCATCCACCAACGCTTGGCTACGCGAACTGGCATCGACGCCTTCACGCAGCGACAGCCAATCCGCTGCAAACTGGCTTCCCGCCGACAATGTCGAAGATCGCTGCAGCGCCTCGGCAAACGCCTTTCCTGCAGCCTGCCAGTCGCCCAAACGGTCGCGCGCAGCGGCGGCACCTGCACGTAGTTCAGTGCGTAGTGTCTCATCGTGGCAGAAAGCCACCAGCGCGCTCGTCAGCGCCTTCACATCCCCAGGCGCAACACTAATGCCAGCCCCTTTGGGCAAGGTATCCCGCAGCGCACCGCCGGTGGTGGTGATAACGGGTAAGCCATGGGCTAGCGCTTCAGTGACCACCATGCCGTAACCTTCATACCAAGAAGGCAACACCAGTGCATGAGCGTTCTGATAAGCGGCTTCCAGGGTTGCGGCATCACATTCGCCGTGAAGCGTTACACGATCACCAAGCTGATGGTTGTCGATCAGCGTTTGAACGCGATCCGTAAATGCAACATCACGAGCACCGCCAAAGCAGTCGCATCGCCAGTGCCCACGCTCAACATTCGCCAAGGCTTGAACTAAAATGTCCTGCCCTTTACGCGGAGTCAGTGTTGCCACGCATAGCAGACGAATAGGTTCGCTAGGTTGTGCCGCGGGGCTTACAGGGGCACGTTCAACCCCAGGTTCCACCACAGTGATAGGGGCACTAAATGGCAGCTCATACTGCTCCGCCAATGCTTTTACACGACGCTCAGTAAAGCGACTGGTCACAATTACCCTATTTACATGGGCCAGGCCACACAGCTCGCTTCGGTGAAAACGCTGCTGATCTATCTCATTTAAGCCCTGCTCATCGCCCAACGGATGATGCAGTAACGCAGTGATATCCAGGCGCTCAGCGTGGTTAGCCACCACATCGGGCAATGCCCCCATGGCTAGTCCATCGATAATGACCTGCGCATAGTCCTGCAAGGCGGAAAGCGTATTGGCTAGCGCTTGAGCTGCTTCATCATCGGCATCAGGAAAACGCCCGGCCAACCCCACCACATTGATAGATAGCCCACGCTCGCGCAGCGCAGCAACAATATGGGCATCATAAATATACCCACCGGTACGCTGGTCTGGATCGCCAGCCACTATCAAGGTAAATGGCTGACTCATAGCGCCCCTTCATAGCTTGCCCACGCCACATGAGATTCGTGCAGTTTGATCTCCATATGCGTCAGCCCCTGAGCGGTGGTACCCATTTTTCCTGCTTTGATGGCAGCCGCTAGCTGGTCAAAAATCACCTTGGCCATAAATTCTGTGGTGGTGTTTTTACCGCTAAACTCGCTCACCTCATCAAGGTTGCGATAGTTGTAATCCGCTAGCACCTCTTTAACCGTTTCACTGGCTAAACCGATATCAATCACTAGACCATCTTGGTCAAGTTCAGGGCGCTGAAACACCACGTCCACCACATAGGTGGCACCGTGAGTGCGTTGGGCAGGGCCGAATATTTCGCCATTAAAACTATGGGCAATCATAAAATGGTCACGAACGCATAAACGGTACATAGACACTCCTGTCGTATTAACTGGACCTTTTTTAGCCAGGTCGTTCTAACTAATTCGCACTTAATTAAGCCGCATTAATTAAGCGGGCAATGGATAACGAATTCGATGGCATAGCGCTGTGCTCCTTGGCCCAAACAGAGCAGGTGCCAGCGTTGGGAAATCGGCAAAATCGCTCTCACCGCTGATCAGCGCATCTAACCGCTGATCGGCGAGTAAGCGTAAAGCGAGGGCTAAACGGCGTCGATAATTCCAGCGCGGCTGCAACTTGGCAGGCAATTGCCCAACCTGGCTGGCGCTAAGCGTTAAGCGCTGGGAGTGAAAAGCGCCACCAAGTGGCAGCGATACGTCGCCTTCGCCAAACCAGCTCATTTCAATCACGCGGCCTTCATTGCCCAGCAAGCCCATAGCCAGTCTCAGGCCATCCGGCTGTCCACTAGCATGGATCACGCAGTCTTGGTCGGTGGGTGCCTGTTCTGGTGTACAGAAGGAAATACCCAAATGCGCTGCCAGTGCTTCTCGCTCGGGATTAATGTCGATCAAGCGTACTTCTACCCCCGGAATTTGCGCACACAGATACGCCACAAGTGCACCAACGACGCCAGCACCCACCACACAAACGCGCTCGCCAAGCATAGGGTTAGCATCCCACACACCGTTAATGGCGGTTTCCATATTGGCGGTTAGCACAGCACGATAAGCGGGCACATCGTCGGGAAGCGGCAAAACAGCATCAACAGGTACCACGTAATGATCCTGATGCGGAAAAAGGCAAAAGACGGTCTTATCGACGAGATGACGTGGCCCTTGCTCCACATGGCCAATACTGCAGTAGCCATATTTCACAGGGGTGGGAAATGCGCCTGTCTGAAAGGGCGCGCGCATCCGTGAGTATTCACTCTCAGGCACCCGCGCGTTAAATACGAGCGATTCGGTGCCGCGGCTCACGCCGCTATAAAGGGTACGGATCCGCACCTCATTTTCGTCGGGAGGCGCTAGTGGCTCCTGTTTAAGCTCACCATGCATGGGGCGAGTCACCCAAAAAGCCGTAGCAGTATCAGGCGGCAACATGACATTTCCTTATGGTTTAAGCGCTTCATCCATCCTTACAGCATAGCCTTATTAAGACTTGTTCACATTTCACGACTTCCCTACAGCGTAGCGTAGAAAGGGAAACGGTTGCTTAACCCATGTGAACGCGAGGATGATTTAAAACAAATGTACTCACATCATGGACAACCTTACCTTCTTATACAAGAATGGTACATAGGAAAATATTTGCACACTTTAATTCAACCGCGGGCCAGTGCACCGCTCTGTGAGTCAGCATGTCTTCTTTCTCTAACACCTCCAGCGTCTCTTTGCCCAAGCGTGTTTACACCTTGGCTGAGATAGCATTGGCCAGCTTATTGCTCGTAGGCTTGGGTGCGATGTTACCGGCATTAGTCGCCAGCGCTGCAAATTGGTGGTTAGCGGCTGGCTTCTACATTGTGATGGGCGCACTGGTGGTTTGTTTTTGGCCCCATGGCCCGCTCGGTTGGGCAAACCGGGTAACGCTTGGGCGCGGCGTACTCGTCGCCATCGTGGCAGGGGCGCTGGCAGCGAATGCTTTTACCAACGCGATTTGGCTATGGCTAGCGGTCGCTGTTATCGCGCTATTACTGGATGGTGTGGACGGCTGGATTGCTAGACGCACTAAAACCCATACCACGTTTGGCGCGCGCTTTGATATGGAACTGGATGCGGTATTAATCCTGATACTTTGTATAGGCTTATTGCAGAGCGAAAATCTAGGCGCTTGGGTACTACTCATTGGCGGCATGCGTTACTTATTCATCGCCGCTAGCTGGTTTTTTCCGTGGTTAAAAGCACCGTTATTTGAAAGTTTCCGCCGTAAAGCAGTGTGCGTATGGCAGGTCGTTGCCCTGCTGCTGGCGTTAACGCCACTCACCTCTCCTCTTGCTGCCAGCCTGCTTGCACTGAGCGCATTAATCACACTCATCTACTCATTTGGCTTTGATGTGTGGTGGCTGTTTAAACAGCACCATTAATTGCTCTATCAAGACCATTTCCCGCCATCCATTGGCCTCATGCCGGGCTTCAACCTGTACTGTTCGCGCTTAAGGGAGTAGGGTAGCTATCCGGATCGACCCCACGTGCGCTTTATTTCAGCTCACTGTTTGCGTTAATTCGGCCCCTCTATTTAAGGCGTTTCCAACCAACGCCTGACACGTGCACGACCAGGCTGCCAATCGCTGCCACTTCTCGCTACAGACATACCTAGAAAGATGTTCTGTTTTTTGCTTACGTCCTGTCGCGGCCGCCCCGTTAAGGGAACTGTGGTTGCCATTTAGGATGCTAGGGCTGCAAAGCCTATGGGTATTTAATGAACGAAGAAAATTTCTATCAATTCTCGACGCTGACGGTTATTGCCTTGCTGTTAGCCTTTTACGGCGGCACGTACCTGCTGACACTGCTGATCAAAAAGAAAAAGGAAAATACTGACGCCTTTATGGTGTCCAATCACCAGATTGGCTTTGGTTTGGGCGCTGCCAGCATGACCGCCACCTGGATCTGGGCAGCCTCGTTCTACGGTGCCGCCACCTCGGGTTACACCTACGGCATTTCCGGCCCTTTACACTACGGGTTGTGGGGCGCGCTGATGATTCTGTTCATCTACCCCTTTGGCCGTCGCTTTCGAAAATTGGCCCCGAACGCACACACCCTGGGTGAACTTATCCATGCCCGCCATGGCTCTTCTAGCCAGCTGATTCTTGCCTCCTCCAACATTCTGGGCAGCATCATTAGCCTGATGGTTAACTTCACCGCGTCTGGTGCGCTGGTCTCAGTACTCTCGCCACTCTCTTTCCAAGCTGGCGTCGTGATCGCTGGGGTCGGGGTGCTCTCTTATACGCTGTGGTCGGGCTTCCGCGCGTCGGTACTCACCGACTTTGCCCAACTGATGGCAATGATGGCGGTCGCCATTCTGATTATTCCAGCGGTAATGTTTGCCCTCGGCGGCCCACAGACACTATCGGATGGCATGAGCCTACTCACCCCAGAGCAGGCAAATCTGTTCTCGATGGATGCGATCCTCAATCAAGGCGCACCTTTCTTTGTTGCGGTGCTGGCCTACGCGATTGGCAACCAGACCATCTCCCAGCGGCTATTCGCTGTGCGTGAAGACCATATCAAACCGACCTTTATCACCGCGACCATTGGTTACGGTGCGATTGTTATTGGCCTAGGCATGATTGGCTTGATGGCGCTGATGACCGGTATGGAGCCCATCGGTGGTGACATGAACAACCTGATACCGCAAATGGTGTCGATGTACCTCTCACCGGTATTTATAGGGCTGTTCTTTATCCTGGTCATTGGCTCGCTCTCGTCTACCGCTGACTCAGACCTTTCCGCTATGTCCGCGATTGTGATGGCCGATGTGTATGGTAAGAACATCGCTAAAAACAAACCTGACCCGACCAAAATGCTATTTATTGGTAGGTTGACGATGATTGTCGCAACGCTGATCGGGGTGATTCTCGCTAGTTTCTCGATGGATATTCTGATTATGCTGGTCTTCGTTGGCGCACTTTGGGGGGCCATTGTGTTCCCGGTCATCGCCAGCTGCTTCTGGGATCGAGTCACCAACACGGCCTTTACCTCGGCTGTAATTGCAGGCCTAGTAATGTTCTGTATCGCACGCTTCGAGTTAGTGCCTATGGTCAGTATGGTCGCGGGGCTGTTTGAGTTACTCGCTGCCGTGGGCGGCGGCGTGGTGCTCGGCCTAATGGCATTTGGCTTCTGCGGGCGTAGGATCGGTGTGATCGTCGGTGTACTCAGCGCCATTGTGCTGGCCTACTTCAGCATTGGTTTCCTACGGGAGTACACGGTACTGCTAGCCTCATTAATGGCATACGGCGTTAGCACTCTTGTTTGCATCGCAGTCAGCCTGATGAGTTCGAGCAAGTTCGACTTCTCGCAAATCGATCAGAAAGTGATCAACTACGACCCAGCCAAGCCTGCCGCGCAACGCTAAGCCCAGCGTGACGCTAGAATCACTTCAAAAGCTGGTGTGCCATCGCGCACCAGCCAACTAACAGGAAAGCACATGCAAACCTTTATATTAGCGTTATATGTCCTTATCTGGCCGTTGATCTCACTGGCTATTTTCGCGGTTATCGGTATCGCCACCATCAAAGACATACGCGTTGCCAAGCGCGAAAAGCGCGAGCTGGTATAAGCGCCTCTCGGTTAACTGAACAGCCCACCTAGGGCTGTTTTTTTTTAAGGGCGCATTTTAGGGCTGGGTATTCTCCATCACATACTCAGCTACCGCCTGATAGGCAGACAGTGATATTGGGTCGTTAGCGGCATTGCCTGCCACCGGGTCCTCAATATAGCGAGAACTACTGCGGCATTAGCGCCTGAACCGCCGCTTTTTATTACTGGCCTTGTAACATCTGCTGAATCACTTCCCCTAGAGACGCAATAGCCGCATTGCGCGCGTCAAACGACGCCTCGGTTTCGGTGATATAAAACACCACTACCATAGGCACTTGCTGGGGCGGCCAAATAATCGCGGTAATTAAGCGAGAGCCGTAACCGCCCGCACCAGTTCTGTCTGCTATCACCCAATCAAATGGCATGGCGGCACGAAACAAACTATCAACCCACCGTCTTTCCTTAGAAAACAACTATTTTTATAGCTAAACATCATCAACATAAAAATCAATAAACCAACAATCACTTTAAGTTTATTTAATTTCAGAAATACAACAAAATAAGCCAGTAGCCACATTGTTAGCCAAAGCTATATTTGTTCGCTATAACAAACTTTATTTTTTGTTGACCAACTTGTTATCAAAGTAAAAGCTGATAGGATTCAGCGCTATTAAAATCCTACTTTAACACTCGAGTATGTTGTTCCACACATCTAGCCTCATTAAACGAGCACTACTATCATGACACCTGTTGCCCTGCTTTTTTTAGCGGTTTCCATGTCGGCGGATGCGTTTGCGGCGTCCATCAGCAAGGGGGCAGAGCTGCGCAAGCCCCGCTTCCGACACGCTGTAGGCATTGGTTTAATATTTGGCATTATCGAGGCCACCACCCCGGTACTGGGCTGGGTGGCTGGCAAGGCTTCTCAGCAGTATGTAGAAACCTGGGACCACTGGGTCGCGTTTACGCTACTGACCATCATCGGCCTGCACATGATGGTCGAAGGGCTGAAGAAAGAAGAAAAAGTAGCGCATCGCAAACAAACCCTGTGGCTGCTGGTACTAACCGCCACTGCCACAAGCCTAGACGCCATGGCCGTGGGCGCAAGCCTTGCGTTTATTGATGTGAACATCATTACCACCAGTCTCGCCATTGGCCTTGCTACTACGGTGATGGCTTCCATGGGAACGCTGTTAGGCCATAAATTTGGCAAATACGTAGGCCACTGGGCAGAAATCGCAGGTGGCGTTGTATTGATTGGGATTGGCGTAATAGTGGTGGTGGAGCATACGATCTTTTTATCATAACGCGGCCATGCGTAAGTGCTGCTTAAAAAAAGTGGCAATGAACGAACAGCACTATTATTTGCTCTATTTAAGTATCGCGATATAAAAATGGGTGGCTTGTTCGCCACCCATTTTTATTAGTTTTCCGCTAACACTTCTTGAATCACTTCCCCTAGAGACGCAATAGCCGCATTGCGCGCTTCAAACGACGCCTCGGTTTCGGTGATATAAAACACCACTACCATAGGCACTTGCTGGGGCGGCCAAATAATCGCGGTAATCGAGCGAGAGCCGTAACCGCCCGCGCCGGTTCTGTCTGCTATCACCCAATCAAACGGCATGGCGGCGCGAAACAAACTATCAGCCACCGTATTGCCTTTCATCCAGTCTTCCAACTGCTGACGGGATTCACCCGACAACACCTCCCCAAGCACCAGCTTTTCCAGCGTGGCGAGCATGGCGTTGGGCGTGGTAGTGTCGCGCTCATCCCCTGGCGTGGCTTCGTTCAGCTCGGTCTCAAAGCGGTCTAACCGGGTAACGGGATCATCCATGCTGCGCGCAAACGCCGTGATGGATTCCGGCCCACCAAGGGCTTGCAGCACTAGGTTAGCGGCGGTGTTATCGCTGGTGGTCATGGTGGCATCGCACAGCTCAAACAGCGTCATCGGCTGGTGGCCTGCGTACTGCTCGGTGACTGGCGAGTAAGTCACCAGCTCAGATTCTTCAAAACTAACCTCGGTGTCCAGCGCTAGCTGCCCTTCATCTACCTGCGCCAGCAGTGCGCCGCAGGCCAGGGTTTTAAAGGTGCTGGACATGGCAAAGCGCTCATCCGCATTCACTTCCCAGCGCTGCCCCGTGGCTAAATGGTGGGCCGCAAAGCCAATACGCGCGTCCAAGGCGTGTTCAATGCGCCCAAGTTCAGCGGTAATGCTATCTTCGTGTGCCATCACAGACGCAGAGGCGAGAAATAAGCACATCGATAACGCAGCACGCATCCAGCGTGGTGGGCGGTGGTTCATTGTCTGGATTCCTAAACAGTAAGGGAAAACGATGGCATTGAGTTTAGCAGGCACATCCCAGCGGGCCTAAAGGGAGGCGACGCTTGATACGAATCATCTAAGATTGACCCATCATTGCAATTGCAGCGAGCATTCTAAACAGTATGACCACAGGAGATAGACATGCAGACGATTGAGCTAGGCGGAGACAGCGTACCCCGTATCGGCCAGGGCACCTGGCATATGGGCGAAGATGCCGGGCAGCGCCAAGCTGAAATCAGGGCGCTGCGTGAAGGCCTGGACCTGGGCATGACGCTGATTGATACCGCCGAGATGTATGCCGAAGGCGGCGCTGAAGAAATCGTTGGCCAAGCGATCCGCGAGCGACGCGACGAGATGTATCTGGTCAGCAAAGTCTACCCGCACAACGCCAGCGCCAAAGGTGTTCAAGCTGCCTGCGAGCGCAGCCTGCGCCGACTGGGCACCGACACGATTGATCTCTACCTGCTGCACTGGCGTGGACAGTACCCGTTAAGCGAAACCGTGGAAGCGTTTGAGCGGCTGCGCGAGCAAGGCAAGATTCTGCGTTGGGGTGTATCGAACTTTGACGTTGACGACCTAGCCGAGCTAGACGCGCCCGCGTGCGCCACTAATCAGGTGCTCTATAACCCCGAAGCACGGGGCATTGAATACGACCTGCTGCCCTGGCAGACGCAACACAACATGCCGCTGATGGCTTACTGCCCCATTGGGCAAGGCGGCGCGCTGCTGCATAGCGCCGCCCTGCAACGCATCGCCGACAAACACAGCGCCACCCCCGCGCAAATCGCCCTTACCTGGGCACTGCGCCACCCCGGTGTGATTGCCATCCCGAAAGCCGTGAGCCTGGTTCACCTCAAACAGAACGCCAACGCAGATAGCATCAGGCTCGACGAAGATGACCTGGCACAGATAAACGCCGCTTACGCGCCACCAGTACGCAAGCAGGGTTTAATGATGGTATAACGCCCGGCTCACGCGCCGGTTTGAAGCCGCGAAGCGGCGGAAAATCGGTCGCCGTGCAGCCGATTGTTAGCATTTATTTTCGACTTGCTGTGACTGGTTTGGCTAGCCATATCTCGAAAGGCCTGATGACATTCAGTTCCGGCACTTTTTCATTTTTCGAAACTTTAGCCAAATAGAAGAGAACATCTTTACTTCCATTTAAGTCCGGCTTATCAAACCACTCACCCTTAAAATTTAGAACACAATAAATACCGTAAGACGCTTCATGATGGCGCATGTATTCTGGAAGTTGTACTAAATATCCATGCTCTAGATCTTGAGCATGCGCCAACTTAACTTCAATACATATTTTTTCTAACTTACCACCTATATTAGCTAACAAAAGGAAATCCACATTTCCAGCACCTGAGTGTGCTTCTGGTATCACCTCAATATCCGAAGCGAGCATTTGATCCGATATGAAACATTGCAACAGCGGTTGAAGTTCAGGCTCTGTCTTTGGGACTCTCTGAGATATTTTTCTTCCATCGTACACAATATTCCAGAAAGATTTGTAAGCATCCGCTTGAGATACTTTTTGAGATATAGTGCCCAGCGCATGATGAACTTTCTGGCGAAACTCAGCCGTAGTTCTGAAGCCTACATTTGGCAGCATTCCTTGCTTTCTCGCCCACTTAATAAGCGATTGAGGCGGACCTTCGGTCGGAGTTGGCGCTGCACCAGTTTTATTGTTTCCTTCACCTTTTCCTGCAAATATTTTAATCTCCGAGTGGCTCCAGACTGCAAAAATCAGCAGCCCGTTGCTTTGATCCAAATCCTCTAAAGTTAAAACCGATATCACATTATTTCTTTGAAATATAAATTCGTTATCTTTGTACGCAAACGAAAATATGAAACTCTCATATTCTATATAGAAAAGAAAACCTTCCGGATTTTCTGATTTTTTGTTGAATGACAGCTGTAAAGTTCCCTCTGAGGTCAACAGATCCAAGGGAACTAGAAAGCCGTCAAATGAGGCATCTATGTAGATTTTCGGTTCACTCATGGTCATGCCTCGAATGCTAACAGTGATTATACGCCTCGCTACAAAACCCCAATAAACGCGACGGCACATTCATTGGGGTTTTATAGCCACCCAATTTGACTCTACCCCATTGATTCCCAAGAGAGCAAAGCCAATTTTGGCAGCCTATCCAAAATTCGCGTGCTTGCGTGTTTTTCCCTGCTCAATAATACTGTATCCATGAACAGTAATAGGAGTGGCTCTTATGAAACTAATGGAACGCGTCAAGGCGACCCTGCGGGTCAAGCGCTATAGCCTCCGCACTGAGAAAACCTATTGCTACTGGATTCGCTTTTTCATTCGTTTCCACAGAATGCAGCATCCTGCCAATATGGCGGGCAATGAAGTGCGGCAATTTTTGGAATATCTCGCGTTAGAAAGGCACGTCGCTGCGGCAACACAAAACCAGGCACTCAATGCTATCGTGTTTCTGTATCGCCACGTGCTAGATCAACCGCTGGGTGAGGTGGGTAATTTTAGCCGGGCTAAGCGCCCTAAACGCTTACCTGTCGTGCTTTCCCACCAAGAGGTGATGGATGTGTTTGAGCATCTGTCCGGCTCCATGCTCCTGATTGCATCGCTGATGTACGGCTCGGGGTTACGAGTCTCCGAAGCTTGTCGGTTACGCGTAAAAGATATCGATTTTGCGCGCCACGTCATCACTGTCCGTGCAGGCAAAGGCAATAAAGACCGCACGACGCTGTTGCCACCCTCATGCGCTCAACCATTACATACCCATATACAAATCGCTGAACAACAGCTGACCTCTCGCATTGAAACAAACGCAATTCCTGTATCATTGCCCTACGCGCTGGATAGAAAATATCCCAATGCAGGCATTTCCCTCGCATGGCAGTGGCTTTTTCCTTCATCCAAGCCCTGTTTCGATGAGTGGGGGCGTGTCGTGCTACATCACATCCATACTTCTGCCGTACAAAAAGCCGTTAAATATGCCATGCGCTCCTCTTCTTTAACGCGCCCAGGCTCATGCCACTCTTTACGGCATAGTTTCGCGACTCAGCTGCTTAGCCAAGGCACTGACATTCGCACGGTTCAAGAGTTGCTAGGCCATAAAAGCATCGAAACCACCCAAATATACACCCATGTGTTGGGGAATGGATTTGCAGGTGTTAGAAGCCCGCTAGGTTAGCCAAGTGCATTAACATTTCTAAGAAGCTTGCTATTCACTCAATACCTCACCCCCTTGCATCTCGTCTCTCCTCCTCCTAGACTGCTTGGCACTAACTGCTTGACGGGGTGCCGGTGAATCCGGCTGAGATGGCGCAGGGCGTATCCACGTGATACTGCCAAAGCGCTGGTCCCGCTGAACCTGATCCGGCTAATGCGCTGCTCCTGACGAGCGCGCGGGTACCGGCGTAGGGATCAAGCGATGGCCTCGGCTTAGTTTCACGCCACCTTCTGCGCCATTTCCTCGATCTCAACCGCCCGCCCTCCGGATCATTACTACCGGAGGCACCATGGGCTACCGCTTTACTGATCTTACCAACGCCTGCCATAACGACTGGCGCGCCTATATTGAGCACGATTTTGTTCGCCAACTAGGCAGTGCCACGCTTCCTGAACCCGCGTTTCGCCACTATTTAAAGCAGGATTACCTGTTTTTGATTCACTTCGCCCGCGCCTACGCGTTGGCTGCCTATAAAAGCCCTACGCTGGCTGATCTGCGCCAAGCCCATGAAGGTTTAAAAGCCATTGTGGATGTGGAGCTGGGCCTGCACGTGGGCTTTTGCCAGGAGTGGGGGATTTCCGAACAGGAGCTGGCGGAGCTTCCCGAAGCCAGAGCCACCTTGGCGTATACCCGCTACGTATTAGACACCGGCAACCGCGGCGACCTGCTCGATTTGCATGTGGCGCTGGCCCCTTGCCTGGTGGGCTACGGCGAAATCGCCAACTGGCTGAACACTCAGCCTTCTACCCTTCGCGGCGCGAAAAACCCCTTTGATGCCTGGATAGCGATGTACGAAAGTGAGGAATTTCAGGCCGCCATGCAGGCAGAGCTTGAATGGCTCAACGCCCGCCTTGCTGATGTTACCCCTGCCCGCTTTGCCGAACTGAGCAAGATCTTCCGCGATGCCACGCGTCTAGAAATCGACTTCTGGCAGATGGGCCTGCACCTGATAGACGCCGATCTTGAAGGCCAGAGCCTCGCTCATTAAGTCAATACAACAACCACAATCAACACTGAAGGAAGACGACCGTCATGACGAAGACTTTAAACACTAAAACGTTAAAAACTAAGGCCTCAAAAAGTAAAACCAGCCACTTTTTAGCGGAAACCGCCCAGGTCGATGCCGCTGCCATTCAGCCGCTACCCGCCTCGCGCAAGGTGTACGTTGAAGGCTCACGACCCGATATCCGCGTGCCGTTTCGGGAAATCACCCTATCGCCGACTAAAACCAGCAGCATTGATGAAGAGAACCCGCCGCTGCTGGTGTACGACACCTCTGGCCCTTACACCGACCCAGCCGCCAACAATGATTTACGCAAAGGCTTACCCGCCCTGCGCCGCGCCTGGATTGAAGAGCGCGACGATACCGAGTTCCTTGACGGCCCCACCAGTGAGTACGGCAACCGCCGCGCTAACGACCCGACACTTGCCCAGTTGCGTTTTGATTTAACTCGCACCCCACGCCGGGCAAAACCAGGCAAGAATGTCACCCAACTGCACTATGCGCGCCAGGGCATTATTACCCCTGAAATGGAATTTATTGCCATTCGCGAGAACCAGCGCCGCCAAACGTTAGGCACCGCTGAAGTGGAGCGTATTCTTGGCCACCAGCACCCTGGCCAGAGCTTTGGTGCAAAATTGCCGGAAGAGATCACGCCGGAATTTGTGCGCGACGAAGTCGCCCGTGGGCGCGCAATCATCCCCAACAATATCAACCACCCAGAATCCGAGCCGATGATTATTGGCCGCAACTTCCTGGTGAAGATTAACGGCAACCTGGGTAACTCGGCCGTTACCTCGTCGATTGAAGAAGAAGTCGACAAAATGACCTGGGGTATCCGCTGGGGATCGGACACCATTATGGATCTTTCCACCGGCCAGAATATCCACGAAACACGTGAGTGGATCATCCGCAACTCGCCGGTGCCGATTGGTACCGTGCCGATCTATCAGGCGCTTGAGAAGGTCAACGGCGTGGCTGAGGACCTAACCTGGGAAGTGTTCCGCGACACCTTGATTGAGCAGGCGGAACAGGGGGTGGATTACTTCACCATTCACGCGGGCGTGCTGCTGCGCTATGTGCCAATGACTGCTAACAGGGTGACTGGCATTGTCAGCCGTGGCGGTTCCATTATGGCTAAATGGTGCTTGTACCATCACCAGGAAAGCTTCCTGTATACCCACTTTGAAGAGATCTGTGAGATCTGTAAGCAGTACGACGTAGCGTTTTCGTTGGGCGATGGCCTGCGCCCCGGCTCAGTCGCCGATGCCAACGACGAAGCGCAGTTCGCCGAACTCGAGACCCTGGGCGAACTAACCAAGATCGCTTGGAAACATGATGTTCAGGTGATGATCGAAGGCCCTGGTCATGTGCCCATGCACTTGATTAAAGAGAACATGGATAAGCAGCTAGAGGCGTGCCATGAGGCGCCTTTCTATACGCTTGGCCCACTGACCACCGATATCGCTCCCGGCTACGACCACATTACCTCGGGCATCGGTGCGGCCATGATTGGCTGGTTTGGCTGTGCAATGCTCTGCTATGTGACGCCGAAAGAGCACTTGGGCCTGCCGAATAAAGATGACGTCAAAACCGGCATCATCACCTATAAGATTGCGGCCCACGCAGCGGACTTGGCCAAGGGCCACCCGGCAGCACAGCGTCGCGATAACGCGCTTTCCAAAGCACGTTTTGAATTCCGCTGGGAAGACCAGTTCAACCTGGGGCTAGACCCAGACACCGCTCGCGAATACCACGACGAAACCCTGCCGAAGGACTCTGCCAAAGTGGCGCACTTCTGTTCCATGTGTGGGCCGAAGTTCTGCTCGATGAAGATCAGCCAGGAAGTACGCGATACTTATCGCGACCGCGCACCGGAAAATGCCGCCGAAAGCGATTCCGAAGCCGTCAAGCGTGGTATGCAGGAGCAAGCGGAGAAGTTCCGCCGTGAAGGCAGCGAGCTGTATCAGGAGGTTTAAAACAGCAATCCCTAGATAATCCCGCTGCTAGGTGGGTGGCTCTTGAGCTTACTTGAGCACTATGAGACCTCAAGAGCCACTTTCAACACGCCGTCGCGCTGGTGAGAAAATAGATCGTAAGCCTCGACAATATTCTCCAGAGCGTAGCGGTGGGTAACCATCGGGCCAAGATCTATCCGCCCGGCGGCAATAATGCTCATCAACCTGCGCATGCGCTCTTTGCCGCCAGGGCAAAGTGACGTAATGATCTTGTGGTCTCCAAGCCCAGCACAGAAAGCACCCAGCGGAATCGTCAAGTCTTCAGAGTAAACGCCTAAGCTCGATAGCGTGCCGCCAGGCTTTAACACCCGCAAGGCAGATTCAAAGGTTTGCTGCAGGCCGAGTGCCTCAATCGCCGAATCCACACCGCGTCCACCGGTGAGTTTAAGAATTTCTTCAACGACATCCACCTTACGAAAATCCAGTGCCACGTCAGCGCCCATTTGCTTGGCCATTGCCAACCGCTCATCGACACCATCTACCGCGATAATCATCCCCGCCCCGCGTAACCGCGCGCCTGCTGTCGCACATAGCCCAATTGGGCCTTGGGCGAACACCACCACGGTATCGCCAATTTTGATACCTGCTTTTTCGGCACCCGCAAAGCCGGTCGACATGATGTCAGGGCACATCAGCACTTGTTCGTCGGTTAGGCCATCTGGCACGGGAGAAAGGTTGGCCTGGGCATCCGGCACCAATAGGTATTCCGCCTGGGCACCGTCGATGGTGTTACCAAAGCGCCAGCCACCCATCGGCTTATACCCATGGCTGTGGTGGCCGCCATCCTGCGAGCAGCAATCATCCTGGCAAGCATAGGAGGTAAAACTGGGGCAAATCGCCCCGGCGATAACCCGCTGGCCCTCTTGGTACCCCTTCACGTTGGCACCCAGCTTTTCAATTACCCCCACCGGCTCATGGCCGATGGTTAAGCCGCGCTCAACGGGGTATTCGCCTTTTAGAATGTGCACGTCGGTGCCGCAAATCGTCGTGGTGGTCACACGCATCAGCGCATCATTGGGGCCAATCTCGGGAATGGGTTTATCGTCAATTTCAATCCGGCCAGGCTCAACAAAAATAGCCGCTTTCATCATGGTAGGCATAGGACAATTCCTCACAGAGGGTAGTCATGGCACTTCACCATTAAGCGTAGGCTATTAAGCGCTAGCTGATGGCCACTAAAACTGCGTCATATCAAGTTTTAGGCTTCTAGGTGAGCAGCTTATTGTTTGTAATAAAAAGCCATGACAAGAGCGCCTTTAAAAAAAGCTAATGCGAGGCTCCTTAATAAAGCTTCTCAGCAACAGCACCTAATAAAAATTAATGTCTTGTAGGCTGGTGCTACCGCGGGTGCCTGCTATTCCCTGAAGAATTTCTTCGATATCCGCCAATGCACCAATAACCGCTTCTTTTCCGGTATTTCTGCTGTAGCGGCATGCCGCTTCTATTTTTGGCCCCATGGAACCCGCCGCAAACTGCATATCATCTAGTACATCCGGATGAGCACTGGCGATCGCCTTCTGGTTTGGCCCTTTCCAGTCGACATAAGCGGCATCTACATCCGTCGCAATGATCAGCAAATCAGCCTGCAATTGCTCAGCGAGAAGAGCTGAACAGAGATCCTTATCGATCACCGCCTCTACGCCATGGAGCTTATTATTTTCGTCGTAAGCAGTAGGGTTCCCTCCCCCGCCAGCACAAATGACGATAGTGCCTTTTTCCTTAGCCAGGCGCTCGGCTTCATCCTCTGTATAAACCGGGCCTATCGGCTTGCTGGGGTGCTGAAACGCAGGGTCATCAAGGTCAACTTCCACCTGTGTTAATAAAGTAGCCAACGGAACCTCAACCGACAGCAGATTGCCAAGCTCCTGCTCAATCATGTAACCGATCATGCCTTCCGTTTCTGCTCCTAGCACATCCAGTGGATAGGCGCTGACATCCGTGTAAGCGGCCCCTTGTAGTGCCAAAAGACAATTAATAACGGTTTAATATAAATTAATCTATTTAAAGAATATGCTACTAGTCAGGCACATAATCCCTTTTAGGGAAAACATCCATTGACCCATCTTTGACGTAGGGCAAATCGTCTTGCACCTGCTTGGAATAGACTAAAGTAGAGACTAGGCGTCCTCTTCTCTTACTGCTGGTGGACGTGTCACTTATACTTATTTCATTGATATGGACTTCTATGATGCCAACTCTTCCTTTCAAACCCTGGTCGACCGCAATCGCTGTGGCGATCACCCTCTTTATTTGGCTGGTGATTCCTTTGCCTGAAGGGTTAACGCCAAATGCTTGGCTCATGTTGGCAATTTTTGTCGGCACCATTGCCGCGATTATTGGCAAGGCCATGCCGATTGGCGCGATATCTGTGATTGCAATTTCTATTGTCGCGGCAAGCGGTGTTACCGGCGATACACCAGGCGAAGCCATTAATGTCGCCTTAAGCAGTTATGCCAACCCGCTTATCTGGTTAATTGCGATTGCGATTATGATTTCACGAGGGTTGATCAAAACCGGTTTAGGCGCGCGCATTGGCTACTATTTCATCTCTATTTTCGGCAAACGCACGTTGGGGATTGGTTATGGCCTCGCCTTTTCAGAGCTGTCTATTGCGCCCGTTACCCCAAGCAATACAGCCCGGGGCGGCGGTATTATTCACCCTATTATGCGCTCGATTGCCCATAGTTTTGATTCACATCCTGAAGACAATACCTCGGGCAAAATCGGCAAATATTTAGCACTGGTGAATTACCATAGCAATCCGATCACCTCGGCTATGTTCATCACTGCCACCGCTCCGAATCCATTGACTGTTCAACTTATCTCATCCGCTACCGGAGCCGAAATACAGCTGAGCTGGCTAACCTGGGCGATCGCCATGCTGCTCCCGGGCTTGGTCGCCATCCTGGCGATGCCGTACATTCTGTACTTGCTTTATCCGCCTGAAATTAAAGAAACGCCGAATGCCACGCAATTAGCAAAGGACAAGCTAACCGAGCTGGGTAAGCTGAGTCGAAATGAGGGCATCATGCTGTTCGTTTTCTTCGTGCTGCTGTTACTTTGGGCGGATATCCCAGCGATTTTCTTGGGGGATGCAGTAACACTTAATACTACAACGTCTGCGTTTATTGGCCTTTCCATGCTGCTGCTGACCGGGGTATTAACCTGGGAGGATGTGCTAAAAGAGAAAAATGCCTGGGATACGCTGTTGTGGTTTGGCGCACTTATCATGATGGCCAGCCAGCTTAACGAAACAGGCCTCATTACTTGGTTTTCTGCAAATATGCAGGACTGGATTACCATGATGGGAATTGGCTGGGCAGGTGCCTCTGCACTGCTGGTGCTAACGTTCCTTTATACCCACTACTTTTTTGCCAGCACTACCGCACATATCACCGCAATGATGGCGGCATTTCTCACCGTTGGCTTAAGCCTCGGTGCTCCACCCATGCCTTTTGTGCTGATTATGGCGGCTACGTCTTCCATCATGATGACATTAACCCATTACGCCACCGGCACTTCGCCTGTGATCTTTGGCTCAGGCTACCTGACGCTGGGAGAGTGGTGGAAAGCTGGTTTTATTATGAGCGTGGTCAATCTGCTCATTTGGGTAGTCGTCGGTGGCTTATGGTGGAAACTTCTTGGCCACTACTGAGTAGCCTCTTAAAGCAGTGGTTACCTAAAAACCAACAGAGGCCATTGGCCTCTGTTGGTAGTGGGGTAACTTGGTTAGACGTTATTTCTTAGCCTTTTCCTTGGCATCACCTTTGCCTTTTTGAAGCTCGCCTTCTGCTTGCTGAACCTTGCCCTTGGCTTCGGTTTTTTCGCTTCCCGTCGCCTTTCCTACTGCTTCCTTAACATTGCCAGCAGCTTTATTAGCCGAGCCTTTCATTTTATCTTCTTTGCCATTTTCCATGACTTACACCTCTAATCCGTTAGTGGAGAAGACACCGCACGCTAAATGAATTTGTGTATCGCGTCGCGGCTCCTTTATTAGCGTAGCCCTTGTTAGTAACGTTACCTCAATTACTTTCGTTAAATTTTCATTCGTGAATTAGCTAAATTAAGGTTAGCGAACCTGCCTTTGCTACCCACAGGTGCTGGCGCAAAATATTCAAGGGGTAGAGGCATGACAGGCAACATACTCTAGCTCTGACATTTTTCCCACGACTAACGACTTACCACAGCATGCTAAAAAATTTCTTTTCTTCTAGATGGAGCCAAAAAAAGCCGCCTTTTTAAGGGCGGCCAACAGAAAGGGGGGTTACTTACGTTCAACTAGCGCCAGGAAGGACCACCCATTACATCCGGTAACCATAGCGCAATTTCTGGAAACGCTAATACCAAGGCTAATACTACAAGCTGCGCTAAAATAAAGGGTACAACCCCTTTGTACATATGCTTCAGCGTTACTTCAGGAGGAGTAATTGCCCGGAGGTAGAAAATAGCAGGTGCCAAAGGAGGCGTCAGATAACTGGTTTGCAGTACCACTAAGAAGGCGACACAGAACCAGATTTCATCGAAGCCCAGCATTCTTACAATGGGCATTGCCACAGGGATAATGATAAGTACCACGGAGATCAAATCCAGTACAAAACCTGCGATAAAAGCGATCAGCAGAATAAGGCCTAGAATCATCCAAGGGCTCAAGCCTGTGTCCATTAGTAAGGCTTGCACCGTCGCCATTCCTCCTGAGGCAAAAAATACCCCAGCGAACATACTCCCCCCCATCACAATGAGCAGAATCATGGCTGAAATATTGACGGTCTTCACGGCCGATGCCCAAAGTACCGTTACCTTTAAGTTACGGTATGCAGCGGCCAAAATGATCGCACCCAAAGCACCACATGCTGCAGCCTCTGTTGGTGTAGCCAAGCCCATAAGAATGGTGCCAAGCACAGTAAAAATCAGCAGCATGGTAGGCACCAACGCGACTAGCGTAATACGTATCTTTTCACCTAGCGCAATATCCGGCGTCTGCTCTTCAATGCGTGGTGCCATCTCAGGTTTAAGATAAGCAATCCCAATGATGTAGACCAGGAACATGACTGCCATTAAGAAACCGGGTATTAGCAAACCGCTAAACAGCGATCCAACCGAGACCCCAGCGACAGGACCAAGAACCACTACGGTAATAGAAGGCGGTATCGCAGTACCTAATGACCCACTGGCACAGATGGTGCCTGACATCAGACTTTTACTGTAGTGATGCTTAAGCATCACCGGAATAGCCAGCATGCCAATCACCGCTTCTGTCGCCCCCACAACACCGCTGGAAGCAGCAAACAATGTTCCTAAAATAATCGCACCGATGCCTAGCCCACCGGGTAAACGACGCGTCCACATGTGAATTGCTTCGAACAAGCGCTCGGCAATGCCTGAACGCTCAAGCATGGCGCCCATAAAAATAAACAGCGGTACTGCCGCAAGAATGGAGTTAGATGCCGTGTCTTCAATTTTGGTCAACAGCTGATAAGCCGCCACATCGCCAAACTGAATAATACCAAATCCGGTTGCTACCAGAATCATTGAGAAGGCAATGGGAAAACCAGCAATAATTAGTGTCATCAAAGCAGGAAACATCAGCAACGCAAGATAGCTACTCATTCGGCTAGCTCCTTAACGTGATGTTTACCAGTTATCAAACACACTGATTTCAACAACTCGGCAATTACCTGAAGGGCTAGTAGCGCAAAGCCAACAAACCATACCGTAAAAATCGGCCATACGACTGGGTTCCAGGCTGAGCGTCCCGAGCGTTCGTTGGTTTCAAACGCAGAGAGAGCGTACTTGGAAAGCTCCCATACCAGCCACACTAACACCGGCAGGAACAACACATAGCCAATTGCCCGTATAGCGGCATTGGCCTTTTCGCTCAGCTGTAAAGACACAATGTCCACGCTGACGTGTTGGCCGATACGCAACGCATTGGCCATCCCCAGCATAAACATTGCTCCCATTACCATATAGCTGACTTCAAAAGCCCATAACGTAGGGCGGCCGGCAACGTAACGGCTGAGCACTTCAATGATTAATGCGCCAATTAAAGGAAGTACAAGAAGAGCGCCCAACCAGCCAGCAAAGCGGGTCAGCGCCTCTATGGATCGGATTAGTTTCATGACGGAATCTCAGCGTATAAGGGGGACAGGCAGCAGACGCCAACAAAAGAGAGGCCCACTAAGGCCTCTCTGATCATTTACCTAATCGCTGTTAGCGACCCATAACACCAATCGGTAGACGATATTCCGACCAGCTATTCATATCATTTTTAAAGGAGCGCTGAGATTCAAGAACACGGGCAAACCACTCGTTTTCAGCGGCGTATTCATCTTCCCACTTAGTCGTTTCTTCATAAATGGCGTCGATGAAGGATTGATCCAATTCTACTATCTCGTTAGGACCGTCCACGAGTTCTTGATAAGCTTCTAAGTCAGCAAACGAGCTAGCTAGCCACGTATCAAACACCGATAACTTACCTGCAAGACGCAGCATACGCTGATCTTCTTCGCTCAGCTCTTCCCATGTATCACTATTGACTTGGCACTCAAGAAAGCCACCCGACTGGTGTACACCAGGCGTAATAACGTATTGCGCAACTTCTTGGAAGCCTGTTGGACGGTTCATTTCAGGACTTCCCCACTCGGCAGCATCAATAACGCCACGTTCCAGGGCGCTGTAGATATCACTACCTGCCATAACTACCGTAGAAGCCCCTAGGCGAGAAGCAATTTCTGCCCATGCGCCAGAAGTCCGCAGTCGCAGCCCCTGGAAATCTTCAAGCGTCCTGACAGGCTTATTAGAGTGGAGGAAAATTTCGGTGCCGAGGATGGCACACGGGAACGCTACAACATCGAACACTTCACGACGATACTCTTCGTAAAGATCTGCACCACCACCCTCGTACATCCATAGCATAAACTCTTCAGGCGTTAGGCCGCTTGAGTGACCTGCCAATAGAGCGGTGGTTGGGTCAGTGCCATAATCATAGTTAATGTAGTTATGACTTACCTGGGCAACCCCCGATTTAACACTGTTGGTAACTCGCAGTGCGCTGCCCAGCGTGCCGCCAGGATAGACCTCGATAGCGATTTTTCCGTTAGTCAACTCATTAACGCGATCTGCAAACATCTGTGCATCACGCTCAAGCCACGGGCCACCGCTCCACGGTGTTGCCATACGCCACTCGATTTCAGCGGCACTTGCAGCAGTTGCAAGGCCGACACTTAGTCCTACTGCCAAGGCGATTTTACTAATTTTATACATGGTAGTTTCCCTTTGTAGAGCGTTATGAGGTTGTTCGCTGGCTACCTGTAATAGTTATTAATTTTCAACACTATCAGCTTCGCAAACGCAGCATTTGGCCCAAACTCTGCAAAAATATGCTCATCCTCAGAAATACGGGCTAATTTTGCTCTCAGCCTTTTTCACAGCCTTAGTCAAGGGGAAAACCAATATCTACCAAACTAATCAATGCTCCTCTCTCAACATCGAGAACCCACCAAAAAGCCCCTACCACTTAACTACGTGATAGGGGCTACATGGTGATGCCTGAATAGATACGCCCGTACTAGGTAATCTTTGTAACGATACACCTCGATCAGCGCATGGTTACTGTTTTAAAGTGACAGTCTTAAAAACGGTACTTTAGACCCACGCTGGCAGCATCGAAATCATAGGCAGATTTATCCAAGTAACGCATATAGTCCGCACCTACAGAGACATTCGGGGCGATATCCATTTCCGCGCCTGCACCGTAGGAGAAACCGGTTTCACGGTCGTTGTTAATATCTACCTCAGTGAAGCCCGCTAAGCCGTATAAACGCACTTCAGGTGCAATGGGTACAATACCTTTCGCATAGGCACCGGCGACATGATCTAGCTCAGCGCCGCCATCAGAACCGCCAGACCCTAAATGCGCTTCCAGGGCAAAATAGTCATTGAACTGTGCCCCACCGCGGAGACGTAAGCCAACGTCATCGCGGGAAGAGCCTCTTTCTGGGTTCAGGCTCCAAAACATGGCATCACCGCCCACATATCCTTGTGGGTACTGGAAGGGCTGTTGCGCTTGAGCCGATGCCGCGAAAGTACTCGCACCAACGAAAAGCGCGGCGGAGGTAAGTGATAATACGGTCATCTTCATAAGTTAAACCTCAGTTAAAAAACAGCGTTTCCTTACACTTTTTAATTGTGGCTCAACCCTATCGAGAACGCAATTTAACAGCTCAACTTGCATTTAATTTCCTTTTTCCGCTCCAGCTTAACGACCTTTAGAAAGGCTGAGCAC
Organism: Halomonas qaidamensis; assembly: GCF_025917315.1. Taxonomy (NCBI): domain Bacteria; kingdom Pseudomonadati; phylum Pseudomonadota; class Gammaproteobacteria; order Oceanospirillales; family Halomonadaceae; genus Halomonas; species Halomonas qaidamensis. The sequence goes on along the minus strand of NZ_CP080627.1, from coordinate 933,856 downwards.
AACAATGCCACCAACCACCACTGCCCCGCCAACCAGTTGGCTTGGGCTAAGCATCTGTCCTAGAACGATATAACCAAGTAATAAAGACGCTACTGGCTCGAAGTTCATCACCGGGGCATTGCGCGCCATATCCAGGCGAGGCACAAAAATAAATAGTAGGGAAAAAGCACTGCCATAGAGCAAAGCCAATAAGGCTAGTCCTGTCCAGCCTGCGCTGTTATCCGGCAAGCTCATTCCCCCAGGCACTGCGCCCAGCAACCCGCCAACAATCATGACAATAAATACCGTTTGCATGGTCAACAAGCTACGGAACGTGCTGCCAACCCCTGCCAGTCGATGCTCAGTAACCCAGAGCGCACAAGCAAACGCAAAAGCGGCAGTTAACCCAAATCCAATACCGGCTAACCATTCAGGCCCCATGGCATTAGCATCCGCAAACCAACTCGGTATATCGAGCACCACTAACAGCCCAATTAAGATCGTGCCCATAATCAGACAGCTACGCAGTGAAGGCCGAGACCCGCCTAGTGCCCAACTTAACAGCGCTAGTTGAATAGGAAAGGTATTGACCAGCAGGAGCGCAATAACCACCGGCAAGCGTGCAACCGCTGAATAAAGACTCACGCTTTGAATAGCAATAAGCAGCCCTACCGCTAATTGCCATGGCCAGGTGCTGGGAGGTAGCCAGAGTCGCTTCTTCTGAACTAGTACCAACGTCAGCAAAATCAAACACGCCACGCCTGAGCGCATTAATACCGCAAGCAGCAAGCCAGTGCCGTTATCAAACGCTAACCGCGCGGAAACGTGGTTGGCAGCAAACATCGTCGCTACTGACATCATCAAAAGAATGGCTAAGTGACGCGGCAGCAGCACGGGTAACGGCGAAGAAGACATAAGAAAAAAACGGCTCATTTTCAGTGGGTATGTCGTCAGAGTGCCGACATTTTAAGGTTAAGGCTAACCCAATAGCCCGCTAATATCATGCAACGCAGCATGCTAAACTAAGGTCTACCCCAATTTTATGCTAACTACTTTATAAAGGTTGTTATGAACACATCGGTGCTGGTCATTAACTGCGGCTCATCTTCTATTAAATATGCGTTGATTGATTCAGACCCTAATGCATCACGGTTAGCGGGTTTAGCAGAGCGACTAGGCAGTAGCGAAGCCTGTTTAAAGGGCAATACTAGCTCAGGTAAACGCTTCACTCAGACACTACCCAATGCTGATCACGCTGAAGCGCTGAAGGCCATTCTTGAGCGACTAGAAGGTCGAGTACCCGGTGCAGTTGGGCACCGTATTGTTCACGGCGGCGAGCACTTTACCCAGGCGGCAATGATTGACGATCATGTTATTGATGCAATTGAAGCCACTGCAGCGCTTGCGCCACTGCATAACCCGGCTAACTTAGCGGGCATTGCCGCTACCCAAGATGTGTTTCCTGACCTGCCTCAGGTAGCCGTGTTTGATACTGCTTTTCACCAAACACTGCCCCCACGGGCCTACCGCTACGCACTACCTGAAGCGTTGTATACCGAATACGGAATCCGTCGCTACGGATTTCATGGCACTAGCCATGCATATGTCAGCCAGCGTGCCGCCACATTAAGCAACCGCGGTGCAGGCGGCTGGCTGACCGCTCACCTAGGTAATGGCTGTTCTACTAGCGCCATCTGGAATAACCAAAGCCTGGATACCAGCATGGGGCTTACGCCGCTGGAAGGCTTAGTGATGGGAACCCGCAGCGGCGATGTCGACCCTGGCTTGCATGCTCATCTTCACCGCCAACTAAATTGGTCACTGGATGAGATTGACAACGTACTTAACAAGCAAAGTGGCTTATTAGGCCTTTCCGGCCTGACCAATGATATGCGTGAGGTCGAAGACCAAGCGCTGGCTGGTCATAAAGGTGCCAAACTCGCGCTAGACGTATTTTGCTATCGGATTGCTAAATCGCTAGCGGCCCTCTCCTGTGCCCTGCCACAACTCGATGGCATTATTTTTACCGGCGGCATTGGTGAAAACTCACCCACCGTTCGTCGTAACGTATTGGCACTATTACCTCACTTTCGTTTCAGTGTCGATGATGTGGCTAACGAAGCCACCATTCGCGGCAAAGAAGGCAAGGTGGATAACGCCGATCACCATGGTCCCGAAGTATGGGTCATTCCCACTGATGAAGAGGGACGTATCGCCATGGAAACCCGCCACTGCGTGGAGACCTCTGAATGAACAACGCTACCGAGCAGCCCCAGGCTATCTTACTGGTGCCTACTAGCATGGGAGCTGGGTTAACCTCCGCTTGCCTAGGGTTAATTCAAGCGCTGGATACCATCGGCCTGAAAGCCGGCTTTTTAAAGCCATTTATGCAAAATGAGCTAAACGGCCCAGGACTGGACCGTTCAACGGCGCTGGTGTCGCGTACGCTGAATCAACGCCCGCCCTCACCTATTTCCCAGGCACGGCTTGAACGTTTACTACGCGATGATCAAACCGATGAGCTGATGGAAAACGTCGTTGAGCTCTTTGAGCAGGTCACCCAACAGGCCTACCGAGACGGCAGCGCCTTAGACTTAGTCGTGGTGGAGGGCGTTGTTCCTACCCAACACACCACCTATGCGACCCAAACCAATGCCCAACTCGCCGACGCCCTGAATGCACGTATCATCCTGGTCGGTACTGGTGATTTAAACGAACCGCAACAGCTTGCCGAAGAGCTGGATATGCATGCCAGAAGCTTTGGCGGTGTTAGTTCCAGTCGCACGCTGGGCGGCATTTTAATGCGCATGAAAAACCTGCCCTATGGGCAGGAAGACGATCTTTCTGCAGCACCTGGCACAATTAAACCCCACCTTGAAGAGCCAATACTCAATGAACTGCGCCGCTATTCACCAGCGCTAGCAACCGACAGTTTTCATCTGATTGGCGTGGTGCCTTACAGCAATACCCTGAGCGCACCGCGCACTTTAGATGTTGCGCGGGCGCTGAATGCCACCATGCTCAATGAAGGGGAAGCCATTAGCCGCCGCGTGCTTTCTACCAGCCTGTGCGCGCGCAGTGCCGCCAACGCACTGCATATTTTCAAACCGGGCAGCTTGGTCGTCGCCTCTGGTGACCGTGATGATGTGATACTAGCATCCGCGCTGGCCACCATGAACGGCACCCAGCTAGCAGGCGTACTGTTAACTAATGGCTTCCTGCCTAACGACAACATGATTGAAATGTGCCGCCCGGCGCTTAAAACCGGCCTTCCGGTTCTGGTAGTAGAGACTGACAGCCTAACCACTGCCCAGAACCTCAGCCAACTCAGCCGCGAAATCCCTATGGATGATTTCGAGCGTGCCGAACAGGTGGCACGTTATGTGGCTGCCCACATGGATTTAGAGTGGCTAAAAGCGAAGCTCAGCCGTGGCTACATTCACCGCCTGTCGCCGTCAGCGTTTCGTCACCAGCTCGTTAAGCTTGCCCAGCAGGCCAAGAAGCGCATTGTGTTGCCTGAAGGCGATGAGCCACGCACCATTGAAGCCGCGATTGTGTGTCAGCGCCGTGGTATTGCCGACTGCGTGCTGCTCGGCAAGCGCGACGATATTGAAAACGTTGCCCGTCATCGCGGCCTGACGCTGCCAGATACGCTAACTATTATCGACCCTGAAAGTACCCGAGCAAAATATATTAGCCCTATGGTCGAACGCCGGCGCGGCAAGCTAAATGAACTCACTGCTGAAGGTCAGCTGCAGGACAACGTGGTACTTGGCACCATGATGCTGCAGTTAGATGAAGTCGATGGCCTTGTATCCGGTGCGGTACACACCACTGCCAATACCGTGCGCCCAGCCTTCCAGTTGATCAAAACTGCACCGGAATATAATCAAGTATCATCGATCTTCTTTATGTTATTGCCGGAACAAGTTGTGGTCTACGGAGATTGCGCGGTTAATCCTGATCCAGACGCAGAAACACTGGCAGAAATCGCTATTCAAAGCGCTCGTTCGGCAGAAGCGTTTGGTATTGAACCGCGTGTCGCCATGATCAGCTACTCCACCGGTGATTCCGGCACAGGTGCCGATGTTGATAAAGTGCGCGAAGCTACCCGCATTGCCAAAGAGCGCGCTCCACATCTCGCGATCGACGGTCCTTTGCAATACGATGCAGCCGCTATTGAGAGTGTTGGCAAGCAAAAAGCCCCAGACTCCCCTGTTGCGGGCAAAGCAACGGTGTTTGTTTTCCCCGACCTGAACACAGGTAACACCACTTATAAAGCCGTACAGCGTAGCGCTCGTGTGGTCAGTGTAGGCCCGATGCTGCAAGGCTTGAACAAGCCGGTTAACGATCTTTCCCGCGGTGCCATGGTCGACGATATCGTTTACACCATTGCACTCACCGCGATTCAGGCGAGCCAGCGGGAAAGCTAGGCCACTAGCCACTCTTTGTACGCACTACTAAAACGCCCCGAACAGATAATGAGCTGTTCGGGGCGTTTTAGGTTCAGCGTCAGAATTTATCGTTCAATGAGCGGCGAAGTATCACGCCCACATCGGCACCATGGCTTCCAACACCATGACTAGGCTCATGGCGGTAATAGTCAGGATGGACACGCCAAACACCTTTTTAGCCCAGCGCACGTCATCACCCAGTCGAAAGCCACATAATGCTAAGTAAAGCCAGTAGCCCCCCATTGCCAAGGCCACGAACAGGTAGCCGGCGCCCGCTTGGCTTGCCAGTACCAGTGCCAGTGAGGCAGGAATAAACGCAATGATATAGCCAAGAATATGATGCTTGGCTCGTTTAATACCATGCACTACCGGTAGAACAGGGATCGAGGCACGCCGGTAGTCCGCATAACGAAAAATCGCAATCGCATAAGAGTGCGGCATCTGCCACAGACAAAAGATGACCAGTAGCATGAAAGCACCGCTATCAAACTGCCCTGTCACCGCACAGTAACCCACGACCGGCGGCATTGCCCCAGAAAGACTACCCACCAGCGTGCCGTATTCAGAGTGCCGTTTCATATAGAGGCTATACAGCCCTACGTAAACCCCCCAGCCGATCACCGCTAATGCCACCGTCAAGCCATTGGTACCCAAAGCCAAACACACCACACCCGCTACCCCAAGCAGCGCCGACACACCTAGCGCTTGGGTAATAGAGACACGTCCTTTAGCCAGAGGGCGATGGCGAGTGCGCGCCATTAGCGCATCAATATCGCGGTCTATAACATTATTGCAGGCACAGCCAGACGCGATGACCAGGGCAATGCCCACCATAACAGCAGCAAACGTTATCCAATCGAATGTTCCATGAGCGGCTAAAAAATAGCCGCCGAGCGTTGCGATCAAATTGCCACCAATGATCCCTGGCTTGGTTAGCGCCAGCAGGTCGCGCCAACGGCTGGGCGCCACAACTAATCGATCATCATGTTGAGATGCGGATGCTGCATGATCCATAACGAGCCCCCTACCACCAGGACGAGTATCGCCAGAATTAAGACGAAGGATGCCAAGTCTCAACCTTCGTCCGCTTTGTTGTTTTTGTGCGTATGCGTTATCAGCTGAGCCAACATCTGAAGCGCAGCTATACAACAATAATGGCCGCCAACTGGCGGGCATCTGTTTGACCGTTCACTAAACGCCATCACGGTTAGCACTAAAGATAGCAGAAGTCCGGCGACTTACGATTTAACGCTGCTATCGTAAGAGGTTAGGCAACCGTCACGCTTAGTGATGCCCGAGGAAGGCAATCAAGCAATTTAGGTGCATGCTCATCGTCGGTTACGACAATGTCGAAATCGGATAACGCGGCAAAATAGGCAGGACGCACTAAACCAAATTTACTGGCATCGACAATCAATAGGCGCTGCATAGCAGTCGCAATGGCGGCCTGTTTTGGCGCCACTTCGTGAAAATGGAAACAGCTAACCCCCCTTTCGCAATCTACCCCCGCCGCAGAGATCAGTGCTTTATTAATGCCTAAACGCTCAATAGCAGTACGCATACCATCACTGCCAAACGATTGCGACGAAGCATAAAACAGCCCCCCTAGCAGCACTAACCGCACATTCGGCAACGCGGCTACTGCATTTGCCACGTTAAGGGCATACGTCACCACAGTCAGCTCGCGGAAATGGCTAAGCTGGCTAAGCAACGGAATTAGCGTTGAACCGCAGTCGATAAAAAGTGTATCGCCCTCTTCAATCAAGCTAGCAACTCGCTGACAAAGGCGGTGCTTAATTTGATAGTGGCTCGCCTGCTGTTCAGTCAGATCGTACACCGGCGTTACGCCAGGGTAGCTTGCCATGACTAACCGACCGCCCAATAAGCTAATCGTCGAAGGTTGCGTAGTAACGTCCCGACGGATCGTCATTTCAGAAACACCACACAGCTCAGCAGCATCGCGTAGATGCAATGTTCCCCCACTGGCAAGCGCTTCTTGCAACCTTGCCAAACGCTGAGCGCTTCGGTCATTCATGGCAAACCTCTCCTTTAATCCCAAGTTCAGATGTTATTTGCTATCAGCGCTTAGCGGCTATTCAAAACCTATGCTGGGCCAGCCCTCATGATATTTCCACTGCCATACACTGCCTTGCGGCCATGTGAGATTCATATCACATATACATAGCGTTGATGTCGTAATACTTGCAAATCAACGTTAAAAAAATAACACTCAATGTTATAATTTTAACATCACCGCCAGCCCACACGACCCATAACAAACCTTGTTGAGGCTTTCATGACTGCTCAAACCCCTTCACGTTCCCCTTTCGTCACGCTTGGCGCTGGCGTTTTACTAGCAAGTTCTATACTGGCAACCCCGGTATTCGCAGGCGATAGTCAGCCGCAACCCCTTGACCGCCTGTGGTCGTTTGCCAACGTGTCAGTCAATTACCTAGACTGGTCGAATGGCACTGAGGCACGCACCGCGAATAATGCAGCAAAAAGCGATTTTACCTTCGTTGAAATCGAAGGCGGCGTTGGCTTTAGCTGGGGTGAATTTTACGGCTTCTTCGATTTCGAGAATCCGACTAATGACCAGTTTGACGAATCGAGCGGTGGTAAAGACAACTTTCGTACCGCAGGAAAAGTCACCTCGCATATCTATTTAGGCGACAGCCCGCTATCGATCTACGCCCACCTGTACGATTTCCGCGATTATGGTTTCAACGCCCGCGAGCAGGATCAAATTCTCGGCCTCGGCTACCGCACGACGTTCGACAACGGCCTATGGTTCAAACCGTTTATTGGTGCCGCACGGGTACAAAGCGATGGCTATACCGGCATGAACGGCTACATGGCAGGCTGGGTAGCAGGTTACGACTTTACCGCATTAAACCAGAACTTCAGCGTTACCAATTGGCATGAACAGACCTTTGGTCGTGACAATGAGTACCTGGAACAAAACTACGTAAACGGCACCGCAGGTAGTGTGGGCACCAACGGCGCGCTTAGCTTGTGGTGGCATCCTTCTGACTTAATTACCACTGGCGTGCAGTATCGCTACTCAGAGAACAAACTGGGTACCCCGAACGCTTATCAAAACGCGATGATTTACTCCATCAAGCTAAACTTGCTGTAATCGCTCCACTTCACACGCTCGGAAGGTACCCACATGACCCTCATCATGAGCCTGGTAGGTATGGTTACGCTGGTAATCATTGCACTTATCTTCTCTTACGACCGTAAATCGATTCGGCTACGCACCGTGCTCGGCGCCTTTGCCATTCAGGCGGGTATTGGCGCATTTGTGCTGTATGTGCCCTTTGGCCAAGCAGTTTTACAAGCTATTTCGTCCGGCGTTAGCCAAGTATTGGTCTACGCCAATGACGGTATTGGCTTTCTGTTTGGCGGCTTAGCCGATGTCGACAACGTCGGCTTTGTTTTCGCTATTAAAGTACTCCCCGTGATTATCTTTTTCTCGTCACTCATCGCGGTACTTTATTATGTAGGCATCATGCAGTGGGTTATTCGGATTTTAGGCGGCGCGCTGCAAAAAGCCCTTGGCACTTCACGCACCGAATCGCTTTCTGCCACGGCAAACATCTTTGTTGGCCAAACCGAAGCGCCTCTAGTAGTACGTCCGTTTATTGCCCGTATGACACCTTCTCAGCTGTTTGCGGTGATGTGCGGTGGCCTGGCATCGGTGGCCGGCTCGGTACTGGCGGGCTACGCAGCATTGGGTATACCCATGGAATACTTGGTCGCCGCTTCGTTTATGGCGGCACCGGGTGGCCTACTGTTTGCCAAGCTGATCATGCCTGAAACTCAAGACGCGACCGATAGCGACAGTGTTTCTAGGGTAGAAGAAGAGCTTAAAGAGCAGGAAGATAAACCGGCCAACGTATTGGATGCAGCGGCAGCGGGCGCCACGTCAGGCATGAAACTTGCCGCCAACGTCGGTGCCATGCTGCTCGCGTTTATTGCGCTAATTGCCCTTATTAACGGCATTTTAGGTGGCATTGGCGGTTGGTTTGGCTTTGAATCACTCAGCCTTGAACTGATTCTCGGCTGGCTGTTTGCACCGCTTGCCTTTCTACTTGGTGTCCCTTGGGAAGAGGCCACGCTGGCGGGCTCGTTTATAGGTCAAAAACTGGTGGTGAATGAGTTTGTAGCCTTTATCAACTTGGCTCCCTACATTGATGGGGAACAGGTGGTAGCCGCCACAGGTCAAATGATGACACCGCACACCATGGCAATTCTTTCCTTTGCATTATGTGGTTTTGCCAACCTGTCATCCATTGCCATTTTGCTGGGCGGTTTAGGCAGTATTGCTCCTACTCGCCGCAAAGAGATTGCCCGTTTTGGCGTGAAGGCCGTATTAGCCGGTACACTCTCTAATCTAATGTCAGCCTCTATTGCTGGCTTCTTTATTGCGTTGAGTAGCGCCACAGCTTAACGCAGCGTGTACGACCCTTTGCAACGGGCGCTGCTGTTTTTACGCAGTGCCCGTTTTGTCTTTTATTTATCTGTGAGAATTCCATGACTGCGACTGCCTCTCCTCAGCACACTCAAGCCCAACTTACCCAAGCTGCCCGCCAAGCACTCACCCTCATGGATCTAACGAGCCTAAACGACAGTGACACCGATAGCACGATTGAAGCGCTCTGCCAGCAAGTTAAAACACCCTTTGGCAACCCAGCAGCGGTATGCGTTTATCCCCAATTTGTGGTTACCGCGCAGCGTGCGTTAACCGCTCATAAGCTCAATGACCAGGTTAAAATTGCCACGGTTACTAATTTTCCTAACGGTGGTGACGACATCATGGGCGCCGCCCGTGAAACCCGCGACGCCGTCGCTTCCGGTGCCCATGAAGTGGATGTGGTATTTCCCTACCGCGCGCTAATGGCAGGCGATGAAGCCACCGGCCTTGAGCTGGTCGAAATGTGCAAAGCCGCCTGCGCCGGCCAAGCAAAGCTAAAAGTCATCATTGAATCGGGCGAACTCAAAGATCCTGCGCTTATCAAGCGTGCCAGTGAACTGGCTATTGAAGGTGGCGCAGACTTTATTAAAACATCGACGGGTAAGGTTGAAACAAACGCCACCCTGGAAGCCGCTGAGATCATGCTCAACGTGATTAAAGCCAGCGGAAAAGATGTTGGCTTTAAAGCCGCCGGCGGCGTGCGCACCGCTGAAGAAGCAGCCGAGTATCTAGCACTTGCTACTAATATTATGGGCCCACAGTGGGTAACGCCTGAACACTTCCGGTTTGGTGCTTCCAGCCTGCTGGGTAATTTATTGAATACGTTAAGTGGCGTCTCACTCTCCACGACTGAAGGAGGTTATTAATGTCGTCTACCGCTTCCCATCACGCTCTCCTGCCTCAGGAACTGATTCGCCTGAAGCGCGATCAACAGCCGCTTCCAGCGGAAGAGATCAAAGCCTTCGTGCAGGGTATTGCCGATGATCGCATCAGCGATGCCCAGATTGGTGCCTTCACCATGGCGGTGTTCTTAAATGGCATGAGCCGTGAAGAAGTCGTTGCACTGACCACAGCGACCAGAGACTCCGGCCATGTCATGCAGTGGGATTCCCTCAACCTCCCAGGCCCAGTTGTCGATAAACACTCCACTGGCGGCGTTGGTGATCTAGTGTCGTTGGTACTCGGCCCCTGGGTCGCCGCCTGCGGCGCGTTTGTGCCGATGATTTCAGGTCGTGGCCTTGGCCACACTGGCGGCACCCTGGACAAGCTGGAATCGATCCCCGGTTACGACCCCTACCCTGCGCCAGAACGCTTTAGCAGCGTGGTGAAATCCACCGGTGTAGCGATTATCGGCCAAACCGGCAACCTGGCCCCCGCCGATAAACGCATTTACGGCGTACGTGATGTGACCGCCACCGTGGAATCCATTCCACTAATTACCGCCTCTATTCTAGGTAAAAAGCTGGCCTCCGGTTTAGACGCCTTAGTGATGGACGTTAAGGTTGGCAGCGGCGCCTTTATGCCCACGCCGGAAAAATCCCGCGAGCTTGCCAAGAGCATCGCCAACGTGGCGACCCAGGCCGGCACGCCGACCACGGCCCTACTCACCGACATGAGCCAGCCGCTGGCCCCCTGCGCTGGCAACGCGGTCGAAATCGTCGAGACCCTAGCCCTGCTGCGCGGCGAACGTTCTGATAGCCGTGTGATGCAGGTTACTCGTGAACTTGCGGTAGAAATGCTGATGGCGGGTAAGTTGGCCGCTAACCGTGAAGAAGCCCTGACTAAGCTGGAAAAAGCGCTCACATCAGGTGCGGCCGCGGAAGTCTTCGCCCGGATGGTGCGCGAGCTGGGCGGCCCCGCCGACTTTATGGAACGCTCGGATAGCTACCTAGCTACTGCACCGGTCATTCAGCCGGTGTATCCCGAGCAGAGTGGCATCGTACAGCGCATCGACACCCGCGCCGTCGGTATGAGCGTCGTCGAGCTAGGCGGTGGCCGCCTGCGCAACGACGCTAGCGTCGATCACAGCGTCGGTTTTAGCGATATTGTCGAGATTGGCGATCGCGTCGATAGCCAACGACCGCTCGCCATGGTCCACGCCCGTAGTGAAGACGCAGCCAACCGCGCCGCTGCTCAGCTACGTGCCGCCATGATCCTTGGCGAAGACGTTGCCGTAGCGGACACCCTGCTTCAAGACACCTTCCGAGGAGAAGCCTAATGCGTCGTGCGATTGTAGTCGTCCTTGATTCGTTTGGAATTGGTAGCGCTCCCGACGCTGACAAGTTTGGCGACCAGGGAGCTGACACCCTGGGCCACATCGCGGCCGCCTGCGCCCGCGGTGACGCCGATACCGCTGAACGCTCAGGTCCTCTGAAACTGCCGAATATGGCGGCGCTTGGGCTGTTCCACGCCCATCGCGATGCAACAGGAAGCGTGGCTGAAGGCGTTAGCCTACCGACCCAATTAAAAGGCGCGTACGCCCACGCCAAAGAGATTTCTAGCGGCAAAGACACCCCTTCCGGCCATTGGGAAATTGCTGGCGTACCAGTACGCTTTGACTGGGGCTATTTTCTCGATAAAACCAACAGCTTCCCCGCCGAGCTGTTGGAAAAAATCGTGCAACAAGCCGATCTGCCTGGTGTGATTGGCAACTGCCACGCCTCTGGCACCGAGATCATCGCCCGCCTGGGTGAAGAGCACGTCCAAAGCGGCAAGCCGATTGTGTATACCTCAGCAGATTCCGTGTTTCAGATTGCCGCCCATGAGGAACACTTTGGTTTAGAGCGTCTCTACGCCCTATGCGAAACCGTGCGCGAACTGCTTGCGCCCTACAATATTGGCCGCGTGATTGCCCGCCCGTTTATTGGCGATGACAGCAAAAGCTTTGCCCGCACCGGCAACCGCCGCGACTACAGCGTCGAGCCACCCAGCCCCACCGTGCTGCAGAAACTGGCAGATGCGGGCGGTGAGGTCGTCTCGATTGGCAAGATCGCGGATATCTACGCCCATTGCGGCATTACCCATAAGATCAAAGCCAGCGGTCACGATGCGCTGATGGAAGCCACGCTTAGTGAAGTAGCACGCACCGCTCAAGAATCCAGCGACCGCCCGACCATGATCATGACCAATTTTGTTGATTTTGATTCGGTGTACGGCCACCGCCGTGACGTGCCGGGCTACGCCGCCGCGCTTGAGCATTTCGATGCCCGCCTGCCGGAACTGCTTGCCGCACTGAACGATGACGACCTGCTGCTACTCACCGCCGACCACGGTTGCGACCCCAGCTGGGAAGGCACCGAACACACCCGCGAATATGTGCCAGTGATGGTGCATGGCGCAGGGTTTGCCCCCGGCCCGCTAGGCGAGCGCGACACCTTTGCCGATATCGGCCAGACATTAGCCGCCTTCTTCGCCGTTGAAGCGATGGAAGACGGCAAGAGCTTTTTACCTAAAGCGGCTTAAAGGCCGATGACAAATCATTACACACTATTGTGCAAGGCCAGTATCAACCCGTAGCGGGGGTCTTTCGCCAAGGCCGGAAAATGTTCCCAACAATTCCGGCATTTCCGCCATCCATGGCGGTCAGATGGCGAAAGTAGCGCCCAGGGAAGGGTTTACAGCGCCCCCGCCTAGGGTTGTTCGGGCCAATCATTTTTTAGATAGGAGCGTTTTATGGCAACACCACATATCAATGCTGAGATGGGCGATTTCGCGGATACCGTTCTGATGCCCGGCGACCCGCTACGCGCCAAGTACATCGCCGACACTTACCTGGAAAATGTTCGTCAGGTCAACGATGTACGCAGCATGCTCGGTTATACCGGCACTTACCAGGGCCGTGAAATTTCGGTCATGGGCCACGGCATGGGCATACCGTCAGTGTCTATTTATGCCAAAGAACTGATTACCGACTACGGCGTTAAGTCGATTATTCGTGTGGGTTCCTGCGGCGCGGTGCGCGACGACGTCAACGTGCGTGACGTGGTCATTGGCATGGGTGCCTGCACCGATTCCAAAGTGAACCGTATGCGCTTTAACGACCACGATTTCTCGGCCATCGCTGACTTTGAGCTGACCAGCCACGCGGTAGCAGCTGCCAAGGCGCAGAATGTGCCGGTAAAAGTCGGCAATATCTTCTCAGCGGATCTGTTCTACAACCCGCAAACCGAAATGGCTGAACTGCTCAAGCGCTACGGCATCGTGGGTGTGGAAATGGAAGCGGCAGGCCTTTACGGCGTGGCGGCAGAGTTTGGCGCTCGCGCGCTAACCATCTGCACGGTATCTGACCATATTCTGAAAGGTGACTCGCTCTCCAGCGCCGACCGCCAGACCACCTTCAACGATATGATGACGATTGCGCTAGACACAGTACTGCGCGACGATGCCGCTAAGGCCTAATCGCCATTTATGAGGATAATGCCATGAGCCAAGCGGATAAGGCACTGGTTGACACGCTGCTGACCACCTTGGGCAATGCTTATGCGCCCTACTCTAATCACCCGGTGGCCGCGGTAATGGAGTGCCCGGATGGTCAGCAGTTTGCGGGCGCCAACGTGGAAGTGGCGCACTATAAGGGGCTGTGTGCGGAAGCCTCGGCGATTTCCGCCATGATTACCGCTGGACAGCGCGAGCTTGCCAAGGTGTACGTGATGGGGCCAGGTGAGCACCTGTGCACCCCCTGCGGCGACTGCCGCCAGCGCATCCGTGAATTCGCTACCCCAGAAACGCAAATTATGGTGCTTTCCCACCAGGGCGACGTGCTAAAAACTTACACCATGGAAACACTACTGCCTGACGCCTTCGGGCCCGAGCAACTGCCACCGCGTTAAAAAGTAATTAATTACATAAACCGTGACTAAATCGGGCAAAACTTTTGCCCGATTATTTTTATAAAGTTACGTTAATGCTGAAGCAAGCAATCGTTACTCAACTTGATGCATATAGAACCAACTTCAACATCATTCTACTAAACTATAAAAGCGCTCTCAGCCTGTATCTTTTGATGGCTGGATTTTAATAACGATATGATCAGGAGAAGGCTGCATGATAAATGCTTCGTAGCTCTCACTATGGGTTTCCACATGGCTTTGAAAACGTTCCATAACATCAATTAGCTCATTAGCTAACGTCTCTTTTTGTAAGGGTGTCAAAGCCATTTCAAATGTTCCATCCATCGTGAGTCCGTATTGTTCGGCACAATACGCTAGAAAGCCGCTGAACACCCACCAGTTACGACACTACGCAACAAGATTGTTGTTAGCTAGCTAATTAAATCGTAGCAACGTTCATACAACAGAAAGCCGCACAACCATGATAGAAAACCACGCTTCTTTAGAACGCTTATTGTTTATTTTTCTGTATCAAAAGCTATGGAAAGCGCCTAAATAGACGACACGTTACAGCACCTTACCTTAGCCAATACTAATCTACATATACTCTCTACAATCAAACCAAGCTTCAAAATAAAAATGTAAAGTTTGACGCAATAGCCAAAAAACTTTCAGGCTAAACATCAATCACGTACTGTCTATTTATTCACGAATGACGGGGTGCTCACGAACCAAAAAGAGAAAACTCTTATCGCCTTATATAGCATCACCGCTTTTCGGATTTGACACTAACTCGGAAAGAAGCACTGAACAACCCTTACCTTACGTTTAACAAATTTTGACATTCTGCACATTGCCAAACGTTACAGTTCGTGAAGAAGTTTTTGACATTCTCACCACCCAATCGCCAATCATTTGTTTGACAAAAAAAGCTCGCCGCACAAAGCGACGAGCTGTCTAAGTGAGGAAAAAACGCCTCAGAAGTAGCCTGCACCGCGTGGCATCATACCAAGGTGATTTTCAACACTCTTTACACCCTGTGTATTTTCCGCCGCGACAGTCACCGCTTGCTTCTGTTCTGCAGACTCGACTAGCCCCCAAATTTCTACGGCTCCACCATCGACAATCACACTGAAACTTTCGGTTCGTACGCCGGTGTTACTGTCGATCTCTTTGAGAATCGCTTCACGAATAGAACGATCGTCCGCAGGCGACTGGGTCGGCGCAACAACCGCGTTGGCAATTCCTTGTAGTAAGTTTGCGCGACTGACGATACCCACTAACTTTCCATCTCTTACCACTGGCACACGTTTTATATGGTGCTTTTCTAATAGGCGAGCAATGGTATGCAGCGGTGCATTCTCTTCGACGGTTAATGGATTAGGGGTCATTATTTCATGCGCCTTGCGACCATGAGATTTAATATATGCCCCTGCGTCTTTGCCAGCACTGAAAAGGGATAGCCACCAAGAGCGGTTATCACCCGTCTCATCCTTCACGCGACGCATCAAATCGCCTTCACTTACAATTCCTAACACCCTGCGCTCGTCATCGACCACAGGTACGGCACTAATGCGATGTTCAAGTAGCATCTGTGCGATATCGCGCACATTTGCGTCAGGGCCTACACACACCACGTTGGGTGTCATAATGTCGATAGCTTGCACGGTATCATCCTCCAGGCGGCAAGGTTACAGCCGCAAATTATATTGCTCACCTTTTGAGACTAGTGTGCAACCGGAGATTTCGCTATGCGAGCCTAGCATCAGTGGCAATCTATTGATCCAACGCAGTTTATTTGTTGGCTTTAGCCACATTTTCTTCAGCGACTTTTTCGACATCAACAATACCTGAGCGACTCACCACCACTTTCCACCGAGCGAGGTAGGTTGTGTCTTCACTCCCGGTTTCACGAATAACCAAGTTAAACAGGTGGCGCCTTTCAACACTCTCTCTAACAGCCTGCCCTTCTTTCAAACGGTAAATGAAGTGCTTCTCTTTGCTCATTAGGCGCGTCAGCATGGAAAGGTCAATATGCAACGTTTCACGGGTATGTTCGTAGCCGCTTAAAAACCGGGTGGGTGACATACGTGAGCTGGAACGGTAATGAAGCACCTCTTCCTCACGTTGAGCGACTGTGCGGCGACGCATTTGTTGAATATCTTCATCCAGTGCAGCATAGCGTTTATAGTCGAACCACTCTAACTGCCGTCCGACCGATTGATTACGGGTGGGGTCAATATATTGACGGCGCCATTTCGGCCTTCCACGTCGAAGCCAGCGCCATAACGTATTGCGTAGATCGTCTTTAAACACTTCCCGCATCGCATAAAGCAGTGCCATTGCTAGCACAAACAGCGCCGTAACATCACCCAGCACGCTGCGTAAATGGAGCACACCCAGTGATACAAAGGTCATTACTACTGCTGTAGCCAATGCTTTTACGGCTTTTTGTTCGCCGCTGCCAAGCTCTAAGGCGCGCTGTTTCAACGTAATTGGATGCTCAATAAGTCGTCGTAACAAGCGCATTTTATTCGACATACGGGTAGGGTCGTCCATTACCCGCTCAGCGTTATACTCCTGCTCTTTTCGGTAATCACTTTCCCGTTGGCAGACAATGATAAAGCGGCGCTTAATCTCACTAAATTCTCCACCACGAGGCATATGCGCTACTAATGCCAACAGCTGCTGCTCAGTAAACCAAGAAAGGTAATTATCGATATTGGCAAAGTATTTATAGAGCCGCTCATCTGTAGGCGAATTGCGACGCAACCGTTTAAGAATGCCTTCGCTCAAATCGCTCATTTCATAGAGTTGATCACGGAGAGCATCGGCGAGTTCTTGGAACTCACCACTCTCTTGGCGCTGATCGCTGGGGGCATGACGCAGTTTTCGAGCCCGAACCAGCATTGCCTGTGTCGTTCGTTCTAACGCACCAACGTATTGGTAAGCGTATAAACTTAAGCTTAGCCGATAAGAATCGCTGCCTAGCTGATTGCGGCTCGCTAACCGGCTGTGAACCAGCGGCAAATGGTACTCATCACTATAGTAAGTACGTGAAACGTTGATCGCGCCGTGATAAAACGCTTCTTCGGAAATAACATGGGTGCTAAGCCCAAGCTCTTTGGGCACAAATAGGTAAACATCGAGCGTGTGCGACGTTTCTTCCTTGAGCCGTCGAGTGAGCCTCAGCTGAAAGCTGTTTTTACGCTCAACATTGATCACCTAACGAATCTCCTACTTCATTGCGTAACGCGATGATATACCATGGCCAATCATTATCAGGCTGGCCTGTTTAAACACCGCTGCGGTCACCGTCTTTGCCTTGGAGCCAGGGAATGTCCATTGCCCGTTTTTCACCCTTTGAGCTGTTGCTGCTAAAAAGCCGCAGCCAAGTGGATACGGCAACACTACTATTGCTAGCTTGGGTGCTTGTGCATCGCCAACAGGTGACCGAAGGCCAGCGGCGACGCCGTCTAGCCCAGGTCACCGCGCAATTTCGCCACGGGCACGAACTTGGGCCAGTGATGGGTATTGCCCATAGCCAAGACCTTCAAGCTATTCAGCTTGCGGCTGAGGTGGTGCGCAAAGAGTGTTCCAACGAGCGTAGTCTAAGCATACTTCACCAAGCGATTACTGTTGCTACCGACGATGGCGACTTATCCTTAAATAATCATTATATTCTAGGTTTCCTTGCGGACTTGCTAAACGTCACGCCTGCCACGTTCAACACTCTTTTTCATGAGCTAATGGGTAAGCCACTACCACCGGCAGAGGATCCAAGTCGAGACGCTTATTGGCAAGTGCATGATCCAGACTATCACGCGCGCAAAGCACGCGATGCACATGCTGCGGAGCAGAAGGCAAAAGAGGCTCAGGAAAAAGCAGAACAGGGCCAACGTGCTAAAACGGAACAACAGCAACAAAAGCGGCAAAATAAACAGCACCAACAAAACGAAGCCCGCCGAGAAAAGGCCCAAAAGGAGCAGGCCAAGCAAGAAAAAAACAAGCAAAAAGAGCGCCGCAAGCAACAAGAACACAGCCAACAGCAAGAGCGTCAGCGCTGGCAACAAGAGCAGACTCAGCAGGAAGAAACACGTCGCCAACAGCGACAACAACATCGACAACAACAGGGAGAACGCCCCTCACCGCCCCCTGATAGAACCACTAGGGCGCTGGCGGTATTAGGGCTGACGCCTGGCGCGAACCGTGCCGATATACGCCGCGCCTATCGACGCATGGCACAGTTGCACCATCCTGACCGGTTCTATTCGGCGAGTGAACACCAAGTCGCAATGGCCTCAACGCGCTTTCAGCGGATCAAAAGTGCCTATGACTATTTAATGCAAAACACCTAACCAGATTAGTGTTAACACTAACGGGCTCAGTGCCCACACCGACGGCGAGTATCAACTCGAACATTATGCGCGACTTGTATCAACGACTGGCTCTGACACCCGATGCGAGCGATCAAGACATCGAAAACGCGGTGGCGCACTGCCCAAACAGCGCACTGCGCCAAGATGCTGAAACCGTGCTGGGCGTTGCAGAGCATCGCGACGCTTACAACAAGCTCCACAAAACGGTCAGTGATATAGGCCAGTTACGGGCTAGGCTTGGGCTAACCCACGGAGCGCATTGGCAAGGTAATGTAGCCAATGACTTTTCCCTGCCCCCCGATAACGCCATCTCACGCCATGATGAGCTGATTGACCGCGTTAGCCTAGCGGTATCGCTTTATAACCGCTGGAGACGTTTTAAAGGCCCATGGTTACTCATCACCCTGTTCACCCTTGGCGTTGGCATAGGACTCGCCCTTGGGCTCACCTTGGGCCTTGGGCTTGGTATGGGATGATAATCCGGCCCGCTCTCGGTCATCTCGGCGCATTTCTGCTTCTGTCGGACGCGGAGCGGGTTTTGGTGGCGTAGGTCGCTTATGGGGGCTATTGTCGCCGCCCTCATCGCTGGTCTTTCCCCTCAAGCTCTTGTCTCCCCCGCTCTGGTCACCCGGCTCGTCAAGCGTGAAATCGGTGCCAGTGCTCTCTGTTTTCATGCTCTCTGTTTTCGTGCTCTCTTCGGGCATACGATCTTGCCTACTATCTTCCGAGCGTGCTTCCATGCTGACACTGAGACGTGGTACGCCCAGATCGATCTCCTGCGCTTCCATGCGTTGCTTCAATAGAAGATTAAAGGCACGCGATACATCCCACTGCATTTCGGGCGCTGTGCGAAAACGCATTCGCAGAATGGGGCATCCATCCTCAAACCCTTGGATACCCTGCATTTCTAAGGGTGACCAAATATAGTGGCGCATCATAGGATCTTTGCGAAGCTCTTGCGCTGTTTCTTGCATCAGCGTAATCGCATCATCAATTTTCATCGCATATGGGATACGAATCCGCATCAACGCAATCCCGAACTGGCGCGACATGTTATGAATCGACTCAATACGGCTAAAGGTAATGATATGGACAACACCATCCAAATCACGCAGCTTCACTGTGCGTAGCGTTAAGCCCTCAACAGTCCCCATGTGGCCATTAATCTGAACGAAATCGTCCACGGCTAGTGAATCTTCAATCAGAATAAAGATCCCGGTGATTAAATCCTGCACCAACGTTTGGGCACCAAAACCAATCGCCAAGCCGATAACACCCGCACCCGCAAGTAGTGGCGTAACGTTAACCCCAAGATTTGCTAGCCCGGCAATGACTGCGATAATCAAGATCGTGACAAAAATCACATTACGAATCATCGGCGTAATGGTTTGCGCCCTAGCTTGATTCACTCGCCTACCACGAGAGCGCGCAGATGACGTTAGCGCCCGCTGAATCGCCGTATCAGCAAATATCCATACCAACCAAGCCAGTAAAATAGTTGACCCTAGGCTTACCAACGCTTGACCAATGCGGGCACTAGCTACCGCTTGTTGACCAAGGCCAAAAAGCGAACCGCCCCAAACCTGCATAAACAGTTCAGCGAACACCATCCAGGCGCAAAGGTGAGCAAGTACAAAGCCAAAGCGCTCTAAGCGCTTACGATACTGACTGTAACGGCGACGATGACGGCGTTTACCTAAGCGCTCAGATTGACGTCTCAGCAAGCCCGTCACCACTAACGTCAATACCAATAAACTTGCTGAAATAATCGAGCGTGCAAGCGCTGTACCCACATCTCCTACGGTAATAAAGATGGCCAATAATGAGCCGCCTACCAGCAATAGCGCAGGAATATGCCAGAGGCCGCCCAGTGCACGAATCATTTCAACGGCGGCGCTAGCATCCCGGCGCTGCTTGTAAGGGCGGTTACAGATCAAATGGCGGACAGGTCGTTTAAACTTAAATATGAAGCGCGCCGAAAGCAGCGCCGCCAGCATATTCGCAAGGACCGAAACCAAACTGGAAAGCTCACTACCCAACAACTCAACCAAACGAGTGGAATTTACTGCGTCGCCCAAAGCAATTAATGCGCCAATCACAAACAGGCCGCGCAAGGCTTTTTGTTGCAGCACCTGTACCGCTGTAAAACGGTGGCCTCGGCTGAAAAACGCGATGACCGTTTCAATCACTACCGATAACGCACGACCACAGACACACACATAAGCGATAACCAATACAACCGTACGCCCTGGGCTGTAAGGTAATATCTGCCCAATCCCCAACGTAATCGCGAATGACAGCGCCCAAGGCAGCATACGGCGTAAAAAGTGCATTGCCAGTAGCCATGCTTTTGGGTCTCGCGGTAAGTCCAGCGGCCATTCCCGCCGCGTGGCGATTAAGCGACCAAACGCAATCATAACGACCAACAGCACCACCCAAACAAACGCAAGAACGGCACCGTCTGCCACTGCACGCACCGCTTCACCCTGGTCGGCTCCATCATTTAATGCGCGTAAATCGGCAGCCCCTTGGACTAATTGTCGTGACCATTCGTCAATCGGTGAATCACCAGCCTGAGCCTGCTCACCAATATCAGACAGGGTATCGGCTAACGCACCTAATAAACCTTGATGGACGATTTTGTCCTCTTGGGTTGCATCGGTGGTGAGCTGTAATTCACGCAGGGAGTCCAGCAACGCTTTACGCTGCTCTTCGTTCTCCAACATTGAGATCACATCATTAAGCGAGCTTTGGAAACTTTCATCACTAACGCTCTGCTCTTCTGATGCATTATTGCTGCCGCCCAGGCTAGGCAGAGAAACACCTTGTGCTTGAGCCTGGGTTGCCAGACTTATGAACAGCGTTAAAAAAACGCTTAACACGATATTAATTATCCAGTGCTGTCGCACATTTGACTCCCGGAAATAGACCGACCTGACCCGTCGGTTAGTTAGCGTTTACTTAATTTAATACCCTCAGCCTTAACGCGTGACTATGATAGGCTGGTGGCCTAAACGTTCACCTCAAGGATACCGAGATGACGCTGCAAGCTCCTCCTAACCGTACTAACAGTAACGGAAAAACAAGGCGCGTCGGTGTAGAAATTGAATTCGCCGGACTGCCGCCGCGTGATACCGCTGAACTGGTACGCGAGCTATTTGGAGGTGAGCTTAACGTGGTAAGTCCCCATCGGCTACTGGTAGAAGCAACACGATGGGGGGAGTTCGGTATCGAGCTAGATACCCAGTATGCCCATCCTGACAAGACGCTACTGGAAGACCACCATGAAAGCGATAGTGAATGGGCACGCCAGCAGCATCAGCGGCGAATCGAGTTCCATCAAAAGACCCGCGAACTGATTGGCGACATGGTCACTGGCTTAGTGCCTACAGAAATTGTCTGTCCACCGATTCCTTGGGATGAGCTAAACGAACTAGACCAACTATTTGATGCCCTTCGTGATAAAGGCGCAAAAGGAACAGATGCCAGCTTACTCTATGGATTTGGACTGCATTTAAATCCTGAAGTAGAGCGTTTTGACGTTGATTACCTTTTATCGATGATGCAGGCCTATTTGCTACTAGCCAGCTGGCTACGTGATGAAATAAAAGTCGACATTACCCGTGAAGTACTGCCACACGCGAACCCATTTCATAAAGAGTACGCGCTAAAAATTCTCGACTCTGGCTATCAGCCCGACCTAGATACGTTTATTAATGACTATCTACACTACAACCCTACGCGGAATCGGGAGCTAGATTTGTTACCGTTATTTGCCCATCTACGCCCAGATCACCCCCATGAACTGCTGCATGGACAGCTCACCAAACCACGTCCCACCTTTCACTACCGACTACCAAACGCGCAGCTCTCGCATCCTGGCTGGGGGTCGGTAGTGGAATGGAATCGCTGGGTCGAGGTAGAAAAGTTAGCCGCAAACAGTAATGTACTGCGTGCGCGCTGCGATGAATATATTGCCGAACACAGCCAGCCTTGGTGGAGACGCTGTAAAACGAAGCTGCTTGGCCTATTTAAGTCATCCTAAATACACTGCCTTAGTGAGAACTTGCCAGCATGTCTCGACCGCTTATTGGGATTACAACCTCTGATCAAAAAAGTCATCTAGCCTGGTGGTTTGACTGGTTCGCCGTATGGCGCCATGGGGGTAAGCCGCTGCGCTTATCTCCTTCACGCCCCTTGCCTGAGTACTTAGACGGTCTAATTATTGGTGGTGGCGATGATATTCAAGCACATCTTTACGGCGGCGAAGTACAGCTAGACGTACGGCTGGATCCGGCCCGCGATGAACTGGAACTCAATCTACTCGGCCGTTTTATTCCGCAAAACACCCCTGTGCTGGGAATTTGCCGCGGGGCTCAACTAATCAACGTCCATTTGGGCGGCACTCTCGACCCTGACATCTACACCACCCATGAAGGGCTTAAGCGACGGCGTACGGTTTTACCACGCAAAACCGTAGATATTGTCGGAGGTAGCAAGCTTTATCAGCTACTAGGCGTCACGTGGTGTCGCGTGAATAGCCTGCACCATCAGGCGGTTAATAAAGCTGGTGACGGCATTAATATTGTTGCCCGCGACCGGGATGGGCTAGTGCAGGGAATTGAGTCCACAAACCATGACTTTTTAATCGGCGTTCAGTGGCATCCGGAGTGGCTTATCTTTAACCGCCCCCAACAGCGCTTAATCAGCGCACTAGTGGCGGCGGCAAAGCATGAACGCTAAGAACAGACGCTGATAAGATGCGCGATAGACCGGCACGCATTGCGCTGATCAGTGCTTCAACATTAGCGCTTTAGTGACGCTAGCGCTGCATCGTAATTTGGCTCATTTTTCAGCTCACTCACCAGTTCACTGTGCAACACGCGGTTATCCGCGTCGAGCACTACCACGGCACGAGCGCACAATCCTTCCATTGCACTATTAGCAAGCGCGACACCCCAGGCCTCTTGGAACTCTCGATGGCGGAAGGTGGACAAGGTTTCCACATTATCCAATCCCTCTGCGCCACAAAAACGCTTAGCTGCAAACGGCAGATCAGCAGACACGACCAGCACAACGGTATTATCCAGTTGCGAGGCCAGCTCATTAAACCGCCGTGTAGACACCGCACACGTGGGCGTATCCACACTTGGGATAATATTCAACACTTTGCGCTTGCCCGAGTAGGTGTCAAGGGTGACATCCTCCAGATCAGTATTGGTAAGCGTCATCAGAGGAGCAACATCACCTGGAGCAGGCAGCGTGCCCGCAACATCCATAGGCTCGCCAGCACGGGTTATCTTTTGCATATAAGGCTCCTAATATAAAGCGAAAAAGGTGTATGGTGAGACGTATCAGCTTACAGGGTAATACCCTGATTGGGCTAACCTTTCCTCTGACACAACGCATCTCACACGATCCATATTTCACGATCCATCTCAAACAACGACGGGAACGCCATGACCTCTTTAGTCATTATCAAAACCGGTGACGCTTTTCCTGAAGTGGTCGATCAATACGGTGATTTCGAACAGCTCTTTATTAATCAACTGACGACTGCACTGCCAGAACACGTGTCGCTAAGCGTTTGGGATGCACGCAAACAAGGCGTTCCCTCTTCTCCTACCTCATTCGCAGGCATTATGCTCACGGGGTCCCATAGCATGGTGAGCGAACAGGAGCCGTGGAGCGAGGCGCTAAAACCTTGGCTTGTGCAAGCGCTAGACGAGAATGTCCCTATGCTTGGCGTGTGCTATGGCCACCAGCTAATGGCATCGGCCTTCGGTGGCATTAGCGATTACCACCCTGCAGGAAGAGAATCAGGAACGCGCAACGTACGGCTTACCCAAGCGGGCAATCAAGACCCTCTCTTTAGCATGCTACCTTCACACTTTCCTGCCCACCTGACCCATGCGCAAGCCGTCATGCAATTGCCCCCTAACACCACCGTGTTAGCGCATAACAGCCACGATGCTCATCAAGCGTTGCGTTATGGCCCGCGTCAGTGGAGTGTTCAGTTTCACCCGGAGTTTACCCCCGCAGTCATGCATGCTTATATCGAGCGCCAGAAGGCCGCATTGCGCGATCAAGGTGAAAATCCTGACGCACTTATTAATGCCATCACCGATACTCAAGCAGCCTCTGGCCTGTTGCGCCATTTCCTACGTTTTATATAAGCCGCTTTTGGTCGCGTCTTGACGCAAGCCGATCCGCTAGTCGCGTGGGTTCTGGTAACTTGGTGCGCCCTAAACAGCGCACCACCCAGTCAAGCGATGTTTCAAGGGATAATCGATGTCCAGGTGATACGAATACCGGCTTCACATTTTCCCTCGAGCGTAGCACGGCACCAATAACGTCTTTACCTGATGTTAGAGGCACCCAATCACCACGCATATTTCCCACCTCTTCATACTGACCCGTTAATCGGGATTTAGCGATGCCGACCGTCGGTAAATTTAGCCATAGCCCCAGGTGAGCAGCTACGCCAAGCCGTCGAGGATGGGCAATTCCCTGACCGTCGACCATTACCAGCTCAGGTCTGATCGTAAGCTTAGCGAACGCTTCCAGAGCGGCTGGAATTTCACGAAAAGAGAGCAGGCCAGGAATATAGGGCATACGCGTTGGTTCACGATGAACCACCTGCTCTACCACAGCCAAATGCTGTGTGCTGTCAGGCTGCCACATTAAAACAACGACCGCTGCCCGAGTAATATCACCGCCTGCTTCAAACCCAATATCCACCCCTGCGATGTGCTGTACAGAGTCGATACGATCAGCAGTTTCGAGTCGTTTTGCCAACGTTTTTTGCAGTGCTATCGCCTCTTTTGGAGCTAGATTCCATTCATGTAGTGACGCGTCCATGCATGTCCCTTTTGTTGATTGATGACCGTACTAGCGTAGCTCAACTTTCCGGCGACAATAACAGGCAAAAAAAATCCCCTTACGCCGTTAAGCGTAAGGGGATAGAACGATCGTTAAACGTCGTTTTGAAGCACCACTATAGGGCGCTACACATTAACTTAAGCGCGTTCGCGGCGACGAACTGGCGCATCACCATCATCACGGCGACGACGTGGCGCACGCTCAGGAGCGCTGTCTTCACTGATTTCTAGCGGGCGGCCAGCAACACGGGCACGTGCCATTTTCGCCAGAATTGTGGAAGGCAAACCACTGGGCAGCTCAACGACCGAGAAAGCGTTACGAATATCGATACGACCGATACGACCGCCTTCGATACCACCTTCGTTCGCCAGTGCGCCAACCAGTTGGCCAGGCTTAACGCCATCTTTATGGCCAACGGAAACACGGTAACGAATCATACCTTCGCTAGGTGCGCTGGAACGCTCGCGACGACCACCTGGCTTGGCACCAGGCGCGCCATCACGCATCGGCTTCTCTTTACGCGGTGCCTGCAAGCGACCAATCGGTGCTTCGTCAGCACGCGCCATAGCGGCAAAGGCACAGGCTAGCTCAACGGCGTCATGGCCTTCTTCTACCAGGCGCTCAACCAACGCACGCTGTTCTTCAGCACCTTTGGTCAGTGCCGCCACAACGCGATGATGGAACACTTCATCACGGTGAGCGCGAATAGCTGCTTCGTCTGGCAGCGGCATTTCGGTCATTTTCTGACCGGTCGCCTGCTCCATCCAGCCCACTTTACGGCCTTCACGGAAACCTGCGAACGTAATCGCGATACCGCTACGCCCCGCACGACCGGTACGACCGATACGGTGGGTATACGCTTCTGCGTCTTGGGGCAGATCGTAGTTAATAACGTGAGTAATACGCGACACGTCAAGACCGCGCGCAGCGACGTCTGTCGCAATCAACACATCAACTTTGCCGCGCTTCAAACGTGTAATGGTGCGTTCACGCAGGCTTTGGTCCAGATCGCCAGACAGACCAGCCGCGTTAACACCACGCGCTGTCAGCTGTTCAACCAGCGTGGTACAAGCAGCACGAGTACGCACAAAGACGATGGCCCCATCGACTGGCTCAACTTCCAGAATACGTGCCAGGGCTTCGAGCTTAGCACCACCATCAACACGCACAATGCGCTGCTCAATGTTTTCGCCGGTTGTGGTGCGCGACTCAATCGCGACTTTCACCGGATTAACCAAGTAGCGGTTAACAATGCGCTCGATTTCAGTCGGCAGCGTTGCCGAGAAAAACACACGCTGAGCATCTTTAGGGGTATCGGCAACCACGCGTTTTACGTCGTCGATAAAGCCCATGCGCAGCATTTCGTCAGCTTCATCCAGCACCAGTGCTGAAAGACCGTCGAGTTTCAGACTACCGCGATCTAGGTGATCGATAATACGGCCAGGGGTGCCAACAATGACTTGGGCACCGCGCTTTAGCGCGCCTAACTGTTCACGGTATTCTTGACCACCACAAAGGATCGCTACTTCAAGACCCTTAAGGTTTTGGCCATATTTACTGAACGAAGCCGCAACCTGCTGAGCAAGTTCACGGGTTGGAGCCATAACCAGTACTTGAGGCTCGCGACGGGTAAGTTCTAAACGCGATAACAATGGCAATGCAAACGCAGCAGTTTTGCCGGTGCCGGTTTGTGCTTGGCCCAGCATATCGCGGCCTTCCAACAACGCAGGAATAGTCTGCGCCTGGATCGGCGAAGGAATTTCGTAGCCTTGTGCTTCAACAGCAGAGAGAACGGCAGGCAACAGAGCAAGATCGCCGAAGCTCGGCGAAGCGACAGAAGTCGAGGTCATTAATCACACCTTGGTAGGCCGGTTTTTCCGGCAAAAAACATCGTAAGCGTCTCTGACTCTGCTTGTTAATACGCGTAACCGTGCATATTAATAAGCAAGGATCCGCAAAGCGGATATCATCATCAGTGGAGTCGGAGACGCCGGTCGCACCTAGCATTCGGTTAGCAAACTCGCGTTAGCGGGCCAACCGCTGTGGCGACCTTCTGCGCCGATTTCACCCGTTTGGTGAAATGCTGGAGGCGCGCCATCTTCACAGCAATGAACATCTGCAGTTGGCAAGATGTTCCCGCAAGCATTTCGCTTTGTAGTCAAAGCTACATTGGAAACTGCTTATCGTCGTGATGGAGGGGTCAACACATGCGAGGAGGGCGCATCCTAACATCGCAAATAGCTTATGACTAGTTTTTTTACATTTACCGCTATCAACATTCAGACTTGCACATACTCGCTGTTCGTCTAACCTGAGAGATGCCTACTGATATTTATTAACTAATGTTCACTAACTTCAAGGAGTGATGCTATGAACTGGGATCAGATAGAAGGCAACTGGAAAGAGATGAAGGGAAAAGCGCGCGCCAGCTGGGGTGAACTAACTGACGATGAGCTTACCCAAATTGGCGGCAAAAAAGATCAACTTGTCGGCAAGTTACAGCAGAAATATGGCTTGGAGCAGGAAGAAGCCGAGCGGCGTGCTGATGATTGGGCGAACGGCTTATAAGATTGGCCGAGTAACTGCGTACTTTACATCGCACATTGATAGCCCCATGGAGAGATGCTATGCGTAAATCACTATTCACGACCGCGATCAGTGCTGCCTTTCTAAGCAGTTTAGCGTTTGGTGTTCAGGCGTCTACCGAACCCCAAGGAATGTACTCTGCTGACGATATCCTGGATGCAGAGGTGTTCTTTAACGGCGGTTCTGGCGAAGAAATTGGTGAAGTCGAAGACATACTCTTTGATGAAGAGATGCGAATTTCGGCGTTGGTGATCGAGAGCGGCGCGGTGCTAGGCCTGGGTGGTCGCGAAATTGTCGTCAATTCTGACCAATTTACATTGGAAACCCATACAGAAAGTGACGGCGATACCGAACACCGCATTATGCTTGATGCCTCTCAAGAAGAGGTTGAGTCGTTCCCCACCTATGATCGTGATTGGTGGGAGCAGACCAAAAACAATGCGCGTGATGCATGGCAAACCACCAAAGAAGGCGCTCAAAGCGCTTGGCAGTCTACTCGCGAAGCCGTTAATGATAACGAGTAAGCGGTTTAGCTTAAATCGTTCAATCTAGCGGTTAATTAGCAAAAAGGGCCACCCAATTTCTGGGTGGCCCTTTCTATTAACAATGACTCTTAGCAGTAGTTATTTATAGCCTATGATGCTCGGCGGCGAATGCCCTGCCCTGGTAAGCGTTCACGGTCATGAGGACGTTCTAATCCTAATAGCGGCCCGGCAGGCACGATGCGGGTTGGATTAATCGTGTCGTGACTGTAGTAATAGTGGCGCTTTATATGATCCATGTTGACCGTCTCTGCTATACCTGGCCACTGATATAGTTCGCGAACGTAATGGGCGAGATTTGGGTAATCTTCGATGCGCTTAAAATTACATTT
Organism: Halomonas qaidamensis; assembly: GCF_025917315.1. Lineage (NCBI taxonomy): Bacteria > Pseudomonadati > Pseudomonadota > Gammaproteobacteria > Oceanospirillales > Halomonadaceae > Halomonas > Halomonas qaidamensis. Next base: position 905,393 of record NZ_CP080627.1, on the reverse strand, counting down.
AAAATGACCATAGTAGACAGCATCAAAACGGATCAGCGTAGTGAACAGACGAATATCCGCCTCCGTTAACCATTCTCCCGCTAAATAGCGATGCTCACTCAAGCGTTTTTCCATGCGATCCAAGGCATCGAATAGGGCCTGTACGTGTTTTTCGTACACCTGCTGCTCTGTTGCAAAGCCCGACTTGTAAACACCGTTATTAATATGGTCGTACACATCATCATTGACGTCATCAATAATGCTACGCAAGTCTTCAGGATAAAAATCTAAATCATTACCGGTTAACTCATCAAACGCGCGATTAAAAATGCGCATCAAATCAGCTGACTCATTATTAATTATTGCACTGCGTTGTTTATCCCAAAGCACCGGCACTGTGACCCGCCCCGTATAAGCGGGGTCAGTCATGGTATAGAGTTGATGATGATAATCGACGTGATTGATAGGATCCCCGCTGGCACCTTCGCTTTGATCGTATGTCCAGCCCTTATCCAGCATTAATGGACTGACGTGTGAGGCGCCAATGAGTGATTCCAGCCCTTTTAGCTTGCGCATAATGAGGATTCGATGCGCCCAAGGACAGGCAAGCGATACGTAAAGGTGGTAACGATCTGCTTGCGCGGGATAGCTTCGCCCATCTGTTTCAGCCCCTGTTTCAGCTGCTTCACCAATCCAATCACGCAGCTGAGCAGACTCGCGGACAAATTCACCGCCATGCTTTTTAGTGTCGTACCACTGATCAACCCATTCGCCATTAACAAGCAGTCCCATCGGGGCGCCTCCTGTTGTAATAAGAAAATGCAACAAACGCATTATTCGTACTGATTACATTCAGCATACGCCCGCCTACCAGATGCTCAAGCGGATGTTTTACGGTGATTCATTCGAGGAAATCGAATCCTGAGGGCAGAGTTCTGTTACTCCCTGCTTCAATGCTTGCGCCATGGCATGGGCTGCAGGACCCGCTCGGTCTCGGTCTCTAAATATCAGTTGCATTGGCACCTCACGAATCCCACCAGCGCTTAGCGGTAAAGGCTTTAGCTGCCCAGAGGCAAGTTCATCAGCAATCCGGGTTTCTGGCATCCAGGCAAACCCTAACCCACGCGTCAGCATATCCAACGAGGTATGTAAGTGACTCACTGTCCAACGCTGCTCTGCTTTAAGCCATCCCGCATTGGTAGACTGGCGTAGCGCTGAGTCACGCACCACCAGTTGCCGGTGTTGGGCAAGATCACGCAAATCCAACGAACGTCCAAGCTGATGTAAAATATGCCCCGGGTGTGCCACCGCAATAAATCGCACATTAACCAATGGCTCCCCTAAAAAGCCTTGCGCTTCAATACCTGAGACCACCAGGTCAGCACGGCCATCGTGAAGCATTTCCGTACCGCCATTAAGCACACTTTCATGTAGCTGCACTCTGACTTGAGGATACGTTTCCGAGAAACGCTCAAGTGCTTTCGCTTGGGCGGCGGCTGGAAAAATTTGATCAATCGCCACCACCACTTCCGCTTCCAGCCCTGCTGCCAAACGTGTCGCCACGTCTTCTAATGAGGCGGCACTTTCAATTAACTGGCGTGCTCGGCGCAGCAATAGCTCGCCTGCTTCAGTTAAACGCACCTGCCGGCCTACCGGCTCCAATACCTGAACACCCAACTGCTCTTCTAGCTTGTGCACAGCATGGTTAAGCGTAGATGGGCTTTTATGAATAGCCTCCGCCGCCCGCGCAAACCCACCATGGTCAACAACGGCTGCCAGCATCTGCCACTGTGCAAGAGTTACTCGAGACATTTCGATTCCCTCGACGCTAAACAGCGAAATAATCCGCTTAATCTTCGAAAACCCTTCTAGGATGCCAGGAAAAAGCGCTGAGTACTTGCTTATAAACAATTATTCCTATTCAGCAGACTGCCCTAGCCGGCTTACTAAGCACGACAGCACCTTCAACAACTGCTTGTTAACAGCTGCTTGTTGAGGCTAACTTTGCCAGATACAGAAAAAATCAATTTATTACAAAAAAAGAAATTCTATACCACGTGCCTTTCACAGAAAGCGCCTTGCAATCTAAAGATTGTGCTTAGCAATCAGTTTCTGGTGTGTGGCGGGCTTTCAAGCACCTACAACTTATACAGACCTATCACAAGACCACTACAACTCCACCATATCCTTAATTTTACTTTTAATAGTGAGTGAAAATTATTGCCTATCACCACTTCCCTATGGTTAATTAGCGTATTAATTTATTTCCTCGGCTTTTCAAAAAAATAATTTTTTTAGCGAACAGTGTTCAAAAACAGCGCTCCTTATCTTATTGTTTCCTCATTCCAGTAAAAGAGCATTTAGTGTATAGGCATACAGTCTGTTCACTCTTGCTGTCATGGGGTATGGTTCCTGGGTTCACTTTCTTTCATGTTACTTATTTATCACGAACTCGGCGGCCCATTTACCCATGTTGCGAATTCTTTATTCGCTGCCCCGCACGCATAAATTGTTACTGTTACCTGTGGCTACTATGGTCACTGTGCTGGGCACACAAAAGTTAATCACGACCTATCACGATCTAAACCAAACTCACACACCGCTGGAGAGCGTGCTTGTACCGCTTCCCAGCGATTCTGCTCCTGGGGTTCCTTCGTTGCGCCAAGAGCGCACTCCCGTTGCTGAAGCCATTGATAGAGCCTCACGCGCCATTGATGCTACGCGCGACCATATCCCGCTGGACGATCTCACACCAACGGAAATTGTCGACCTGGATGTGATTACCAGCGCAGAAGCCTCCATGGCTAGCGTCGTAACAAATGCCCCCCATGCTAGTACTCAGCTTGATGAAGGTGCGCTTCACATGGCCGTGGTATTAGGGACGCTTTCAAGTGGCATGCTTGATGTCGACAATACATCCTCTGTCGAAATTGCCGATGCTACTTCGTATGAAGACTATGGCATTGAGCTATTTGATGATGTCTCGTTTCTTGAACTGGAACTTGCCACAGACGAACCCTACGTTCCTAAGTGGAAGACGCATATTGTCGAGTCTGGTGAAACATTTGCACTGCTAGGACAGGAGAAGTTGGGCCTTGGCTACAGCGAAGTGCTGACACTGCTAGAGGGCCTAGAAGATCCGCGCATGTTCACTCATTGGCGCGCCGGTCATAGCTTCGACTATCAGTTAGATGAAAATGGTCGTTTACTGTCTCTGCGTATGATGAAAAACACCCGCGACGGCATCTTACTTGAGCGGGATGAAGAGCACTTTGCCGCCACCATTATTGAGCGCCAAGGTGAAGCAGTACAGCGCCTTTATGCAGGTAGCGTAAGCGGTAGCTTTGCACGCTCTGCCCAAGCAACGGGCTTAAGCAGCGGTGCCGTTACCGAACTAACCCGACTACTTGAAAAGAAACTCGACTTTCGCCGCGACAGTCGTCGAGGGGATCGCTTCCAGGTGTTAGTTGAATCAGACATGATTGACGGAGAAGCGCTCGATTCTCGTGTTCTAGCGGTTAAGTATGACGGCGAACGCATGGACTTAACGCTCCTTCGCAATGCCACCGATAGCAACTTTTATACACCCGAAGGAAGCAGCTTAGACCCTGCTTTTTCGCGCTATCCCTTTGAAGGCAGCTATCGTCTGAGTTCCCATTTCAACCCGCGCCGCAAACACCCTGTGACTGGCCGTATCAGCCCCCATAACGGTACCGACTTTGCAATGCCCATTGGTACTCCCATTGTGGCTCCGGCCAATGGCCGAGTGGAACGGGTAGGCAATCATCATGCCGCTGGACGCTACATTGTCGTTCGCCATGACAACGGTTACCGCACCCGCTATTTACACCTTTCACGCCCCCTAGTGACTCAAGGCGAGCGCATTGAAATGGGCAAGCGCATTGCACTCTCAGGCAATACAGGGCGTAGTACGGGACCTCATTTGCATTACGAAGTCATCGTTAATAACACCCCAGTAAACGCAATGAACGTAGAACTGCCTGAAAATACCAGCCTTAGCGGCGACACGTTAATTGCTTTCCAGCGCCAAGCTGAGCCAATGCTGGCAGCATTAGATAGCGGTGAAACAGGCACTATCAGCGTTGCCAACTACGAGCGCCAAGAAGAGCAGTAAGCTACTCGCTTTGCATTAAACAATAACGCCGCCCTTTTTTGGGCGGCGTTATTGGTTTGAATGTATCAACCACTTATCACGTTAGACGGCTTGTGATAGAGCGGCCAACAAACTGGCATCACGGCGATAAATATCATCGCGAAACTCAACCTCCCCTTGGGCATTCGGCCAGGCAGTTAAGTAGTGCAGTGCCACAGGAATGCGCTGAGGCAGATTAACATTACGATCACTTCCACTGCTGCTAAGTAACGAAGATAGCTGATAGCGACTACCACTATCCTGAAGCAGTAGCTGCGCAAACTCCATGACGCCTTCAACGCGGACACAACCAGAGCTTAGTGCTCGCTGGTCACGCTGAAACAACCCTCTTGCTGGCGTATCGTGTAGATAGATCATTTCACTATTGGGAAAACGCACCACTACACGGCCTAGCGGATTACCGCCACCGGATACTTGACGCAGCATCACAGCACCAGGCCGTTGCCAGTCAATGGCATCAGCGTCAAGCCGCTCACCGGAAGAACTTAACACTTGAATATTGCGCCGTGCTAAATAGCCAGGGTCTCGCCTTACCTGAGGCAGCACGTCCTCACGCATAATAGTCGGCGGAATCGTCCATGAAGGGTTTACGGTTAAGTGGCTAATCGCCGAATGGATAATCGGCGTTTCGCGCCGTGGTGTGCCAACCACAACGCGAGCATCCCAGTGCTCACCATTAGGCCGAGTGTAGTGCAATCGATAACCGGCAATATCAACCCAAACTCGTGGCTCATCAGTTTGCGTAGGTTTAATCCACCGAGCCCGTTCTAAGTTGACACGAAGCTGATCGATACGCGAAGAGAGTGGGGTGTTCAATGCAAGTCGCGTGCGCTCACCCACAACACCATCTTCTTGCAGCTGATGACGACGCTGAAAACGTCTAACTGCCCTTTCCAACTCCGCATCGTAGGTGCGCTGGTCACTAATGGCTGATTGCACGCCAATCATTGGGTAAGCATTGCTATCCGCGGCCAGTAGGTTAGCATCGCCCCAATAAGCCAAGCGCTGTCGCAGTATCTGCACATCTTCGTGGGTATCACCTGGTCGAAGCGCCTCCTCTCGGCCCGCCAAATAGGGGACGCTACCTTTTTCAGCCAGCGTGCGGTAATGACGTAGTGCCTCGCGTAGCTGAGCATACTCCGATGATGAGGGCCTCACATAGTCAAGCGCGCCCTGAATATCATTATTTTCCAGCGCATGGGTGATGCGTAACAGCGAGTAACGACGTTCAGGCCTAGGGATATCCCATTTAGGCTCGACCTCGTTTGGATTCACCTTGCCCCGCGAAAGATGTTCAAGCGCTAAAAGCAAGGCTGTCGTGGCCTGAATATCAAAATCAGCTTGCGCTAACTTCCCCGCTTGTTGGCTAGCTTGAAAGGCATCTAACAGGCTGTCAGCGTCGTAATCCTCAGGGTTTAAGCCATCGTCTTCAAGACTGTTTAACGCCTTCACCAGCGCTTCAACATGTGTAACATCTTGCCAGGCGGGCTGCTGATTTAGCTGCTGGTAAAAATCCTTAATCGGCAGTAACGCATTCGTTTGCGCCTTTGTTTGTTGAGCTAACACCTGCTCAAGCGAACCTGTCTCTGCTTGTGCGCTATTAACCAGATGGGGCGCTTGGGTCAGCGTCAGACATAGGGCCATCCCTATCGCCCATCGTCTTATTAACGTTGTCTCGTTCATCGCTCCTCCTTGCGTTACTATTCATCGCTGTTCGCTGTCTTTGTTTATCATAGCCGTTTACATGTCTCCTTCGTCGATATCTATTGCAGGGTTGCTCTCTATGTCTTTTTGCTTACGCGCCTCTACCATCGTTTTATCGCTTCCACTGGTGTTATTGAGCCTTCCTTTACAGGCTGCTAGCTTTTTTGCTCAGGTCGCTTCTGCTGCGCCTCCCGGCGTTTCTCCTTTACATCATCAATTACTGCAACTAGCACCAACGGCGACGCCAGAAGCACTTCGGCTCGCGGCTCAGTCACTTAGTTGCGCCGATCCTGACGCTGAGCGTTTAGCCGTCATTGACTACTCGCTACCCTCCACCGAGCCACGTATGTGGGTTTTCGATCTACATCAGCATACACTGCTATTTGAAGAGCTTGTTTCCCATGGACAAGGTTCTGGGGATGCGGTGGCTGAGGTGTTTTCCAATATTCCTGAAAGCCATCAATCCAGTATCGGTCTCTTTCGCACAATGAATAGTTACTATGGGCGTAATGGCTATTCACTGCGCTTGGATGGCTTAGAGCCTGCGGTGAATGACCTCGCATTCGAACGAGCGATCGTGATCCATGGCGCTGACTACGTTAGCGACGATTTTATTACCCAAACCGGTAGGCTAGGACGTAGCCACGGCTGCCCAGCCGTGCGTGAAGATATCACGTATCCGCTTATTGATAGCTTGAAAGAGAACCAGTATGTGTTTGCCTACTACCCTGATGAAGAGTGGTTGGCGACATCACAGTTTCTACGTTGTCCAAACGATAGGGCTCATCACTTGGCTCAACGCTGATAGTGGATATTTTGTTCCCATGGAGCGTCAAACAGGTCACGCCGACTGCTCTGAAAGACTGACCTTTAAGTCTGATCCAGACACATTAAGAAACCTATACCCAAAAATCGCAAGAGGCTGGTTTTTATCATTAATAGACTGTAAGTACGGCGCTCATGGCAACCACCTGCAATACTTTGTGACAAAACATCACAATGCTATTGACTCGTTCGCAGGTACTAGCCATGTTTGCTTTTATGCACCCTTATCAAACCATCCATCGCCTTGAACAAGAAGTGGCAGCGTTGAATGCCCAGCTAGAAGCTGAAAAAAAACGTCAAGGTTGCCGTGCAATCAGCTTGATGACGCCGATTGAGTCACTCAGCATGCTTCAGGCCAGAGGTGCAGATATGCTTTGCTCGTTGAGCAAAGGCGTAGAAGTCCACGCTCAGCATCTTGCCACCGAACAATCCACTCTCACCGACACCTTTAGCCGTCTCCACATAGCCGAGCAAACCGCACAAACATTGCAACAACACCGGCAACGCTGCCAGCAAACAGACGCGTATTTATCATCTTCGTTAGTGACGGAACAAGCCTTTCACGATATACGTCAGCTAAGTAGTGAATTAGCGCATAACGCAGGCCATACAAAAGCATTAGCTATCACTGCGGCCTTGGAAGTCGCCCACTTCCATGAACAACCGGCAGGCATGCCAGCGATTGTTAAGGATTTGCAAGAGCTATCTGAACACTCCCAACAATTAGCACACCAGCTAGCGCAATGGATTGAGCGCACCGCATCACACGTTATCGAAGATGCCAAGATCCGTGACTATCAGCAGCAGGAAATAAAGGCTTTAACCAGTGCCGCCCAGTCAGCAGAACATGTCATTGAGCAGTTGATAGACCAATCACGCCACATGTATAAAGTCATCCACCACAGTACAACCACTGCTTACTTGCACGCCGCCAAACTTGAGCATGCAGTATGGAAAAGCCGCCTTTATAAGCAGCTACTTTCAGCCCACTTTGAAGAGAGCCTAGAGGATCACCAGCACTGCTCACTTAGTCACTGGTGCCTTACAGGGGATGGTCGTCGCTACCAGTACACGCAAGCTTATAAGGCATTAGCTGCTCCCCATAAGCGTTTTCATGAAAGCGGTTTGGATGCCCTCACGTTTGCCCGCCAAGGTGACCATAATGGTCAGCTTGCAGCGCTAGCCATGATGGAAGAGGCCAGCAGTCAGCTAGCACTACAGCTTGATAAATTGATGGAGCATGCCGTTTATGAGACCCCTCTTGCCATAGGCCACTCCTCACCCTTAGCAGATTCTCCTTAACATCGCGCTCTAGGGTCTTTTGGTGATGTACGCCTTTTTAACTGGCATACACTAAACACATGCTTTTATGCCATGCTGGGTGGGTTACCGCATTTAATCACCCACTCAGCAGGGAAAAGTGATGTCGCAGATCAAAAAGATAGACCTTGCCTTACAGGGCGGAGGTGCCCACGGCGCTTACACTTGGGGGGTTATCGATCGATTGCTTGAAGACGACCGTATCGACATTGAAGGCATCAGCGGCACAAGCGCTGGTGCGATGAACGGTGTGGTCATGGCAGATGCCCTTACCCGCGGTAACAAAGAGACAGCTCGCCAAGCGCTGCACCAGTTTTGGAAAGCGGTTAGCCGAGCGGGTATGGCAAGTCCAATTCGTCGCTCACCCCTAGACGTGCTGACCGGTAACTGGTCTCTCGATCATTCACCAGGTTATGTGGCCATGGATCTTTTAAGCCGCCTGGTCTCCCCTTACCAACTGAACCCTCTTAATATTAATCCATTACGCGATATTGTCGCCGAACATATTGATTTTGAGCGTGTAAGACGCTGTGAGCAGCTTAAGCTATTTGTGACAGCTACTAACGTTCGCACCGGAAAACAGCGCGTTTTTCGCCGCGAAGAAATGAGTGTAGATGCGGTCATGGCCTCTGCTTGCCTGCCTTTTGTATTTCAAGCTGTTGAGATAGAAGGCGAGGCGTATTGGGATGGCGGTTATATGGGCAACCCTGCGCTATTCCCGTTAATGGAGGAGTGTAGTGCCCGAGACATTCTGCTGGTACAAATTAACCCTATTAGCAGGGAAGAAGTACCTACCTCTGCCTCAGCCATCATGAACCGCCTCAACGAAATCACCTTTAATTCAGCCCTGATTAAAGAAATACGCATGATTGCGCTGCTCAAACGCACACTAGATGAGCAAGGAATAGAAAACTGCTATCAGCAAGCGCTCTTCCACCGCATTAGTGGTGAACAGGCGCTGGAGGATCTCTCAGTATCGAGCAAAATGAACTCAGAGTGGGCATTTCTATGTTATCTGTTTGAACAAGGTCGCACTGCTGCCGAGCGCTGGCTAGAAACGCACTTTGACGCGATTGGTGAGCGTTCAACGCTGGATATTGATGCTGTTTATTTACACGACTAACCGGCACCCACATGTCGCACATCTGTGCCATAACTGTATCACTGTGGTGCATCAGCAACGTACATAGCAAACTTCCTATCAATCACACGTAAAATAACTCCCTGACTTTATTTGCAAAACTGTCTTATGGCGAACTAATTGCTTCACTCTTACTAAATGATGGTAGGCGTGGACCAGGCCCAACGGGTACGAGTGCGTCGAACCTGCCCTTCAATGGCGAAGGCATGTTCTCGTCAACAACATAGTGCTTTTTTAAAAGCGCCTGTTTTGACCCACTCGTATTATGCTTGCTCTGTGAGGCCATCCATGGACATTCGCAATAAAGCTAACCGCATCCGGCTACTAAATTTTTCTACTCCTCAAATGCGTGCTTTCCACTTCTCATGGTTCGCGTTCCATATCTGCTTTTTTGGCTGGTTTGGTATCGCTCCCTTGATGGCAGTGGTCCGTGAAGATTTATCACTCACTCAAACCCAGATCGGCAATACCATTATTGCCTCCGTTGCTATTACCGTTATTGTCCGCCTGCTCATTGGCGTGCTGTGCGACAAAATTGGACCTTGTAAAACCTATACCGGTTTGTTGATGCTGGGGGCCGTGCCGGTCATGGGTATAGGTTTTGCCAATAGCTTTGAAACTTTCTTACTCGCTCGTTTAGCCATCGGTGCCATCGGCGCGTCTTTTGTAATTACCCAATATCACACCACGATGATGTTTGCGCCGAATGTGGTTGGCACCGCCAACGCCACCAGTGCTGGCTGGGGAAACTTGGGCGGTGGAACAACACAAATCCTAATGCCGTTAATTTTTTCGGGTTTGCTAATGCTTGGCGTCAGTGAAACGCTGGGGTGGCGTCTTGCCATGGTGGTACCAGGTGTGGTGCTGTTTTTTACTGGGATTGGCTATTGGCTGTTTACCCAAGACGCCCCCGATGGCAACTTTAGCGAGCTGCGCGCCCGCGGTGAACTACCCGAAGCCACAGGTGAAAATAGCGCAGTACAAAGCTTTCTAGCCGCAGCAAAAGATATTCGCGTATGGGCGCTGTTTATTGTTTATGGTCTCTGCTTTGGCGTTGAGCTAACCATCAACAATATTGCCGCTATTTACTTCTTCGACAAGTTTGACCTGACCCTGGCAACCGCTGGGTTAATCGCAGGTTTATTTGGCCTGATGAATATTTTCGCCCGTACTCTTGGCGGTGTCTTTTCAGACCTATTCGCCAAGCAAGGCGGTTTAAAGGGGCGCGTACGCTGGCTATTTATCGCCCTGCTGTGTGAAGGCATCGCGCTTATTGCCTTCTCACAAATGCATATTTTAAGCCTCGCAATCGGCATCATGCTGGTATTTAGTCTATTTGTGCAGATGGCCGAAGGGGCAACCTTTGGCGTGGTGCCCTTCATCAATAAAAAAGCACTGGGGGCAGTCGCCGGTATCGTGGGGGCAGGTGGCAATGTCGGTGCTGTCTCTGCCGCTTTTTTATTCCGTAGTGAAAGCCTCAGTTATCAAGAAGGGCTTTTTTATCTTGGCATTACCGTCTTAGTACTCGCTTCGTGCGTGCTGGTAGTCCGTTTTAGCGATGCAACAGAAACCGAAGAAGCAACAGCCTATCGTGATGCAGTCGGCGATGATACGAACGCAGGCGCACTTTCACTACGCTAATGTCTACTTACCCCTCTGTAGGCGTTTCACACCACAGAGGGGCTTTCATCTCAGGCGGGGAGTTAAAGGAAACGATTATGTCTTCAGCCCAACAGCTACTCTTAACTGCCCTTCGATGCGATATCGACAGTCTGCACCATTTAGCCACCACCTCAGAGATCGTTGGCGACATTAGTGGTTTTATTCATGCGCTCCAACGTGAGCGAGGGGCATCAACGATTTACCTTGTCTCTAAAGGTAAGCGGTTTGCCACTCGGCGCAAGGAGTATGTAGAGCGTAGCCAAGTAGCCGAAGCGGTTATGCGCCAGCGATTAGAAGCATTAACCAAAGAAGCGCGGCCACAGGCAGCAGCACGCTTAATCAGAAGAGTCGCTGCGGTTTGGCTTGCCCTGGACGACCTGGACACGCTGCGGCAAGCGATCCATTCGTTTGCTGTTTCACCTGATGCGGCAACACAAGCACTTAATCACCTCATTAGTGGCCTTCTTGCCATTGTCTTTGAAGCAGCAGATACCTCGGCAGACCCGGATATCACTCGCGCACTGGTGGCTATTTTTCATTTGATGCAAGGTAAAGAACTGGCTGGACAAGAACGTGCCTGCGGTGCCTTTGGCTTTACCCAAGGGCATTTTGACGATGCTCACCGCGAACTGCTGAGCCGATTAGTCCGCGATCAACAGCGCTGCTTTGCTACTTTTGAAGAGTTTGCCTCTGCTGAGGCTCTGCGCGCTTGGGAACAGGCTCTCTCGCCGAGGACACTCGCAGGGATTCAACAACTGCGTAACACTGCTTATCATACTTGCCACCATCCTCACCGCCACCCCCAACAAAAAACCTCCATAGACGACACATACACAGACAAAGCACACACAGACAAAGCACACACAGACAAAGCGCTGGGCGAAACATGGTACGAACTGACAACGTTACGTATCGATAGTATTAAAACCGTTGAGGACACCCTAAATAGTCAATTAACGGCGTTATGCCATCAAAAAATTACACAGGTCCAATCAGCCTTAGAGCAAGCTGAAACACCTCAAGGGAAATCCCCACTCGCTCCGTGTGAACAACTCCTAGCCTTAAGCGACAATCAACCATTAGGTGAGTTAACCGCCAGCGCCTTAACATCACCATTAGGGCGTTCATTGATTGAGCTTGCCCACGCCCAATCAAGCCACCTTCAAGGCCTTAGTGATGAGCTGGAAAATACCCGCAAAGCATTGCGTGAACGTAAGCTGATTGAACGTGCTAAAGGGCTTATCATGGCGTACCAGGCAATGACCGAAGAAGAAGCCTACCGATTTTTGCGTAAGACATCGATGGATCAAAGCAAAAGCATGGCCGATATGGCGCAATCGATACTCGACCTATCTTCTATGCTGAAACGCAAAGAAGAAAAGCACATACACTAGCTTAAACAGCCCATTTGCAACACGGTGACCAATTAGCCATTCTAATAGCTCCCCTTTTATAAATGAGCTAGGAGCACACGCTATGCAGCACCGTGTCCTAATGATTACTGGCGCATCAAGCGGAATTGGTGCGGCCACCGCACGAGCAGCCTCACGTGAAGGTTATAAGTTAGTGCTGGCCGCTCGCTCTACCAACAAACTTACCGCACTCGCCCAAGAGCTTGGCCCGGAAAATGTGCTGACATGTGCGTTGGATGTCACCGACATGACACAACAGCAAGCCATGGTCGATCAAGCAATTGAAACATTTGGTCGTATAGATGCAGTCTTTGCAAACGCTGGGCGTGGTGGCTCCCCCGGCGGCTTTAGCGGTGCAGATCACGATGCTTGGCGTGAGATGATCCTGACCAATATTTATGGCGTAGGATTAACGCTTCAGGCCTGCCTTCCCGCGCTAAAGCGAAGCAAAGGGCATGTGTTGTTAACCGGTTCAGCCGCTGGTCGAACCACGATTCCAGGCTCGATGTATAGCGCCACAAAGTGGGCGGTGACGGGGATCGGTTACAACCTGCGTGAAGAACTACGCGGAACAGGTATGCGCGTTACCTTAATCGAGCCTGGCATGGTCGATACCCCCTTCTTTGATGAACCGCCAGAACACGCACTTGAAGATCGTGATATTGCTAACGCTGTGATTTATGCACTTTCTCAACCCGCGCATGTCGATGTGAACGAGATTTTAATACGACCGACACCTCCACCGACTAGTTGACGTTGCTAACTGGCACTAGCGACACCTTGCATTTCTTCTTACGTGCCCACATAACATTGAGATACCTAGCGTGCTAATAAAAAGTGCGAATAAATCTAGCTGACCATTTGTTCTTCTACCCAGGTGTCTTATGAGCCAACTCGCCAATACTGCTATTTCCGTACTGGATTTAGCACCGATACGCCAAGGCGGTAGCGCTGCCGAAACATTTCGCAATAGTGTGTCTCTAGCGCAGAAGGCAGAACAGCTTGGCTACACCCGTTACTGGCTGGCAGAACACCACAACATTGCTGGCATTGCCAGCGCAGCAACTGCGGTCTTGATTGGTCATGTGGCAGGGCAAACGTCCACTATTCGCGTGGGCAGCGGTGGCATCATGCTGCCCAATCATCCACCGCTGGTGATTGCCGAGCAGTTTGGCACCTTAGAAACGCTCTACCCTGGCCGGATTGATTTAGGACTCGGCCGTGCGCCTGGCTCAGACGGTGCCACCATGCAGGCTATGCGCCGTAACGCTCAGGCGGGCGTCGATGACTTCCCACAACTACTTAATGAATTGCGAAGCTACTTAGCGGATGCTGATCCACAGCAGCGCGTCAAAGCTGTACCTGGGCAAGGCACCCACGTGCCTATCTGGCTACTTGGCTCTAGCGGTTATAGTGCGCAGCTAGCCGCTAAACTTGGGCTCCCCTTTGCCTTTGCAGCCCAGTTTGCACCGGGTTACTTATTTGAAGCGCTGCGGCTTTATCGTGATAACTTTCGGCCGTCGGAGCACTTAGACAAACCCCATGCCATGGTAGGATTGCCCGTTATCGCTGCCGAAAGTGATGCCATGGCCCACTACTTGGCAACGACCTCTCAACAGAAGTTTCTTAGCCTGATTCGCGGTAAGCCGACTCAATCACAGCCACCGGTTGAGCAAATGGACTGGACACCTATGGAGCGCTCCCAAGTAAGCCAGTTCCTAGGCGCAGCCATCATTGGCGGACCCGCTACGGTCAAAGCGGAACTAGAGGCCTTTCAAGCGCGTACTGGCGCTGATGAACTAATGATCAATAGCGATTTTTATGATCATGCCGACCGCTTGCGTAGTTATGAAATTGTCGCAGACGTTGTTCGATCACCGCTTAACTAAAACGCTCACTACGATGACTTATAACCGATGACCCCACTGCGCTTTACGCCCATGACCGACGATGACTTTGCGGCTTTCTGGCCACATTTTCAGTCGATTGTCACGGCACAAGAAACCTATGCGATTGACCCTGAGATCACCTTTAAAACGGCGTATACATTGTGGTGCGAGCAGCCTAAGGCATCATTTGCAGTAAAAGATGATCAGGGCGAGTTACTGGGCACTTACTATTTAAAAGCTAACGCCGCTGGCCCTGGCCAGCACGTTTGTAACTGCGGCTACATGGTCTCGCCTGCCGCCAGGGGGAAAGGTGTTGCCCGCCAGATGTGCGAACATTCGCAGCATATCGCGCGCCAGTATGGCTTTGAAGCGATGCAATTTAACGCGGTAGTGTCCACTAACGAGGTGGCCGTCGCCCTTTGGCAACGGCTAGGGTTTGCGATTGTCGGCACCATTCCTAACGCCTACCGGCATGCGTCCCTTGGTTTTGTCGATAGCTACGTAATGTATAAAGCGCTTTAGTGGCCGCTTGATAAAAAGGGCAGCGCTTTATAAATAGGACATCCGTTTAAAGGGTCTGGTTATTTAAGGCAGCGTTGTAGAAGCTCTTCAGCTGCAGCGCTGCCTAATTCGGTTAAGTGGGCAATATTTCGCTCAGGGATTTGTTCCGTATCACCATAGAAATCAATGGCCTTTTCAACACTAGCCTCGCGCAGTAGATGAACCATCGCGTAGGGCGAGCGGTTGGTGTAATTAGCCGCGTCCCCAGGCTCAGCATCAGCAAAGCAGTAATCAGGGTGGAAAGTTGCTAGCTGATAAACACCTTCATACCCTAGGTCTGCTAACAGGCTTTCGGCCAGTTCGACATAATCCAGGTAGTGGTCGAAGCTTTTAAACAGCGTAGGAAATACCAGCAGCGTGGTTTCCGTTTCTGGGTGCTCGTTCAACCACTCCACTTCGGCTATTAGTTCTTCCAACGCCACGTCGATTTTTTTCGAGCGCACCACCTCAATCCGAACCTTACCACCGTCAAGTTCCCGCTTAGCAAACGGGCATATATTGTGCTCGACGATAAAGCTGCGTACCCATGCCTCTGTCTGTTCCGCTACTTGCTTATCTGCCTCTTGCATCGTGCCTGCTACCTTACATTAAAGTGGCTGCCACCACGGTTAGGACTGCCCGTGTATCTGTAAGAAACAGTGTACCTGCAAGCACCCACAAATGCTTCAGGCGTGGGCCTGGTAGCGCGCCAACGCCACCTCATAAGATTTATGTATATGATCATCCATTAGCGCACGGGCCGCTTTGCCATCTCGATGTAGCGCCAACTCAACCAGCTCATGGTGTTGTTCATCCAACTCTTGGCGAATGGAAGGCATTTTGGGTCCCAAACGACGATAACGATCAAACTGGTCGTGAAGCTGCTCAATAAAGCGCAGCAACCACACCGATCCACAAGGCGCGACCAGCGTGCGGTGAAATTGGGTATGCAGTCGTTCCCACTCCTCCCCTTTATCGAGCGATATATCCGCTCGTTTTAAGCGATGCGCTGCCGCTAACAGGTCAGCCTCCCACACCGCATCACCGTGGGCAATCGCGCGTTCAAGCGCCATGCCCTCAAGCTCCGTACGCAGCCTGGCAATATCATCAAGCTCTTCCCGAGATAGCTTTGGCACCCTAAAGCCGCGTTGATTTTCTTGGATTAATAATCCATAGGCCGCCAGCTTATTTAACGCTTCACGCAGCGGACTTAACCCTACTTGGTAGTGCTCTTTCAGGGCGTTAATCGCCAGCTTTTCTCCGGCAGCAAAGCGACCACCGACTAAATCCCTACGAAGTGCGTCGTAAATAGGGCTTGAGGCTGTACCAGCGGGAAGGGGGATGTGTTTGTTCATTCCGTGATCCTTTTGCGTATCTTCGCGAACGCGTCTGTTAACGGAGATTCTATGGCTAGGTGTTGACGCCTCACAACAAGCTCACCTATATTCTATTTTAGACAAAATAATCGATTTTTTACCATACAAACGATAAATAGGCAGGCCTTATGCTTTTGATTGCAATGCCCTCTCTACTGGCAATGGGCACATGAAACAATCAGCACTTTTTTGGGCTTTCTTCCGCGTTGGCATTTTTGGTTTTGGCGGCGGCCCCGCCATGATACCGCTGGTACGCGCTGAAGTCGTCACTCGCCACAAATGGTTAACCGATGAAGAGTTTGCCGATGTGCTTGCCATTGGCAATACGCTGCCTGGGCCCATTGCGACAAAAATGCCTGGCTATATTGGCTACCGAGTAGCCGGTATTAGCGGCTGCATCGCGGCGGTGATTGCCGTCATTCTGCCGATGATCGTGGCGATGATTGTTATGTTAGGCATCTTCAGCCGTTATCGCGACGTTGCCTGGATACGCGGTATGGGGCAAGCCGTTATACCTGTCGTTATGGTGATGATGGGGCAATTAGCCTGGGACTTCTTCGACAAATCCCAAGCCGCGCTTGGCTGGCTAGCCAGTGCAGCCATGGCAATCGTCGCCGGTGGGCTCATTTACTGGTTAGGCGTGCATCCTGGCTGGGTGATTGGAGCCATCCTGCTAACGGCCTTATTGCGCCCCACAGGTAAAAAGCGCGCGGAGGGCTCTGTATGATTTATTGGGAGCTTTTCTTAGCGTTTTTTATCCCTAACATTATTGGCTACGGCGGCGGCCCGGCAATTATCCCTCTTATTGAAGCGGAAGTGGTTGGTCGCTACGGCTGGATGACTTCTCAAGGGTTTGCCGAAACGCTGGCCTTAGGTAACGCTCTACCTAGCCCTATTGCCACCAAAATGGCCGGCTATGTGGGTTATGACGTAGCGGGCATTGGCGGTGCGGTGGTGGCAGTATGCGCAACGGTGATCCCTTCTCTACTGCTGATGTTGGGCGCGCTGGGGCTGCTTTATCGGCACCGCGACTCTCCCCGTGTAAAGCGTATGAGCCAGTGGGTCCGGCCAGTTATCGCGATAATGATGGCCTGGCTCACTCTCGGTTTTTTCATGGAAAGTATTACTACCAGCGGTGCACTACATACCGTTGTCCTGGGCGTTATTGCGGCTATTGCTCTTGTGCGTTTTAACACTCATCCCGCATTTGTTGTTATCGGCGCATTGATTTATGGAGGGCTCTTCCTGGGCTAACCTGTTTTCACTGCAGACAATAAGAACCCACTATGGGATCACGCGCTCACCACCCCGCTGCTTTACAGCAGCGCATCACCACACCAACTCAATCAAAAAAGGTGTAGCAGAATGACGCGTTCAAAACTTGCTCTAAGTACCACTCTCGCCGCCATTGGACTGACCTCCAGCATGGCCTTCGTATCCGCCGCTCAGGCTGACTATCCTGAGCAAGATATCCGTTTAATTATTCCTTACGGCCCTGGTGGCGCAACGGATATTATTTTTCGCTTGATATCACAAGAAGCAGAGCAATATCTCGGTGAGTCAATCGTCCCTGTCAATATGGCAGGCGCCGGTGCAACGCTAGGGTCGCGCAATGTAAAAGACGCTTCTCCAGATGGCTATACGCTACTGGGCAGCCACGACACGATTGCGCTGTCAAAACTCGCTGGCACCGTTGATTACTCTTTCGATGCCTTTGAGCCCATCGCCCTGCTTACCCAAACGATTAATATTCCCTCTACCTATGCAGGGCACGCCGTTAACAGCGCTGATGAAATAGCCGATTACGTCAGCGAGAATCCCGGCCAAGTGCGCTTTAGCATGATCCCCAGCTCTACCGACCACTTCTTCTGGGCACAATTCTTTGAAGAAGCGGGTATTGATATGGCCGATGTGCGCCTTGTTGGCTATCCCGACACAGGCCAGCAGGTATCAGCGCTAATGGCTGAAGAAGTCGACTTTGCAATGTTTAACCTACCGTCAGGGGGAGCGTTCTATGAAGATGGCACCTTCAAGCCATTAGGTATTGCCCACCCAGAACGATTAGACAGTCTGCCGGAAGTGGCCACCCTGCGTGAACAGGGTATTAACATGGATCATTCGACCAGCCGAGGTGTTTTTGCGCCCAAGGGCACTCCCCAAGAGGTTCTTGATACTGTGGCACAGGCTTACGGCCAAGCCCTAGAAAACGAGCAGGTGAAAAGCCGCATCGAAAATGAGTTTGGCTCTGTGGTGCGCTTCCTGGCCGGAGATGACTATCAGGCATTTTTAACTGAAAACGAAGCGGCACTTTCAGCAGCTGCTGAAAACATCGATTTTCAGAACTAACGCCCACATTTCCAAGCAAACGCTCCCAGCGTTATTTCTCCTGGGAGCGTCTGGAGGCATCGCGAATGCTAACCCTTACGAAAGACCGCGCTCTGGCGCTGGCGCTGCTTTTAATAGTGGCTGTCATGTGGGTAGAGTCTGGCACTATCCGTCCTCCTACTAGCTGGCAGCCTTATGGATCAGCGCTCTTCCCACGTATTTTGCTTATCACTATTGCGCTACTTTCCATCATTATCCTATTACGTTCGTTGTTTACTAAGGTAACGCCTCAACCTTCTTTGGGAAGAGCGATCACCGAATGGTTTCTACGTCGTAAAACCATTGTCGCCTTATTCTTCCTCTTTGGGCTTTATGCTGCCCTGCTACCAGTACTGGGGTATATCGTCGCCACCATGAGTTTCTTGATCGCGTCCTTTGCCCTGCTATTGGGAATCGATACAAAACGAAAGTGGGCCATCAATTTAGGAATCAGCTGCATATTCGTGCCGCTGGTATTTGTAATTTTTCGCTTCGGCTTAAATGTTTGGCTGCCCTAATGGTGAGGAATCACAAATGAGCGACTTTTTTCTTCAAGCGCTGACAGAAGTGGGCAGTCCTGCTGTTATGGGGTTAATCATTCTTGGCGTTCTTTTCGGTATTGTTGGAGGCAGCATTCCTGGCTTTACCGTGACAATGGCGATTCTGGTGGTGTTTCCCTTTACCTTCGCCATGGATCCTGTCAGCGGCGTTTCCCTAATGGTTGGGGTTTTTGTCGGCGGTTACTCAGGCGGTATTGTATCTGGCGTAATGCTGGGGATACCTGGAACGCCTTCCTCAATCACCACCGTTTATGACGGCTACCCCATGGCGCAACGTGGAGAACCGGGCCGTGCTTTAGGCATTGGCGTGATGGCATCGTTTCTTGGCACGCTGATTAGCGTTGCTGTACTGGTCTTTTTTGGCCCTTTAATCGCCAGCTTCAGTATGAACTTTCGCCCATGGGAAATTACTGCGCTGATTGTTTTTGCATTAACGCTGGTCGCAGGGCTTTCCAACGGGGCTCTGTTAAAAGGGCTACTGGCGGCGGCCATCGGGCTACTCATCACCACAGTCGGTTACGATCGTAACAGCAATTTGCGCTTTGACTTCGACCTACCCGCGCTAAGTTCGGGTTTCGAAATGCTGCCTGTAATGATTGGCGTATTCGCCTTTTCACAGCTGCTCGGCAATATCGAAAAGATGCGCGATGAGGGCACTAATGGAAAAAGCGTCGATACTAACGTCACTATTCCTTATCGTTTGATTATGAAGGAT
Organism: Halomonas qaidamensis; assembly: GCF_025917315.1. Lineage (NCBI taxonomy): Bacteria > Pseudomonadati > Pseudomonadota > Gammaproteobacteria > Oceanospirillales > Halomonadaceae > Halomonas > Halomonas qaidamensis. The sequence continues at coordinate 885,732 of NZ_CP080627.1, read as the reverse complement.
ATGGCCGGCCAAAAGCTCAATACGCTGCGCTCCTCACTGATTGGTAGCTTAATTGGTGCGCTACCCGGCACCGGCGGCACCGTGGCTAATTTTGTAAGCTACGATCAAGCTAAAAAGTTTTCACGCCGTCCTGAAGAATTTGGTAAAGGCACACCTAGCGGTATTGTCGCCTCGGAAGCCTCAAACAGTGCCGTTGCCGGTGGTGCATTCGTTCCCACACTGGCGCTGGGCATTCCTGGCGACCTGCCAATGGCTATTATGATGGGTGTGCTCATTCTTCACGGCATTACCCCAGGGCCAATGATGTTTGAACAAAACCCGGTTCTGGTGGGAGCTATTTACGCCAGCCTATTAATTGGCGCCATTGCAATGGTGCTATGCAACCTTCTGCTGGTGCGCTGGTTCGCCAAAATATCCCTTATCCCTCAGCAAATCCTGGTACCGGTTGTTCTGATGCTGTGTGCCATCGGTGCTTATGCATTAAACAACAATGTATTCGATATTTGGGTACTGTTTATTTTTGGCGTGATTGGCTATCTGCTGTGGAAAGCAGGCGTGCCGCTTACCCCGTTAATTCTGGGGGTTGTGCTAGGCAATAATCTAGAGCGCCAGTTATTCCGCGCCTTGGAACTCGACCCCAACTGGCTGACTTTTTTAACACGGCCGCTTTCTGCCCTGTTTTTGGCACTAGCCGTTGCTTCGGTGGTGTTCTCACTTTACCAAGACCGCAAAGTTAAGCGCCTTCAACAAGCCACTCCATCGCCATAAATAGTTTTTCTTATGCCGCTGCAAAGGATTTTATGATGCAACACAATGCCCTTTACTACCCAAGCGCCTCTCGCCGCATGGCCACTTTTGGCAAACGCGGCATGGTGGCAACCTCACAGCCATTAGCTGCCCAGGTAGGTATTAGCATTTTACAGCAGGGAGGCAATGCTATTGATGCGGCCATTGCCACCGCCGCAGCGCTCACCGTGGTAGAACCGACCTCCAACGGCATTGGCAGCGATGCCTTCGCCATTGTGTGGGTGAATGGCAAGCTGCATGGCCTTAACGCCAGTGGCCCAGCCCCTCAAGCAGCGACTATCGACGCCCTGAAAGCACTCGGCCATGACACGATACCCAACCACGGTATGCTGCCAGTTACCGTACCTGGAGCACCCGCCGCGTGGGCTGCGCTTTCCGAACGCTTTGGCAAGCTGCCATTTGCACAGCTATTAGCCCCAGCCATTGCTTTGGCAGAAGAAGGCTTTGCCGTCACCCCGGTTATTCATCAAATGTGGCAAGAAGCCTTCGATACCTACTCGGCTTACCACGAGGCATCTTTCCAACCTTGGTTTGCGACCTTCGCGCCAAAGGGTCATGCGCCTCGTCCTGGCGAGCTATGGTCATCACCTGATCACGCCAAAAGCTTACACGCCATTGCGAACACAAACGCCAAGGCTTTCTACCAAGGCGAACTGGCAGAAACAATTGACGCCTTTTCCCGCGAAAATGGTGGTTTGCTGCGAAAAGAAGACCTTGCCGCTTACCAGCCTGAATGGGTAGACCCCATTAGCGTTCGCTATAAAGGACACGATATTTGGGAGATCCCCCCCAACGGCAGCGGTATGATCGTGCTCCAGGCGCTCGGTATGTTAGAACGTTTAGAAGCCTGTCCAGGTGACACCTTAGAAACTCTCCACCGTCGCATTGAAGCAACGAAACTGGCCTACATGGATGGTTTCAAACATATTACTGAGCGTGCTGACATGGCACCTACCACCGAGCAGATGCTTGATGACAACTATTTGAAAACGCGAGCCGCGCTGATTGGCGAGCAGGCAGTTGATCCTGTCCACGGCAACCCCTTACAAGGCGGCACCGTGTATCTTGCAACCGCCGACAGCGACGGCAATATGGTGTCGTTTATCCAGAGTAATTTTAAAGGCTTCGGCTCTGGCATGGTGGTTCCAGGCACCGGCATTAGCCTGCAAAACCGCGGCTGGTCGTTCTCCCTAGACCCTGAACATGCCAATGCATTAGCCCCCGGCAAACGCACCTACCACACCATTATTCCTGGTTTTATTACCAAGGATAACCAAGCCGTTGGGCCGTTTGGCGTGATGGGCGGTTATATGCAACCGCAAGGACAGTTACAGGTAGTAACCGCCATGTTGGAAGACCACTTAAACCCCCAGGCAGCGCTAGATATGCCACGCTGGAAGTGGACCAAAGGCACCACCGTGGAAGTTGAAGCCGACTTTCCCAACCACCTTGCCCTGGCGCTGGCACGTCGCGGGCATCACATTGTTAAAGTAGCTGATTCGATCAGCTTTGGCCGTGGCCAGATTATACTGCGCGACCCCGACAGCGGCGTATTGCAAGGCGGTACTGAACCACGTACTGATGGCGCTGTATTGCCACTTTAAGTTTGTTTAACCACCTACAGCCATGCGGTTGATTGTCTGCACGGCTGTAGGCTGGCTATCAACGCCAAAGCATCGCATCATGGCACTCTTCTTTAAAAGCTATGTTGCTAACTAATGACACCACCCCCTTCTGCTCCCGCTCACTCCCCCTTCAGCGGTTTTTTTAGCGTTTTTCGCTATAGCCGACGAGCACTCGCCCTAGTGTGGGAAACTTCCCGCTGGATGATGCTTGGCTTAGCGTTATGCACCCTGGTGGCAGGCGTACTGCCTGCCGTGGCCGCCTGGGTAGGCCAGCTGATTGTTGATGGCGTGGTGGCAGCAATGGAAAGCCATCAATCTTCAAACAGTGTCAACCTATGGGAAACGTTAACACCGGTCTTGGGTTTAGTGGCCTTGGAAGGCCTTATTATTGCGCTGATCGCGCTGGCTCAGCGCGGCCTGTCAGCCCAACAATCGCTGCTGCGTGCGCTACTAGGCCAGAAGGTCAATGTGATGATTCTTGAGAAAGCGGGCACGCTTTCGCTTAGTCAATTTGAAGATTCAGAGCTTTACGACAAACTCACTCGCGCACGCCGCGAAGCATCTACCCGCCCACTCGCGCTAGTGAATAAAACCTTCGGATTGCTGCAAAATGCTATTTCACTGGCTAGTTTTGGTTTTTTGCTCGTCCAGTTTTCGCCCTGGGCGCTGCTCATTTTAGTAGCAGGCGCCCTACCGGTGTTTCTCTCGGAGGCAAAGTTTTCCGGCGATGCCTTCCGGCTATTTCGCTGGCGTTCACCGCAAACCCGCATGCAGATGTACCTGGAAACCGTGCTGGCCCGAGAAGACAGCATTAAAGAAGTAAAACTCTTCGGCCTTGAAGGCCTGTTCCTGCAGCGCTACCGAGATATATTCACCCGGCTGTTTGCCGAAGACCGCCGCCTCACGTTACGCAGGGAAAGCTGGGGTTTTATTCTCGGTTTATTGGGCACACTGACGTTTTACGCCGCTTACGGCTGGGTGGTGGTCGAAACGGTGGCCGGGGCACTGACACTTGGACAAATGACCATGTACTTAATGGTATTTAAACAAGGCCAGGGAGCGTTATCGGCAAGCCTGACAGCCATTAGCGGCATGTACGAAGATAACCTCTACTTATCGAACCTTTACGAATACCTAGAGCAGCCAACGGAAGCCGAAGGAGGCCACCTCACCCAGGGCGCAATACCTGGCGACGGGCTTCGCTTTGAGCACGTCAGCTTTTCCTACCCAGGTGGCAGCGAGGTACTGCACGATATTTCTTTGCACTTAGCCCCAGGCAACAGCATTGCACTCGTTGGCGAAAACGGTTCAGGAAAAACCACGCTGATTAAGCTATTAACACGGCTTTACCACCCCACCAAAGGGCGTATTCTGCTGGATGGTAGCGACCTCAACCATTGGAATACCCAAGCATTACGGGAACGGGTGGGCGTGATTTTTCAGGATTTTGTACGTTACCAGCTGACAGTGGGGGAAAACTTAGGCGTGGGAGACACCCAGGCCTTTAGCGATGAACAGCGCTGGCACCAGGCGGCCCATGAAGGCATGGCCGATGGCTTTATTGACCGCATGCCTGATGGCTACCAAACCCAGTTAGGGCGCTGGTTTAAAAATGGCCAGGAGTTGTCAGGTGGCCAGTGGCAAAAAGTAGCGCTGTCGCGCGCCTACATGCGGAAAAATGCCGATATTTTAGTGCTGGATGAGCCTACCGCAGCGATGGATGCCGCCGCCGAAGCAGAAGTCTTTGCGCGTTTTCGTGAGCACAGCCGCGATAAAATGACGATTTTAATTTCTCACCGTTTTTCGACGGTGCGCAGTGCCGACCAGATCATTGTGATCGATCAAGGGGCGATTATTGAGCGTGGCACCCATGAAGAACTGCTAGCAGTGAATGGTCGGTATGCTTCATTATTTCATCTGCAGGCAGAAGGCTATCAATAAAAAAGTAATAACAATTATTACTATTAAGGGCAATTTCACACCATTATCGAGACCAAAAAGTTAAAAAAGGTTACATAAAAGCCTTCCCTATCGACCCTCGCTCACTTTCTAGTTATTGTTTATTAACATTTGTCTATTCTAGAGGAACAAGATACGTCATATTCCCTAGACCTAGAGAAGTACCCAAAAGCTGGTAAATGACTGATGCCGTTTTCAATAGCGGTGCACACTAGAAAATAAAAACGCCTATGCTCAGAAGTCGTTGCGTGGTGAGTGGTTGAAGGAAGAGTTATGCCGTTGAGTGCGTTGGTCATTGATGATGACAGTGATGTGCAGCTACTGGGTAAGATGTTGCTCTGTAAGCGTGGATACGAGGTAGTAACAGCTGGCAGCTTGGGCGAGTTGGCTAGAAGACCTGCGTTACTGGATGCTGAACTAATTTTACTTGATTTTGGTCTGGGCGAATTTACCGGGCTGGATATTCTTGATTATCTTTATGATTTACGCCTGAACGCGGCTATTCTCTTACTTAGCAGTTGTTCGGAAGAAACAGCGTCTCATGCTATTGCTGCGGGTAGAGCCAGAGGCTTGAAAATGCTTGGTTTTCTGCCTAAAGCCAAACTTCTTACGGGTCTCTCACCATTTCTTGAGCAGCTACAGGCATTACCTAAGCCCCCTACCCGTGATGAGCTGGCAAATGCTATTCAAGCAGGGCATCTCTATTTAGTCTTCCAGCCTAAGAAAAACTTACAGACTGGGCACATCATCGGCGTAGAAGCGCTTGTGCGCTGGGAAGACCCCCAGCGCGGTATGCTATACCCAGATACCTTTATTCCATTAGCAGAAAAGAGTGGGCTAATGGGGCCTCTCACGTGGTGCATTCTTAAACTTGCTTTTGCTCAGCAAGAACGGTGGCAGGCGCGCGGCTGGGATCTCCAAATTGCGGTCAATGTGCCAGCCGCATTTTTACAATCTGAGCATATGCTAGAAAAATTTGATGAGCTGACCAAACACCGTACTGCTTCGCTTCACTACCTTACCCTGGAGCTAACAGAGTCGGTAGGTGTTGAATGTCTTGGCTATGCGCGCCATATTCTAGAAGCTCTACGCCAGCGCGGTTGCAGGTTAGCACTTGATGACTTTGGCACGGGTTACTCATCACTCATACAACTGTATCGGCTACCATTTAATGAATTAAAAGTTGACCGTAGTTTCGTATCGCTCATTGATCATGATAGCCGTGCACTGGCAATTACCCTGTCGGTTGTTGATCTCGGCAAACAACTAGGTATGACCGTCGTCGCTGAAGGCATTGAAAATGAAGCCCAGCAAGCACTGCTAATAGACGCTGGCTGCCCAGTTGGGCAAGGCTATTTTATTTCCCGTCCTTTAACCGCTCAGGCATTCAACGACTGGATGGCTAAAACACTCACGAAACTTACCCACAACTAAAGAGCTAACAAGCCTGCATCAGCTAAGGCCCGTTGCGATTTTTCGCGTAACTGCACGAGAGCATTAACGTTTTTAGCTAATTCGGATGTTGCTGCATTGAAAGCGGACTCTTCTAGTTGCCTAGCTTGTTCTGCAATGGCAAGACAGCCCAAAGACGCTGCAGCTCCTTTTAAAGAGTGCGCTTCATCGCGTAGTGCTTCTCTTTGTTCGCTCTCACAATAGCGAGAGAGCTTCTCCAGACGTTCATTTAAGCGGGTAAAAAAAGCGGCTAACAACGTATTAAGTGGCGTTGACTCGAACGTCTCTCTCAATTCATTGCAAATATAAGGGTCCAAAATTTGCTCATCGTTAAGCACTTCGTTTTGGCAGTGTAATACCTGTTGTGCCGGTTGACTTGAGTACTCGTGAGGGGGCACTTCAACCGTCCCCGCCACGATATAGCGACTAATCGTTTGATACAGCTCAGACCGGGTAAAAGGTTTATGGATCATACAATCCATGCCGCTTTCAATACAGCGTTCACGGTGTTCAACCATAACATTCGCTGTCATTGCGATAATTGGCAGGCGTGGTAACTGATTGGCAGCTTCAAAGGCTCGCCAGCGTTTAGTGGTTTCGACACCATCAAGTATAGGCATCTGCATATCCATTAATACTAAATCTAACTGGGCAGCATGTTCTTGCAAATACTCAAGTGCTGCAAAGCCATTTTCTACCACCGTACTACGCTGTCCTAACTGCTCGAGCATAACATTTGCCACTGTTTGGTTAACCGGGTTGTCCTCTACGATAAGAATATGGTGGTCTTCAGCCAGCTCTAGTCGAGGTTCTTTATGATGAAGAACCTCCACACCCTCTGCTAAGGGCATCGTCACTACAAACCAAAATCGGCTACCAAGTCCAGCTTCACTGGTGACCCCTATTTCACCACCCATCGCTTCCACCAGCCGTTTACAGATTGCCAGCCCCAAGCCAGTACCTTCATGTCGACGCGCTATAGAGGTATCTACCTGCGAAAAAGCGGAAAACAATCGCCCTTGATCAGCCGTGGCAATACCACAACCAGTATCACGTATCTCTATAAATAGCTGATCGTTACCCTTAAGGGCCGCATGAAATTTGACAAACCCCTCATCCGTAAATTTCAGCGCATTATTAATCAAATTCATCATTACCTGCCGCAGCCGTGCAATGTCTCCACACATAAATTGCGGCAGTGCTGGGTCAATAGAATAACTGAAGGTCACCTTTTTATTTTTGTCCTGCAGCTGATAGCCTGTACAAAGCTCAATAATGCAGGCTTTTACATCAAAGGCGCGCTCATCTAAGTCTAAACTTCCACTTTCAATTTTAGTGTAATCTAGTATATCGTTGATCACAGCACGCAAACTTTCTGCACTGCGTTTTAACGTAGACAAATAGGCTTTAGCTTTTGGCTCGTTAATTTCATAATTTAATAAATCCGCCATACCCACGACGCCGTTTAGCGGCGTACGTATTTCATGGCTCATCACTGCCATAAACTCCGATTTAGCTTGGCTCGCTATTTCAGCTTTCTTAGCCGTTTCTCTAAGTTCACGGCTTTTTACTTCTAATGCGTGGGCTTTTCCTAAACTGATGCGCCCTTCTCTAATTAATGCGTTCACCAACATCCCACCCGAAAACATGAGAAGAAGCAATAGCATTAAGGCAAGCCCATAAAGCTGTATCATTCTTTCACGTTCAAGGTTACGCATACTTGCTACATTAGCATTAGTTTCTATTAACACATTGCTCGTCAAACCCTGTAGCTCGACGGTTTTAGCAAGCATTTCTACCATGACCGATTCGATAATTGCTTCTGAAGCATCTCTTTGGGGCTCTAGCAAGTCGTCCATGTCATTAATAAGAAGAGTAGCCTGCTCCAGCAACCTATCGACTCCCTCTATTTCTGCAACAGCTAGACTTATTTCTCCTTGTTGGAACAGCATTTTTCGACTGTATAAAATCTCAAAGCGAAGTAAAAGATCATCAACAGATACATTGCCAACCTGACTATCTACTAGCGTTAAATGAAACTCCCGTACTTCTCTATCAAACTGATACCCTGCCCACACTAAATTTTCTAACAACCTATTTTCAATAGCATGCTGTCGTTGAAAGATAACGCCGCCGGTAATAATCGCCGATAGAAAAAAAAGGATCGCTGAGAAAGTAGCGACCCTGACGCGGCGTGAGAGATAGTGCTTAAAGATTGGCAACATAACAGTTATCCGACCGCAGTAGCTTATTGAACGCCTCTTTTATGCTGTCGCCATCACTCTATGACGACACGTTTTACTTGCCACACAGAGCGCGTCAATATTTCTTCATTTAATAAAGACGGCGTTTCATCAAAAGGATAAATCACAAACAACGGCCCGTGGTCTCTAACGCGCAGAGGCTTTCCATCGGCACTCATAGCCAAAATCACATCGTGATCGTAAAAATCGCTCACTGGAATAGACGATGCATAGTCATTTAGCGCAATGACCTTAACCTGGTCACCATCTGCATCAACAGCTTCTAAGATGGCGCGCCCTAGCGGGCCTTCAAAACTCACAACGCCATCGTGCCAAGGGGTACTGGTAATGGTCGTGTGTTGACTCAATGCCTCAAGCATCGCTTTATCAAAATGCGCTTCGTCACCCACATTGGTTATCTCAATATTCCCACCAACTTCCAGAACCACTCGCCCGGTTGGCGCATTGAAAGCACTTGCCGTTGTTGCAAAACTTATTGTTGCAAAAACTATTGTTGCAAACCCCATGCATACACTAGCGACATACCAGCGTAGCTTTTTATTTAATTGCCTAGCCATTATTACCCTCCTCATTTTTAGTCAGTATACCCCTCAGAACCAAGCGTTAAATGTAAATCTTTGTGTCAGACATACTAATTAAACTAGAATTGACCCCATCGCCAATCATTTCAACGGTGTGGAACTTATCACGCTGTATATTGTGGGTAACGCGTTATGCATGTCGGTGTGCTTGAGGACGACCTCGACCAACAATCTTTTATAGAACAATGCCTTATATCTGCAGATCATCAAGTTTCACTGTTTGGCCGTGCCAGCGAACTCCGTCGAGCGACCCAAGAAACGCTCTTTGATTTTCTTATTATCGATTGGCGGCTGCCGGATGGTTGCGGTATGGATATGGTAGGTCATTTACGCCAAAACGATGGGTGGCTAGGCCCCATTCTGTTTATTACTGCCAGCCAAAACGAGGAAGATGTTGTACAAGCGTTAGAGCAAGGGGCTGATGATTTTTTAGCTAAGCCTTTACGGCCAAGAGAGTTAATCGCACGGGTGAATGCGCTTGGCCGCCGCGCTGGCTACGAGCCGCCTAAATCGGCCATGAGCTGCCCTGATGTTTTTTCCATTAATTCAGAAGAGCATACTATTAGCGTAGCAGGAAAATCAGTGGTACTAACCGAGCGGGAATACTGTCTGGCAACGCTGTTTTTCTCCAAAGTTGACAAACTGTTAACGCGTGCCCACTTACTTGAATTGGTATGGGGAATAAAAGGCAGTGTTTCTACTCGCACGGTTGATACCCATGTCAGTCGGTTACGACGCAAGCTAGAGTTAGATGGTCGCCATGGGCTTCGTCTTCGCAGCATTTACCAGTCAGGATATCGAATGGAAATGTCGCAAACGGCCATTGAAAAAGCCGACACAGTAAGTCGGCCAAGCTGATGGGAGCTGCTCGGTAAACAGGCCGAGCAGTAAGGTGCCTGGGGAAGGCATCGCCAAAACGCCTGTTCAAGCGACTTGGCGATGCCCTCGCTCTGAGGCTTTGCCTTTGCGGGAGTAGCTACCCTTGCCTTTTTTCGGTGTTTGCTGCTGCATTTTGAACATGGGCGTTCGCAGCTGCGCTTTCAGTGCGTTATCGCGTATTTTGCCTTTTTTCACGGTGTACTCCTCAGTCTTTTGAAAACTTAGTTTTTGAAAGCTTAGTCTTTGAAAAAACAGTCTTTGAAAAAACAGTCTTTACCAATAGACATTAACAAACGCTTATCTGGCGACGCAATCGTTTGTCCTGCCCTGACTGTTGCCGCCATTCCTATTTGTTTCGCCGCTCCTGTGACCCAATGAGATTGATCAAGTTCCCAATGTCTTACGATGACGTTTGATCACTATAAGTGGCTAACGTGCTCGCGGCAGGACTGTCTGCCACCATGCTCACCACGCTGCCCACCATAATCAGGCATGGCGAGGGTAACGGTTGAGCAGCGAGTCGCGCGGGCATGTCCGCTAACGTGCCCACCAATGATTGCTGTTCGGGCTGGCTAGCATTGGCCACCAACATAATGGGCCACGTATCCGGCAGACCCGCTTGGCGTAGGCCGTGGCAAATAGCGTCTACTTTGGAAAGCCCCATATAAAACACCAGGGTTTCATCCTGACGGGCAAGGTTGGCCCAGTCCGGCGTGCCGCCCTCCCGACACAGTTGCGCTGTGATAAAGCGCAGCTGTTGGGCGTGGCCACGGTCTGTTAACGGAATTCCCATGCCAGCAGCGGCTGCCGATGCAGCGGTAATGCCTGGCACTATTTCAGCGGATATTGCGGCATTTGCTAATGCTCCCAGCTCCTCACCCATGCGCCCAAACACGCCTGGGTCGCCACCTTTCAAACGCACAACCGACTTGCCCGCCCGAGCAAGCGAGACGATCAGCGCGCCTATCTCATCCTGAGGCACACTATGATGCCCGCGGGCTTTTCCCACGTAATAGCGTTCGGTGCCTGGCGGTATCAGCCCCAGCACATCGTCCCCCACTAATCGGTCATAGACTACCGCATCGGCCTGCATTAATAGTCGCGCTGCCTTTAGGGTGAGCAGTTCCATATCGCCGCTTCCTGCACCGACTAAATAGACCGTTCCAGAACGGCATTCGCCGCTAAGCGGAAGGCGTAAGCGCGTGGCTGATTCGCGGCCAAAGGGCGCTAACACCCGCTGGCTCAGGCGCATAAAGGCCTCAGGCCATTTCTGGGTTAGTTGTTTGCTTAGCGCACGCATTTGGCCGCTCCTCTTCAAGTAATGATTTTAGTTCTGGAATACAGCTGCCACACTGGGTGCCGCAGGCCAGCCGCGCACCAAGGGCTTCCACGCTGGTGTCGCCACTGCGGATAGCCTTAACAATAGTGGCTTGTCCTACCTGATGACAGCTACACACCACGGGGCCTGCATCTACCGCGCCATCATCGCAACCTGCCAGTAGCCGCTGGCGATGAGCAGTGTCTAGCGTAACGTCTTTAAAGCGCGCCTCAAGCCAGGCTAACCCAGGCAACTCTTGCGGTGGCCCTACCATTAGCCACCAGCGCAACTGGCCCTTCACTACCCCTGCCGCGCGCAGCCTGGCACTCGTGCTATCCTCGCACCACAGCGATGCAGGTACACCCAGCCACGCTTCTACTGTTGCTAACCAGTTACTGACCGGTGCCGTATCGGCAAGCTGCCAGCGCTCGCAGCTGCCCATGGGAATACGCGACCAATAAGCGCTCTTACACCAACGGGGGCTACCCGTGTTGGTTTGCTCATTTGCCACCAGCAGCGTTGCTTGCCAAGCCATGTCAAGCTTCGTTAATGCCACCGCGCCCTGCTTACTTTCCGGCTGGCCAGACACGGGGTCGGTATAGCCGGTGAGCAGTGCACCGCTGCGCCCCTGCTTGGTAAAACAGTCGGTCCAGTGCATGGGCACGAACACTTCCCCTTGCCGCTGGGCGTTTGAAATACGCACTCGCCCACGGTACTCACCTTCAGTTGCCGACAGCATCGCAAGCCCTTGGTCAGAGACGCCCGCATTGGCCGCATCCACAGGGTGCAGCTCAATAAATGGTTCTGCCCGATGATTCATCAGCCGCGGTGCTCTGGCGGTGCGGGTCATAGTGTGCCACTGATCGCGCACACGCCCAGTATTCAGCCGCAGCGGATAGGTGGTACTAAGCCTCTGTTCGGGCAATCGCGGCGTAATCGGCAGTAGCTTAGCTCTACCATTGGCCGTGGCAAACACCCCCTTTTCAAACAGCCTTGGCGTGCCCCGAGGCGCAGCGTGATTAACCGGCCACTGAATCGGCGAGAGCGCATCATAAGCGTCCTGCCCTTTGCCTGCCAGTCCCGAGATATCAAACAGCCGCTTGCTCGTACCGCTGTTTTCAAAGCCGGATAGCCTAGCGTGCTCGTCGAAAATTTCCCATGGGTGGGAGTAGCTAAACGCTTCTGCAAAACCCAGGCGCTTGGCAACTTCGCAAATAATCCACCAGTCGTGCTGAGCTTCGCCAGGGGGAGTCAGCATGCCGCGCTGGCGGGAAATACGTCGCTCGGAATTGGTGACCGTGCCATCTTTTTCTGCCCAACCAGACGCGGGTAGCACAATATCGGCGTAGGGCAGTAGATCAGTGTTGGCAACGCATTCCGAGACAATCACTAACGGACACCTTGCCAACGCACGGCGTACCTTTGCGCCATCCGGCATGCTAACGGCCGGGTTGGTTGCCATTACCCATAACGCCGTAATCTCACCGCGGTCAATGGCATCAAACAGTTCAACCGCCTTATGGCCGGGGGCATCTGGCAACACGGGTGTTAAGTGTTTTGTGGCCCAAAAGCGACTGACCAGATCAAGCGCACCGGGGGTGTGGTAGTCCATGTGCGCTGCCAACTGATTAGCAAGCCCACCCACTTCTCGACCGCCCATGGCATTGGGTTGGCCAGTAATTGAAAACGGCCCAGCCCCCGGCAGGCCAAGTTGACCGCCCGCCAAATGGCAATTAATGATGGCATTACACTTATCGGTGCCACTGGTTGACTGATTGACGCCTTGGGAATAGAGCGTGACGACATGCAGTTGGCTGGCAAACCAGTAGTAAAAGGTTTCTAAACGTTCAGGGTCAACGTCACAGGCTACTGCAACATCATGCACGCTGCCAGCGCTTTGCTGAGCGGCGCTTAATGCCTCGTCAAACCCTTCGGTATGACCTTCAAGATAGACGCTGTCTAGCCGCTGGTGTGCTGACATCCACGCCAATAGCCCGTTGAACAAGTAAGCATCGCTGCCCGGCCGAATGCCCAGATACAGGTCGGCAATTTCGCAGCTATCGGTCACTCTTGGGTCGATGACCACCACGCGCATCAGTGGATTGCGCTCTTTGGCAACTTTCAGGCGCTGATACAACACTGGATGGTTCCAGGCCAGATTCGAGCCGACCAACACCACCAGCTCCGCTTCTTCTAAATCTTCATAGTTACAGGGTACCGCGTCAGCGCCAAACGCGCGCTTATAGCCCGCCACTGCCGACGCCATACACAGCCGCGAATTGGTATCCAGATGCGGCGTGCCTAAAAAGCCTTTAAACAGCTTATTAGCCACATAGTAATCTTCCGTTAACAGCTGCCCCGAAAGATAGGCGGCAACCGTATGATTGCCATGCGCGTTACGCTGCGCCTGTAAACGCCGTGCCGTTTCGGTTAACGCCTGCTCCCAGGAAACGTCTTTTCCACCCACCCGCGGGGATCCCAAGCGGCCGTGCGCTCCCAGCGTTTCATGCAGCGCCGTGCCTTTAACACACAGGCGCCCGTAGTTAGCAGGGTGTTCACGATCCCCTTCCACTGCAATGACGCTGCCACTGTCTAATGTCGCTTTTACTCCGCAGCCAACACCGCAGTAGGGGCACGTGGTGCGGATATCACCTTCAGCGAGCCGTTCAGCCTTTGGCATTGCGTTTTCCTCCGGCGTTAAAAAGCAAAAAGCGCCCAAGCGAGCCTCTCAAAAGAAGCCTGCCTGGACGCCGTTGTCTCAGGGGCACCACCCTGGGTGCCATACTCATCAGTGGTTTGCTGCAGTTAGTGTTGTTCGTTGCGCTTAGTCGTTGTGTTTTATTTGGCTAATACACTGCAATGAGCCGTTATTACTTGTTACCAATATTTTTGCAAACAATAAGCCCAAACCGCTTAAAAAAATTAAATAATCTTAAAAAACAGAAGTTTAAAATAACTCACGCAGCCTTTTGGCAGCCCTTACAGTGCCTTTTATTGGGATGAGCGACCTATGACCGTGCGCAGTGCTCGCCAAACGCACTAATAGTGTGCGCTTACTCAGTTACTCAGGTGCAGGCTTGTGGGTACCTCAAAAATCAAGCAACTGATTAAAAAGGATTAATTCATACCAAGGAAGGAGCTGGCTAATTTTTTGCTGCTTACTGAGCATAAGAGACAACTTGGCAGCCAACGGCGGCTGCACAGCGTACTCAATGACGTGACTTAACGACGCTAACGGGCAACGACGCCCCTGATGCACCTTTCTTAATGAAAGGCTGTGTCAGGGGCGTTTTTTTGTTGCCTGACACACATGTTGAATTGAAGGAGCCACCTATGGAAATCACTTCCCGGTGCTCACCTATCGATCACCTCGTTATCATTGGTAATGGCATGGCCAGCCATCGCCTAATTGAAGCGCTGGTCTGCCACCCACAACGGCCAGCACAGATCACCGTTATTGGTGAAGAGCCCGTGCCTGCCTATAACCGCATTTTGCTTTCTCCTTTATTAGCAGGCGAGCTCGCCACCGATGCGCTTACTTTTCGTGACCAGGCATGGTACGACGAACAGGGCATTACCCTGCTGCTCGGCGAAAAAGTCGCCACTATTGATCGCAACAACCGCAGCCTTACTACGGATAGCAACCGCCGCTTGCATTACGACCGCTTAGTGATTGCGACGGGTTCACGACCAACGATGCCAAAGATTCCCGGCATTGCGCTTGCGGGCGTTCATGGCTTTCGCGACGTGCAAGACGCCACCACCCTAGCCGCTATCGCACAGCGTGGTGGTAAGGCGGTCATTATCGGCGGTGGCCTGCTTGGCCTGGAAGCCGCCGAAGGTCTGCGCAAGCGCGGAGGCCAAACACTCACGGTTAGCGTACTTCAACGCAGCACGCGTTTAATGAATCGCCAGCTGGATGAAACCGCCGCCCAACTGCTGGAGAACACCCTGAGTAAGCGTGGTCTCCACATCGAAACAAACGCCTCGCTTGCTGCACTGGAAGATAACGGCCACGGACGCGTCAAGGCGGTCATGCTTAGCGATGGCCGCCACTTACCCGCCGATAGTGTGATTGTCGCGGCGGGCATTACGCCCAATGTAGCGCTGGGGCAACAGGCGGGACTTAGCTGCGAACGAGCCATTGTGGTTGACGCGCACCTTTCCACGTCTGACCCACATATTTCTGCCCTAGGCGAGTGCTGCCAATTTGAGCAGCACACCTATGGGCTAGTGGAGCCGATTTGGCGCCAGGTTGACGTATTGGCAGCCGTGCTGTGCGGCGAAACACCCGATGGCTATCAAGAGGCTCCTACCGCTACCAAGTTGAAAGTTAGCGGCGTAGCACTGTTCGCGTTTGGCCCTACCGAAGCAGCCCCCGAACATGATGTGTTGTGCTATCGCGATCCAGAAAACGGCGACTACCGCCGCCTGCTGCTCCGCGATGGCCAGCTTGAAGGGGCAGTGCTGTATAGCGACACCCGCCACGGCCCTTGGTATTTCGAGCAGGCCTTGGCAAGCATTGACCTGACGGCTTGCCGCCAAGCACTACTGTTTGGCCCAGCCGATGTCGAGGCATTGCAAACACAGCACGCTGATAACGCGCCCAGCCCTGCTTCTTCATCATCGTCTTCTTCATCTCACCCACCGACGTCAGAGGCGGCATAACCATGGCAACCCTAACAAAACTGATCATTATTGGTAACGGCATGGTCGGCCACCACTTGGTCGAACAGCTGGTTGAGAGCGAGGCACTGGGACGTTTTCAAGTAACCGTGTTTGGCGAAGAGCGCCAACGTGCCTACGACCGCGTGCATCTTTCAGAGTACTTTAGCGGACGCGACGCAGAGTCGCTTGCGCTATGCGAGGCAGATTACTACACCACCCATGGCATTAGTTTGCGCAGCGGTGAGGCGGTCACTCGCATTGATCGTGAACAGCAAACCGTAATCACTGCCCAGGGCAGCTACCCGTATGACCAGCTGGTTCTGGCCACCGGCTCCTTCCCGTTTGTGCCGCCCATTCCCGGCAACGACAGTGAAGGTTGTTTGGTGTATCGCACGCTGGATGATCTGGACGCCATTCAAGCAGCAGCAGAAAACGCAACAAATGGGGTGGTCGTCGGTGGTGGGTTACTTGGGTTGGAAGCCGCCAATGCGCTACGCGATCTTAATCTGGATACCGCTGTGGTTGAGTTTGCCCCACGCCTGATGCCCATGCAGGTAGATAACGAAGGTGGTGAACTACTCAAGGAAAAAATTGAAGCGCTGGGCGTCCAAGTGCTTACCGAGCGCGCTACCCAGCGTATCGAACCTGGCGAAACCAGCCGCCTGCGCATGGTATTCCAGGATGACAAGGTACTGGAAACCGACCTGATAGTGTTTTCAGCAGGCATTCGTCCACAAGACACCTTGGCGCGCGAATGCGGTTTGAGCATTGGCGAGCGCGGCGGCGTGGTTATTGATGACCAATGCTACACCAGCGATCCTGCCATTCTCGCCATTGGCGAAGTCGCGCTATGGAATGAGAGTATTTTTGGTTTAGTCGCCCCAGGCTACCAAATGGCCAAGGCAGCGCTGTCCACCCTGACGGGCGGCAACACACACTTTAGCGGTGCCGATATGAGCACCAAGCTGAAGTTACTGGGTGTGGATGTGGGTTCTATCGGCGATGCCCATGGTACTCAAAACCCCGGTGCGCGCATGTTTCGCTATCTCGACCCACTCACCCAGGTGTATCGCAAGATGGTGGTAACCAGCGATGGTAGAAAGCTGCTGGGCGCAATGTTGGTAGGCGATAACAGCGCGTACGACACCCTCTTACAGTACTACGCCAACGGCATTGAGCTGCCCAAAGAGCCCGCTTCGTTGATTCTTCCCCAGCAAAGTGGAGCCGCCCCAGCACTAGGCCCAGACGCGCTGCCTGAAACCGCAATGATTTGTTCATGCCATAACGTTACTAAAGGCGATATTTGCACCGCCATTGATGGCGGGGCCGCTGACCTTGGCAACGTCAAAGGGGCGACCAAAGCCAGCACGGGCTGTGGTGGCTGCACCGCACTGCTCAAAAGCGTGGTTGACCATGAGCTGGAAGCGCGCGGTGTTGAAGTCGATAAATCACTCTGCGAGCACTTCGCCTATACCCGCCAAGCGCTTTACGACATTGTGCGCGTTGAAGGCATCAAAACCTTCAGTGCGTTAATTAAAAAGCATGGCAACCCCGAGTCTCACTGCCTTGGCTGCGCTATTTGCAAGCCTGCCGTCGCCTCTATTCTGGCGTCCTGCTTTAACGAACCAATCACCGATGCTGCTCACGTGCCGCTGCAAGATACCAATGACACTTTTATGGCCAATATGCAGAAAAACGGCACCTACTCGGTGGTGCCGCGCATTGCAGGCGGTGAAATCACCCCCGATAAGTTAGTCGTGCTGGGGCAAGTGGCCCAGAAGTACCAGCTTTACACCAAAGTCACCGGCGGCCAGCGCATCGATCTGTTCGGCGCACGCTTAGAAGACCTCCCCGCTATCTGGGGCGAGCTCATTGAGGCCGGTTTTGAAACCGGCCACGCCTATGGCAAGTCGCTGCGCACGGTGAAGTCCTGTGTTGGCAGCACGTGGTGTCGCTACGGCGTGCAGGACAGCGTGGGCATGGCGATTAAACTTGAAAACCGCTACAAGGGCCTGCGCGCGCCCCACAAGATTAAGTTTGGTGTGTCAGGCTGTACCCGGGAGTGCGCCGAGGCTCAAAGTAAGGATATCGGTATTATCGCCACCGAAAACGGCTGGAATTTATACGTCTGCGGCAACGGCGGCATGCGCCCACGCCACGCTGAACTGTTCGCAACAGATCTTGATGACGAGCAGCTCTACCGCACCATTGACCGCTTCTTGATGTTTTATGTACGCACCGCCGACCGCCTACAGCGCACCTCCGTGTGGCGGGAAAATCTCGACGGTGGGCTTGAGTACCTTAAAGAGGTCATTCTGGAAGACAGCTTAGGCATTAACAGCGAGCTTGAGCGGCAAATGCAGCACGTCGTTGATAGCTACCAGTGCGAATGGGCCAACGCCATCAGCGACCCAGAGAAACTCAAGCGCTTCCGTAGCTTCGTCAACGATGCGCGCCCCGACCCGTCCATCATTATGACCTCCGAACGCGGTCAGCTACGTCCTGCTTAAACACGACATAATCGCAAACCAGACAACACGAATGAGGTAACTGATGACTGCGACCGCACTCAAACACACCGTGAGCACCGACACCTGGCAACCACTGTGTACGAAAGCTGACCTAGTGGCATTTTCCGGCGTTGCTGCTTGGTTGGACACCCCAGAAGGCCCCGCCCAAGTAGCCATTTTTTACTTACCGGGACAACGTTCCCAAGAAGAGGAGAGAGAACTCTACGCCCTCGACCACTTTGACCCGTTTTCTAACGCTAATGTCATTGCCCGCGGCATTATCGGTGATGTAAAAGGCAGCCCGGTGGTTGCCTCGCCACTCTACAAGCAGCGCTTTCGCCTTGAAGATGGCCAGTGCTTAGAGGATGAGAACGTCAAACTACGCACCTGGAAAGTCGCGTTCAAAGGCGAAGAGGTATGGGTACAGGGATAACTGACAGCGGCTTTGCGATGACGTCACTCCCGTCGAGGAATAGCGCTCGCATAGGTATTCAGGCTCAAGAAATGTTCATCCGCCCGCTGCAACGCATCGAGTGCCTGTGGTCGGTCATCTTCTGCTAATAAGGTGCACAGCACTTCTGAGATAGCTAAAGCGGGCGTTAACGTATGGAAAAAGCTGTCGCTTTCCGTAGGGCAAAAAATGGTCTGATCTGACAACCCAACCAAGGGCGATACTTCACTATCGGTAATCGATAGAATCGTAAGCCCCTTGTCTTTTGCCAACTGCGTCAGTTCCAGTGTCGCGACTGCATAGGGTTTAACAGAGACCACCAGTATGACATCGTCGGGCGTGGCGCGAATTAGTCTGTCGCCGCCGGTGCCCGCCGGCCCCTCTAGATGAACCGAACGATCGCCTAACAGTGACATCACGTAGTGGAAGTGCCACGCCACGGAATGGCATGAACGCAAACCTAGCACATACACTTTTCTCGCTGATTTCAGCGTATTAGCAATGGCTTCTAACCGTTGCAGCGAGTCCGGTTCACAGAGCTGAGAAATCTGAGCACTCAGCCCATGTAACATATGCGCGGCAATAGTGTCGTTGGCCGCGGCTGTCGCACCCTCGGTTCGCTGGCGGACCTTAGCGGCAAAGCCATCATTACCCCGCCGTAGCGCTGCCACATAGTGCTCGCGAATATCATCGTATCCTTGCTTTCCCAGAAACTTAGCCAGCCGTGTCATGGTGGCAGGCTGCACGGCCGCATGGCGCGCCAATTCGCGCATAGAAACCAATGCCACCTCATCTGGGTGTTCCAATACGTAGCGAGCTGCCTGCTGGAGCTGCGGCGACATGGCATCGTACTGGGCGATAATCTGTTCCCTTAAAGGGTCGCGCTGCGGCATGAGTATTGCCTCTTATACGGGCTTATTAAAACAGCCGCCGATTTAAACGTTACTGTCTTAAAAAAACAATGATCTACATGTTTTATAAAAAACAAAATGATTCAATTGTTGCAAATCTTAACCAAGTTGTGCCAATCTTCTCCTTATGGCGTGCTCACATCGCTTAGTGACCATAAGGAACCGTCTCCATGACTCGTATTCTTCATCGCAGTATCGGCCCAACCCTCCCTCATGCCGCGTCGGCGCAAGGTGTCTACATTACAGACACTGCTGGGCGCCGATACTTAGATGCCTCAGGAGGCGCTGCGGTCACCAGTGTGGGGCACGCTCATCCAGAAGTGCTGGCGGCGATGCGCGCTCAAATTGATAACCTTTGCTACGCACACACCTCGTTTTTCACCACCGACGCTGCCGAGGCGCTGGCCGAGAAGCTCGTCAATTTGGCACCTGAAGGGTTGAATTACGTCTACCTTGTGTCAGGTGGATCAGAGGCCGTTGAAGCGGCGCTGAAGATGGCACGGCAGTACTTTGTGGAAATTGGCGCCCCCCAGCGCAGGCATATTATTGCCAGGCGGCAGAGTTACCACGGCAACACCATTGGTGCATTGGCAACCGGTGGCAATGCGATGCGGCGTAAGCAGTTTCAGCCCATCCTGCCAGAAACTCATCATGTCTCCCCCTGCTATGCCTATCGTGAGAAAGGCGCCGATGAGTCGCCTGAGGCTTACGCTATTCGGCTGGCAGACGAGCTCGAAGCGAAAATTCTGGAACTCGGCCCTGAAGAAGTCATGGCGTTCGTTGCCGAACCCGTCGTAGGCGCCACCCTCGGCGCTGTCGCCTCTGTCGCGGATTACTTTAAACGTGTGCGTGCGATTTGCGACAAATATGGCGTACTACTGATCCTCGACGAAGTGATGTGCGGCATGGGGCGCACCGGCACGGTCTTCGCCTGCGAGCAAGACAACGTCATACCGGATATCGTCACAATAGCCAAAGGCTTGGGCGGGGGTTATCAGCCGATCGGCGCGGTGATGCTGTCCGGCAAAATTTACGACAGCTTCGCCAACGGTTCTGGCCTGTTCCAGCACGGGCATACTTACATCGGCCACCCTGTTGCCGCGGCAACTGCTAACAAAGTGGTTGAAATCATTGCGCGCCCCGAGACACTTGCCAATGTAAACGCCATGGGCGCGAGATTACAAAACGGTTTGGAAGCAGTTCTCGGTGCATCCCCTTATGTTGGCGATATCCGGGGAAGAGGGCTGTTTCGCGGTATCGAGCTGGTGGCGGATCGTGACACGAAAGCGCCTTTTGATCCGAGCCGAAAAATTCACGCCAAAATTAAGCGTCACGCCATGGCTCGTGGGCTGATCAGCTATCCCATGGGCGGCACGATTGATGGTATTCACGGTGATCATATCCTGCTGGCACCGCCCTATATTATTGAAACCGATGATGTCGACCTAATCATTGAGCGCATTGCCGACGCCATCAACGCCGCCATCGCTGAGTGATGACACGTATCCTATCTGACTGGAGCTCACCCATGACGACCTCCCCCTGCCCGCCTATTGCTGATGCCGATTGGCCAAACGACATCGCTGAATTACGCGAAGACTTTGCCGGTGCGCTCAATGTCTATCGCACCATGGCCCATCACCCAGATTTACTCAACGCCTGGGCACCTTTACGCCAGCATGTTGTTAAGGAAAATGCCTTAGGGCCAGAATTAACCGAGGTGGTGATTCTTCGCGCTGGCCTGCGCATGGAGTCACGCTACGAATGGGCTCACCATGTTAGCCGGGCACTTGCTCTGGGATTCTCCACTGCACGAATCGAAGCCATTAGAACTCGCCCCGAAGGCGTTGATGGTCTTATCGTCGACGCTGTGGATGCATTGTTTGACCAGCGAATGCTGTCCCCTGAGCAAGAAGCAGAACTCGCAGATGCTATCGGACGCAAGGCCGTTATCGACCTAATTGCTATGGTGGGGTTTTATTCGGTATTGGGCTATCTGCTCAAGACTTACGACACACCGGTCGACGACAACATTCAAAAAGAAGCGGAAAAAATGCCAACGCTATTTTCGCTTACCACGTAGATACTCCTGCCCTGGTGCAGGTTTCCTGCCTAGCCAACCTACTCCGGGGCAAGCTGTTAATAACATCGCCGCCTACATCAGGCGGCGATGTTCGCTTTACACAAATCACTGACATTGCGACCAATGATATTGCTATCCTTACTAGCCTTTTGGCTAGGCAATCTCGGAGCAACCGTTCGTGAAAACAGAATCTAGCACCTTAGCATTTTCCGCCTTCATGGCACTGCTGATTGGTTGTGCAGGAATCACGGCAACGTTGGCGTCTAACTCCCAGGCTATTTTGCTGGATGGGTTATTTAACCTTATCTACTTTAGCGTCGCGCTGGTCACTATTAAGGTCAGCAAGTTAGCCAGCCGACCCGATAGCGCCTCTTACCCGTTTGGCTACAGCTATTTCGAGTCGTTGGTTAACCTATGCAAAGGCTTGTTAATATTAGGCGTTTCCATCTTTGCGCTGGTAGATGCCGTGGCTGCGTTACTGACCGGTGGGCGGGAGATCTCAGCGGGGCTTGCCGTTATCTATGCGCTGTTTGCCACCGCCGCTTGCTCGCTCACTGCTTGGATGATGCACCGCAGTCAGCGCCATGTAAGTAGCCCGCTGGTGGCTGCTGACAAGCTTAACTGGCTGGTGAACAGCATTATCTCGGCTGCCGTGTTAGCGGCGTTCTGCTTGGTGATGCTGTTTGAGCGCTTAGACTGGCGGGGAATCGTGCCTTATGTCGACTCCGTACTGGTGATGGCCGTTGTGTTGCTATGTCTTGGCGTACCGGTACGCATGGCCTCTCAAGCCCTGCGTGAGCTGCTGAATAAAACACCGGACGAAGCAGTCGCCGAGCCAGTGCGTCAAGCGGTTGCTCGCGGTCTTGCGGATATCGACACTCAGGAAGTGCGGGTGCGTATGGTACGCCCTGGTCGCCTGCTATACATCATCGTCCACGTGGTGCTACCCAAAGCATTTCATGACGCTACGCTGGCCCATCAAGACACACTACGCCAGCAAATTGATGAGGAAGTACGCCGCGTTTACTCGCCTGTTGTTTGCGATGTGGTCTTCACCGAAGATAATCGCTGGGCAGCGCCTTCCTGCGGGCAGCTAGTAAAGAAGCACACTTAATCGCGCGCCAATAAAAGCGGCCCGTGGGCCTAATGCCAGCCAGTTAAGGCTGACTGGCATCACCCCGCGGGACGCTTCGAATAACGCTTGTGTCTATGGTAACTATTAAACCGCTGAGACAGCAGCATAGGCCACCATCTCGACCAACATCTCTTCTCGCGCAAAACCAGACACAATAATAGCGGCCCGATTGGGGTAAGGCGCGGTGACATAGTCCGCATATACGCGATTAACGGTGGCCAGATCTTCCCGCTGCGTTACGTAGATCAGCACCTGTGTCAGTTGCTGCATGCTTGCACCGGCGCTTTCCAGCGTATGTTGCAGGTTATCCAGCGTCTGGCGCGTTTGTGCTTCGATACCGCCTTCTACCACAACCCCATCGGTACCAATGGGAATTTGCGCGGTGAATAAAATGCCATTGCCAACCACCGCCCACTCAAGTGGAGCTTTGGCCGCGTAGAGATCGGTTTTTACCGGTTGAATCATGACAATACTCTCATTGATCTATTAATCGTTATCGTTGACACCTGCGCCAGCACCGCTTCGAGAAGCTTCGGAGGACTCCACCAGAATACGATGTGCCAGCGTTTTCAGGCGTGCCCATATCGCATCATCCACGTCGATACCTTCCTGTAGAGACCGCTCGCGGCAGGCCATCAGGTCGGATTCTGAATGACGCGCCAGCAGATCAAGGTCGTGGTCTGCGCCCAGGGAAGGAAGTAACTCAACATGGTTGGCCATTACCAGGGTGATGCCGTCGTTGGGTTCGTTTTCTTCTGGTACATCGCGCACTGAATAGATGCGTACTTCAGGCGTCGAGTGGCCAGCGCGAAAGCCCACGACCTGCTCGGTCAGCGGCTCCTGGGCATTGCGCCAGAAAGCAGTAATGTTGATACCCCGCCCGGCCAGGCGTGAAAGGTAGCCCATAATCAGCTGGCGATTATGGCAGCGGCGGATCTTGACCACTGATAGCCCCCGCGCACGGGCCTTAGCAAAGCCCAGCTCGGTGGCTAAGCTAATACTGCGCAGCACGCTCTGGCCATGGCCGTCGAGTACCGCCAGGTCGCCATCCTGATAGATCACCTTTGGTAGAGATTCCGGGTCTTCTTCAAGCAAGAAGTCCAGGCCACGATTGAGTTGTTCAACCGCATTGAAACCATGGCACTGCATCCAAGCCACCATGTCAGCAGCATCGGCGGCATCGCCATCTTCAAACCCAATGCCAGTGAAGGCTTTTCGGCACAGCCCCTGTAGCTCGTTGAAGGAGACTTTCATTATCTTCCTCCATGCGCAGGTTGATTGACATGAGACGCCGCTGACTCGGCATGAGGCGATAGCCCGGCCGCGCCAACGACACCGTTTTCAAGCGTTGGCTGCAGCGGAAAACTCCAGTCATCAAAATGGCTGAGATCCTGCGGCTCGGCGTTGAGTTCTTCCACCAGCGGCGCGCCCTGAAACAGGGTGATGCGCACCCAGCGGTCAGATTTTGGGTCAAAGCGGCTGGCACCGAAAAACGCCAGCTTTGCGCGCAGCAGGTGCATGGGTTTCATATCCTGATGCCACAAATTGGCGTGGATATCGCCGTAAGTATCTTTTACAAGGGACTGTACGCGGCGGATGATTTCCTTGTGACGCGGCTTGGCAAGTAGAAAATCGACCACTTTAGCTCGCGGAGCATCCTCTAAAAACTCACAAATAGCGGCATGGCTATGAGCTACCCTTGGCCCTATGGCAATGGGCACCTCTTTTTCGGCACCTGGCTCTTGGTCGCGCACGCCAAGGCGCGGCTCCTCTTTTTCCGCCGACCGATACCAGAACCAATAGGCGCCCTCATGGCTTGTATAGTCGTAAGAGAGCGCCCAACCATAGTGCGTTTCAATTAGCTGGCGCAGACGCATCAACGGCATATCCGGCTCAAGGTCGAGATTTTCATGAACACCCATCTGGTCTTCTAGCAGGTCGACCTGATCAGGATAGAGCTCGATCAATAGGGTATTGATTAGCTCTTGGGCTTCTAGTGACAGGGTACGCTCGCTCCAGGCTATTAATTGAGCCCAAAGATCCTCTTCCAGCGCGACGCTTTCCAACCAGTTCAGCACATCAGGTAAGGCGGCCACGGTCTCGCCATTGCGCTGGGTCTGCTCGGCGTCTTCGGTCACCGTTTCCGCCAGATGTTGTAAAGCACGCCGAGTTAGACTAATTAGCCGCTGGCGGTCTTCCTCGCTGGGGACCTGACGTTGGGCCAACGCCAGCGCGGTTTCGCGTTGGTGAACCCATTGAGCAATGAGCTGAGGATGGTTGATCAAAAAAGGGGCCATTCCCAAGCCAGTCGAGTTACCGATCCCCAAGTAGCGGCGTAGCTCGGTGGCCAGGGCACAAGCGGTGTTCGGCGCCTGACAGCGGGCCAGATGTTCCACTTGCTCAATGGAGAAATGGCGCAACAAATAAACGCCCGCCATCTGCACCGAAAACGGGCGTCTAAAGTCAGGATTTCCATGTAAACGCGCGAAGTCAGCGAGGCCAAACTTACCATTGCCGTAAACCGCCGTGGTGCGATACAGGTAGCCAACCCGAGTTAACCACTGCGGGTCTGGCTGCTGACCACTGCTTAATGCTTCCACAAAGTGGGCGAAGTTACGCAGGCTTTTATTAGCACGGGAAAGCACTAGCACCCTGGGGTGCTGGCGGCCTGCTTCTTGTAAAGGCACATTGGCCGCCATCTGTTCCAACAGACTATCGTCCACATCACCTTCCACTAAGCCGAAGGTAACGTCCCAGGCGTCTGCAATTACCCGATCGGAGCGGCGCGAATCGTCCAGCGCCTGGGCAAACATCACCCCATGGTAGCGCCCATGGGGAGTTTGGAGGCGATAAACGGCCGTGCCATAACCGTCATCATCCAGATCAAAACGCACCCGACTTATTTGCCAACGCTGACGGCCCATTTGACGCATCAGGGAGCGCACAAAACTCAGTCGACAGGCATGCAGGCTACCCAGGCGTTCCAACCGCATTACCTCATCGGCAGGGCGCAGGCTCAGGGGCGCCAGCGGAGCCAACGCCCAATCTCTGTTACTCATGAACAATCACCTTCTTACGCGTCGTCAGGCCCTGCTCGCGTGCCATCGCGTAGGCCGCTTTTGGCCCTAGCCACAGTGATGGCAACAGCACCAGTGAAACAGGAATAGCGGTAATCACGATAAATTGCTGCAGCACACCAATCTGACCAGAGCCCATATAAAGCAGAATCGCAGCCATTAACGACATCGTGATTCCCCAGAATATTCGCACAGCTGTGTGCGGTTCATCGTGACCAGTACAGACCACGGCAATCGCATAGCTCATCGAGTCGCCGGTGGTGGCTACGAAAATAGTAGTCAGCAGTAGAATCGTCAGCGCCATCACCGCTCCCCCGGGCAGCGCTTGCGCCACGGTCAGGGTCGCCACATCAAACTGGAAGTTATTCAGCGCCTCAGCTAAGTCAATTGTGCCGGTTAACTGATAGTGAATACCGGCACCGCCCAACAGGGTAAACCAGACGGTGGTGGCAATCGGTGCCATTACGGCAACGGCCAGGATCATCTGCCGAATGGTACGACCGCGAGAGATACGCGCCACGAAAATCGCCATCAGCGGACCGTAACCGATAAACCAGGCAAAAAAGAACACCGTCCACCACTGCATCCACCAGCCTGGGGCGGTTTCCGAAGTCATGGTCGCCATGGCGAAGAAGGAGCTGATATAAACGCCAAAGCCCTGCAGGTAAGCATTGGTAAAGAACAGCGTTGGCCCAAATACAAAGATCACTGCCGCAATTGCCAGCGCCAGAAACACATTGAAGCGGCTTAGCAGCTGAATGCCTTTATGAATCCCGGTGGCTGCCGAGGTGACATACACAACGCCCAGCACAATCAAAATCATCAACTGGGTGGCATAGCCCGAACTGATACCAAACAGCTCATGCAGGCCAAAACTGACTTGAGTAGCCAAAAAGCCGATCGGGCCAACGGTACCTGCCACGACGGCAATCACACAGCAGGCATCTACCACACCACCCACCCAGCTGCGCATCAGCCGCTCGCCAAGTACCGGGTAAAGTAACGTGCGTGGCTGCAGTGGCAGGCCACGATCATAGTGCCAGTACGCCAGCACAATGGCGGTCAGCGAGCCGAGCACGGCCCAGGCCAGAAAGCCCCAGTGCATGAACGACTGTGCCAAGGCACTGGCAATGGCTTCCACGGTGCCTGCTTCGGTGTCAAAAGCGGGTGGGGTGACCACAAAGTGATACACCGGCTCACCGGCAGCAAAGAAAACCCCACCCCCGGCCAGTAGGGTACACATGATGATGGAGAGCCATTTGAAGGTGCTCAACTCTGGCTTGCTCAGTCCACCAATCTTGGCGCTGGCAGCCGGGGAAATGGCAAGCCCAATGGCGATAAAAAAAGTCAGTAACAACAGCAACTGGAAATAAGAGCCTAAGACGGCAGCGGTCCAGGCAAAGCCGCTTGATATTGCGCCAGCGACTCCTTCGATGTTGATCAGTGACAGAACGACAAACAGGATGACAAAGCCACCGCTAAGCCCGAGTACAACCGGGTCACCGAACTTACCAAGCCCATGGGCTGGGCCTGTATCTTTGGGTGAGTTCATGGGGGAAACCTCGTTATTATTTATTGTTGGTGGTAAGGGTTGGTAATAACCAATCCATCTTTATGGCGTGATATACCGCTCCGTTAAGACATGGGCAGGGTCGTTCGCTCTAGCAGTTCGACCCAGTTGCGCCCCATGATGCGGGCGACATCTTGCTCAGCGAAGCCTTTAGCGCGCAGGGCTTCAATCAGGTTGGGGAAGTCGCGGCTATCGCGTAGCCAAGCCAGCGGCTTGGGCCAGCCCGCGTTATTGGCGCTGCCTTCGCCGTAATCCATCTCTTTTGACCAGCGCCCGTTGCGCATCCATTCCAGCACCGAGGTTGGCTGGTTCTGGCACAGGTCGGTTCCCAGGCCGACATGCTCGATACCCATCAGGTCAACGGTGCGGGCAATCATGTCGCAGTAATCTTCCAGGGTGCAGTCCGGGCCGTTCTTCAGGTGGAACGGATAGGCCGAAAAGCCCAGCAGGCCGTCGTTCTCGGCAATCGCCTTGAGCACCTTGTCAGACTTGTTGCGCTTGGCGTCATGGAAGAAGCTCGGATTGGCGTGGGAGATAATCACCGGCCGCTCGGAAATCTCGATGGCGTCAAGGGTCGAACGCTCGCTGCTGTGGGACATATCAATCACCATGCCGACCCGGTTCATCTCGCGGATCACCTGGCGGCCGAAGCGGGTAATGCCGCTGTCTTCGCTTTCATAACAACCGCAGGCCAGCAGGCTCTGGTTGTTATAGGTGAGCTGCATGATCAGAAGCCCCAGCTGACGCAGCACCGCCACCATGTCGATATCATCCTCAATAGGCGAGCAGTTCTGGGCGCCAAAAAAGATGCCCACTTTGCCCGCCTCACGGGCGCGTTCGATATCCCCCGGCGCATGAACGGGCATGATCAGGTCGCCGTGGGCTTCAAAACGGCGATTCCATTCGCCGATGCGGGTCAGGGTCTCGCGCAGGGTTTCGTGGTAGACCAGAGTGGCGTGGACAGCATCCACGCCGCCCTCGCGCATCTGTTCAAAAATTTCCCGGGACCAGTTGGAATACTGCAACCCATCCACGGTCAGCATCTGTCTGGACATGCACGACTCCTTACGCCTTGACGTAGCAGGTCTTGACCACGGTGTAGAACTCACGCGCATAGCGCCCCTGTTCACGCGGGCCAAAGCTTGAATCCTTACGCCCGCCAAAGGGCACGTGATAGTCCGTACCCGCCGTCGGCAGGTTAACCATCACGCAGCCGGTCTCGGCTTGTGCCTTGAAGCGGGTGGCCAGGGCCAGGGAATCGGTAATAATGCCTGCGGTCAGACCGAAGTTGGTGTCATTCAGGGTGGCAATCGCCTCGTCCATATCCGCCACCTTGATCACACAGGCAATCGGGCCGAAGACTTCTTCACGGTTAATCGCCATCTCATTGGTGGTATCCACAAACAGGGTCGGCGCCATGAAGTAACCGTCGCTGGCACACTCAACCCGCTCACCGCCGAAGGCCAGTTTGGCACCCTCGGCCTGGGCGCGCTCGATCCAGTTCAGATTGGATTCAAGCTGACGGGCATCGGCCACCGGGCCAATCTGCACACCCTCTTCCAGCGCTGGGCCGACCTTGGCTTTCGCCAAACGCGCGCTGAGCTTGTCGACAAACACATCGTGAACCGCCGTGTGGACAATCAGCCGCGACGAAGCCGTGCATTTCTGCCCGGTGCCGGAATAGGCGCCGTTGAAAGCGGCTTCCACGGCCAGATCCAGATCGGCATCCTCAGCCACAATCAAGGCGTTCTTGGAGCCCATTTCCAGCTGGCACTTGACCAGATTGCCGGCGGTAGCAGCGGCGACGCGGCGACCGACTTCCAGCGAGCCGGTAAAGGTCAGCGCATTGATGGCCGGGCTGGTGATCAGCGCTTCACCGACGCTGCCGCCGCTGCCCATCAGCAGGTTGAAGGTACCTGCCGGTAGCGCCTGACGGCTGATGATCTCGGTCAGCGCCCAGGCGCTGGCGGGCACCAGATTGGCGGGTTTGAAAATCACGGCGTTACCAAACGCCAGCGCCGGGGCAATCTTCCATACCGCCGTTGCCATGGGGAAGTTCCAGGGGCTGATAATCCCCACCACACCCACCGGTTCACGACGGGTCTCGACTTCCACACCAGGGCGCACGGAATCGACCCGCTCATCCAGCTGGCGCAGCACTTCGGCAGCATAGTAGTGGAAGAACTGCGCCGAGCGGGCGACTTCGCCCATACCTTCTGCCAGCGGCTTACCTTCCTCACGCGACAGCAGGCGCCCC
Source organism: Halomonas qaidamensis (assembly GCF_025917315.1). Lineage (NCBI taxonomy): Bacteria > Pseudomonadati > Pseudomonadota > Gammaproteobacteria > Oceanospirillales > Halomonadaceae > Halomonas > Halomonas qaidamensis. Next base: position 856,185 of record NZ_CP080627.1, on the reverse strand, counting down.
AGCTCTTCCTTGCGTGCCATCAGCTCATCGCCAATCGCCATCAGTACGCCGTAGCGCTGCTCCAGCCCGGTTTTGGCCCATTCTTTATGACCGTTGCGTGCAGCATCAATGGCGTCTTCTACCTGAGCGGCACTGGCCTGGGCGTAATCACCGATCACATCCGTCAGATCAGAGGGGTTGGCATTGGTAATGTGGCTTGTACCGTCGACCCATTGACCGTTGATATAAAGCGCGTGCGGGGATGACATAAAGATTTCCTTCAGCAGGGTGAATAACAAGCGTTTGACGCCATGCTAAAGAAGACGTGAAGATAAGGATAATCAATAATACAGATAAAATGATCAGCAAAACTTACCACCTTAAACGGTTGATGACAGACCATGCTCCCCGAACTGAAACTGGCGCCCATGCGCTATGTGCTGGCGATTCTTGATGCCGGTGGTTTTCATGCCGCTGCCCGCCAACTGCACCGCAGCCAGCCGGCCATTTCCATGGCCGTGCGCGACCTGGAAGAGCGGCTTGGCCAGCCGCTGTTCGAGAAAGGCGGCGGTAAGGCCCTGCTGACCCCTTTCGGCCACTGGTGCGTGCCGCGCTTTCGCGAACTGGTGGCCCACCATGACCGCGTCTGCCGGGATGCCCTGGCGATTGCCCGCCAGCAGCACGGTCGGGTGGATATTGCTGCGGTGCCTTCGGTGGCCAGCCGCCTGATGCCCGCGCTGCTGGCCGGGTTTCTGCAACGCTACCCAGGGATTGATATCAGCCTGCAGGACGGCCATTCCGAGCGGGTCAATGAAATGGTGCTCAAGGGTGAAGTCGAACTCGGCATCACCAGCCTATGGCTGCCCGACGAGGCGCTGAGCTTTGAAGCCCTGCTGCACGATGATATTGGCGTGGTCTGCCGCGACGACCACCCATTGGCGCAGCAGAAGGCGTTGCACTGGCGGGCCCTCAAGCCCTATACGCTGATTCGCAATGGCACCTCGCGCTTGCTGGAAGGCTCACCGGCGGCAGAGCTTCTCACCCATAGCACCCTGTATATTTCCAATATGATCTCGCTCACCGCCATGTTGGAAGCCGGTATCGGCGTCACCACCTTGCCCCGGCTGGCGTTTCAGGAAGAGCACAAGCGGCTGCGTTTTATTCCCCTGGCCACCCCGCGTCTTGAACGCCGGATTGGATTATTACGGCGAGCACGGCAAAGCCTTTCACCCGCTGCAGATGCAATGCATGGCTATTTATTGACACGGCTAGAAGAGAGCCATCGTTAAAACGCTTGGTCGTCTTTTATAATTTAAAACTCATTTAAATAACCTCAACGACCAAGTCCGGCTTAAATAAAGCTGGGGTGAACTCATAGGGATAGCCGCCTGGGTTAGCGATAACGCGCGTTCCGTTAGTTAAAATATCGACGGGTTCATGGACATGACCATGTACCCATAAATCCATCTTGCCCATCAATTGAGGCAGGTGGGAGGCAAAAGCTGGTGACAGCGCATCACCAAGATACTGCTCAGGAATGCAGCTGTGTAAAGGAGCGTGATGGCTAATAACAACGCGGGGGCCATCAAACGGTTGCTCAAGCTCGTTGCCCAGCCAGTCAAGCGCTTCCGCGTGTAATACTTGGCTAGCCTGAGGGGTAAAGACCTGGCCTGGAGCCGTGGTCACAATGCGAAAATCGGGCATGTAGCGCAGTGCTTTGGCTTCCGTTTCTTCCGAGAGGCGCGTTGGGTCATCAGCATAGAGCAAGAAATCAGTCCATAGCGTGGTGCCATAAAAACGCACCCCACCGATAGTCACCGCTCGATTATCCAGCAGCTCAATCTTATAGCGGCTGGCCTCACTGGCGAGCTCTTCGCGGAGTAACGGCATGCAAGTGCCATAAAACTCGTGGTTTCCTGGCACATATAAGATAGGTAATGTTGGAAACCGCTGCCTGGCCCAGGCGAGTCCTTCCGTTTTCTGATGAATATCGCCTGCCAAAATGATGAGATCGGCCTTCACCTCTGGCAATTCTCGATCTCCATCAAAAAACTCTAAATGAAGGTCGGATAAAATTCGCAAGCGCATAGCGTTCCTCACTTTTCCCTGTGTAACGGTCTTTTTATGGCGTAAGCCGTTCAGTAAACTCTTTAGCATAGTTAACAACTACTGCTTCCGCTTCACGGTGTGGCACATGCCCAATGCCCGGCAGTATTTCACTGTGCGCAGAACCACTGGTATAGCGAGCGATGCAGTCAGGTTGGCGGTGAGAACCATATTCATCGTTTTCACCATGAAGCACTAGCGTTGGGCAAATAACCCGCCTAAGGGCCGGAATAAGTGACCAGTGTTCAAACTCGGGATGCAACCAAGTATCTGTCCAGCCATTCAATACCCAGCGAGCTTTATCGCTATGATATTTTTCTAATTTGGCGAACTGTTCCGGTACTTGAAAAGCGATCTTCGCTTCTTCAATACCTTGTCGTGTGAGCGCCTCGTTTAACGCCTGCGCTGCAATAGTAATCACTCCTTGGCACTGCTCTACATACTGTCCTGCACAGTGCACTGCCATGCAACCGCCTACGCTATGCCCCAGGGCAATAAAATGCGTTAACTGAAGCGCGCTGTGGAGTGCCGCAAAGCTAGTCGTTGGTTCGTCTTCAATAAAGCTCAGTGGCGGCGGTGCTAAACATGCATCAGAGCGTCCAAAACCTAGCCGGTCATAGGCAATTATTCGCCGTTGAGTGGCCACACATAGTGCTGATGGAAAGCTACGCCATAAATCCACACAGCCTAAGGAGTCATGAAACAGCACAATAGGAACCTCTGAACGCAGCTGAGACGGTTCCCAGGTACGAACAAAGAGATGGCCAATAGAGGCGTTTATTCTGCGATCATGGAAAGTGGTTTCAGATAACATAATGATACTACTCGTTTTTATGAACTATCGTTATGAACTGCTTTTATTAACCATGGCCAAATGCTGCAATGCAACAAAACTAGTCTATACTCTAGGTGTGTCCCACTTAGGAGGACCACCGAATGATTTCTACTTTTGCATTTTCTACGCTAGATGATGAAGTGTTTGCTTTTTGGCGCCTACAAGCCAAGTGGCAACACGCTGCCAATGAAGCGTTAGCGGCTTATTTCGGCTAAAAGCAGCGATTTTTACCGCTATCTTCCCTTATAGACGAAAAGATAACTACATAAGCCGACGCGTCTAGTCGGCTTTTTTGCATTATGAAAACCTTTTCCATTCAAAAGCATAGGTGTACACCTGCCATTTTTGTAAGCAATCTCTTACGCACCATGGCAATTTACTTACATCTTTAGGACTAGCTTTACGGGTTAAAATGCGCATAAACTTGACCTGTAGCTAATTTGCTTCGACGTAAAACGCAAACCATGTACAACAACATCGGGTACAACCGAGCCCCTTTTGGCTGAACCGTCCCTCACCATCTGAATTAGGAGTATTCGCTATGTCATCTTTTGCTGCTCAAGATCAGACAGTAGAAGTGGATGTGATGCAAGTCTGGGCTAATCGTGCCCAACAGCAACGTGCAGCCTTCGACGCTATCGTTGCTTATATGCGCCAGCAGTAGCCTACAACGCCTCAGTCGTGAATTAATTTTCGGACTGAGGCGTTATCATATTTGATTAATATTCCATCGAAAAATGTCTATGCAACACAGCAATTATTCCCTTACTTAATTATCAAGCCAACTGTGCTAAATAAGTATCTTGTAAAATATACATCCGTTTTACGTCACGATATTTACCATTGATAAAAAACTCTTGCACTAAGTGCCCTTCCTCAATGAAGCCACTCTCCTCGTAGAGATGAATCGCTTTAACGTTCTCCACTGCCACAATCAAATATATTTTGTGTAAGTTTAAAATCGTAAACGAGTAGTGCAGTGCTTGACGAATCAATGACCTGGCAAACCCCTTACCCTGGTGGTCAGGCGTGATGATGATCTGAAATTCACCGCTGCGGTGAATGTAGTCAATCTCAATCAGTTCAACTAAACCAATGGCACTCCCATTGCTATCTTCGGCGACGAATCGCCGTTCGGCGTTGTCATGAATATGTTTATTATAAAGCTCCTCCAGCTCATCGAATGATTCGTAAGGCTCTTCAAACCAATACGACATGATGCTCTGGTTATTATTTAACTCGTGAACAAAACGCAGATCATTACGCTCTAAGGCACGTAAATAAAAGTGTTTATCCATTACCGCCTACTCTTATGCATCGTTGTTCGAATCACTGGTTATGCGCTATCTTTTTAATCGCTGGAACGAAAAAAGCTCTGCCAAGGGGTGGTGTTTTCCTTCAATAAGCGCTCGCAGCAGTTTGGCCCCTATCATGCTATAGCTGATCCCATTGCCGCCATAGGCCATCGCAAAATGCACTCGTGATCCATGTGCTTCATGGGGGCCGAAAAATGGTAGTCCGTCGCCAGTTTCTGCAAAAGTACCGCCCCAAGAAAACGTCGGGTTAATATCAAGTTTGGGCCATAGTGTTTCTATCTTGAGTGCCAGACCTCTGGCTTTTTCCTCTACCCGCGCGTCACGGCGTTTAGGAATATCTTCATCGTCATCGTCGCCACCCACAAGTAGCCGACCGTCTCCGGTAGTACGCATATAAAGGTAGGGGCGCGCCGACTCCCACACCATAGTATGGCGTAACTTGCCTAATGCCTCCGGCGGTAGTGGATCAGTGATAAACGCGTAGCTGCTGCGATTGATGGCTACTGGGTCGGGCAACCACGCTTGCGACTCATATCCTGCGGCCATCACTACGTATTGGCAGCGCAACTTGGCACCATTTGCCAGCGTTAACGTGACGCCCTGCTCATCCGGCGACATCGTCTGCATCTGCGTGCGGTCATATACCTCTCCGCCACGCTCTACAACCCTGGAAAACAGTTGATATGCCATTCGATATGGGTCAACAGCGGCGGCTAACTGGGTAAGAATAGCGCCTGGCGCCACAAAACCGTATTCTTCCAAAACCGTCTCACTTTCAAGCCAGTCAGCAGCAAAGTCATGCTTTAGGCGCAGCGCTAACTCTTCTTTTAAAAGTGCTACGTCCTCTTCCATGCTGGCGTAATAGAGACTCTGTTGCCGCTCAAAATCTACATCGCCTAACCCAGCGGCTAAGGTTTCAAGCTCGCCAATGGCCTCTGCGCAGGCGCGGTAGGCAAGCACTGCATCGGCTTCTCCATAGCGCTTGGCTAGCTCAGCCATATGCGTATCAATTTCGTACTGTAGTAATGCTGTGCTGGCGGCCGAGCTGCCCCAGCCTACGTCACGACGCTCAAGCACCACCACATGATGGCCATTGCGGCTAAGCTCATCCGCAATCAGGGCCCCGGTAATTCCGCCGCCGATCACCACTACTTCACTCTGATGGTCACGAGTAAGTTGTGGGAAAGTTTTCAACAGGCCGTTTTTCACGGCCCAAAAAGGGTAGCCACTTTTCAGATCCATCTGCTTGCCTATGCCCAGTTGCTCTAGAGTATGCTATGGATGATAGTCATATGCTGTTAACCATAGTTGGTTCCTGGCAACTTGCTCGGTAAAGCGTCTCTTAAAGTGGCTTACTCAAAAAGGAGTTCTGCATGATTGACTTACGCAGTGACACGGTGACCCGTCCCACCGCTGCCATGAAAGATGCCATGATGGCCGCTCCAGTAGGCGATGACGTGTGGGGTGATGACCCAACGGTCAACGCGTTTCAAGAAAAGCTAGCCGAGCAAATAGGCAAAGAGGCGGCACTGTTATTTCCAAGCGGAACACAAAGTAACCTAGTGGCGCTAATGGCACACTGCGAGCGAGGCGATGAGTATATTGTAGGGCAATCAGCCCATACCTACCGTTATGAAGGCGGTGGCGCAGCGGTGTTAGGCAGCATCCAGCCACAACCAATTGAAAACTCTGCCGATGGCAGCCTGCCTCTAGAGAAAATAAGCGCTGCCATCAAAGCCGATGATTTCCATTTTGCGCGCACAAAGCTGCTGGCGCTAGAAAACACTATTGGTGGCAAAGTGCTGCCTGCGGACTATGTGTTAAAAGCCACCGAACTAGCTTACGAACGCGGCCTGGCAACGCACTTAGATGGTGCACGGTTGTTTAATGCAGCAGTGGCCACAGACACCTCACTTAAGCAGCTCTGCTTACCGTTTGATAGTGTGTCACTCTGCTTTTCGAAAGGCCTGGGCGCTCCTATCGGCTCTGCCTTAGTGGGCTCGCAAACATTCATCGACCGCGCACGGCGCTGGCGTAAAATGGTTGGTGGTGGTATGCGTCAATCAGGCATTATCGCCGCCGCCTGCCAGTATGCTCTGGAGCATCATGTCGCCGACTTAGCCGATGACCACCATCGTGCTGCACGCTTGGCAGAAGGCTTAGTAAAGCTGCCTGGCGTCAAAATCACCGCTCAGGCGACCAATATGGTGTTCGCGCACTTTCCTGACGAACATGTTAAGCCGCTCTCCTCATGGCTAAAAGAGCATGGCATTTTAATTGAACTACTTTACGCCACGCGTTTTGTCGTTCATCGGGATATTGATGATGCTGATATCGATAAAGTAATTGCCGTTATGGAGAGCTATTTCAGCCGTCACTAATCAGCCTGGGGCCTCTCAAAGCAAGGTAGAACCCAGCGCTAGGTGTACAGCAATGACCGCCATCATCAGGCCAATTAGCCCATCAATGGTACGCCACGCACCCGGGCGGGAAAGCCAAGGCGAAAGCGCCGACCCGCCCCACGCCAGCAAGCTAAACCATAAAACAGAGGCAGTCGACGCACCTGCAACGAATACACCAGCGCTTTCCTGTTGGGCACCAATAGCCGGAATTAACAGTAGTGTGTCTAGATACACTTGGGGGTTCAATACGGTGACGGCTAAAGTTGCCAACAGCACGCCGCGCAAGCTGCGAACCTTTACGCTACCGGCCTGCAATCCTTCCCGCCCGCTAACAGCCCGGAGTAAGGCTTGTGCGGCCAACCAGCTTAAAAACACCACCCCCACCCAGCGCATGGCTTCCATCGCATTCGGTATAGTTAACAGAAACGCGCTAGCCCCAAACATACCTGCAGTTAGCAGAATAATATCAGCACTCATGCACAAACCCGCTGACCACCAATGATATTCGCGGCGCACCGCCAGCCCCAATACATAAGCATTTTGCGCGCCGATTGCCATGATGATGCCGCCACACACCACTAAGCCCGTTATGTAACTTTCCCACATTGCCGCCGTTCCTTGTGATTAATAAAGAGTGAAACAAGGCAATAGCGTAAGTCACAGCTCACATAACAAAAAATCATCCTGCTAATGCTGCATTAGAAAAACTTATAGTCGGCGCAAGCCCCACATGAAGTAAGCACCACCTATCAAGGAGGCGACTAGGCCCGCGGGTATTTCATACGGAAATATGATTTGCCGTCCAACCCAGTCAGCCAATACCATCAGGAGCATACCCATCAATGCGGCACCAATCAGATGATGGCGAGCGCGTGAAAAGCCTACTAACCGTGCCATGTGGGGAGCCAAAAGACCAACAAATGAAAGCGGCCCCACGACCAATGTAGCGCAGGCCGTTAACAGCGCCACTAGTAGCAAGAGCGCTGGCCGCGCCCGCTTTAAGTCAACACCAAGTGCCCGCGCCGACGGCTCCCCAAGGGGTAAAATATCTAGCCAGCGAACCAATGGCAGCGTCATTAGCACCAAACCAGCAGCAATTCCCCCCACCACTATTGCGCTAGTAACATCAACATAATAAGTAGAGCCTGCTAGCCAAGCGATGACTTGCTGCCCTCGCGGGTCCCCACCCGCCAATAACACGCTGCGTACTGCATCAAAAAGCGCACTTATCGCCACTCCACTAAGTAATAAACGTTCAGGAACAAAGCCACTTTTACGATTTAAACCTACTAACACCAGCAATGTCGCCAGTGCACCTAACGTTCCAACGCCTATCAACAGGGCGTTATTGGGGGCTGGTAGCAGATAAATACCAAGAATCAGCGCAATCGCGCAGCCGCCACTAATCCCCAACACTTCCGGGCTTGCCATCGGGTTAGCAGAAAGGCGCTGCAGAAGGGTCCCTGCAATGGCCAGCATTAAACCACTGGCAGCGGCAGCAACGACACGGGGTAACCGCCACTCCAATACGCTCCACTGGGAAGGCGCAACAATACTCCAGCCATTCGCGCCCTGCCCCACGAATAACCCAAGACCGATAACAACTAGCAGAGCCATGAATAGCCCGCACACCAACCGTTGTGGCCTGGCGTGACGAGGAAGATAGACGCCCGGACCACTTGGTGGCCGGTCGCCCTGCAGTTTAAGACGCGGAATGAGCCAAAGCAGCAATGGCGCGCCCAGCGCTCCAGTAACGGCTCCGGTAGGGATCAACGTTGCCGCCAAGCCGGAAATACGTTGCAACAACAAGTCCGTAGTTGCCAGTAACACAGCACCAAGAAGTGTTGACCACAACAAGCGAGTACCTAATTTACGCGCTCCCGCCATACGCACAATATTAGGTGCTGCTAAACCTATAAACCCTATCATACCGACGACGCTAACCACGCTACCAGTAATAAAGACCGCCAACCCCAGGCCTGCAAAGCGCAAATATTTCAGCGAGACTCCTAGACTCTTTGCACTGGCATCATCCAACTCCAATACAGCCAGCGGCCGGAGCAATATCCAGGCGGCTATTGCGCTTAGCGCTAGGCGCGGCGCTAACGACGAAACACCATCCCATCCATTTTGGGCAAGCGAACCAGCCCCCCAAATCAGTAATCCAGCAAGGGTTTCATGGTTAAATAGCAGTAAGGCCGTTGAAAGCGCGCCAACGTACAAATTAACCACCAAGCCTGCTAGCACCACAACGATAGGGGCTAAAGCTCTGCGCCACGCCAATGCAAAGACCAAACCAACGGCTGCGCCTCCACCTATTAAAGCAATCCATTCACGGCCAACCACCAACAATCCCGGTGCCATCAGGGTTGCCGCCATCAGGGCAAGATTCGCTCCCGAAGCCACGCCTAATGTTGTCGGCGATGCCAACGGGTTACGCAGAACTTGCTGCATCAGCACTCCGGCTAGCGCTAATCCACCTCCTGCCAGTAGCGCAATCATAAAACGCGGCCACCAAGCAAAATGCAGCATTAATTCATCGAAATTTTCTAGTGTGGGTGATAGCAATGCCTGCAACCCAAGCCCTATGCCTCCCTGTTGCTGCAAGGCCATTACCCATAGCACCATCAGCGGCAGGCTAAGTAAAAAACACGTTTTGGCGGGTGATATACCGTACAGGCGGGCTAGCATGTCAGTACTAACCCGTGCGCAGCTACACGATTGATATCGGCAGGCTTCATCATGAAGGAGACCTAGGGGCGAGAAGAATTTGAATAATAAATCAAAAATGCGATTCTAAATGATAATTATTAACACTACAATTAAAGGATAGACTTATCTGACCTGTTAGGAGCGGTGCATGTTTGATGTTCAGGGCGCGTCATTTGCTATCGATGGCAAACACCTTTTGCAGCCCATTCACCACACTTTCCAAGAAGGCAAGGTATATGGCCTTATTGGTCATAACGGATCTGGCAAATCAACGCTTATAAAGCTGCTGGCGCAACAATATCCAGTCAGCCAAGGCGACATTCATTTTAATCAACGCCCGTTGAATACATGGGGCAACCGCGAGTTTGCGCGCCATGTCGCCTATCTGCCGCAACATTTGCCAAGTGCTGAAAATTTGACCGGACGCGAGCTAATTGCTTTTGGCCGCTATCCTTGGCACGGCTTATTAGGGCGACACAATCAAAAAGATAAGGACGCCATTGAACGCGCCATCGCATTAACCCACACCGAGGCGCTTGCCGACCGATTAGTGGATACCCTTTCTGGTGGCGAGCGGCAGCGGGTGTGGCTGGCCATGCTCATCGCACAAGGAAGTCGTTTTTTGCTGCTTGACGAACCGCTGGCAGCACTGGATATCGCCCATCAAATGGACGTATTAGCGTTAATCCGCAAGCTGTGCAACGAGCTAAATCTAGGCGTTGTTATTGTTCTGCATGATATCAACATGGCATCGCGCTATTGCGATGAGCTCATGGCGCTGCACAGTGGCCGTCTGCTTGCTCATGGAACGCCCGATGAGTTAATGCACAGCTCAACATTAGAAGCCATTTACGGGCTGCCGATGCATGTTATGGCACACCCAAACGGCAACCACCCTATTGCCGTGGCGCAGTGATTACTCACCAAGCGGCATTGCTTACTCCATTTTAATAATGAACACGACGTTTCACTTTGCTTATTGACGAATATCTCTTTTTTCACGCGGAGGAGGCTAGCAATGACCCAAGCCCTGCGCCAACATGACAGAACCTTGCCGTTAACACTAAAAGACTGTTATCAGGGGCCATTAGCACATTTCACGCCACCCTTCATTGGAGATGTAGCGCCTTCTCGGGCTATCAAAGCATCACGATGGCAAAGTGCTGAGCTACTTGAACAAGATATAGCACGGTATGCCGAGCGCTATCCTGGTGGCGATCTGCGCGCTATTACCTCGCTGTGGTCGAAATGGCATTTTAGCGCAATGGCTATCCCCACTCTCGCCGCTCATCTGCTGCTTAATCGTGACTTACCCGTTGGCTTGGATGACGTGCAGGTGATCGTAAACGACCACGGCTGTACCCAAGGGCTATGGCTCCCCCATGAGGGCAAAAAGTTCTGCACGCTGGATACCAATGAACGCTTTGCTACGCTGATAAACCAACATTGGGAGCCGCTCATCGAACGCCTATCAGCCATCTCAGGAGCAGCCCCTCGCGTCTTCTGGAGTAACGCCGGAGGCTATGTAGATTACTATGTTAACGCCTTAGCTACTCACCCGTTAGTGAATCAAGGCGCCCTAACCGCCACCCGCACACTGCTAACGTCACGCACTTTGAACGGCCAACGCAACCCACTATTTGAGCCGGTACGCACCTATCAGCCTAAAGACAGCGAAGCGTTAAAACGGGTACGTAAGCTATGCTGCCTGCGCTATCTATTGAATGATTTTGAGGTGTGTAGCAACTGCCCCTTAGAAGGCTGTGATCGCGTTGCCCGCCATCGATGAGCAACTAAAGGCATGCCATCGCCCATAACTATGTGTCTCTATTGAGCGACTGCTATTTTGCTTAATTCTTTGGTTTTGATTAACGTTTATGATTGCGCATAAACGGGTTACTACATGTTTGACTACAAGCTCCTCCATGCCTTGGCCACTGTGGTAGAGTGCGGTGGTTTCGAACGAGCAGGCGATGTATTAGGGCTTTCTCAATCAGCCGTCTCTCAACGTATAAAAGCACTAGAAGTACGCCTGGGCCAGCCTGTATTAATGCGCCACCCTAAGCTTTCCCCCACCCCTGCGGGCCAGCGGCTACTTACCCACTACCAGCAAGTACAGCTGTTGGAGCGCGACCTACATCAGACGTTACCTACCCTAGATAACGCAGCAGCCCGATTACGAATCGCGATCAATGCTGACAGTGTGGTGACATGGTGGGCATCCGCCGTGACAGACATTTGCCAGACCGAGGGCGTATTGCTCGATTTAGTGATTGAAGATCAAGAGGTTGGGCTTAAGCGTCTGCGTGATGGTGATGTGGCTGCCTGTCTTTGTTCCACTCCAACACCTATTGCAGGTGCGCGATGTATTAAAGTGGGCGAAATGCATTATCAACCTCTAGCTTCTCCTGGCTACGTGGCGCGCTACTTTCCGGAAGGGCCATCCGCTGGAGCATTTCAACGGGCTCCTGCGATTGTCTTCGGCCCACATGATCAGCTTCAGCACCGTTTTTTGGCCCAGTGTGGCTATCACGGTCACTTCCCCTATCACCTTTGTCCTTCATCTGAAGGATTTGTACGCCTTGCCTCAGCGGGCATTGGCTACGGTATGGTGCCCTCGCTCCAGGCCGCTGAACAGCTACAAAGTGGTCAACTTGTCAGTATTGCGCAGGGGCATTCGCTTACGGTGCCGCTTTATTGGCATTTTTGGCGGCACAGTGGCCTGTTAGTTCAGCGACTAACCGAAAGTCTGAACTGCCTCATGCTTTAGCCTCATTGTCAGACTGTCGCTCTGAAAGGCGTCTACACTTGGCTTAGGAGGAAATTCTGTCCAAGGCTGGCAAGGGAACCTAGGCGTTAAGACCTAGCAGAAATAAAACCCAACGCAAAAAAAATAACATAGCGATATTTATGGATGCTTATTGTTGGCTAAAGCGCCTTCCGGCAGGTTTGTTAGTGCTTATTATTAGCTGGCATACTCAGAGTAGTGCGGCCGCCACAGTGGTCGTCTCGTCTGAGCAGGCGCGTTACGATTTAAATGAAGTAAGCGGTTACTGGCATACTTCAGAACCGTTAAATCTGGATGACGTTTTAGCGTTATCCCCCTCATTCCAACCTGTCCGTCAGACCTCTGACTTACATTTCGGCTATACCCAAAACGACACGTGGCTAAAAACACAGCTTCATAATTCGTCCCCACTCCCCACTACTTGGATGGTTAAGTTTGAGTACCCATTTTTAGACCATGTAACACTCTATACGCTGCGCGATGGCTCGAGAGATGTTCAGCACAGCGGGAGCGCTGTGCCAATTGATGAGCGATCAATTGCCCATCGTCAGGCTGTTTTTCCACTACTACTGGCTGGCGGTGAGACCGTAACGCTTTATACCAAAGTGAATGCCACAGGTAGTAAGTTTCTAAGCTATAGCCTGATGACACCAGATGCTTTTTACACCCAGAATGATCGTCACAACTTCTGGCTAGCCACCTACTTTGGCATGCTGCTAGCGCTAAGTGTTTATAACCTACTGCTATTTTTTGGGTTAAAAGAACGGGTATTTCTCTACTATGCTCTCTTTGCCTTCGGGTTTACGCTGGCGATCTTGACATTCAATGGGATTGGCACACTGATGTTTTGGAGCTTTCTGGGCGATAACACTGCACGCCTAGTTGCGATTGGCTTTACGTTTGCTTCTACAATGGCAACCCTGTTCACTCAAAGCTTTCTCAACACAGCTACTTACTGCCCACGCTGGCACCACACCATCACGCTATTTCGCGGCTACTGCTATTTAGCGCTAATAGCGGTGATATTTTTGCCTATTCAACCCGCCCTGCGCTTAATGGATATCACAGGGTTTACAGCTTCATTGTTAATGCTAGCCTGCGGTATTTATTGCAGCTGGCACCGCGTGCCTAGCGCTCGTATTTTTGTACTTGCTTGGTCGATATTTCTATTAGGTGCCGCCGTCTTTGCGCTACGAAATCTTAGTATTCTGCCCGCTAATTTCATTACACTTCATGGAATACAAATCGGCTCTGCTATTGAGATGTTATTGCTATCTTTCGCGCTAGCTGCCCGTTTTAATAAATTAAAATGGCAAAAAGAGCGCGCTCAAGCAGAAACGGTCGCAATGCTAAAAAAGCAGGAAGCGGTTCTAGAAGCCAAAGTAGCTGCGCGTACTCAAGCACTAGAAAAGCTTGCCAATCACGATATGCTCACTGGTTTGCTTAACCGCAACGGCCTAGCACGTTGTGCCGAAGAGGCCCTTGAACGATGTAAACAAACACAGACGCCTTTGGCACTGGTCATGTGTGATCTTGACTGCTTTAAACCTATTAACGACCAGTATGGGCATGAGGTAGGCGACTTTGTTCTTCAGCAAGTGGCTAAACGGCTAGCGCACGTTGCGCGAGAAAGTGACCATTGTGCACGCTTTGGCGGCGATGAGTTTATCCTCTTGCTAGAAGGAATTACTGACCAAACCGCATTAGAGGAAATGCGTAACCGCATCGAACAGGCCATTCGCTCACCCATCAAATTGCCTTGCGGCAGGCTAGTTCACGTCGGTGTCAGCGTAGGGATTAGCTTGAGCAATAAAGATAACGATACGTTAGCCAGCCTGCTTCGCGATGCAGATACCCAGATGTATGCCGTCAAAACCAGCCAAACCACCCGTTATTATGGCTATGGTTCGGCATAATAGTGATGGACATTAAGCTATATTAGTCAAACAAGCTCATACGTTTCATAACGTTATCGCGCTTGATACGCCAATGAAATAGCGCACCCGCAACATGCAACGTAATAAGCACGACTAAGGCCCACCCTAAACGCTCATGCCAAACAAACAGCGTTTGCGAAAGCGCTTCGTTTTTGCCTAACAAGCCTGGCAAATGCCAGTGGAAAAACTCAACAGGAAAGCCGCCAGTAGCGGTGGCTGCCCAACCAATCAGTGGCATAACCACTAACCCCGCATACAGCAAGTGATGCACGCTAGTGCTAACAATCCGCTCGAAGGCATTGAGGGGCGGCTCATGATCAGGCACAACAAAAGCCAGCCGCGTAATGATCCTTAAGGTCATCAGTAGCAGTATCGCCACGCCCAACGTTTTATGGCTGGTGTAAAGCACATTGGTAAGTGTATTCCCAAACAAGGCAACAGTGCGCTCATAGCCCAGGAAGCCAAGCGTCAAGCCACTGGCCAATGACAATAGTACGGCGACTGCCACCAGCCAGTGCAATACTCGGTGTGGATAAATATAGTGATCTAACTCGTGCATTCAAAACTCCTAGCCCAATAGCGTCATGGTAGTTAGCTTAGTTCAGTCAGGTTCGGTTAGAAAAACTAATTATCTACTCCCTCACTGAGGAGCTATAGCTTCCTGTCAACAAATACATCAAAGCAACACCTTATAACGCTTCACTAGGTGCCGCTAGCTGTTCGCGAATCAATTCTGCTAACCGCCGCGCAGGTTCAGAAGGTCGGTGTGGAGCACGATGGAGCGCTAGTTCAATCATTGGTAAAGCAGGCAGGCCACTGCTTTCATCCAGCGGGCGTAGCGATGGGGTCAACATGCTGCGCGTTACCACCACGACAGCTAACCCCGCTGTTACGATAGGCGCAAGACCCGCCATTGACTGGCTGGTGTAGGCAACGCGCCAATCACGTCCAGCTCCCTGTAACGCCTGCTCAGCCACTTCACGAAAGACGTCAGCACCGGGCGAATAGAGCGCCAGCGGAATAGGGTCGCTCAGTGACGGCTGTTGATGGACACCCACCGCCCATATCAGCGGCTCACGACGAATCACATCACCGCCCGGAGAATTTCGTTGGCGGGTCACTAGCGCCAAGTCCAACTCCGCCGCTTTAACCTGTTCGACCAAGTGAGCACTGGTGCCACACTTTACAGTTAGCCCCACTGCAGGATAAAGCTGATGAAAGTACGCAAATACTGATGGCAACAGCGACGCATAGTCTTCGGGAATACCCAATGTTAAATCACCCGTTATCTGGCGCGCCTGCATATCGCTCCACGCCTCATCGTTGAGCGCTAATAGGCGGCGTGCATGCGCCAGTAAGCGATCTCCTTCAGGTGTAAAACGTAGTCGCCGCCCCGCTCGCTCATGCAAACTCACCTCAAGCTGCGTTTCTAAGCGCTGTAACTGCATACTCACCGTTGACTGAGTGTACGCCAACCGTTTTGCCGCCGCCGTAACGCTACCGGTATCGGCAATTGTCACTAGCGTACGCAATAGCGTTAAGTCAAACGTCGGTGCACGCATACATCACCATTATTGATAAGAATCATCATATAAGATTGATATTGTGATGAATGTTTTCTGAGTATGCTGCGCGTCTCAGGTTTAACGCAAGGAGAGACGCCATGTATCCCGCTCATTCCCCCGTTGTCATATCACCAAGGTACAGCGTGTGTGCAGCGCTGGTAGCGGTGATTTTATGGAGCATAGCGCCGCTATTAGCAGAATTGGCGCGAGATACCTCCCCGCTTCAGCTCACCGCCCTGACCTTGTTGGCAGGTGCACTTGCAACATTGCCACTAAGCCGTCGAGTCAATATCGCGGCTTGCCGACTTCGTTGGCAAATGAGCGTATGGCTTGGGCTGCCACTGTTGATTGTCGGCGCTGTTAGCAGCTACTACATCGGTATGCGCTTAGCACCCGCTGCAGAAGCTGCGTTAATCACTTACACCTGGCCTGTGCTGTTTGTGCTGTTAAGCCAATGGAGTCGGCTTGGCCGCCTGCATATCGCAAGCGTAACAGGCGCGCTAATCGCTTTTTCTGGCGCGGCTATTTTATTACTTCCTCAAGCTTTAAATGGTGGCTTTGGTGGGGCTGCTTCAGGGTATGGGTTAGCACTACTGGCTGCTTGCTGCTGGGCGCTCTACTCATGGTTGGGGCAAGTCGCCCCCGTATCACTGACACCACTACTCCCGCGGTTATTAATGATTGCTTGTGCGGTTGCCACCTGCGCCAGCTTGATAATGGAAGGAAGCTTCACACTACCCCAAGGTGAGGCGCTGTTAGCAGGCATTGCTCTCGGACTTGGGCCTTACGGCATTGCTATGGTGGCGTGGGACAAGGCACTACGTTTTGGCCAAGCCAGCCTCGTAGGTAGCCTTGCTTATGGTGTGCCGATCTTAGCGGCACTACTGCTGGTACTGGCAGGCGTCAGCGTATTCGACTGGCGACTGCCAACGGCAGCTTTTTTGGTCGTCGTGGGCTGCCTAAAAGCCAGCCGTTGAGAGCTAATGGTAGAGTAACAACCAACAACGCCCTTGCTGCAATCAACAAGGGCGTTGTTTACCAGATAACGTGAGCTGAATTAAGCGTCAGGCTGCATTTCTGTCGGCTCGGCGCTGACCTGCAGCTCAAACATACCACTGCCGCTAACAGCGAAGCCACGTGCAATAACGGTGTAGGTACCCGGTAAAAGCGCTTGCTCTATGCGCGAGTCAGTACCACTACCACCGTCATCATCACTATAAGAATCGCTTTCACCATAAAGCTCCAAGTACGTATCAAAATCAGTTGAACGCATATTTAGCGTCACTAGCGAGCTTTCTTCTAAGGTGAGTTCATAAGTCAAAGGCTCGCCGCTATACCAGCCATTAAGCGTTTCATTCGGCGTTAACTCACCTTCATTACGTAACTCTACACCGTCCGGTAGTTCACGTGGTTCTACCGAAAGCGTGAACAAACCGCTATCAGAGCCATATGCCGTACGGGCTGTTAACTGATAACTACCTGGCGCTAAGAAATCGGCAATACTGGCGTCCAGGTTACCGGCACTGTCGTCATCTTCGCGGAAATAACCATTAGGCCCTTCCAACACTAGGTAAGCATCAATATCGCTTGAACGCATATCGATTTGATACATACCGGCGTCTTCGATTTCAAGCTGATAACTCAGCTCCTGCCCACTAAACCAACCGCTCAATGTATCGTTGGGCATAACGGTACCATCGTTGCGTAGCTCGCCATCACCTGGTAATTCGCGCGGTTCGGCAGTCAACGTAAATAGGCCACTGCCTTCACCGAAGGCCGAACGTGCGATGATGGTGTAATCACCAGGAGCAAGAAAATCTGAAATCCGTGCGTTTAAGTTGCCAGCGCCGTCATCATCTTCTCGGTAGTAGTTGTTAGGGCCAGATAACTCTAAATACGCGTCAAATTCATCAGCACGCATCTCGATTTGATACATGCCAGCTTCTTCGACAGTGAACGTTACTTCCCGCGACGAGCCATCTAACCAGCTATCCACCGGCGTACCAACAGCCAGCGTATCAGAGTCGCTCAGTTCAATCGTGCGGCTATTAATAGTGAATGGACCATAGCTACGTGCATCTGCACCGCTGACGATCACCACGTATTCACCATCTTCCTCAACATGGTGGCGCACGGCTTCTGCGCTCTCTAGCAGTTGCAGCTGGTCGTCATAAAGAGCCACTAACCCTTGCAACGCTCCGCTAAGAGAAATTTCAACTAATGTGTCCTCTTCAAGGCTAATGGCATAGCGTAAATAGCGGCTACCATCATTACCATTTAGCTCACCTGACGAGGTAAGTTCCCCCCGTGTGCGCTCGCCTAGCGTGATGCTATCGAGACCAGCTAATGCTTGGGAAACCTGTCCCTGTTCCGCGCTAGTAGATTCTTCAGCGACTGCCGTTGCTGTAAAAAAGGGCGCTGTCTGGGCAGCTAAAAAACCAGCAGCAACCCCGCCTGCAGCAACCAAAATCAGCGTTAGAGAAGAGGACTTGGCCATAGGTGCATCCTTGTTCATTGGCTAAAATTTAAAACTGAGCGTGTGCTAATTATATGGTGCTTACCTGATTAAAGTGAGCGTTTATCTGAAATTTACATTAGACCTAAAATACTGCCTAGTTATAACAGACACACTTTGTTAACTTGCTGAATTGCAACGATACTAAATAAAGTTGCAAAAATTCATAATTTAGAAGCCAATTGCGCCGATCTTCGTAAAGCTTGCCGTATCAAAAGGAGCACGTTACTATCAAAAGATATGTTCGGTAACACACCGACATGGACAGAATTTGCACTAGGTAAACTGAGGCACTCCAATGGGAGCATCTAAACGTTTCATCCGAACGAGTTGTGCCGCGGCATTACTCATCTTCTTTACTGCTAGTCATGCATTTGCCATTGATATCGAAATTCGTGAAGGAGTTGCTTCCTTCTATAGTGACCGTTTTCAGGGTTCTCCCACCGCCAGTGGTGAACCATTCGACCAACAGGCCCTGACGGCAGCCCATCCAACGCTTCCTTTTGGCACCAAAGTGCTGGTAACTCGCCCTGATACCGGCCAGGAAGTTGAAGTCTTGATTAATGATCGCGGCCCCTTTGTTAAAGGCAGAATTATTGATCTTTCAAAACGGGCAGCTCGTCAACTCGGCATGATTCGACGTGGCGTTGCGCCCGTCATGATTACCCTGGTCGATTAACGGATAACACACCCGCAAGCGTGTGATACCCCTTAAACAAACAGTGTAGAAGAATTGGAGTAATTGAGAGCGGCTCACAAGAGCCGCTCTTTTTATTGCGCTGAAAAATTATCTTTTAGCGAACTTGAAAGCACGCTAACGGTCTCTATGCTGCAAGGAGATTTTCTAAATCACACATGCAGGAGGCGCCCATGCAATCTCGCTTTTTTACGTTAACCCATTACCCCACTGGCTTACCTAAGCGCGAATTTTTTTCGCTAGAAAGCCAGGAACTCCCTGACCTTGGCGAAGGTGAAGTGAGAATTCGCAATCGCTGGCTATCCGTTGACCCTTACATGCGCGGTCGGATGACAGGGTTGCGCACCTATGTAGCACCTTTCGAATTGGGCAAACCAATGGAGGGCGGCGCAATTGGCGAGGTCATTGCGTCTAACCACCCAAAAATTAAGGCAGGCGAAAAAGTCAGCCACATGGGCGGTTGGCGTGATATCGCACAGGTGCCGGGTGATAGTGTCACCGCGCTTCCTAACAGTGACGTGCCTGAACAAGCCTATTTAGGCGTGTTAGGCATGCCAGGAATGACCGCATGGACAGGTTTGAACCTTATTGCCGAATGCAAACCTAGCGATAACGTACTAGTAAGCGCTGCCAGCGGTGCCGTGGGTTCGCTTGCTGTACAGCTGGCTAAAGCAAAAGGTTGCCACGTAGTTGGCATTGCTGGGGCTGCTCATAAGCTTGCGTGGCTTGAATCACTGGGTGTTGAGCCGGTTAGCTATAAAGACCGTAGCACCCAGGAGCTAAGCGACGCGATTAAGCTTGCTAGCCCTAATGGCATTGATGTGTATTTTGAGAATGTTGGTGGTGTCTGCCTAGAAGCCGCATTAAGTCAGCTTAATGACGGTGCGCGCATTGCTGTATGTGGCATGATCGACAGCTATAACGCCGAAAAACCAGCGCCAGGGCCAAGCAACCTTTCACAGCTGGTCGTACGTAAAGCGAAAATGCAGGGCTTTATTGTCGCCGACCACTGGTCCAGCTACCGCTATTTCCTCAACGAAATCGCTCCCCAGGTAGCACAGGGTAAAATCGTTTATAAAGAAACTGTCAAAGAGGGGTTGGAAAGCACACCCGATGCCTTCCTAGCACTTTTTGAAGGCGGAAACACCGGCAAAATGCTGGTTAAACTCACTGATTAGCCAATACTTGCGTTAAGTTAAAATACTTCCATTCTCCCCTCTCTATCCACAAGCCGCGCTATGGTAACTAGCGCGGCTTGTTAGTTCATGCCAGTCCTTAGCCAGCAAACAATTAGACCAAAAGCGAATTGACTATTAATATTGCCAATAAATGGCGCGTGTTTTAACCCATTATTACTGCCAATGGGTTAGGGCACGCAGTAAATTCGTCGCTTTGCTAATGTCACCAAGCGACCTCAATGCACTGTTAATAGAGGCTTTCTCATGGATGAATACACGCGTGCCCGCAATAAGTGGCCAGCGCTACTGCTCGGCCTATTATTCGCGATAGCTGGTATTGCATTAACCATCGGCGGCGCTAGGCTGCTTAGCCTGGGCGGTAGTGCTTACTATATCATCGCTGGGGTGAGTGTTTTTATTGTTGGTGTACTGCTGGCTATGCGCAAAGGTGCTGCGCTATGGCTGTATGCGCTGACTCTTTTCGCCACGCTCGTTTGGGCGCTTTGGGAGGTGGGACTCGACTGGTGGCAGCTGGTTCCCAGGGTTGCCATTGTCTGTTTAATTGGCATTATTTTACTGCTTCCCTGGTGGCGAAAACCGCTACATTCACGCGGCGGCAGCCTAGCGCTGGCGGCAAGCATTGCAGCAGCGATTATTGTGGCCATTGCTAGCCAATTTAGCTATCCAGGCACGATAAAAGGCACAATTGAATCGGCCAATAACGCTGCCGAAGTAAATCCCGCACAGGTTGCAGACAGTGACTGGCCCGCTTACGGAGGCACCAATGCAGGCACGCATTATTCCTCGCTAAGCCAGATTACTCCCGACAATATAGGCGAACTGGAAGAGGTATGGCGAATTCAAACCGGTGATGAACCCGGCCCTAATGCACCGCCTGAAATCACCAACCAAAACACGCCGCTAAAGGTCAACGATAGCCTTTATATTTGTACATCACACAGCCGTGCGATGGCATTGTCGCCCGAAACTGGCGAAACCCTATGGGAGTTTGATCCTAATATTAGCACCATGGGCGCAGAGGACTTTTCCGGATGGGCGCATATGACCTGCCGGGGCTTGGCGTATTACGATGCGGCTAACTATTCCAGCAGTGCTGAAGATTCCACCATCGATAAAGCAGCACTGTATGCCGATGGCAGTCAGTTTGAACTCGACCTAACCTTCTCGCTCACCTCTGAAGAAGAGCCCACTTCTGAGCTACTGAGCGTCACCGACGTCATGTGCCCGCGCAGGCTTTATCTGCCCACCGCGGATGCCCGCCTAATTGCGCTTAACGCTGATACCGGCGAGCGTTGTGAAAGTTTTGGCGTAAATGGTGAAATCGACCTGACTAATAATATTGGCGAATTCAGCCCAGGAGGCTACTACTCGACATCGCCTGCTACGGTCACTGAAAATTTGGTAATTTTAGGTGGTCATGTTACCGACAACAGCTCAACCGACGAACCCTCTGGCGTTATACGAGCGTTTGATGTGCATACTGGTGAGCTGGTATGGAACTGGGACAGTGGAAACCCTGAAGACACCACCCCGCTAGAAGAGGGAGAAACTTATACCCGCGGCTCACCCAACGTATGGGCGCCGATCAGCGCCGATGAAACGCTTGGTCTGGTTTACCTGCCCATGGGTAACGCCACACCCGACCAGTACGGGGCTAACCGCTCTGAAAATGATGAGACCTATAGTGCCGGGCTAGTGGCGCTTAACCTGGGCGACGGCCAAGTGGCCTGGGTGTACCAGTTTGTGCATCACGACTTATGGGACATGGACACGCCCGCCCAACCCGTATTGATTGACTTGGCGACGACAGATGGCACCCAACCAGCCGTCATTCAACCAACTAAGCAGGGCAGCCTGTACGTGTTAAACCGTGAAACCGGCGAGCCGATTGTGCCCATCGAAGAAGTGCCCGCCCCACAGGGAGCTGTTGAAGGCGATTGGACAGCCGAAACTCAGCCTCGCTCAGCGCTGAATTTACTGCCACCGCCACTTACCGAGCGCGACATGTGGGGCGCATCACCCTTTGATCAGATGATGTGTCGCATCCAATTCCGCTCGCTGCGCTATGAAGGCCAGTACACACCGCCTTCACTGCAAGGCAGCATTGTCTATCCTGGCAACGTTGGCGTGATGAACTGGGGTGGCGTAGCGGTAGACCCCGAACGCCAAGCACTATTTACCGGCGCGAAGTACTTGGCGTTTGTTTCCAAACTGATCCCACGCGATGAAGTTGAAGAGAGCCAAGGCTCAGCTAGCGAGCAAGGCTTACAGCCCAACACAGGCGCACCTTATGCCGTCGAACTCGGCCCACTACTGTCAGTACTCGGCCTTCCCTGCCAAGCGCCCTCTTGGGGTGATGTAGCAGGAATCGACCTGCAAAGTAACGAGGTTGTGTGGAAGCACCGCAATGGCACCACCCGCGACAGCATGCCCTTTGACCTACCCATCGCATTAAATGTCGGGGTACCCGCTTTAGGCGGCCCACTGACCACAGCGGGGGGCGTCTCATTCTTAAGCGGCACCCTGGATCAATATCTGCGCGGCTACGACATCACCACTGGCGAAGAGCTTTATAAAGCGCGATTGCCCGCTGGTGGCCAAGCAACGCCGATGACCTACACCGGTGCAGACGGCCGCCAGTATGTGGTCGTTACCGCTGGTGGTCACGGCACCTTCGGCACCAAAATGGGTGACTATGTGATTGGCTATGCTTTGCCGGAATAGCCATCACTTAACGTGATGACGAACGAGAACGGGCGACTCAATGAGCCGCCCGTTTTTTTGCTAGGCAGCCTCTGATTAAAAACTCAGCTCAACGCCGCCATACACACTTCGCCCTGGGGCTGGCTCGTAAAAGCGGCCAAACGTGCCGTTTAAGCGCACATTGGCGTAGTGTTCTTTATCAAGTAGATTGCGCAGACCAAGATAAGCGCTTAGCCGCGTATCCTCGCTTAGCTGCCAGCCATCGCCTACCCGTAGGTTAAGCAGCCAATAGCTATCTACTTCCGTCGCATTAGCGTTATCCGCCACTAAATCACCGATGTATTCGGTTTCCAACGTGGCAAAACGCTGGTCAAGGTTTTCCCAAGTTAATTGATTGACCCACGTCTGCTCTGGCAGCCCAGGGATCCGGTTGCCATCAAAACGCTCGCTAGGTGTTGCAAACTTATCGAATTCATAACGCGCGAGAGTTAAAGCGCTATCCAGACGCCACTGGTCGGCAAGCTGCCAACCCAGCGCTAGCTCAAGACCATCGCGCTGGGTGTCAGCTGCATTCTGATAGAAAGTACGGCCACCTTCATCATAGGGCACCAGCTCATCACGAACGCGGACCGAAAATAGCGCAAGATCGTAATCCATTGCCAATGGCTCAATATAGCCACGCAAGCCTATTTCGCGGTTCCATGCTTTCTGCGGCTCAACGGCAGGATTAAAACCACCTCCAGACGGGTTAGCAAACTCAGCAAACGTAGGTGTCTCGAACGCGGTACTAGTATCAATATACGCTTGGTGCTGCGGGCGGTAACGGTAGCTTAATCCCGCCGAGCCACTCCATTCGTTAAAGGTACGTTTTCCACTTTGATCGCCGTCAGCAAGAAACGTATCGTCAACATCTAGCGCCACCTGATCAAAACGCGCACCCAATGAGAGCGTGACCTGTTCCGAGAGCGCTAAATCTCCTTGGGCAAACACGCCAGCGGACGTCGCAGTTTGAGTTTCATCCGCTAACTGCTCGCCAACAACCCCCTGGGCATCGACATCATTACGAAAACGTTCATCTTCTTGGCGAGCCACATCAACGCCTACAATATAGCTAAGCGGCAGGCTCCCTAACGCTACCTCCTGATGGTATTCAGCGCTTGCGCCCATATAGTCACGCTGATAACCCAAACGACTACTGCCCACAAATGGGAGCTGCTGTTCAAAGTCACGCTGAGCAATAAAGCTTTTAAGATACAGTTCGCCATCACCTGCAGCTAAGTCTTCGTACTGCAAGCCAAGCATCTGCTGATCAACGCTTTGTCCTGCATCCAGCGCGATTGAATTGGGCGCTGCTTGATCACGCCCAGCGGCGACTTCACGGGCATTAAGTGCACCGGGATCTTCCGAACGGGGGTTCTCCAGTAAATTAATAATCGCGGTAACCGCACGCTCACTGCCTAATTCTCGACGTATTTTGGCATTCAGCAAATACTTCTCGGTTGAGCTTTGTTCGCGATAGCCATCAACATTAAGCGCCGTCAGACTAATATGGTGCGACCAATCGCCCTGGACACCACCATTTTGCAGCGCCACTTTTTGATAGCCATCGCTACCTGCACCCATCCGCAGCCGTGTACCAGGATTATCACGCCCATCGGCAGTAGTCACATCAATCACTCCGCCAGCCGCGTTGCCATAAAGCACTGAAGACGGCCCGCGGATCACCTCAATGCGCTCGGCACTATCTAAATCAATGGCATCCAACTGTGCCTGTCCATCCGGAAGCGTATAAGGAATACCATCCACCATGATGGTTATCCCACGCACCCCAAAGGGCGCACGCGCGCCAAAGCCGCGAATAGCAATTCGCTGCCCTTGAGCGAAATTATCGCGGTTTTGCAAAAACACTCCTGGCACGCGGTTAAGCGCCTCATCCAACCTCACACGCTGCTGACCTTGGGCAATCTCTTCGCCCTCTAAAGTAGAAACTGCCGCAGGCGTGGCATATAGCTCGCGGGCTAAACGCGGGGCACTTACTTCTACGGTAGGCAGCACTGCGTCCTCCCCTGCGGGTAATTGCGCCCAAACAGGTGGCGCTAAAACAGCGCTCATAAGTAGCAGTGACGGCGTTAAATAATAACTCATGGCGTCCCTTCCAAACTGAAGTCGATGGGCTTTCTAGCTCTATACATTAAGTAAATATATCTTAAGTACATGAACGATAGCGCAACCATGGAGTCGCACCTAGGTGAAGTTGCACCTAGATCGTATTGATTCGCTAAATCTAATTATTGTGACTACGCTAGAACCAGCAGTTGCAAGACACTGTTGTTAAAGATCCCACATTAAAGAATCTGTGCTAACAACCCGTATTGAAACCGTGATTGATATCTATGCTGTTGATATCTATATGCTTGATATATAAGCACTAACATGTTTCTGTTAATACATAAACTGTGTAAGCAAAGGAGGCTGCATGGCGTTTACCGCAACTGACCCGATCAAGATGATCTTTGCCGTTATTCTGCCCCCACTAGGGGTGTTTTTTGAGGTCGGTTTCAAAGGACATTTCTGGCTGAACATTATTCTGACGCTGTTTGGCTTTGTACCCGGCATCATCCACGCCTTCTATGTCATATTGAAACATTAGACATATTGAAACATTAGACACATTGAAACCCTGGTGCTCTTTTTTGCACCGATTTAACAAACACCGCCTTGTCGAGCACAAGGCGGTGTTTGTCTTTATCGGTCATACATTTATCACCGAACCTTGCCAGCCAATAAAAACCCTGTCCTTCAAAACTCGGCTCTGACGTTATGCATGCAAACGGCGATGCAAGGCATGGACTTGCTCATCCAGCCCAGGCACTGGGCCATCAACAGCCAAATCGGGCACCACCTCATTAATCGATAGCGGAGCGACAGGCGGTGGCGCTACGCCAAGTTCAGCCAGCCATGCACCCAACTGTTCAGAGGAACTGACATAAACGATACGACCTAGCCCTACCCAGCCATGGGCCGCCGCACACATTGGGCAATGCTCTCCTGAAGTGTAAACAGTTGCTTTCATACGCTCTTCAGGCGTCATATGATTCGCTGCCCAGCGGGCCAGGGCAAACTCTGGGTGCTGAGTAGAATCTCCATCGGCAATGCGATTTCGATCCTCGGCCAGTATCTTGCCTTCATCACTTACCAGCACGCTACCAAATGGCTCATCCCCCGCGTTTAAAGCCTCTTCTGCCAAGGCCACAGCGCGCTTTAGGTAGGCCAGTTCATAGTCGGCAACCATAGGATTCTCCTTGTATTGATAATGTGCCGTAGCACCAGAATTACCGCTTCAACGACGCCCTGCTAAAGATACTACTTTTAATAATAAATATTAGACTGGCTCGCCATATAGCCCCCAACTCACAGGAGCATCATCGTGAATAGCCTCAACCCTAGCAAACTTCTCAACAGCAAATGGACTGCCACTCAGCCTCGCCATAAAGAGAAACACTTTATCGTCACAAA
Source organism: Halomonas qaidamensis (assembly GCF_025917315.1). Taxonomy (NCBI): domain Bacteria; kingdom Pseudomonadati; phylum Pseudomonadota; class Gammaproteobacteria; order Oceanospirillales; family Halomonadaceae; genus Halomonas; species Halomonas qaidamensis. Next base: position 829,915 of record NZ_CP080627.1, on the reverse strand, counting down.
ACTCCTGCGCAATGAAGAAGAGCAGGTTGTGGAAGTAGTCATTGAAGCTATTCATTCCAACCGTGAGATCATTCTTGCATGGCAAGATTTAAAAGACGCTAGCACATGGAAAATGGGGTGGAAGTAGCCCGGACCATGACACCGCTTCTAGAAAATATTCATAAAAGGCTTTGACTCGAAGGAAAAATCATGTCACTGTAGCGTCAGTTGGTTAGCAAGCAGCATGGTTTCAGAAGTGTACGATCTATTTCGGCAGCCTGATATTGTATTCCTTGTTTCACCCGCTACTTTTCATCTGGGTAATACCAGGAATTTTATTACGGCGCATTAGCGCGAAAGGATCTACATCATGGCAACTGGCACAGTTAAATGGTTTAACGACACTAAAGGTTTTGGTTTCATCGCTCCTTCTGACGGTGGCGACGACCTTTTTGCTCATTTCTCTGAAATTCAGTCTGACGGTTTCAAAACCCTTCAAGAAGGTGCTAACGTTTCTTTTGACGTTACCCAGGGTAAGAAAGGCCTTCAGGCTTCTAACATCAAGCAAATGTCCTAAGCCTTAACGGTTTAAGAATTTGCTCGAACCTTAACCGGTTCGGATAACAAGGCCCGCTTATGCGGGCCTTGTTGCGTTCATGGGTTAAGAATAAAAGAGAGTGACATTGAGACAGTACTTGAAAAAGTACTTGAAAAAGTACTTGAGAATGTAATTGAGAGAGTGCGATTAGATTTTTTACACTCTCTTTTTTGCTACCCTTCTTATGCCCGCCCCTTATGACCGCTCATATATCATTAGCCTGGCATCCACCGTCAGCGTTAACGCATCCAGCGCCGCTGCACGTGCTCGGCCTTCCTGACTGGCGCGGTATAGATGTGGCGTCATCGCTAATAAATCACCAATCGAGTCTTGCCCTTCCAACGCTATTTGATAGCTAAGTGATTCCGTCTGCAACTGAACAAAGCCCTCCGGCACCTTCCGTTCGCTTGTCGGGTCTGGCTTAAGCGTGGGATAAATCACCTCTCGCAGCTCACGCAAGTGCCCTGCCCCTGCTTCAACCTGTACCAACAGGCCACTCGGCTTTAATACCCGCGCAAATTCGTGATGCACTGGAAAGCCAAACATACATAGCACACTATCGAGCGTTGCCGTTTGCACTGGCAAGTGAGCATTACTACCAACGACCCAACTACAATGCGGCATTTTTTTATCGTCTTGCTTGGCTGCCGCCAGCACTGCCCATTTGGAAATATCTAATCCCACCAGTGACAGTGGCCGCGAATTCAATGCAGCACGGGATAGCTCACGCAAGTAATAGCCTTCACCGCAGCCAGCATCCAGGCAGCCAAACGAGCTGGCAGACCGAACCTCAGCATGGCTTAACAGATGTTTGCTTACGGCCTGAGCAATAGGCTGATAATAACCAGCCTCAAGAAAACGCTGCCTTGCCGCCACCATCGGCTTACTGTCGCCGGGGTCGGTGGAACGCTTTTGCTGCACTGGAAGCAAGTTGACGTAACCTTGCTTGGCAACATCAAAGCTGTGCCCAGCAGCGCAGCGCCAAGCACTGCCTGCCAGATGAAGCGGCTCACCATCTAGCGGACAGGCCAGCGCTTGAAAAGGAGTGCTATTCATAACAATGTAAGCTCATAAGATGTGTACTTTTAAGGTATTCGGTAATAAAAACAGTTTTTATAGACTTTTAGTTTGCTGGTACGACCCGCGAGCAACATCTTTAAACAGCGTTGACTGCCATTGCCGAACAGCCAGTACCGAGGTAGTGCCAAAGCGCTGATGAATGGGCAACCCGCTTTCCCGTTCACACAGGGCGTGAAATTCTTTCGCCAGCCGCTGCATCGTTTGCTGCCATTCCGCATTGCCCGCATGGGAAAGCAAGCCATTCAGTACCATCAGCTTTTCGCCGTCACTATCGAAATGGGAGTGAAAAAACTCCGTGGCAATATATTGCTGGAAAAAACGTTGAATAGGCCCCCCAGGGCGCCAGCGAAAATTCGCGGCCACACGCCGCCGGATTCGATTACCCGGCAACAGGTCAATCAACTTTAGTCGCTCTAGCGCCAGTAGCTGGCGAGTACACTGCGCCTCGCTGAGCTGGTACTGATGATGAATTTCATCAAACCGATAGCCGTTAATCACACACACAGCGACCAAAAACAGCTCACGGTCATCGACAATGCTCTGCTCTTGCGCCTGGGTTAGCTCCTGTAAACGATGCGCTTCTTCTTGCATGGCTTGCACCAGCTCGGAAAATTCCAGGTTAAGCTGGTCGCAAATGCACTCTAACCGCTCTAAGGTGATGTGCTGTTCAGCGAACAGTCGCTTGACCGAGGCCTCGCTTAACTCAAGCCATATCGCCACATCCGCATAGGTTTTACCCTGGGAACGCAGCTGACGCTTTAAGGTATCGATAAGTGCTCTTGTCTGAGACACATGACCTCCAGACACATAAAGTAGCGTATAACGATACCTTAAAGCCCAAATAACACAACTTTAACCACCAGAGTTGCAACATTAGCTCCATTTACCGAAAGTGCCCTAACTTCTGGTTTACAAGGCGTCATTTCATGCAACCTTTACTACGCATCGCGGGCGTCTGGCCCTATCTGATTGCCATTTTCTTAAATGCCTTTGTGGATTTAGGGCATAAAATTGTTATTCAAAACACGATTTTTAAAAGCTACGACGGTGAAACCCAGGTGGTACTCACGGCACTGGTCAACGGGCTTATCCTTTTGCCGTTTATTTTACTCTTTAGCCCAGCAGGCCATGTGGCAGATAGCTACCCCAAAGTGCGTATTCTACGGGTTTCCGCCTGGGCCGCCGTTGCTGTTTCACTGGGCATCACCGCCGCTTACTACCAAGGCTGGTTTTGGCTGGCGTTTGCCATGACGCTGGTGCTGGCGATTCAGTCGGCCTTTTACTCCCCTGCCAAATATGGCTTGGTGATAGGACTGTTTGGCAAGCCTCGCTTGGCAGAAGCTAATGGGCTTATCCAGGCCATCACCATTGGTGCCATTTTGGCGGGCACCGTGGCCTTTACCGCCTTGTTTGAAAGCTGGATTTTACCCAGCGCCCAAACACCCGGCGAGCTATTGCACAGCATTGCGCCGCTGGGCTGGCTGCTGGTATTGAACAGCATCATCCAAGTGGCAGCACTTTATCGCCTGAAGCTGGATAACACGCAGCCCTCGACGACCCCGCTCACTTGGCAACGCTATATCAAAGGCAGCGCACTGAAAGACAACCTGAGCATTCTTGGCCGCCAGCCGGTGCTACGGCTGTCAATCATCGGCCTTGCGACCTTCTGGTCGGTGGGCCAAGTGCTGCTCGCCGCATTTCCCGCCTATGCCAAAGACGCACTCAGCATTGATAACACCTTAGTGCTACAAGGGATTCTTGCCGCTAGCGGTATTGGGATTGCCCTGGGGTCATTACTGGCCAGCAAGCTGTCTCGTAACCGCATTGAAACCGGTTTAATTCCATTAGGTGCTGTCGGCGTTGCGATTGGTCTGTGGTGCCTGCCACTGCTCACCACACCCATTAGCCAAGCGATGAACTTTGTGTTGATTGGCATGATGGGCGGGCTATTCATTGTACCGCTCAATGCACTGATTCAATTTCACGCGGCAGACCATGAGCTAGGCACTGTGCTGGCTGCCAACAACTGGATTCAGAACCTCTCCATGCTGGGCTTTCTGGCGCTCACTGCGCTGTTCGCCTTAGCGGGTGTGGATAGCCACTACCTGTTACTGATCGTGGCAAGCGTTGCCATGGTGGGCGGTGGTTACACCATTTTCAAACTGCCCCAAAGCCTGGTGCGCTTTCTACTCAGTTTTCTGCTAACCCGTCGCTACCGTGTCGATGTTCATGGGCTCGAAAATTTACCCGCCCAAGGCGGCGTGCTACTGCTCGGCAACCATATCAGTTGGGTAGACTGGGCAATGGTGCAAATTGCTAGCCCCCGCCCCGTGCGCTTTGTCATGCTGAAAGATATTTATCAGCGCTGGTACTTACGTTGGTTTTTTAAGGCGCTGGGCTGTATTCCTATCGAACGGGGCGCTGGTGCCGATAATGCCTTAGCCGCCGTTGCCGAACAGCTGAATAGCGGTGAAGTGGTATGCCTGTTCCCCGAAGGCGCGATTAGTCGCAACGGCCAGCTAGGTGAGCTACGCCGAGGCTACGAACGTGCCTGTAAGCTGGCAAACCCAGAGGTACGTATTGTGCCGTTTTACCTGCGCGGACTGTGGGGCAGCCAGTTTTCACGCTCATCTAGCAAACTCAAAGAGCTGCGTAACGCGCCTCTCCATCGCTCAGTCGTCGTTGCATTTGGCAAGCCGCTGCCTAAAGACACCCCTGCGGACGTGCTTAAACGGCGCATCTTCGAACAAGCCACCAACTCGTGGCAACATGCTATTGATGAACTGCCCTCGCTGCCCGACGCCTGGATTCGTAGCGTGAAGCGTAACCTCGGCGCACAAGCACTCACCGACACCCTTAGCCCTCCGCTAACAGCAGGCCAAGCGCTTACCGCCAGCCTGCTTATTGCAAAGCGTATTCACACGCTAACCCCAGAGCAAAACGTGGGCCTACTGCTGCCCAATAGCAGCGTGGGTGCACTGGCCACTATGGCAACCCTTCTCGCTGGAAAAACGCTGATCAACCTCAACTATCATGTTAACGACAGTTTCAATGACACTCCTAACGACAGCCACAATAACGCCTCGAACAACACTCTATTGTCTGCGGCACTCACCCAAGCCAACATCGACACCGTGTTTACCTCGCGCCACTTTGTCGAAAAACTCCAGCAGCAAGGGCTAAACGTCAGTTCACAGCTGGCAAATACTCAGACAATTTACCTGGAAGACCTGCAAGCCGGTATCCACCGCCATGAACGCGTCAGCACTTGGCTTGCCGTTCGCCTGCTGCCTGCGTGGCTACTTCAGCGTCTTTACTGCCGTAGTAGAGATGCCGATACCACCGCCGCCATTGTGTTTTCAGGCAAAAGTGAAGGGCAACCTAAAGGCGTCATGCTGAGCCACCGCAACCTGATGGCCAATATCAAGCAGACCTCCGATGTGCTTAACACCCAACATGATGATGTGGTGTTGGGCTCGCTGCCTCTGTTTCATGCCTTTGGGCTCACCGTTACCCAGTTGATGCCACTTATCGAAGGCCTGCCGCTGGTCTGCCACGCTGACCCGAACGACACTCCTGGCATTGCCAGCGCTGTCGCCAAGCACAGAGCCACCCTGATGTTCGGTACATCAGACTTTCTACAGCGCTTAAATCACAACCCTAACGTGCACCCACTCATGCTGGAAAGCCTACGAGCAGTAGTTATCAGTGCTGATACCCTAAATGAAAATGCATGTAAGGAGTTTACGCATAAATTCCATAAGCCTATTTATACAGGCTATGGGGCAACTGAAACCGCTCCGGTGGCATCGGTCAACCTGCCGGATTCGTTGGGCGCTCATTACCAGAAAATACAGCAAGGCAGTAAAGCAGGCACTGTGGGCATGCCACTCCCCGGCACCAGCGTTAAGATCGTTGAGCCGGAAAGCTTTGCGGAACAGCCTACCGGAGAAGCAGGCATGATTTTGATCAGCGGCCCCCAATTGACGCAGGGCTACCTAAACGACTCGAAACGCACCGCCGCCGCCATTAAAGAACTCGACGGTCAACGTTGGTTCGTCACCGGCGATAAAGGGTTTATCGACGAAGATGGATTTTTGACACTTTGTAAATAAACACTGAGCGATAGAACTGATAAAAGCAGCGGCACTTGCCGCTGCTTAATGTCTATTATTCAGACGGTTTTTCAGCAGAACTATCCGCTTCCCGCGAACGCTTACCTTGCCCTTCTCCGCGTGCAATATCTTCATGGCTGATAACCATGATTTCTCTTGGCCACCACTCTGGATGGTTATCGCGGATAAAGGCTAGCAGCTTCTCGCGCAGGTTCATCTCAGCGGTCCAGCCCGCCATGGGGTCAGATGTCATTAAATAGCAGGTGATGGTTTGGGCCGTTCCCGTTTGTGCCGTCACGTAACAGAGCAGCTTATGGTGTTCAACAACGTTCTCCTCCTCTTTGGCAAATTCGAGGAATTTATCTCTTAGCAATCCTATATCAGCACTTAGGTGAAGCGTCAGCACCAAGGATCGGTACAGCTTGGTGCTCTTCACTGACAAGTTATCGAAAGGCTTAGAAGTGAAGTAGGTGACAGGCACAATCAAGCGTCGTTCGTCCCATGATCTCAGTCGAATATAGGTATAAAAGATCCCTTCGACATAACACCACTCTCCTTCAAAGACCACCAAGTCGCCGATACGGATAGGCTTGGCAAGCGATAACTGAAACGAGGAAAGAATATTGCCAAGAACCGTTTGCCCCGCCACACCCACTAATACTGCCAATACGCTGGCAGACGCTAGAATAGACAAGCCAAGAGTCTCGAAAAGCTGAACTTGGCCTAGGATGTAGATAGATACACCGGTTACAGTGATCAGAATAATGGCGCGGCGCAATGCATATAGCGAGGTTAGCAGCCGTCGCTGATCTTTAGGCTTCGTGTCATCAATTTCCCCCACCAAGCGTCGCGTTAAACGCAGCATAATCGTATCGACAAAACGCAACGCAATAGTACCTGCACCCCAGGCCATAATAGAGATCAACAGCACGCGGAACGTTGTCGTCGCAATAGCGGAAAACGACACCACGTAGTCCAGCAGCATCTGCGTTACCAGCGACATAACAATCATCGCCATGGGCACGCCAATTTGATCGGCAAAAATAGTAGACACGCCAGAAGGCAGGATGCGAGCTACTAGCCCAACGAAGTAATAAGTGACCACTCCCACCGTACCAATGGCGATTAAAAAAATCGGGATTGCTAACCACTCCCAGATTTTTAGCATGCCAAACGATGCTTTTAATCGTTCGGGAATATAGCGTTCCAGCATTGAAGGTCCGTACTCTTCGTAGAGAGTCGGAATAAACGTCACGCTCTCTGGCATGACTAACCACACTGGATCTTCTTCACCCACGCGGTAGCGCCCCAGCCGAACATCGTAGGCTTGGTCGTCTGCGGTTAGGGCTGCTAGTTCAATATTGCGCTGCGGCTCTCCTGCCTGCGGGTTCTGCCCGGAAGGGTCTTCTATCACCGCGTCTTGACGGCCGGACATATTAGATGCATCCAACCACTCACCACGTTTTAATACCTCAGACAATTGTTTAGCAAGCTCGGCTCCCTGAGCCTGCTGTTCGCCTGGATCAATATCGTTGAGGTTAAGCAAATGCGCGGCTGCGGCGTAATCCTCGCTTTCGGTGAACGCTAAAAAGCTGCGAACCATTTCCCGTGGCGACATCCGCCCAACATCCTCAGGCACATCGCCTAGCCCTGTGTTAAGCGAATCAATGGCGAACCATCGCTTATCCTCGCTCTCATCTCCTTGAGTTTGCGCTGTGCAGACGCTGGAAAGCACCAAAGTGACAACCAGCACAGCCCACACAGGCCACGAGCTGTTTTTTTTCATACCAACCTTGTCATTAAAATAAGTGAGCCAAACAACCAGCCACCAACTGGCGCAAAAACCGCCAGCCCTGCGTTGAACACAGTGCCTCCATGTCAGTGGTTGACCAAAGTACAGACTACGTTCTTCAATCAAGCAAGCAAGCAAGCACCTAGTGTTCCAGCACTGCAACTCTGCGCCTCAGATTCACTATCTATTAGTTGCTTCCCCTAATATTAGTTGCTTCCCTTAACGCGTACCCTTATTAACCAACAACGCACTCTGTGAGGAGAAACAATGAAAAAGTTAGTAGGTGTTACCAACGCACCGCACCCTCATTGGGTTGGTGACGGCTTTCCGGCGCGTTCGCTGTTCTCCTATGGCCCGCGTTCTGAACAGTTAAGCCCTTTTCTGCTGCTGGACTACGCAGGCCCTGCAGACTTCACCCCCACGACGCGACCACGCGGTGTCGGCCAGCACCCGCACCGAGGGTTTGAAACGGTCACGATTGTCTATCAAGGGGAAGTGGCGCACCGAGACTCAACGGGCAAAGGCGGCGTGATTGGCCCAGGTGACGTGCAGTGGATGACAGCAGGTGCGGGTATCCTGCACGATGAGTTTCATTCGCCCGCGTTTACAGAGCAAGGCGGCACACTCGAGATGGTACAACTGTGGGTAAACTTACCCGCCAAAGACAAAATGGCCACGCCGGGCTACCAGGCAATTTTTAATGCGCAGATACCTGTCGCAGCATTACCTGATCACGCAGGTAGTGTGCGCGTGATCGCCGGTAACTATATTGATGGCAACCGCGCCGCCCATTCGGGGCCAGCACAGACGTTTTCGCCGATGAACGTGTGGGATGTGCAGTTAAAAGAGGGCAGTAAAACCACGCTAACACAGCCAAGTGGGTGGACAACCCTGCTGGTCGTGCTAAAAGGCACGCTGCAAATTAATGGCGAAGGAGCAATGGGCGAAGCACAAGTAGCCCAACTATCCCGCGATGGTGAAACCTTTACGCTTGACGCCAGTAGTGATGCCACCTTATTGCTGTTAAGCGGAGAACCGCTTAATGAGCCAGTGGTTGGTCACGGCCCGTTTGTCATGAACAGCGAACGTGAAATTATTGAAGCAATCGAAGACGTTAATCGTGGCCGCTTTGGCCAGATGCCAGCCTGATCGTCTTCGCTATTTATTGCGAAAGGTGGTGTTTTTAATTGCGAAAGGTGATGTTTTGCCAATACAGGTCTCACCTTTCCATCTCTCCTAAGCGATTTAGCGACTCATCATACAGTGCTACTAACAGCAGCTCGCCGTGATCGTTGGCTCGGAACTGACCGTAGCAGGCGGACTCAAAACGATCGGCGTGCCCTTCTTGGAAAAAAAACGCATCCGTAGCAAAACGTACATCTCCATGACGCAATCGATAGCGTAAACGCCTTTCGTCATCGCCTAGCGGCGAGCCATCATCCAAACGCTGGAAGTGGGCAATGGAGAATTCATCCAAACGAACTACCACGCTGTCATTGGCTGCCGTTTGTATAGGATTTTCAGCCACCTCTTTGTGGCGGTCAATTGCGCGCTGCACGCGAATACGATTAGCCAACGCAAAGCTGAGCGCCATGTAGTCGCCCTGCATTAACGAGCGCGGATCAACGGGGGCAAGCTCCAAATAAACAATCTCACCTTCAGCTAAGTGATGCTCTTTTTGCCAAATGGCCCAGTTAACCACTGCTAGCACAACAGCAGTGGCAACAATGACTATCCAGCGGTTTCGCTTAACGCTACTGCTCATTAGCATCTCCTAGCGGCGCAGGCTTATGCACTGTTAGCCATCGGTTTAGCAACCAATGCTTCAATATCCAGCGGATGATTAACAGAAACGCCCCCATTGCCAGCAACATGAGTGATTTCACCAACAGCGTCACGTCCAACCAATAGTAATAACTGCTAATCGCCATCAGTAACAGCAACACACCGCTTCCCATCAGCGGTCGATGGCCTATCGCAAACCCGAGCAGTAGCACCGACACTCCAGCGCCAAGCCCTGGCACATAAACAGTCACCACCGCGACTAGCGCAACCGCGACATAAATCGCCAGGCGTTGTGCAATGGCAGGCTGAGAATGCTGACAAAATGCCTGATGAATAACGCTCACCAAGGCCAACGCCACCAACGCAGTGCCCAGCCAGCTGGCGAGCCATGGGCCGAGCCAGAGAGCGTCTGAATCGTAGATCCAGTTAAATTGGTTAGCGTACGCCAACCCCTGAAGCACCAACAGTCCCACTAACAGGCCAGCCCCCCATGCCTGAACAGCGCCTATGTGCCTAGGCCAACGATACTCATTCAACCAGAGCAGTGTCAGCACCAGCACCACTAAGCCAATCGCCACCGGTGCCAACCCATTGGTCGCCAGCGCCAACGTCAACGCTAAACTTGCTAAAAACGCCGACATACTGCGGTGAACTTGGCTAGGCATAATCAACGCCATCGCGCACTGTAGCGCCAGCAAACCCCACCATAGAGTTGCAGAAACGCCCCACATCTCGACCGCTGGCCAAGCCACTAATAATTGCCCAGCTAAACTAAACGCCAGCGCCATGTGTTCCAACACATCGCTTCGCGCTGCGCACAGTAGTGCAAATGCCCCGCCAATCAACAGGCTGCCTGCAATAAGGGAAGCCCCTGTGCTTTCCAGTACAAACACTACTGCCGTGGCAATAAAGCCCAACAGAAATAGCGCTGCTAACCAGCCGGAAAACGCCTGCAGAACCCTCACAAACCAGGGTGATTCCAGCGGCGTTGTTGATGAAGTCTCATTTAGTGAAATGCCAGCCCGAGTTAATCGCTGCGTTAACGTACTCCTAGGCTGACTCATAACGCCTCCTCAGCGTTTAAGCGTTTTAACCACGCCACCGCTGCCGCCCCCATGGCAAAGACAGCGCCTGCCAGCAATAGAAAGCTGCCTTCACTCCACTGGCTTTCCCATAGTACGTAACGTGCGAGCAGCCATATAACTACCGCAATCACCGATACGCAGCCACCGGCCAACATAAAAAGCTCAAGCCGCCACTGGCGATAAACGCCATATAGCACTGCCAACCAAACGGGGTATATCGCCACAATCGGTGTCAATGAATGCGTTTCCCCGCTCACCCACGCCATCATCAATAACGTCAGCGGCACGCCGCTACCCAGCGCCAGCAAGCAAATCGCCCAGCGGCCTGACCATTTACGCCGCTGCACGCCCCACTCCCACAATGTTTGTGCCACTAAGTTGATAAGCGCCAGCCCCCATAAGCCGGCGTTATCAGTAAAGAACACACTGCCTAAAATACCGCCCCAGGTGCTGCTATATAGCCACACTGATAGGTTTAAAAGCCCTAGCCACGCCACCCAAAGTGGATCAAAACGTGCTATCCACACCAGCGGCAAGGTAAGCAGCGCCCAGATGAAAAACAACTGCCATGGGTCAGCACCGGTTTGGTAAACCTGGCCCACCAGCGCTAGTAGTACTCCTATCAATAGAAACGCCGCGGTTAACGCCACGCGAAAAAGCATTACGCTTGTGCTGCCCCACACCGCGACGCCTGCCGCCAACACCAATGCGGCCTGCACTAATGCAAAGCGTGGCAGGCGGCCCATGTCCGACCAATTGAAAGCCACGAAGAACAGCACCGCGCAGGCCAGCGCCAAGCTACCCAGCCACAGCAGCAGTCGATCAATCAATAGCGCCCAAGCGTGGGGCGACGGATGCAGTTCTGCCACTTTAACCGCTAACGGCACTTGTTCAGGAGGTATCACCCCCTGCCCAATCAACGACATGAGTTTACGGCGTGTAGTCGTCATGGGCGCTCTCCTTGCTGAAACACACTTATTGAAATAAGGGGAGGCGTTAATGCAGACATCGCCCTATCGTTAGAGTCCCCGTGACACATTTGTGAACTTTGCGCGATACACTCTATATCACCCCGTGACACCCCCGTAATGGTGTACATCGAAGATAGTCTCGAATCTTCCGAACAATGAGTAGGAAAATATCACGAGTACCCAAGCGCCTAGAGCCATAAGGCGAAAGCACAAAAGAAGATAATGCGACTACCTATGACACGAAACGTATTGATTATTGAAGATAACCCGGGTATTGGTGAGCTCGTCCGCATGCATGTGGCCGAGCTTGGCATGAACCCTATTCTTTGCGAGCGCGGTGATTCCGGGCTTGCGCGTTTTCGTGAAGGGGGAATCGACCTTGTGGTTCTCGACCTGATGCTGCCCGGCCTGGACGGGCTGTCAATTTGCCGCGAAATCCGCGCTGGCCCAGGTTACGTTCCGGTACTGATGCTAACCGCTAAAAGTACGGAGCTGGATCGGGTTCTAGGCCTGGAAATGGGGGCGGATGATTACCTCACCAAGCCCTTCAGTGTGGCTGAACTATCGGCAAGGGTGAAAGCCTTGTTCCGACGCGTAGATGCCATGGCATCTTCCTCAGCCGCGGAACCCAGCCAGCAAGAATTAATCACCGATAGGCTGCGCATTGACCCGCTGCGTCGGCGGGTATTTATAAAAGACCAGCCTGTTGAACTCACTGCCCGAGAATTTGACCTGTTATGGCACTTTGCCACGCATCCCGGGCGGGTATTTAGCCGTGCCCAACTGCTTGATACCGTGTGGGGCTACAGCCACGAAGGTTACGAACATACCGTCAATACCCATATCAATCGCTTACGGGGCAAGATCGAAGCGGACCCCGCTGCCCCGGCGTTTATCCAAACCGTTTGGGGGGTGGGCTATCGCTTCCGCGAATAAGTTATGCTGAAAACACTCTATACTCGGCTAGCCTTAGGCTTATTTCTGTTATTGCTCGCCGTCGGCCTGCTATATACCTTCATCAGCCTCTATTCGCTGCGCGAATACAATGCTTCGGTCAATCAAGCGTTACACCAGAATCTAGCCAAAAATCTAGTATCAGACAGAAATCTGGTCAGCAACGGGCAACTTGATAGTAGCGCTCTAGAAGAACTATTCGCACTGTACATGGCAATTAATCCCAGCATCGAGATCTACCTGCTAGGGCTGGATGGCACCATCCTGTCTTATTCAGCAGACCCAGCGAAGATTAAACGCAAGCAAGTCTCGATGGCTCCCATACGCAGGCTAGTGGATGACATGAGCCTTTATCCGATACTTGGTGATGACCCCCGCAGTCACGATCGGCAGAAAGTCTTTTCCGTTACCCCGGTGCCAACAGCAGACAACCCCGAAGGGTACCTCTATGTCGTTTTACGGGGTGAAGAGTACGACACGGCGGAAACCATGGCCCGTGGTGGCAAACTACTGGAAATGAGCGCCTGGGCGTTGCTAGTCAGCCTAACGGTGACGATGCTCGCAGGGCTGACTATTTTCCGCCTGCTGACTCGCCGCCTGAGATCATTAACACGCCGAGTGGAAGCGTTTGAAAACAGCGACATGAGCCAGCCCCGGCTCGATAGCAGATGGCACGACAAACAGTCCGTGGTGCGCGATGAGATCGATTATTTGGACGCTACCTTCGACGACATGGCCCATCGAATTGCCACCCAGATCGAACAGCTGACAGAAAAGGATACCCAACGCCGTCGCTTGATCGCCCAAGTATCCCACGACCTGCGAACCCCGCTTGCCTCCATGCAAGGCTATATCGAAAGCCTGAAATTAAGGCGTGATCGTCTCAGCCCCCAAGAACAGGATCGCTTTCTCGACATTGCCCTCAAAGAAGGCCGTCGGTTAAGCCGCTTAGTGGATGAGCTCTTCGAGCTTGCCGCCCTTGAGGCAAGAGAGAAACAGCCAGTACCTGAACCCTTCCCGCTAGCAGAACTGGTACATGACGTAGTGCAGAAGCACGATCAAACTGCAAGAGATAACCAATTAGCGCTAACGTTGAGCGGTAATCCAGCGTTACCCAGAGCCTACGCCGATCTTGCTATGACCGAACGCGTACTCGACAACTTGATCAGCAACGCCATTGCCTACAGCCCCGCTGGCGGCAACATCGACGTTGTGCTTAGTCAAACGGACGGCAAACCACAGGTTTGCGTACAAGACAGCGGCTCAGGCATCTCGGAACAGGACCTGCCGCATATCTTTGACCCGTTTTATCGTGGTGAGACCTCTGATGGCGCTGGCCATGCAGGATTAGGGCTGGCCATTGCACGCAGAATCATGACGCTTCAGGGCGGTGATATCAGTGTCGAGAACCTGGACACTGGCGGTGCATCCTTCTGCATACGGTTACCCACCGCCCCTCGCACTCTAACGTTATAAATACGTAATAACCTAGAGAGCTGGTTGTGATAAATCTGGTGCAAACTGGCTAGAGTCATCACACCCCTTCCCCATAGCGAGTGGAGACACCACATGCTTATAAAGATTGCCAAACCGAGTGATTTACACGAATCCGATGTAACACCGGAATCTATTTACCTCTCCCGACGGCGCTTTATGGGCGGCATGGCGGGTCTAGGCGCGGGGCTTGCCCTCTCCGGCCACGTCCGCGCCAACGAAGATTATTCTGATGTGCCGGAAGGCGATGCTCCAGTCTGGCTGAGGGAGAAAATTAGCAACACCCAGTGGCGAGCTATCACCCCAAACGACCCTGATAAAGATAAAATCGCCCCTTTTGACGATGCCAGCGGCTACAACAACTTTTTTGAGTTTGGCACCGATAAACGCGACCCTGCCCGCCATGCAGGCAGCCTGGAAACCCAGCCATGGAGCGTGGTAGTCGACGGTGAAGTGAATAACGGCGGGCGCTTTGCCCTAGAAGACTTCGCTAAGCCTTCGCAGTTTGAAGAGCGTATTTACCGTTTGCGCTGCGTAGAGGCGTGGTCAATGGTGATTCCCTGGCTTGGCATCCCCCTTGCGGAGGTAATTCGACGTGCCGACCCCACCAGCAAAGCCAAGTACGTGCGCTTTGAAACCCTAGTCGACCCAGAGCAGATGCGTGGCCAACGCTCTTCATTCTCGATCATCGATTGGCCTTACGTGGAAGGTTTGCGCTTAGATGAGGCCATGAATCCGCTGACACTGCTCGCCATGGGCATGTATGGCCGTGAATTGCCCAACCAGAACGGCGCGCCCTTGCGGCTGGTAGTGCCTTGGAAATATGGCTTCAAGAGCATTAAATCCATTGTGCGTATCTCACTGGTGGAAGAGCAGCCGGTCAACTCCTGGCAGCAAATCGCCGCTGATGAGTACGGCTTTTATGCCAATGTTAACCCAGAAGTTGACCATCCGCGTTGGAGCCAAGCCACCGAGCGACGTCTACCCAACAGCCTGTTTAATTCTAATACCATTGATACGCAGATGTTTAACGGCTATGCCGACGAGGTCGCCGAGCTCTATGCTGGCATGGATTTAAGGAAGTACTACTAATGGCAGCACCACGGGTATGGTTACTGTGGCGGATAGGCGTTTTCCTGGCGGCGCTCGCGCCGCTGGTGTTCTGGGGCTGTCAGGTAGCCAGTAACGCCGCTGGCCCCGAGCCAGGGAATTACCTGCTGCTGAACATCGGCATTGGCGGGCTATGTATGCTGCTCCTCACGCTGAGTCTTACGCCGCTCACTAAGTTCACCCGCTGGAAAGGCTTTGCATTGATCCGCCGTCAACTTGGTCTGTGGACACTCGCCTATGCCACCCTGCATATGCTCAGCTACGCGCTGTTTATTCTGGGGCTTAACTGGGCACTACTAGGTAGCGAGTTGATCAAACGGCCCTATATCATTGTTGGCATGATCGCACTGATCGGCCTTGCCGTATTAGGTGCTACCTCTAACCGCTGGTCAATTCGCCGCTTAGGCAAACGCTGGAAACCGCTACACAAATTTTCTTATGTCATTTTAGGCTTGGTGTTACTGCACTTTTTCTGGGTAGTACGTGCCGACATGCAAGAGTGGGCCATGTATGCCGCCATTGCCGCATTAGTCATGGCAACCCGCCTGCCGCCCGTCGCTCGCACACTACCAAAACTGCGCTACCGATTGAGTCGGTGAACATATCTCGGTAAAAGTTAAACGGCACGGCTAACATTAAGACACTCTCATTAGGACACTCTCATTAGGACACTCTCATTAGGACAATGACGATGCCCAACGCCCGCTTACTTATTGCCTCAGTTGGCTTTATGGCTGCTGGCTTCGCCGCCAACACCCACGCACAAGACGACTCTTGGCGTTTCCAGCTAACCCCCTATGTGTGGATGACAGCGCTGGCTGGCGATGTCCGGCCACTCTCCAACGCCCCAACCATCAGCACCTCACGCTCTTTTAGTGATGTATTGAGTGACCTAGAAGGTGCTTTTTTTATGGCCGGTAGCGCCCGTAAAGACCGCTGGGTTTTGTTTGGAGATATTACCTGGGCATCACTGAGCCATGAGAGCACGTTGCAGCCCGGCGTTGCGATAGAAGGCAACCTACGTCAGCGTTCGATAACCGCAGCAGCAGGCTATCAAGTGCTCAACACCCCGACCCAATACCTAGATCTATTAGCGGGTGCACGGGCTTGGCGAATAGAAGCTGACGTGAGCGTG
The DNA here is from genome assembly GCF_025917315.1 of Halomonas qaidamensis. Taxonomy (NCBI): domain Bacteria; kingdom Pseudomonadati; phylum Pseudomonadota; class Gammaproteobacteria; order Oceanospirillales; family Halomonadaceae; genus Halomonas; species Halomonas qaidamensis. The sequence continues at coordinate 813,817 of NZ_CP080627.1, read as the reverse complement.
CCCGCCTTAGGCATTAGCGCCAGTCACACGGAACGCTGGGTCGATCCACTTTTAGCCGCCCGGCTGCGCTCAACGTGGACACCTAAGTGGTCAACGTTAGTGCATGTTGATGGGGGCGGCTTCGGCATAGATGCCAGTAGCACATGGCAAGCGGTCGCCACGGCGAACTACCAGGTAAATGATGCTTTTCACCTTTCAGCAGGCTTTCGGCACTTAGCAGTAGACCGCGATGAAAACGGCACCCGCGTTGATGTGTCGATGAGTGGCCCACTACTAGGCGCAACCTGGATGTTTTAGTAACACGTTTTCCACGACATGACGCCCCGCTCGTCGTGGGAATAGCACCTAAAAGCCTCAGCGGATGACTTCCCACCGGAGACTAGCGATTTTTCTGAAACGCATCACTTAATACCGCCGCCAAAATCCCCGTGGGCATCGCGATAATCCCGATGCCCGCCACCGACGTTAATCCCGCAAAAAACTTACCTAACCCAGTGATAGGAACCATATCGCCATACCCCACCGTCGTCAGCGTAGTAACACTCCACCACAGCACACGGAGCACGCTGCCAAACACTTCCGTGTTGGGCAGGGGCTTCTGCTAAATACAGGCAGAAAGAGGAAAGTAACAGCAATAGCATCACTAGACCCGCACTCAACACAGCTCATGAGAACGAGATTTCAGCGCCTCTGCCAGCGCTACCCAAGCCTGGCTGAATCGGCCTAAACGGGTTAGTCGCAACATTAGCGCCAAACGCAACATACGTAGTAACAAGCCGTTGTTTTGAACCATAAACCCCAGGAAATACGGCAAAATCGCCAGTAAATCCACCATGGCCCAAAACGAAAATACATAGCGCAACCGGCCTTTTATCCCGCGGTAACGAGGATCTTCACCGACAACATACAGACGCAGTAAATACTCGCCGATAAAGATCACCACAAACACGGTTTCTAGGGTAGGAAAAAGGCGAGGTGAAAGCGCCCGCAGCATTGGCTCCGTTTCCAAAATAGCCACCAGCGATGCCAGCAAAATCAGTACGCAGACGACTCTATTAATGGTCGACAACCCCTGCCGCAGGTGCGTTTCTAAGGCTAACTACCGGTAAAGCTCAGCTCTATTTATGATCATTTCTTCAAAAGACTTATTAGTGAATGCAGCGATCTAAAACCCGAACAACCGCTTACGAACAGGGCGAATAGCAAATACTACCAGTGCTGCTAAGGCCAGCCATTCTAGCCACACCGGCAGCAGCTCCTGAACTTGGCTCGCCTGTTGAACGGGGTCCCACCCTGTCATCGCCAGTCCTTGATCAAACACCCAACCGATCAACACCGTCACCAGCAGAATGCTGACGAGATAAACCGCTAACGCTTGGCTGCCAAACTCACGCCGCAGAATAGCCAGGGTGGCTAGGCTCGTTACAGGGCCAGCAAGCAGAAAGACTAACGCCATTCCTGGTGAAATGCCCGCCAATAGTAAACCTGCAGCAACGGGGGTGGCTGCGGTAGCACAGATATACAAAGGAATGCCGATGACCGCCATAAGGAGTAGCGCCCACAAACCACCTGAAAATCCCACCAGGGTTTCTGGCGGCACAAAGGTCACCAGCACCCCTGCTAGCAATAAACCGGCAAACATCCAGCGACTGATATCATCCAATAAATCACTGAAGGCATACTTCAACCCTGCGATCACCCCCGTCGAATCAGAGGCATGTGCGTTGGCGCTGTCAGCGTCACAGCCTTTTGATGCACAGCAGCTGCTAACAGGGGTGTTTTTCGGCAGCGCTGTTTGGCCGGTAAAGCCCACTAAAATACCCGTCACTATCGCGGTTACCAACGCTCCCAGCACCCGAGCAAGCGCCATTAGGGGGCCTAACAGCACACTGGTGATGAGCATTGAATCTACCCCCACGCCTGGGGTGCTGATCAAAAAAGACGTGGTTGGCCCACGGCCCGCCCCGCCCCGATGCAGCGCCAGCGCGGTAGGAATCGCCCCACACGAACACAGCGGCAACGGCATCCCAATCACCGCCGCTCGGGTAATACTTCCCAGCCCACGCCCACCCATCCAACGCTGTAATAGGTGTTCTGGCATCAACGCCTTAATCAGCCCCGCAATCACCAACCCCAGTAACAGCCAAGGGGCAGCGGTTAAGGCAATACTCAACAGCTCGTTGATCAGCTTCATCGTCAGTTACCTGCTTGTTAACTATCAAAGTAACGACTAGCCTAAACCCTGTCATCGTTACAGGGTCAAGCCGATGAAACGCCACTATCGTATTGGGGAAGTTGCCAGCCGAACCGGATGCTCGCCGGAAAGCATTCGCCATTATGAAAAGTTGGGATTACTGGCACCGCCACAGCGGGGAGAACAAGGCTATCGATTGTATGATCAGGCCGCGCTAGAACGCATTGGCTTCATTCGCCATGGTCGTAGCCTAGGGTTAGACCTGCACAGCATTCAGGAATTGCTAGCGCTTTCCGACAACCCTGATACCGACTGCACCGCCGCCGATGATATCGCCAGCCGCCACCTAGAACACTTAGAAGAGCGTATCGCCGCTTTACAAGCCCTGGCAGGCGAACTGCGCCAAGTGGTTCACCAATGCCGAGGCGGAAAAACTGCCAACTGCCAGATCATTCAAACGCTATATGACCACCAACCCGCCTGCACTGAACGGGGATGTGGGGCAGTGAAAGCATAAGGGCTTACCTGGCAACATACCCCACAACATCGAATTTCGCGCAGCCGTCGGCTACGGTTATATCAGCATCGTAAAAAAGGAATGCCGCATGATTGAGACAAGGGAAGAACTCGACGCTATTAAAAAGTCATGCTATTCGATGGTGACCAAAAGCGCGGGAATCTCGGCGGGCACCGCCGTCATTCCTATACCTGGGCTAGATATCGGTTCAGACGTAGCTATCTTAATGCGCATAATTCCCAAAATTAACGCTCAGTTTGGGTTGTCGCCTGAACAAATCGAAAGCCTGGATACCGAAACCAAACTCTTTGTGATGACCGCCATTTCCAATACGGGAAGCAAGTTAGCCGGAAAATACATCACCAAGAAAATAATTATAACGCTGCTGAACAAGATGGGCGTTAAGGTCGCCGCCAAAGGGGTTACTAAGTTTGTTCCCTTCATTGGCAGCGCCGTGGCTGGCACTATTAGCTTTACTGCCATGAAGTACATGGGCAACAGCCATATTGAGGATTGTTACAAGATTGCCTTGGCTATCCTGGAAAACAAGCAGCTACCTCCCGTCCATGAACCTGCGACCTTTATACCAGCCGACGACCCCGCTAATCCCCATTAGCAAATGACCGACGACGCCTACCCTGCCACGTCACTGTGGTGGCAGCGTAATCAACCCTTTCAAGTAAGGCGCAACGCGGCCTTTGATAATGACGCGGTCGCCTTCTATCTCGCAGCTCAGCGCACCTTTGCGGGCACCACCCTGGCGTGCGGTAAGCTGCTGCTTACCCAGCCGTTTCGCCCAATAAGGCGCAAGCGAGGTATGCGCCGAGCCAGTAACAGGGTCTTCTTCCACACCTACTTTGGGGCCGAACCAGCGGGAGACAACGTCTACATCGCGACCTTTAGCAGTAACGACAATGCCGCGGCCTGGAAGGCGCTTCAATTGCTGCATATCCGGCGTTAGCGATTCAATCAACTGCGCATCGTTAACCACCACCACGATATCGTCAGATATCAGCAGTTCTTCGATCTCGTTAATCCCTAGCGCTGCCTTTACCTCAGCTTCCATCGTGAAGGGTTCGACGACCTTTGCGGGAAAATCCATTGCCAGTTCATCGCCGTCACGCTGCACTAAAAGCTGGCCGCTGCGGGTCTCGAACTGCAGCAGTTCAGCACTATCGCCCAGCATATTAAAAATCACCCACGCCGCCGCCAGCGTGGCATGACCACACAAATCCACTTCTACCGCAGGGGTAAACCAGCGCAGCTGATAGCCAGATTCAGTCGGCACAAAAAAGGCGGTTTCAGAGAGATTGTTCTCTGTGGCTATCGCCTGCAATACCCCATCATCTAGCCACGTTTCCAACGGACAAACCGCCGCTGGGTTACCTTCAAACGGCTTAGAGGCAAACGCATCGACTTGGTAAAGTTCTATATTCATTACAGCCAGCCTTTTCTAACGTCATGGTCATTATGTTTTGGATAACACGAGGCGTTTACCAAGGGCGCGCCGCCTGACCTAGGGCGCCTCAGTAGTGGCACGCCCTTTAATAATAGAACGGGCAAGCATCACATACGCCACCAGCCCACAGGCGGCCATGGCTAGAATGACCGCTTCAAGCGTATGCGGCAACATAGCGGACAGTGCGCTGAGCAGCCCGGCGACCCCGAACTGGGCAGCACCCAAAAGCGCTGCGGCCGTGCCGCCACTGGTGGGAAAGTACTCCAAAAAGCAGGCCTGGATATTCGGTGAGATCGCCCCTATCGAGCCGATGGTCAGCATCATAGCGGGTAGGAAAGCGTACAGCGGCCACTCCATAAAGGCAGCCATCACCAGCAGCAGTATGCCGACCCCCTGACAGCCCGTTGCCAACTGCAGAATACGCAGCGACGGCAACCTGGAAAGCAGGATTCGATTGAGAATATTGAAGATAAGCATCGCGACGATATTCGCGGCAAACAGCATCGAAAACGCCGAAGGCGACTGGCCGAAATGCCCCTGATAAATAAATGAGGCATAGGTGATAAACATCATCAGAGTAGAAAATGAGGCAGCCTGCCAAACGATGAACGGCAGAGCCGGCTTTGTCGACAGAACCAATTTATAACGCGCCAGCAAGCTCATCTTAGGGCTTTTCATGCGAGACACCTTGCCCGTACCGGTAAAGAGTACCCGTACCAGCAATGGCACCAGCAGCAACGCGTAGACCGCCAAGGCGAAAAAGATAGTGTGCCAGGAGCCTAGCGTCAGAATCACGCTGCCTACGCTTGGCGCAATACCTGGCGCCAGTACCATGATAAAGCCCATCATCGAAAACAGTTTCGCGGCATCACGGCCCGCCACCCGGTCACGCACCAGCGCCGGTACAGATACCAGGGTAAAACCAGCCCCAAGGGCCTGCACTGCACGCCCCCAGAGCAGCGTATTTAAGGAATCCGCCATACCAATCACAATGCTTGAGAGCGCAAAAATCGCCAGCCCACTCATCAACACCCGCTGGCGCCCGAAACGGTCTGAAAGCGCACCGCCGATTAACTGACCAAACGCCATCGCGAAGACATACACCGAAACACTCAGTGACACCGCCTGCTGAGAAACCCCCAGTGATTCACCGATAATCGGAAAGGCTGGCAGGTACGTATCCATGGAAAACGGGCCCAGCATCATGGTCATTGCCAAGCTCAGCACCACAATGAAAGGCGTTTTAGATTGAGTCATAGAAGCTCATGGTAAAGGGGCCATAATGATGGACAACATCCAAAGCATCATACCGACAGATGCTATCAAGGCAATCGAATAGGTAAGTGGCTTGCTAGCGGGGCTTTAGGAGTAAGACTGCGGGGGTAAGGCTTTGAGAGCAAGGTTTTGAGAGCAAGTGGACAGCCCCTGACCAATAAAAGGTATGATTGCATAGCGCATTTTATACCAACGAGGAGAACCGCATGCCCGCCTACATCGTACTGACCCGTGAGCACACCCACGATAACGAAGAAATGAAACGCTACAGCGAAAAGGCCAAAGCCGCCCGTGAAGGCCACGACCCACAACCGCTCGCCTTCTATGGTGAGTTTGAGGTGCTCGAAGGTAGCGCCATGGAAGGTGCGGTGATTCTACGCTTCCCCGATATGGCCGCCGCCCGCGCCTGGTACGAAAGCCCCGCCTATCAGGAAGCCCGTAAGCACCGTTTCCAGGGTGCCGATTACCGCGTCTTTTTGGTAGATGGTATCGAAAAGGCCTAAGGATTATTCGGCTCAGCCCTCTCATTCACCCCAACAGCAATCCCCGCTCGATGGGAATAAACTCGCTCGCGGCATTGATGAGAGAGGCTGCGCTGAGCTGGGGCACGCCATAGACCTCGACACGCTTGCCATGTACTTCACGGATTTTCTGGGCCAGAAGATCGAAATCGCCATCGCCGGAGACCAGCACCACCACATCCGCTTTCGCCGCGTACTCGATAGCATCCAGCGTGATCCCCACGTCCCAGTCGCCCTTGGCAGAACCATCCGAGCGCTGGATGAATGGCTTGAGCCTGACCTCAAACCCAATCGAGCGGAGGATATTCTGGAACTCACGCTGCTTGGCATCGCCCTTATCAATGGCATAGCAGCGAGCGGTGAGTACTTCACGGTCCGCCGTCACCTTCGCCCAAAATCGGCGATAATCAAAGTGTTTGCCGTAGGCTTCGCGCACGGTGTAATAGACGTTCTGGGTATCCACAAAAATAGCAACGCGTGTCATGACAAATAGGCCTAGGCAGGAAGTGAAACGCCAGCCTCGCAAGACAGGCGTGGAAGTGTCTACATGTTACCGTGCAGCGATTGGGAATACGCCTTCTGGAAGTAAATGAGCTACCGCGCATCTACCACATTCGGTTAGACGGCGTTGATTGAGGGGATAGCCCTGCACCAGATGGTCTTTGAGAGCCCAGCGAAATTGGACGCCACGCTGAGATTCCACCCGATAACCAACCGAGATAATCATGTCCAGAGTGTAGTGATCAATCTCCCGCTGAACCTGCCACTTCCCCTCTTGACGAACTATCCGGAATTTCCGGATAGTGAAAGCTTTGTCGTTATAGGCTGGCACCTTAAAAGCCATCAACCAACCATATTCCATGACGATGACATAGAGCATCAGTCATCGCATAGCGGCCTGTGTACTCCCTACGCCAAAAGCGGTCAATATTGCTGCTCCCAGAGGTAAATGAGCCGATTTCCCTGCCTATTCAGATCATATTATGAGCCGATTACGGTTTATATTCGGCTCATGGGCTAACAATGCAAAGCTTCACCCGAGCCAAAGTGTAAAAATGAACAGCAAGCCTGACAGACAGAGATTACCTCTCTTGCTAACCTTGCCAACCGTACCTATATTCATATTTGTTACTTTTGAATATAGGAAGAGAATCATGGCTACAACCAGTCTTAGCTTAGGGGAGCACTGGGAAGTCTTTATCAGAAACGAGGTCGCCAGCGGCCGCTATGGCTCCGCCAGTGAGGTTGTGCGTGATGCGTTACGTGCAATGGAAGAGCGCAAAAGCAAACTTGAAGCGCTTCGCACTCACTTAGCTCAAGGTGCAGAGCAAGCGAGAGCAGGTGAATTCGTGGATGATTTTTCGATGGATGCCCTAATCAACGACTTGGATAGCGAGGCTTGATGCCCACTTTCCATATCACGCTGAGAGCAAGAGACGATTTAAAAAATATCGGCCGCTATACAGAGTGGCAATGGGGCAAGAACCAACGAAATACCTATTTGAAGAATTTTGAAAAACGGTTTCACTGGCTCGCAGAAAATCCCCAGCTGGGAAAGCACCGCTCGGATGTTAGCGAGGGTTATTACAGCTACCCTCAGGGCCAGCACGTTATCTTTTATCTAATCGGCCAGGAATGTATTGAAATCATTGGCATTCCTCACAAAGAGATGGATATCGTTTCTTATTTTCTGCCTGAATGAGCCAAAATAGTTTAACGACTGCCCTGCTTAAATGTTTGCCAAGCGTACATCCTGAATAGCCTTGAGTGTTTTGCTGCAAATCCCACTAACGAGTAGGCTTTTCAGCAAACACAGACGAGGCAACAAGCACGCTAGCCCTGCGGGGTTACTGCTATAATGACACCTAACAATCTGCTCTAGGAGTATTGTGATGGTTCGTAAAACTCCAACTGATAAAGTCACTGTTTCCCGCAAGCGTATTTTGCGTGCAGTGGCCAGCTCAAGCGCAATTGAAACAGGCGAGCGCACGGCAGTGATTGAGAAGCGTCTCAAATCTCATACGCGTCGTTTTACCAAGTTAACCCTAGCTCTCTGAGACTATCCGTTCGTTCTCACTGTATTTCCAAAATATCTCAAATTAAATTGAGGGGCTAAGCACCCGCTTTGATGGTTATCACAACCAGTAACAAGCTTCCACGCCTCATAAGCTCCGGTTTGAGCTTTTTTGCGCACTATGCCTGTGACGCTCGGCACTCTTGTTCGCTCATACCGCCTCTCAAACTTATACTAAGAATAAATTGCTCAGTGTATATTTTTTAGCAAAAGAAAAAATTTCTGTCGATTTATGATAACTAGTAAATTTTCGATATTAAATGAAAAAAGGAGTTCTTCATGGTCATGACAATAGATGAGATTAACGATTTAAGTGAAGAGGCTGATTTACATATACTAAACAGAGACTATGAAGCTCTGGAAAGTCTTATTGAGAGATTGACATCAAAAGACTTTGATTTTGAACACTCTCTTTATGAGGCTCATTACCTTTACACAATAGCAAACTGCTATTCCGTACTTTACGAGACTCGGAGGGTTGAATGGTACTCAGACGACCTAATGAAAGCCATAATCTATTACAGAAAATCTCTTCACAGAATACCAAAACCTGATTGGAATAACATGTCTGAAAATATTCAGGCATTTAATAACCTTAAGTCGATGGTTCTAACTAACTTGGCTAACCACCTTTCTTCTCAAGGAAGGGTTTTATGTTGCATACCTTTTTATGATGAAGCCATAGCTATAAATAGAAAAATAGAAGCGATTGCATCAAAGGCTAGAAACCAGCTATTTCTTGGCGAATCTCTTTATGACAACGGGCACAAAGAGTATCACTATTTTATAGCCTACAGGCTTACCAAAGAGGCCGCAGATAATATCGAAGAACTATATCCTGAACACAGAGTCGATTTAGAGGGGAATGGGTACTTAATTAAATTCAAGGAATGGTTCGAGAAGAACTTTGAGGAATCTTCCTTCGATTACTTTTCAGAAGAATATAACAGCTCAAAAACGAGAAAGGAAAAACAATACCTGCAATGGTGTGCAAAGAATAAGCTATTTATTAACGACCTAAATGATGTCTGCGATTTTGAAATATCCCATCAGGATGTTCTTGCTCTTCCTTCTTTCTCTCAATCCATAAACTCAACACTCACTATGCATGAAGAGCTAGCGTATCATGGCAACTTCGATGAAATAAAAAATGACTACTGCTACGCACGCTACTTGTTTTTTACTGCCCACAGCATACCTGATGAAGAACATCACTTCTATAACTCAACATATCGACATGTTGACGACATGTCTCACTCGATAAACAACCTAAAAATCAGTCATTATAAAACGTCATTCCGGATACTTTATTCATTATTCGACAAAATCGCTTATTTATTAAGTCGATTTTTTGATCTCAACGATATAAAAGATGACAACATGATAAGTATTGACAACCTATTTAGAGACTTCAAGTCAAGTAACTGGAGAAAAAATTGGAAGCCAAATAAAAAGCTAGGGACTAGCGACAATCATTTCATTCATGCTTTATTTTATATATTAAAAGATATTCGCGACGTTAAAGACACTTCATCTGTTTCAAAGTGGATAGACCCAGACGCTAAGGCATTTTCTGAAATTAGGAATGCCATGGAGCATAGGTCACTTAAAATAGTAGATGATTTCGGCTATGAGCTAACGACCCCACATAACAGTTATCATGATAGTGAATTAGAAAAGCTTAATCTAGAAATTAAAAAAACAAGAGAGCAGTTACACCCCCCCTTGCCCCCTGAAGAATCCAAAACACTAGAATCCGACCTGAAAAAGCTCGAATCGGATCTTTATGAAAAGAAAAAATTAAGCTCACATTCTCTATTAATACCTATGAGTCAATTTGAGTCCCGGCTAATGACGCTAATAAAACTGGCAAGAAACTCAATCATTTATCTATCGCTATCCATCCACTTCGAAGAAAAAAAGCGCCCTAATAATAAGATATACTTGCCAATGGGCGTCCCATTAAAAGATTAATCAAAGATAAGGCGGGCTGCACCGCCTTATCTTAGTATTGAGTCCGTTCTCAGCTTCATAATTCAGACCTCGGCATAACGACCCTGGTCATGATCTTGCCCATTTCCTCCTGCGTCGTTTCAATCTTGCTGAGAACAGCAAGGACTGTTGACTGGCCGAACTGAGCCGTGCGCACGTCATCGGTAAGCCATAGCTTCAATAGGCCACCCAAGCGGCCAAGGTCGCCGTTGATCCGGGCCAGTTCTCGTACCTGCTGATAATCCACCACACCAGAGATGTGATAACCCTGACCGACTTCGCGTAAGTACCGTGCACTCATACCAACTCGTTTTGCCTGCGCTTCGACCTGCTCTTTTTCCTCGGGCAGGCAGTACACTTTGATAGGAGTGCTGTTCTTCCTAGTCATTCGTTCTGTCTTATCTTTTGCCTTAGTTCCTTGTCACCTGGCGGATAGTGGTGAACGCCTTCTAAAAGTCCTCCGGTGTCGCTCGGCCAGTTTCGATTTGGTAGTACAGGATCATGAACATAGCAAAAAACCCGCCTTTCGGCGGGTTTTGGCGAACAACATCAGTAAGTAACCACTCACTCCCACTCAATAGTAGCTGGCGGCTTGCTGCTAACATCGTAGGTAACCCGAGAAACACCTTCCAACTCATTGATAATACGGTTGGAAACTTTCTCCAGCAGCTCGTAGGGCAGGTGCGCCCAGCGGGCGGTCATGAAGTCGATGGTTTCGACGGCGCGTAGCGCGATAACCCATTCGTAGCGGCGGCCGTCGCCTACTACACCTACCGATTTCACCGGTAGGAACACGGCGAAGGCTTGGCTGGTTTTTTCGTACCAACCTGCGGCGCGTAGTTCTTCAATGTAGATGGCGTCGGCATCACGCAGAATGTCGGCGTACTCTTTCTTCACTTCACCCAGAATACGCACGCCCAGGCCGGGGCCAGGGAACGGGTGGCGGTAGACCATATCGTAAGGCAGGCCGAGTTCGAGGCCGAGTTTGCGCACTTCGTCTTTAAACAGTTCGCGCAGCGGCTCGACCAGCTTGAGCTTCATGGTTTCCGGCAGGCCACCGACGTTGTGGTGGGATTTGATCACGTGGGCTTTGCCGGTTTTAGAGGCCGCGGATTCGATCACGTCCGGGTAGATGGTGCCCTGGGCCAGGAAGTCGACGCCGTCGATTTTGCTGGCTTCTTCATCGAACACGTCGATAAAGGTGTTGCCGATAATTTTGCGCTTGGCTTCCGGGTCTTTCTCGCCCGCAAGCTTGCCAAGGAACAGCTCTTCGGCGTCGACACGAATCACCTTCACGCCCATGTGCTTGGCGAAGGTTTCCATGACTTGGTCGCCTTCGTTTTTGCGTAGCAGGCCGTTATCGACGAAGACACAGGTCAGTTGGTCGCCAATGGCTTTGTGCAGCAACGCCGCCACAACCGAAGAATCGACACCACCGGAAAGGCCAAGCAGTACATGGCGGTCGCCCACTTGCTCGCGCACGCGGCTTACTTGGTCTTCGATGATTTGTGCAGGCGTCCACAGTTTTTCGGCACCGCAAATATCCAGTACGAAGTGCTCAAGAATGCGCTGGCCTTGCAGGGTGTGGGTCACTTCTGGGTGGAACTGTACGCCGTAGAACTGTTTCTCTTCCCAGGCCATGGCGGCAATGGGGCAGCTCGGCGTGGAAGCGGTCACGGTGAAGGTGTCAGGCACTTGGGCTACTTTATCGCCGTGGCTCATCCACACATCAAGTAATGCTTTGCCAGTGCTGGCGTCGACGTGGTCTTTAATGTCTTTGAACAGCGCGTTTTCAGCATCTATTTGAATCTGGGCGTAGCCAAATTCGCGCTGGTTGGAACCTTCCACTTTGCCGCCAAGCTGCTCGGCCATGGTCTGCATGCCGTAGCAAATACCAAACACCGGCAAGCCCATTTCGAACACGCACGCCGGTGCTCGCGGGGAATCCAACTCGGTCACGGATTCCGGGCCACCGGCCAGGATGATGCCGTTAGGGTTGTATTCGCGAATTTCTTCTTCGGTGATATCGAAGGCGCGGATTTCGGAGAATACACCGATCTCACGTACACGGCGGGCGATCAGCTGGGTGTACTGTGAGCCGAAGTCAAGAATCAGAATCTTATGGGCGTGAATGTCACTCATGGCGGGGTCTCGGTTAAGCGGTGTGGGGCCGCTGGTAAGGCCAAAAAGCAAGCGGCGAGCTGCAATGCTCGCCGCGCCATTTTACTAAACGTGCTGGTTAGCTTACCCGGTAGTTGGGAGCTTCTTTGGTGATCTGCACGTTGTGAACGTGGGATTCGTTAAAGCCAGCGCTGGTAATTTGTACAAATTCCGGCTTGGTGCGCATTTCTTGAATATCGCGGCAGCCGGTGTAGCCCATGGAAGCGCGCAGGCCACCCATCAGCTGGTGAACAATAGCGCCCATCATGCCTTTATAGGGTACGCGGCCTTCAATGCCTTCCGGCACCAACTTCTCGGCACCTTCGGCTTTATCTTGGAAGTAGCGGTCGGCGCTGCCCTGGTTCTGAGACATGGCACCCATGGAGCCCATACCACGGTAGGCTTTATAGGTACGGCCTTGGTAAAGCTCGACTTCACCCGGCGCTTCTTCGGTACCGGCTAGCAGGCCACCGACCATTACGGCGCTTGCGCCAGCAGCGATGGCTTTGGCTAAGTCGCCAGAGAAGCGAATGCCACCATCGGCGATCAGCGGAATATCAAACTCTTTCAGCGCTTCTGCCACGTTAGACACTGCGGTGATTTGCGGAACGCCAACGCCTGCCACAATACGCGTGGTGCAGATAGAACCGGGGCCAATGCCGACTTTAACGGCGTCTGCGCCCGCTTCGGCCAGCGCTTTGGCGGCAGCGGCAGTGGCGATATTGCCGCCAATGACTTGGATGTTCGGGAAGTGTTCTTTGATCCAGCGCACGCGATCGATAACGCCTTTAGAGTGACCGTGGGCGGTATCAACAATGATCACATCCACACCGGCTTCGGCCAGGGCAGCAACCCGATCAGGCGTTTCGGGGCCAGTACCAACGGCAGCACCCACCAACAGGCGACCATCGCTATCTTTGGCAGCCATCGGGTAAGTACGGGCTTTTTCGATATCCTGGAAGGTAACCAAACCGCGCAGGTGGAACTCGTCATCGACGATCAGCATTTTCTCAATGCGGTGTTCGCGCATTTTGGCTTTGCTGGTTTCAAGGTCGGTGCCTTCTTTAACGGTCACCAACCGCTCGCGGGGAGTCATGATGTCCGCAACGCTGTCGCCGTGGTTGGGCTGGAAGCGCATATCACGCTCGGTCACAATACCCACCAGGGTTTCGCCTTCTACGACGGGGAAGCCAGAGAAGCCGTTCTCGCGCGCCATCGCCAGCAGGTCATCCAGCTTCGCCTTAGGGCTAACGGTAACCGGGTCTTTTACAATCACGCTTTCGTGCTTTTTAACCTTGCGCACTTCAGCGGCTTGCTGGCTCATGGTCATGCTCTTATGGATAATGCCGATGCCGCCTTCCTGAGCCATCGCAATTGCTAGACGCGCTTCGGTAACGGTATCCATTGCAGCGGAAAGCAGCGGGATATTGAGTGAAATATTGCGGGTCAGGCGGGTTTTGAGGCTGACATCCTTGGGCAGAACATCGGAGAAGCCGGGAACGAGGAGTACGTCATCGAACGTAAGTGCTTCTTGGGCCATACGTAGCATAGCGGCAACACCCTGATTGAAGAGGAAGTGGGGCGTGGAAAGTTAATCCGCTATTATAACGTTTGGAGGGGTGTGCCAGCAATGCGATGGGAGCATATACAAAACAAGCAGCACCACTAAAGGGAGCTGCTTGTCTTTTTCAACCTAGGCGACGTTAATCTAGCGCGCGGTCATCGGCCTCGCTGGGAAAGTCCAGATCCTCCAAACGCCCAGTCACCGCTGTGGCAATATTGGCCAAGTGGGAAGAAACCCGCTTGTAGTGGCGCGCCAACAGCGAATACGCCACGGCCTCATGAAACTCAACCGCCTCTTCTTCACCCAGCAGCGCTTCGATGAGGTCATCGCAGATTCCGCCGATGTCGCGGGTAGCTGTGATAATACGGTGAGCTTGGGCTTCGTTTGAGTCTCGTGTAGCCGCAATGAGCTCTTTAAACAGCCCAGATAAACGCTCGGAGATCTTATCCAAGGGCTTTTGATAATGATCTACGTGAAAGCCTTCACTGTAAAAAGCGCCAACTTCAAAGACGTTTTTACAGTAATCGCCAATGCGCTCGGCATCTTTTGCAACGCTCATCAGCGCTAAGCAGATAGCCACATCGTGGCCGGGATTAACGGTCAGATGGCGCAACACCTTGCGGCGGATAGAGCGCTCAAGCTCGTTGACCGCCACATCACGCTGATAAAGCGGCTGCCGCACGTCTTCGGCAGGCACTGTGCTGTAAAGCACCTCGTTGGCACGTGCGAACATCCAAGCACCATGCTCCAGCATCTTGGTCAGGTCTGCGTAGGCCTGATCGATGCTGGTTTCCGAGGTAAGCGCACTATAAAGCTGTTTAAACATGGGAAACCCCTCGGTTGGCCGCGCTTAGCGCAGGCGCATGAATAATTCGGTCAATGTAATGCCGACCACCGGCACCACCAGGAATACGCCAATCAGGAACATAAAAGCGTAGCGGATCTGCTTACCAGCCAAGCGGCCATACCAGGTGGCAATGCGCAGTGGAATCACCCGTAGCGGCCACCAGATGGCGGTACCGGTTAAGTTAAAAATAACGTGAAACAGCGCCACCGTCATCGCCGCAGCGATAGGATTAGCAGTAGCCGCCAGTACGCTGGTAATCGTGGTACCCAGGTTGGCCCCCATCATAAAGGGTAGCACTCGGCGTAGACGCACCACGCCCGCTCCCGCCAAGGGCACCATCAGGCTGCTGGTAATAGAACTCGATTGCACCAGCACCGTAGACACCACCCCGACCCCGTAGGCCCGCGCATCGGTACGGAAGAAATAGGTGCGGAAGAGGCCATCCATATGGCGCAACAGCGCACCGCGCAGATTCTTCACCATAAAGACCAGCGCTGCGAACATCAGCAGCAGGCCTAAGCCCGCGACGAACAGGCCAGCAGCCGCCACGCTAGGCATCAGGGAAGCCCCCAGCCAATTAGCGACATCAACAATGGGAGCAGTGATTACCTTAATCGGACTACTGGGCTTGGCAACTTCCTCCAAGCCAATCAGCTCCGCTACCCAACCGGCTAGCCGTGTAAAGATGCCGTAACCATTCTCATGGAACATTCCCGTCAGCCACTCCACCGGGAAGATCAGCAGAACCGTGAGAATATTGAATAAGTCGTGCATCAGCGCCGCGGTGAACGAGCGGCGGAAGTTGCGCTTGATCCGCACGTTCGCCAGGGCCACGATGACACCGGTAACGGCGGTGCCGATATTGGCGCCCATAATGGCAAAAACAGCAGTGCCCAGGGTCATCTCGCCGCTAGCCACCAGGGTGACGATCAGCGCCGAGGTGAACGACGAGCTCTGCACGACCATGGTAACCAACACCCCTGCCATCAAGGCAATAAAGGGGTTCGCGCCAAAAGCGAAGGCGCGGGTCAGAAGGTCGCTGTCGCTACCAAAGGTACCCAGGCCCGCGCCCAGCACGTTAAGTGCAGCCAGGAACAGGTACAGGCACAGGCCGGCATAAATACCGCGTAACCACGCGGGCACCTCACGCGGCACCTCGCGAGCAAGAGCAGGACGATCGGTGGAAGGTCCGAGATTCGACATAAGTGGTCTGCCGTGTTGGTGGACAATCTATGTATGACGTTTTGATGACAGTTTTGTGTCGGCGAGCAACTTAGCACGGTTATGTGACACTTTGATGACGAATGCAAAACAAAACGGTGAACATTCGCCTCACGGCTGCAAACCTAAGCACCCTGGCGAATACGTTTGCTGAGACAGGTTAGCGTATTGTCTAATGGTTGCACCCTAACACTGACTATCGCACCGCAAGCGTTGGACGACACCTGCCTCCATGACCGCCTCAAACACCGCCATCTTCTCAGTCAGCGAACTCAATCTCAAGGCTCGCAAAGCGCTAGAGCGAAACATGGGTGAGGTATGGGTGGAAGGCGAGCTTTCGAACGTTTCTCGCCCGGCCTCTGGGCATATTTACTTCACGTTGAAGGATGACCGCGCGCAAATTCGCTGTGCGCTATTTCGCCAGCGGGCAAGGTTTGTTGCCGCACCCATGCGCGATGGCGATCAGGTAAAACTACGCGGGCGCGTCTCGCTGTTCGAACCGCGCGGCGACTATCAGCTGATTGCCGAGGCCGTGCAGGCGGCAGGCTTAGGGGAGCTACTGGCGGCATATGAGCGGCTAAAAGTGCAATTGGAAAGCGAAGGCATGTTTGCCAATGCTCGTTCACTGCCCTTTCCACCCCGCAAGATTTTGATTTTAAGCTCTGCCAGCGGCGCGGCCATTCGCGATGTATTGGCGGTGCTGGCAGCGCGCTGGCCTCTGGCTGATGTCACGTTGATTCCGGTGCCCGTACAAGGTGCCGAGGCCGCCCCTGCAATGATTTCCGCACTGGGGTTATTAAACCGACAGGCACGCTTAGACCCTGACCAGGACGTGGTGCTAATTACCCGTGGCGGCGGTAGCTTAGAGGATTTGTGGGCATTTAATAACGAGCATCTGGCACGGGCGATTTTTCACTCACGCTTGCCGGTGATGTCAGCGGTGGGTCACGAAGTGGATGTCACCCTAGCGGATTTCGCTGCGGATATGCGTGCCCCTACCCCGTCAGCGGCGGCTGAGCGTTTAGTGCCTGACCAGCAAGCGCTAAAGCAGCAATTGTCGCAGCTAGAAAACCGCTTACGTCGTGCCATGCAGGCACGCTTAGAGCGCGATAGCCAGCGGCTGGATACCTTACGCGCCCGGCTTCGCCATCCTGGCGAGCAGCTTGACCGCCAGCGACAACACGTTACCGCCCTTTATCAACGGCTGCAGCGCGCAATGCAGCAAAGCGTTCAGCAGCAGCAAACGCGGGTCACGCAGTTAAGCAAGCGCTTAGCCAGCCAAGACATGGCACGCCTGCACCGTGCAGAGCAAGAGCGTATTAGCCAGCTACAGCGCCGTTTAGCCAGCGCTATGCAGCGGGCGTTGGAAGTACGTCAGGCACGCTTGAGTAGTGCTGCCCGTGAGCTAAATGCCATCAGCCCGCTTGCAGTATTGGGGCGCGGCTATGCCATTGCCCAGGATGAAAAGGGCCATGTTATCCGTCGGGCAGAAGACACCGTGCCAGGCCAGAAGCTCTCGCTACGGCTGGGTGAAGGCAGGCTAAACGTGGAAGTAAAACGGCGCTACAAAAAGTAGCGCCGCTTCTAACCAGCACGCTTACCGCGTCTGCGGCGTTTCGTTATGGCCGCGGTGGTAGGTTAGTGTCATTACCTTGGGTATTCCCAGAAGGCGTATTAGAACCTGCTAGCCCCGGCTGCGTGCTTGGCACCTTTGGCCTATTGGTAGCCACGCCTTCATTCACAGAAGGTTTGCTAGGCGTATGTCCACTAGTAACATCTGTCGTTGAAGGGTTCGTCGTTGAAGGGTTCGACGTTGAAGGACTGCTATTTAAAGCACCTGTACTTGAGGCACTGATGGTTGAAGCACTTTCATCAGCAGTAGGCGTGCTATATGGCGACTCTTGCTTTTCGGCAGGCTGCTTTATTGATTCGGTTTTTTCATGAATCGCTTGCTGGGCGTTATCCACTTGCTCTTCGCCTGCATCAGCTGCTTTTTTCACCACTTGGTCGCGATACTTACCTAAGTATTCATCTTCTTTACGGGTGGATGGGCAAATGCCTGCCAACGCTGCCCCCAGTGCAAACCCTAGCGCTGCCACTACCACCGGGTGCTCTTGAATAAAGTCCGATGAGGTGTTGCTAGCTTGATGGGCACGCTCCTTTATATGGTCAAAGCGTTCATGAGCCCCTTGTTGGGCATGAGAGATGGAATCGTGCATACGACCTCCCTTCTGTTGGGCTTTTTCGCTTAGATGGTGCGCTGCGCCTTTAGCACTATGGCCGATATGCTGGGCGCTCTCTTTCGCCTGCTGCATTCGGCTGCCATTATCCTGCTCACCATTATTATGATTGTGTCCCACTCCCTGATTAGTCTCAGGGCCTTGAGGGTAAGGGTTCTGAGAATAAGGGGGCTGAGAAGAATACGAGTGTTGAGCCACTGCAGCAGGCTGCCCTAAAGACTCGGAGGTAGCATGAACATTAGTTGCGTAGCGCGGTGTTTCAGCCTGTGGGTTACTTTGGCGCAACATTAACCAACCAAGCCCAGCTCCGGTGAGCAGTACCGGCACAGGGTTTTGCTTAATGGTCGTTCCTAGGTTGGAAAAAAACTCGTTGGCACCGCCTTGGCGGAGATAGTCATAAGTGGTGTGTAGCAGTTGATCGGGCGAAAATCGCTCTTCAATTTTATGCAGCGTAGAATCAAGCCGTTCGCGCGATTGATGAATATCTTTTTCAATATCATCGGGATGTCGATGCTGATTATGGTCGCTCATTTCACCTCCTCCTTGACGTGACGCTGATGTTCTTTAGAAAGCGCTTTGTCATTACGCAGACTATTAATGGTGCGATTAGGCATTAGCCCTTGGACACTCACCTTGCTTAGCCCCGCCTTCAGCATTAATGCACCGATCAGCGTAACAACAGCACCTACAATAACGGCAGAAATCCACGGGCTGGTTTCCGGAGGCAGTACCTCATTTAAAAGCAGCACTACCGCCGCCAGCAGGGTTAAAAAACCACCAAGTAGCACTGCACCAGCGAGTGCTATTGCCGCAACACCCGCCATGGCTTGATGGGTCTTTTCAGACATTTCGGCTTTGGCTAGTTCCGCTTCGCCACGCACCAAAGCGGTTATCTCATTGAGTAGCGTTGAGAGTAGCGAACCGACTGAACCGGTCGTTTTGCTATCTGAATCCATTCTGTATCTCCCGCATACAATTTTTAGCCTATGGCTCTGCGTTAAACGCGGTTTGACTGCACAGCATTGTGTTCGCCGGCTTGATGCTGAGAGCCGTTATTAGCAGCATCAGAATGGGTTGAAGAGCTGCGCAGAAAACGCGTGACCAAAAAACCCGCGGCAATAGCGCCACCGATAAATAGGGCTGGCTCTTTTCTTCCGTAGTTTTCTGCTTCTTTACATAGCCCATGCAGATCCTTGTCGCGCATCGTTTGCGAAAAGCGGTCTACTTTTTGGGCAAGCCTTCTTGTCTGCTGTGAGCAAAATGGCTGTTTCTGGCGATCAAATTCGTCCGCAGCCTTCTGGAACACAGCACTTACTATTTTGGTTTGTTCGGCTGCGCTCTCGCGCTGTTGAGCAAACGCATTTTCCGCCTGCTGCTCTGCGGCATCTTTTATCTCTGCAGCGCTCTCTTGGCCTTTTTGTTTAAGCGAATCGTAATCATGTGAAGGGTGATGCTTTCCTTGTTCGGTCATAATGACATCCTCCGTGTCGTTTACTCTCTTCGAAAATGATCTATCCTCCAAAACTATAGCGGGCTACCTTTAGCTTTCAATTTAAAGCAGTCGGATTATCAAATAAACCTGAAAAACCAAACAAATATCAACCAACCCTGCAACTTAAATCAAAATAAAAACTTTTTAAAAATACAGACATTAATTAACAACCTATTCCTATAAAAAAGGGTGCCACTTGTTAGTAGCACCCTTTTATAGGTAAAAACAATCGATTAGGAAGTAGACTTCTTGGGAGACGGCTTATCATCGCCATCAGGATTGACATGGTGCGTGTCGGGCATTGGGTTGGCATCATCGTGATGATCGTCGCGCTGATCTTTCTTCTGATCGTCTTTATCAGGTTGTTGCATATTACCTCCTACTACTTGGCAGCCCTGCTTGGTAGTCGCCCTAAAGCCTTGCGTGCCAAGGGATGTGAATAGGTTTATACACTATAGTCGCTTGTCGTTTACTTGCCACAGCCCAGCACTACTCTCCCCAACCGATCTCGCCACGCCTCAGTTTATAAAACCGTCAAAACAGCCACTTGTGACAGCAGCGCATCATTAACAATGCCTGATTTAAAATTTAAACTGAGTTTATTAACGTTTACTATCCGCATTTTTATCTAACGATCCAACCACCTAATTACCTAACCTCTTGGCTATCATTTGCCCATCCTTGCGTCATTGGTCTACGTTAGTAATGGCGTGATTAAGCCCTTATAGGTGAGCCATCAAACTCTTAAAAATGTAAATGCGTAAATGTAAACACGCAAATGTAAATACATATAAGTAATCCCTTATGCTCTTTCAATTTCGCAGCTTTTTAATAGGCTAGCTTTAAAAGCAATACCAACCCATCTGTGCCAACAAAGGAGTGGACGCACATGAGCGATCAACAGCAACCCCCGCAGCATCAGAATCAACAGCCTGGCGCTGAACATGCAATGCAACCAACGCCGGAGTATATTCGCGAAAGCTATCGCGGTGCCGATAAGTTGTTAGATAAAATTGCCATTATTACTGGTGGCGACAGCGGTATTGGTAGAGCTGTGGCGGTGCATTACGCCCGTGAAGGTGCTGATAGTGTTATCGTGCACCTTAAAGAGCCTAAAGATGCCGAAGACACCAAACGCTTAGTAGAAGCAGAAGGACGACGCTGCCTGGTACTGCAAGGTGATGTGGCAGAACCGGCTTTTTGTCGCGACATTGTTGAACGCACCCTACAAGCATTTGGCAAGTTCAATGTGGTGGTTCATAACGCCGCTGAGCAGTATGACTGGGACGATGTCACGGATATTCCTGATGACCAGCTACTGCGCACGTTTCAAACCAACGTGTTCAGTCATTTTTACCTCACTAAAGCGGCGCTGCCTCACCTAAACAATGGCGATACCATTATCTCCACCTCCTCAATCAACGCTTTTAAAGGCAACGACACGCTGATTGATTACACCGCCACGAAGGGCGCCATTCAGGGATTTGTGCGGTCCATGGCGATGTCGTTAATGGATAGAGGTATTCGAGTTAATGCCGTGGCTCCTGGGCCTATCTGGACACCGCTAATTCCCGCCAGCTTTGATGAAGAGAAGGTCGCCAATTTTGGCGGGCAAGTGCCTATGAAGCGCCCCGGCCAACCGAGTGAAATTGGCCCAGCGTATGTGTATCTTGCCAGTGAAGAGTCGTCTTATATGAGCGGTCAAACGCTGCACTTAAACGGCGGCGTTATTTTGAATACCTGAGACATTAGTTATCAAAAGGGCGGCCAAGCCGCCCTTCTTAGCTTTCTACTTAATCCTCAGCTTTCTACCTAATCCTCAGTTTTCTACTTAAGTAGTAACCATGTGCGACAACTACACTACTATCCACATTTTTCTATCGCGCTAACGTCTTGACCAGCACCTTGGATTTTCGGGCGTGGTTATAGGCTTCACGTTTTAACGGCGGTAGGTCATCTAAGCTTGCCGAGTGGAAACCATGTTCGACAAACCAATGGGCCGTGTGCGTCGTCAGTACAAACATTTCGGTCAGCCCACGCTGGCGGGCGCGTCGCTCTAATGCTTCCACCAAGCGCTCGCCGCGCTCACCGCCGCGATAGTTGCCGTGCACGGCGACACAGGCCATTTCCCCCACAGTGGTGTCAGGGAAAACATGCAGCGCGGCACAGCCAATCACCATGCCATCACGTTCAATGACCATGTAATCGTCAATTTCGTGCTCTAACCGCTCCCGCGAACGAGCTACCAACATGCCCCGTCGCTCAAGCGGCTCCAGCAGCTCTAGCAGACCAGCGACATCGTTTAATGTGGCCGGGCGCAGCTGCTCGTAGCGGTGCTGGGTGATCATGGTCCCAACGCCGTCGCGAGTGAATAACTCCCCTAACAGGGCATCGTGGTTACGCCAAGAAAGCAGGTGGGTGCGCGCCACCCCTTCTCGGGCCGCTGTGCAGGCGGCGTTCAAGTGGCGGGCCAACTCACTACCCGGCGACGCCTGTTGCAGTCGAGGTTCAGCTTCTGCCGGAGAAAGCTGGCGTAATAGTGCGCCCTGCTCGTCTTCAAGCCCTTCTGATTCGCCTAATAGAATGAGCTTATCCGCTTTCAACGCGACGGCAGCATGTTGCGCCACTTCTGAGGCATCTAAATCAAACACTTCACCCGTACTGGAAAAGCCAAGCGGTGGCAGCAACACCAGAGAGCCTTTTTCCAGCAGCCCTTCAATGGCACTCGCGCGCACCCGACGCACTTCACCGCTGTGGTCAAAATCGACGCCTTCACGTACACCAAGGGGCTTGGCGGTCACCAAGTTGCCAGAAATTACGCTTAGCTCCACCCCGTGCAGCGGCGTGCTAGGCAGGCCTAAAGAAAGCCGTGCTTCTAACCATAGCCGCTGATGTGCTGCCACCTGCTCCACATGGGCCATCACCGCTCGGTCAGCTACCCAGCGACCATCCACCCGTGTTGGCTCGACACCAGCAGTCGTCAACGCTTCGTGTACCTGCGGTCGAATACCAAACACCACGACTAACCGCACGCCCAAGGTGTGTAGCAGCGCTAAGTCCTGTATCAGCTGCTCTCCTCGGCCAGACGCCATGGCTTCGCCCTCAATTAAGATGACAAAGGTTCGTCCCCGGTGGGCATTAATGTAAGGGGAAGCGTTACGAAACCAATCAACAAAAGGGAAGCGTGTGTCCAAGGGCCGCTCTCCGGCAGCAGGTAAATGAAAATATCCGCGTTTACTTTAACAGAGCGCAAAAAACAGCGGCACCTTCTTGTGCAAATCAACCCGGAAACAGGCTAATTTGCGTGAAGGTGCCGCTGCGTTATCGACCTAAACTAGCATCGAGCAAGGGCGTACTATGGCGGATTTACTTCCGCATTAACCAAACATGCCTTTAAACATAAAGAAGAACAGGATAGCCAAGCCAGCGCCTGCAGGCAAAGTGATCAACCATGACATCGCAATCGTACCGATAACACGCAGATTAAGTGCCGCCATACCGCGTGCTAGCCCCACACCCAAGATCGCCCCTACCAGCGTATGGGTGGTTGAAATCGGCAAGCCAGTACCCGATGCCAGTACTACCGTAGTCGCGGCAGCCAGTGTAGCGGCAAAGCCACGGCTTGGCGTAAGCTCAGTAATGCCAGTACCTACGGTGGCAATCACTTTATGGCCGTAAGTAACAAGGCCGACCACAATGCCGCCGCCACCCAGCACCAGCACCCACCAAGGCACAAGCGCCGCGCTATCAATAACGCCTTCACTACGCACAACGCTAATGACTGCTGCCAGTGGGCCTACAGCGTTGGCAACATCGTTAGAACCATGGGCGAACGCCATCGCACAGGCCGTAAAGATCATTAGTACGCCGAACACCCGTTCAACGTTGGCGTAGCCAAAGTGATCGCTGGTGTTCTGAACGTATTTAACACGGCGTTCCATGATCACACCGAGCGCCATAATGATGATACCAATGACAACAGAAAGCAGCAGGCTTTGACCAAAGCTTAGGTCCAAACCAATGTGCTTTAAGCCCTTGGTCAGGGTGACCATCGCAACGATAAAGCCGACCAAAAAGATATACCCTGGTACATAACGCTTTGCAGCGCTGAAGGGGTCTTTATTTTCAAAAATAAGATGATGCACCGACTTAAACAGTACAAAGCCGATCGTACCTGCAAGCAGCGGTGAAATAAGCCAGCTAGATGCAATTTGACCTACCTTGCCCCAGGCAACCGCTTCTACACCAAGGCCTACCGCGCCAAAACCAACAATAGCGCCTACGATAGAGTGGGTAGTAGACACTGGCCAGCCACGCGCCGATGCAATCATTAGCCAGATAGCAGCTGCCAGCAGCGCGGAAAGCATGCCGTAAACCAATAGCTGAGGGTTATCTGCTAACAATACGGGGTCAAGCATCCCGCCTCGAATGGTTGCGGTCACTTCGCCACCCGCTAACCAAGCACCTAAAAACTCAAAGACAACCGCAATAATAATGGCTTGTTTGATGGTGATAGCCTTCGACCCTACCGAAGTCCCCATCGCATTGGCTACATCGTTAGCACCAACGCCCCAAGCCATAAAAAAGCCAAACACACAGGCCAGGATAATGAAGATTTCACTGTTCTGGACAATAATCTGCATGGAATTTCCTTAGCGGGCGGTCAAAATCTGTAGGCGGCTGCCCACGCGTTCGGCGCGATCGGATAGCTCACCAACCCAATCGATAATCTTGTAAAGAAAGATCACGTCGACCGGTGGAAGCTGATTCTCAAGCGCAAACAACTGTCGCCGAATGGTGATCTGTTGATCGTCAGCTTGGTGTTCAAGGGTGTGCAGCTCGCGGATCATCTTTTGCATGACATCAGACACATTGCGCCCAAAACCGGACTCAAGTAGGTCTTTCAGCTCTTCTAACGCCTGACGCGCCTGAGCCACGCAAGCTACGCTGGTTCGCATATAATCGCGCATGGGGTCAGCCAGCTCATCGGGCACGCGCATTTTACGGCCAAGCATAATGCCAGTAATGTCGCGCACCTTATTGGCGATCTTGTCTTGCACACTGATAAGGTCGAGCAAATCAGAACGCGAGACGGGAAGGAACATCGTGTTAGGCAGATTAAGCCGTAGCTCTGTTTTTAGCGTGTCGGCGTCATGCTCTAAGCGAGTGACGTTTTCACGCAGTTCAGATGCAGTGTCCCAGTCGCCAGCAAGCGATGCTTCAAAAAACGGCAACAATTGGTCGGCACATTCATTGGCCTTGACGATGTGGGCCAGCAATGGCTGGAATGGCGAGCGGCCAAACATCGCAGAAAAAGGATTGGGGGTAACCATATAGCCTTTAGCCTGTTTTCGGG
This sequence comes from Halomonas qaidamensis, assembly GCF_025917315.1. Lineage (NCBI taxonomy): Bacteria > Pseudomonadati > Pseudomonadota > Gammaproteobacteria > Oceanospirillales > Halomonadaceae > Halomonas > Halomonas qaidamensis. The sequence goes on along the minus strand of NZ_CP080627.1, from coordinate 788,905 downwards.
GAGCCTGGAAATGGCGGGCGCCAGTATAAAGAGTGCGCCAGCCGCCGTCATGAAAAGTTCATAATGTCATCAAAATTTAACTGAAACGTCACGATAAAAAGGTGGCTAATGTCATGAAAAATTCAACTGCTTTTTCATCGCCTATTTCTGAACCAACAGAAATCGAGCTTAAACTTGCCCTTGCCCCCGCCCAGCGGAACGCGTTGCTGAGTCACTACGTGCTAGCCACATCACCCCAACAGCAGCACCTTGCGAACACCTATTTCGATACACCAGCAGGGGATATGGCAAAAGCACGAATTGCTGTGCGCCTACGCCAAATAGATGATCGCGTGCTACAAACGGTAAAAACCGCTGGTAAAGGTGGCGGTGGCCTTTCCACCCGACAAGAGTGGGAGTGGCAAGTCCCTGGTGCGCAGCTTGACCAACGTGGTTTGGCTGCCCTGCCGCCTTTTGAAGGTTCATTAAGCACAGCGATATCAGCGCTACGCCCTGCGCTGCGCACCGACTTTACTCGGCGCAGCTGGCAAATCGACTGGCTAGACAGCCACATCGAGCTAGTGCTAGACGAAGGGGAGATTGTCAGCGGTGGCGCTCAAGCCACTATTTGTGAGGTTGAGCTGGAATTAAAAGCGGGGGTTCCAGAGGCGCTTTGGTCGCTGGCCTTGGTGCTTGCAGAAAGCGTGCCGCTGCGTCCTTCGGATACCAGCAAAGCGGCGCGTGGAAATGCGTTAGGCGCGCAGCAGTGGTTACTACCTGAGGCTGACACACCGGCTCAGTGGCTGCACAGGGCCACGATGGCGCTGGATGCCTATCACGACAGTGGGCTTGCACAGCATCTAACCATCACACAACAGGCGTTAGCCACGCTGGCCGCCCACCCACAGCTGAATGAAAACGCCCGCAGCGATGCTTATACCCTGACCACGGCACTGACGGACAACGGGCAACCAACGCCCGCTTACGGCGTTGCTGCGTTAGCGTTGGCGCATCGCTTCGCCTATCAAACCACGCTACGCTAGAAACATTTAGCCCACTTTAGGATGACGCGATGAGTTTTCAATTAACTCCCGGTGCAGAAGGACTTCGCACGCGACTTTTTCATATTATTTTTGAGTCCGATACGCCGGGGGCCAAAGCCTTTGATATTGCGCTAATTATCGCCATCTTAATGAGCGTGGCTGTCATTTTGCTAGACAGCGTAGACAGTTATTCCGAGCGTTACGGACACATTTTTCTCTATGTAGAGTGGGTATTTACGCTGCTATTTACGATTGAACTAGCGGTGAGGATTTACTGCCTAGAGCGCCCTTTCTTATACTTGAAAAGCTTTTACGGCATTGTTGACCTGCTAGCCATTTTGCCTACTTGGCTCGTACTGCTTGTACCCGGCGCTCACGGGCTCGTCATTGTTCGTATTCTGCGTGTCTTACGCATCTTTCGTATTCTGCGTTTAATGGAGTTTGTTGGGGAAGCACATCTGCTCATCAGTGCACTCAAACGCAGCCTACGCCAAATTTTGTTGTTTTTTAGCAGCATTATGATGGTGGTGATGCTATTTGCGGCGCTGATGTACACCATCGAGTCGCCGGAAGCAGGCTTTACCAGCATACCGATGTCAATGTACTGGGCAATCGTCAGCATGACCACGGTGGGCTATGGCGACATTGTGCCTGCCACCTCAGTCGGCAAGACCATCACGGTGATCTTGATGCTGCTCGGGTACTCGATTATCGCAGTGCCGACCGGAGTATTTTCCGCCCAGGTTATCCGCTCTATCCGCGAAGACCGCTACTCAGAAGAAGCTTGCCCCGGCTGTGGCCACGACCACCATGAAAAACGCGCCCGCTATTGTCTACGCTGTGGCACATGGCTGGATGAAGAAACAGAAGACCCACGCAAGAAATCAGCGAAAACGGGGGAAGACGACGAAAGCCTAAAACAGTAAAGCACTTACAAGCTGCAAAGCACTTACAAACAACAAAGCACTTACACGAAGCAAACATCGCTTTAGCTAGAAAACGTCTATTAACTGGCTAAAGCGATTTCTTTATGCATGTTGAAGCCACTTTCATGACCGGGGTTCTAAACAGCGTTAAGACTCAAACGGCGAAATATCGCCACGCCCTTCCCGTATGATTTTGGGTGGCAGTTCGCGTAGATCAATTACACTGGTGGGATCAAGGTGACAGGCTCCGCCATCGATAATGGCATCAAGATGTGCCCCAAAGCGGTCGCGGATCTCTTCAGGGTCGCTCATTGGCAAGGTATCGCCTACTGGAATCAACGTCACGCTCATCAGAGGCTCACCCAGCGCAGCAAGCAACGCATGGGTAATGCGGTGGTCGGGCACGCGTACGCCAATAGAACGGCGCTTCGGGTGCAGTAACAGCCGCGGCACTTCGGTGGTGGCATCTAAAATAAAGGTATAAGGCCCTGGGGTGTGAGCCTTGAGCAACCTAAATACGGCGTTATCCACTTTAGCGTAAGTGCCAATCTCGGAAAGATCCGAACACATCAGTGTGAAATTGTGTTTATCGTCTAACGAGCGCAGCCACTTGATCTTTTCAATGGCCTTTTTTTCACCCAAGTGACAGCCCAGTGCATAGCCTGAATCCGTTGGGTACGCGACCACTCCACCTTTACGGATGATATCGATGGCTTGATCAATCAAGCGTTTCTGTGGGTTTTCGGGGTGAATCTGAAAATATTGACTCATCACTTGCTCCTGCCCGTGGGCACATCGTTGTCCATTTAGTTTCAAGGTTAGCCGATATGCGCTTTAAGACCCAGGGCCTAACATGCCACTGGGTGCATCGCGTAAATGAATTAAGCGCGAATGCTGCCAAATTGGCGGCGCAGCAGTGCGTGGTATGACACTCATACTGCCGGGGGCGGCATGGCTGCCAGGAAAATGAAAATCGCTGCCCATAGAGGCGTATAAGTTGCGTTCGACCAATTGCCGAGCCAGATCACGGGTGCTATCAGGGTTTTGCTGTCCGCTCACCAGCTCAGCGCTTTGCCCGCCTGCAGCTTGAAAGGCATCCATCAGCAAACCTCGCTTGCGCCGGGTAAGCCCATAGCGCAACGGGTGCGCCAGCACCGCCACGCCGCCAGAGGCAACCACCCAGGCCACTGCTTCACTGATTTCTGGCCAGTGGGCTTTTACATCGCCTTTTTTACCACTGCCTAAATAGCGCTTAAACGCGCCAGCCCAGTCAGCAACCACACCTTCGGCGACCAGCGCGCGGGCAAAATCGGGTCTGCCTAAGGGGCGGTCGCTGCCTGCCTGGGCGCGTGCCTTTTCTAGCGCGTTTGGTAAGCCCATTTTTTCTAATCGCTCAGCGATCACCTCAGCGCGTTGGATACGTGCTTCGCGCTGCTGCTTAAGCCCCTCTACCAGAGGCCCTTGCAAGCCGCCGGGCATAAGCGCCACAACGTGAATATTGATCCCTTGCCAACGCGTAGATAACTCGCAGCCAGGTATCAAGCATAAGCCTGCCTGCTCTGCTGCCGCACTTGCCTCGTCAACACCATCCATAGTGTCATGGTCAGTCAGCGACATGTGGGTAAGGCCACGCTCAGCACATAGCTTTACTAGCGCAGTAGGGGTTAGTGCGCCGTCTGACGCGGTAGAGTGCATGTGTAAATCCACCGAGTATCGCTGGTCGACATCAAACACCGGAGGCAGAGCGTTTGCAGGAAGATAGTTCGCAGGAAGATCGTTCGCAGGAAGTAAGGGCATAAGCATGACGCCATGTGGCGAGTTTGTCAGAATAGGAAGGTGTGAATAAAAATGGTGTGAACAAACAGGCATCCTGTTTCCCTTTCACGGTCTACAGGCGCTCGCCATGGTGCGCGCTTACAAGGGCGCGGTCAATTCGACACTGGACAACCGCCCCAGCACTCAAGGAGTTATCCCCATGCTTTACGCTATTATCAGTGAAGATGTATCCAACAGCTTGGAGCGCCGATTGGCGGCACGCCCGGATCACCTTGCTCGTCTGGAAAAGCTGCGTGATGAAGGCCGCTTGGTTCTGGCAGGGCCTCACCCGGCTATAGATACCGATAACCCAGGCGATGCGGGCTTTAGCGGCAGCTTGGTCGTTGCCGAATTTGAAAGCCTTGATGCCGCGCAAGCATGGGCAGACGCGGATCCATACATCATTGCAGGGGTCTATGCCAAGGTAATTGTTAAGCCGTTTAAAAAAGTTATGCCTTGACCGATTGAGGCGAGTGTGAGGAGTCCGCCTTCTTTTTCACAGAGCCTGTGGAAAACTCTGTGAAAACTCGGCGGACGCTTTTCTCTAGGCCAGAGATAATGCCCGCATCAACAAGTTGATCATTTTTTAACCAATTTATATCACTCATTTTCACACCATGGGATATCCGCGTGACCCAACGCTCCACTGACCTGCCTCCGCTCTTGGCATTAAGCGCCCCTTCACTCACTTGGGACGAGACGTCGCCCCATTCAGACGCTTTCGACGATGTGTATTTTTCTAGGGAAGATGGCCGGGCTGAAACCGAGCACGTTTTCCTGGGGGCGAATCACCTCCCCGAGCGCTTTGCGAATTGGCAACACCACCGCGCGTTTGTGATTGGCGAAACAGGCTTTGGCACCGGACTTAATATGCTGTGCGCATGGGCCTGTTTTGAACAGCACGCACAGAGTACTGCGCGCCTGCATTTGTTATCCACCGAGAAATACCCTCTTGATCGGACGTCTCTTGAGCGCGCGTTAAACGCCTGGCCTTCTTTGGCGCACTACGCACAGGTGCTATGCGCCCAGTGGCCAGAACCAGTCAGCGGTATTCATCGTCTTCATCTCAGCGACCGAGTAACCCTCGACCTGCACTTTGGCGATACAACCGAACGGTTGAACCTGTTAGACGGCCAAGTCGACGCCTGGTTTTTAGATGGCTTCGCGCCTGCTAAAAACCCAGCAATGTGGCAGCCTGAACTATTCGACGCTATGGCCGCGCGCTCTCGCCCTGGGGCCACCTTTGCCACATTTACCTGCGCAGGTGTCGTTAAACGAGGATTAAAAGCAGCGGGGTTTAGCTGGCAAAAGGTGCCTGGATTTGGGCGGAAGCGGGAAATGTTAGCAGGCTATATCGACACACCGCCTAAAGACACTCGCCGCCAATCAACGCCTTGGTTTATGCCACCTACGGACAAGCCTGCTAACCATGTGGTCGTTATTGGGGCGGGCATGGCCGGTTGCAGCGTAGCAGCGGCGTTGGCCAAGCGCGGGATTAAGGTAACGGTCATTGAACGCGATGCTCCTGGCGCAGGTGGCTCCGGTAATCGCCAGGGAGCGCTGTATGTAAAGCTAGCAGCGGAAACGAATCACCAGAGTCGGTTCTATTTATCAGGGCTTCTCTACAGCCAGCGCTGGCTTAGCCAGCAGGCGTTCACCTCACCACAGGAAACGCCGCTGTGGCAGCCGTGTGGCGTGGTACAACTGGCGTTAAGTGACAAGGAGGCTACTCGCCAGCAGCGCTTTATGGCACGCCACCCACTGCCAGAAGCGGTGGTATCTGCGCAAAGCGAGACACTTAGTGAGCTGGTGGGTCTTCCCATCACTGCGGGTCATGGACTGTTTTATCCCCAGGCAGGCTGGGTGCGCCCCAAACTACTCTGCAAACACCTGCTACAGCATGCGAATATCACCTTGCACCACGGGGAAGTAGCCAATCTACAGCCCCACGACAGCGCATGGCAGGTTGAATTGGCCAGCAGTGAAACGCTGACCGCTGATCACGTTGTGGTGGCCAATGCGTCGTTAGCTAACCGCTTTGAACAAACGGCAGCGCTTCCATTACAACAAGTTCGCGGCCAGGTAAGCGAAATGAAGCTTCCTGAGGGAGTTCAAGGCCCGCAACGTGTGGTATGCGCGGGCGGCTATGTGTCGCCGCCAGTGGAAGGCGTGCTGACGTTTGGGGCCAGCTTTATGCCTAATAACGCCACGAGCGACGTTACAACAGCAGATCATCAGCGCAATATTGATGAATTACGCCAAACACTGCCTGAATGGGTCGCAACACTTGAGACTGCGGGCGTGGCGCTGAGCCCTGACACGCTAGCAGGTCGTGCTGCAGTAAGGGCAGCCAGCCCTGACAAAAGCCCCTACGCCGGGCCAGTACCCCATGCCGACGCATGGCAACAGGATTACGTGGCGCTGCAAAAAGATGCTTCTAACGTGCCTGATACCCAAGGTGAGCACCATTCAGGGCTGTGGATATCGACCGCTCACGGCTCTCGGGGACTTTCCAGTGCTCCGCTCTGCGCCGAAGTCATTGCCTCACGACTATGTGATGACCCTATGCCGCTAGAGCTAACGTTAGTGGACCATTTACATCCAGGACGACGAATTATCAGTGCACTAATACGCGCTCAGTAATCGCCCTCTTCCTCATCGTCGGCAAGATCTCGCCCAAAGGAGCGCCACTGGGCGAGGGTCATCACTTCGGTCATTTCCAATTCTAGGTCGTGAGCAATAATCAACTCGTGACGCTCAAGCTGCTGTTTAAGCTCGGCTACCCAGCCATTCATACCTGCGCCAGTATCAGTGGTGTCATACCCCTGACGAGTCACAAATGCTTCAAGCAACGCATCCAGCGTTTCCGGCGGTAGTAGTCGCGCGGGCACTTCTATAAAACGGCTCATATAAAACGGCTCATTCACTCTGCTCCCAGGCAGCTAGACGCTCGATAAAGGTGGCTTCATCGATCACTTCAACGCCCAGTTGCTCTGCTTTGGTTAACTTACTGCCTGCGGCCTCGCCTGCCACAAGACAGGTGGTTTTCTTGGAAACACTGCCTGCCACTTTAGCGCCTAGTGCTTGTAACCGCGCTTTTCCTTCATCGCGGGTCATACTGTCCATCGTACCAGTGAGCACCCAGGTTTGACCTGCTAAGGGCGTTGGGCCTTGCGTTACTTCACTCTCCTGCCAAGTGATACCTGCATCAAGTAAGGCTTTCAGCGTTTCTAGGTTATGGGGCTGACGAAAAAAGGTGTGAACATGAGCGGCGACAATCGGGCCAACATCATTAACCGCTTCCAGCGCTGTTTGATCAGCTTCTTGCAGGGTCTGCAGAGTACCAAAGTGGCTGGCTAAGTTTGCCGCTGTGGCTTCGCCTACTTCCCGAATACCCAAGGCGTAAATGAAGCGTGCCAGCGTGGTGTGCTTGGCCTTATCCAAGGCATTTACTAAGTTGGCCGAGGACTTTTCACCCATGCGTGGCAACTCCTGAAGCTGCTCAGCGGATAGGTGAAATAAGTCCGCCGGTGTTTTCACCCAGTCCAGGTCCACCAGCTGTTCAATCAGCTTTTCACCCAATCCATCCACATCTAACGCTTTACGACTGGCGAAATGCTTCAGGGCCTCTTTGCGCTGTGCGGCACAATAAAGCCCACCCGAGCAGCGAGCGACCGCCTCACCTGCCAGCCGTTCAATATCTGAACCGCACACCGGACAGTGGTCGGGAAAAATAATTTCTCGCGCCTCGGCCGGACGCTTTTCGATATCTACCCGCACCACCTGCGGAATCACGTCACCTGCACGCCGGATGGCCACCGTATCGCCAATCATCACACCTAAGCGAGTGATCTCATCAGCATTATGCAGCGTAGCGTTCGATACCGTCACACCGGCAACAGTGACCGGCGCTAGCCTAGCAACCGGGGTAATTGCACCGGTACGGCCTACCTGAAATTCCACATCGTTTAGCGTTGTGACTTCTTCCTGGGCAGGAAACTTAAACGCTACCGCCCAGCGTGGCGCGCGCGCGACAAAGCCAAGTTCTCGCTGCTGGCGTAGGTCGTTTACTTTAATCACGACGCCATCAATGTCGTAACCCAACTGGTCGCGCTTTTCACCCAGCCGCTCGCAGTAATCGGCTACCAACTCAGGGCCATTGACAGTCCGAAGTTCGGCGCTTGCGCGAAAGCCCCACGCTTTGAGCTTTTCCATTTGCTGGCTATGGGTTGTCATTGCGTCATTGCTAAGCGCGCCGTCACCCAAATGCATCATATCGATGCGGGCAACTTGATAAGCATGAAACTCTAATGGGCGAGTTGCGGTAATTCGCGGATCAAGCTGACGTAGGCTGCCAGCCGCCGCATTACGCGGGTTAGCGAATACTTTGCTGCCTTCTTCCCTGGCTCGATCATTGAGCGCTTCAAAACCCGCGTGGCGCATAATGACTTCGCCACGTACTTCTAACAGCGCTGGAATGCTGTCACCCATTAGCTTTAACGGAACAGACCGTAAGGTTCGCAAATTCGATGTAATACCTTCCCCCGTACGGCCATCGCCACGGGTCGCGCCACTAACCAGTACGCCCTGCTCGTACACTAGCGAGACTGCAGCACCGTCGAGCTTCGGCTCACAGCTAAATTCAATCTCCCCAGCCTCACACTCCAAGCGTTCAGCAACACGCTCGGCAAACGCCGTAATGTCGTCACGGCTAAAAGCGTTATCTAACGACAGCATCGGAATCGCATGAGCAACTTCAGGAAACCCTTCTGCTGGCGCGGCCCCTACCCGCTGAGTAGGGGAATCAGGTGACACTACCTCAGGGTATTCAGATTCCAGCTGCTTCAACCGCTGCAGCTTGCGGTCATAATCTGCATCGGTCAGCTTTGGCTCGTCCAACACGTAGTAGCGGTAGTTTGCATCATCCAGGTCAGCGCGCAGCTGACTAATCTCTTCTAGCAGTATGGTTTCAGGCTGACTCATTCAATTGTTCCGGCATACAAAAACAGGTGTTTAGTAACAAAAACACCCGCCTTCTTAGGGAAGGCGGGTGTTAACGTAATGTGCTGCTTAACGCGCTTGAAGTTGACGATGCAGACGATGACGACGCTCAAACTCATGAACACGCTGTCTTGCGAATTCAATGGTTTGTGCCGTCATTACGCTACGGTTCTCATCTTTAAGCTCGCCACCCATATGGCGTACGACCACCATCGCCGTTTCAACCATGGCTTCAAACGCTGCTGAGCTATCTTCAGCACCCGGTAGTGGCATCAAGAACGTAATACCAGGGGTTACAAACTCATCCATTTCTTCAATCGGGAACGTACCTGGTTTAAGGACATTCACCATTGAAAACTGTAGTTCGCTGTCGAAACTTTCAGTTTCAAAACGATGGAAAACCCCCATTTCACGGCTATAACGAAGGCCACAGGCCATGATTAGCTCAAGCAGCTTTCCGCCATCAAACCCTTCAGGTTCCCGCGAAAGCACACTAATTACGACCATTTCAGCAGCGTCAGTTAGCGTATCTCGGGCTCGCTCGCTATTAACATCGTGACGTAACGCTTTTTCTAATGTGGGATGCGTACGAACAACATTATCCCGATACCCTATTTCAGGTGCGTCATCGTCGTAGCCAACTTCATAGTTATCACCATCGTGGTAACTATCATCGTAACTATCGTCGTAAACGTCGCGAGTAGAGACTGTCGGTTCACTATGTTGTGCCGCTTCACGTTCCGCAGCGGCAGCCATTGCAGCCGCCTCTCGCGCTTCTGCTTGCTCTTGGGCAATACGGGCTTTTTCGGCGTCTGCCGCTTCTTTGGCTTCACGACGCTGTTGCGCTTCAAGCGCCTTACGTTCAGCTTCAAGCGCTTTGCGTTCAGCTTTTTGCTTAGCGAGAGCTTCCGCACGTTTAGCTTTTTCGGCTTTCTTACGCGCTTTTTCTTTACGGCGCTCAATTAAGCGACGTTTAAAGGAGCGTCCAATGCCTTCGAAGTCGACTAAGCGGTATTCATCAACCTCATCATCGTCTAACTCTCTCTCTTCACCAGCAGTGTCTGAACGGAGCTGGCGTCGCTTAGGCACGCCAGACGCATGATGTGCTGCATCTTCCGGTTCGACTCTTAGCGTTGGCTCTGCTTGCTCTTCGCTTAGCTCCGCCGTTGGCGCGGTTTTTACTGCTGTTTCTTCAGCACTCATCGAACTCATCGAGGAGTTGTTTACTTCCTCTGACACCGTCTCTTCAGACATTTGAGGATCAGTAGTTACTGTTTCTTGTGGGGATGCTGCCTGTTTTTTCTCAGCATTAGCCACTTGGTCACCGGCATCCAGCGGCGAATTCTCGGCCCGTTCAGATGTTGGCTGCGTTTCACTATTATCAGCGCTAGAGACATTATCGGCGCTAGAGATACCCGAGCCAGAGCTATCAGAATTAGAAGCGTCCGTGAAAGCTGATGTGTGTGCTTTCTGAGGCTCGGCATTAACATTAGGGGTTTCGTCGGCCATAAATACGCTCGGCTCCCGGCGTTCAGGTTCAGCAACAGCAGACAAGCCCAGCGTGTGCTCGACCGAAGCGTTATCTAACTGAACAGATGAATGTTTCGCCGACGTGGAGTGCCCGACAGTAGACGGCTGCTCGTGTTTGAGAGGCTCATTTTTACGCGGCTCGTTTTTACGAGACCAAGAGAAATGTGCATTAGCTTTTGACTTAGCTGAGCTGGCAGAATTTGAAAAAGAACGGCGAAAATCAGACAGCACCCTGGATGGCCCTGGATGCTCCTGGCGCTCTAGCTTGGGTTTTTGACCAAGATTACTATAATCAGCAGGCTTAATAACTCGGGCTCCGCCGTTGGGCAGCTCCCAGTTTATTTCAGCTTCTTTGATCTCATCATTAAATTCTTCGATCTTAGCTGCTGGTAAATCGTTGACTGCTTGATCCAGACGGGGCACACGACGTTGGCGCTGGAGCCTGCGCACACCATCAACCACAATTAGCGATACCAGTGCCAGTCCTAGAATGATTAACCACTCTCTTAGTTCCATGTCGAGCATTCCATGGGTCAATATACCGGTTGCAAAAGTGCGATGCCTGACGGCGTAACATGTCCAATGTTAGCTAACTACTATCAAGCATAGCGCGGTTGCTACAAAAGGGGCCACTTTTTGTGGATTTTCACGCATTCATGCCGTTTGGTTGGCTTCAAGCGTAATTTTGGACTGGATTACCTGTAAAAAGTGCCATTTTAACGCTAATTTGTCCCGATATCTGCATTATCATGCCATCATTTACGTTTCATCATGCCATCATTTACGTTTCGCTGAGGGCTATTCTTCTTATTGCGTGCACTTTTTAACACGTGCTTTCGATGCATACGCCTCCCTTAACCTACGCGTATGAAGGCGACAGATACAGAGCAGGCTATTTTTTTAACTTTCCGCAATAAAACGACACATTTCTGCTGACAGCTCTCTTCATGATGCTTCCTAAAACACGATTTCTAAAGATCGATTTCTAAAAAGCGTGGAACATCATAAAAGCATTTAATAACCAATAGATTATAGCATATTGCTTTTAATTCTTAACAAGCCATGGGTTAAAGGTAATATAAGTTCATATTTTGTAAGAGGAGCGGTTACTACACCCGTTTTCAAGGATAGGTTTCAAAAACAGGAGCAAAAGCAAGCTTCATTCAAGACCTGCGCTTAATCAACTAGTGCTGCAGCCTCATCTATATCCACTGACACAAGCCTCGACACACCAGGCTCCTGCATAGTAACCCCCATTAAGCGCTCGGCTGCTTCCATAGCAATTTTGTTATGGGTGATATAGATAAACTGAACGCTTTCCGACATTTCTTTAACAAGTTTGGCGTAGCGGCCAACGTTAGCATCGTCTAGCGGTGCGTCTACCTCATCCAACATACAAAAAGGTGCAGGGTTGAGCTGAAAAATGGCGAAAACCAACGACAGTGCCGTTAGCGCCTTTTCACCGCCCGACAGCAGGTGGATGGTGCTATTTTTCTTGCCTGGCGGCCTTGCCATAATGGCTACACCGGTTTCCAGCAAATCATCCCCGGTTAGCGTTAACCAGGCTGCTCCCCCGCCAAATACCCGAGGGAAAAGCGTTTGCAAACCGGTATTAACTTGTTCGAAGGTTTCACGGAAGCGCACTCGCGTTTCCTGGTCAATACGCTTAATCGCCCGCTCTAAGGTTTCTAATGCTTCCGTAAGCTCAGCATGCTGCGCTTCCAAATAATTACGCCGCTCCGCCTGTTGGTCGTACTCTTCGATCGCCGCAAGGTTAATGGCGCCTAAACGGCGAATCTTATCTGACGTGTTTTCCAACCGCTCTTGCCAAGCAGTTTCGCTGGCATCGCTAGGCAAGTGCTCGGCCAACACATTAGGATCATGGCCTAGCTCTGCCAATTGCTCATCCTGGGTAGCCGCTTTAAGCGCCAGCGCTTGAACATCCATTCGACGCTGCTGCAACTGCTCACGACTCTGTTCTAAGTTGCGCTCATGCTGCTGGCGAGCCAGCTCGTCGTTGCGCAGCTGCTCAGCTAATGTCTGAGCCTGCTGACGGGTATCATTAAGACGCCGCTCCTGCTGCTCGCGCTGGTGTAGCAACTCTTCTAACTCTTCAGCAGCCAATTCGTCTGGTTCTACTAGCATTTCCCGTGCTTCTTCTAACTCAGCAATACGTAGCGATAGACGTTCTTCACTATCGCTACTGCGATTTTGCTGGGCACGTAGGCTATCCCGTTCAGCCTTTAACCGCTCTCTCTCTAGCGCTAACGACTGTTGCCGCACCTTCATAGGAGCGTGCTGTTGATTTAGCCGGTCGCGCTGCTCTCGCTGGTAGTTGCGATGTTCGGCGCTAGTTTCACGGGCTTCGGCAGCGGCTTCCAACTGCTCCATGGCGGTATGCCAACGGGCACGCTGTTCTTCTAAGGTGAGTGTTAACTCCGCCTCATCCTCTTGTAGCTGGGCGAGCTCATCATCCAGCTCAGTGGCACGACTCTCTAAATGCTCCAAGCGTTGAGCTAGTCGCTGCTCTTTTACCGCCAGCTGTTGAAGCGAAGCCGCGTGGGCTCGCTCTTGCTCGGCCTGCTGTTCGCGGGCTTGCTCTAGCGCTTCAATGGCTTCACTGGCAGCCTCACACTGCTCATCCAGCAACGTTAACGCGTCTTCATCCTGTGTAAGGCGGGCGTCTAATTCATCAAAACGACGGCGTGTAACCAACAATGCATCAACGCCGTCACCATTGGCCTGTTGATGCAGCCAGCCCCGCCCACGCCATACACCTTCTCGGCTGACAACACTCTCTCCGAGCGCTAAATTAGCTAACAGCGCCTCAGCATCTTCGCTCGTTTCTACGAAGTGAATACTTGCTAACCATTCGCTTAATGCACCTGCTCCCGTCACCAGTGAATTCAAGCGCTGTGTTGATGAAATAGGCCGCTCAGTTTGATCAATTAAGCACCAGTCGGTAGCAAGAGCGTTAGGTAGTGCAGTTAATTGATTCTCAGGTACTAAGCGGGCGTTTAGCCATGGCGCAAGCAACCAGGAGATTACTCGCTCCCAGCCAGATGCCACACTGATCGCCTCGCCAAGCCGTGGCGCATCAACTAAGCCGTGCGCCGCTAACGCAACGCTTAGATCAGGGTCGTGATCTGTCAGGGCGGCATCAATTAACGCCTTTAATGACGCGAGTTCGCCTTGATGTTGGCTGAACTCGGCGCGCTGTTGATCACGAGCATGGGTGGCCTGCTGATAAGCGGCTTTGGCATCGCTATAGCGATGCTGCCATTGGTCTCGCTCGGTTTGAAACGCTTTAGCGCGCTGTTCGGATTCTTCCCGCAGGGCTTGGCATTCAGCGTGTTCGTTGCGAAGGTCAGTGATATCTGCTAATTCACCGCGCTGCTGGCGTCGACGCTGATTTTCTGCCTGCATACGCGCTATGCGTTGCTCTAAATCGCGCAACTGGTCTTGGCTACGGTCTGCTTCTCGACTGGCATCACGCCAGTGATTTTCTGCATCAGCCCATTGCTGCTCAGCAGCTTCTAGCGCGGGAGTGGCATCCGCTAGCGTTTGCTCAAGCGCTTCTAACTGCTCTTCAAGGGCTTCATGCTCTGGAAGTAAGTCATCTAAACGGGTCTCTATAGCGACAAGTCGCTCTTGATCCCCTTCACTGATTCTGCGCTGTTCATCAAGGTCGCGCCGCGCCGTTGCTAAATCGCTCGCCAATTGGGCCTCACGACTGCGGCGGTGCGCTTGATCCTGCTCCAGACGGGCAATCCGGGTAGTGGTTTCAAAAAACTGCTGCTGGTGGCGATCAAGAACATCAGCGAGCTCATCGTGCTGCTCGCGCGCTTGCTCTAGACGTGTTTCACACTGTCGTACGCCAAATACGTCTTTCTCAACCGCAATTTCCAGCTCGCGCACTCGGCTTTCTTGGTGAGATTGCTCAGCGCGCAATGTGCGTCCGCGCACTAACGCCAACTCGCCTTTTAGCCGGTACTCTTGCTGTTTTAACTCTTGGTAGCGCTTCGCTGCTTCTGCCTGACGCTTAAGGCGTTCGAGCTGTTTGTCCAATTCTTCACGGATATCATCCAGGCGTTCCAAATTTTCCTGGGTACGGCGCATGCGATTTTCAGTTTCCCTACGGCGCTCTTTGTATTTTGAAATACCCGCAGCTTCTTCCAGGGTGGCACGCAAATCGTCTGGGCGCGCTTCAATTAACCGTGAAATCATCCCCTGGCCGATAATAGCGTAAGAGCGTGGCCCTAAACCGGTGCCCATAAACAGATCAGCGATATCTCGCCGACGACACTTTTGTCCGTTAAAGAAGTAATTGGACTGGCCATCGCGAGTGACTAAGCGTTTTACCGCGATTTCTGCGTACTGGGCGTAAACACCGCCCATGCCACCATCACGGTTATCAAATTTGAGTTCGATTGAGGCTTGGCTGATCGGCTTACGGCCGGTGGAACCATTGAAAATAACATCGGCCATCGACTCACCGCGCAGAGTTTTGGCGGAAGACTCCCCCATTACCCAACGCACCGCGTCGATGATATTGGACTTGCCGCAGCCATTTGGCCCAACGATGGCCGTCATGTTGCCATCGAAGGGCACGGTCACCGGATCAACAAAAGACTTGAACCCAACAAGACGAATAGAGGTTAAGCGCATTGCGACCCTTTATGACGACTGCTTGCGTGGTGATATTTATTCAAAAATGCGATTAACAGTAACCGCTGTTGCATCATTTTCACTAATAGGCCCAACGCTAACGCTCTCTACATCTCCGAAAAGATCACCTGGCTGAGGCGTTGCTTGGCCAGAAGATGATACACGCACTATTAGACGCACTTCGCGCACTTGAGAAATCTGTGCGTCAGGCGACATAGCCGCAGTATCATCCAACACAACCGTCATCGGCAGTTCAGATACTTGACCACGAATAACCGCAAGTGGCGGCAGTTCGCCTTCCGTATCCCGGGCGGTAATAAACACGGTGGCATCATCACTTATATTATCGGCCAGTGCTTCGTCTAACGAAACAGTAACTCGCACGCCTTGGCTTTGGGCAGCGTCAACGGCGGCCGTTTCTGGCGCGATCCCTAAACGCTCTTGAGCAACGCGGATACCTTCACGCAATGAGGAGGCTGTGTCAGGGTCTTCGATATTGGCTACAGCGCGACGCCAGCGGTCTATCGCGGTTTCGTAGTTGCCACTATCAAATGCATGAATACCAAGCAAACCGAGCACTGTGGGCTGGCGTGGATCTTGCGCTAGCGTCTCATCGACTAACGACTGCACCTCCGGAGTCAGTTCCCGTTCTGCCATAAAAAAGCGAAGCTGAGCAAGTTGTGCTAGCAATGGAGGAATGCGCCCTTCAATAGCAATTAATCGCTCTAAGGCATCGGCGGCTTTATCAGCCTGACCGGTTTCACGGTAAAGTGGGAACAGTGAACTCCACACATTAGGGTTATTTGGCTGACGCTCGGCTTCAGCTTCCATACGTTCAAGGTACATGGCCAGTGAGCCTTCAGGGTCGTTTTGCACCTCTTGCTGAATAGCGTAAAGCGTCAAGTCTCCTTCCGCACCCTTTTGTTGATACCAAAACGTGCTCGCACCCACGACGGCCACCATGAACAGGGGAACCACCAATCTGCCAGCTGTTGCCGTTTTCAAGGGGCGCTTAGTGCGGGTAGCGGTGTCTTCTAACAGGCTACGCTCTAGCTCCAAACGATCTTCTTTAAAGCGCTCTTCATCGATATCACCACGTTCGTGGGCTGCTTCTAAGGAAGCCAAACGGCGCTTAAAAATTGCGACGTTTTGCTCATCAGCGGTATCGTTGGCTTCAAAGTGACTGAGCTTGTCGCGCAGCGCACGGGCTTCACGCATGGGCGCTACTAATAACCAAAGAGCAGGAAGAAGTAGTAAGGCAATTGCAATCCACAGCGGTGTCATGAAGACCTCTCGCGGTTAATCAGGGCATCCAGGCGGGCTCGTTCTTCGGCGCTAAGCGCTTTTGCTGAGGCGTTTCGACGAGCGCGAACCATCATCACGACGACAATCGCGCCGAGCAGCACTAATCCTATCGGCAACCCCCACAGCAGATAAGTCCGGTTTTCTAAACGCGGGTTATAGAGAATGTATTCTCCAAACCGCTGCACCATGTGATTAACAATCTCGATATCTGACTGACCATCTTGGAGCAGTTGGTAGACACGTTCACGCATATCACCAGAAATTGGCGCATCAGAGTCATCAATGGCTTGGTTCTCGCACAAAGGACAGCGCATTGAAGCCGTTAAGTCGCGGTAACGCTGCTCCATAACAGGATCGTCAAACTCACGTATCTCTATGCCAGCAGCCATAGCACTGCTAGTCAGTGCCAGCAGTGCAACGGTAAGCATTAAGCGTATTAGCGCCATTTTTCCACCTCGGGCAGAATGCGTTCACGAACATCTTCCGGTGACACGTAACCTTTGTGGTGGTAGCGAATGATACCGTCAGCATCAACCAAGAAGGTTTCAGGCGCGCCGTAAACCCCCAAATCAAAGCCAAGGCTGCCGTCAGGATCAAACACATTAACGTCAAAGGGATCTCCGAACTCGCTCAAGAATTCCAACCCTTTTTCGCGGGTATCCCGATAGTTAATGCCGATCATGCGGATTCCTTGGTCGGCTAGCTCCAGCAGCTGCGGCATTTCCTGTTTACAAGCAGGACACCATTCGCCCCATACATTTACCAAGGTAACGTCACCAGTCAACAGCGTTTGATCGACTTGGCGATTCTCATCGCGCAGTGTCGTTGCCTCAAACGCAGGAAACGGTCTAGCCATTAACGCTGAATCACGGTGCGACGGGTCTTGCCCCAACCCCTGGTAAAGAAAGAGTGCGATTCCCAAAAAGCTAATGGGCAGTAGTAAAAGCAACAGCCGACGCTTCATACCGTAGCTTCCTTTGGTGTTACAGCAGTCTCTGTCGTCGCTGCCTTACGGGCAACGATGCGACGGTAGCGCTTATCAAGTACCGCCAAGATGCCGCCGAAAGCCATCAACAACCCACCTAACCATAACCAACGTACAAATGGTTTATATTGGACACGCATGGCGTAGCTACCGTCGCCTAGGTCTTCTCCCATGGCGACATAAAGGTCACGGAATAGCCCTGGACGCAACGCCACCTGGGTCATTGGCATTCCGGTGGCCAAGTAAAGCCGCTTTTCTGGACGCATGACAAAACTGCGCCCTGACTCACCACGCTGAACTTGTATGATGGAGGTATCAGCCAAGAAGTTAGGGCCTCGGCGACTTGTCAATTCCTTCATGGTGAACTGATAGCCTGCCACCTCAACCGTAGTGCCCGGCGACATACGCACATTGCGCTCGATGTTGTAGTTTGAAACAACTGCCACGCCAACGATGGTGACTGCAATACCCACATGCCCAAGTATCATGCCCCAATACGCTAATGACAGCTTACGCAGCCCAGCCATAAAGGAGCTAGCATGGCGGGTTTTATCGAATAGGTCGCGTACGATAGGTAGAACTATCCAAAGTGCCGAAACAATTCCTAAAGAAACCCAAAGATTCCATTCGCCGCCATATAACAAAGGCATAGCAACGCCCAGTAGCAATGCTGCCGCACCAGACAGCCACAGCTTACGCCACAGCTCATTGGCGTTCATGCTTTTCCAGCGTGCAATGGGACCAAGCCCCATGAACATGCACATAAGTACCGTCAGCGGCACAAAAAGCGCATTAAAGTACGGAGGGCCAACGCTGATTTTGCCTAATCCAAGCGAGTCCAGGATTAGCGGATAGACCGTCCCTAACAGCACGGTAACCGTCATAATGACCAGCAAAATATTATTAACTAACAACAACGAATCACGAGATAACCAATTAAACCCAACTTTATGGCTCACTCGGGGAGCACGCAGCGCAAACACCAGTAGTGACAACGTCACCGTAATTGCCAGCAGCATCAAGATAAAAAAGCCGCGAGAGGGGTCGTTAGCAAACGCATGCACGGAGGTCAGCACGCCAGAGCGCACCAGGAACGTACCCATGAGAGACAGTGAGAATGTCGAAATAGCCAGCAGCACCGTCCAGCTTTTAAACGAGCCGCGTTTTTCAGTGACCGCCAACGAGTGCACCAGCGCCGTTCCCGTTAACCAGGGCAGCAATGAGGCGTTTTCAACTGGATCCCAGAACCACCAGCCGCCCCAGCCAAGCTCGTAATAAGCCCACCAACTACCTAGCGCAATGCCTACAGTAAGAAATGCCCAAGCAACATTGGTCCAGGGGCGTGCCCAGCGGGTCCAGGCAGCGTCTAAACGCCCACCTAGCAGCGCGGCAATCGCAAAGGCAAATACCACCGAGAATCCTACATACCCCATATAGAGCATAGGAGGATGCACCACCAAACCGAAGTCCTGCAGCAGCGGATTAAGATCTGCCCCGTCTTGAGGCATATTCGGTAATAGCCGTTCGAAGGGATTGGAGGTCATTAAGATAAACAGCAGGAAGCCAACGCAAACCATCCCCATGATGCCTTGAACTCGCGCCACCATATCGCGGGGCAAATCGCCAGAAAATATCGACGCAGCATACCCCCAACCAGCCAGCATTAAGCTCCATAGCAACACCGACCCCTCATGGTTACCCCACACGGCACTGAACTTGTAATACCAAGGCAACAGCGAATTTGAATTATTGGCAACATTCGCCACGCTGAAATCATCCAGCATGTAACTAGCGGTTAAACATAAATAAGCAATAGCAACGAAGAAGAACTGCCCTGTTGCCATAGGTTTACCATAAGCCATCCATAACGGGCGGCGAGTGGCTGCACCTGCAAGCGGCATCACCGCCTGAACCACTGCCATTAATAGGGCAATGACTAAAGCAAAGTGGCCAATTTCAGGAATCATTTTGATGAACATAAGCGCTCCGAATTCGCATTGGGCATCAGCGTATTATGCTGGCGTTAGCCATTAATAGTCGCTTGCTTGGGGGGTGCCTTGCTGCTCTAGACGCTTACCCACTTCGGCCGCTTTTGCCTGGAAATCCGCCGGGGAGTAGCCAGCCTCTTCCAGCGCTTGCGCTACTTCGGGGGGCATATAGTTTTCATCATGGCGGGCTAAGACTTTATCGGCGTATAGACGTCCATCTGCCTGGAGTTCACCCACCACGACCACGCCCTGCCCCTCGCGGAAAAGATCAGGCAAAATACCGCTGTAATAAACCTCTAAGTCATCGACGTAATCAGTCACGGTAAACTCGACATCCAGACTTTCCGAATCGCGAGAAACAGACCCTTCTTTCACCATGCCTCCCGCTCGAATCTGACGCTCCATGGGAGCATCACCTTGGGCGATTTGTACTGGGCTAAAAAATAAATTGATATTTGAGCGCAGCGCATAAAGCGTTAGACCCACGGCAATCGCGGTTAATGATACTAACCCTAAAATAACAAACAGCTTTTGTTTACGTTTAGGCGTCATTGTGGACGTCCCCTTGAGCAGAGTTAACTGGTACTTGCGCAGGCTGGGAGTGAGTGTCGGTGTTTCCTTGCTCAGCCTTAAGATGGGCGTTTTCGCGCCGTACACGGCGTTTTACCCCTTTTAAGAGTTGGCTACGCTCTTGGCGCGCATGCCAAACTATCACCAGCATTAACAACGCAGTAATGCCCCAGGCGGACCACACATAAGGCCCGTGGCCGCCCATGGCAAAAAATTCATTGAGTGAGGAAAAAGCCATTATTTCACCTCCTCTACTAACGCTTGCACCCAGCGCTTATTGGTCTCTCTACGCAGTATTTCGTTACGGGTACGCATGAGGGTCAACGCAATAAAAAAGCAATAGAAACCCAGTACCATGATGAGCAAGGGTGCCCACATTTCCATAGGCATTGCTGAGCGTCCGGTAATCGTGAACGTTGCTGGCTGGTGCAGGGTGTACCACCAGTCAACTGAATATTTAATAATCGGAATATTAATCACCCCGACCATTGCCAATACTGAAGCTGCCCGTGAACCGCTATCTCGACTGTTAAAAGCACCGCGAAGTGCGATCACCCCTAAATACAAAAACAGTAAAATTAGCATGGATGTTAAGCGGGCATCCCACATCCACCACGTGCCCCAAGTCGGCACTCCCCACACAGCACCTGAAAAAAGTGACACAAATGTCATCGCTGCCCCCAAGGGCGCCATGACGGTAGCGGCCATATCGGCTACTTTGATTTTCCAGACCATGAACACCAGCCCAGAGATTGCCATTGAGACAAAAATAGACTGGGCTAAGAACGCGGCTGGAACGTGCACATAAATAATCCGAAAGCTATTGCCCTGCTGGTAATCTGCAGGAGCGAATACTAACCCCCAAACGGTTCCCACCACCAACAGGAGCAACGCTGCTGCCCAGAACCAGGGCTGTAGCTTGGCGCTAATCGAGTAGAACCACTTGGGTGATCTCAGTTTATTAATAAAGGCCCACATGGTGTTTTCGTCCTTTAACCGTTGATACTGATGCGTAGCGAGGCGGCAATAGCCCAAGGTGCTAGCATTAACGAAATCGCTAAAAGTGCGCCTAAAATAGCAAGATGGGCCGCTAGACCATCACCTACAATAGCGGCCTGTACAGCACCTGCGCCAAAAATAAGCACCGGAATATAAAGCGGCAGTACCAACAGTGATAGCAGCACGCCGCCCCTAGCCAATCCCACCGTCAGTGCCGCGCCAATCGCACCAATCAAGCTGAGGCTTGCGGTACCCAATGCAAGCGATAGCGCCAAAACCACGTAGCTACCCGCAGGAAGGGCCAACATAATGCCTAAAACTGGTGCCATCAGTGCGAGAGGCAAACCGGTCAGCAACCAATGAACGGCAACTTTTGCAAGACTAAGGGCCGCTAGTGGCTGAGGGGCTAACAGTAGCTGCTCTAAACTGCCGTCGTCGTAATCGCTTCTGAACAGACTATCCAGAGACAGCAGGGCTGCCAGCAGCGCCGCGACCCACAGCAATCCAGGTGCTATTTCTGCCAATAGCTGAGGATCAGGTGAAATACCGATCGGAAACAGCGTAATCACTAACGCAAAGAACACCAACGGATTAAGCACTTCACCACGGCGGCGAAGTAAAAGTGTTAAGTCACGCTTAAAGGTAGCTCTAATAGCCACCATTAGACCGCCGGCTGGTGCATGCATCGTCATATCTGGGATGCCTGTCGTAGCGTGTAAGCTGGACAACACTGTCTCCTTTTTTATCCCAGTTGAATGCGTCTAAGCACGGATGATGCGGTTAACTCATGATGCGTCGTCACTAATACACAGCCTCCCGCCTGGGCGTGGGCAACCAGCTGAGCTTCAAGCGCTGCCACTCCATGGCGATCAATTGCTGTAAAAGGTTCATCTAGCACCCAGAGCGCACGCTTCGTTAGCGTTAATCTTGCCAACGCGACACGCCGTTGTTGTCCGGCAGATAACTGTCCGGCTGGCACATCTTCAAAACCAGCTAACCCAACGTCAGCTAATGCTTTTTCGCGCTGAGTCTCACTGCCATTATCGCCACTAAGCGCCTGGTACCAGGCCAAGTTTTCTAGCGGAGAAAGGCCCGCTTTTACGCCCGGTGCGTGTCCTAAATAGAGTAGATTGGCGAGAAAATGTTCACGCACCTCGCGCATTGAAGCGCCATTCCAATAAATCTCGCCATGGTAGTCGCTTAACTGGCCTGAAAGAATTTTCAATAATGTGGTTTTACCGCTCCCATTCGGGCCTTCGATACGAACAATTTCACCACTTTTAATATCAAGATCTAGCCCCTCAAAAAGCCAGCGATCATCACGCTCACAGGCTAGCTGTCGGGCTTGCAGGCAGAGGCTCAAGGATATCTCCAAGCACAGTAATTTTGGGTCGAACTCTACACGGAAAGACCACTTCTCGCCAGTCAGTCTCTGCGGCCTGGGGTCGCAGCGCATCACCAATAGCGCTTACTTAAAAACAGTAGAGAATGCAGACCACTAGCACTGTATGCAAAAACAGGCGTATACTCTAGCCACTGTATGGAAAAACACCATTCAAACAAACAGCCATCTGCTCAGTTATACGCTTAGGGAGCGGGCGCTGCATTGGAGAGAACAGCATGACGATGTCAATGCCAACACCCTCGAACACAACTCAACCATCGCTGTTTCAAAAAACGGCAAACGCGCCTAGCCAACCTTTTCCCACTCCCCGCACTACACGACGCAATACTTATGCACTTCGCGTGCAGGGCAACAGAATGCATAGCTATAATCTTTTTGATGGTGATATCGTTATTATTCGTTGTCATCAGCAAGGAAGCCACCAAGAAACCGCCATCGCGATAATTAATCAACAAGAAATTGTCTTAAAACAACTTTCTATTAGTCGCCTTGGCGTTCATTTATGGCCTGCAGATACAACTATTCCTGATGTCTTTCTACGTAACGGTGACATTCAAGCGCTAGGGATGGTGATGGGCGTGGAACGTCACACCAACCAATCTCAGCACCACTGATTCTTCGCCGCTATCTCCATAGGAGTAACGTTTGCGTTATCGGATCCCAGATTTAGCAGCCGGAACATGGCATACCGCCGAGATTGAAGTTGAAAAAAGTCGCTTTCTCACTTGGCTATGTCATGCACCCAATACGGCTGATTTTCATGCATTGCTGCAGGAGGCAAGAACTGCTCATCCCAATGCAAGTCATCACTGTACTGCCTTAATTGCCGGCCCTCCTGGCGAACAAACGCATATAGGTTTCTCTGATGATGGCGAGCCTGGTGGTACTGCGGGCAGGCCCATGTTTCAAGCCTTACAGGGTAGCCATATAGGCGAAATAGGCTGCGTCGTTATCCGCTATTTTGGCGGCACTAAATTAGGGACTGGTGGGCTTGCAAGGGCTTACGCACAGTCGGTTAACGCAGGGATTGAAACGTTACCCACACGCGAAGTTGTCGAACGAGATAATTATCAGCTTCGCATTAGTTTTGCTCACGAGGCAGTAGCGCGCGCCTGGTGTGACGAGCAAAAAGTTCCCGTTCAACAAGCAGAGTACGATAGCGTCGGTGTATGCCTCACGATTGGCTGGCCAAGGGATGAGAACCTCAATCTCGCAACGCTTGAAAACCGACTTAAAACTGCTCTCGATATTCAAAAAGTAACGCTGTAATAAAGCCCTTGATATACCCGACAAAAAAACGCGGCTTACGCGAGCAATTGCTCGGTAAGCCGCGTTTTAGTCACTAACCATCACGTAACAATAGCTGCGTAATGCCTGTTAGCGGGTCTTAGCCTAAATATTTAATCATCACACCCGCCGCAACAGCAGAACCGATAACACCTGCCACATTAGGCCCCATGGCGTGCATTAGCAGGAAGTTGTGTGGGTTAGACTCCAACCCAACCTTATTTGCCACTCGCGCAGCCATCGGAACTGCGGAGACACCCGCGGCACCAATCAGCGGGTTAATCGGCATTTTGCTAACTAGGTTCATTAGCTTCGCCATCAACACGCCTGCGGCGGTACCAATACCAAATGCAACAATACCGAGACCTAAGATCCCTAACGTTTCAAACGTTAAAAAGCTTTCGGCCATCAGCTTCGAGCCTACCGACAGCCCTAGGATAATGGTCACAATGTTGATCAGTGCGTTTTGTGCCGTATCCGATAAACGCTCAACCACACCACATTCGCGCATCAAATTACCAAAGCAGAACATCCCTAACAGTGGCGCTGCATCCGGCAAAAAGAGTGCGACCAAGATTAACAGCATCAGCGGGAAAACGATCTTTTCCAGCTTAGATACCGGACGCAGCTGCGTCATGGTGATTTGCCGCTCTTTCTGGGTGGTCAACAGGCGCATAATTGGCGGCTGAATCAGTGGCACAAGAGCCATGTAGGCATAGGCGGCTACGGCAATAGCGCCAAGCAGCTCAGGGGCTAACACACTCGACACGTAAATAGACGTTGGGCCATCTGCACCACCGATGATGCCAATTGCCGCCGCTTGATTCAGCGAGAAGTCCATCACTCCGATCGACGACAGTGCCACCGCACCAAACAATGTGGCAAAAATACCAAACTGAGCAGCTGCCCCCAAAAAGAGCGTACGCGGATTGGCTAATAATGGCCCAAAGTCGGTCATTGCCCCTACGCCCATAAAGATAATCAGCGGGGCAATGCCAGAGGCAATGGCTACGTTATAGAAGCTGTAAAGCATGCCATCGCCATAACCAACATTCATGGCGATATCTTTTGCTGCACGCAACTGATCCGGAGCGGCAGCATCGTGGGCAATTGTTTTCAGCGATTCCCGCCAGGCTTCCACACTGCTCAATGGATCAAGAGTGGCGCCTAACACAGAGGCCATTTGTTGCAGCACTGCTGGCTTAGCCACCTCAATCGCCTGATCGAGCGCTGAAATTGCCAAGCCAGCCTCAGGAATATTGGCAAGAATGCCACCAAACCCAATTGGCACCAGTAGCAGCGGTTCAAACTTCTTATAAATAGCCAAATAGAGCAGACCAAGCCCCACGAAAATCATAACGGCTTGGCCAAACTCAAGGTTATAAAGCCCTGAGCCTTCCCATAAGGTGATTAACTTATCCATTGCCGAATGCCCTTAAAGCTCGATCAGCGAATCACCGACGGCGACACTGTCACCCTCGCTGACGTTAACTTTCGATACGGTACCGGCACTGCTGGCGCGCACTTCGGTTTCCATTTTCATGGCTTCCAAAATAATCACCACATCGCCTTCCGCCACTTGGTCACCAGGACGCACGTTGACTTTGAAGATATTGCCAGCGAGCGGTGCATCGATGCTTTCGCCACTTGCCACAGGCTCTGCTTCTTTAGAGGGCGTAGCGACTTGCTCTTGGACATCGCCTATTTCGCCACCCTCAGACACCTCTACAACGAACGCTTTGCCATTAAGCTTAACGGTGTAGGTTTCCGGCCCACTCGACACTACTGGCGTTTTGCTTTCGGCTTTTGCTGGCACATTAGCGCTTTTCGATTCAGCTGCCTGAGGAACAGGCTCGAAAGCATCAGGGTTGTCACGATTCTTAAGGAATTTCAGACCAATTTGTGGGAACAATGCGTACGTCAATACGTCGTCTATTTCCTGCTCGCCGCTAGCAATACGAATGCTGTCTGCACTGGCCTTCTCCTTAAGCTCAGCAGCTAGTCGATCCATTTCTGGCGACAAGTTATCTGCAGGACGGCAGGTGATCGGCTCGCCGCCTTCAAGCACACGTTTTTGCAGCTCAGCATTAAACGGCGCGGGCGCGGAGCCATACTCACCTTTTAATAGTGCCTGCACTTCTTTGGAGATCGACTTGTAACGCTCGCCCATCATCACATTCATTACCGCTTGGGTACCGACAATCTGTGAAGTTGGCGTTACCAGCGGGATAAATCCAAGGTCTTCACGCACACGGGGAATTTCACTCAATACATCATCAAGCTTATCGCCAGCGCCCTGCTCCTTAAGCTGGCCTTCCATGTTGGTAAGCATGCCGCCTGGCACCTGGGCAATCAGAATGCGAGAGTCGATACCGCGCAGCGAGCCCTCGAATGCTGCGTACTTTTTGCGCACTTCGCGGAAATAGCTGGCGATGTCTTCCAATAATTCCAAGTCAAGCCCGGTATCGCGATCAGTATCTTTAAGCATGGCGACCACAGACTCTGTCGGGCTGTGGCCATATGTCATGGACATAGAAGAGATAGCCGTATCGACGTTATCAATACCTGCTTCTACTGCCTTCAAAATGGTCGACGTGGATAGGCCAGTGGTAGCGTGACAGTGCAAATGCACAGGAATCGACAGTTCTTTTTTCAAACGCGTTACAAGATCATAGGCAACGTACGGCGTTAATAGCCCCGCCATATCCTTGATAGCCAGTGAATCTGCGCCCATTGCAGCAATGGTTTTAGCGAGCTCTACCCAGCTATCCAGGGTATGTACCGGGCTAACCGTATAGGAGATAGTGCCTTGTGCATGTCCACCTACTTGGCGAACCGCTTTAATAGCACGCTCAAGATTGCGCGGGTCATTCATCGCGTCAAACACGCGGAACACATCAACCCCGTTAGTCTTGGCGCGCTCTACAAATTTATCAACCACGTCATCAGCATAGTGGCGATAGCCCAATAAGTTTTGGCCGCGCAACAACATTGCTTGAGGGGTATTCGGCATAGCTTCTTTTAATGCCCGAATACGTTCCCAAGGGTCTTCACCCAAATAGCGAATGCATGAATCAAACGTTGCTCCACCCCAGGTCTCTAATGACCAGTAGCCAACGTTGTCGAGTTTTTCGGCAATCGGCAGCATGTCATCAAGACGCAAACGAGTAGCAAACAGCGATTGGTGGGCATCGCGAAGGACAACATCAGTGATTCCCAGAGGACGTTTGGTTTCATTCATGGTCGTGGCTCACAGTTTTTACGTTATGGATTTGTAGTAAATTTAACAAAATAATAGTTAGCTAAGCGGTAGGATAGCTACAAAAGTTGGGGCTTATTTACGGCGTGAAGAACGATAACGATGCACCGCAGCACTAATCACTGCCATCACTTCATCATTCTGACCATTCTGTGCAGAAGATTTTACGCTACCTCTACCGCTTGGTGCCGCAACAGGAGCAGGCTGAAAACGGCCAATCAGTTTTGACATCAGCGTAACGCTAATTACCAAAACCGTAAGAAAAACAAAAACAAACCCCATCCCTAACCCCATAAGAGCTAGCCCTTCTTGGAGCAATTCTGACTCTTGCATACCGCATTCCCCTTGTTTCAAATGCTTATCGGCACACCAATGGCCTCTAAAGGCGCTTGGCGCAGTGAGGCTAATACACTAACCTGCCACATCCAAGATAGATTGCAATCGCGCCATAGTGGAAGTCATGGTTGTTAATTTACTACATAAAGGCAAGATAGGCCTAGCGCCTATGGAAGGCGTCATCGACGCCCTAACGCGTGATCTGCTGACTCAACAGTCAGGTTTTGATTGGGCAGTGACTGAATTTGTCCGGGTGGTTGATGCACGCCTCCCTCCCCGCGTGTTTTATAAACACTGCCCAGAACTGACAGCAGACCGCGTCGCAACACCTAGCGGCGTTCCCGTGCATTTACAGCTTTTAGGGTCTGACCCCGCAGCGCTTGCCAGCAATGCGCAGCAAGCGCTATCGCTGGGAGCCATTAGCGTTGACTTAAACTTTGGCTGCCCTGCCAAATTGGTCAACCGCCATGATGGTGGTGCCTCACTGCTACGCCGGCCAGAGCGCGTCTATGCCGCCGTTAAGGCAGTGGCCGAAGCACTAGACGGCGCCATCCCAGTCACGGCTAAAATTCGCCTTGGCTTTTCTGATCGACGCTTAGCAGTGGCCTGTGCCCAAGCGACAGAAGCTGGCGGTGCTGCGCAGCTAGTTGTGCATGGCCGTACGCGTGACGAAGGCTATCGTCCACCCGCGCACTGGGAGTGGATTGGCAACGTTCGCCGCCATGTATCGATTCCTGTCGTTGCAAATGGCGATATCTGGACGCTGGAAGACTACTGGAAGGCTCGTACATTATCTGGCTGCCAAGACGTCATGCTTGGCCGTAGCGCGCTTTCAGACCCATGGCTTGCTGCTCGGATACGCCACTGGCAACGCACCGGTGAGCGCCTACCCGACACTACCTGGGCCATGCGCGCCAGCGTACTAAGGCAATACGCCAACTTACAGCGGCAGCACTTACCAGAGCGCGTGGTGGTTTCATTAGTCAAACAATGGCTGGCACAAATGCGCCAAGGCAATACTGAAGCTAATCAGCACTTTCAACGCTTAAAGCGTCTTACGGAACTTGATACGCTACTCAATAGCCTAGTTCTCGACACACCTCTCTGCTGCGAGCCCGCATAAATCCTGCACTGCGCGCCCAGCGCATAAAAAAAAGCGCCCTACCGCTGCTTGTGTGCGGGGGGGCGCTTTAAACGATCACAAGACCCAAGCACGAGCCACTAAGGTCAGGCTAGAAACAAGAAAACCCGCTTTCTATTGAAAGCGGGTTTTTCGAATCTGGCGCGCCCGGGAGGATTCGAACCTCCGACCCCCTGATTCGTAGTCAGGTACTCTATCCAGCTGAGCTACGGGCGCTTAACAGTTTTTAACTTCACACAATGTGAGCAAAAACATAGTAACATCAATAACTTCGGCGTGCAAGTTGGCGCGCCCGGGAGGATTCGAACCTCCGACCCCCTGATTCGTAGTCAGGTACTCTATCCAGCTGAGCTACGGGCGCTTATCCAAATTGATACTGCTATCTATTGATGTTGCTATATGCAGTTGGCGGAGAGAGAGGGATTCGAACCCTCGATAGGGCTATAAACCCTATACTCCCTTAGCAGGGGAGCGCCTTCAGCCACTCGGCCACCTCTCCTCAACGGCACGGCGCGAATATTACCGATTTTAATGACTGCTGTCCAGCCCTATGCCGATTTTTTTCGCACCGCCCCGCAACTACCGCTTAAACGCCCTGTAATGGGCGTGACACAGACGGCCACTTATTCCGATTCGCTTTCGCTATTGCGCTCACGCTGAATGCGCTGATAGATCTCTTCGCGATGAACCGAAACATCTTTTGGTGCATTAACACCAATACGGACTTGATTACCTTTCACACCTAACACTGTGACGGTGATCTCATCACCGATCATAAGCGTTTCGCCAACACGGCGGGTTAGGATGAGCATGGCTGATCTCCTTCTCAGACGTTTTATACAACGGGATGTGTCCGCTTAAAGCGACACCACACTATTATGCGGCATGGTGTCGCCGCCACCAATGGCTCAAGCCCCTATGACACCTTAACCTCCCGTTGAAAGAAAGCTCACCACCACACGGCAGTAAGTACTCTTCAGCGTAGAAGGTTTGATGCTTAATTGTTATTCAGATTCGATATCAGACTTATCCAAACCGAATGCTTTGTGTAAGGCGTTAACTGCTAGCTCCATATGCTTTTCATCAATAACGACGGAAATTTTAATTTCCGACGTAGAAACCATACGAATATTGACGTTCTCATCGGCCAGCACGCGGAACATTTTAGAGGCAACACCGGCATGTGAACGCATACCAACCCCTACAAGCGATACTTTGGCAATATTGTCATCGCCGCGTAGCTCGCCGCCACCCAAATCAGGAATTACGGTTTCTTCAAGCAATTTCTTGGTTGCTTTGTAATCGCCTTTGGCAACAGTAAAGGTGAAGTCGGTGTAATCACCAGCAGGTGCCACGTTTTGAACAATCATATCGACTTCGATGTTGGCATCGGCGATAGGTCCCAGGATACGCGACGCCACACCCGGCACATCAGGCGTATTCAACAGGGTTAATTTAGCTTCATTTTTAGTAAAAGCGATACCGGAGATTAGCGGTTCTTCCATAGAGTCCTCGTCTTGGTCTGCGTCTGCAACAATTAGGGTGCCGGGGCCATCTTCAAAGCTCGACAGCACGCGAAGTGGTACGTTGTACTTACCAGCAAATTCGACGGCGCGAATCTGTAGAACTTTGGAGCCTAGGCTTGCTAGCTCAAGCATTTCTTCTACGGTAATGCTCTCAAGACGCTGAGCTTTGGAACACACGCGAGGGTCAGTGGTGTAAACACCATCCACGTCGGTGTATATCTGACACTCATCAGCACCTAGCGCTGCAGCAAGCGCAACACCTGTCGTATCTGAGCCACCACGCCCAAGCGTTGTAATATTGCCGTCTTCATCAACGCCTTGGAACCCAGCGACTACTACCACTTTACCTTCATCAAGGTCAGCTTTAAGGTCATCGGTTTCAATGCGCTGAATACGCGCTTTGGTATAAGCGCTATCGGTGTGAATGCCGACTTGGGCACCCGTATGGGAAGTGGCAGAAACACCAATTTGCTGAAGCGCCATTGCCAACAATGAAATCGTCACTTGCTCACCGGTCGAGAGCAGCATGTCCATTTCGCGTGGTGCTGGGTCTTCATTGATTGCGTTTGCCATATCGGTCAGGCGGTTGGTCTCTCCGCTCATCGCTGATACCACCACGACAACTTGGTGGCCTTGATCGCGAAAGCCTTTAACCTTTTCCGCCACGGCCTTGATACGGTCGACAGAGCCCACCGAGGTGCCGCCGAACTTCTGTACGTATAATGCCATATGCCGTTTTTTCCTATAGGTTCGGGAATGGAGGGTGAGTGTTGTTATTGCTATTTAACAAAAAAGGCCGGTAGCACAGATAGTGCCACCGGCCTTTTTAATTAGCTAAGCGTATTTTCCAACCAAGCCGGCACACTGCTTAATGCCGCCGGCAAGGCATCGGGTAAACTGCCCCCCGCTTGAGCCATATCGGGACGGCCACCACCTTTACCGCCCACCTGCGAAGCGACATGATTGACTAATTCACCAGCCTTAACGCGGCCTACTAAGTCTTGGGTAACACCGGCAATTAGGCTCACTTTACCTGCCGCTGCATCCGCAACTCCAAGCAAGATGACGCCAGAGCCAAGCTTGTTTTTCAACTGATCAAGTACGCCACGTAAATCTTTACCGGAAACACCCTCAAGCTGGGTGACCAGTAAATTAACACCATTAATTTCCTGCACTTGGTTAAGCATGTCACTGCCCGCAGCGCTTGCCAGCTTTGCTTTCAGTTGCTCAAGCTCTTTTTCCAGTGCGCGGTTACGCTCAACCAGTGATTCGACCCGTGCTTCGACTTGCTCGGGTTTGGTTTTTAGTCGCTCACCTAACCGTTGAACACGGGCCTCCTGCTCACGGAAATAAGCTAGCGCATTTTCACCAGTAATCGCTTCAATACGACGCACGCCGGAAGCGATACCGACTTCGCTCACCACGTGGCAACACCCAATATCGCCACTACGTTTTACGTGGGTACCACCACATAGCTCGATAGAGAAGTCATCAGCTCCAATGGTCAATACTCGAACGTTATCGGCATATTTTGCCTCAAACAACGCAGCCGCCCCTTTAGCTTTCGCTTCTGCTAGGCTCATCTGCTCTGTTTTGGTCGGAGCATTCGCTAAGATTTGCTCATTTACCAGTCGTTCTACTTCTGCCAACTGCTCAGCAGTCATTGGCTCGAAGTGGCTAAAGTCGAAGCGCAGACGCTCAGCATTAACTAGCGAGCCTTTCTGCTGAACGTGGTCACCCAGCACCATGCGCAGTGCTTTGTGTAGCAAGTGAGTCGCTGAGTGATTACGGATGGTGGCGCCACGCAAGCTTGTATCCACCTCACCCCGGACGTTTGCGCCAACGCTCAGCGCGCCCTCTACCATAATCCCTTGGTGAAGGTGGTGACCACGCTGCTTCTGTGTGTCGGTGACCTGGAAGCGACCGCCCTCAACGTATAAGTAACCAGTATCGCCTACCTGCCCACCCGATTCGCCATAGAAAGGAGTACGATCCAGTACAACAGTGCCTTTCTGCCCCGCTTCCAAGGCAGCTAATGCATTGCCTTCGCTGTCCACGATGGCAGTGACTGTCGCTTGGTCAGCCAGGAGCTCGTAGCCAGTGAACTGGGTTTCGCCTTCCAGGTCGATAGCAGCGCTGTAGTCTGCACCAAACTGGCTAGCCGCTCGCGCCCGCTCGCGCTGCGCTTCTAACTCACGCTGGAAACCGGCTTCATCTAAGGTAACTTCGCGCTCGCGACAAACATCCGCGGTCAAATCGAAGGGGAAACCGTAGGTATCGTAAAGTTTGAAGACGGTTTCGCCTGGCAGCACGCCACCTTGCAGCTCTTCAAGCGCTTGATTCAATAACCCCATACCGTGATCGAGCGTGCGTGCAAACTGCTCTTCTTCTTTAAGCAGCACGCGGCCTATCTGATCGCTGGCATCGCGCAGCTCAGGATAGGCACCTCCCATTTCGGCATCCAGCGCGGTTACCAACTTATGGAAAAACGGCTCAGAAGCGCCAAGCTTATGCCCGTGGCGAATTGCTCGGCGGATAATACGGCGCAACACATAGCCACGCCCTTCGTTAGAAGGCAATACGCCGTCTGCGATCAAAAAGGCACAAGAGCGAATATGGTCCGCAATAACGCGTAGCGACGGCGTTGTAGTGTCCCCATGACCGGTCGCTTCGGCAGCCGCTTTAAGCAGGTTTTGGAACAGATCAATCTCGTAGTTGGAGTGAACGCCCTGCATAACGGCAGCCACTCGCTCCAGCCCCATCCCCGTATCAATGGAAGGTTTGGGCAGCGGATTCAATGTTCCAGCGGCATCACGGTCGAACTGCATGAACACAAGGTTCCAGATTTCGATATAGCGATCGCCATCTTCTTCAGGACTACCAGGCGGTCCACCCCATACGTCGGGACCATGATCGAAAAAGATTTCAGAGCTAGGACCACAAGGACCAGTGTCACCCATTTGCCAGAAATTATCTTCATCAAGCTTTGAGAAACGCTCAGGATCAATGCCGATTTCATCTTTCCAAATGCGCTCTGCTTCGTCGTCACTAATATGCACTGTTACCCAAAGTTTCTCTTTGGGCAGGCCTAGCGTTTCCGTTAGGAATGTCCAGGCAAAGCGAATCGCTTCACGCTTGAAGTAATCACCAAAACTAAAATTACCCAACATTTCAAAAAACGTATGGTGACGCGCGGTGTAACCAACGTTATCTAGATCGTTGTGCTTACCGCCAGCGCGCACACAACGCTGAGCAGAGGTAGCACGCACATAGGGACGCGGGTCGCGGCCAAGAAAAACATCTTTAAAGGGCACCATGCCTGCATTGGTGAAGAGCAGTGTCGGGTCGTTGCCCGGCACAAGAGAGCTAGTGGGCACAACCGTATGCCCCTGCTTTTCAAAAAAAGATAAAAAGGCCTGTCTGATCTCTGCGCTTTTCATAGGGTATCCGTGACAAGAAAGCATGATGCCCCAGGGCGCTGTCGCCGCCACCCGCTGGGGTCGCAAAGGGAGCATTATAACGCAGTTGTCAAACGACTAAAGCCGCAGTTAGTGGCAGAACGAAAACAGATGGCGAAATAGCAATGGGAAGTGACTGACAGAAAGGACTGACCAAAAGAAATTACAAGCAGGATAGCGCGTAGCGTATCTGCTCAAAATCAAAGCCACGAGTGGCAAGAAAGCGCTCACGCTTAGCACGATCCTTGGGCGTTTCGCCTGGTGTAGTAAAACGTCGAGCCAAGGTATCACGGGCTAACTCAAACCAGTCCACAGCTTCTTGCTCTTCTACGGTTTCCAAAGCCGTCACTGACGTTTCTTTATCTACGCCACGCTGACGCAGCTCGCCTTTAATACGAATAAGACCTTGTCCGCGAAGAATACGCGAACGTATAAAGCTTTCGGCAAAGCGCTCATCAGACTGCAAACTCTGCTCTTGCAACGCGTCTAGACAAGCAGCAATAGCATCCGCTTGAAAGGATCTTTGCTGCAATTTACGCGTTAGCTCAGCGCGAGAGTACTCGCGCCGAGCTAATAGTTGAACGGCAACTTCACGTGGCGTTAACTCACCACTGGAAGAAAACATATCGCTCACTCAGTGTAGAGAACAGCATCCTAAAACAGCTTATAGCAAGTCGTCATCACTATCAGCAACTGCGTCTGCCGCGGGCGCTGTCTCTTCTTTTTTAGGATCAGGCTTCGCCAACAACTGTTCGCGAATTTGGGTTTCAATCTCAAGCATAATATCAGGATGCTCTTCCAGATATAGCGCCGAGTTTGCCTTACCCTGGCCAATTTTCTTACCTTTGTAGCTGTACCACGCGCCCGCTTTATCTACCAAGCCACACTGAACGCCCAGGTCGATTACCTCGCCGGCATGGTAAATACCTTTGCCGTAAAGAATCTGGAACTCCGCCTGACGGAAGGGGGGGGCAACCTTGTTTTTAACTACTTTGACACGGGTTTCGTTACCCGTGACTTCATCACCCGATTTTACAGAGCCGGTACGACGGATGTCTAAACGTACGCTTGCATAGAATTTAAGCGCGTTACCGCCGGTCGTCGTTTCGGGCGAACCGAACATCACGCCGATTTTCATGCGAATCTGGTTAATAAACACCACTAAGCAGTTGGCGTTTTTAATATTACCGGTAATTTTGCGCAATGCTTGAGACATTAAGCGTGCTTGAAGACCAACGTGGGAGTCGCCCATCTCGCCTTCTATTTCAGCACGCGGGGTTAATGCCGCCACGGAGTCAATCACAATCACATCAACACCGCCGGACCGTACCAACATATCGGTAATTTCCAGCGCTTGCTCACCGGTATCAGGCTGGGAAACCAGCAAGTCGTCCAGATTAACACCGAGCTTTTCTGCATAGCTTGGGTCCAGAGCATGCTCTGCATCGACAAACGCACATACTTTGCCCTGCTTTTGCGCTTGCGCAATAACTGACAGGGTCAAGGTTGTTTTACCTGATGACTCTGGGCCAAAAATTTCGCATACGCGTCCATACGGCAGGCCACCAATGCCAAGTGCAATATCAAGCCCCAATGAACCAGTGGAGACAGACGGCATCACCACGCGCGGTGCATCGCCAAGGCGCATAACAGTTCCTTTACCAAACTGGCGATCAATTTGGCTAAGTGCAGCATTTAGCGCTTTGGTGCGGTTGTCATCCTGAGCCATGCAGAAATTCCTCATTACAAACTGTATAATTAGCCAGTAGTATGCCAAAGATTAGCGGTTAAACAAATCCTCAGCACTATATTTAATGTTTATTTCTTTTCCTTGTCTTTCGCCTGAGCCATCAAGCGAGCAACCAGCCCTGCCAATGCTTCACGCACGGCCTGCTCGCGCACGGCCTGCCGATCACCATAAAAGTGGAAGCATGCTGCTTGCTGACTTTCCGCACTACCCCAAGAAAGCCATACGGTACCCACAGGCTTCTCTGGGCTACCACCATCGGGGCCTGCCACTCCACTGACTGCAACAGCTAAGCTAGCGCCACTGTCTATACAAGCGCCTTTAACCATCGCATTTACTACCTGTTCGCTGACTGCGCCATGGGCTTCAATAACAGCCTCAGGCACTTTCAACATACGCGTTTTAGCGGCATTGGAGTAGGTCACGTAGCCCGCTGTAAAATACGCTGAGCTACCCGCTACAGAGGTAATCGCGCTGGCAATCCCACCGCCGGTGCAGGACTCTGCCGTGGAAACGTCAACCCCAAGCTGCTGGCACAGCTTTCCCAACCGCTGAGCAAGCAGTGATAGGTCAAGATTCTTGAGGCTTGAAACGCTAGGTGCCATGGTGACTCCTTCATGTGAGACCTTAGTTCAGCGTAGAATACCGTGTTTAACTTTCTCAAAGAAATTGCTCAAAGAAATTGCTCAAAGAAATCGCTTAAAGTAACTGCCAAAGAACATGCCGCAAGCCAACACTGCTTGCGCAACGCTTAACCAGGACGCCCATGTCACAGGCCAGCCCCGCTCACACGCCCATGATGGCGCAATATCTGAAGATCAAACGCGATCACCCTGAGGTACTGCTATTTTACCGAATGGGGGATTTTTACGAGCTATTTTTCGATGATGCCAAACGCGCTTCGATGCTGCTGGATATCACGCTTACCCAGCGCGGCCAGTCAGGTGGTAAGCCCATTCCTATGGCAGGTGTGCCCTACCATAGTGCTGAAGGCTATTTAGCTCGTCTAGTGTCAGCTGGTGAGTCTGTTGCCATCTGCGAGCAAGTCGGTGACCCTGCCACCAGCAAAGGCCCAGTTGACCGGCAAGTAGTTCGCATCGTCACCCCTGGAACGCTTCACGATGAAGCTCTGCTAGATGCCCGCCGCGATAATGTGCTGGTCGCCGTTGCGCCCGGCAAAGAGAGCTGGGGCCTTGCGTGGCTGGAACTTTCCAGCGGTCGCTTCAATATCCTTGAAGTAGAAAGTGAAGCAGAAATGCAGGCAGAGCTAACCCGCCTATCGCCTGCCGAACTGTTAGTACCCGAAAGTTTGACCCTGCCCGACGCATGGTCTCAAAAGCGCAGTCTACGCCGTCAAGGCGAATGGTTGTTTGACTTAGACAGCGCCACTCGCAGCCTGTGCGATCAGTTTGAAGTTCAGGATTTACGCGGCTTTGGCTGTGCACACCTAACCACCGCACTAATCGCTGCGGGTGTGCTGATCGATTACGCCCGCGACACTCAGCGCTCACGCCTGCCTCACGTCACGGCCATTAGTGTCGAAAACCGCGATGAAGCCGTAGTGATTGACGCGGCCAGTCGGCGCAACCTAGAAATTGATATTAATCTCGGTGGCAACAGCGATAACACGCTGGCCAGTGTGCTAGACACCTGCACCACCGCGATGGGATCACGTTTATTAAAGCGCTGGCTGAACCGCCCGCTGCGCCAGCGTGACGTCGTGGAAAACCGTCACGCTGGCGTGGCGTTACTTTCGATAGACGTCGCCTATATGGCACTTCGTGAGACATTAAGCGACGTAGGCGATGTTGAACGTATCCTAGCCCGCGTCGCGTTGTATAGCGCCCGCCCACGAGATCTAGCGCGCCTACGCGACGCCCTAGTAACTCTACCCACACTTGAGCAACTACTAAGTGATATTGATAGCGGTAGCGCCATAGATGCTCTTAAACCGCACATTTGCCCCTACCCTGAGATAGCGGATACGTTAACTCGCGCATTGGTTGAGAATCCGCCGGTGGTGATTCGCGATGGCGGCGTGATTGCAAACGGCTTTGACGCCGAACTAGATGAACACCGTGGTATGGCTGAAAATGCCGGTGATTACCTAGTGCAGTTGGAATTGCGTGAGCGTGAACGCACTGGCCTGGCCAATTTAAAAGTCGGCTATAACCGAGTTCATGGCTACTTTATTGAACTCCCTCGCTCTCAAGCCCAGCAGGCACCCGCCGACTACATCCGTCGTCAAACGCTGAAAAACGCTGAACGCTTTATCATTCCAGAACTTAAAGAGTTTGAAGACAAAGCACTCTCGGCCAAGTCCAGAGCACTCACGCGTGAAAAGTGGCTTTATGAGCGCTTAATGGGAGAGCTCAACGCGGCGCTTCATGCGTTGCAAAACACCTCGCGGGCGTTAGCTGAACTTGACGTACTCTGCGCCTTTGCCGAGCGTGCCGAGGCACTCAACTGGGTAAGGCCCCAGCTCAGCGATGCCACTGGCCTAAAAATTACTGCTGGACGACACCCCGTCGTCGAACACGTTAGCGACACACCGTTTGTACCTAACGATGTCACACTAACGCCTGAGCAGCACATGTTGATTATCACCGGTCCCAACATGGGCGGTAAATCCACCTATATGCGCCAAACCGCGCTCATCGCGCTGCTGGCTCATAGCGGCAGCTTTGTACCAGCCGATAGCGCTGAAATAGGACCTGTGGATCGTATTTTTACCCGTATTGGCTCGTCAGATGACCTGGCAGGCGGTCGCTCTACGTTTATGGTCGAAATGACCGAAACCGCTAATATTCTGCACAACGCGACTGAACATAGCTTGGTATTAATGGACGAAATTGGCCGTGGCACCAGCACCTTTGATGGCCTTTCACTCGCCTGGGCAAGTGCCGAGTACTTAGCTGATGCGCGGGCACTAACACTGTTTGCCACTCACTACTTTGAAATGACCGCGCTACCGGAACAGGCCGAAGGCGTGGCTAACATTCACCTGACCGCTACCGAGCATGGCGACAGTATCGTATTTATGCACCGCATTGAGGCTGGCCCAGCAAGTCAGAGCTATGGCCTACAGGTGGCACAGCTGGCGGGGGTTCCTAGTCATGTGATCCACAGGGCGCGTGAAAAGCTAGTGGCCTTGGAAAAAAAGGAAGTGGTTGAATTGCAGCGCCCTAACGGGAAGCCCACGACCCCGCAACAAAACGACCTGTTTGCTAGCGCCCCACACCCAGTGGTAGAAGCGCTGGGTAAGGCCGATATAGACGATTTAACACCTCGAGAAGCGCTAGCTCTGCTCTATCAGTGGCGAGAACTACTGTGATGGAGTGACCAGAAAGTCATGAGCGCTTGCCGCCGCGTAAGGGCACCACTAGAATGTCGCCCATACTGTTTTATCTTATAAAAAACGATCGATTTATAACCATTAACTATTGACCACGACCGGGACACACCCGGTCCCGCAAGAGGGATAGCAAGATGACGTTTGTCGTTACCGAGAACTGCATCCAGTGCAAATACACCGACTGTGTGGAAGTCTGTCCGGTCGACTGCTTCTACGAAGGCCCCAACTTCCTGGTCATTCATCCAGACGAGTGTATTGACTGCGCCCTGTGTGAACCGGAGTGCCCCGCCGAAGCTATCTTCTCTGAGGACGAGCTGCCGGATGGCCAAGAGCAGTTTATAGAAATCAATGCGGAACTGGCCGATGTATGGCCAAATATTGCCGAGAAAAAAGATCCGCTGCCTGATGCAGAAGAGTGGGATGGCAAAACGGGTAAGCTCGAGAAACTAGAGCGCTAACCCCAAGCGCTATTTTTTCAAATCAGCTTTTCAAACCAGCGTTCGCGCTGGTTTTTTTTATTTTGGTGGTATATCAAGCAACAATAGACTACAAAAAAGTGCGCTATAAAAAGAGCAGGCTACAAAAAAAGGCGGCCCGTAGGCCGCCCGCTCCAAGCACTTCCTCTGACCACTCCCTGTGTCAAACTCCTCAGATACTATCCTTGCCAGGGCTCACCTCACTGTATCACCCGGCGTATCTGACCTGCATCCCGTTGCATCCTGCCTGAAGCATCCTTGCCTCCCCTGTCCTAGATACAGTGTGGCAGAAAGCCATCACAACTCAAGCGGGCAAAAACGACAACAGGCAAGCCGCTGCGGCTCACCTGTTATTAAAAATACCAAAAAAATCAAAAACATAAACCCAAATTACAAAAAGCATTTGAGTCGTTAGCGTCGGCATTTGTAAGACATCTCTTACAAAATTTTGAGATATCTCTTACACGCCGACGCCCATTTCCACCTACTGCCCTTTAATAGCTTTCAAGCCAGGGTAGACCACATTGCCCAATTCGGCTTCGATGACGAGCAGACGGTTATATTTCGCTACGCGGTCGGAACGGCATAGTGAGCCCGTTTTAATTTGGCCTGCACAAGTGCCCACTGCTAAATCAGCAATCGTAGTATCTTCAGTTTCACCGCTGCGATGAGAAATGACGGCTGTAAAGCCAGCATCCTGGGCCATTTTGATCGCATCCAGCGTTTCAGACAGCGAGCCAATTTGATTGAATTTGATCAGAATTGAGTTACCAATTTGTTCGTCGATGCCACGTTTGAGTATTTTAGTATTGGTAACAAACAAATCATCGCCAACCAGCTGTACTTTCTCGCCCAGCTTGTCAGTCAGTGCTTTCCAGCCCGCCCAGTCTGACTCATCCATACCATCTTCGATGGAAACAATCGGATAGTCCGCACAAAGCCCCGCCAGGTACCCGGCAAAACCTTCGGCATCGTAGCTTTTACCTTCACCACTTAAGTTGTACTGGCCATCTTTGTAGAACTCAGAAGAAGCACAATCAAGCGCCAAGGTGACGTCTTTACCCAGGGCATAACCCGCGTCTGCAACAGCTTGCTTAATGATCGCCAGGGCGTCTGCGTTAGATGCCAAGTTAGGAGCAAAACCGCCTTCGTCACCCACAGACGTAGAAAGGCCTTTAGCAGACAGCACTTTTTTCAGCGCGTGGAAAATTTCCGCGCCCATTCGTAGGCCTTCACGGAAGTTTGCCGCACCTACTGGCTGTACCATGAACTCTTGGATATCAACGTTATTATCCGCATGCTCGCCGCCGTTAAGAATGTTCATCATCGGTACCGGCATGCTGTACTGGCCCGGCTGGCCATAAAGCTCGGCAATGTGCGCATAAAGCGGCACACCTTTCGCATTAGCAGCGGCTTTAGCGGCAGCCAGTGACACCGCTAGGATGGCATTTGCGCCCAGATTAGCTTTGTTTTCAGTGCCATCCAGGGCCAACATTGCGTCATCCAGCCCACGCTGATCACGCGCATCCATTCCTAACAACGCACCACTGATTTTGCCATTCACGGCCTCAACGGCTTTTAAAACACCTTTGCCAAGGTAACGTGTCTTGTCGCCATCGCGCAGCTCAAGCGCTTCGCGGGAGCCAGTAGAAGCACCGCTGGGCGCACATGCTTCACCTACGGCGCCACTTTCCAGACGCACCATAGCCTGAACTGTGGGGTTGCCGCGGGAATCAAGCACTTCTAGCGCGCTGATTTCAACAATTTTGGTCATAACAGTATCCTTTGGTTGTCAGTCTAATGGATGATTGGGGTTCAATGTACACCAAGTTTGCTACCGCGGTTAACGGATGGTAAGAGGCGCAAACCCTTTCACCAGGGCATCTAACTGCGAAAGCTGAGTCAAAAATGGCTCTAATTGATCCAATGGCAGTGCACAGGGCCCGTCGCACTTAGCGTTATCTGGGTCTGGATGCGCTTCTAAGAAAATTCCCGCTAAGCCAACTGCGACGCCCGCACGGGCAAGTTCGGCTACTTGGGCACGGCGGCCATCGGCACTGTCCGCACGGCCACCTGGACGCTGTAAGGCATGGGTAACATCGAAAAACACCGGATAGCCGGTCTGCTTCATATCACCAACGCCCAGCATATCCACTACAAGATTGTTATAGCCGAAGCTAGTGCCACGCTCGCACAACATCAGGCGATCGTTACCGGCTTCTTGGAATTTGGTAAGGATATGGCGCATTTCGTGAGGTGCTAGAAACTGCGGTTTTTTTATATTAATCGCCGCGCCGGTGTTGGCCATCGCCACCACTAAATCGGTCTGACGGGCAAGAAACGCTGGCAGCTGAATAATATCAGCAACTTCCGCCGCAGGAGCTGCCTGCCAGGGTTCATGAACGTCGGTTATGATGGGCACGTTATAGCGCGCTTTAATATCCGCTAAAATCTGCAAACCTTTTTCTAGGCCTGGTCCACGATAAGAGTGGATCGAACTACGGTTTGCTTTATCAAAGCTTGCCTTAAAAACATAAGGCATCCCGAGTTTTTGCGTCACCTTCACATAGGCCTGCGCCACTTCATCGGCAAGCGCCGCCGACTCCAGCACATTCATGCCGCCTAATAACATTAGCGGCAAAGAATTGCCGGCGGTTAGGCCGGCAACGTTAATATGACGCTCTGGAAGGGCTGATTGAGACGCCGAAGACATGCTCTTGGAAGACATTCGCTCTCCCTTATTCCTGAGTCGTTGTATGGGCGCGCGTGCGTGCCGTTTTGTGCTCTAAAGCAGCGTTAACAAACCCAGAGAACAGCGGATGCCCATCGCGCGGTGTTGAAGTAAATTCCGGATGGAATTGGCACGCCACGTACCAAGGATGATCAGCCAGCTCGACCACCTCTACCAAGGATTGATCAACGCTCTTGCCTGAAATAACCAAGCCCGCCTGCTCCAACTCATCAATAAACTGGTTATTGACTTCAAAGCGGTGGCGGTGACGCTCGACAATCTCATCAGCGCCATAGGCTTCGCGGGCTTTGCTGCCTGCTTTCAAATGACAGATCTGCCCACCTAGACGCATCGTACCGCCTAAGTCAGAGG
This sequence comes from Halomonas qaidamensis, assembly GCF_025917315.1. Taxonomy (NCBI): domain Bacteria; kingdom Pseudomonadati; phylum Pseudomonadota; class Gammaproteobacteria; order Oceanospirillales; family Halomonadaceae; genus Halomonas; species Halomonas qaidamensis. Next base: position 747,003 of record NZ_CP080627.1, on the reverse strand, counting down.
CAGCGTCGCGCAGCTCGATCTTGCCTTCGGCGTTAATCCACTCAGTAATCAAGCCCACTACGGGGTGCTTGGTGTCGTGGGTAAATTCGGTAGAGTTAGCGTCTTTCCAGCCAGCTACGTTGCGGGCAAACTCAATGACTGCCACCTGCATGCCAAGACAAATCCCCAAGTAGGGAATATTGTTCTCACGGGCAAACTGGGCGGTAAGAATTTTGCCTTCCACGCCGCGCTCGCCGAAGCCACCAGGCACTAAGATGGCATCTTTGCCAGCGAGCCGTTCGGTTCCGTGGTGCTCAATATCTTCAGAGTCGATATAGTCGACATTAACCTTGATACGCCCTTGAATACCCGCATGAATGAGCGCTTCGTTAAGTGACTTGTAAGCATCCAATAGCTCCATGTACTTGCCGACCATGGCAATGCTTACCGACTTCAGCGGGTTCAGCTTGGAGTCCAGCACCTTAACCCACTCAGAAAGGTCCGCAGGCTCGGCTTCCAAACGCAGCTTGTCGCAAACAATGTCGTCCAGGCCGTGCTCGTGCAGCATCAACGGAATGCGATATATGGTATCGGCATCCTGCAGCGGTACCACCGCACGCTCTTCTACGTTAGTAAACAGAGCAATTTTGCGGCGCTCGCTCTCTTCCAACTCTACTTCACTACGGCAGATCAGAATATCCGGCTGGATACCAATCGAACGTAGCTCTTTAACGCTGTGCTGAGTCGGCTTGGTCTTAGTCTCGCCTGCCGTCTTGATATACGGCACCAGCGTGAGGTGCATGTAAATCGCCCGGCTGGCGCCAAGCTCACTGCGAATCTGGCGAATTGACTCAAGAAACGGTAGCGATTCGATATCACCTACCGTACCACCGATTTCCACCAGCGCCACGTCAAAGCCTTCACCGCCAGCATAGACACGCTGCTTGATCTCATCGGTAATGTGCGGGATGACCTGAACGGTGCCACCCAGGTAATCACCACGGCGCTCTTTGCGCAGCACACTCTCGTACACGCGGCCAGTGGTGAAATTATTACCTTGGGTCATTTTGGTGCGAATAAAGCGCTCGTAGTGCCCTAAGTCCAAGTCCGTCTCGGCGCCATCTTCGGTGACGAACACCTCGCCGTGCTGGAAAGGACTCATGGTGCCCGGGTCCACGTTGATGTAGGGGTCGAGCTTGAGCATGGTGACCTTAAGGCCGCGGGCCTCTAGAATCGCCGCCAGCGAGGCCGACGCGATGCCCTTGCCAAGAGAGGACACAACGCCGCCGGTCACGAAGATATATCGTGTCATGGAAAACCTGTCGAAACGTGATCAAAAGGCGTAACAGAAAGCCACACCAGGATGGGATGACAGAATAGCAGAGTACGCCTAAAGGCTCAATTTGAACTGCTCTCGATGGGCGACACCGAGGTCAGACCTAAACGAGGGTCTTTTGTCATGGCCGGAAAATGTTCCCCTCCGGCATTTCCGCCATCCATGGCGGTCAGATGACAAAAGTAGCGCCCATGGATGGGTTCACAGCGCCCTCGCGAAGGCCTGAAGTCGGGAAAGTCGCCCTATTAAGACTTACTTCCCCAGTCTCACTATCAAACCCCCAGGTAATCCAAAATCCCCTCAGCAGCTTGGCGGCCTTCATAAATTGCGGTCACGACTAAGTCAGAGCCGCGCACCATATCGCCACCGGCAAAAATTTTCTCATTGCTGGTTTGGTAGGCGTACTGGCCGTGTTCTGGCGCTTTTACGCGATCACGCTCATCGACCTGGATGTTGGCACCATCAAACCAAGGCGCTGGACTTGCCTGGAAACCAAACGCTACCACGACAGCGTCAGCAGCAATGATCTCTTCAGACCCAGGCACCACTTCAGGACGACGACGGCCATTCTCATCGGGCTCACCCAAACGGGTGCGCACAACCTTAACCCCTTCGACCTGCTCTTCGCCCACCACCGCAACCGGCTGACGGTTGAACAGAAACTCAACGCCCTCTTCACGCGCATTGGCAACTTCACGGCGTGAACCCGGCATATTCTCTTCATCGCGGCGATAAGCGCAGATCACGCTATCAGCGCGCTGGCGAATGGAGGTGCGATTACAATCCATGGCAGTATCACCACCACCCAGCACCACCACACGCTTACCTTCCATCGAGATAAAATCGTTAGGATCTTTTTCAAAGCCTAACCGGCGATTAACGTTAGCGATCAGGAAATCGAGCGCTTTGTACACGCCAGGCAAATCTTCGCCGGGGAAGCCCCCTTCCATGTACTTATAGGTGCCCATCCCTAGAAAAACAGCATCGTATTCCTGCAGCAGCGTGTCGAATTCGATGTCGGTGCCAATCTCAGTATTCAAACGAAACTCGACACCCATCTCTTCAAAGACAGCGCGGCGACGTTCCATCACGTTCTTTTCCAGTTTGAACTCTGGAATACCGAAAGTAAGCAGGCCGCCAATCTCGGGGTATTTATCAAACACCACCGGCTTGACGCCATTGCGTGCCAGAATATCAGCGCAACCAAGACCTGCGGGCCCCGCACCGACGATAGCGACCTTCTTATCGGTCCACTCCACCTTAGACATATCCGGACGCCAGCCCATCGCAAACGCCGTGTCGGTAATGTACTTCTCCACCGAACCGATAGTAACCGCACCAAAGCCATCGTTCAGCGTACAGTCGCCTTCACACAGACGGTCTTGTGGGCATACGCGGCCACAGACTTCCGGCAGCGAATTGGTTTTGTGTGACAGCTCAGCCGCTTCAATAATGTTGCCTTCCACCACCAGCTGAAGCCAGTTGGGAATATAGTTATGTACTGGGCACTTCCATTCACAGTACGGATTGCCACAGTGCAGGCAACGGTGCGCTTGGCTCGCCGCATCAGTGGGTTTAAAAGGTTCGTAAATTTCAGCGAACTCTTTTGACCGAGTATGTGCGGCTTTTTTCTGTGGGTCTTTACGACCCACATCTACAAACTGAAAATCGTTGTTTAAACGGTTAGCCATGATCTCTCTCCTCGAAGCGTAGGCTCTGGCGGTTATTCCGGCTGACGCCGAGATTGATTCAGCAAACTACCCAAACTTGCCGCTTTTGGCTTCACTAGCCAGAAGTGGCGCGCGTAGTCACCAAAATCTTCCAGAATCGCCGCGCCTCGCGCGGAGCCTGTTGCCGCAACGTAGGCTTCAATCATTTCACGTAGATGACGACGATACGCTTCCATCGCTTCAGTATTGACCCGATGGATTTCGACCAGCTCGTGGTTGTACTTATCCACAAAAGTACGGTCTTCATCCAATACATAGGCAAACCCACCGGTCATGCCCGCGCCAAAGTTAACGCCAGTTTCACCCAGTACGCAGACCAACCCACCAGTCATATATTCACAACAGTGGTCACCTGCGCCTTCAATCACCGCAGTCGCCCCTGAGTTACGCACCGCAAAACGCTCACCGGCAGTTCCTGCGGCAAACAGCGTGCCGCCTGTCGCGCCATACAGACAGGTGTTGCCAATAATGGCGGTTTTGTGGCTCTTAAACTGACTTACCTTGGGTGGCACAATCACAATACTGCCGCCGTTCATGCCTTTGCCGACATAGTCGTTGGCATCGCCTTCGAGATAGAGGTTTAAGCCACGAGCATTCCACACCCCAAAACTTTGCCCAGCCACCCCAGTAAAGCGGGCATTGACTGGCGCTGCCTCCAAGCCATCTTCACCGTAACGTTTAGCAATCGCACCAGAGGTTAACGCGCCCACGCTGCGGTCACAGTTGGTAATAGTGAAATCAAACTCACCCCCCGACTGGCTTTCAATGGCTGCTTTTAGCGCGGCCAGCACTTCCTGGTTCTTGGCGCCTGGATCGTGGGGCACATTACGGCTCACGGTGCAGAACTGCGGCGCCTCTGCGGGCACAAAATCATTTGATAGCAGCGGAGTTAGATCCAACTTACGCTGAGCCGCAGTATTGCCTTCTAACACTTCCAGCAGGTCAGTACGACCAATCAGATCAGTCAACTGACGCACACCCAGCATTGCCATCAGTTCACGCACTTCTTCAGCAATAAAGCGGAAGTAGTTTTTGACCATATCGACAGTGCCACGGAAATGCTCGCCGCGCAGAAAGTCATCCTGTGTTGCGACACCGGTGGCGCAGTTATTCAGGTGGCAGATACGCAGGTACTTACAGCCCAATGCCACCATCGGCGCAGTACCAAAGCCAAAGCTCTCAGCACCAAGAATCGCCGCTTTTACCACGTCAAGACCGGTTTTGAGACCGCCATCGGTCTGTAGACGGATCTTGTCACGCAGGCCGTTAATACGCAGTGCTTGATGAACTTCGGGTAGACCCAGCTCCCAGGGTGATCCCGCGTGTTTAATAGAGGTTAGGGGGCTTGCCGCAGTACCACCGTCATAACCGGAAACGGTGATCAGATCCGCATAGGCCTTCGCCACACCGGTAGCTATGGTGCCAATACCCGGCTCAGAAACCAGCTTTACCGACACCTGTGCCTCTGGGTTGACCTGCTTAAGATCAAAAATCAGCTGCGCCAAATCTTCAATCGAGTAGATATCGTGGTGAGGCGGTGGCGAAATAAGCGTCACACCGGGCACTGAATAACGCAGCCGAGCAATTAACTGGTTGACCTTGCCACCAGGCAGCTGACCACCTTCGCCGGGCTTAGCACCCTGGGCGACTTTGATCTGCAACACGTCTGCATTGACCAAATAGGCCGGGGTAACACCAAAGCGGCCAGACGCAATCTGCTTAATTTTCGAGCTGCGAATAGTGCCGTAGCGAGCAGGATCTTCGCCGCCTTCGCCTGAATTGGAGCGCCCTCCCGCCTCGTTCATTGCTTGGGCTAACGCTTCATGGGCTTCCGGCGAAAGTGCACCTAACGACATACCTGCACTGTCAAAGCGCGGAATAAGCGCTTCAACTGGCTCAACTTCCTCTAATGGAAGAGGCGTCGCAGCAGGTTTTAGTGTCAATAAATCACGAATCGTCGCGACCGGACGTTCATTTACCAACCGGGCGAACTGCTTCCACTTCGCGTAGCTGCCTTCTTGCACCGCAGCCTGAAGCGACTTCACCACATCTGGATTGTAAGCGTGGTACTCATAACCATGGACATACTTCAGCATGCCGCCTTGAGAAATGCCTTTGCGGGCAATCCAGGCATCTTTCGCTAGCAGCTCTTGCTGCATCTGAAGCTCAGCAAAACCAGCACCTTGAATGCGCGATGCCATACCGACAAAGCAGGTATTCATAACCTCATCGGATAGCCCCACCGCTTCAAACAACATAGAGCCACGATAGGAAGCCAGCGTTGAGATTCCCATTTTAGAAAGAATTTTGAACAGCCCTTTCTGCAGGCCTTTACGATAATTCTCCCGTGAATCAGCTGGGTTGCCCGTTAGCTCACCGGTGCGGTGCATGTCAGCCATCACTTGGTAAGCAAGCCAGGGGTAGACCGCCGTTGCACCTACGCCAAACAGCACTGCCATTTGGTGGGCATCCCTTGCATAGCCGGTTTCCACCACGATATTGGCATTGGGACGTAGCGCCAAACGACCAAGGTGAGAGTGAACGGCTCCTACTGCTAAAGCCGCCTGGATGGGCAACTGCCCTTTGGGAAGGTCAGCATCGGTCAACACCAAAATCACTTTGCCCGCATTTACCTGCGCTTCTGCCTCTTGGCAAAGCAAAGTGACTGCCTGCTGAAGGCTACTACTTTCGGGGTCATAGCCAAGTGACAACGTATGGCTGGCAAAAGCAGGGTCATCTTGATTAATAAGTGCAGTGAACTTACGCGGCGACAGCACTGGTGTCGTTAGAATCAAACGGTGAGCATGCTCAGGTGTTGCCTTAAAGACATTTAGCTCTGCACCACAGCAGGTCTCCAGCGACATAACAATCGCTTCACGAAGCGGATCAATCGGCGGGTTTGTTACCTGGGCAAACTTTTGACGGAAGAAATCCGTCAGCAGGCGCGGACGGCTAGACAATACCGCCATAGGCGTATCATCACCCATTGAGCCGACTGCTTCCTGACCACTTTCTGCCAGCGGACGCAGTACCTGATCACGCTCTTCAAAGCTCACCTGGAACATTTTCTGCTGAACATTAAGGGCGTCGGTATCCATCGTCTGGAAACGCGCAAGCTCGGTCAGCGCCGACTCTAGGTAATTAGCTTCCTGCTTAAGCCAACGCTTATAGGGATATGCTGATTTCAGACGGTTATCGATATCCTGGGTGTGCAACACTTCGCCTGTTTCAGTGTCTACCGCTAGCATTTGGCCTGGGCCAACGCGGCCTTTAGCGACAACATCCTCAGGGCGATAACCGTATGTACCAATTTCAGACGCTAGCGTAATGTAACCATTCTTGGTGATCACCCAACGTGCGGGACGAAGGCCGTTACGGTCGAGCATACAAACAGCTTGACGGCCGTCAGTCATCACCACGCCCGCCGGGCCATCCCAAGGCTCCATGTGCATGGAGTTGTACTCATAAAACGCGCGCAGTTCAGCGTCCATGGTCTCAACGTTTTGCCAAGCAGGCGGTACCATCATGCGCACCGCACGATGCAGCTCCATACCACCAGTCAGCAGCACTTCCAGCATGTTATCCATGCTTGAGGAGTCTGAGCCAGTGGTATTGACGATTTCGTCAAGCTCAGCAATATCAGGCAGACGTTCATTAACGAAATTGGCTTTGCGGGAATTCGCCCAGCCGCGGTTGGCTTCAATCGTATTGATCTCACCATTGTGCGCTAGCAGGCGGAATGGCTGGGCCAGCGGCCAGCGCGGTGCGGTGTTAGTAGAGAAACGCTGATGGAACACGCAAATAGCGGTTTCCAGGCTCGGGTCATTTAAGTCTTTGTAGAACGCCGGCAAATCTTCCGGCATGACTAGGCCTTTATAGGAAACAACCTCTGATGAGAGTGAAGCAACATAAAAGTCTTCATCGCTACGTAGCGCTTGCTCTGCATAGCGTCGCGCCATAAACAGATCAACATCGAAGCGTTCACTACCTAAATTTCCACTACTAGCTGGCTGAACAAACAGCTGCTCAATACGCGGCAGACAGTCCAGCGCCATAGGACCACACACGCTAGAGTCGGTGGGCACTACGCGCCAGCCCAGTATCTCCAAGCCGCGGCTGTTTAGCTCGCGCTCAAGGATTTCTTTAGCATGAGCTGCACGCGTATCGTCATCTGGTAAAAAAATAACGCCCACAGCAAAACGCTCACCAAGCTCCGCATCAAGCGCCTTCTTCGCGGCAGCACGCATGAATTGCACCGGCATTTTCAGCAGTAAGCCGCAACCGTCACCGGTTTTGCCATCTGCCGCAATACCGCCGCGATGGGTCATACAGGTAAGTGATTCAATAGCCGTTTTCAGCAAGTCGTGGCTGGCCTGCCCTTCCATATGAGCAATAAGGCCAAAGCCGCAGTTATCGCGAAACTCGCCAGGCTGGTGAAGACCTCTATTCATGGGCGTGCCTCTAGTCAGCGTGTGTTTTTTTAGCAGTGTTTTGATGATATATTGACGAGTTTTTCTTTTTTTAGTATTCCACTGCCTGCTTGAAAACAGGCACTTCTCGCCTTCACTGCTTTAAGAAATGGTCGCCCAGCATAGCGATTTGCCGGTGTGTAGCGCAATCACCCAGAACCCGCAAATCTTCAAAAAACCTCGTCAAATCCTGCATTTGCATTCGCACTGAATGGAAAAATATATTAACTTCAACCACTTGCAATGCAGCAAAACGTTATTTCAACGATGCCAACACAATATTAAACTTTAGTATCAAATCGCTCAAAAACCCCATGCCGATAGCGCATAAGGCATGCGGATTACATACAAAATGATCCTCACTTGACAACCAGGCAACAAAAAACCCACGCGAAGGTGGGTTTTCCGTATAGCTTTTTTATTAATACTTCCTGTCAGCACTATTGACCAGTAATGTCAGTTATCAATACTGCCAGCCTATAGCGTTTAACAATACGCTTTATTATTTAGTTGCGCGGAAAGTGGTGAAGTAGCTCACGCAGCATATCAGGCGGCGTGGCATCACTTACACAGGCGTCTCCTAGGGCATTGAGTAGCACCAAACGTAGGCGGGAATCAATATTCTTCTTATCCAGCTTCATACGAGCTAAAAAGTCATCTACTGTCATTCCGGCAGGTGCCGCCAGTGGTAATCCGGCGCTTTCAATAACTGCCTTAGCACGCGCGAGGGCATTGCTATCAATCCAACCAAGCTGATGAGAGAGCGTTGCCGCCATCGCCATACCCGCTCCCACAGCTTCACCATGTAGCCAGTTACCGTAACCCTGATGCGCTTCGATGGCATGCCCAAAGGTATGCCCCAGGTTTAGCAGCGCACGAACGCCCTGCTCAGTTTCATCCTCCGCCACAATGTCAGCTTTAATTTGGCAACTTTGGGCAATCGCTTCAGCAATTACCGAAGGCTCAACACCACGTAGCGCCTGCATATTCTCTTCTAGCCAGCCCAAGAAACGCTCATCACGGATTAACCCGTACTTGATTACCTCTGCCAAGCCTGCAGAAAGCTCACGACTAGGCAGTGTGGTCAAAGTATTGATATCAACGATGACTGCTTTCGGCTGCCAAAACGCGCCAATCATATTCTTACCCAGCGGGTGATTAACGCCGGTCTTCCCACCTACCGAGGAGTCAACCTGAGAAAGTAGCGTGGTAGGCACCTGAATAAAAGCAACGCCACGCTGATAAGCAGCTGCTGCATAACCGACCATATCGCCAATCACACCACCACCTAAAGCAATCAGCGTACAGCGACGGTTGAAACCCGCCTCTAACAGCGCATCCCAAATCCGGCTTACCTGCTCAATGCTTTTGTACTGTTCGCCGTCAGGTAACACCACGGTATGAACATCTAAATGATCCGGTAGGCTGGCGCAAAGCGATTCTAAATAAAGCGGTGCGATAGTCTCATTGGTCACAACCATCACCTGCTGACCAGCAAGATAAGGCACTAAGACGTTGGCACGTTTAAGCAGCCCAACGCCAATATGTATTGGGTAGCTACGTTCGCCTAGCGCGACGGTGAGTGTGCGCTGGGCGTTTATTGTTTCAGTCATTGTGATACCTTTTTGCTTTGGGCCCGCGCAATTTCCAAAGGGTCCACCATACGATGGACACGACGCAGAATTTCGTTGACCACCGCACGTGGACTGCGCCGATCAGTTCGCACCGTAATATCGGAGGTCGCTCGATACAGCGGATCCCGTGTGGCAAACATATCGTTCAGTACTTGTTCACGATTATCACACTGTAATAACGGGCGGTTGCGATCTTTGGCAGTCCGCTTCAGCTGCTGGTCAACGGTGGTCAGTAAATAAACGACGGTACCGCGTTCACGTAAAGCACGGCGATTTTCTTCACGTAGCACCGCTCCACCGCCGGTCGCTACCACCACGTTCGGCAACTGAGTCAGCTCGTCAATCATCTGGCTTTCACGCAGCCGAAAGCCAGGCTCACCTTCAACGTCAAAAATCCAAGGTATATCCGCGCCGCAGCGGTCTTGTATGGCGTGATCGCTGTCAAAAAACGAGCGCGATAATTCAGCCGCGAGCAAGCGACCTATCGTGCTCTTGCCAGCCCCCATGGGGCCAATTAAAAAAATATTGGGTAATTCTTGCATCAGCGAACCGCCAAACCATCATCAAGTAGTCGTGGAGTAATAAAGACCAATAACTCTACCTTTTCATTGCTCTCTTCGGTATAGCGAAACAGTCGCCCAAGCAAAGGGATATCCCCAAGCAGCGGTGTTTTAGCTATTTGGCTCAACTGTTCTGTTGTCAAAATACCGCCCAGCACTACCGTTTGCCCATTATCAACCAGCACTTGGGTTTCTATTTGGTTCGTATCAATTGGCGGCTCACCACCAAATTCACTTTCCCGGAAACTATCGTTTTTAATCACTAAATCCATAATGATGCGGTTATCCGGAGTGATTTGTGGTGTTACTTCCAAGGAAAGCTCGGCCTCCTTAAACTCTGTATCAGGATTCCCCTGAGCATCTACGCTCTGGAAAGCACGTTCTTCACCTTGACGAATAATAGCAGTACGTTGGTTGGCAGTGATCACTCGGGGCTGAGAAATTGTTTGGCTTTTACCTTCACTTTCCAGCGCTCTTAGCTCTAAATCCAGCAAAATATCACCAGAAAGATAGCCAAAGCTAAACCCTGTATTGGACGCTGCCGTGGATCCTAAATCAACCGCCAGACCCGCTTGGGCTCGATTGAGACTGTTAGGGTTTACATCTCGTCTTTCAAAAACGCCGTTGCTATCTTGCTGGAAGCCTCCCGTAGTTGACGCCCCCCAGTTAATACCCAGCTCCCGTGAGGCGGTATCTCGAGCAATAACAATTCTTGCTTCAATTTGCACCTGCCTCACGGCCACATCCAAGCGATCTAACGTGCGAATAATATCGCGCACCTGGTCTGCGGTATCTTGTACCAGTAGCGTGTTGGTACGCTGATCGATACTAACTCGCCCTCGATCGGTTAACAGACCAAAGCCATCACCACCACGCAACAGTTGGGCAAGGTCTTCAGCGCGCGCGTACTTTACTTCGATAAATTCAGTGACTAAGGGTGCCAACGTTTGGCGCTGGTTGCGTGTTTCTATCTCTTGCCGTTCAAGCGCCGCCAGTTCACTAGCTGGCGCTACTACGATCACATTACCCTGTTCACGGCTTGCAAGCCCTTGGCTTTGCAAGATCAGCGCTAATGCTTGATCCCAGGGAACATCGTTCAAATTAAGCGTAATACGACCAGCAACGCTATCGCTGGCCACTAGATTGAGACCAGTAAACTCTGCCAAGGTAGCCAGTACTGCACGTACTTCAATATCTTGAAAATTAAGGCTTAATCGCTCTCCAGTAAACGACTCCCCTTGTTGCTCTCGCTCCTGCTGTGATGCTTGACTGACTGGCTGAATCTCAACTGCCAGCGTACGTCCATTTTGCGATGAAATCATCGCGTAAGGGCCATTCATTTGCAGTTCAAGTCGCACATCACGCTGCCCAACAAAGGGAGTAATACGAGTAACGGGTGTCGCGAAATCGGTGACATCATAAACTTGGTTAAGCGCATCGGGCAGGTCAATGTCCCTCAGTTCTACCAATACACTGCCTCCGCTCCCTTCACGCAGGTTAGTCACTACACCATCGCGATTAAATGTCACCAAAACACGTCCCGCGCCATTCTCGCCACGCTGAAAATCAATATTTTCAACACGGGGCCCTTGGTTGGGCGGCTGAGTAGCCTGCGATGCTGGCATAGACGCGGAGTTTCCTGAGACGAAGGTGACTCTTAGCTGATCTCCGACTACACGAGAGGTGTAATCAAGGGATTCATTCAAATCAACCACGAGACGCGTTCGCCCACTGCCCTCCAACACGGTCACCTGCTCAACACCACCACGGCTAACGGCAATACGGCGTTGGGCAACGGCACTCTGTGTATCGGCTAAATCAAGCGCTAGACGAGGAGGTGCGTCTAACCGATAGCCTCTTAGCTGGGCAACGCCGCCACTGAACTGCAACACTAACTCTACATTACCGTTATTGGTTTGGCGCACATCTAAATCGGTAAGTACTGAAGCCATGCCGAGCGACGGCACGAAGGCTATCAATAACAGTAAAATTTGGCGAAATGTGACGACCATAGGGGGATATCCGGTAACAAGTAAAAAAATTATTCCTCGAGGGTGAGCGTTGCCTGCCGCTCTTGCCACCCGTGCTGAGGGCTGAAAACGCGTTCAACAATACTGATTTCCTGTGGGCCAATCTGGTTAATAAGACCATGGTTGGTGCCTAGATAATTACCTTCTCGTACGCTAACAATGTCTCCCTCAGGAGGGGCAATTAATGCGACTTGCTGCCCTCCCATACGCAGCGTACCGACTAAGCGTAATGTCTGAAGCTGAAAACGTTCCAACGGCTCTTGGGTGCGCTGTTGATCGGGGGCAAGTTCACTCATGACCTGCTCCACCTGCAACGCATTTTCGCGAACGCCTTCAGGCGCTAAAAAAGGACTGCGTGCATCGCTAAAACGGTAATCAAGCGACTGGTACTCTGGTAATTTCTTAACTATCTCCGGCGCTTGCCCACCAGGAGCACGGCGTATTTCTGAAAGTGTTTGGTCTAGCTGGCCTAATTGAGGATCGCTGCAACCAGATAAGCCGACACTACACAGCAGCAGGCATAACAAGCGCTTCATGGCGTGCTGCCCCCTTCTGCCGATACTGTCTTGTAGCTATATGTGCGTGCAAGTAGCGTCATTCGTAGCGTGTCACCGCTCTGATCAACAGGCAAGAGTGTTAAGTCGTGTTGAGTAATAATTCGCGCTAGATCGCTAATATCCGAGACAAATTGCGCCAACGCATGGTAACCCCCTCGCACCTGGATATCGAAAGGGTGCTCAATATAGTGGGTATTGCTCACCGGAGGCCTTAAACGAATAGTCTCAATGGTCAACCGGTTCTCAATGGCAGCGTCGCTGATGCTATCTAATAAAGAAGGTATTTCTGCGCTGGTAGGCAACATTGCCTGCATCTGCACCATCTGTTCTTCAAGAATCGACAACTGACTACGTATATCTGGCAAAAAGGCAGCTTCAGAGGCTTTGCGTCGATACTCGACTAACAGTCGCTCTTCTTGACGCTGTTCCGCGGCAAGTAAGTCACGCGACTCGCCCACGAACCACCAATTAATAGCTAAAAAAGAAATTAAAAAAACAAATAGTCCTAGTAGAGCTTTCAGCAGCCCGGGCCACTCGCCGGCTTCTTTAACATCCAACGTCTGCCAATCAAGATTGCGCAGACGTTGCCACTCTCGGTTAATCTGTCCACGGTTAACCATCATAGCGCAGCCTCCAGGGAAACAGCGTCACTAAGAGGCTGCTGCATCACTTCAAACTGAAAAACACGCCGTGTGTCATCTTGGCCGCTGGCAACCTCAGAAAATAGCGGTACACCCAACCCAGGCATATCTGCAATTTGTCGTAACTGCTCAGAAATTTGACGCTCATTACTGGCGACCGCGGAAAGGCTAACGAGCTCTCCGCTGCGTGTCATACGTTGATACACCACACCATCGGCAACGCTAGCGGCAATATCATTAAACAGCCTTACTGTACTCATACGTTCGGAATTAAGCGTTTGAAACAACGCTAACTGCTCACCTAAACGTTCCGTATCACCCTGATAGCGCTGCACATCGGAAATTTCAATGTTGAGCTGCTCAATATAGGTAGAAATATAAGCATTACGCTGTTGCTGAGCAGCCAATTGCTGCTGATATATGTACAAGATGCCTAGCCCACACGCAGCACCTGCCACTAGCATCAATAACATAACGCCGTAAAACTTCTTCGTGCGCCTTTCTCGCCGTACTTCACGCCATGGCAAAAGGTTGATATTAATACTCATTGGCTAACTCGCATTGCCAATCCGCCCGCCGTTAGCATCGCAGGTGCGTCATTGCTTAACGCTTCTTTATTAATCCGTTTATTGATGCGCATACGCTGAAACGGTTTAGCGATAGTTACCGACATACCACTATCGTCAGCGATACGCTCTGCAAGGCCCGGAATAACGCTACAACCACCTGCTAACACAATATGTTGAACCTCATGCTGACGACCAGCGGTATAATAAAGCTGCAATGACCGTCCTACCTGTTGCACCACCGTCTCTAAAAATGGAGTGAGCACTTTCTCTTGGTAATCACTAGGTAGCCCGCCACGCTTTTTAGCAAAACCAGCCTCTTCTATGCTCATGTGGTAATACTCACGAATCGTATCGGTTAACTGACGTCCACCAAACACGGTATCGCGGCTATACACAATGTGCCCGCCCCGTACCACGTGAAAAGCGTTCATATTCGCCCCGATATCAACTAACCCCACACACGCAGTTGGATCGTTTGCGACGTTTAGTTGCCGGCGTAACTCGGCCAGCGCACGCTCCATCGCAAATGTTTCTACGTCGACTGCAGCAGGTTCCAGCCCAGCACGTTCTAATGTTTCGGTAAGCTGGGTCACATCTTGTTGGCGACACGCCACTAAAATAACCTCTTGCTTGTCCTCATCAAAAGGAGCGGGACCGAGGCATTGAAAATCAAATGCCACTTCGCTGAACGGAAAAGGAATATGGCGGTCAGATTCGGCGATTATTCGCTCTTCAATTTCTTCTTCGCTTAGCGAAGCAGGAAAGGTCAGTGTTTTAGTAATAGCGGCACTCGCTGGTACAGCCACCGCCGCTTTTCGCGTAGAGGGCTTTGCGTGCTCCACAGCACGCCTAAGCACATTTGCCACATCATTAATGTCGCGGATGCGCCTTTCAACCACCGCGCCTTCTGGCAATGGACGAACAGCGTAGCTTTCTACTTGATAGTTATCGTTATACTGTTTGAGCTCTAACAGCTTGACGGTCGCCGATGTAATATCGACGCCAATCAACCCTTTACGGGGTGTGAGTAAGCGCATCTTGGGTTCGGCTCCGCCTGCCTAACGTGCAAGTTTCGAGATTACATGATTTTCACCTCAGTCACACGCGAATGGCATTACGGCATATCAACACTGGTGACCGCTGCTTCCCCTTCCTATAATGGCAGCCAATTGCGTGATACGGTCGTTTGGATACCGTGTCTATTCTCATTTCCACGGGTGTACTCTGTTCATGACGTTTTTTCGAACCCTCATCCTGTCACTGTTTTCACTGATCGTTGCGCTTATTGGTGCTACCGTATTGGCAGTGGTGGGTGCTGCTATTTATTTCTCACCTGGCCTACCTGATGTGCGCCAGCTGCAGGATTTTGAACTACATACACCGCTTCGCATCTTCACCAATGACGGCAAGCTCATTGGTGAATTTGGCGAAGAACGCCGCATGCCTGTCGACTTTGCTGATATTCCCCAGGACATGATTAACGCACTGATCGCGGCGGAAGATGCCAATTACTTTGATCATGCTGGCGTTGACCCTCGCGGCATTGCAAGGGCGGCGGTAGAGTTAGCCCAGAGTGGCGGAACTATCCAATCCGGCGGCTCGACCATCACGATGCAGGTTGCGCGCAACTATATGTTGACGCTTGACCAGACGTTTACTCGCAAAATTCGCGAGATTCTTCTGGCTCTGCAAATGGAGCAGATTCTTGATAAAGAGGAGATTTTCGAGCTTTACGTCAACAAGATCTTCCTCGGTAATCGCGCTTATGGTATCGCTGCAGCCTCTGAAACATATTACGACAAGCCGCTGGCAGAGCTAACGCTAGCTCAAACGGCCATGATTGCCGGTCTTCCTAAAGCGCCTTCCGCTTTTAACCCGCTAGCTAATTCCGAGCGTTCGCTCATTCGTCGCAACTGGATTTTATTCCGTATGCGCGAGCTTGGTCTTATTGAAAACGATATTTATCTAGCAGCGGTGCAAGAGCCTGTTACTGCACGTCGCCATTACACCCAAACCGAAGTAGATGCGGCTTATGTTTCAGAGATGGCCCGTCAATTTGCTATGGAACGCTTTGGCGATGCGGCATATACCGGTGGCTATCGTATTTACACCACGATTGATAGCACGCTACAGCCCTATGCGCACCAAGCTCTGGCAAACGGCTTATTGGCATACGATCTACGCCACGGCTGGCGTGGGCCAGAACAGCAGGATATCGCTGCCAGCTTGGTTGAAGCTCAAGAGCAAACCGCTACCCTCGGGCTAGAGGAAGAATTATCAGAATCACCCGAAATTCGCGAAACCGCCCGCCAAGCCGCCGAGCGCAGCCAAACACAAGTTGAAGGGGTGGATGGTGATGTTAGTAACTGGTTACAGGTGTTAGAGCGCACGCCCAACTATGGCCTCCTCCAGCCAGCCATTGTGGTTGAGAGCAGTGGTCGTGAGATGCAGGTACTTACCCGTGGCGGAGAGCTGCGTACAATCGAATGGAGCGGCCTAAGCTGGGCACGCCCCTATTTAAGCCCACGCAGTCGCGGTGCAGAACCAAGTAGCGCAGAGCAGATTGCTGTTCGTGGTGACCTGATTCGAGTGGTTGAAAACCAGGACGAAACACTTCGCCTATCGCAACGGCCCGATGCCGAAGGTTCTTTGGTTGCCCAAGATCCTCGCACCGGCGCTATTTTGGCCTTACAGGGTGGGTTTGATTTCAATGCCAGCAAGTTCAATCGCGCCGTTCAAGCCCAGCGCCAATCAGGCTCTATTTTTAAGCCGTTTATCTATCTTGCTGCCCTAGAAAATGGCGAAATGAATGCGGCAAGCGTGGTTAATGATTCCCCAGTTGTACTCGATGACGGCAGTAATTCCTTATGGCGTCCGGTCAATTCAAGCCGGGATTTCCAAGGTCCAATGCGCTTGCGCCCCGCGCTTGCTCGTTCGCGCAACCTAGTCACGATTCGTGTACTACAAGCCATGGGTCTAGACCATACTATTAGCTATTTAGAAGGGTTTGGTTTCTCTCCCAGCCGCTTGCCACGTGGGCTGTCACTTGCTTTAGGCAGTGCTACCTTAACCCCCATGGAAATGACCAACGCCTACTCCGTAATTGCCAACGGCGGCTTCCAGGTCGCACCATGGTTCATTGAACGCGTCACGCGTAACGATGATGAGGAACTAGTGGATGAGGCAACGCCCCAGGTTGCTTGCCCTAGCTGTGCTGAAGGGCAAGAAACTGTTGAAATCGACGGCAAAGAGTACCCTGTTGCTCCTCGAGTAGCCGATCCTGCGGCTGTCTATATTCTGCGCGATATGCTGCGCGACGTTATTACCTCGGGCACAGGACGAGGCGCACTAAGCTTGAACCGCGATGATATTGTTGGCAAAACAGGCACCACCAATAGCCAGCGTGATGCATGGTTCGCTGGCTTTAACAGCGACTTAGTGACCACTGTGTGGGTAGGCAAAGACAGCAATGAAACTATTGCTGAGTATGGCGCCAATGCCGCTCTTCCTATCTGGGTAGATTTTATGGGTGATGCATTAGAAGGTACGCCTTCAGCGTTACCCGAACGTCCAGAAACTATCGTCAGTGCCCGTATCGACCCAACCACTGGCCGCCGCTTGCAGGATGGTCAATCGGGAGGCATTTCGGAACTCTTCCACCGCGACCACCTTCCTGGCTTTCAGCAACGTCGTATCAGTCGTGAACTAGAAGAAGTCAGTGGTTCTCAGGGATCTGGTACTGCTGAGTCAATTTTCTAATCTCAGCCTTCTCAATGTTAAAGCCCGGCGGCCTAATGGTCGCCGGGCTTTTTCATGGTGAGTATTAAAGCTCTTGGATTAACCGTTCACTGGCTGAGACTCTTGCTTGCAGGCGACCCAATTGGCACCAATCGCGACCATCATTATTGCCACCCCAGCAATTTCAGTTAACAGACTAGGGTAGAAGACCCCAACAATAGCGCCACCAATCGCCAAACGCGGCAGCAAGGACATTTTAGTGAATAAGTAGCCCTCCAGTGCTGCAGCAAACGCGCACAGTGCCAAGATAGCAATCAGTGCATTCCACACCACCACCAACACTGGCCCACCCACAATGATCTCTGGGTTGAAGACCATAAACAGCGGAATCAGGTAGAGCCCTTTAGCAAACTTCCAAGCTTGGAAGCCAGTCTCCATCGGCTTACTACCTGCAATCGCTGCCCCTGCAAAGCCTGCCAGGGCGATAGGTGGAGTCACATTAGAATCTTGGGAATACCAGAACACCACTAAGTGGGCGATCAATAGCGGCACCCCAAATTCAGCGGTCAGCGCTGGGCCCACCAGCACAATCAAGACAATGTAGCTGGCGGTTACCGGCAACCCCATCCCCAAAATTAAGCTTGCCAGCAGTACCATCACTAGCGCCAACACTAGGTTGCCGCCAGAGAAAGCCAGCATCATGGAGGAGAATTTAAGGCCAAGCCCTGTCAGGCCCACTACGCCAACAATAATCCCTGCTACGGCACACGCCATGGAAACAGCAACGGCATTACGCGCGCCAAGCTCTAAGCCTTGAACCAGTTTAACTAGCCCTGCCCACACCACGCCTTTAGTGCGGCTAACGGTGACTGGCTGCCCTTGCTTGGGGGCAATAAAGAAGTACCACAGTGCATAACGGAGAACGGCCACGGCGATAATGGTGACCACTGCGTAATAACCCACGCGCATTGGCGACATGCTCATTGCCAGCAGCCACACCAATACTGCCAGTGGCAGCAGGAAGTGCCAGCCATCTTTCATCACCTGACGCATCTGCGGCAGCTCACTTTTTGCTAACCCCTGCATGCCCTGCTTCAAAGCAATAATATGCACAAACAGATACACCGTCGCAAAGTACATTATCGCTGGCAAAATGCTGATTTTGACGATTTCTAAATAAGGCGTATTGGTGTACTCGGCAATTAAGAAGGCACCTGCGCCCATCAGCGGCGGCATAATTTGCCCACCGGTCGATGCTGCGGCTTCAATCCCACCCGCCTGCTTCGGCTGATAGCCCAGCTTTTTCATCAGCGGAATGGTAAATGCCCCAGTGGTCACCACGTTGGCAATCGCACTACCTGAAATGGAGCCCATTCCCGCAGACGCCAGCACAGCAGCTTTTGCGGGGCCACCCCGTTGGCGACCCGTGGCGGCATACGCCATATCGATAAAAAACTTACCCGCACCAGTGCTTTCTAAAAAAGCCCCAAATAGCACGAATATAAAAATATAGGTTGCCGCAACACCCAGCGGCAAACCAAAGATACCCTCTTGCCCTAAATAGAGCTGTCCTGCAATGCGCTCCAAGGTATAGCCGCGATGCTCTAAAATGCCGGGCATCCATTCACCTAGCCATGGCAGCTCGCCACGAGGTCCTGCAAACGCGTAGATAATGGCAAGCAGGCCAATCACTGTCATACCAAACCCAACGGCACGACGGCTTGCCTCAAGTACCGTCACCGTGGCAATGCAAGCCACTAATATATCGGTATCGTTCCAAAAGCCGGCACGGCTAAAAATCGCATCTAGATTAAATACTAAGTAACCACCGGTGATCATCGCGCCGGCTAAAAATAGACAATCGATCCCCCAACCTAAAACACCGCGCTTCCGCTTCGGCCCAAACGCTGGAAACATCAAAAAGGCCAATAGCATAATCAGTGCTAAGTGGATGCTGCGCTGGTAGAAAAGCCCCAGGGGCTGGATTCCCGCAGAGTAAAGCTGAAACAGAGAAAGGCCCACCGCAACCGCGGTGATACACCACAGTACAATGCGGGGCTGCATCGCATTCGCGCCGGGCATCACAACCGGCGGTGGAGTGGAATCGTTCATGAAGTCCTCGGAAGCGTTAACTAATGTCGTTTTTATTCACTTGGGGCGGCGTCGGGGGCAATTAATTGAAGGATGACACGTTGCCCAGCGGCGACCTCACTTAAACTCACCGATGAGCGTTCATCACCTGGCCACACCACTTGATGGTTAACCGCAGGGGAGCCCACTCTTAACACATAGCGGTTGTTGGCAACTGGCTCATTAATGGCGTTAATCCAGTAACCGCCCTCACCGTCTGACACCTGCACCCCACGGCCAAAAACATGCCCAAGCCCGGCGGCAAAATCAGGTTGATGGCTACGCTCTAGCTGCATCACACCAGCCACATTGCGATAGCAGTCAAGTACCGTAAAGTGCTCAACAGAGTGCTTCCATTGAATGCACCAGCGACCGCCATTAGGCACTGCTTGATTCACCAGAGTAGCGCCCTCTTCGGTCACAATGACTAAGCGCATAGACGCAATCGCCGAAGCGGGGGAAGCCCCCACTTCGGCGAGCGGTAGACATGCAACAAGGAGCACCATCAGTCGTTGTTGCCACTGCATGGCTATGTCCTTATGGCAGCGTTCTTTAACAGAACCTTCAACCGTTAAGGGCGCAGACGATCGGGAATATCAGCACCAACTTCTTCAAAATAGCGGATGGCACCCGGGTGTAACGGCACTGGCGTAGAGTTCATGGTGAACTCGATCGTGGTGTCGTTGGCAGCAGGATGAACAGCGATCAGCTCGTCAGTATTCTCGAACAGCAGCTGAGTCAACTGATAGGCAAGCTCTTCATCCATATCAGAATTCACCACCAAGACATTGGGAATACCAATGGTCTGAATGGCCTCATCCATGCCGTCATACATACCCGCTGCCAGCTGATAGGGCGCGAACACTGCTTCTGCTTCCTGGGCGTTAGCAACTTCTTCATCAGAAAGACCGATTAAACGAATATCACGGGTAGCCGCAAGGTT
Organism: Halomonas qaidamensis; assembly: GCF_025917315.1. Lineage (NCBI taxonomy): Bacteria > Pseudomonadati > Pseudomonadota > Gammaproteobacteria > Oceanospirillales > Halomonadaceae > Halomonas > Halomonas qaidamensis. Next base: position 726,687 of record NZ_CP080627.1, on the reverse strand, counting down.
AAGAATGGAACTGGTTGGCGGCCCAACGCTCCAGAAACCGGCATCGATATCGCCATCACGAATGGCATCAGCAGTTTCGTTAAAGTTGAGGCGCTGAGGAGTAAAGTCGTCGTAGCTAATGCCATTGGCTTCCAGTACGGCACGCGCATTGAGTTCGGTACCACTACCCGGCGCACCAACAGAAACGCGCTTACCGGCAAGATCAGCAATCGTTTGGATATCCGACTCGGCTAGCGTCACTAGCTGTACTGCATTGGGGTAAACAGACGCCAGCGCGCGGGTATTTTCAATCTGGCGACTTTCAAAGTCGCCGCTGCCGTTATAAGCCTGATAAACCGTATCCGCGAGCGCGAGTGCCAAATCGGCATCGCCACGCATAATTAGGCCCATATTTTCGACGGAGGCACCGGTAACCTCAGCGGTCGCCTGAGCGCCTTCAATATGGTTATTAATCATTTCAGCAAAGCCACCGCCGATTGGATAATAAACCCCGCCGGTACCACCAGTCGCAATAGAGAGCTGCTGCGCACTGGCGGGCAGTGCGACGGCTAACATAGATGCTGCCACTGTATATTTTAGAGTTCTCATGAGCATTTCCTACGTCCTTTTTGGACTTATTAAGTAGGGTTGACGATAAGGGGGCGTCAAGCCCCTCTGCTTCTGGTTACCGTAAACGGCAAGTAGAAACGGTGCAAAGAAGTTAGCACGGCTTTAGCGTGAGATGCTAATACAACACTACTCATACAACACTACTCACTCAGCAGCCCTTTTACCTGTTCCACAATATGCGCTCCTATTGGTAACGCCGAGGTCGCCGCAGGAGAAGGCGCATTGCCTACGTTGACGGTGCGCCGCGTATTAACAAATAGAAAATCATCCACCAGTTTGCCATCATTCGACACCGCCTGAGCCCGCACCCCCGCAGGATAAGGTGTTAAGTCTTCTGCCGTTAGACTAGGGCAATACTTGCGCACTAAAGACAAATAACCGCGCTTGTAGAGCGAGTTTTTCATCTCAAGCAACCCAGGCTTTAGGTGCTTGCCTAACACTTTCAAGATGCCCGGATGGGTGAATATCTGACCCATGTCGGTCAGCGACATATCCTTTTTACGGTAGCCTTCGCGCTTCAACGCCAGCACCGCATTGGGGCCAACCGTCACCGTGCCATCAATCATGCGCGTCAGGTGTACGCCCAAAAACGGCATGGTAGGATCCGGAATGGGATAAATCAGATGATTAACAATTCGGTTATGGCGCTCTGGCAGCAAGTAATATTCGCCGCGAAACGGACAAATCGTAAAGCCAGGGTCTTGCCCCAGCATGCGGATCACCCGATCAGCCATCAGTCCTGAACAAGACACCAAGTAACGGCTGGTGAACGTGTCATTTTGCGTGGTCACCACAACATCGTTGGTACGCTCATCAAGACCAGTGACGCAGCTGCCATAATGAACTTCACCCCCTAAACGCTCGAATTCAGCGGCCATCGCTTGAGTAACCTCGGCATAATTGACGATGCCACTTGAAGGTACAAAAATACCCGCTACCCCAGAGATATTAGGCTCGCGCTCTTTTAGCGCATCAGCCTCTAGCCATTCTCGCTCCAAACCATTGGCAGCGGTTCGCTCCCATAGCGCTTCCATACGCTGTTTCTCAACGGCATTAGTAGCGACTAACAATTTGCCGCAGATATCGTATTTTACGTTGTGCTGATCGCAAAATTCACGGGTCGCGCGGTTGCCCTCAAGACAAAACTTAGCCTTCAGACTACCCGGTGTGTAATACACCCCGGCATGAATGACTCCACTATTGTGACCCGTTTGGTGCTGCGCGGGGCCAGACTCTTTTTCGAGCACCAGCATACGTTTCTCTGGATACGCTTTTTGCAGCTGCATAGCGGTCGAAAACCCCAAAATACCGCCACCAATAATGATGAAATCCCACATGAATGACGTTACCTGTGCCAAATTTTCAAAATTTATTGATAATAGCCGTTAATCGACGTTGATCGCCACGTCCCTACATTGGTCTAACATACTGACCCGGTACACTCGCCTAGGGAGATACCATGGAGCACGATGCGCCGCGCCCAAACCTCGCTATCAGCGCTTATGGTGCGCTAAAGCACGACATTATTCGCGGCCGCTATGCGCCGGAAGAGAAGCTATTGATGAGCCGTCTAAAGGAGTATTACGGCGTCAGCACCGGCCCACTCCGAGAAGCGCTTTCCCAACTAGTCGCCGACCGTTTGGTGATTGCGATTAGCCAGCGCGGCTATCGTGTTGCGCCGATGTCACTGGCTGAACTCAATGACATCTACGACGCCCGCGCACAGTTAGAGGGCCTGATTTTGCGCTTAGCCATCGAGCGCGGCGACGACGACTGGGAAGCTAACGTGTTGGCGACTGCTCACAGGCTTTCCAAAGTGACTGAAGTGAGCTCACCTGATGAGCTGCTTGATGGCTGGGACTCACGCCATAAAGCGTTTCATACCGCCATTGCCAGCGGTTGCAACTCGCCCCACCTACTACAAATGCGCGATACGCTGTTTAATCAGGTTGAGCGCTATCGCCACCTGTGGCTGCAGGAAACCGTGATGTCTCCCCAAGCGCTGGAAACCAAACGCCAAGAGCATGCTGCCCTAGTCGACGTCATCCTAGCCCGTGACACAGAGCAAGCAGCTAACCTGATGCGCGACCACTTAATGACCCCAGTGCCAATCATTACCCGCGTGCTAACAGCTCGAGGCATTCAATAAATTCGCCGTTTTAAAAAAATGTAGAAATTTTATAAGAACGACGATACATTGAACTCAATATGATAATGCCTGAGGAGTTCACGCCATGACACGCTTCAATTGGGATGACCCGCTACACCTTGAGCACCAGCTTACCGACGAAGAGCGCCAAATTCGCGATGCCGCCCACGACTACTGCCAGGAAAACCTGCAGCCACGTGTGCTGAGTGCTTTTCGCGAGGAGCGCTTTGACCGTCAGATTATGAATGAGATGGGCGAGCTTGGTTTGTTGGGTGCGACCGTCTCCCCAGAGTACGGCGGCGCAGGCGTTAACCATGTAGCCTACGGTTTGATTGCCCGCGAAGTAGAGCGCGTCGATTCTGGCTACCGTTCGGCTATGAGCGTGCAGTCATCGCTCGTGATGTACCCCATTGAAGCCTATGGCTCTGAAGAGCAGAAGCACAAATATTTGCCTAAGCTTGCCAGCGGTGAAATGGTCGGCTGCTTTGGTCTAACCGAACCAGACCATGGTTCAGACCCCGGCTCCATGATTACCCGGGCAGAAAAAGTTGACGGTGGCTATCGCTTAACCGGCGCTAAAATGTGGATTACCAACAGTCCGATTGCTGACATTGCAGTGGTGTGGGCGAAGTCCGCTGCCCACGACAACCAAATTAAAGGCTTTATTGTTGAGCGCGGCACCGACGGCTTCAGCACACCCAAAATTGAAGGCAAAGTGTCACTGCGCGCCTCTATTACCGGTGAAATCGTACTGGATAACGCCTTTATTCCTGACGAAAACTTATTGCCTAACGTTAGCGGCTTAAAAGGCCCCTTCGGCTGCTTGAATAAAGCCCGCTACGGGATTTCCTGGGGCGTATTAGGCACCGCCGAGTTCTGTTGGCATGCCGCTCGCCAATACACGCTAGACCGCAAACAGTTTGGCCGTCCGTTAGCCTCTAATCAGCTGATCCAGAAAAAGCTCGCGGATATGCAAACCGAGATCACCTTGGGCCTGCAAGCCGCCTTGCAGGTAGGCCGCCTGATGGACAGCGGCAACTGGGCGCCTGAAATGATCTCGCTGATTAAACGCAACAACTGCGGTAAAGCGTTGGATATCGCCCGCGTCGCACGGGATATGCACGGAGGTAACGGCGTTTCCGACGAGTATGGCGTTATTCGCCATATGGTGAACCTGGAATCAGTAAACACCTACGAAGGCACACATGATGTCCATGCCTTGATTCTTGGCCGCGCCCAAACCGGTATTCAAGCGTTTTTCTAACGGCAAACGAGGCACCCGATGAGCACAGCAACCAAACCACTTGCAGGCATTAAGGTACTCGACATTTCCCGCGTACTGGCTGGCCCGTGGTGCGGGCAGATGCTCGCGGACATGGGGGCCGACGTGATTAAGGTAGAGCGCCCTGTCAGCGGTGACGACACTCGCCACTGGGGGCCTCCATGGCTCTCTGGTAGCTCAGAGTCGGCGTACTACCTGTGCGCCAATCGAGGCAAGCGCTCGGTTACCGTGGATATGGCAACGGCCGAAGGGCAAGCGCTTATTAAACAGTTGGCCGCTCAGTCTGACGTGCTGCTGGAAAACTTTAAAGTCGGCGGCTTAAAACGCTACGGCCTTGATTACGCCAGCCTAAAGACGCTGAATCCGCGGCTTATTTACTGCTCGATCACCGGCTTTGGCCAGGAAAGCCCTTATGCGCACCGCGCCGGTTATGATTTCATGATTCAAGCCATGGGCGGCATTATGAGCCTAACCGGCAAACCTGACCATGAACCCGGTGGTGGCCCCGTGAAGAGCGGTGTGGCTTTTACCGATATATTCACTGGCTTATATGCCGCCAATGCAGTGCTAGCCGCGCTTTACCAGCGCCGCGATAGCAACGTTGGATGCCATATTGACATGGCGCTGATGGATGTGCAGGTAGGCGTACTGGCAAACCAAGCTCTCAATTACTTAACGTCCGGTCACGTGCCCGAGCGAATGGGCAATGCGCACCCCAATATTGTGCCTTATCAAGCGTTTGCCACCGCAGATGGTCACATGATCGTGGCCGTCGGCAACGACGAACAGTTTAAGCGTTTTTGCCACGTGATTGACCAGCCAAACCTACCGCTAGACGCGCGATTTGCCACCAATGGCGCGCGTGTAAAACACCGCGAGGAATTGCTTCCTGCTATCGCCGCCGCGTTAGCTACTCAGAAAACAGATACGTGGTTAACCGCTTTTGAAAATGTCGGGGTGCCCTGTGGCCCTATCAATACGCTAGATCGCGTCTTTGACGACCCCCATGTTAAAGCCCGCGGCCTAAAGCAAACGCTCCCTCACCACCAAGCAGGCCAGGTTGATTTGGTGGCAAACCCCATCCGCATCAATGGGGAATCGATCAGTGCTCAAACGGCCCCTCCTTCTCTGGGCGAACACACTCAGCAAGTGCTCGATGAGCTGGGCATTACCCGCGAACAGTGCCATGCCTTGCGTCAAGCAGGCATTATTTAACCTTATCCGATTGCACGCCAGACACGCATTAAAGCGCCCAACAGGGCGCTTTTGCTATTTACGCTAGCGTCGCTATAATTTCTATACAAAACCTATACGGAAAGTTCACAAGCGACTAAACTGTTTTCGTCTATAATTAGATAATTAAATAAAGTTTCAAATTAACCGACGACAGCTCAAAAGATCGGCAGGCTGATAATTAAGCGCACGGCGATAGGGGGAATTTCATGGGTCACTGCGCATGGGTAGAGGGTAGTTGTAAACGCTGCGAAGGAGACCTTCCTTTTGAGTTCACGATGGCTTTCCAGCCGATCGTCGACGTATCACTTGCGCGGGTTACGACCCATGAAGCGCTCGTACGGGGTATTAATGGCGAATCGGCTTGGAGCGTTATTTCTCAGGTAACCGATGATTTGATGTACCGCTTTGACCAAGCTTGCCGAGTAAAAGCGATTGAAATGGCAAGCGCACTAAATATGCAAACAGACTTATCAATCAATTTTTTACCCAATGCTGTTTACGAGCCGGAAGCCTGTATTCAAGCGACCCTCGAAGTTTCACAACGCGTTGGGTGGCCAATGGAACGCCTCGTTTTTGAAATCACCGAAACCGAGCGCGTACGTGATCGCCAACATCTACGCAACATTATCGAAGCGTACCGCGAAATGGGCTTTAAAACGGCCTTAGATGACTTTGGTAACGGCTATGCCAATCTTGATTTATTGACTGACCTAACGCCGGACAAGCTTAAAATTGACCGTGAACTGGTGATGAACTGTGACCATGACTCACGCCGCCAAGCGTTGCTTAACTCGATTTTTTTGTTAGCCAAAGAATTAAATATGACACTGATTGCTGAGGGAGTGGAAACCCATGCAGAAGCCCTGTGGTTAGCGCGGACAGGCATTGTTCGCCAGCAGGGATTTTTTTACGCAAAACCCGCCATTAATTGCTTGGGCCCAGACCTCACCTCTCGATTATTAGACTTAAGAGAAGAGGTGTGTGTAGGCTTAGAAACATCAATCTACTGAACACCAACCTTCTGTCTACTACCTACTGTCTTTTATTTACTACCCATAACACCCGTTTTATCGTCTATATAACGAATATGAAACAATGAAGACCGAACCTGTCATATGAACAGTGTCACTGCAGACTTTTTATAAGCAATATCCAACACCCAAAGGAGTTGAGCCATGAGCAATGCCGAGCTAAACGAACTAAAGCAGAAGTACGTTGCGGCGGGCGCTGCCAGCCCTGCTACCGCTTTTGCGGATCGTGCTGAAAATGCTGAGATCTGGGACGCCGACGGCAACCGCTTTATCGACTTCGCAGGTGGCATTGGCGTTTTGAACGTAGGGCATCGTCACCCGAAAGTCGTTGCTGCTGTGAAAGCCCAGCTGGATAAGGTCATGCACACCTGCCAGACCGTCATGCCTTATGAAGGTTATGTGAAGGTTGCTGAAAAACTTAGCCATATTGTACCGGTACGCGGCCACGCAAAAGTCATGCTAGCTAACTCCGGCGCAGAAGCGCTGGAAAATGCGGTTAAAATTGCCCGCGCGGCCACCGGCCGTTCTAACGTTATTTGTTTCGATGGTGGTTATCACGGACGTACGTTTTACACCATGGCCATGAACGGCAAAGTCGCACCGTATCAAACCGATTTCGGCCCGATGCCTGGCACGGTATTCCGCGCCCCTTACCCGGTGCCCTACCACGGTGTCAGCGAAGACGAAGCCATTCGTGGTCTAAAAATGACCCTAAAAACTGACGCCAATCCAAAAGATACCGCCGCTATTATTTTAGAGCCCGTGCTAGGCGAAGGCGGCTTCTATCCCGCGCCCAAGAGCTTTCTTGAGAAAATCCGCGCAATTTGCGATGAGCATGGCATGCTAATGATCATCGACGAAGTGCAGTCTGGCTTTGGCCGTACCGGTAAAATGTTCGCCATTGAGCACAGCGGCGTTGAACCGGACATGATGACCATGGCGAAGAGCATGGCTGACGGCATGCCCATTTCTGCGATTGTTGGCACCGACAAGGTCATGGACGCTTCAGGCCCCAATTCTCTGGGCGGCACCTATACCGGCAGCCCCACGGCCTGTGCCGCAGCGCTGGCCGTGATGGAAGTGTTCGAAGAGGAGAATATTCTTGAAAAAAGCCAAGCGCTGGGTGAAAAGCTAGCGGCGCGTTTTAACGAGTGGCAAACCAAGTTCGATTGCATTGACCATGTGCGCAACATGGGCGCTATGGCAGCATTCGAGCTAGTCTCAAATAAAACCGATCGCACGCCCAATGCTGAGCTTGCTGCCGCGCTGTGTAAAAAAGCCCGTGAGGAAGGTTTGATCTTGCTCTCTTGCGGCATGTACGGCAATACGATTCGCTTCTTAATGCCGGTCACGATTGAAGACAGCGTCCTAAACGAAGGGCTGGATATTATTGAATCCTGCCTGGAATCGCTGGTTTAAGGGGCTCTGATTCAAAAGGCCTATAACAGCTCGTAGCGGGGGTCTTTTGCCATGGATGGCAAAAGTAGCGCCCAGGGATGGGTTTACAGCGCCCCCGCCTAGAGCTGTTTCGGCCATGCCAGCTCTCTACTTACCGAGGGCGTCGATCGCCTTCGAGGAAATTAGCTGTAAAAACCGCTTTTCCATGAGTCTCAAACGACCATTTCATGACATCGCTTAACGCCGCCATCACCGCATCGAATTCCCCGAACACCTGGGTACTCATTCGATTAGGGTGTACTTCTAACCCGGTGGCTTCCAAACGTTTTACCACCTCTTTCACCACTGGCTTAAAATCATCGGCCAGCGGGTAATAGCTTAGCTGTACGGAAAGATACATCCTGCCTCCTTATTCGCTTTATGCGCGCTTACTGGCTCCCTGTGAAAAACGCTGCCACGCCGCTAATATGGCCGCCCGCGTTTCATCTGGATGCTCCATAGGGAACATATGGGTACCAGGAACCTCGCTGATAGCTAACCCACGACGCTGAAGCCGCTTAACCCGTGTGGGGGTGAGTAAGTGCGACTCTTGCCCTGCCACTAGCTGGATCGGCACACCAACTCGGCGTGGCAACCCAGAAAGGTGATCCGGCAGATGGCGAAAAATCTCCACCTCAATACGCGGGTCGAAGGTTAGCTCAGCACTACCATCGTCTAGCAAGCGCGTGCCTGCTTCAATGTAGTCGTTCAACGCCTCTGGGGTAAAGCGGCGAAATAATCCACGGCGGCGTAGCGAGTTAGCCATGGCTTCTCGGCTAGGCCACACGCTGCGCCGCCCCTGGGTTTTGCCAGCGGGCGTGATGCGGTCCATAAAACCGAATCGTTTCGCCGCTTTCATCACCCAGGCATCCGGCCCCAGCATCAACGGCGGGTCAAGCATAATCACACCACAAAAGCGTTCTGGCTGTTTATCTGCCGCCATCGCCATCAGCGTGCCGCCTAACGAGTGACCAACGCCCAATAGCGGCGCGTCTGTTTCAGGTAAATAGCTCAGCAGTTCATCAACTAAATTGCCCCAGTTATGGTTCACCGGGTAATCCGGGTGATGACCCAATCGATCCAGCGGATGAAGGTCAAACGACTCTGCCAGCGGTTCCAGCAGCGTGCGATAGCTTAAGCCAGGAAAGCCATTCGCATGGGCGAACACTAAACGAGGGCGTTGGGTGGCATGGGCAGACATGGTTCGCTCGCAGGGTAAGAAGACAGGAAAGCAGCGTGGCAACAGCATCCACGCTAACTGGCTAGCAAGTAGATAAACTATCATACGTCTGTTTTAACTCGCCTTTAAATGAGCGTCAATCGACATAAGTATTAACAGGCTAATTAAAACAGTGAGAGTTGCTGAACGGTAACTTCTTCTGCCAAGCGATAGCCCACGCCTAAGAGCCGAACCGGCCTCTCCCCTCGTAACCAGCCAATAGTTAACAGGGATTCGAACTGATCTAGGCTGGGCGCTGGGTCGGCGTGTTCCACGGTGGTTTGGGTAAAGTCGTTGAATTTCACCTTTACCATTAGCCCGCGCACGGCGGGCGCTGGGTCTAGTCTGGCATAGCGCTGCTCTAAGTCACTGAGCAGGTCAGGCAACTGCTGGCGACAGGCTTCCAGCGTCGGCAAGTCTTGGGAGTAGGTTTGCTCAGTGCTGATCGATTTTCGCTCGCGATGGGTTTTCACTGGCCGCTCGTCGCGCCCATGGCTTAGCTCGAACAGCCGATGCCCGAAGCGGCCAAACTGTTCGACCAGCTCGGTAAGCGAGCGAGCCCGCAAATCCGCGCAGGTTTGGATACCCAACCCCGCCAATTTTTCAGCGGTGCGCGGCCCTACCCCATGGATTTTCTTGACTGGCAGTTGCTGCACAAAGCTATCAATGTCGTTTGGTGTGATCACAAACAGGCCGTCCGGCTTGCGCCAGTCACTGGCAATTTTGGCAAGAAACTTATTGGGTGCGACACCTGCCGAGACGGTAATACCTATTTCGCTCTTCACCCGCTGACGAATCGCTTCGGCCATGCGGGTGGCGCTACCGTTGCAAAGAGTGACATTGGTCACGTCTAAAAAGGCTTCGTCTAGCGAGAGCGGTTCAATCAGTTCGGTCACATCGCGATAGATCGCAAACACTTGGCGCGCCACCGCTTTGTATTTGGCCATATCGCCACGGATCACGATCAAATGCGGGCAGCGTTTGAGCGCCTGGGCCATGGGCATGGCCGAGTGGATGCCAAATTCGCGGGCGGGGTAGTTACAGGTGGCGACAACCCCGCGCTGCTCAACGCTGCCACCTATCGCAATAGGCACGTCGTTAAGCGCTGGGTTGTCGCGCATCTCTACCGCTGCGTAGAAGCAGTCACAGTCGCAATGAATAATTTTGCGCACAGGTTGCCCTTGCCTCCGCCCTTACCTGTAAATAATCACAGTTTACCACAGGAAAAGCCGCGACTAGGTGCCACAAAACGTTCTTAGTACCTGCTCGTTTTCCGTTGCAGGGGCTGCAAGGCGGCGCGCTTCTGCGGATTCATCAAAGGGCTGGGTGACCACAGCAAGCAAGGTGTGAAACGGCGCAAAATTACCCTCGTAAGCTGCATCGATAACTTCCTGAACACGGTGGTTGCGGGGAATAACAACCGGATTAGCACGCCGCATGGCGTCTAAACGCTCACTGTCTTGGCTGGCAACCTGTGCGGCTTGCCACTGATCCAACCATGCCGCCAGTTCATTGGGCTGGGTGGTCAGCGCTAACAGTGCCTCTTTATGCAGCTCGCTTGAGGTGCTGGCGTAATGTGTCAGCGCATCAAAGGTGGCGGTCATATCCATTCGCCCCTGGTGCATCTGGCTCTTTAGCGCTTTCATCAGCGGATCTGCTTGATCGCTTTCTGGAGCAAGGCCGAGTTTATCTGCATGCAGGCGACACTGCTCGGCATCAAACAGTGGTCCAAAGCGACGAATGCTGTCGGTGGCCTGCTCTACCACGGTATCGCCCTCTTCGCGCATCAGCGGCAGTAACGTTTCTGCAAAGCGGGCTAGGTTCCATTGGGCAATCGCAGGCTGGTTGTCGAAGGCATAGCGCTTACCTTGATCAATCGAGCTGAAGACCTTTTGCGGGTCAAACTGCTCCATAAAGGCACAGGGGCCGTAATCGATGGTTTCTCCGGCAATGCTGCAGTTATCGGTATTCATCACACCATGAATAAAGCCAAGGCTCATCCAACGCGCCACCAGCGCCGCTTGGCGAGCAACGACTGCTTCTAACAAGGCTAAATAAGGATCGTCTGCACTGGCGGCTTCGGGGTAGTGGCGAGCAATCACATGGTCGGCCAACGCCTTCAGGGCAGCTTCATCTCTGCGCACCGCAGCGAATTGGAAGGTGCCTACACGAATATGGCTGCTGGCAACGCGGGTAAAGACCGCGCCAGGTTCAGGCAGTTGGCGCACCACTCGTTCGCCGGTCGAAACAGCGGCTAATGCACGGGTGGTAGGCACGCCCATTGCAGCCATAAATTCACTGACCAAATACTCACGTAATACCGGGCCTAACGGCGAACGACCATCACCACCGCGGGAAAAGGGCGTGCGGCCGCTGCCCTTGAGCTGAACATCGCGCCGTATGCCGTGCTGGTCGATGACTTCCCCTAATAACAGCGCGCGGCCATCCCCTAGTTGCGGCACAAAGTTACCAAACTGGTGCCCAGCGTAACCTAGCGCCCGCGGTTCTGCGCCTGGTGGCAATTGGTTGCCACTAAACCATTGGGCAAGGGTGGCATCATCGGGCTTAACTTCTATTCCTAGCGTTTCTGCCAACCGCTGATTAAATACAATCAGCGTCGGCTGGTTCACTGGCGTTGGCTGACAGGCCATCCACAGTGGCTCGGGAAGCGTGGCAAACTGGTGTTCAAATGACAGCACGGGCGACTCCGCTTTTAAAAGAAAGGACTAACGAATACCCTAGCAGCTTACTCAAGTAATTGGCGATATCATGGCGCATACTGACCCATTAATTGACGTTAATCGACTCGCTAACACAGCGGCGTTACCTCCTCTTCCGCGCGACTTTTATCACCGCGACACCCTCGCCGTCGCTCGGGATCTATTGGGTTGCCGACTGGTTCGTTACTACGAAGGTGAGCTGATGATCGCGAAGATTGTCGAAACAGAGGCCTATCGGGGGTCTGAAGATTCGGCCTGCCATGCGCATCGGCGCAAAACGCCGAGAACGGAGGCCATGTTTGGGCCACCAGGGCACGCCTACGTGTATCTGGTGTATGGCATGCACTGGCTGCTGAACGTTGTGACACAGCCAGAAGGCAACCCGTGCGCGGTGCTTATTCGTGCGGTGGAGCCAGTGTCAGGCGAAGCGGCCATGCGCGCGCTACGTGATGTAAAGGGCCGCAATCTCACCAATGGCCCCGGTAAGCTAACCCGCGCGCTGCGTATTGATAAAACGCTATATGGTCATGATATGACCCAGCCGAACGCGCTATGGATAACAGCGGGCACTCCTCCCGATGCCGTTGCCTCTGGCCCTCGCGTGGGTATCGATTATGCCCAGCCCACCGACCGCGATGCCCCTTGGCGGCTGTGGAGTGAGGGCAATCCCTGGGTCTCGAAAACGCGTTAGTCACGCTTCAAACACGCCACCGCGTGCTCTAGCACTGGCGTTAACGGAGCGCGCCACTGATGGGTTAAGAGCGCATCGGCGCGAGTAACGCCCAACGACAGCGAGGCAACTGGCAAGCCCATGGCGTGGGCATCACGGCAGTAGCGGTAACCGGAATACACCATCAACGAGGTGCCCACAGCCAATACAGCATCGGCGTTTTGCAGCCCTGCTTGAGCAGCCAAGCGCCGCGCTGGCGGCACCACATCGCCGTAATAAACGACCTGGGGCTTTAAGATGCCTTGGCAACGTGGGCAGTCCAGCACCTTAAACGTCGAAAAATCGGTTTCTAAATCTGCATCGCCGTCGGGGGCATGGCGGGCATCTAACGCTGCAAAACGGGGATTCATGTTAGCCATTTCGCTGTGCATAGCATGGCGCATAAGTTGGTAACCGCAGGTCATGCACGCCACCATGTCTGCTCGCCCGTGCAAATCAATCACCTTGCTAGAACCTGCCCGCTGATGCAGACGGTCCACGTTCTGTGTCACCAGCAGTTCCACGTAGCCCATGGTTTCAAGCGCCGCTAGTGCACGATGCGCACCGCTCACCTGGGCTTCACGCATGGCCTTAAAACCAATAAGCGCCCGCGCCCAATAGCGCTGGCGCACCGCCAGTGAGGCCATAAAATCGCCATGCTGTACCGGCGGCGGTCGCTTCCACTGCCCGTCCGCATCACGGTAATCAGGAATGCCGCTGTCGGTGCTGACTCCTGCGCCAGTAATCACCCACAGTTTAGGATGGCGCTCAATAAAACTCGCCAGCGCTTCCCCTGCCTGCGCGATGCTATTTGTCATTTCCACGGCCTGCGTCAATGGATCACCCTATGCAACACTGCGACAAGTAAACGATACTGTATGACAATAAAGGGTCATGCAATATGCCCTCGTTATTCAACGTAAGGAGTGCCTCATGCAGTGGGATCACGAGATTATCATTGTCGGCGGTGGCATGGTGGGAGCTGCACTGGCGGCTCGGTTAGGCCATGCCGGTATATCGGTTGGCTTGGTAGAACGCGGCAGCGCCCCCACCCCGCCCAGCGGCGATTATGACCTGCGTATCTCCTCACTTAATGCCCGCTCGCTGTCGTTTGTAAAAGCAAGCGGCACCGAGCTACCGGAAGAGCGCTGCTGCCCATTTCGCCATATTGATGTCGCCAACCAGGATGGCTCCGGCCATTCGCTATTTTCTGCCCAGGACAGTGGCATGGATGACTTCGGTATTTTTATCGAAAACCGCACCCTGCAATATGCGTTATGGCAGCGCTTAGAGAATCTTCCCAGCGTGACCTGCTACACCCAGTGCGCGCCGCTGAGCACCATGGCCGCCAGCACCGGCCGCATGCTGGAGCTAGATAATGGCAAAACCTTAAGCGCCCGATTAATAGTGGGCGCTGATGGCGCGCATTCAACGCTACGAGAACTCGCCGGCATTAGCGTTAGCAGTTACGACTACCATCAGCGGGCGATGATTATTAACGTGGAGACCGAGCTGCCCCAGCAAGATATTAGTTGGCAGTGTTTCACCCCCACTGGCCCGATTGCCATGCTGCCCTTACCCGGCCAACGTGCATCGCTGGTGTGGTATGACAGCGACGAAGCCACCAAAGCCCGTGAACAGCTATCCAATGACGCTCTAAAAACGGCCATTGAAACCGCCTTTCCTAAGCGGCTTGGCAAGCTAACAAGAGTCGTGGCAAAAGCGAGCTTTCCCATTAGACGCCAGCACGCTAAACGCTATATCGGCAAGCGCTTAGCCTTGATTGGCGATGCCGCCCACGTGGTGCATCCGCTGGCAGGACAAGGGCTGAATATTGGCCTGCATGATGCCGACACACTGGCAGAGCTAATCATCAAAGGCCGCGACCCTGGTGACCACATTAGCCTGCATCGCTTCGAGTGCCAGCGCCGCTTAGCCAACCAAGCCATGATTGCTGCCACTGACAGCTTCCATCACTTGTTTACCGGCGCAAAACCGCTACGCCAGCTGGGTGATCTCAGCCTGCACCTTGCCGAACGCGTACCGCTCGCCAAACGTATGATGATGCAACAAGCTAACGGGCTAAACCCATTTAAAATGCGCTAAAGCCGTCTACGCTAAGAGGGTGGCAACGCAGCCGTTGCCAACAATAATCATAACAATCCCTCATTTAAGGAAGGCGTATGCCCCTCAAGCAACGACACTCTTTATTGACCGTGGTGACGTTCACTAGCCTCGGGTTACTTGCAGCATCACCGCTACTCGCCTGGGATGGCGTCGTCGAAAAACAAACCTTCGAGATGCAAGACTTCACCACTCAAGGCGGCGAAACAATTCCCGAGCTTGCGGTGGGCTGGGAAGCCTACGGTGAATTAAACGACGCCCGTGACAATGCCATTTTAATTACCCATTTTTTCTCTGGCACCAGCCACGCAGCAGGTCGTTATGACCCGGATGGCGAGCCAACCGGTTACTGGGATGCCATCATTGGCCCCGGCAAACCACTGGATACCGACGAGTACTACATTATTGCGTCCGATACGCTGGTGAACCTCAACGCCCACGACCCCAATGTCACTACCACTGGCCCCGCTTCTATTAATCCAGACACCGGCGAACCGTGGGGAATGGACTTTCCTGTAGTGACGATTCGTGACTTTGTCGAGGTACAGCGCGCATTGCTAGAGAGCCAGGGCATTGAATCGCTACACGCGGTCATGGGTGCCTCCATGGGGGCGCTTCAAGCGTTTGAATGGGCCAGCGCGTACCCTGACAAAGTGGACAGGCTGATTCCTGTTATTGGCGGCGGCGTTGCCGACCCCTGGTTACTGGCAACGCTTAGCGCCTGGGCAGCGCCCATTCGCTTAGACGCCAACTGGAATGAAGGCAATTACTACGATGGCGAGCCACCCACCGATGGGCTAAAAGAAGCGCTCAAGCTCGTCACCCTCAATGCCAATCACTGGCAGTGGGCCAACGAAACCTTCAACCGCGACTGGGCTGACGAAGAGCGCGATCCTGCTCAAGATATCAACGCCCGCTACGCCATTGAACAAACGCTGGATGACGTCGCCGCCGCCCGCGCTGAACTTTCCGATGCCAACCACCTGCTCTACCTGGTCCGCGCCAACCAACTCTTTATGGCGGGCCACGGTGATTCACTAGAAGAAGGACTGGCCGCCATCGACGCCCCAACGCTGATGCTGTACAGCGAAAACGACCTCGTCTTCGCCCCCGAAGGCGTACGCCGCACTGCCGAGCTGATAGAAGCCGACGGCACCGAGGTGACGCTTGAAACCCTGGAAGGCAACCGCGGCCATTTAGATGGTGTTGTCGCTATCGACCAAGCCAGCGAAACGCTGCGAGAGTTTTTGAAATAGCTTTTGAAATAGCTTTTGAAATAGCTTTTGAAATAGCTTTTAAAATAGCTTTTGAAATAGCGAGTAACGCGCGGGCTTATTGAGAGCCCGCGCTTAAGAAATAGCGTTTTGAAATCGTTTGACTAGCCACACGCCAGCGACAAAAACGCTGGGAAGCGAAGAGCATTCACCCAGCGTATGGTGATGCAATACTAGAGCCGCCCCAGAGGCTGTAGGGCATTAACGGCTTGCATTTTCCTCAGCCACCTGACGAAGCGCATCGACAAGCACATCAGCTGGCTGGGCGCCAGAAATCAGGTAGCGTCCATCGAGTATAAACCCCGGCACGGCAGTGACCCCTGCCTCCATGAATTTCTGCTCTGCCTCTCGAACGTCGTCCGCGTACTGATCAGACCGGGCGATGGCCTCGGCAACGTCACCGTCAAGCCCAACTTCAATAGCCTTCTCTCGTAGCACCTCTGGATCCGAAGGACGCTTGGCATCACCAAAGTAGGCCTCAAATAATGCCAACTGCAGCGCCGTCTCTCGGTTCTGCGTTGCGGCCCATGCAAGCACACGATGGGCATCGAAGGTATTATTCGCCCGGCGCTCCAGTGCACCACGGAAATTCAGCCCAAGTTCTTCGGCCACGGCCATAATCTCCCGCTGGGACTGCTCCATGCTGGCCGCGTCCTTGCCATACTTGCGGCATAAGTGCTCTAGGATCGGCTCGCCCTCGGGCGGCATGTCCCGGTTGAGCTCAAAGGGCTGCCAGAAGAGTTCTACATCGATCTCACCATCAAGTATCTCTAACGCTTGTTCGAAGCGCCGATAGCCGATCGCGCACCACGGGCATGCTACATCGGACACCAAATCGACTCTCAACTTCTGCATGAGGACTCTCCTTGCTGGGTTCGGTCATCGGGGCTCAAACAGCGCCGAGCACTGGCTTGTAACACGAAACCCCTAAACGTAACCAGCCCAGACGACCACTTGCAGAAAACACTACTCGCCCTTTATTTCAGAAAAGTGGCCCGTTTTTTCCAAGGTGTATTCGCTAAAATCCCGCGCCAAGAAAAGCGAGCCTGAATAGACGCTTTGTGCTTCTTTGCGGATGTCCTCTATAGACGGCGACGCACTGGGGTTAAGCTGATAACGAGGGCTGAAGTGCGTCAGCACCAAATTAGGCAACTGTGCCTTTTCGGCAAAAGCAGCAACAAGTTTGGCGTAGCTATGTCCCACATCACCGGCCTTCTGGGCCATCTCTTCGGTATAGGTGGCCTCATGCACCAACACCTGCGCCTCTGCACACGCCTCGTTCAATAAGTCAGGCTGGTCATTGTCTCCAGCGATCACTACTTTCCTGGGCTTATTCTTAAAAATTAAGTAATCATTGCTTTTTAACTGCTCACCTGCAAACTCACTATCAACCCCTTGCTTCAACTGCCCCCACAACGGCCCTCTTGGAATCCCCTTTTGCGCTAGCTTATCCACGTCCAGGGCAGCATCAACCTTTCGCTCCGTAAATGCATAGGCATAAGACGCCACCCGATGTGAAAGTCCGAAGGTCTCAACCGCGATGCTCTCAAACTCAACGCTTGGCAGATCGTCTGAGGCGATAAACTCCAGGGCGAAAGGTAAGCATAGCTGCGTCACCTCACAGGTTGCCTCCAACCACGTTTGGATACCTGCGGGCGCAACAATAGTCAGCGGCGCTTTCCGGCCACCCATGGCGGCACTCGCCAGAATGCCCGGCAGCCCATAGCAGTGGTCGCCGTGCACATGGGTAATCAAGATGGCTTTCAACGAATGGAACGACAGCTTGGTATGTAAGACCTGATGCTGAGTGCTCTCACCACAATCAACCAGATACCAGCCCTTCCCTTTGCTTTCACGCAAAGCGATCCCAGAGACGTTTCTTTGCTTGGTGGGCACGCCTGCGGAGGTGCCGAGGAAAAGTAGGTTCATATCGCGTCCGTGCTTTCTCTATTAGAAACCTGAACCTAGTCTGGCGGCATACAGATTTCCAATAAGTTTGGTTGCTCAGCTTTTTACAACAGGATGCCAACGACAACAGTAGCAATCGTTAAGCGGCCTCAAAATCCAATGGCTGCAGGTCGTCCAAATTAATTGTGCTGCGAGCCATCCATAGGTCATACATATCCTGCATTAATAGCCAGCTCTCTGGGGTACGTCCGAGAACCTTCGACAAGCGCAAAGACATTTCAGGGCTAATGCCACTATCCCCTTTGAGCAACCGTGACAAGGTGGATGGTGAAACACCCAAGTTGGAAGCAAGCTGACGGGAGCTAATACCAAAAGGCTCTAGGTAAACTTCCCGAATAAATTCGCCAGGATGCGGCGGATTATGCATCGTCATTAGTGATAATCCTCATAATCAAGAATGTACGCATTACCATCTCGAAATTCGAACGTCATGCGCCAATTTCCGTTGACCCAAATTGACCACCGCGCTTTGTCTCTCCCCTTCAACGGGTGGAGCCTAAAACCGGGGATATCCATATCTTCTACTGACACGGCCGTGTCCAGAGCAGCAAGCTGCATACGCAATTTCTTGGCATGATCCGCTTGTATACCAGCGGTGCTGCCACTAGCGTAGAACCGCTTGAGTCCCTTGTGGCGGAATGATTTAATCATCAGTACATCATAGCGCGTTGCGCATCACGCAACAAGCAGATCTATATTATTTGAGTTACCCGAGCCTGAGCCAACAACTTACCCTTTCGGGATTTGGAGTAGCGCTAACGCTTTACTCACCGGAAAATGATGGGCGCCAGCGAGTTATTTTTCCGGTGCAGTAACTAACTTGTTAGCTGCCCTGTGGAAGGGCCGAAACTAATAGTGATAACGACACGAAATGATCGTAATCGCATTATCATCAACTGCGTAGACTAATCGATTCGTATCATCTATACGTCGCGACCAAAAACCAGCTAAGTTTTCCTTTAACGGCTCTGGTTTACCAATACCTTCAAAGGGTGAGCGTCTAGCGTCGTTTATAAGCTTGTTTATTCGTTTCAGCGTTTTTTTGTCCTGGGTTTGCCAATACAGGTAATCGCTCCAGGATTCGTCAGTCCATGACAGTAAACGACTACTCATCCATTAAGTCTCTATGGGTTACCTTACCTGCTTTGAACTGTTCAATTGAGCGATTCAAATGCTCAGCATTCGCCGGTGAGCGCAGTAAGTGCACCGTTTCCATCAGACTGTTGTAGTAGTCTAGCGACATAACAACAGCATCTTCCGAATCACGGCGAGTAATCACCGCTGTATCCGCGTCATTAACAACGGAATCTAATACTGCTTTCAAACTATTTCTTGCCTCTGTAAAAGATACAATTTTCATAGAGCCTCCACTTGTACGCTTTACAGGACAAGTATAGCCTTAGACCTTAACATGTACAACATGATGAACACGTCAGTTGTGGCAGCTAGCACAGGGCACACCGATGGTTTTTAGTCACCGTCCATCATTCCCGAGTCACAGCACATCATTCCCAAGTCACCGCACTGTCATTCCCGAGTGGGGTTATCGGGAATCCACCTTGACCTTGACCTTGACCTGCAGCAGCTCGAAATCCCAGGTCAACATGGATTCCCGCTAAGGGCCTGCGGGAATGACGAGGGCGGCTCGGAGGGCCTGCAGGAATGACGAGGGCGGCTCGGAGGGCTGGGGTAGAGTCATCTTCAGGCACTTATTACACAAAAAACCCAGCCCATCGGTTAATGCCAGTCAGCCTTAACTGAGCGATACACACACCAACTCCCCTCCAAACCACTGCTGTTTTAGCCCGCGCTGTTTTTCCAACAGGGCTAAGTACGGGCGTAGTGGGTGGTGGTCAGGCAACGTGAGATGCAGCTGGCGTAGGCGGCGTTGGAAAGGCAGCTGTTCAGCGGGTTGGTGCAGTGGCGTGACGTTTTGGGCGAGCCATTCGATACCAGGTAGTAGTAAATGCGTCGCGTCGCTGTCTAGGGCTAGGGTCACGCCTTTGGCGTCGAAGTCACCGGCGTAGAGGTGTGGCCGATTGGTTTTGCGCCATGCTTTTTTCAGTTCAGCAAAGCCGCCGCCGTAGTGGCTGTCGCCACGGTAAACCACCAGCGGGTTAGCGTAGCCACTCAGCGCTGCTATCTCAGGTGAAAACACGTAGAAGCTGTCCAAGTTTTCCACTTGAACAAGCGCCCCAAACACGGCCAGCTTCAAGCCGCTTACATCAACATCGCGAATGCTGCGCGGCTCTGGCGCAAGCCACGCCGAGGGCTGCGGTGACAAGTTGATCAGCACGCGTTTTGCGCGTGGGCCTTCGCGGCGGCTTTTATCCTCCTCAACGCCTTCTGCCGCCTGGGCGGCACTGCTTAAACCACTTAACGAGCGCCCTAGCGGTGCCAAACGGTCACTCTCCAGTATATTGTTGATTTGCGCCATTAGGGTGGCGTCAAAGCGCAGCGTTTGATTGGAAATTCGCTTGGTCAGATCTATATCTTGTTGGCGGCACCACGCCACCACATCTTCGACCCATTTGCCTCGGGATTTTTCTACCACGGGCTGGCGGTTAAGCTCTCGAACAACACTGTTGAGCCCGGCACGGGCGCGGCCTGATAACGTCATATCGCCACCGCTAGTGCGACGTCATGAATCAGGCGCAGATCGTTAAATGGGCTGGCCGGTGATTCGTCTTGGTGTAGACGAAACGCTTGCTGCTCGCTACGCGGCAAGCCCTGGTATTCGGAGATCACCTGAAACAGCCAAATTTCATCGGGCCAGTCGAGGTGACTGTCATACAGATAAGCGAGGGCGCTAATCGGCTCGGCGGGGGGCTGATCTAACACCGCGAGGTAAAAGCGTTCCACATCTTGTTTAAGCGCCTGCTGGCGAGCAGCGGCAAGGTCATCTTCCGGCGTGAGCGCAGCCACTGCCGACTCGACGGTGTGCGTAGCATGGCGCGGGGTTGGCAATTCATGCAGCAGTTCTGCCAGCACGCGGCTTTCTAGCGCCCGGTCTAGTGCTGGCGCAGCGGCGGCATGTAACGGCGCAGCGCGGTTGAATAACGCAGGTACGTCGCTGCGTTTAGCGTAATTACTCGGCACAAAGCCTGGATGTTCGCGCATAAACGCGACCATGCCGCTGATCAGGCGGCTGCGTGCCTGCTGTTTGCGAAAGCGTGCCATTAGCTCAATTAACCGCCGCTGCACTTCCCGCAGGCTGGTGTAATGATGGCTTAAGCGCTGCTGTAGCTGGCTGATCAGTAGCTTGCGCAGGCTGCCATCGCTACCTACTAACGCAATCAGCTCGTCGAAATCGATCAGTGCCAGGCCATCCAGCAACCTAACAATTTGTTTTTGGGCGCGGTCGTTTTCGCGGATCTTATCGCTCAACTGGCTAACAAAGCCGAAATCGCTGTTGAGCCGTTGCCAAAGGCTATCAATAGCATCGGCAAAGCGCCCGTTTAGATCGTCGACTTCCTGACGCAGGCGTAGCAGCTGCTGCTCCTGTCGCCAATGCTCACCTTGGCTGCGGGCTTCACGGTAGCTGTGCACCAACGAGCGCACTAGCTCAAGAGTTTCCGCGACATCGGCATTTACATGGCGGCGGGTTTCGTCGGCGAGCATTTCAGCGATCAGGTCGCGCACCTTGGGAGAGAGCTTTATCCCGCTCTGCTCATCTGGCCGCCATAACACCCGAGCGGCCAACAGCTTGCGCAGCGCACTGTCGTTGAGGCCGTCTAACGGCACGTCATCGCGGGTGTAGCCCTGCATCAGCCGTTCGGCGTGCTTGCCCAACAGCGCCAGCCGTTCAGCACCGGTTTTCAGTAGGCGGCTTTCCAGTTCGCTCACAGTAGCGTCTCCTGGGCACCCTCTTCCCGCTCCGCGTCGATGGGCAAGTTTTCCTCATCGCGGATAAAGCGCACCACCTCGATCAGGTAATCAATTTTACCGGTGACCACAAACACCTGACGCTCTGTGTGGGGCTGAAGCAAGTAGCCATGCTCTTTCAAGCGCTTAAATAGCTGCTTTACCTGGGCATCTAACTGGTCACTCTGGGAGCCAAAGAAGCTGTCCGTGGCTAGTCGTTCCAAACGCTCACGCAGGCTTTGGTTGTCTTCGCACTTAGCGCTGAACTCAGCGGGCTTGAGCACATCGCCAGGGGCCGCCAAGGTGTCACGGCCTAGCGCTTCTTGAACCAGCTGCAGCCATTCCAACAATGGCAACAGGCTGTTGACCGTGTCACTCAGCTGGCGCGATAGCTGCTCCCGAGCGGTTTCATTAAGCTGTCGCCAGGCTAAAAAGTAGACACTGCCTTCATCATTGCTCGCCAGCCTGCGGTTGAGCGGTCGCAGGTAGTCATCAATCGCGTCGCGGGTCTCTTCATTTGTCAGGTGGCGGAAAGCGTTGTCATCACTGACGGCGCAGACAAACTCGCCAGCCAGCAAGCGTTCCAGTAGCGGGCCGTGTTCGATCATGCGGTCACCTCTTGCTGACGCTCCTTGATCCGCTGTGCAAGCGGGCTAAGGCGCGGCTCAATACGTTTTAGCAGACGCTGGTTGGGCTGGTTAGGGTCCCGCTCAATCAGGTAGCGATTAGCAAACAGCAGCAGCACATCCGACTCTGGGTTGGGGAAGGCACCGACAATATGAATGCGGTTGCTGTCACAAGCGTCGAATAACTTTTCGACATTGTGATAAGCCAGCGTGCCAATTTCATCAATCGGCCAATGGATAGCAATTTGCGCATCCCCCCGCAGCAGCCGCGTAAACGCCAGCAGAAACTTACACAAAATCAGGTAAGCCATGCCATGGCTGGAAGACTCCAACAGCTGGCGGTCGTTTTTGATCACCAGATCAGTGCCACCTTCGTTTAGGTGCAGTTCAAGTCGCAGCAGACTTTCGAAGCTGTACTGCTGGTCACTGCGCAGTAGGTCAACCACATCGGCCAGTGCATTAAGGTAATCGTCACTGGGCAGCTCCTGGCCGGATTCCCGCCATGCTTTGTAGCGCTGGGCGAACAGCTTTAAAGGCTCCCAAAAGCCCAGTTCATCAATCGTCGATTGAATGCGCACTTCCGCTTTGCTGATGCCTTCTAGGCGCAGGTCATCCGCCACTTCGTCGGAAAGCCGACGGCTCTGGGCGCTGATTCGGCGGTTTAAGTCGCGGAAGACAATAAAGAATTTATCCAGGTCATCGCTTAGGTTGCGCCCTTCCTGAATCAGCTGCTGCTGTTGATCTTCTAACAGTTTTAGCATGTCGCGCAGCAGCGGTAACACCAGTCGCGGGCTGTCATTTGGCAGCTTCTCGCGTTCGCTTTGCAGTGCATCGGCAAAGCCGCTGCTGGCATCTTTAATCAGTTGGCTTTCTACCTCCAGGCAGCCCCGACGCAGCTGCTCAAGCTGCTGATGGCGACTGGTTAGCGCTTGGCGCGCACGCTCAATGCGCTCCTCCATGTCACCTACGACATCTGCTAAGGGCGCACCCTCTGAAACAATGTCCAAACTTTCCAACTGGGTCAGCAGCGGCTTAAGGGCTTCTACGCTGCTGTGGGCATTTGCGCGCTGAATTTTAAGCTCATTAACCGCTGATTGATGCGCGTCGCGTGCGGCATGGAAGTCGTTTTTAAGGCGCGCTTTTTCACGTTTCAACTGCTGGTCAAGCTGCACAAGCTCCGCTTCCTGAGCCACCAGTTGGGGCTTGTGCTGGCTCCACTCTACACGCATAAAGCGTTGGTACTCGGTGAGCTCTTCCTGGCGAGCGGCGACCTTACGAATGCGTTCGTCCTGGTTCGCCAGGCGCTCTTTAGTCTCTTTTAGCTTGGCGGGGTCTACGCCCTGGTCGGCCAGCTCCTGACTAAAGGCTTCTTCCAGTTCCGTGCGTTGGCGCTGATGTTCCTCGTTGGCATCGTTGAGCTGCTGCTTGTACTGGCGTAGCTGCGCCTCCAGGCTATCCAGCTGGTGTTGCGCGTCGGCTTTTAACTCCAGCAGCTGGCTCTGATGGGTTTCGGCAAGCTCGGCAAGCGACTGGCGTTTTTCTTCGCGCAGTCCGGCCTGGGCTTGCTCCTGGCGAGCCAACGCCGCTTGGTGCTCCGCCCGGCGTGCCTGCTGGCACTGGGTATGGCGCTCTTGCTGCTGACGGCGAGCCTCCAGGGCATACTCCACTTCCTGTTCGGCCCGTTGATAGACCAACCGCGCCTGATCTTGCGCCTCATCCGCCTGCTGAACCCGTTCGTTGTGCTGCTTTAGGGCTTTTTCGGCAGCGGTACACTCCGTTTGGGCGCGCTTTTTGACACTATCTGCCTCTTCAATCGCCGCCAGCAAACTGGCTTCGTCCTGGGCGTAATCCGGCAGTGCAATGGCACTTAGGTCCAGCACTAGCCCGAACAAGTCGTCGCTAGCGCTTTCAGCAAGCTGCGGGGCGAGGTCTCGGCGTTCAAGCAGTTCTGGCGCAATGACCTTGCCAAGCTGCTGTTCCCAGCCAGGCCGGTGGTAACGCAAAAAGTGGCGCAAGCTGCCCTGCTCTGGGTCGCGCTGTTGATAGAGCACGTAGCAGTGCTGTTCGGCCCGCTCGCGCTGCTGACGACACTGCACCAGCTGCTGCTCGGCGGCATCGCGCTCACGCTTGTGGCTTTCAAGCTCGCGGCGCAGAGCTTCCAACGTGGCGGCGGCGACGCTGCGTTCCTGCTGTGTTTGGTCTAAACGCGCTTGGGCAAGCTCGGCTTCTTGAACTTCTTCAGCAGTTTGGGTGGGCATCGCCAGCTGCGCTTTTAATTCGGCTAGCTGCTCAACACCCAGTTCTAACTGCGCTTGATACTCACCTTCTAGCCGTTGGCGCTCTTGCTGATAGCGCTCGTTATGCTGCTGTTCGGCTTGCCACTGTCGCTCTCGGCGCTGGGCTTTTTCCTCGACCAGGGCATCTATCAATTCCTGATTTTCTTGAGTTTGGCGGGCAAGTATTTCGGAAAGCTCGCGTAACCGGCCATCTAAGCGCGCCTGGCTTTCTTTTACCGCCTCTTGCATAAAATGCAGATGCTGCTGGAGCTGATCACGCTGTTCACGCCACTGGGGCAAGGCGTTGATATCGCGCTCCAGCCCGGCCATGTCAGCATCGGCGTAGTGCTCGAACTGAGTTTGCAGATCATTCAGGCGGCGCTGAGTGTGCTGCAAGTCGCTTGCGACTTCACTGCGGCGGTCGTTCAGCTCATCGCGCTGCTGGGTATAGGCATGTTCACGCTGTTGGAACTCTCGCTGGTGGCGGTTTAACTCACCATCCAGGTCCGCAATGCGCTGCTCCGCCTGCTGATGATCGGCGCTTAGCTGGGGCTTCAACTGCCAAAGCGTGGTCTCTAGCTGGGCCAGTTCGCGGTCGATGCCGCCAAGTTTGGTCAACGCGGCCTGCAGTGGCTCCAGGCGCATGGATTGGCGCATCTGGGCAATCCACTCCCGCGCTTTGGCACTGCGAATGCGGGTGACCGGCAGCTCCACGCCATCCTCTTCGAAAATTGCCGCCAGCATGGTTTTGAGGGTGTCCATCTTGCCCTCTTTCGCATGCACCGCAGAGACCAGCTTTTCGATATGACGGATACGCCGTTCAGGGTTAACTAGGCTAAATTGCGCTGCGATTTGGCGCAGCTTTAAGCCATCGCGGCTATTACCGTGAAGCTGGGTGAAGTCGTTTTGGATCACCGAGCGAAACTCGGAGGTAGCTCCCAGCTTGGAAGAGACAGGAATCCCGCTGCTACGCAGCCCGCTAGACCACTGTGGGTACTCCAGCGCCAAGGGGCCTTTTTCAGTGTCGATCAGATAGTCTTCTGGCCGATAAGGGGCACCGACAAAACGGTACTCCACGCCACCTTCTTGCTTGCGCGTCAGAACTACTTGGCAAACATTGCCTGCTTCGCGGCGGTATTCGTAAACGAGATAGCTTTGACGAGTGGGCAAATAGAAGGCATCAAACTTCATGCGGGTTTTCGGCACCACCTTGTTGGGCAGCTCGCCGTAAAACACCGGCACTAACCGCTGAAGCGTGGTTTTGCCTGACGCGTTGGTGCCACAAATATTGGTGTGGCCATCCACATTGAGTTCAACCACTCCCGACAAGTGGCCGTGAATCATAACGATGCGTAGCAAATGCGCCATGCCGTGTCCTTGATCGTCAAACGTCCGAAAACGCTATCTTGCCAGACCTAGCGCAAAGCGGCATCTGTTCACATGTGAACTATTCATTCACAGGATTTATCAACGTCGGACACGTCTCCAGCTTTTTCTTCAATTACTTTTTCAATTACTTCTTCAATTACTTCTTCGCCGTTCAATCGCCCACACTGCGCACTACGAAGTCTCTGGCGACACCGATATGGTAATCAATCGCCTCACGGCAAGCCTCGGCGCTGCCGCTACCCAATGCATCGAGCAGCTGGAAATGGCTAGTGGCAATGGTATCGGGGGCTTCGTGGGTTTTGGTAATCAGCGTAATGCACAGACGAAGTTCGTGGGTTAAACCATCAAAGGCCCTCAGCAGCCGCTCGTTGCCTGCATGATGAAGCATTAACCGATGAAACTGCAGGTCTTCTTCAATGCGACGTGTTCCATCATTGCTGGCGGCCGCTTCGCACAACGTGTCTACCTGCTGTTTTAAGGCGCGCTCAGCCTCGCTGCTATAGCGCTCTGACAAGCGCTGGATAGCATGGCGCTCAAGGCATAGCCGCAGATCGAAGACATCCTCCAATTCAACGGCATTCAACGCTCTGACAAAAAAACCTCGCCTTGGTTTTGAGACCAAAAGCCCACGACTTTCCAGTAAGCGCGCAGCCTCACGAACCGGTGCGCGGCTGACGCCTAAATCCCGGGATAGCTGCACTTCTGACAGCCGCTCACCGGGCAAAAAGTGTTGCTGGATAATCGCTTGCGTCAAATAGTCAGCCACCTGCTCAACAAGGTTTTGCTGTTGAATAAAGCCACCGGGAGCCACTGAGGAAGAGACCATAGAGTCTACTCTTATTAAGTATTACGTATTTTTAGTATGACGCAAAAAAGCATTCTGTCGACGGCCGATTGCCGACTGTCGACAGTTTTACAAACCACTGCTATGTTCAAAAAGGTCTCGCCTAACGACCACAACAACGATTTATAACGGCAACTCATAACAACGCTCTATCACAACAATCACAACTGGGCTGTTTTGTATCACGCCTCGCTCGCCTAACGACAACGTAAATCTATTACGTGCTAATAACCGAGGAGCAGGAAACATGAAGACACCACTGGCTTTGGCAATTTCCGCTGCAGCATTCGCTTTTTCGTCGGCCGCTCTATCAGACGACCCGAAACAGGGCGGCACTGTTAACACCATTATTCAACCAGAACCGCCAGGCTTAGTGTTGGGGATGGTGCAAAACGCCCCTACACGCACCGTGGCAGGCAATATCTATGAAGGGCTGCTGCGCTACACCACAGACCTGGAACCCATGCCGCAGCTCGCAGAGTCATGGGAAGTCAGCGACGATGGCCGCACCTATACTTTTCATCTGCGTGAAGACGTCACCTGGCACGACGGTGAGCCCTTCACCGCTGACGACGTGGTATTTTCTGCCGATGTTTTCCACCGCGAGCTGAACCCCAGTGCGCGGGCCGTTTTACAACATGTGGAAAGCATCGAAGCAACGGATGACCACACCGTTGTATTTACCTTAATCGAGCCCTTCGGCCCGTTCCTGATCTCCTTTGAAGCAGGCACCTTCACTATGGTGCCTGAACACCTTTACGCGGATACAGACTTCCGCAACAACGAACACAACGACCACCCGATTGGCACAGGCCCTTTCAAGTTTGCTAATTGGGAACGCGGCACCGTCATTGAGCTGGTTAAAAACGATGACTACTACGAAGACGGGCTCCCCTATCTAGACGGCGTCAACTGGCACATCATTCCAGACGGCGGCTCCCGCGCTGTCGCCTTCGAGAATGGCTCCATCGATGTCCTGCCAAGCGGCACCGTTGAGAACTTCGATATTCCGCGCTTATCCGCCATGGATAACGTCTGCATGACGGAAGAAGGCCACGAATATTTCAGTCCCTTCGCCATGCTGTGGATGAACAACCGTGAAGGCCCCACCGCCGACAAACGCTTCCGCCAAGCGGTGATGTATGCCATGGATCGTGAATTTGCCAAAGATGTGCTGTGGAATGGCTTAGGCAATGTGCCGCTCTCAGCCTTTGGCTCCAATGCGCGTTTCCAACATGACGGTTTAGAGCCTTACGATCACAATCCAGACCGTGCCCGTGAGCTGTTGGAAGAAATGGAGTATGACGGCGAAGAAATTACCATTCTGCCACTTCCTTACGGCGAAACGTGGACCCGCTGGGCTGAAGCTGTACAACAGAACCTGCGTGAAGTGGGTATTAACGTAAGAACCCAAGCCACCGACGTAGGCGGCTGGAACCAGCGCCTGGGCGACTGGGATTACGATCTCGCCTTTACCTACCTGTTCCAGTATGGCGACCCAGCGCTGGGCATTTCGCGCACCTACCTTTCCGACAATATTGCCAAAGGCTCACCCTGGAATAACGTAGAAGGCTACGAAAACGAGCGGGTCGACGAGCTGTTTAACGCTGCGGCCACGGCCTTCCCTGATGAAGAGCGTGAAGCGCTATACCGTGAAGTGCAGGAGATTCTCCACGAAGACGTGCCTGTCGGTTGGTTGATGGAGCTTGGCTTCCCTACCCTTTACCGCTGTGACGTAAAAGACCTCGTGACCTCCGGCGTGGGTGTTAACGACGGCTTCAAAGATGCTTGGCTAGACCGCTAGTTTTAGCCACAGCCCCACCCAGGTAGCGCCAGCTGCCTGGGTGCTTCAGCCATGTCATGAAGGTGTCGGTCAGGAAGGTGTCTATGGTTTACGCTCGCTTGATAATGATGCGGCTATTGAAGGCCGTTATCGTATTGTTCTTAATCGTTATTTTTAACTTCTTTCTTATTCAGATGGCCCCCGGAGACCCTGCGGCGATTTTAGCCGGTGAGGCGGGCGCGGCTGACCAGGA
The DNA here is from genome assembly GCF_025917315.1 of Halomonas qaidamensis. Taxonomy (NCBI): domain Bacteria; kingdom Pseudomonadati; phylum Pseudomonadota; class Gammaproteobacteria; order Oceanospirillales; family Halomonadaceae; genus Halomonas; species Halomonas qaidamensis. The sequence continues at coordinate 697,894 of NZ_CP080627.1, read as the reverse complement.
GTTTCTCAACCAGTTACGTGAACGCTTCGGACTTGATCAGCCGATATATGTGCAACTGTGGCGTTACGTATCAGGCATTGCCATGCTCGATTTTGGTTACTCCTATCGGCTTGGTGTACCTGTTTTTGATCTGATTATGGATCGCTTACCCGCCACGCTGTTGCTAACCGGCACGGCGTTTGTGCTCTCGCTGGTGCTCGGCATAGTGGCAGGTTCCATGGCAGCGGCGCGGGTTAAAAAGCCCTCTGGCTCGCTAATTATGGCGCTGGCCTTAGTGTTTTATGCCACGCCCTTGTTTTGGGTAGCACTGATGTCGGTGGTGGTGTTTTCTGTTTATCTTGGTTGGCTGCCCGCTTATGGTCTTTACACGGTTGGCGCGGGCCACACTGGCTTTGCGCTTGTGCTGGATGTCGCCAAGCATTTAATACTGCCTGCCACCACGCTGGCGCTATTTTTTATGGCGATTTATACCCGTATGACGCGCACCTCAATGCTCGATGCAGCCCAGCAGGACTTCGTTAAAACCGCCCGTGCGAAGGGTTTAAAGCCTAGCGTCATTCAGCGCCGACACATTCTGCGCAATGCCTTACTGCCGATTATCACCCTGGCAGGCTTGCAGGCTGGGCAGATGGTTGGTGGCGCTATTCTGACGGAAACCGTATTTGCTTGGCCGGGTATTGGGCGACTGATGTTTGAAGCGCTACAGCAGCGTGACTACAACCTGTTGCTGGGTATTTTCTTCTTCTCAGCGGCGTTGGTGATTGTCTTCAATATTCTTACCGACTTGGTTTACCGCCTGGCTGATCCGCGCATTAAGGGGGCCTCATGAGCTTTTTCGCACGCTTTGCGCAAAACCGTGGTGCCCTGGTAGGGCTGATCATTCTGCTATTGATTATCGCCATGGCGATTCTTGCTCCGCTGCTATTTCCTGAGTCTCCCTGGCGCATGGTTCAGCGTCCCTTTTTGCCGCCGCTTTCCCAGGACGGTTTTCTGCTGGGCACCGATACCATGGGACGCAACGTGGCTGCAGGGTTAATGCATGGAGCCTGGGTGTCGCTGCTGATTGGTTTGGTATCCACTAGCGTTGCCCTACTAATTGGCGTGCCGCTGGGAGCGATTGCGGGCTACTACGGGGGGCTGATTGACGACGTACTCATGCGCTTTACCGAGTTCTTTCAAACCATCCCCAACTTTGCCCTGGCAATTGTGCTAGTGGCAATTATGCAACCCAGCATCACCTCCATTGTGCTGGCAATTGCGCTGGTCAGTTGGCCCCCGGTTGCCCGTTTGGTAAGGGCTGAGTTTATGTCGTTGCGGCACCGTGAATACGTTGAAGCGGCTCGCTTGGTTGGCCAAACCAATAGCACCATTATCTTGCGTCAGATTCTGCCTAACACGCTGTCGCCAATTATTGTGTTGGCGTCGTTGATGGTCGCTACCGCTATTTTGCTGGAATCGGCGCTGTCGTTTTTAGGCTTGGGCGACCCCAATGTGATGTCCTGGGGCTACATGATTGGCGCAGCGCGTACGGTTATTCGTCAAGCGTGGTGGCTGAGCTTCTTTCCTGGTGTAGCGATTCTGCTCACCGTTCTAGCATTGAACTTAGTCGGTGAAGGGCTAGACGATGCGCTTAACCCCAAACTTTCCCGCGAGCGCTAGGAGCCCCTTTATGACGGTCACTACCAATTCTAAAAAAGAGCATCCATCAGCTGAAACAGTACTTAGCATTCGTGACTTAAGTGTGGCGCTACCCAAAGGGGCCGACCGAGCCTTGGCGGTGGAAAACGTTAGCTACGACGTTAATCGCGGCGAAATCATGTGCGTGGTCGGGGAGTCCGGCTCAGGTAAATCCATGGCTGCTAACACTGTGATGGGACTGCTCCCTAAAGGCGTTCGCCCCGTTCAAGGTGAGGTCAACTTTCTGGGACAAGACGTTATTTCCCTCACCGAGAAGCAGCATCGCGCCCTGCGCGGCCTTAAAATCGGCATGATTTTTCAGGAACCGATGACTGCGCTTAATCCGTTAATGCGGGTCGGTGCCCAAATTGCTGAGGTGTTCGAAGCACACGGTCAATTAACCCCCAAACAACGGCAAGCGCGCGCTCTGGAGCTGCTGATTGAAGTCGGTATCCCGCAGCCAGAAAAAGCCATTAGCGCTTATCCTTTTGAGCTTTCAGGCGGCCAGCGGCAACGCGTCATGATCGCCATGGCATTGGCCCTTGAGCCCGTACTGTTAATCGCCGACGAGCCCACCACCGCGCTGGATGTGACTACCCAGGCCCAAATCCTTGAGCTTATTCGTGATCTGCAGCGCCGCCGTGGTATGGCGGTGATGTTTATTACTCATGATTTTGGGGTCGTGGCTGAAATTGCCAACCGCGTTTGTGTTATGCGCCATGGTAAAATTGTCGAAATCGGTGAAGCAAAAGAGGTGCTGGAAAATCCACAAAATGCTTATACACAAGCACTGATTGCCGCCATTCCCAGCAATGCCGTGCCACCCCACCGTGAGACAAGCCAGGTGGCCCCACTGCTAGAGATCAAACAGCTAAATAAAGTCTTTCGTTCACGCGGGGGATGGTTTAAAACGGCCCGCGAAGTTCGCGCGCTGGATGATATCTCGCTAACCTTGGCGCGCGGCGAAACTATCGGCATTGTTGGCGAATCGGGGTCGGGGAAATCTACCCTTGGCCGCTGTGTGGTGCGTCTTGAACATCCAGATAGCGGTGAACTGCTGCTCGATGGTGTTAATCTTTCACAGCTAAAGGGCGATGCATTGCGTCGTGAACGCCACCGCGTGCAGATGATTTTTCAGGACCCCTACGCCTCGCTTAACCCACGTACTCGGGTCGGCATGGCGATCGCACAAGGGCCTATGGCCAATGGCACCCCCAAAGCCACTGCCCTGAAACAAGCGGGGGAATTGCTTGACCTAGTGGGTCTTGGCGCAAGCGCCGTGGAGCGCTACCCCCATGAGTTTTCCGGCGGGCAGCGCCAGCGCATTGGCATTGCCCGTGCGTTAGCGTTAAATCCAGAGCTTATTGTGGCAGATGAAGCAGTCTCAGCACTGGATGTGTCTATTCAAGCCCAGGTGCTTGAGCTGCTTGAAGAACTGAAGCAACGGCTTTCGCTTTCACTACTGTTTATTACCCACGATTTACGGGTAGCTGCGCAAATTTGCGATCGCATCGTGGTAATGCAGCATGGCCGTATTGTTGAGCAAGGCAGCGCTGAACAAATATTCCTTCAGCCAAAAGAAGCCTATACCCAGTCGCTGCTTGATGCGATTCCTGGTCGTCAAGCGCCGGTGGCGGCTACCGCCTAATCACTGAATCGTTAACCTCTTTACCAAGGAACACCCATGCAGATAACCCTGGAGGCGCTGCGTAAACTTGTTGGTGCTGCCCATGTGCTCACGGGCAATGATGTCACTAGTCGCCGTGTTGACTGGATGACCGGTGCGCCCTGCCAGGCAGGCGCCATTGTGCGCCCGGCAGATACCGAACAGTTAGCGGCTGTTATGCAGGCATGCCACGCGCTTAAACAGCCAGTGGTAACCCACGGCGGCTTAACCGGTTTAGTGCATGGCGCGGAGGCTAGCCCAGGGGAGCTGGTCATTTCCCTGGAGCGCATGACCGCTATTGAAGAAATTGACCAAGTCGGTGGCACCATTACCGTGCAAGCCGGAGCGCCACTTCAGCGGGTACAGGAAGCTGCTAACGAGGTTGGCCTTCAGTTCCCGCTGGATTTAGGCGCACGCGGAAGCTGTACGATTGGCGGCAATATCGCCACCAATGCTGGCGGTGTGAGGGTGATTCGCTACGGCATGATGCGCCAGCAAGTACTGGGGCTGGAAGCAGTGATGGCCGACGGGCGTGTTGTCAGCTCCATGAACCGCATGCTGAAAAACAATGCAGGGTTTGATTTAAAGCAGCTATTTATTGGCAGTGAAGGCACCCTTGGGATTATTACACGCGCCGTGCTGCGGCTACAGCCGCCTACTCCTAGCGAGCAAACGGCGCTGGTGGCCTGCCCCTCGTTTGACGCGCTCACCGGGCTATTAAGCCATATGGGCAAAGCGCTTGGGGGTGGCCTGGGTGCGTTTGAGGTAATGTGGCAAAACCACTATCGCCTGCTCACTGAAACCCTGGCGAGGCACACGCCCCCGATCCCAGCAGAACACCCCTTTTATGTGATTATCGAATCACTCGGCAACGATGAAACCCACCATGCAGAGCAATTCCGGGCAGCGCTTGAACAGGCATTTGAACAAGACTTAGTCGTCGATGCGGTGATTGCCCAATCAAGCGCACAAAGCGATGGTCTCTGGGCGATACGAGAAGATATTGAAGGGCTCATCAAGGGGCTGGCACCCATCTTTACCTTTGATGTCAGCCTGCCCATTGCCGATATGCAGCGCTATACCGATGCCTTAGAGAAGCAACTGGTACAACGCTGGCCAGATGGCCGCTTGGTGGTATTTGGCCACCTTGGCGATGGCAACCTGCATATTTCTGTTAGCGTTGGCAGCGATGCACCAGAAGAGCGCCATGCGGTAGAAACACTGGTTTACGAGCCACTTAAAGCACTAGGAGGCTCTGTTTCAGCGGAGCATGGCATTGGTTTAGAAAAACGCCCCTGGCTTAGCACCTGCCGCTCTCAGGCGGAAATTGAATTAATGCACACACTCAAGCAGGCGTTTGACCCGCACCAGCTGCTTAATCGCGGTAAGATTTTGAGCTAACAATATTCACTATTCTCTTAGGATACCAATATGCCCTCCTACCCCCATCATCTTACTGGTGACGGTCCCCTTAATCCGTTTCCTGGGATTAAAGTTTTGGAGCGCCGCATTGGCCGCGAGATCCCTCATCGATTGGGCTCTAATGAAGGGCTGGACATGCCCCATCGTGCGCTACGTGAGCATTTTGGCGATGCTGTCGTCGAGCATGTTTATTGCTACGGCGATGCAGAAGCTCTCGGCGTGCGTCAGCGACTAAGCGCCCAGCAAGGTATACCGCTTGACCACTTGCTGGTGGATGCCGGTGCCGACAGCTTGATTGCGTTAGCACTGCGCACCACCTGCACACCGGGCGACACCGTGGTTAGTACGGCGGGCACTTACCCAACCTTTGGTTACTTTGCGAAAGGCCAGGGTTGCCACTTAGTAGAACCTAGCTATGTTGAAGCCCCTGGCCTACTGGCCCCTGATTTGGAAGCGTTAGCGGCGGCAGCACACCAGGAAAATGCCCAGCTGGTCTATTTAGCCAACCCGGATAACCCTAGCGGCCACCTGCATAGCGACAGTGCCATTCTCAAGCTGCGCGACGCACTGCCGGATACCTGCTGGCTGCTGCTGGATGAGGCGTATGGCGATTTTCGTGATGACGCCAACGGTGACTTCGCGGCCAAGGCACTTCCTGGTGTCATTCGCCTACGCACTCTGTCAAAAGCCCACGGTTTAGCAGGCTTACGCATTGGCTATGCGATTGCTGACCCTGATGTGCTTGCCTTGATGATGAAGGTACGCATTCACTACGCGGTATCCACCTTTACCCAGGCAGCCGCAGAAGTCGTGCTCGACCACCCTGATGAAGTTAACCAGCATATTGCGGAAGTGAAAGCACGGCGGGAACAGTTAGCAGCTTATTTCCAGGCACTGGGTGCCGACGTACTGCCTAGCGCCACCAACTTTATCGGCATTCGCTTACCAACTGCCGAACTGGCCGAGCGGGTAAACCGCGAGCTACTGGAAGCAGGCCGTTTAATCGCACGCCCCGCTCACCCAGCACTTGGTCATGTCTTACGCATTACCGCCGTTGCGGATGCTCTGGAACCAGGGCAGCTGGCGATTCTTGAGCAGGCCATTAAAGAGAATGCCTGACAGCACTAGCTGTCAGGCATTATTTAAACACTGGGCGGGTTAGGTAGAACGAACCTAGGCGGGTGTTAACCAGTGCTTGAATGCGGCCAGCTCGCCGCGTACTGCTTGGCGATACAGGCGCTGCAAGCGCGCGGTCACACTGTCGTCCGGTATCGGTGCGTCGACTGCCGGCGCACCCGCCCTTACCCCGATGCGGCGGCCATCCAGTTCACGCAGAGGAAGAATTTCCGCAGCGGTACCGGTTAAAAATGCCTCATCGGCGGTATACAGCTCATCGCGGGTGATGCGTCGCTCACGCACTTCTATGCCCAGCGCTTCGCGGGCTAACTGAATCACACTGTCGCGGGTGATGCCCTGCAAGCAGGACGTCACTTCGGGCGTGTGCAGTACGCCATCGCGCAATAAGAACACATTAGCAGCGGATGCTTCAGCCACATAGCCTTCCGGATCGAGCATGATGGTTTCATCAAACCCTGCTTTCACGGCGGTATTCAGCGCCAGCATCGAATTCACATAATGACCGCTGGTCTTGGCACGACACAGGCTGATATTGACGTGGTGACGCGCCCAAGAAGAGGTCAGCGCACGTAACCCACAGCGGGTTGCCTCCGGCGATAGATACGGCCCAAGATCCCAGGCAGCAATCATCACATGGGTGCTTAATCCTTTGGCTCGCAGGCCAAGGCCTTCCGCGCCAAGAAACACTGTTGGTTTAAGATAAGCGTTAGTTAGCTGATTTTTACGCAGGCACTCCTGCTGGGCCTCGATAAGCGCCTCTTCGCTAAAAGCGAGCGGAATATCTAAGGAGTGGGCGCTCTCTGCCAAGCGGCGGGTATGCTCAGCTACCCGAAACAGCGCCGTTCCCTGCTCACCTTCATAGGCACGCACGCCCTCAAAGCAACCCATTCCGTAGTGCAGCGTATGGGTAAACACATGAACCTTGGCCTCCCGCCAAGCCAGCCATTCACCATCCTGCCAAATCCAACCATCGCGATCATAAAGCGGTGTCATTGCGTGCATTGCTCCCACTGTTGGCGCCAGCCGTCGATAAGCGCCTGCTGGTGCGGTTGTAAGGCCTGATACCCCCAGGCAGCAATTTCATCGTTTTGCGGGTCAGGTACACTAATACTGCTACCGGCTAAGGTTTGGATAACGCTGTGCCCACATAGCGGCACATAGCCTTCTGAGTAGCCGCCTTCATGGACGAAGACCAGTTTCTCCTGACAGCAACGGGCGGCAAGCGCCTTTAGCTGTGCGGTCATTTCGGCAAACGCCGCACTGTTGAGCAGCATCTTGCCTAGCGGGTCTTTGGCACAAGCATCATAGCCACAGGCCACCACGATTAAATCGGGGTTAAACGCTTCCAGGGCTGGCAACACCAGCGACTCCATCGCATAGCGATAAGCGCCCAAACCACAGCCCGGCGGCAGCGGAAGGTTGAGATTTGCCCCTAGCCCCTCGCCGTCTCCCTGCTCTTCAAAACTACCGGTATCAAGCGGATAGTTCGCGGCTTGATGAACGGAAACGGTAAACACCTCAGGCTCAGCGTAGAACGCCGACTGCTGGCTGTTACCGTGGTGCACGTCCCAATCAAGAATCGCTACACGCTTCACTTGCCCCAAGGCCCGGGCACGCATCACCGCTACCGGGATGTTGCCCAGCAAACAGAAACCACGCCCCTGATCCGCCTCGGCGTGATGTCCCGGTGGGCGGCAAAGCGCATAAGCGTTATTGACATGCCCAAGCGCCACGTCTTCTACCGCTGCGACGGCAAGCCCCGCTGAATGCTTTGCAGCGGCCCAGCTGCCAGGCGTAAAGGGTGCACAGTCACCGCCGTTGCCACCGCCATTCGCATCGGCTTCCGCCAGCATTTTCAGGTAACGCGGGGTGTGAAAGCGCAGCAGGTCTTCCTGTGCAACAGCGGGTGGCTTAACCACCTTCAGTTCATCTATCAGGCCGCTGACTTCAAGCAGGTTTTTCAGCCGACGCTTGCTTTCGGGACTTTCCGACGCAGGCTGCGGCTGAAGAAATTCTCCGGGAGCGGAAAAAACGCCAATCGCACCCTGGTCGTGCCAAAAGCAGCGTTCGTGCCAGTAAAACCCTGTGTTACTCATTGAGCTTCTCTCAACTTCTCTGATAACCGCGCATAAAAGCGGCTAGGTTAGCGCTGAGATGTTCGGTTGGATAGCCCCCCTCCTGAATGACCACGGTGGGCTGTGATAAACCGCTCAACAGCTCACCCAGAGCCACAAAGGCTTCCGTTTCGACGTTAAACCCCGCAAGCGGGTCATCCTTATGGGCATCCAACCCCAAGGACACCACCACCGCTTCAGGCTGGTAACGGTTGAGCTGCTCAATCAGCGTGGCCACAGCGTTCAGATAGGTCTCGCCATCACTGCCCAACGGCAAAGGTAGATTAACGTTGGCACCTTTGCCCTCTTCGTTACCGGCTTCATCCACTCCCCCCCAGAAGAAAGGGTAAAAATCACTGGGATCGACGTGTACAGAGCCGGTCCAGACATCCCCGCGCGAATAGAAAATATCCTGAGTGCCATTGCCGTGGTGTAAGTCCACATCAATGATCGCTACTTTAGCGAACTTTTCACGCAGCACGCTGGCAGCCAAGGCAGCGTTATTCAGCAAGCAGAAACCGCCCGCGTTGTCTGGCCCTGCATGATGTCCTGGTGGCCGACACAGGGCATAAGCACGAGAGGGGGAGTCGAGCGATGCTCCACTCATCACTTCCTCAGTTGCCGCCACGGCGGTCGCCGCCGAAGCGAGTGCCCCTTGAAAGCTGGTGTCGCCTAACGGGCAGGCCATATCATGTAAATGCCAGCCCGCCTGGCCAACCGGGTGACGTGGATAGTGGCTCGCCCCCCCACAAGGGTGAACGTTAGGTGCTACCAGCGCCGCTGCATTAGGCAGCGCTTGCCAACGCGCATAAATCGTTTCCAAGAAGCGTAAATAGCGCGGCGTATGAATCTGCTCAAGGCGTTTACGCAGCGTCGGCGAGTCGGTTTCACTAGGTGCCGTTAGGCTCAAACCAGCCGCCGCTAGCCCTTTGCTAAGCAGCTCAGCGCGAACCGGCCCTTCAGGTGAAGGTGCCGGCTGACCGCGCAGCAGAAAGGTCGGCGGCGCATGGTGGTCTTGATCAGGGTGGTAAAAGCACTTCATGTGTCGCAGCCCTGCCTTTTTATCTTGGGAATCATGCTGTTGTCATAGCCTCCCATACTTCAATCGCCGCCGCTAAGTCTTCAAGTGATGCGCCCACTGATTTAAACAGCGTGATCGCATCTACAGAGCAACGACCCGGCTTAGTTCCCGAAAGCACCTCAGCAAGCTCTGCCTTGATCTCTTCGAAACGGAATACGCCTTCGTCAATCGCTTGAAGAATATCGCCAGCTTCACCCTTAGCGCCTGCGTAGGTATCCACAAACACATCAGCGCGGCGCAGGCATTCAGCATCGGTTTCGCGCATCTGAGGGCGGAAAGCACCGATAAGGTCAACATGGGTGCCTGGCGTTAACCACTCGCCTTTAATCAAAGGCGTAGTGGAAAGCGTGACACAACTGACGATATCAGCTTGGGCAACAGCGTCTTGCAAATCGCCCACGGCTTGGGTATCGAAACGGTCGGCATACTCCTCAGCAATAGCAGAGGCTTTATCAGGGTTTCTACCCCACACTAAAACGCGTTTGATAGGCCTCACGCTGGCATGGGCTTCAATGACCATAGGGGCTAACTTGCCAGTACCCACTACCAGAAGCGTTTCGGCTGCTTCGTTAGCTAATGCCTGCGCGGCCAAAGCGGAAGCAGCTGCCGTGCGACGGCGCGTTAGTTCACTGCCATCAATACAGGCCAGCGGCTGCCCATGTTTGCCTTCGCTAAGCAAATAAAGACCTGAAATAGCAGGAATATTATGCTGGGCATTTTGTGGAAATACGTTGACCATTTTGACGCCAATATAGCCTGCTGTTTCCCAAGCAGGCATTAGCAGCATAGTGGCTTCACCGTCGGGGCGATGCATGGCGTGATGGTGGCGTGGCGGAGATTCAACACCGTTCACAAAGGTCGTATGTAGCCGCTTAATCAAGCCTTTCCAGGCAAGATGGCGTTCCACCTCCGCCGCTGATACAACCTGCATATTAAGCCTCCGGCAGCGCAGCAACGACCATGATTTCTACTTTCCATTCCGGCTTAGCAAGCTTCGCTTCGAGGGCTGCACGCACCGGCGGACGGCCAGGCACTACCCAAGCATCCCAAGCGGCGTTCATTTGATCAAACTCAGCCATGCTGGTGACCCAAATCTGGGCCGAGACCAGATGCTCTTTCGAGGTACCTGCTTGGGCTAACAGCTGATCGATACGCGCAAGTACTTGCTCGGTCTGGCCACGCATATCAGCGGTCGCGTCGCTCGGTACTTGGCCGGCGAGATACACGGTGCCGTTATGAATCGCTACTTGGCTCATACGGGCATTGCTGTCTTGATAGGTAACACTCATGAGGTCTCTCCAAGGAAGGTAAGGTTCCTCTTGAGACTACGACGACGATGCGCAATGTGCTTGCCCGAAACTCTGCAACATTTGCCCGCAAGTGCTGAAATTCCGCAAGAATGAATACGTAGGCGGTGGACGTTGCAACGACGGCTAACGGTCTGAGGAGGGGGCAATTTCAAAGTAGCGCCGGTAGGCACGTGAAAAACTGCCTTGATCACGGAAGCCAACCAGCATAGCTATATGACCTAGGCTCAGCGCACTGTGGCGCACCAGGGTACGGGCATGTTCAAGCCGCCTGCGCTGTACATACGCCAAAGGCGTCACCCCGGTTAGTTCGCGAAAGCAGGCATGAAAATGACCAGGGCTTAGCGCACATAGTGCGGCTAACTGCTCAACCCGAATATCGTCCGCTAAGTGCTGATCCAACCACGCATCCAAGCGTTCTAGATCCAGCCGTTCACTGATACAGCGAGCGCCAATTTTATCAGCGACCTGCTTCGGCTCATCTTGAAGGTACATATACAGCGCCCGAAGCAGCAGCACAGCAATTTCATTTTGCAGCGCGGGGCACTGCTCCAACTGATGCGCCAACGCATGGGTAAGCTGATTAAGCGCCGGGGGCACGGTAAAAAAGCGCGGCTTATCGAACAGCCGCTCGATTTCACTACCTTTTTCTAAAACCGCCAAGTGCTTCACCGGAATATCCAGCACCAGCGTGCGGTTGCTGCCATCACCTTGGTATTCGTGGTGCCGGGACGATGGGATCAAACAGCCACGACGCGCCGTCACGCGCTCGCTCTGCCCTTCCATAGCAAGCTCCGTCACGCCACACGTTGCCAGAATTAACTGGTGAAAGTCGTGGGCGTGGGACACCTGCTCCGGGGCTAAATTGCGGTTATGCAGCTCAAACTGAACCATGGACGTACCGTTCGGCGTTACGTTAACAAGATCACTATAAAACGGCTGCCACTATAAAAGCGAGGAAAGCACCGACGCTTTCTTTTGCAGGAAAAAACGGCTGTACAAACAATACACATCACCGATGGAGGGCAATAGTGGCTACACACGCCAATATTGCCCTTACACAGCCTAAGCAAACGTGTTGTAGTTGGTATTCCAGTTAACGTCGTCAAAGTCACCCAAATTAATATTTTCAAACGTTGCCAGCGTATCAGCGTCAAACGTACTGTTTGAAAGGGCTTCAACACGCTGTAGCAGGGCATCGTCATCAATATCTTGGGTACTGCCGTCGCCCGCTAAGAGATACACCACGTCGCCGGTTTCAAGGCCCAGTTGATCAAACCAATCAACGCCGCTTTCGAACTCAGCGGTGGTGAACACGACAAACGCGTCATTGACGTCTAGTGCCTGCACCTCACCACTGATGACCAACCCAGAGCCATCGCCGCGCAGCGCAGCAAACTCTTCGGCGGTCAAATCAACGCGCAGCTCATCGGCACCTGGCACATCACCAACACGGAAGTCAGTAATGCTCATCACCTCGCCACCAGACTGGCCATCTACCGTAAAGGTTTGGGCTAGTTGCTCAACGCTACCACCCGCTTCAGCACCCGGCTGGTGCTCGTAGCCATTAACGGTAAAGGCAATATTCAGATCCTGCTCATCGTTAGTGTTAAGCGGGTCATCAATTACGACAATGCTGGCGGCATCATCGACCAGAAACTCAGCAGGCTCATCCCCATTGCCCACCACATTCAGGGTGTAGATATTGTGGTAGGTGTCCTGGACTACCCATGTGGTGAGCGAAGAGAGCGGCACATCGCTATTGACCGCACCCTCCAGCAGCGTGCTGGCGGCGTCAAACAGTTGCTCTGCCGCACGGACATCTAACAACCCTGCATCAAAAAAGGCCGTTTGATCGGTATCTAACGCGTAATTTTCGGGGATGATTCTTCCGCTGACGAAGCGCTGCACCAGATCGCCCAGGGCGTACGAAACCGTTAACCCTGTTTGGTCAAAGTTGTCTAACTCACTGAGCACTTCAAAATCTTGAGAGCTGATCTCATCCGTATTAACGCGCACACTGTTCGCCGCTAACAGCACGTCACTATCGATAGCGTCAATAAGCCGCTGGGCATCATCTTCAATGACCCAGATCAGTAGCGTGTCACGATCCAGCTCAGCGGCATTGTTGGCATCTGCCAGTATAGGAGCAACAGTAGCGAGCAGTTGCTCACCTTCCGCGACTGTTAACGGGGTGACATTAAACGGTTGGTCAGCCAAAATTTGATAGCTGCCAGGACGCTCCTCCGTACTGGCAGGCAGTACCTCTCCCGCATTGATGACGGCAACCGCATCTTGCAGAGAGTAGCCTACTTCGATGCTATCGAGCGTCACGTTGCCTAGCGCAACGAACGCTTCGTACTGCTCGGCGGTCAGCAGCTCATCGGCTCCCAGCTGCAAGCTGATGTTATCCGCACCCAGTACCCATGCCTCTTCACTGGCTGCCAATAGATTAGTCGCCTGGGCATTGGTGATGCTCCAGGTCTGAAGAGTTTCCACGTTGACATCGCGGCTGTTTAGCGCCCCATCAACAATCGCCTGAACCGACTGATAGCGGGCTTGTGCATCTTCAACGGTTGCCAGTGAAAAGTTTGGTAGCTCAACACTGCTTGGGGTAATTTCGTAGCTATTGGCAATGCTTTCAATCTGGTTGAGCGTTAAATTGCTGGTTAAAATAAACCGCACCGGCGTGTCGCCAAGTTCAAAACTCTCTATCCGCTGTAAACGCTGTAAATCGGCAATTGCTAGAATGTCGTTATTCACCGATACCTGCTCTGCGCCGGTAATGTGCAGTGGGAACGCGGTGCCAACCTGGGTTTCAAGCAAGGCCGCTGACGTATCAACCACCGTCCACTTCAGCAGTGTATTTAACACAGGCGTCGGCGCATTATTGGCATTTGCCAGCGCAGATACCGCCTTATCTACCAGCGGTTTAACGTCTGCCGCGGTGAAGGTGCCAACCGACAGCTCTGCATCGGTAATACGATAACCCACGCTGTTATCATTCGGGTCTTTATTAAGACTTTCAACACCCTCTTGGTCGATCACCTGGAGTGCTTCTTCCAGGCTATACAACACTTCAATAGGGTCATTGGCGTACTGATAATTGCCTAGCGTTATCAGCGACTGATATTGGGCGTAAGTGATTTGATCATTGGTAATTGCCACCGTATCAGCCAGGGTGACATGGCCCTGGTTGATCGCTTGAATAACGTTGTCAGCCGTGTCGCTTACCGTCCAGTCAAACAGGGCCTGCACGGTTTGGTTATCATTGACCAGGCCGTTAGCGGCTTCCAATACGGTGCGGATATTGGCCAAGGTATCAGCAGACTCTGCGACGGTTAATGTCGCGGTAAAGGGCGCGGTATCATCTAGCAGGCTAAAACGTCCTGCTGGCGCGAGTAAATCAGCCTCTTCGGCACGCAACGCATCGCTAATATCGGCATAGGAGACCGCAGTCGCCTCACCTAAACTAAAATTATCCAGCGCCGCATCTAAGCGTTCATATTGTGCAGCGGTTAATGTGGGGTTAGTGACTTGAATCGTCTCTGCAAGCTCCAAGCCTTCCGGAAGATTAGCCCTTAGCTGGGACTGGATATTGTCATAGCTATCCAGCACGCTCCACGTATAGACATTGGTAAGATTCGGCGTGTTTTCGGCGTTATCCAGCAGCTGGCGCACAGCGGCTAGATCATTAATAGCAGACTCGACGGTCAGTGACTGCGGCGCAAATAACGCTGTGCTGATCAGATAGTTCGCCACGACATCATCGGCACCCACACTAAATGCCTGCGCTAGCGTGTATTCCACCTGCTCGTCGCCGCGCTGATACCCAGCGTTGTCGCTTTCAATGGCTAACAACGCCGTGTAGTCGTCAAGCGTAATCGTTTGATCAGTAACACGAACCTCATCGGCGCGAGCGATATGCGGTGCGCCTTGTGCAGCGGCTAAAATCGCCTCAGCGGTATCGTTAATCACCCAGTTGTACAGCACGTCAGCGTCTAGCCCACCGGCGTTATTGGCACCGCTAATAATATTTTCCACACGGGCGAGTTCTACGCTGGCCTCAGTAACGCTACGCTCTTCAGGGTTATAAACGTCTAGCGCAAGTTGATAATTGCTCGCCAGCTCGATGTCGGTACTAACAGCACCTTCTAAGGTATAGAGAACAACGGTGTCGGCCAACTCAAAGTTCTCTAGCACCGCCAAACGTTCGTACTGGGCTTGATTAATCCCTGCATTGGCAACACGCACCTGATCCGCCAGCGTTACGTGGTCTTCAGCAATATCGCCAATGATGGTGTTGGCGTTATCGACCACTTCCCAGCTAAACGGCAGATCTTCGCGCAGCTCCGCGCTATTTTCAGCGTTAGCCACTAACCCTTCGATCTGGGCATAGTCTTCCCGTGCAGCTGCCACAGTGAGTTCGCTACCCAGACGAACCACCTCTGGATTAATCGCGTAATTGGTGAGCAGCGTGCCAACGTCTTCGGCGTCAATGGCTTCCGACAAGGTGTACTCGACGGTTTCACCAGTGCGTACGTAGCTGCTCTGAAGCCCTGTTAGGGCTTTATACTGCGCCAGGCTAATCATGTCGTCGTTAACGTTGACGGCATTAGCACGCAGTAAGTGAGCAACATCGCCCGCGCCAAGAACCGCATCGGCGCTATCCAGCACCGTCCAGTTAAAAAGCTGATCGGCATTAAGCGAGTCTGAGTTAAGCGCGTTAGCCAGAATGTTTTCTACCGTGGCAAGCGTCTCATGTGCTTCCAACACGCTGACACTGCCTGCATTAAGGGGCGGCGCAAGGGCAATATCATAGTTGTCGGCAATCACCTCGGCCGCGACAGCTTGCGCCAAGGTGTAACCGACAACGGTGTCGCCTAGCTGAAAGTTGTCCAACGTATTTAGCTGGTCAAACTCATCGACGGTGAGAGAGCGATCACTGATCGTGATGGGGTTGGCACCGGTCACATGGGCATCATTGAGGTCTGCAATAATAGCAGTGGCGCTATCACTCACGGCCCATTGAAATAGCGACAGCGGCGGCTGATTATTGGCACCTTCCAACACCCGTGAAACATCGGCAAACGCTGAGGCGGCCTGGGCGACGGTCACGGTGCCTACATCGAGAGGAACATCAAGATCAATAAGGTAGTTGCTGGCCAGTGGCGCTGCTTCAAGAGCTTCCTCTAACGTATAACCAACGGCTGTAGCGCCTAACTCAAAATTGTCCAACGCATCAAGCTGCTTAAATTGCGCAGGGGTAATCACGGTTTCCGTAACGCTGACACGACGGGCTTCGTTAAGCTGCGGGTCGGCGCTGGAAGCGCCAATCACGTTTTCAAAGCTATCGAGAATGGTCCAGTCCAACAACATCTCGCGGTTTAAGCCATCCTCACCGGTATTAAGGGCGCGGTCCGTTAACAGTCGGGTTTCATCAATAAGCTCTGCAGCTTCACGCAGGCTTAGGGCATTTTTATTTAGCGGCACCGCTGGGTCTAACGTGTAGTTGGCGGGCATTTCTGCCGTTTCCAGTGCCTGTTCTAGCGTGTAAGGCACGACGGTGTTACCAAGTACGAAATTATCCAGCGTATTCAGGTCTGCAAACTGGTCCGGTCGAATCGTTTCATCCGTCAACGTGACGCGTTCCGCGCCTAAAACGGCAGGACGCTCCAAACCACCGGTAACCAGCACATCTTCGACGCTGGCGCGAATTGACCATGTGTAAATGTCGGAAAGCTCGATAGGCGCCGTTCCAACATCGTAATCACCCGCTAAAATCTTCTCTACCAATGCTAAACGGTCAGCGGCGACGGTCAGTCCTAGGGTGCCCGCAGAGAACGGCTGACCAGGATTGACCAAGTACTGCGATGGCAAGTCTCCTTGTTGCGCAAGATTAACCGCGGTTTGAAGCGTGAGATAAGGAAGATCAGCGCGAACATCAATCGTATTAGAAAGATCACTGTTGGGATTTTGGGCGGCCTGCTGAGCATCGCGCAGTGGATTGTTGTCCCCGTTTCGGTAGGCATCAAGGCTGACATCTGCGCCCGCGTTATCAATAGCATCCAGCGCTTGCTTTACTTGGCCTGTAATAGAAGGTAGCCCTAATACATCGGCCATTTGCTGATTGGTGAGTTCGCGACCTGTTTCATTGGCTTGATTGAACGCATTCGCCAAGCGTGACAGCGCATCGCTACTGCTAATCCCTGCGCTGTCAGCCATCGCCAGCAAGCTAGCCACTTTGATGCCTGCGATAAGCAAATCGACGCTAGAGGACGCTTCAGCCAAGGGGTCGGTGGTCAGTATGTTCAGGCGTTCGTCCAGGCCTAACGCGGTTTTAATCATGCTCTGGGCGTTAGCGTCATTGACATCAAACTGCGCCGATAGCTGAACCATCATGGTGGTCAGCGGCGTGATTACCGTGGCGTTTTCTGGCGCGCGCAGCACTCCATTGAAGGGCAGGCCCGTGGCAATATCGACCCCACCTGTGGCAGTCAGAATACCGCTGCCCTGCAGGCCACTGAAGAAACCGTTGCTATTGGTTTCCACTTGATTGGCATTAACTGCGCGGGTAACGGTGGCACCGGCAATATAGCCATCAATCACATAGCCGCTAATGGTCGGCGGCTGAGGCTCTGGTTCTGGCTGAGGCTCTGGCGCTGGTTGTGGGCTGGAACCACCGCCACCTCCCCCACCGCCGCCTGCTGCGGCCGCCCCTAACGCAAGCGCACCGCCGCCGAGATACAGCCAGGGTGGAATATCACCAAACGAGCTAACCGGTGTGTTGCTAGCGCTTGAACCGCCTATGCTGCTCGAGGTAGTTTCACTGCTGCTCATACTAGGTGAGAAAGAGGCGCTCGGCACAAAGAGCAGTGCGCCAAAATCTGTACTTTCTGCAACACCTTGCTGTAACGCACTACTCGGGCTAATCAGTAAAAGGTCGCCCTGCTGTACAACCGCGCCCCGCTCCACCAGCAACAGCGAGCCGTCAGCGCGGGTAATCATCACATTGCCATCGGGCAACAGCTCCCAGGTCTGCACATTGGGCAGCTGGCTTAACGGCACAAGAAGGCCGCTGTCGGCATCTAATTTTTCCATAAGTGCGGTGATCTCGACCACCACACGGCCACCTTCTAGCGCAACATCCGCAGCCGCTAGATAAATACGCTGGCCGTTATCCATTACCAATGTCAGGCTGCCATTGGGCTGGCGTATCACCTCAGCCACCCCTTGCAGGTCGTTAATAGCGACCATGTCATCAGCCAACGCCTGCTGAGCCATCAACGGCAGTACGAGCGTTGCCGCCATGCCGCCACGCTTCAACACTTTCTGGTTTTTCGCCATCCAACGCCGAACGAAAGCAAGACGTGCCTGCGGATCAGCCGGTATTTCTATCCGTGCCACACCCTCCTGGGTATCAGCGAACGCCTCCCAGTCGCCCTGAGAGCTAACCGCACTCACCCTGACGCCATTAAGCAAGTGGCCGTTCATCACACCAGGCTGGGTCGACTTAAGAATATCGGCTGATGGTATCGCCATTGAGCACTTCTCCACTGAAAGTTCGCAGGCGCTTGGCGCCTAATCGTTTTTATATCCGGTTGGCGTTCATCGCCCACGCGCCTGCAGACACCGTGCTTATCAAGCGCATTAGAAAAATAGGCTTAAGTATTTCACAAAGAAGTGTTAACCAAACCCTGAAAAAGGCCGGTTAAAGTGCGGTAACAGAGCATTAGACACATCATCATTAACAAAACGTAGTAGCGAGCAACAAGATCAATGGACAAAAAGTGGACACTTGAAAAACGGGGAGCTGAAAAACGGGGAGCTGAAAGCTGGAAAAAGAGGATTGAAAAACGACGCAAGCAGGCACAAAACAAGCAGGCACAAAAAAGGGCCTAGCGATAAAACGCTAAGCCCTTAAAATTTGGTGCCGGTGGCCAGACTCGAACTGGCACACCCGTAAAGGCGGCGGATTTTGAATCCGCTGCGTCTACCAATTCCGCCACACCGGCAATGGATGCGCATTATACGGAGATAACCTCGCAGGTCAATCACATTGACTGACTTTATCTATCTAAAGCGCTATCCTATGCCGCCTGTTTGACCACTGAAAAGAGCCATTCCCATGCAGCGCGCGGACTTTCATTTCGAGTTACCTGATGAGCTAATTGCTCGCTACCCCTCTGAGCAGCGCAGCGACTGTCGTTTGCTATGCGTGGATGGCAAAAGCGGTGCGCTTGAGCATCGCCGGTTTCCTGATTTGCTTGAGCTACTCGAACCAGGCGACTTGCTGGTCTTCAATGACACGCGAGTCATTCCAGCGCGCTTGCACGGCCATAAGGCGAGCGGCGGAAAAGTAGAAATGCTGCTGGAGCGTCCGTTGGACAGCCACCGTGGTTTAGCGCATATCCGTTCGAGTAAATCGCCAAAACCAGGCACCGAACTGATCTTTGAAGGCGATATTCATGCCATTGTTGAAGGCCGCCGCGATGCGCTGTTTGAGCTACGCTTTCTAGGCGACACGCCGATGATTGCGCTACTTGAGAAGCACGGCCATATGCCGCTACCGCCGTATATTACCCGTGAAGATGAGCTGAGTGATCGAGAGCGCTATCAAACTGTATATGCTCGTCGCGATGGTGCCGTTGCGGCGCCCACCGCAGGGCTTCATTTTGATCAGCCCTTATTGGATGCTTTGGCTGAAAAAGGTATTAACAGCGCGTTTGTGACTTTGCACGTTGGCGCAGGCACCTTTCAGCCAGTGCGCGTCGACAACATTCTCGAACACCATATGCATAGTGAGTGGATTGAGGTTTCTGAGGCTGCTTGCCAACAAGTTCGCGACACTCAGGCCGCTGGAAAACGAGTCATTGCTGTCGGCACGACCAGCGTGCGCTGCTTAGAAAGCGCTTGCCTGAAAAGTAGCGATGGCCAGATCGCTCCGTTCAGCGGCGACACCGACATCTTTATCTACCCTGGCTACGAATGGCGCTGTGTGGATGCTTTGATTACCAACTTCCATCTACCTGAGTCGACGCTGCTAATGCTGGTCTCCGCGTTTGCAGGCTATGACCACATGATGCGCGCATACCGCGCGGCAGTAGACGAGCGCTACGCCTTTTTTAGCTACGGCGATGCCATGCTACTGACCCGCTAAGCACCACACACCCGCGCCTTAACCGATTATTGACGAGTTATTTTAGATGCGAAACGAATGCTTTATGCGCTTTGAGCGCCTTGCTGAAGATGGCCGTGCGCGCCGGGGACGCCTGCACTTTCCTCGTGGCACCGTGGAAACTCCCGCCTTTATGCCGGTGGGCACCTACGGCACAGTGAAGGGCATGACACCAGACTCCGTGAAAGAGATTGGCGCAGAAATCATTCTCGGCAATACCTTTCACCTATGGCTGCGCCCAGGCACCGATGTCATTGAAGCTCATGGCGATTTGCATGACTTTGCCCAATGGGACAAACCCATCCTGACCGACTCAGGCGGTTTTCAGGTATTTTCCTTGGGTGAAATGCGCAAAATCACCGAGCAGGGTGTGCATTTCCGCTCACCAGTCGATGGTAGCAAGGTATTTATGGGGCCGGAAGAGTCCATGGCCGTGCAGCGCTCGTTGGGCTCTGACGTGGTGATGATCTTCGACGAGTGCACCCCATACCCCGCGACCTTTGAAGAAGCCGAAAAATCCATGGAGCTTTCGCTGCGCTGGGCAAAACGCTCCCGCGATGCCCATGGTGATTCGCCTTCAGCGTTGTTCGGTATTATTCAAGGTGGCATGCACCCTGAACTTCGCGAACGCTCACTAAAAGGGCTGCTCGGTATTGGCTTCGATGGCTTAGCCATTGGTGGCCTATCGGTGGGCGAGCCCAAAGAGGAGATGATCAAAGTACTCGATTATCTACCCACCTGGATGCCAGACGATACCCCACGCTACCTAATGGGCGTTGGCAAGCCAGAAGACTTGGTAGAAGGTGTGCGCCGCGGCGTCGACATGTTTGATTGCGTGATGCCCACTCGTAATGCGCGCAACGGCCACCTGTTCACCTCAGACGGTACAGTTAAGATCCGTAATGCCAAACACCGCTTTGATACTCGACCGCTTGATGAAGGGTGTGACTGCTATACCTGTCAGAATTTCTCACGCGGCTACTTACACCACCTTGATCGTTGTAACGAGATGCTCGGCTCCATGCTCAATACCATCCATAACTTACGCTACTACCAGCGGGTAATGGCTGATTTGCGCGCGGCAATCGAAGCGGGTACATTGACGACCTTTGTGGAAGGCTTTTACGCCCAGCGCGGCCTGTCAGTGCCTCCCCTAGCGAATTAATCGCCATCCGCCGTTGGCGGGTGGTTTAATCGGTTCACCCATTGAGTTTTCTAACCCAGGAGTTCTCTGCAATGCTGGATTTCTTCATCTCACCAGCCCATGCCCAAGAAGCCGCTGCCGGCGGTGGCATCGCGCAAATTGTTATGCTGGTTGGTTTTGTACTGATCTTTTATTTCTTGCTGTGGCGTCCCCAAGCAAAGCGCGCAAAGCAGCATAAGCAGTTGGTTTCTGGCTTGGCTAAAGGCGACGAAGTTGTCATCGGTGGCGGTCTTGTTGGTCGTGTTACCAAAGTTAATGATGAGTTCCTAACGCTGGAAGTTTCTGAAGGCACCGAAGTTAACGTGCAGAAAAATGCCGTTGCTGCCGTACTTCCTAAAGGCACTATTAAGTCCATCTAACGCCTGCATTCCCCCCTGCCGATCCAGTGCCAGCCACCCCGGCAGGGGTGACATGGTAGCCACGATGGTGAACTTTGCTGTGCGCGGTTTGTCCGTGCACAGCAATTCCGTTTGTAATTGAAGGCAGGGCTTGCATGCTCAACCGTTACCCCCTGTGGAAGTATCTGCTGATACTGGTCGTCCTGGTGGTTGGCCTTATCTATTCGCTTCCCAACTTATTCCCCGCAGATCCCGCTATCCAAGTTAGTGATGCCCAGGGCGACTCGCTGGATGAACGGCAAATATCCCGCGTTGAAGAAGCACTCATCGACAGCAATATCGCCATTAAAGCGATCGAAGAAACGAATGGCCAATGGCTAATTCGTTTACAGAGTGATGATGACCAGCTAGATGCCCGTGATATCGCCTCCGATGTATTGGGCAACGATGCCACTGTTGCACTCAACCTTGCTGACGCCACCCCTGGTTGGCTGCAAGCCTTTTCCGCATCTCCCATGACGCTGGGCCTCGATTTACGCGGAGGTGTGCACTTCTTACTTGAAGTAGACATGGACGCCGCCCTTACCCAGCGTATGGAAGTGAATGCTAGTGCCATGCGTGAGCTGCTGCGTGGTGAGCGTATTCGCTATCGCAATACCACCATCAACGATCGGTCACTCTCTATCGATTTCGGCAGTACAGATGATCGTGATACTGCTCGACGCTTGATTAGTCGCGACTTCCCTAATTTTGAATATAGTAACGAAGGCGATGGCCGCGCTTCTAGCCTTGTTATGACGCTAAGCGACCAAACCGTTAGCGAGATTCAAGACTATGCGATCAATCAAAACCTCACCACGCTACGTAACCGCGTGAATGAACTGGGCGTAGCTGAACCGATGGTTCAACGCCAAGGCCCTAGCCAAATTGTGGTTGAGCTGCCCGGCGTTCAAGATACCGTCGCTGCCAAGCGCATTGTCGGCGCAACGGCAAATCTAGAGTTTCGCCTGGAAGCACGTAACGACACACCAGATACAGAAACCGAGCGTTTCGAATTCCGTAACGACCCAGCACGCTCAGCGGAGCTGATGCGCGACGTCATTATTACCGGCGACAGCGTATCCAGTGCCAGCAACAGCTTTGATGAAAATGGCCGCCCCCAGGTCAACATCAACCTAGACGGCACCGGCGGTACGCTTATGAACCGCGCTACGCGTACGAATATCGGCCGTAATATGGCGGTGTTATTCATTGAACATAAAAGCGAAGATCGGGTAGAAATCGACCCCGAAACGGGCGAAGAAACCACTGTCCGCGAGCCTTATACCGAACGCGGCTTGATCAGCCTTGCAACCATCCAAAGTGCGTTGGGCAATAGCTTCCGCATCACCGGTTTAGACTCGCCGACTGAAGCTGCTGAGCTTGCTCTTCTGCTGCGCTCTGGTTCACTAGCCGCCCCTATCTACTTTGTACAAGAACGCACTATCGGCCCAAGCTTGGGTGCTGAAAATATTGAGCGCGGTCTGCTCTCGGTTCAAATCGGCCTGTTGCTGGTCGTTCTGTTTATGCTGGCACGTTACAAAGTGTTTGGCATATTCGCCAATATCGCCCTGGCGCTTAACCTGACGCTGCTAATTGCGGTGATGTCGATGCTCGGTGCCACACTTACACTGCCAGGTATCGCCGGGATTGTGCTTACCTTGGGGATGGCGGTGGATGCCAATGTTCTAATCTTCGAGCGCATACGCGAAGAATTACGCAATGGCATGTCGATACAGCAGGCAATCCATGCGGGCTACGAGCGCGCTTTCACCTCTATCGTGGATGCCAATATCACCACACTACTGGTGGCGGTAATTCTGTTCTCGATTGGTACCGGTCCGGTAAAAGGCTTTGCCGTTACGCTCTCTATTGGCATCTTGACATCCATGTTCACTGCTTTACTGGTAACGCGCGCCATGGTCAACCTGACCTATGGCAGCAAGCCCGTCAAAAAGCTGTGGATTTAACATGGATCTAAATGGCATAGATTTGAAAAGCATGGATCTGAACCACGTGCTTAGCCCAGAATTTAAGAGGTGGTAATGAAACCCCTATCACAACTGCAAATCGACTTTATGGGGCGGCGCAACTTTGCGTTTGTCGTCTCTGCCGTGCTGCTAATTATCTCAATTGGCGCCATTATTTTTCAGCAATTAAATCTCGGGCTGGACTTCACGGGCGGTACGCTGGTGGAAGTACGTTATGGTGCCGCACCGTCATTAGATGCGATTCGCCAACTGCTTGAAGACAGCGGCTTCCAGGATGTGTCAGTACAAACGTTTGGTGCATCAACCGAAGTGCTTATCCGACTCCAGCAGGCATTCGATGCTGATGTCGGCAATGAGGTTGTCAGCTTGCTTCGTGCCAATGGCGATAGCGTTAATCTAGTAAGGGCCGAGTTTGTTGGCGCACAGGTGGGTGACCAGTTACGTGACCAGAGCGGCTTAGGCCTGCTGGTAGCCCTGGGCGTGGTGATGCTCTACGTTGCCTTTCGCTTCCAATACAAGTTTGCCATTGGCGCCCTGCTAGCCCTGCTGCACGATGTCATCATCGTTGTTGGCATCTTTGCGCTGTTTCAGCTGGACTTCGACTTAACAGTACTGGCAGCGATTTTGGCGGTAATCGGCTACTCGCTAAACGACACGATTGTTGTTTATGACCGTATCCGCGAGGCTATTCGCACATCACGTATTGATGATATGCCGCAAATCTTCAACGAAGCGATCAATGCCACGCTGTCCCGTACGCTGGCTACTTCTGGCACGACTGTGCTGGTGCTACTGGCGCTGCTGTTATTGGGCGGCGATATGATTAAGAACTTCGCCATTGCGCTGCTGATTGGCATCGTAGTAGGCACGTTCTCATCAATTTATATCTCAGGCGCACTACTGATTCCGCTTAAGCTTTCTCGGGAAGACCTTATACCCACTAAGAAAGAGCTGGATGAAGAGGAAGAAGAGCTGCCCTAAACGGCAGCTTGATCGCGCCAATACGTTAAGTGGCACGCAAAAAAGCCCCGCTGGCGAAAAACCAGCGGGGCTTTTTAACTTCATCATTTATTAACTACATCATTTATTAACTACATCGCTTTTTAACGCTTAAAAATGCGGTGCCAATTGTTTAATCAAGGCTTTGTACAGGCGCGGGCCAGCGGCCATCAGCTGACCTTCAGCATTCACTGTCGGTTTGCCATCAGGCGACCCTATCAGCGCTCCGGCTTCTTTCAGCAATAGCGTTCCTACCTGCATATCCTGCTCTTCAAGGCCCAACACAAACACACTGTCCACTCGGCCACAGGCGAGTTCGCAAATATCCAGCAGGCCACTACCAGATGCCAATATGGCTTCTACTTGAGGCGCTAATTGCTGAGTAATGGTCAGGTAAGCTGGCAAATGGCTAGGGCGTAACCAGGTTTCCGGCAGGCTCATGGCGATTCGCGTACCGCTAATAGCGGTAGGCTTGCTAACACGCATGCGCTTATCGTTATGCTGCGCACCGCGACCGCGGCTAGCAATATATTCATCGTCGGCGAACGGGCAAATAATGACCGCATGCTCAGGACGACCTTTTACGAGACACACCACTGAGAGAGCAAAGCCCTTACCTGCCACCGCTAAATTGGAATAGCCGTGCATTGGTTCAATCTTCCAGACGATATCAGCGCCTTCGCCTTCGCCCGCTTTATGGGGCGTATAGCGGCCACTGACGCCATGCAGGGGATACCCGCGCTGCAGCTGCTGAACAATGGTAGCCTCTGCTTTGCGAGCAGTATCTTCTAGCAAGCGGTCGAGGTTAAATTCATCGTGAGCATTTTCAATGCGTTCACGAACACGTAAAAAGTGTTCAACAGCGCCACGCGCAGCGCGCAGCGTAAATTGGACCATAGGATTCATGATCGGGCCTTGTCACAGTGATGTTAAAGAACGGAGGCAGTGGCAGGACTGCTTTGGCGCATAATTCTAACAGAGCCCCCTCGGGCATGCTATCGACTCATGCTAAACTGCGCGTTTTCCGCACTTGATTACCGAGCCCATTATGCTTGAGCGCATTCGTATTGTTCTTATTGGCACTAGCCATCCTGGTAATATTGGCGGCGTCGCCCGCGCCATGCACAACATGGGCTTAGCCGATTTAGCCCTGGTCGCGCCGCGCTGCGAAGTAATTACCCAAGACAGCATTTCCCGCGCCTCGGGAGCTGACCACCTGCTCCATCAGGCAACGGTTCACTCTACCCTAGAAGACGCCGTTGCTGACTGCACGCTTGCCGTGGGTGCTAGCGCCCGCTCGCGCACGCTGCCCTGGCCAATGATCTCTCCTCGTGAGTTGGCCGAACGTTTGCCCGATGAATGTCAGCCTGATAGCGCTCGCGTTGCCCTGGTGTTTGGCCGCGAGGACAGCGGTTTAACAAATGCTGAGCTGCAGCGTTGCCACGCCCATGTGCATATTCCCACCAACGCAGACTTCAGCTCGCTAAACCTAGCCGCCGCTGTTCAGGTGATTGCCTATGAGTGCCGTATGGCATGGCTAAGCCAACAGGATACCGCCAGCACCACTGAAGAACCGGATGATGCGTTGGTCACCCATGCCGAACTAGAACGCTACTTTGAACACCTAGAACGCACGCTAATTGCCATTGAGTTTCATGACCCCGCACAGCCGCGCCAACTGATGGCTAGACTGCGTCGTCTCTACCTGCGTGCTCGTCCAGAAAAAATGGAAATGAACATTCTACGTGGGATTCTTTCGGCAACTGAAAAAACAGCAGACAAACATCGGCCATAACGCTGACTACTGCTGCAGCCTGAGTTGCCGAAACTTGAAGTCGCCCCAGCGCGCCCCAACATCGTTTTTTAAACGTGGCATTGCGCTAACCATATTCCAAGAACCATATTCTAAGAACCATATTCTAAGAACCATATTCCAAGAACTTATGACTGCCGCCCTTTAACGCCCAAGGATCACCCATGTTTCAACGCCTGCGTGAAGACATTAATAGCGTATTCGACCGCGACCCAGCGGCACGTAACTTTCTTGAGGTGCTGACCAACTATCCAGGCCTACATGCCCTGCTGCTTCATCGCTGCAGCCACTGGCTGTGGAAGAAAAACCTTAAATGGCTGGCACGAACGCTATCGACATTTTCCCGCTGGCTGACCGGCATCGAGATTCATCCAGGTGCCACCATTGGCCGCCGCTTCTTTATCGATCACGGCATGGGCGTAGTGATTGGCGAAACGGCGTTAGTTGGCGACAACGTGACCCTTTACCAGGGCGTTACCTTAGGTGGCACCAGTTGGAATAAGGGCAAGCGTCACCCTACGCTGGAAGATGGTGTGATTGTCGGCGCTGGTGCGAAGATTCTAGGACCATTTACCGTTGGTGCAGGCGCAAAAATTGGCTCTAATGCTGTCGTTACTAAAGAAGTTCCATCCGGCGCTACGGTGGTTGGTATTCCAGGCAAGATCGTTAAACGCGCCGACCCCGATAGCGAAGAAGTATTAGACATCGATCCTGCTCGCCGTGAAGCGATTTGCCAAAAATTTGGCTTTGATGCCTATGGTGTTAGCCAGGATATGCCCGACCCTGTGGCACGTTCGATGCAGGCCATGCTCGACCATATGCATGCTGTGGATGAACGCATTGAGCGCATGTGTTCAACACTGCGCAAACTCGATGCTAACTATCGCGACGGCCAGCTACCTGCCCTGCGGGATGAAGATTTTGCCGACATTCTGGATGAAAACGATACAGGCTGCCCAGGAGTTGGCAAACATAGCCATGGCCCACAAACCAACACCAGGACGACCGAGACAGACACAGCCAATGCGCAGCAAACTGCGGCGCATCCACCTACGGACTCACCCTCCACTTTAGCGGCTGACACAGCATCAGAGTCGACATCTGAGTCAACGACATCGCGCAATAGTTGACCAAAGCACTCAGGATTTCCATAATAGCGCTACATTTGCCGTAAGTGCGCTGAGGTTCAGCGTCGAGGTGCCTGTCATGCGCTTGACCACTAAAGGCCGTTACGCCGTTACCGCCATGCTTGATTTGGCGATAAATACCCCCCAAGGGCCTACCAGCTTGGGGGACATTTCTCAGCGTCAGGAAATTTCGCTCTCTTACCTTGAGCAGCTGTTTGCACGCCTGCGAAGAGCTGGCCTAGTCAGCAGCGTGCGTGGCCCGGGTGGCGGCTATTTACTAGCGAAACCGCCTGAAGATATCAGTGTTTCTCAAGTGATTGATGCGGTTAATGAGACCGTGGATGCAACACGCTGCCAAGGGCTTTCAGACTGCCAACAAGGCGACACCTGCCTCACTCACCACCTATGGTGTGAGCTGTCTAGTCAGATTCGTAATTTCCTTGATGACACAAGCCTTGCACAGCTGATGCAGCGCCCCGATGTTATGCGTATTGCCTCTCGGCAACAGCAGCGCGTAGAAGCAGGCATTCTCGCCTCATCCCCTTAACGGCTTTCACCGCACGTTGGACTTTATGACGATGACCTCTTCACCTTCGCTGCCGATTTATTTGGACTATGCCGCGACCACGCCGGTCGATACGCGCGTCGCTAACATCATGCAGCGCTACTTAACGGTTGACCAGCTGTTCGCCAATCCTGCCTCGCGCAGCCACATGCTAGGCTGGCAGGCGGAACAGGTAGTAGAGCAGGCCCGCCGTCAAGTCGCGGATACCGTTGGCGCAGACCCACGCGAAATCGTTTGGACCAGCGGCGCCACTGAGGCCAACAATCTCGCGCTAATTGGCTATATGCGTGCCAATCGTGAGCGCGGCATGCACTTGGTAACGTCCACCATTGAGCATAAAGCAGTTGTTGATACCGCCAAGGCCTTAGAAATCGAAGGTTTTGAGGTGACGTGGATTACGCCAGGGCGCGATGGTCGTACAACGCCTGAGCAGCTGCGTGCCGCTATGCGAGACGATACGGCACTGGTATCGTTAATGGCAGTTAACAACGAACTGGGTAGCATTAACGATATTGCTGCGCTGGCAGAGATTACTCATGAGTTTGGCGCTGTTTTCCATACCGATGCGGCTCAAGCTGTTGGCCGTATTCCTTTAGATGTTGTAGCGCAGCAGATTGATTTAATGTCTCTGTCTGCCCACAAGGCTTACGGTCCTAAAGGGGTTGGTGCGCTTTATGTCAAACGCCACCCAGATATACGCCTAGAAGCCCTTATTCATGGTGGCGGTCACGAGCGAGGCATGCGTTCTGGAACTCTACCTACCCATCAAATTGCCGGGATGGGTGAAGCGTTTGCACTGATGCAACACCACCATCAGGAGGATCAAGCGCATATTGCCCAGCTACGGGCGCGCTTCCTGACAGGGCTAGAGGACGTTGATGGTGTCTTCGCTAACTCTCCACTGGAAAATGCCGTTCCCAATATTTTAAATCTGGCATTTAAAGGGGTAGACGGTGAATCGCTACTGATGGCACTGCGCGATGTTGCCGTATCAACTGGGTCAGCCTGTAACTCTGCTAGCGTCGACCCATCCTATGTTTTATTGGGAATTGGTATACCGCGCGCCCTGGCGCTGTCCTCGCTACGCTTCAGTTTTGGACGTTTCACTACCGACGCCGACATTGATCATGCACTGACATTACTGCGCCATGCATTGAGTGGTCTTCGCTCATCCACGCGTTAAATGGCTGATGCCATACTTGGCAATCAACCTACCGACTTCTTGAAGGAGAACGCCCCTATGGCAACTCTCAATATTACGCCCGCTGCAGCTCAGCAAATTCGCCATGTTCTCGATGAGCGTGGCCAGGGACTGGGGCTGCGCGTTTCCGTTAAACCTAGCGGTTGTTCAGGCTATAGTTACGTACTCGACTTTGCCGATGACGTCAGCGATGACGAAATTCGCTTTGAAGAGCATGGCGCTTGCGTATATATCGCGCCAGACGCGCTAGAAATACTCAACGGCAGTGAAGTGGACTATGTAAGCGAAGGGCTGAATCGCTTTTTCCGCTTCAACAATCCCAACGTTAAAGATGAGTGTGGCTGTGGCGAAAGCTTCACAGTCTAAGCGTTTAGCGCTGCATCACCGGTATTCATCCCCCCCTTGAGGCGCTATAATCGCGGCCACTCGGCAATTGGTGATGCAAACGCCCTGCCGACTCATTTTTCCTGCGCCGCCTCGGCTCTCCGGGGCGGCACTTCTGCTTTATGCCTCTTAAGGAGATTCCACCATGGCAATTGAACGTACTCTTTCTATTATCAAGCCTGATGCCGTTGCTAAAAATGCAATTGGCGACATTATTGCTCGCTTTGAAAAAGCAGGCCTGAAAGTTGTTGCTGCGAAGATGGTTCATCTTTCTGAAGAAAAAGCAGGCGGTTTTTACGCCGAACATAAAGAGCGTCCTTTCTTTAAAGACCTGGTTGGCTTCATGACGTCTGGCCCAGTCGTTGTTCAGGTACTGGAAGGCGAAGGCGCTATTGCTAAAAACCGCGATTTGATGGGTGCGACTAACCCGAAAGAAGCAGCACCGGGCACTATTCGTGCTGACTTTGCGGAAACAATCGACGCAAACGCTGTCCATGGTTCTGATTCGCCGGAAAGCGCTGCGCGCGAAATTAGCTACTTCTTCGGTAACGACGAAATTTGCCCGCGCTAAACCAAGCGTGCCGCCGATTCAACATCCGTTGCCGGCCATTTTCGCGGGGGCTAAGCCCCCGCCTTTTCTCTGAACGCTGACCGCCATGACCACTACCGTAGCTCAACATACGCCTACCTCTCTCTCTTCGACCGAAAGCGAACCTGCCGCCACTAACGCGCCAGAACGCCAGAATCTGCTGGGCATGTCTCGTGAGCAGATGGAGGCCTTCTTTTTGTCAATCGGCGAAAAGAAGTTTCGTGCTGCCCAGCTAATGAAGTGGATTCATCAGGAAGGTAGCGACGATTTTGCTGCCATGACGAATCTTTCCAAACCGTTGCGTGAAAAACTAGCTCGGTTGGCAGAGATTCGTGGTCCTGGAGTTGTTTACGAAGGCACTTCCAGCGACGGCACACGCAAGTGGGTCTTGGAAGTCGAAGATGGCAGTTACGTAGAAACGGTGCTGATTCCTGCAGAAAATGGCAAGCGCCGGACGCTATGCGTATCTTCCCAGGTAGGCTGTTCGTTAGACTGCAGCTTTTGCTCGACCGGCAAGCAAGGCTTCCAGCGCAACCTGACCGCCGCCGAAATTATCGGCCAAGTATGGGTCGCCCAGCGCAGTGTTGGCCCGCGCCGCGATACCGCTAATCGCCCGGTGACGAATGTGGTCATGATGGGCATGGGTGAGCCGCTGCTCAACTTTGACAATGTCGTTCCAGCAATGAAGCTGATGCTAGACGACAACGGCTATGGCCTTTCCAAACGCCGCGTTACGCTATCCACATCTGGCGTGGTGCCGATGATCGATAAACTTGGCGATGAGATCGACGTTAGCTTAGCCATTTCGTTGCACGCATCCACCGACGAGCTACGCAACGAGCTGGTACCGATTAACCGTAAATATAATATCCGTGCACTCCTGGACGCCTGTCATCGTTACTTATCGAAATGCCCGGATAATCGCCAGGTGACCATTGAATACACGCTCATTAGAGATGTAAATGACCAGCAGGAACATGCTGAGCAACTGGCGGCATTGTTAAAAGAACTGCCCTGCAAAATTAACCTGATACCATTCAACCCATTTCCTAACTCAGGCTACGAAAAGCCCTCACGCAACCAAGTGATGCGCTTTCAGCAATGGTTATATGACCTGGGTTATAACGCCACTGTACGTGTCACAAGGGGCGAAGACATCGACGCTGCCTGTGGCCAGTTGGTAGGGCGTGTGAAAGACCGCACTAAGCGTAGTGCACGCTATATTCAGTCCGTACAGCTTGACGCAGACTAAACCGTTGTTATCTTGACTTCCGTCGAGTGCGGCGCTTTGATGGACACGTTTTCGAACCGCCACACGCAAAAATGTTGCCACATAACTACGCGTCTGATGTTCACTGCAAAATGGTTGCTACAAGAGGGTGTACATGATCAGTCACTGCTGGCGCTTTTACCCATCTAGGGTTTGTATGCTGTGCGTGCTAGCCAGCAGTATGTTGCTAGTTGGCTGTGCCACGACTGATAACGCACTCTCAACCTCTGACGATGGCGCGGCAGATGCTTACACCCAATTAGGGGTAGCTTATCTAGAACGTGACAATCTTACCCGCGCGCTCAGTGCGCTTGATCGTGCACTTGAAATTAACCCACGTAATGCCGAGGCACTTCAGGCGCTTGCACTGGTCTATCAACAGCAGAACGAGAATGAGCTTGCGAGTCACTATTTCCAGCAAGCAATTAAGTCAGCCCCCTCTTTCACTCGCGCGCGTAACAACTATGCGGCGTTTTTGTATCAGCAGGGGCAGTTCACCGCCGCCTGCGAACAGTTAGAAACCGCATCTCAGGATGCCCAGTATGCCAATCGCGCTCAGCTGTTTACCAATTTAGGACAGTGCTATTTGGCAACCGAGAACATTAATGAAGCGCGCAAACGCTTACTGCGTGCAGTCAGCATTGATCCACGTAGCCCGCGTGGATATTTATTATTAGCCGAACTTGAAGTTTCACAGGGCAATTATGGTCAAGCTTGGGAGCCGCTGCAGAGCTATTTACAGCTGGCCGGGCAAGATCCAGTAGCGCTGGAAATGGCGATTGATATCGCCCATGCCCGCGGTGATCATGCCGCGGCTGCCAACTACCAGCGCTTATTGAATATTGACTAACGGTGCCCTGTTCACCTAATTATTGAAGGATGCTCAGCTATGAGCGATACACAGTCATACGAGAATGTTACGACCGCCAGTCCAACTGCTACTCCTGGCGAGCTTCTCTCGCGCCAACGTGAAGCACTTGGCGTACCGCTTACGGATGCCGCAAGGGCACTGAATTTGCGCCCAGCGGTGGTTGACGGTTTAGAGCAAGATAACTACGAAGAGATACCTGTCGCTGCTTACCGCCGGGGTTACTTGCGTGCTTACGCGAAGTATCTCGGTATGGATGACGGTTTAGTGCTTGAGGCCTATCAGGCCAACCATGGTAGTAAAGAGCCAGACCGCCGGGTAACGCCGGTTTCAGTCACTCGGCCACCGTCTCGTCTTGGTGCGTGGCTTTTCAAGCTTGTTACTTTATTAGTCATTGTGGCCTTAATTGCCGTCACCGTTATGTGGTGGCAAAGCCGTGGCGGCAGTGAACCACCCAGCATGGGAAGCAACCCCGGGTTAGAGGAAGGGAGTAACGCCGCGAGCACGCCAGCTAACAATGCAACGGCAACACCTGACCAACCCCTGGTTGCCACACCACAGCTTCCTAATAATACGCCTGCAGAACAGACTAGCTCTTCCGAGGGCATTGATGAGGAAGTGGCTAGCGCCGTATCGGCAGCTGTTGAGCCATCAGCAGAAACTGAATCATCGACTCCGGCGCCTAGCGAAGATACAGAGTTTGCCGCTACAGACGAAACAGCAGAAGCAACGGATGCCGCCGCTGACAGTGAAAACAATACGTCCGATGCAGCGCCAGCAACGAACCTCAACTTACTTGAACTGTCGTTTAACGAACAATCGTGGACTGAAATTTTTGATGCAAATAACCAGCGGGTGTTCGTCGGACTGCAAACCCCTGGCACCACAGCAAGTGTTGAGGGCGAGCCGCCTTTTCGTTTAACTATCGGCAACGCAACCGGTGTAGAACTGCGCTATGCAGGCGAGGACGTTAACCTTGTCCAACACGCCGGTGCTAATAATGTTGCCCGCTTTACCCTGGGAGAGTGACCCGTCTTATGCACGCCCCTTCTCCGATTAAACGCCGTTTTTCGCGCCAGATCCACGTTGGCAATGTCGCCGTCGGTGGTGATGCGCCGATTGCTGTACAGAGCATGACCAACACGAATACGCTGGATGTTGATGCCACCGTGGCACAAATTCAGCAGTTGGAAAAAGCCGGTGCCGACATCGTTCGCGTTTCTGTACCTGATATGGATGCCGCTGAAAGCTTCGGCAAAATCAAGCAACGTGTCGATGTTCCGCTAGTGGCAGACATCCATTTTGACTACAAAATTGCCCTACGTGTAGCCGAACTCGGTGTCGACTGCTTGCGTATTAACCCAGGTAACATTGGCCGCGAAGATCGAGTACGCGCGGTGGTTAATGCTGCCCGCGATAATGGCATACCGATTCGTATTGGTGTCAATGCCGGGTCCCTAGAAAAAGATCTACAGAAAAAGTATGGCGAGCCAACCCCCGCCGCGTTGGTGGAATCGGCTATGCGCCATATCGATTACCTGGATCGCCTCGATTTTCAAGAATTTAAAGTCAGCGTGAAAGCCTCAGATGTATTTATGGCAGTAGCAGCGTACCGCGACCTGGCTACGCGTATCGAGCAGCCGCTTCATTTGGGCATTACCGAAGCAGGCGGCCTACGCTCTGGTACGGTGAAGTCGTCGATTGGTCTTGGCATGCTGTTAATGGATGGCATTGGCGACACGATTCGCGTATCGCTAGCGGCCGATCCGGTAGAAGAAATTAAAGTTGGCTTTGACATGCTCAAAAGCCTAAGGCTGCGGGCAAAGGGTATTAACTTTATTGCTTGCCCCAGCTGCTCACGGCAAAATTTCGATGTCATCAGCACCATGAACCAGCTAGAAGAACGGCTGGAAGACGTCATGACGCCACTGGACGTCTCAGTCATTGGCTGCGTCGTCAATGGCCCAGGTGAAGCGAAAGAAACCGATATTGGCCTAACCGGCGGCTCACCGGCCAACTTGGTATATATCGATGGAAAGCCTGCTAGCAAACTACGTAATGATCACTTAGTGGATGATCTGGAAAAGCTTATCCGCGAGAAAGTGCGCCAAAAACAGCAGCAAGAAGACGACATGATTGCCCGCAGCGTTTAAAAAAGCCGAGCAAGCGATACCCAACCTGGAGGCGGGCATAACTTTTCTTTTCCCGCCCCAGCGTTGTCTCCCATACAAGGAGTTTTCATTGAGCAAGTCCGTCGCAAAAAAGATCCAGGCTATCCGTGGTATGAACGATTTATTGCCTAGCGAGAGTCCACGCTGGCAATTTTTTGAAGCCAAAGTGCGTCAGCTAATGCACCGTTACAGCTTTGATGAAATTCGTACGCCCATTGTTGAACAAACGGCGCTATTTGCTCGCTCAATTGGCGAAGTCACCGATATTGTCGAAAAAGAGATGTACACGTTCGACGACCGCAACGGTGACAGCCTAACGCTGCGCCCTGAAGGTACCGCAAGTTGCGTACGGGCGGCGATGGAACATGGATTGCTACATAACCAAACCCAGCGACTGTGGTATCAAGGCCCTATGTTTCGCCATGAGCGCCCTCAGAAAGGCCGCTATCGCCAATTTCATCAGGTAGGCGTAGAAACGTACGGCTTTGATGGACCGGATATCGATGCCGAAGTCATTCTGCTCTCTGCGCGTCTTTGGCAAGAGCTTGGCCTGCTAGAACACGTGACGCTAGAGCTTAACTCCCTAGGCTCTTCAGAGGCACGCGCGGCCTATCGCGATAAACTCGTTGCGTATTTTGAACAACATCACGATGTTCTTGATGACGACTCAAAGCGTCGCCTGACAAGCAACCCGCTGCGCATTTTGGATTCCAAAAATCCAGCAATGGCGGACATGCTTAACAATGCTCCACAGTTAATGGATCATTTGGACGATGAGTCGCGCACGCATTTCGAGCAACTCAAAGCCATGCTGGATGCAGCTGGCATTGGCTATGTTGTTAACCCACGCTTGGTACGGGGTCTTGATTACTACTGCCGCACGGTATTTGAGTGGACCACCACCGCCCTAGGCAGCCAGGGCACGGTATGTGCAGGCGGTCGCTACGATGGCCTAGTCGAGCAACTCGGCGGAAAACCCACGCCAGCCGTTGGTTTTGCCATGGGTATTGAGCGTTTAATATTGTTGCTAGAAACGCTAGACCTAGTGCCAGAAGAAGCGCTAGGTGGCTGTGATGTTTATCTGCTTCCGATGGATGATAACGCTACTATTGTAGCCCTTACGCTGGCCGAAGAACTGCGTAGTGAGCTGCCAACCCTTAGGCTGCAGCTGCACTGTGGTGGCGGCAGTTTCAAAAGCCGTATGAAAAAAGCCGATAAAAGCAACGCACCTATTGCAGTCTTATTGGGTGAAGATGAGCTAGCAGAGCAAGCCGTAACGCTTAAGTTCCTGCGTGAAGATCGCGCACAGTTGCGCGTCTCTCAGGCTGAGCTCGCCGCGACACTGCAACACCTAGTGTCCCATTAACCTTACTGTCGATATAGTTGGCAGACGAACACTCGCCAGCCGCCTTAGCGGCTGAGCTAAAGAACAGGAGGCCGCCCGTGGCGGAGCTGAGAAGCGAAGAAGAACAGCTAGAAGTAATTAAACGCTGGTGGAAAGAGAACGGAACCTCTCTCATAGCAGGGGCTGTTCTTGCGGCGGCGGGTGTACTTGGCTGGAATGCATGGCAAAACTATCAAGAAGGCCAAGCAGAAGCCGCCTCCGTGCGCTATCAGCAACTTGTCAATATGACCACTGGTAACACTTTGGCAGATGACCAGTTAGCCAATGCCCGTGAGCTCATTGATGAAATCACCAGTGACCATGGCAACACCCTCTACGCAGAATTAGCACAGCTGCTGGAAGCGCGTTTAGCCGTTCAAGAGGGCGATCTTGATGCAGCGAAAAGTGCGCTTGAGAATGTTGCTAGCGACTCTTCCCGCCGCTATGTGCAAAGTCTCGCATGGCTGAGGTTGGCGCGTATTGAGATTGCAAACGACAATCCAGAAGCAGCCCTGAGTTTATTAGATGAGTCGATTACCGATGCCCTAGCAGCTCAGCAGGCCAATGTGCGTGGTGATGCCTATGCGGCGTTAGGCCAAACAGAGCAAGCGCGAGACGCTTGGCAAACTGCGCTAGAACTGGCTCAAACCCAGAACCAGCCACTCTACGGCGTACAGTTCAAGCTTGACGATCTCGGCGTCGAAGAGGTGACACAATGATCACAACCCGCTTTCCTAAACTGCTATTTTCTAAGCCAACGGTGCGTCTTACCGTTGGTGCCGTGGCGCTGGCCTTGCTAGTAGGTTGTGCCAGCAAAGGCGAACCTGCGTATACGCCGAAAGAGCTGCGTAGTTTTGCAGAAACCTCTTCGCTTGAAAGCGTATGGAGTAGAAACGTAGGCGATGGCCTTGGTCGTGCCCGTTACCCCATAGCCCCGGCTCGCGAAGGCGAGACCATATTTGCCGCGGATGCTGATGGCGTGGTAGCCGCGTTTAACGCTGATAACGGCAATCGCGAATGGGAAATCGAACTGGATACGCCTATCTCAAGCGCCCTGAACGCCATTGCAGGTCAGCTTTATTTAGGTACTCGCAACGGTGAAGTAATCGCCTTGGATCAGCGTGATGGCAGTGTCAATTGGCGCTCACGCGTTTCCAGTGAAGTGCTGGCAGCACCACAAGCGAATCAACAGTTACTACTCGTTCAAAGCGTTGACGGACAAATCACCGCTCTCGACCGTGCCAGTGGCGAAGAGCGCTGGGTATATACCAGCTCGCAGCCTTCGCTTACCCTGCGCGGTACCGGCACGCCAATGGTCATTGATCCGGTGAGTTTTGTTGGATTTGCTAACGGGCAACTCGCCACGTTAGATAACCGCAATGGCCAGCCGCTGTGGGAATTGCAGATTGCCACTCCCCGTGGGCGGAGCGACGTCGATAGGTTAGTTGACCTTGCCGGTCAGCCTGTTGTCACCCCTGATGGTCGACTCTTCGTTACCAGTTACAACGGCAACGTCGTAGCTTTGGAAGCAACACGCGGTGGCGTTCTATGGGAAAGCAATTTATCTAGCCGTCACACCCCTATTTTGGTGGGTAACATTCTGCTTGTGGTCACCGACGATAGCCACGTTGTGGGCCTAGATGCCGACAGCGGCCAGGAAGTGTGGCGTAACGATGATCTAGAAGATCGCTGGTTAACAGCACCCGCGTTTGCTGATGGCCGCGTGGTCGTCGGTGACTTCGAAGGCTATGTTCATTTGCTTGACGCCCGCGAAGGCACGCTAGTCGGTCGTACCCGCGTACATAAGTCTGGCATCAGCGTGCGTCCCGCTACTGAAGGCAGCACCATTCATGTTCAGGCCAATAATGGTCGCCTGGAAACCCTGGAAGTAACTCCATGACACCCGTCATTGCTTTAGTCGGTCGGCCCAATGTGGGCAAATCGACGTTGTTTAACCGCCTTACCCGCTCACGCGATGCGCTCGTAGCGGACTTTCCTGGCCTTACCCGTGACCGTAAATACGGGAACGGAATGCTAGGCGGCAAAGCGTATACGGTGATTGATACCGGCGGCATCAGCGGTGACGAAGAAGGGATTGATGCGGCAATGGCCGAGCAGTCCCTGGCCGCGATTGATGAAGCCGATATTGTACTGTTTCTGGTAGACGCTCGCGCAGGGCTTAACGTGGCCGATGAAGCCATTGCTAACCATCTGCGCGTTAATCAGAAAAAAACCTGGCTAGTGGTCAACAAAACCGATGGTTTGGAAGAGCATTCGGCCATGGCTGACTTCTGGACCTTAGGGCTTGGCGACCCATGGCCGATTGCTGCCGCCCACGGCCGCAATGTTTCACTGCTCATTGACACAGTGTTGGAGCCATTTCCCGAACGCGATCCCAGCATTCCTGGGGATACCGGCACCAAAGGTATTCGTATAGGTGTTATTGGCCGTCCCAATGTGGGTAAGTCCACATTGGTTAATCGGCTGTTGGGCGAAGAGCGCGTTGTCGTATTTGATGAGGCAGGCACTACTCGCGATGCGATTGAAATACCTTTCGAGCGTCGTGGTAAGCCCTACGTATTAATTGATACGGCGGGGGTTCGGCGACGTAAGAATGTGAGCGAAATCGCTGAGAAGTTCTCAATCATCAAAACCCTTGACGCGATTAAAGAGTGTCATGTGGCGATTATGGTGCTCGATGCTCGCACCGGTTTAGTTGAGCAAGATATGCACCTGCTTGACTACGTGCTGACCACTGGCCGAGCACTAGTATTGGCTATCAATAAGTGGGATGGCTTGGAAAGCGACGCGAAGGAGAAAATGCGTTCAGAGATTAAGCGCCGCCTGGGCTTTGCCGACTATGCAGAGATGCATTTTATTTCCGCGCTGCATGGCACCGCTGTGGGTGATCTTTATCCTTCGATCGAACGAGCTTTCGATGCCGCGAACGCTCACTGGTCGACCAACCGGTTAACCACGCTACTTCAAGATGCAGTCAGCCAACACCCACCTCCCATGGTCAACGGCCGACGTATCAAACTACGTATGGCTCACCAAGGTGGCAGCAATCCCCCTATCATCGTAGTGCACGGCAACCAGACTGAATCACTGCCGGAAGCCTACCGCCGTTACCTAACCAACACGTTCCGTAAAGTGTTAAAGGTTCGCGGTACGCCGATGCGCTTTGAATTCCGCTCTGGTAGTAACCCGTTTGACCACATGGCAGGGGCAAGCGATAAAGAGAAAGCCAAAAAACGCGAACTTAACCGTACCAAAGAAGCGCGTAAAAGCCGCCGTTAATACCAACTTACTATGCTATACCCAACGCCTGCTGATTAACCTCAGCAGGCGTTTTGGTTGATAGCTCCCCCCACTAACAAATTAACTTGACAGTTATCCGCACGAGCCCTCAAATAGCCGCGCTTTTCGACAATTGCCTCTCTTACCTATTGCCCTTCTTAGGAGGGATATTAATGCACTACGCAATTAAACGCGGGCGCGGTTTGCTCTTACTGCTCTTGGCCAGCTTACTGGCAGGCTGTCTTGCCCTACCCCAAACAGGCTTATTTGCCTTTCGCTTGGCGGTAACATCACTGGGTATTGAAGAGGTGCGCATTGGCCCTTATAGCGTTCAAGCAGGGCTTGATACCAGTGACCTAACAAGCTTGCTCGCGTCTAGCCTAGGCGCTGGCAGCTTACCCGTTCAGGCAACCCTTGCAATGGGCTTGGGCTTACCCACCGGCATGCCTGCGGTTGAGATGTCAGGTTTTCGCTGGATGTTAGACATGCCGGGCATTGAACCGGTACAGGGCCAATATCAAGAAGAAGTAACGCTCACATCTGGGCAGGATTCAACTTTACGTCTACCGGTATCGTTTGACATTTTAACTACCGATACCCAGCGCATGATGCCCATGCTAGAACTCGCTAGTCAGTTAGCCACCCAAGGCTCACTACCGCCTGGCAGTGAGCTTGCTATCACACCGGGAGACCTGCGCGGCTTGGGCATGACATTACCCGCTGGGCTTTTAACACCGACCATTCGCCTGAACGTAGGCGCCGACGGCCAGTTAACACCTGTGCGTTAAGCCTGACGACTTCCACCTTCGTGAAGCCGTTTGCGGCCCACCCACTGGGCTGCAAACTGCCAAGCCGTTCGGCCACTGCGGCCTCCTCTTAGCGTGGCAAAACGAACCGCTTCTGCGCGTGCGGCATCACTCCAATCCTGCTTGTCACCAATACGGGCAACCCAGTGCTCACAGACCTCTAAGTAAGTCGCTTGGCTAAAAGGATGAAAGCCTAACCATAAGCCAAAGCGATCCGATAATGATATTTTCTCCTCAACCGCGTCACCGTGATGCAGCTCTTCACCCACAAGACGCGTACCGCTATTGTCGTCCATGGACTCGGGCAATAAATGGCGGCGGTTAGAGGTAGCGTAGAGCAAGACGTTTTCTGGTGGCCCTGTTAATGCGCCATCTAACACGCTTTTTAGCGCTTTGTAGGCATCATCATTGCCTTCAAACGAAAGATCATCGCAATACACCACAAAACGATGCGGTGTATTGCGCAACTGTTCGACTAACATCGGCAGACTGCTCAGATCGTGGCGATCTACTTGGATCAAGCGCAGTCCATCGTTGGCCAAAGAGTTAAGCAGCGCGCGAATCACCGATGACTTTCCGCTGCCCCGAGAACCCCATAGCAAGCCATGATTAGCAGGCAACCCCTGTAAAAAAGCACGTGTGTTATCGACTAGCGCTAGTTTTTGACGCTCAATGCCTAGCAGGTCATCCAGCGTCATCATGTCTCGCGGTGGTACGGGAACCAAGCGCCCGCCTAATGGATGACGCTGCCAAATAGCGGCTACATGCTTTTCCCAATCCACCTGGATTGGCGCAGGGGGTAACCAATGTTCTACGTGGTCCAGCAACCGCGTTAAGCGTTGGCTCAATTCAGCATCCATGATTGTCCTCAGAGTACGTTATGATAGGTATTGATTTACCACTGACAGTGGTTATCTTGTGTGCAAGGATCCCTACTCGTCTATAAGGAAACCGTCTATGCGTTGGCTTCGCCCACTGGCTGTTACTGCACTGTGTGCTTCTATTGCAGCATGCTCCACGTCTCCTACCGGTCGCTCGCAGCTGCTCCTGCTCTCTGATGATCAGCTCAATCAAATGGGTCAGCAAGCCTTTGCGCAGTATCAACAAGATATCCCCACCGCAGGTGAGGCAAGTCATCGCTATGTACAGTGCATTACGGATGCCATTGTAGAAGTGTTGCCAGCGGAACAGCGTAACCTTGATTGGCAAATTCGCGTCTTTGAATCTGAGCAACCTAATGCCTTTGCCTTGCCCGGTGGCTACATGGGCGTCAATACGGGCATGCTTGATATCGCAACTAATCAAAATCAGCTAGCTTCGGTTGTCGGCCATGAAATTGGTCACGTCATTGCGAATCATGCTAATGAACGCGCCTCAACCCAAAGCGCTACGTCACTTGGCCTATCAGTGCTTTCCAGCACCTCAGGAATGCAAAC
The DNA here is from genome assembly GCF_025917315.1 of Halomonas qaidamensis. Lineage (NCBI taxonomy): Bacteria > Pseudomonadati > Pseudomonadota > Gammaproteobacteria > Oceanospirillales > Halomonadaceae > Halomonas > Halomonas qaidamensis. Next base: position 656,827 of record NZ_CP080627.1, on the reverse strand, counting down.
CCCAGGTGGCCAACAGCTGATGGGCGTGCTGGGCATGGGCGCTCAATATGGCATTGCGCTGCCCTTCTCACGCCGCCATGAAAGTGAGGCTGACGTTATCGGCCTTCAGTTAATGGCCCAGGCAGGCTTTGATCCACGTGAAAGTGTGACCGTTTGGGAAAATATGCAGAGGGCTTCCAGTGGTGGCTCACCGCCCGCGTGGATGTCAACCCACCCAAGCGAAGGTCAGCGCATTGAAGGGCTACAAGCCAATATGAATGACGCCATAGCAAGTTACGAACAGGCACGTAACAGTGGCCGCACCCCGAATTGCCCACGCCCCTAGGCACCTTACTATTGAGGTTTAAATGATTCGATTTGGTTTATTGCTGCTTGTCCTGCCGATTCTGGTATTACTCGGCGTCTATTTCTGGGAGCTGGGTGATGTACGCGCTTGTCAGCTTGAAGGTGGACATTGGGACTACCTAGCAAGTGCATGCAGCGAGTCGCCCCAGCCCTTTGTGTCGTGGCTTGAGCGATCTCCGCTACTGGTCAACGGCGGCATGCTGCTCTCAGTAGTCGGTCTCGTGATGTGCATGATTGGCTTTTACACCAAATCTCGCTAAACACGAGAGAACAACCAGCATTAACCAATAAAGGCAGCCGCAAGGGCTGCCTTTTGCTGACTTCTGTTCAGAACAAATGAAAACGAACGCTCGCTAGTCGCTGGCGACGTTCAACGATTGCCTTAACAGTGTGCGCACCGGAGCTGTTTCGGGCCGCACGTTACGCCATAAGAAGAAAGATTCAGCAGCTTGCTCAACCAGCATACCCAGGCCATCGAGCAACTTGGCACCGCGTGGGCCTGCCCACTGCAAAAACACCGTGGGCTCCGGGCCATACATCATGTCATAGGCCCAAGCGCCTTGGTTAAATAAGCTATCCGGCAACGGCGGCAAATCACCAGTAAGACTGGCGCTGGTGCCATTAATCACCAAATCAAACTGGCCTTCTAGCGTGTCAAGCCCACCGCCATGAAGGGTACCTAAGTCGGTAAACGCTTCTGCTAATTGAGCGGCTTTTTCCGCCGTTCGGTTGACGATAACGACCTCACGCGGCTGCTCAGCAAGCAGCGGTTCAAGCACGCCTCGCACTGCACCACCTGCACCGATCACCAGCACGCGTTTACCCTTAATAGGTACGTGATGGTATCCAAGGTCACGCACCAGCCCAATGCCATCCGTGGTGTCACCGTAAGTGCGGCCGTTGCCACCGACAATCAGCGTATTCACCGCTTGAGCACGCTTTGCGCGGTGGCTTAGGGTGTCGCACAGCGCAAAGGCATCGCCTTTAAACGGTACGGTCACATTTGCCCCGCGACCACCCGTTGCCATAAATTCCCGCCAGACGCTAGCAAAGCCCTCCACTGGAGCAAGCTCAGCGGTGTACGTTATGGGTTGGTGAGTTTGGTTGGCAAACTCTTCGTGAATTAACGGCGACTTAGAGTGCTTAATCGGATTACCAAACACACAGTAACGGTCGGTCATACAGGCTCCTTATGCAGTACCTTGCTGAGCGGCCTCAGCAAGCCAGTCACGGGGCACGAGGTAGTCATGCAATTGCGCCTCGCGACTACCTTCAAGGGGTGTAAATGCGTACTCCCAGCGGGCCAGCGGCGGCATCGACATTAAGATAGACTCAGTGCGCCCGCCACTTTGCAGGCCAAACAGCGTTCCCCTGTCCCACACTAGGTTAAATTCCACATACCGACCACGACGATATAACTGAAAATCACGCTCTTTTTCGCTCCATGCATCACCCTTACGGCGTTCCACAATCGGCACGTAGGCATCTAGAAAGCTGTCGCCTATCGCACGCTGAAACGCAAAACAGTTGTCGAAGCCGCCCTCATTCAAGTCATCGAAAAACAGCCCGCCCACACCACGTGTTTCTTCGCGATGCTTAAGATAGAAGTACTCGTCGCACCACGCTTTGTAACGCGGATAAACGTCTTCGCCAAATGGCAGGCAAGCAGCCTGGGCAACCCGATGCCAATGCACAACATCTTCAAACACCGGGTAATAAGGTGTTAAATCAAAGCCGCCACCGAACCACCATACCGGTGGTTCACCCTGTTTTTCAGCGATAAAAAAACGCACATTTCCGTGGCTTGTCGGCACATTAGGGTTTTCAGGATGGAGTACCCAGGAAACACCAACCGCATGAAAACTGCGCCCGGCAAGCTCTGGCCGTGCCGCTGTCGCCGAGGGGGGCAGCTGGGCACCGTAAACATGGGAGAAGTTAACACCGCCTTTCTCGAAAACAGCTCCTTCTTCGATGACTCTCGAACGCCCGCCGCCGCCTTCTTCACGCTGCCAGCTATCTTCTTTAAACGCCGCTTTTCCGTCAGCAGCGGCAAGCCCTGCGCACAACCTTTCTTGCAGGTCCAGAAGGTAATGTTTAACGTCGTCTAGGTGCTCGTGGGCCACAGTAACTCCAAAGAGGTCAAAGATAAGTGTAAGAGGCTGCGCTAAGAACGCATTATTTTGCCGGTTAGCAAGTCTCTAATGGTGCTGGGCTTTGCGTTGCCCCCAAGCTCACCTGCGACAATCGCGGCAACCTCTTCACCAAAAATAGTCGACACTTCCTCGGCGCTCATGGCGGGAGGATCGCCCGCACGATTAGCAGAGGTAGAGACGAGCGGGCCACCAAAGGCCTCACAGAGAGCCTTCATCAGCGGGTGATCGGTCACCCGCAATGCCACACTCTGATGGGCTCCGCGTACTAACCCATGGCTGCGACCATTGTCAGGCACTAGCCAAGTATTAGGGCCGGGCCAACTGGCGGCTAAGGGTGCATGCAAAGCTAGCGGCAGTTGGTTTAGCCAGGGCTGAAATTGCTGAATACTTGCAGCAACGATAATGACGCCTTTGGCGGGGTCACGCTCCTTCATCCGCATCAGGTGCGCTAGCGCTTCATCGTTATCGGGGTCACAGCTCAGCCCCCAGACTGCTTCGGTGGGGCAGGCGATAACGCCACCCGCTTTCAAAGCACGTACCGCTTCTTTAACGTCAACAGCCGATTTCATAGATGCTCCTCGTCACAAACGCGGCCCCTCATCACTTTGGCTTTTATAGTGCTATAAAATATAAAAAACGGTTACTTATATCCTACCATGAGCGTGTCAAACGCACCCAGCCGCCCGCTTGCTGCGCCACTTTGCCATCAAGCTCCAGCATGAGTAATCGCTGCTGACATTCACTGACCGTGATGCCCGCACTCTGAACCAATAGATCAATGGGCGTTGGCGTTGCTCCCAGCGCGCTTAGTACATTGTCTTTGAGCTCATCGTTATCGATAGGCAAGTCAAGACTTGTGTTTTCAGCGATAGCACGCGGAATGCTAGGCATATAGCGTTCAGACCAATGCTGCAATTCGTCTACAATATCGTCCACATGACGTACCAACGTCGCGCCACTGCGCAATAACTGCAGACAACCGCGAGCCTGTACATTATGCAACGAGCCGGGTAGTGCAAACAGTTCCCGATCTTGCTCCAGCGTTAGTCTTGCACTGACCAACGAGCCACTCTTCTCCGTCGCTTCGACCACTAACGTACCTAATGCAAGGCCCGTCACAATTCGGTTCCGACGAGGGAAAAAAGCTGGTCGAGCGCCAGTCCCCGGCGGATGTTCTGATAACAGCAAGCCTCCCGGCACATTGCTTAGCTGTTCATGTAACTCACGATGGCTTGGCGGGTAAATCACATCAACGCCGCAGCCAAGTACTGCAATCGATTGCCCACCGGCCGCTAACGCGGCGCGCTGTGCAACGCCATCCACCCCTAGCGCCATGCCACTGACAATACACCAGCCGCGATTAACCAGTTCTCGAGCAAACGCCTGAGCATTACCGCTACCTTCAGACGTGGGGCGTCGTGTTCCCACCATGGCAAGCTTTGGGCCCTCTAGTGCGCTAAGATCACCTTGTGCCCATAGCACCACAGGTGGGTCTGGCAATTGGTTGAGCAGCTCTGGCCATGCTGGATGATTACGATGAAGTAAATGCCGATTAGGCGCGGCGTTTAACCATGCGAAGGAGTGGTCGACTGCCTGCTGCAGCGGGCTGCGATCTGGCTGCGTTAACCAAAGCCTCAGGGCAGTAGCGGCGTTGCTGGGCAGCCCAGCAAGCCAGCCATGGGGCCATTGCGGCTGCTTGGCGACCAGCGCTGCGGTGCGAAGCGCCCCCATACCAGGAAGCTCATTCACCACTAACCACTCCTTGGCATCCATTCGCATCTCCTGTTAATTGAGTGGTGTTTAATTATGTGGCGTTTATGGCGTTGGCGTGCCCACCTTGTCACCAACAGCTAGCACCCTGGAAGCCTGCATCACCAAGGCATAGCTCATCTGGCTATAGGGTTTAACGATCATTACCTTGCCTGCATCAGTCGTGGGTAGCTGCAGCAACTCTTGAGTACGCGGGTCATTAACAAGCTCCCCCTGCTGCCCAACGTGCAACACATGTCCGGGCTGCAAACCATTCTGAGTACCGATATCCAGTGCCACTATTTGTAAGCGTCCAATAAAGCGTACTCCGCCAGGTACCGCAATAATCTGGCCAGCGATATTGTTCAACGGTAAACGAGGCTGAAAGCTAACTTCTGACGACTGAGCGTCAGGCCACAGGGAGTCTAGCGGTAGCAAAATATCGTTGTTACGTACTTCCTGGTAAGCACTGAGTACTTCTAAGCGTGCAATTCCGCCTTCACTGCTGAGCTGGCGCACTTCACCAATATTAATTAACTCCGTACCCAACGGCGCACCAGTAGCAGAAACATACGCCTCACCCATCCGATAAACCCCCAAATGTGCTCTGGCAGGCAGCTCTCCCCGCGCATATAACGTATCGCCGGCACCACTCATCAATCGTTGATTTTCCCCTCCCACAACGTAAGCCAGTTCTTGCGGGGGTTCACCTGGCTCTATTACTCGGTGTTCACGCAAAAATGCCCGGACTGCCTCCATAGGAAGCGGCGCCATCGTCTCTTGTTGGGGAACGGTACGCATCTGAGGTGAAAGCTTTACCACCCGTTGCGGTGTTTCCCAGGCAAACGCAGCGGTTATCATGAGCGTCAAACTTGCCAACGACACGCTATAATAAAGAAGCCTTTTCGCAACGATTTTTTTCGCCACTATCCTGTTCTCCCTTGCCAGTGATGGGTGAAGCCGTTGAGGGGAGCTGCATGGCGTTGTGCGTGCCCAGGAACGCTTACAGCATGATATAGTGGCCGATAGTAAAGCACTTAGGCTTGCCAACACAGATACAGATGGCAAAGCCTGCTCATATTAAAGACTCAGCATAACGGTGATTGTAACGCCATGGCCAAACTTCCTATTCTCGAATTCCCCGACGAGCGTCTGCGCACCAAGGCCGCACCGGTGGAAACCGTTGACGATGAGGTCCGCCAGCTCGTCGACGATATGTTGGAGACCATGTACGACGCGCGTGGCATCGGCCTTGCAGCGACACAGATCGATGTACATCGTCGCGTCGTAGTAATGGATGTCAGCGACGATAACTCGCAGCCGCTGGTGCTTATTAATCCGCGCTACGAACCCATTGGTGATGAAAAAGAACCCCTTTCTGAAGGTTGCCTATCAATTCCGGAATACTACGCGGAAGTACCGCGTTATTTAAAAGTAACGCTGAACGCACTAGATCGTAACGGTGAACCTTATGAACTGGAAGCCGACGGTTTATTAGCTCACTGCATCCAGCATGAGTATGACCACCTGGAAGGCGTGCTATTTGTTGACTATTTATCACCTTTGAAACGTGACCGTGTGATGAAAAAGATGCAGAAACGCCACAAACTATTACACGACGCATAAACCGACCTACGCCGTGTCAATAGCTGGCCAAGCCGACACGTTGCGACCACACGGAAAATGACTACCGTGTGGAGTGACGCTGTCGGCCTTTATGTTTTTACGCGCCACACCCTCACTTTTCCACTCAATGCTAGGTAGGCATCACCATGTCACAGTTGCGCGTTGTTTTTGCTGGCACGCCTGATTTCGCCGCTTCAAGCCTTGCTGCCGTACTCGAAAGTCAGCATCAGGTAGTAGCGGTATATACCCAACCAGACCGCCCCGCAGGCCGCGGGCGCAAACTCACCCCCAGCCCCGTCAAGCAGCTTGCGCTTGAGCATGGGCTACCGGTCTATCAGCCCGTCAGTTTAAAAGACACTGATGCCCAAGCGGAGCTGGCAGCATTAAATGCCGACGTAATGGTCGTGGTGGCTTATGGGTTACTGCTACCTCAGGCGGTACTCGATACTCCCCGTTTAGGCTGCATCAACGTGCACGCGTCGCTGCTACCACGCTGGCGAGGTGCTGCTCCCATCCAGCGCGCTATTGAAGCTGGTGATAGCGCATCAGGCGTTACCATTATGCAGATGGATGCGGGCCTAGATACCGGCGCTATGCTGTATGAAGTTCGCACGCCGATCACTCCCCGCACCACGGGCGGTGACTTGCATGACCGGCTAGCCATTCAAGGGGCGAATGCGCTGGTGAACGTGCTCGACATGTTAGACAGCGACGACCTAGCAGCAACGCCGCAGCCTGACGAGGGAGTTACCTACGCTGCCAAACTCAGTAAGGCTGAAGCCGAGCTGGATTTTCACCAGCCCGCTGAACGGCTGGCACGCAAAATCCGCGCCTTTAACCCCTGGCCTGTGGCGTGGTGCACGCTAGGTAGTGATCGCTTACGTTTGTTGATGGCCAGCGTTGAACCCGGCGAACAACCCGCTTCGCCGCCAGGCACGCTGCTGGAACATGGCGAAGATCACCTGCGCATCGCCTGTGGCGAGCAAGGCCAAGAAGTGCTGTGCGTTACCCGCGCCCAACTGCCTGGTGGTAAAGCAATGGCTGTGCGCGACCTGCTTAACGCCCGTCAAACCCCGCTTACCGTCGGCGCTCGCCTTGGGCACGCCGCCGCTCATCAAGGAGTTAGTGAATGAGCCAGAATCGCCCACCCAAAGGCGGCAGTGGCCAGGAAGTACGCGCTGCAGCCGCCCGTGCGCTAGTGCCGATATTAACTGATCAAGGCTCACTCGCTGGGTTAGATGAGCATAGCGTTATCGCCCGCGACCGCAGCTTATTAAAAGAGCTTTGCTACGGCACCTGTCGGCGCTTGCCACGCTTAGAAGCACTGGCCAACTCTCTGCTCAAACAGCCTTTTAAGAAGCGTGATAGTGATGTTCACGCCTTGTTATTGGTAGGCATCTACCAGCTGCTTTATATGCGCATTCCGGCTCATGCCGCAGTCGGTGAAACTGCAGGTGCCGCTCGTCTGTTGGGCAAAGAGTGGGCCACCCGGGTGCTTAATGGCTGCCTGCGTCGCCTTCAGCGTGAATCCGAGGAGCTTCAAGCCATCGTCGACCGCGATGAAAACGTTGCTCTGGAGCACCCGCCCTGGCTTCTCAACGCGTTGCGCAGCGCCTGGCCTGAACAGTGGCGAGCGATTGCGGAAGCGAATAACGAACCAGGCCCCATGACGCTGAGAGTTAATCAGCGCCACAATGACCGTGAAAGCTATTTACAGCAGCTCACTGAACAGGGATTAAGTGGACACCTATGCTTACATGCGCCAGATGGCATCACCCTGGATACACCCTGTGATGTCACCATACTTCCCGGCTTTGAAGAGGGTCATGTCAGCGTTCAAGACGAGGCAGCACAGCTTTCTGCCGCGCTGCTTGGCCCTGCTTTAGCACCACGCCCAGGTGCGCACGTTCTCGATGCTTGCTGTGCACCTGGCGGTAAAACTGCCCACCTATTAGAGCAGTTTGATATTGCGCTGACGGCCATTGATAGTGACAACCAGCGCCTAGGGCGTGTAGACGACACACTGAACCGCTTAGGTTTGACCGCAGAACTACAGCACGCCGATGCTACTCAGCAGGAGTGGTGGAGCGGCACTCCTTTTGACGCCATCTTGCTCGATGCTCCCTGCTCTGGCACAGGCGTTATTCGTCGTCATCCCGATATTAAAAAGCTGCGCCGTAAAGAGGATATTCGCCAACTCGCCAAGCTACAGCGGCAGTTATTAGATAACCTATGGACGTTACTACGCCCGGGCGGCACCTTACTTTACGCTACCTGTTCGGTACTGCCTGAAGAAAACGCAGAGCAGATTGATGCGTTTCTTGCCCGCACGCCGGATGCAAAAGTTACCACCCCAAGCGATGTCGCCTGGGGGGAACCCAGTGGCCAAGGCCGCCAACTGTTTCCCGCGCAAAGCGGCCATGATGGCTTTTTTTATGCCAGACTAGAGAAGCACGTTGCGTAACTTACTGCTCGTTAAGCCTTGTTGACTAGCGACGCAGTGAATTTATCGAAAAGATGGAGGCAATATGAGTCATCATACTTATAAGCATATCGAGCTAACCGGTTCTTCCGAGAAAGGTATTGAGGAAGCCGTGCAAAATGCCCTCGCCAAAGCCTCTGAAACCGTCAAACATATGCGCTGGCTCGAAGTAACTGATACCCGCGGCCATATTGAAGACGGCCGTGTAGCTCACTGGCAGGTCACGATAAAAGTCGGTTTTACACTCGAGTAATCCCGACCTGCTTTTTAACGGCGGCTGGTTTACACTGGCCGCCGTCTTTATTGCAGCGCACATATCTCTTGCCGAGAACGCGCTGGCGCTTACAACGGAACCGATGCTCAGCAATGAAAATCATCATTCTCGGCGCCGGCCAGGTCGGCGGCACCTTAGCGGAGCATCTTGCTCGCGAGGAAAACGATATTACCGTCGTCGATACTGACGGAGCTAGGCTACGCGAATTACACACCAAGCTGGATATACGCACCGTTACCGGAGCGGGGTCTTATCCTATGGTGCTGCGCCAAGCAGGCTGTGAAGATGCCGATATGTTGATTGCGGTGACCAACACCGACGAAGTCAATATGATCGCCTGCCAAGTCGCCCACACGCTATTTCGTACCCCCACCAAAATTGCCCGCGTACGTTCAACCGCCTACCTCACCCGTAAAGGGTTATTCGCCCACGAAGCGATTCCTATTGATGTACTGATCAGCCCTGAACAAGTGGTCACGGATCATGTGCGCCGCCTGATTGAGCACCCCGGTGCGTTGCAGGTGTTAGAGTTTGCCGGTGGTTTGGTGCAATTGGTGGCGGTCAAGGCGTTCTACGGAGGCCCACTGGTAGGGCAAGATTTAGCCTTTTTAGCCAAGCACATGCCCAATGTGGAAACACGCGTCGCCGCGATTTACCGCCGCAATCGGCCGATCATTCCCCGTGGCGATACGGTGATTGAAGCCGACGACGAAGTGTTTTTCCTGGCGGCACGGCGCGATATTCGCGCGGTAATGAGCGAACTACGCCGCGTTGAACGGGATTTTCGGCGGGTGGTGATTGCCGGTGGGGGCAATATCGGTGAACGCTTGGCCGAACACCTGGAGCACAGCCACCAGGTCAAAATTATCGAGCACAGTTTAGAGCGCTGTACCGCGCTTTCCGAACGGCTTGACCGTACAGTGGTACTTCACGGCAGCGCTACCAGCAAGCGGCTGCTGGAAGAAGAGAACATCGAAGAGTGCGATATCTTTTGTGCTCTGACCAACGACGACGAGGTTAATATTATGTCGTCGCTGCTGGCCAAACGCTTGGGAGCCAAAAAGGTACTCACGCTGATTAACAACGCTGCCTACGTAGATTTGGTTCAGGGGGGCGAAATCGATATCGCCATTTCGCCCCAGCAAGCGACCATCGGCAGCCTGCTTACCCACGTTCGCCGTGGCGATATCGTTAACGTCCATTCGCTTCGCCGTGGCGCGGCGGAAGCCATCGAGGCTATCGCCCATGGTGATAAGCAGTCGTCCAAGGTCGTGGGCCGCACCATTGCTGAGATCAATCTGCCCGAAGGCACCACTATAGGTGCCATTGTACGAGGCAAAGAGGTCATCATTGGCCATGGGGATGTGATGGTCGAGAGCGGCGACCACGTAATTCTGTTTGTGATCGATAAGCGGCGCATCCGTGACGTGGAACGCCTATTCCAAGTCGGTTTAACGTTCTTTTAGGAAACGTCCTTCTAAGCAACGTTCTTCAAGAAACCAAGCCATCGCTATGAGGCAACCACTGCTATGAGTTTGCGGGTCATACTACGCATTTTAGGGCTTTTGTTGATGCTATTTAGCCTCACGATGCTCCCACCTATGCTGATATCACTTTGGTTTCGCGATGGTGTTTGGCATGCTTTCATGAGCGGCATCGCCATTACGGTTATCACCGGGCTACTGCTTTACTTACCCAATCGCCGCGCCCACAAAGAGCTGCGGATTCGCGACGGCTTCATTATTGCGGCCATGTTTTGGACCGTACTAGCACTGTTCGGCTCGCTACCGCTGATGTTGTTTGGTGAAAGCGCGCTCGGTATCACTGATGCAGTATTTGAGTCGTTTTCTGGTCTTACCACGACAGGCGCAACCGTGATTACCGGCATCGATTTTCTGCCAGAATCCATCCTTTACTATCGCCAACAGCTACAGTGGTTAGGTGGCATGGGGATTGTGGTATTAGCTGTCGCCATTTTGCCCACGCTAGGTGTTGGCGGTATGGCCCTGTACCGCACTGAAATTCCTGGACCGCTCAAGGATTCAAAGCTAACGCCGCGAATTACCGAAACCGCCAAAGCACTATGGTACATCTACGCAACACTCACGCTGGCCTGTATGGTCGCTTACATGTTGGCAGGCATGGATTGGTTCGATGCATTAAGCCATAGCTTTTCCACTGTTGCGATTGGCGGATTTTCTACGTATGACGCCAGCATAGGCTACTTTGATAGTGCCGCTATTGAGCTTATCTGTATCGGCTTTATGCTGATTTCAGCGGTCAGTTTTAGCCTGCACTTTATTGCTTGGCGTGAAAAAAGCCTACTGCACTATTTTCAAGATCCTGAAGCCCGCTTTTTAATGATATTTCTTAGCGGGTTAACCACAATCACCGTGATTACCCTGTGGTTCACTGGCACCTATGACGATGTTGAAGGGCTGCGCCACGGTCTGTTCGAAGTGGTTTCAGTCGCCACCACAGCAGGCTTTGCGGTTGCCGACTTTTCAGGCTGGCCAGGCGCACTACCCTTTTTGCTATTTGTTGCCGCGTTTGTAGGCGGCTGTTCCGGCTCTACAGCGGGCGGCATGAAAGTAATCCGTATTATTCTAATTTTGAAACAGGGTATGCGTGAAGTTATGCGCCTTATTCACCCCAACGCCGTGATTGCCGTTAAAGTGGGCAAAGTCAGCGTGCCCGATAGTATCGCCCAGGCGGTATGGGGCTTCTTTTCTGCCTACGTTATGCTGTTTTTCCTAATGCTGGTGGGCGTGATGGCTACGGGTGTTGACCAAGTGACTGCTTGGTCCACGGTTGGTTCTGCACTGAACAATTTAGGCCCAGCGCTAGGCGAAGCTAGCAGCCATTATGGCGACTTACCCAGTCTAGCCAAATGGATACTGGTACTGGCTATGCTGCTTGGCCGTTTAGAAATATTCACGGTGCTGGTGCTATTTACGCCGGCATTTTGGCGTCGCTGATCTAGCGTCGACGAATTAACGTTTTTACATTTATGAGTTGAGTAACATTGATGACCCAGGATAATGCGACACCGCTGGCGCAAGACCCCAATGCGCTGCCAACTACCAGCGGCCCGTTAAAAACCGTCACCGTTGGCGGCACTCGTTACACCCTTCTCGGCACCGCTCACGTCTCAGCCGAAAGTGCCGATGACGTTCGCCAATTAATCAACAGTGGCACTTTCGATGCCGTTGCCATTGAACTATGCGACGCACGTCATCACAGCATGGATAACCCCGATGCAATGGGGGAGCAGGATCTTTTCCAGGTATTTAAACAGGGTAAAGCGGGCATGGTAGCAGCAAGCCTAGCGCTTGGTGCGTTTCAACAACGGATTGCCGAGCAGTCAGGCATTCAGCCTGGCGCTGAAATGCGTGCAGCAGTAGAAGAGTGCCGTACCCGCAAGCTGCCTTTAATGTTGGTCGATCGCGACGTTGGTATTACGCTAAAACGCATTTACCGCAATGTTCCCTGGTGGCAACGCTTTTCGCTATTTTCGGGGCTAATTGGCAGCGTGATGTCGCGCCAGGATGTCTCTAAAGAAGACATCGAAAAGCTCAAAGAAGGCGACATGTTGGAAGCCACTTTCAGCGAGTTTGCCGCAGAGTCGGAAGCGCTTTATACCCCGCTCATTCGCGAACGCGACCGCTATATGGCACTGCGTTTAGCTGAAGAAGCACCGCCTGGGCGCTACCAAAACGTGTTGGTGGTACTGGGTGCCGGGCATTTAAAAGGCACGGGTGAGCATTTAGAAGCACCGCTTCCCGACAACCCCACTGCAGAGCGTGAGTCACTGGAGGCAACGCCGCCACCGTCTAAACTCTGGAAAGCAGCCCCTTGGCTGATTACCGCGCTGGTTATTACCGGCTTTGTGATCGGATTTTCGCGCAATACCGAGCTTGGCTGGCAGCTAGTGATTGAGTGGTTTTTAATCAACGGCATTTTATCCGGTGGTGCGACCATTCTAGCCCTGGCACACCCAGTAACGGTGATCGCCACCTTCTTTGCTGCTCCGCTGACTTCGCTAAACCCTACCATTGGCGCAGGCTTTGTCGCTGCAGGGGTAGAACTTTACATGCGCAAACCAAAGGTGCGTGATTTTTCGACCCTGCGCCACGATGTTACCCAGCTGAAGGGGTGGTGGAAAAACCGTGTTTCGCACACCCTCCTGGTGTTCATTCTGGCAACCGTTGGCTCAGCGGTGGGCACCTGGGTCGCAGGCTTTAGGATTGCCGGCGCACTGTTCGGTAGCGGCGCGGCCTAAATGAGTGTGCTAAAACAGGCCCCATGGCAAGCCGATGCATTGCTATTACTGGTGACAGTGGTAGCTGCCAGTGGGTGGATTTTTTCTAAAGAAGCGTTAGCGGGCATGCCCCCGCTACTGTTTATTGGTACGCGCTTTTTACTGGCGGGGCTGCTACTTCTACCTTTCGCCTGGCCTGCTCTGCAGCGCTTGCCCCCACGTAGGGTAAGGCGCGGTGTGCTAGTAGGTTTTTTGTTTAGCGCCGCGATTGCCTTTTGGATTCTGGGGTTAAGTTACTCCGACCACCTGGGTGAAAGCGCGTTTATCAACAGCTTGGGGATTTTACTAGTACCCGTGGTAGCACGCTTGCTGTTTGGTGACCGCCCGCCACGCTCTACCTGGGTTGCTCTTCCGGTGGCGCTATTTGGCTTTGCACTGCTGTCGCTGAACGCAGGGTTTCGAATAGAAGCCAGTCAACTGCTAATGGTGTGTGCAGCACTCTGCTTTGCGCTATTGATCAACGTCAACACCCGCGTGGTGCGCAACGTGCCTGCGCTGCCATTAACAACACTTCAGTTGATTTCAGTCGGCAGCATACTGACCTGCCTATCGTTGGTCGTCGAGCATCAGCCTTTAGCGCTCAGCCCCTCCATAGTGGGCTGGTTTATGGCCAGCGTGCTGCTAGCCAGTTCACTGCGCTTCTTTCTGCAAATCAAAGCCCAGGGCATGACCACGCCTAGCCACGCGGCGGTTATCTTAATGCTTGAAGCCGTGTGGACTGCCCTATTCGCCGCATGGTGGTTTGGCGAAACCATGACCCTGCTACAGCTGCTTGGCTGTAGCCTGATTTTTACCGCCCTATTGATTAACCGCTGGTACTGGGTACGCAAAGTGATGCTGCGCTGGCTACCTAGCGCTCAGCGCTAACCCTTCCGAACTAACAGTCGCTGCATGGCAGCGGTTGGTTGAGCAATTTTGCGATAGTAGCGGCTCTCGGCATAGCTATCGTTAAATACATCAAAGTAATCGTCTAGCACATCAGCGGCATTTTCATCGCCACTTTGGCGCAACAGTTCAATGGCAACTTCCGCAGTACAAAGGTGCGATTTTGAGGCAGGTTTGCGAAGCCGATAGCGTGTTTCCCGCTCAGTGCGCAGCGGTAGTACCGGCAGCGCATCCAGATAAGGACTCTTGCGGAACATGCGTCGCGCTTGCCGCCACGTGCCATCTAAAATCACAAATACCGGAATACGTGCTTGCTGCTTCACCGCGTGCACCGCATTAATATCCACTACACGATCTGCGTAGTCGGGCTGGTCATCAGGAAAGATCACAAAAGGCGCGTAGCGAGGATCTTCAAGCAGCGCGGCTAACTCATCGTCTGGTGCGGTGCGATACCAGGTAAACACTTTGGTTTGCGTCAGCACATCCCCAATTAACCGTCCTGTATTAGTTGGCTTGTAGTGTTCTATAGAGTGGGTCAATAGCCACACCTGGGCGGTGCTATCCGCTTTCACTTGGTAAGGGCACAGGCAGTTGAGCTCAGGAAGATTGCACCCTTCACAACGTGTGACAAAACTTCCCCGTGCTTTAAATTCACGCCGAGGTGGACGCGGATGCCCCGTAGCAGGGTCGTAGTCAGTCAATGAAGAAGACTCAGGGGGCTGTGACGTAGCGTCAGACATCCGCGCTCCAATTTATAAAGGGCGATTAATAAAGGGCGATTAACAAAAGACGGTTAACAAAGGGCGCCGAGTATAAAGCAGCCCGACCACCATGACGAACCCCTGCTTTCTAAAACCACCACCTGTAAACCAAAAAGCTCCAAAAAGTTGACACTAAAAGCGGAACGCCGCTAGAGTCTTGTCAACTTTCAAAAGAAAAAAGGTTTACCCGTGACCGCCACCGCTTTTAATGCCGCCGCCCCGCGCCACGACTGGACGCTGGAAGAGATTAATGCGCTGTTCGCGCTGCCTTTCAACGACCTGCTATTTAAAGCTCAGCAAGTACATCGCGCCCACTTTGATGCTAACGCGGTGCAGGTCTCGACCCTGCTGTCGATTAAAACCGGTGCTTGCCCAGAAGACTGCAAATATTGCCCGCAGTCCGGTCACTACAACACCCAGCTCGAAAAAGAGAAGCTGCTGGAAATCGAAAAAGTCGTTGCCCAGGCCAAGGCTGCCAAAGAAGCCGGCGCTAGCCGTTTCTGTATGGGCGCAGCATGGCGCAGCCCGCGGGACAAAGATTTACTGCTAGTCGAAGAGATGGTTCGCCAAGTGAAAGCCCTAGGGCTGGAAACCTGCATGACACTAGGTATGGTCGACGGTGATCAAGCCAACCGTTTGGCGGCTGCCGGGCTGGATTACTACAACCATAACCTGGACACCTCCCCCGACTTTTATGGTGAAATCATCACCACCCGCACCTACAGCGACCGCCTAGACACCCTGGCCACCGTGCGTGAAGCGGGCATGAAAGTATGCTCAGGCGGCATTTTAGGCATGGGCGAAGGCGCACAAGACCGTAGCGCGCTGTTACAGCAGTTAGCCAAGCTGTCACCCCACCCAGAATCCGTGCCCATCAATATGCTGGTTAAAGTACCGGGTACGCCGCTGGAGAACGTTGAAGACTTGGACCCGCTTGAGTTTATCCGCGCCATCGCGGTGGCGCGTATTATGATGCCGCAAAGCCATGTGCGGCTTTCCGCTGGCCGCGAGCAGATGAGCGAGTCGACTCAGGCACTGGCATTTTTGGCTGGAGCCAACTCGATCTTCTACGGCGACAAACTGCTCACCACCGGCAACCCACAGGCAGACCGCGACCGCGCGCTCTTTGCAAAATTAGGCCTGCACCCAGAGCGCCGAGATACCTGCGAAGATGAAGCTGCTCACACCGAGCGACTCACCCAACAAGCTCAACAACGCGCCCAGGCAGAGCAGGCCGCAGCACTGGCGGTAGATGCTAGTGTCTGACGTGTGGCATCAGCGGCTAGCCAGCGCCAGGCAGCAGCGTGTTGAAGAACAGCGCTGGCGGCACCGCCAGGTGAACACCCATAGCACGCTGGACTTTGCGGGCAATGACTATCTTGGGCTGGCTCATGATCCACGTGTGCAGGCTGCCCAGGCAGAGGGTGCGCGTCGCTTTGGCGCAGGCGCGGGCGCGTCGCACTTGGTCAGCGGCCATTTGGAAATCCACGACGCACTGGAAGACGCCTTAGCCCAGTGGACCGGACGGCAGCGTGCACTGCTGTTTTCCACCGGCTATATGGCTAACCTTGGTGTGTTGCAGGCGCTCGCCGACCCAAATACCGCCCTCTTTCAAGACCGTTTGAATCATGCCTCACTGCTCGATGGTGCAACGCTGAGCGGCGCTCGCTCACGGCGTTTTCATCACCGCGATGGCGCTGATCTTGAACGCCTGTTAGCGCGCAGCTCCGCCACCCATAAGTTGGTGGTCAGCGACGGCGTGTTCAGCATGGATGGCGACGTTGCCGATATTGCCACCCTTGTCCACGTCAGCCAGCAGCACAACGCCTGGCTAATGGTTGATGACGCGCACGGCCTAGGTGTTGTAGGCGATAACGGTAGCGGCTGTGTGGAAGGTTTCGACAGCCAAGCGGTGCCTATTTTGGTCGGCACACTAGGCAAAGCATTGGGCACCGCTGGCGCGTTTGTGGCCGGTGACGCTGTGCTGATTGACCACCTCACCCAGTTTGCTCGCAGCTATGTCTATACCACGGCCCAGCCTCCCAGCATTGCCACTGCGACCCTGGAAGCGCTGACCATCGTGCAGCGCGAACCCGAACACCGCCAACAGCTAACGCGCCATATCCACTATTTTCGCCAGCAGGCCCAGGCGCTAAGGCTGCCCCTTGCCGACTCCCATACGCCTATTCAACCGCTGTTGCTAGGAGACGAGTCACGCACCATGGCTTGGGCGGCTAAGCTCTCCCAGCGAGGCATTCACGTCGGGGCGATTCGCCCACCCACGGTGCCCATGGGTGCCGCACGGCTGCGTATTACGCTGAGTGCCCGCCACTCGCTAGGCGATATTGATCGGCTGATTGAAGGGCTCAGCATCTGCCTGTATGAGGAGGCAGTATGTCCCGCCTAAACGCCGCCCCTCAACGTCTTGTGCTGCTGTCAGGTTGGGGAGTCGACCAGCGCATTTGGCAGCCGTTGGAACACCACTGGCCCGCCCCTAGCGAGGTACACACGGTGGAGTGGCCGGGCTATGGCGATACCCCTGCCCTGGCTGAACCTGCCACCCTTGATACTCTTGCCAGCGCCATGGCCGACAAGCTACCCAGCGACGCTGTGTGGGTCGGCTGGTCGCTGGGCGGGCTGTTAGCCAGCGCACTGCTCGATAAGCTGCCTGCGCCACGCGGCCTTGTGCTGCTTGGCACGGGCGAGCAATTTTGTAGCAATGATGGCGTCAGCAACGCCGAGCTTGCCAGCTTTCAGCGCGCCTTTACCCGCGACCCCGGCGCCACGTGGCGACATTTTTTACGTTGGCAAACCCAGGGCGAACCTAATACTCGCCACGCCCACCAACAGCTTCGCGCCATTCTGGGTGACACCCCAAGCGCCACGCTCAGCACGCTGTCCCAAGGGCTTCACTGGCTTGCCACATTGGATAACACCCAGCGTTTGAAAGAGGCGCCCTGTCCGGTCATTCGATTAGTTGGCGAGCACGATCCGTTAGTGGCTTCCAGCACCCGTGCTCAGGCTATCAACCTTACCCAAGCGGGGCACTGCCCCATGCTTTCCCAGCCAGCTCAGTTGGTCGCGACCATCGCTTCCCAGGCCGCACTTGTCACAAAGGAGCACGTATGCACCTAACGACAATGCCCGCACCAAACTGGCAAGCAAAAGTCGCCCACGCTTTTTCTCGGGCGGCTCCACGCTACGATGCTCTAGCCAGCGCTCAGCGTCAGATAGGGGAAACGCTCTGGTCATCGCTTCCGCCTAGTGCCGACAACATACTCGATCTTGGCTGCGGCACCGGTGTCTGGACACAACGACTAGCCACTCAGTTTCCCCAAGCCCACGTCACTGGGCTGGATATTGCCCCGGGCATGCTCGCCCATGCCCAGGCGCGCTATGGCAATCATATTCGTTGGCAGCAAGGCGATGCCGCTGCGCTGCCGTTTGAGCGCAGCACCTTTGATCTGGTCTTTTCCAACCTCGCCATCCAGTGGTGCCGCGATATCGATAGGGTTATGCGCGAGCTTCAACGAGTGCTGACCCCTGGCAGCCAAGTGCGCCTCACAACGCTCTTACCTGGCACGCTGGCAGAAGTCGCTACGGCTTGGCAGCGCCCGGAGGCGTTACTGCAAACGCCGAATGCCCAAGCACTTGAACGTGCCGTTGCACTGAGCGGTTTAACGCTGGTTGATCGCATCACCGAATGGCGGCGGTTTTACTACCCCGACCTAACGGCCGTGATGGCCTCAATTAAGGGGGTAGGCGCCCAAGTGGCACGACCCAAGGCGCGCCTTACCCGCCGAGAGCTGGCCGTCGCCCGTGAGCGGTTTGAAACGCTACGTGACCCCCAAGGGCTCCCCGTTAGTTACCACTGCATCACCCTGCACCTGGAAAAATCATCATGACCGTCTATTTCGTGACCGGCACCGATACCGATGCGGGTAAGACCCTGGCCACCAGCGCACTGCTGTGCGCTGCCAAATATCAGCAGCTCAGCACGCTGGGGCTTAAGCCGATTGCCTCTGGCAGCCACATCACGACGGATGGGCTGCGCAATAGCGATGCGTTGGCGCTACAGGCACAAAGCGCTCCACCGGTCGATTACACCACCGTTAACCCTTGGACGTTTGCGCCTGCTATCGCGCCACATCTAGCCGCCAGCGAGGCGGGGCACATTCTTAACGTCAACAGCGTAGTGGAATCGCTTACTGCCACGCTAAACGACACGCCGCGCGATTTAACGCTCATCGAAGGCGCTGGCGGCTGGCGCGTGCCACTCAATGAGCAAGACGACTTTTCCGATATACCGCGGCTGATGCAGCTGCCTGTCATTCTGGTCGTGGGACTAAAACTTGGCTGTCTTAATCATGCGCGGCTTACCGCAGAGGTGATCGCAGCCGATGGCCTAACCCTTGCAGGCTGGGTCGGCAGCGTGGTGGACCCTGCATTCGCCTCTGATACAGCACGCTTTGATGCCAATATCGCCCTGCTTAAAAACACCCTTAACGCGCCATGTCTAGGCATTATTCCCCATTTAGCTATCGCTGATGCCGTCCATGCGCGCCACGCGCTCTCACTAACCGCGCTGCTCAACACGCCCGTTTTGAACCAGGAAGCCGCTTTATGAGCTCTCCCGTCTGGCACCCTTATGCCCACCTCAAAACACAAGCTCCCGCCCCTAAAGTAGTCGGCGGCAGCGGTAGCCATTTCATCCTGGAAAGCGGCGAGCAACTGCTCGACGCTACCTGCTCTTGGTGGTGCATGATTCATGGCTATGGCCACCCGCGTTTAGTCGCGGCCATTCGTGAACAGGCAGGCGAGCTATGCCATGTCATGCTCGGTGGCCTCACCCATGATCCCGCCGACCAGCTTGCTCGGGAGCTAGTGCGCATTACCCCTGATGGACTTAATCACGTGTTCTACTCCGACAGTGGTTCCGTCGGGATGGAAGTGGCGATGAAAATGGCCCTGCAGTACCAGGTGCTCATCGGCCACCCCGAAAAATGCAAGATGCTTTCGTTAATGAAGGCCTACCATGGCGACACTACCGGCTGTATGGCGGTCTGTGACCCGGAAGAAGGCATGCATAGCTTGTTCGCCAGCCTGCTGCCCCAGCACCACTTTGCCCCCGCGCCCAGCGCACCGTTTAACGCCACACCGGAACAGGTAGCCTACGATTTAGCGGCACTTCGCGACGTTTTGGCGAGCCACCATCATGAAGTTGCTGCACTGCTGATGGAACCATTACTCCAGGCGGCAGGCGGGCTAAACATGACCTCGCCGGACTACCTGCGCGGTGCACGGGCGTTGTGCGATGAGTTTGGCGTGTTGCTGATTTTTGATGAAGTAGCCACCGGTTTTGGCCGCACCGGCAAGCTGTTTGCCGCCAATCACGCCAACGTGACACCGGATATTATGGTGCTCTCAAAAGGATTAACCGGCGGCTACCTCGGTCATGCAGCGACCCTGGCCAGCGACCGCGTTCACGACGCGTTTGTGGGCGACAGCGCCCACCATGCCTTTATGCACGGCCCTACATTTATGGGCAACCCGCTGGCCTGCCGCGTCGCGCTGGAAAGCCTGCGCGTGTTTGAAGAGGAGCGCTACCTGGACAAGATTGCGGCACTCAGCCAGCAGCTTAGCCGAGCGCTAATGGACGACTCCGCGCTGAACGCCCACCCAGCCGTGGCCGATGTGCGAGTGCTGGGTGCCACCGCGGTGATTGAAGCGCACTCCGCCGAGGCGCTAAAAGGCGTCGGGCAATTCGCCCGCGAGCGTGGGGTGTGGCTGCGACCAATCGGCCGCTGGCTTTACACCATGCCGGCTTATATCGCTACCGACGCCAACATCACTCAGATTACCGACGTAATGAAAGCATGGTTTTTGAAGCGATAGACAGTTCAAGGCAGCATCAAATTGCCCTGTTTGCGCCATTGGTTGACCAAGGCAGGAACGCCTTCACCTGCAGTGGTGTTAATCGCTAGAACGCCCGGCGGTGTTAAGGCATCCGCGTCGGGGTCGACCAGGGCACACGGGGTATCCAAGTTAATATACGACAGCAGCGACGCCGCGGGCATTACCGCCAGGGACGTGCCCACTACCAGCAAAAAATCCGCTTGGCTAACAAGTTCACAGGCATCTTCAAACAGCGTCACCGACTCGCCAAACCAAACCACATCCGGGCGCAGCTGGCTGCCTTTGTCACAAATATCGCCCAGCGCAATGCCGCCTTTCGGCAGTGGATAGCGCAGCCGCGTATCTACCGTAGAGCGTGCCTTCAAAATCTCACCGTGCAAATGCAGCACATGACGTGACCCTGCCCGCTCATGCAGGTCATCAATATTTTGCGTGACAACACTGACGTTAAAACCATCTTTTTCAAGCGCAGCCAAAGCCTTATGGGCAGCGTTGGGCTTGGCCTTACGAATTTGTTCGCGGCGCAGGTTATAAAACTCCAGCACGCGCTGAGGATCTCGACGCCAGCCCGCTGGCGTGGCTACCTCCTCGACCGGATGATCTTCCCAGAGACCATCGCTGGCACGGAACGTTTTAATACCGCTTTCGGCGCTAATCCCTGAACCGGTAAAAACCACTAAGTGCGGTGATGCTGCCATGTTTTCCTCGCGTAAATCACTGCGTATATTCGCTAATATACCAGCTGCCCTATGGTTCCCGCGAAACGCTGCTTATTACGATATGGATAAACATCGATCACCCGCCCATCGACAATGGCCTGCTGCAGTTCTAGCCAATAGTCGGGGTCAAATAACTCTGGGTGCTGCTGGATAAAAATAGCGCGAAGCTCTGGGTTGGCAAACATAAAAGGGCCGAACTCTTCAGGGAAGATATCATTGGGGCCAACGTAAAAACTCTCTCCCCCACCCCCTTGAAAGTCATTGCCATAGGCTTTGGGCAGGTGCCTAAAGCGGCACTCCGTGAGATAGCATACTTCGTCGTAATCGTAAAAAATCACCCGGCCATGGCGAGTAACACCAAAGTTTTTTAACAGCATATCGCCAGGGAAAATATTCGCCGCTGCCATCTGTTTAATGGCGTTACCGTAGTCTTTGAGCACCATTACGCACTCATCTGCGCTGCACTGTTCAAGGTAGATGTTTAGCGGTGTCATCATGCGCTCGGTATAGCAGTGCTTGATAATCACCTTGTCATCTTTCAGCGACACCGTAGAGGGTGCCACTTCTAGCAAGTGCGCCAAGCACTCTGGGGAAAAGTGATCCTGACGCGCGATAAAATTCGAAAACTCCTGGGTATCAGCCATGCGCCCAACCCGGTCGTGGCGTTTTACCAGGCGGTATTTTTCACGTACCACCGCGTGGGTAACGTCTTTGGCCGGATCGAATTTATCTTTAATGATCTTAAACACGGTGCGAAAACTGGGCAGTACAAACACCGCCATCACCATGCCACGGACACCAGGCGCAATGACAAACTGATCTTCACGCTTGGCCACCTGCTGGTTTAGCGCACGGAAAAATTCAGTTTTGCCATGCTTAAAAAAGCCAATGGAAGCGTACAGCTCGCCTTCAGGCTTATGGGGCATCAGCTGTTTTAAGTAATGGACAAACTCGCCCGGCACCGGTACATCTACCTGGAAATAGGCACGGGTAAACGAGAAAATAATGGAGACTTCATCAGTTTCTGTTAGCACCGTATCTAAGTGCAGGCAGGGGTCGCCGCCCTGCTGCTCGCCAAACCCTTCACCATGCAAAATGGGTAACACCAGCGGCACCTGCTCACCGCCGCCCAGAATACGGCCCACCAAGTAGGCCCCTTTATTGCGATAAAAGACGCTTTTCAACAATTCTAATTGAGCGTCATCTGCCTGCAAAATGGCCGCTGGCAGTTGAGTTTCCAGCAAGCCTGCGCCTAACCTAATATCGCGCTCCAGGTCAGCAAAGGCGTTATCAAAAGGCGCTTCTTCAAGCGCCCAAGCAAGCGCTTGGGGCCAGTTACCATTAACGCAATGCCGACGACACAGCTCAATGCCCGAATGATGCGCAGCATCTTCCCGGGAGCTGTATACAAACATCCAGTCGTTGCGGATATGACGGTGGTGAAAAACTGAGCAGAACAGTGAGTTAAAAAACGTCTCGGCCAACTCGTAATCCAACCGCTGGCTAATCAGCTGTGCATAATGCTCACGCGCTTCCCGCCACGTTTCACAGTACGTTAGTGCTTCATGGGCAAACGTACGCTGCAAACGCGCCAGCGTATCGTTTACTTTCTCTTCGTAAAGATTGATCCGCGCGGCTGAAGCTTGCTGGGCCTCCCGCCAGGCTGCCTCTCGAAAACGACGGCTGGCATCAAAGGTTATCTGCTTAAAGCGAGCACGATAGCCATCAAACCCATGCAGTATAGTGGCCGCTAAGCGATACGCTGGAGAGTGCTTCATGGCGGTGTGCTCTTATTGGAAAATTACTTTGCAAAATAGGCCACTAAAGCGCTGCAATGGATGCAATGTCGAGTCGAAATGGCCCAGCGGTTCGGTCAGCAATTAAAAAACCAAGTTGATAAATACTATCAGCGGTAAGTGGCGGCGCATCGTTAAGAAGTGTGCCACGCCGCACAGCTTCAAACCTATCCCAAGTAAACGTCATCGTTTCCCATTGGCCTTGTGGCGGTGTGAACGTTACTCGATAGGCGCTGGCATCGTCTAACGCTGTACTTTTCAAACGCAATTGATAAGCACGGCCGTCGCCCCGTACGCACAGCGTAACGCCGTTACTTTTAGCAAGCGATTGCTCAAAGTGGTCTGGCTCACGGCGTATCGAGGCAAAGCCACCACCATTATCGAGTGAAAGCTCACCAATAAAACAGCCCTCCCCCGCTTCAATACGAAATGTGCTGTGAGACACGCCACCCATCACACCGTCATTCACTGCAAACCAGCGCTGCGCTTCGCGCTGTTGATCGAAATTGGGGGCGTTCGCACTGGGCACAAAGGTTAATGTCATGTTGGCTCCTGTCGTAGTGACGTTTTGCTACTTATCGCTAAAGATACTAAAAAAGCCTCTGGGCCGTTGGGCACAGAGGCTTCATCTGCCTAGTCAGCCTAGGCGATGGGCAGCAAACATTACAGCTTGGCAGCAACAGGTATCGGCTCGCTAGTATCGACCTCTTCTGGTGCAGCCGTCACCAGTGCAAACTCCTCTTCTGCGGTCTTCGCCACCAGCCTTTTCTTGCTGTAGAAGAAGTAGTACGCCGCACCGGCAATGAACAGCACAATAGTGTAATTAAACGCACGCGGGTCGAAGGCATAAACGCCCGTCAGCGCCACGAGTGCCAACACCAGCGCAATCGATGAAGTCACAATGCCGCCTGGGGTTTTATAAGGACGTGGCAAGTCGGGTTGCTGTACGCGTAGTAGAATATGGCTCAGTGCCATCAGTGCATACGAGATCGTTGCGCCGACGACCGCCATTGCTAACATCAGATCACCTTCACCGCTTAATGAGGCCAGAAAGCCAAAAACGCCCGGTACAATCAGCACGAGATAAGGCACTTTTCGCTCGCTGGTCAGCGATAGTTGCTTGGGCAGATAGCCCGCCCGCGAGAGCGCAAAGATCAACCGACTATAGCCATAAATAATAGAGAAAAAAGAAGCAATGAGTCCTGCCAAGCCCAACACATTAACCAAGGTCGCCAAGGTTGGGTTGCCCGTCGCATTCAACGCATCCACCAGCGGCACACCGCTTTGACCAATCATTTCAGCGCCCGCCGCACCTGCCAGTAACACCACAACCAATAAGGCGGTAAACAGCAGAAATAGCATCGCACCAATAATCCCTTTAGGCATATCTCGCGCGGGGTCTTTGGCCTCTTCTGCGGCTAGCGGCACACCCTCAACCGCTAAAAATAGCCACATACCAAACGGCAGCGCGGCCCAAATACCGTACCAGCCATAGGGCATAAAGGTGCTCGCACCGGCGGCATCAGTGGGCGCAATATCAAATAGGTTCGCTGAGTCGAAATTGCCAATCAGCGCCACTGCCGTTGCCAAAATCGCAAACACCGCCAGGCCGCTAATCACCATCATGACTTTTAGCGCTTCACCCACGCCTGCTAAGTGAATACCGATAAACACCGCGTAGAACAGCAGGTAAACCAACGGTCCATTAATGCCCAACAGCGCTTCAACTGCCGAGCCGATAAAAATCACAATCGCGGCTGGCGCAAGGGCATACTCAATCAACACCGCGAGTCCCGTTAGGTAGCCCCCCGTTGGCCCCATTGCTTGGCGGGCAAAGCTATAGCCTCCACCCGCGGCTGGAATCGCCGCCGACATTTCCGCCAGTGACAGCACCAGCGCAAGATACATCAGCGCCATTAGGCAGGCAGCAATGGCAAAGCCGCCCCAGCCCGCCTCGGCAATACCGAAGTTCCAGCCAGCAAAATCACCGGAAATAACATAGGAAACCCCAAGCCCTGCCAGTAATAGCCAGCCAGCGGTTCCTTTTCTAAGCTGGCGCTTGGCCAGATACGCTTGATCAACAGAAGGTTGTGTCATGGTCTTGCCCTTTTTGGTGTGGAACGCAATCGTTGTCAGCGGCGTGCTGAATCAGAGTGTTGGTTCCCTATTGTTGTTAGGAGCGTTGTTAGGAGTATTGCTATTAGGGTTGTTATTGATGGGTTGCTCGTAGCGCGTAAGCCCTCGTTAATCGGCCACCAGGAAGTTTTGAGTTGTCTCACCTGTTGTGCCTTCTAATACGTTGTCCTCGCTACGATCTTTCAGTTGAACACCAGACAGCTTCCGCTGGCGGGCCTCGGTCAATAGCAGCAGCAGTCGCCGCGCAGCCTCTTCCGGTTTCAGCCCTGCTGGGCGAACGTTTGAAATACAGTTTCGGCGGTCATCTTTTAAGCCAACTTCGGGTGCCCAGGTCATATACAGCCCGAGGCTATCGGGGGAGCTTAAGCCTGGGCGTTCGCCAATCATCACTAGCACGGCATCGGCATTAAGCAGCGCGCCGACTTCATCGCCAATCGCCACGCGGCCCTGCTCTACAAGGGTTAAGGGGGCGAGCTGCCACGCTTGCTGATCACTCTCAAAAGCGCGATACAGCGCCGTAAGAAACGGCACGCTGTTCTGCTGCACCGCCAGTGCGGAAAGTCCATCGACAATTACCACCGCCAAATCGAAGCGCTGCCCACCTTGCCCCGCTTGCTGCAGCGTCTCTCGCGAAGCGTCGTTCAGACGCCTGCCATAATCTGGACGCTGCAGATACATGGCACGATCTACGGCGTGGCTATGCACATGAATAGGCGTCTGGCTCAGGCCCAGCGCTGCGGTTAACTCGCTGGCCAGCGTGTCGCACTCGAGAGCGCAGTGAACGGCATCCTGGGCCTGGGCATGAGCCAGCTGAAACGCCAATAGTTGATGCGTGGGCAGGCTGATACCCGCACGGCCAAGCCCAATGCGCGCATCGGTAAATGCTCTTAACCGCTCCCATGGGTTCGCGATCACAATCGGCGGCGCTTCTTTCGGTTGATGATCAGACATCGCGGGCAGCCTCGTTTGGCAGGTGGCGTAGGCTATTGGCGAACGCGGCCGGTAGTTGATCGTTGAGCCGGTAGGAAGACACGTCTTGGAAGATATGCATCTTCGCCAGCCACTGCTCGAACTCCGGTGCTGCCTTCAACCCAAGCACTCGCCGTGCGTAAAGGGCATCGTGAAAGGAAGTAGTTTGGTAGTTGAGCATGATGTCGTCAGAGCCGGGGATGCCCATCACAAAATTACAGCCCGCCACGCCTAACAGCGTCAGCAGGTTGTCCATATCGTTTTGATCAGCTTCAGCGTGGTTGGTGTAGCACACGTCACAGCCCATGGGCACGCCTAACAACTTGCCACAGAAGTGATCTTCCAGCCCCGCGCGCGTAATCTCTTTGCCGTCGTACAGGTATTCAGGGCCGATAAACCCCACCACCGTATTCACCAGCAACGGGTTGAACTTACGTGCCACCGCGTAGGCGCGGGCTTCACAGGTTTGCTGATCCAAACCATGATGAGCGTCTGCGGAAAGCGAACTGCCCTGGCCAGTTTCGAAATACATCACATTGCGCCCGACCGTACCGCGGTTCAGGGTCTGAGCGGCTGCCTCAGCTTCCGCCAGCGTACTCAAATCAAAGCCAAAGCTGCGGTTGGTGGCTTCGGTACCGCCAATGGATTGAAAGACAAGATCCACCGGCGCGCCCTGCTCAATCGCTTCGAGCGTGTTGGTCACATGGGTTAGCACGCAGGATTGGGTGGGGATTTCGTACTTCTGAATGACGTCATCCATCAGGCGCATTAGCTTGATGCTCTGGGCAACGTTATCAGTAGCAGGATTGATACCAATGACCGCATCGCCACTGCCATATAACAGGCCATCCAGAATACTGGCGGCAATCCCGGTCACGTCATCAGTAGGATGGTTGGGCTGCAAACGCGTGGATAACCGTCCCGGCAAACCAATCGTATTGCGAAACGCGGTCGTCACTTGGCACTTCTTGGCAACCAGCATCAAGTCTTGATTGCGCATCAACTTGCTAACAGCCGCGGCCATTTCAGGGGTAATGCCAGGGCGAGCCGCGGCTAACACATCGCTGGTGGCATGGTCGGACAGCAGCCAATTGCGAAAATCACCCACGGTTAAATGCGTCAGCGGCGCAAACGCAGCGGCATCGTGCTCATCGATGATTAATCGAGTAATTTCATCGTGCTCATAAGGGATCAGCACCTCATTCAAAAACGTGGTCAGCGGCAGTTCTGCCAGTACCATTTGCGCCACTACCCGCTCTTCTGCTGATTCTGCAATAACACCTGCTAAGCGGTCACCGGAGCGTGGTGGCGTGGCCTTGGCCATTAATTCCGCCAGGCCATTAAAGCGATAGCGGCGGCTTCCGACAGTGGTGTGATAGGTCTGCGCCATAGGACCTTCCTTTTTTATAGTTAAACGACAACGACACCGTATACGCGTTTGGGAACAGAATTTGCTTGTTTCCACAATAGCGCTATCACTTAATGGAGAGTATCGAGTTTTGGCAAACATGCCCTACTGATAAGAAAACAAAATAAATACAATGAATTAGCGACGTGATAGCGCTTTTATTGCGTTCAAAGGAGTTGCAAGTGACCTTGACAAGCCAAGGCGTCGCACCAAAAAAGTGCATACAAGAAGCGTTTGATGCCGACGAACATGCCCAGAATTTGACCCGCTGGCAGCAGCAATACGACCAACTAAGTCCTGGTCGCTTTTATGGTCGGCTGGATGAAATTGAGCTATCCGCCATGCAGGTATTCAAAGAACATACAGGGCAAGCCCTACGCCAAGACTGCCGCGTGTGGGCTGACTCGCTATGGCTAGGCATACCCACGCGGGCGACAGGTTCACGAATCAACGGGCAGATGTTGGAAAAGCATGAAGTGATGTGCCACCCCGGCGGTCACGATTTTGAACTGGTGACGCCAGAAGCATTTGATATTTATGGACTGGTGATACGCATGCCGATCTTACAGGCTGCCGCCCATCGGCAAGGCGTGATACTCGATAATGAGTGGCAAGGGTCTCCACGCCGCCGGGTTGCACCCGACACGCTGCACGCGGTGTCGTTTTTACTTGAACGCTTACTCTCACATCAGCAGGGCACCATCGCTGAAAATGTGCATCAAGATATTTTACTAACGGGGCTACTGGAAGTACTGCAAGCCAATCCAGTAAGCCATGAACTGCCACCCAGCTACGCCCACAGAAAAGCCGTAGTTGACCGGGTCAAGTACTATGTTGATGAACACTTAGAAGGTCCAGTGACCATGGATACGCTATGCGAGCTAACCCATGTCAGCCGGCGTACGCTGCAATACAGTTTTACGTCTATCCTAGGTATTAGCCCGCTGCAGTTTTTACGTTTAACGCGGCTTAACAGAGTGCGACGCGCCCTGCGTAAGGCAGCGCCTCACCAAACGGTAACTGACATTGCCACCCACTGGGGCTTTTGGCATTTGGGACAATTCTCTCATGACTATAAGCAGCAATTTGGTGAAAGCCCTTCGCAGACGTTGAACAAGATTGACTGAGTGCGCGGCAGCCCTTTCGGGGTGGCAATCCTATGAAGAGGTAGTAACCCTATGGTGAACACCACCGCATGGAACCGCTTGCGTTACAGCCTTTACGCGCCAATCTACGACCTAGTAGCGACTAAAACGTTTTGCAAACCACGTAGAAACGCACTTGGCCAAGTGGATTGGGAACCCGGCATGCGCGTGCTATTGGTGGGAGCAGGCACCGGATTAGACCTGCCATATTTACCTCGCGAGTTGGAGATTCATTTAACCGACCTTACCCCCGCTATGGTAACGCGCGCACGTGAACGCGCCGAACACGCTCAGCGTGATGTGGAGTGTCGTGTGATGGATGCCGCAGCGCTAGACTACCCAGATGAGCACTTTGATGTGGTTGTCATGCATTTGATTTTGGCGGTGATGCCCAAACCAGAACAGGGACTAACCGAAGCCTACCGGGTACTGAAAAACGATGGTCAACTATGTGTCATGGATAAATTCCAACCCGACTCCCATGCTGCCGGACCAAGCCGGCGAGCGTTGAACGCCATCACTTCATTGATTGCGACCGACATTACCCGCCAAGCAACACCACTGTTGCAACAGGCAGGCTTTACTATTCGCCGTGATGAGCCGGTGTTAATGAATGGCCTTTTTCGCGCACTGTTAGCGATAAAGTAATTGACTCGGCCTGTTCCCTTTTTCACACATTATTGCAAAATAAATCTACAGAAACGACACTGCCGTCTAATATCAGTATAATTAAAAGCCGTATCGTTAATGCTTACTCGCCTCATCCATACTGTAAGGTGCCTAATGCCTAAAGCTGCCGTAAAGCGCTTTCGTCGCTTGCCTGAAGAGGAACAGTCCCGTGTCATTGAAATGGCCTGGGAGGACCGCACCCCGTTTGAAGCGATCGATACCCTGTTTGGCCTAGGGGAGCCGGACGTCATCGAGGTAATGCGCCACCAGCTTAAGCCAGCCTCGTTCCGGCTATGGCGCAAGCGAGTTACTGGCCGTACCACGAAACATACTGCTTTGCGATCGCCGGATGTTTTACGCGGCTATTGCCCAACCCAATATAAGCGTTAATTCACTTATCCAACGATAATAGAACACCGCCATTTTCAAAACGGATCTTTCTAGCCGCCGCCTTTATGTTATATTATCACATAACATGAAACCCGTTTAGAGGTGCTCGCAATGACCGCGTTCTCTCCCCTGCCCGTGACCGTGCTCTCGGGCTTTCTTGGTGCCGGTAAAACGACCGTACTCAACCATATTCTTGCTAACCGTGAGGGCCGTCGCGTTGCGGTGATTGTCAATGACATGAGCGAGGTCAATATTGACGGTGCCTTAGTGCGTGGCGGCCCAGGCGAGTCCACGCTGGATGGCGAGGTGGCGCTGAACCGCTCTGAAGAGCGCTTGGTAGAAATGAGCAACGGCTGCATTTGCTGCACGCTGCGTGAAGACTTGCTGGAAGAAGTTAGCCAACTGGCCAGGGAAGGTAAATTCGATTATCTGGTGATTGAGTCTACGGGTATTTCCGAGCCGCTACCGGTGGCGGAAACCTTCACTTTTGAAGATGAAAGTGGCCAAAGCCTTTCCCACGTTGCGCGACTGGATACGCTGGTCACGGTTGTTGATGGGGCTAACTTCCTAGCCCAGTATCGCGAAGCGCAAAGCCTCGCGGAAGCGGGCGAAAGCTTGGGTGAAGACGACGAACGTAATGTCGCCGACCTGCTGGTCGACCAAATCGAGTTTTGTGATGTGCTGTTGATCAGCAAAACCGATCTGATCAATAAAAAAGAGCTTGATGCGCTAAAGGCGATACTGCGCTCACTGAACCCTGATGCGGAGCTGGTGCCCATCACCCAAGGCAGCGTGCCGCTAGAAAAAGTGCTTAATACCGGCAAGTTCAACTTTGAGCGCGCCCAGCAAGCACCCGGCTGGCTAAAAGAGATGCGTGGCGAGCATGTGCCGGAAACCGAAGAGTACGGTATCGGCAGCTTTGCCTACCACGCCCGCCGCCCCTTCCACCCGCAGAAATTCCACGACCTATTGAATCAGGAGTGGTTTGGTGAGGGGCTGCTGCGCTCGAAAGGCTTTTTCTGGCTTGCCACACGGCCACGCTATGCAGGCCAATGGAGCCAAGCAGGCGGCATTGCCCACCACGGCCCGGCGGGGGTGTTCTGGAAAGCGATCCCCGAAGCTAACTGGCCGGAAGATCCTGAAACTCGCCAGTTCATCATGGAAAAGTGGCAGGAGCCGTTTGGTGATATGCGCCAAGAGCTGGTGTTTATCGGCCAGAACTTGGACCAAGCCAAGATGCGTGACGCCCTAGACGCCTGCCTGCTAAGCGAAGCTGAGCTATTACAAGGTATGGAAGCTTGGAAGCAGCTACCCGATCCTTTCCCTGTCTGGGAATAGCGATTAGCTGCCTGAGCTAGCTAAACACCGCTCTGCCCATTGCCTCACGTCAGGGTAGGCACGCTGCTCAAAGACCGCGAAGCCGTTAAGGCCCCGGGCTTTGAGTGGGATAAAGATCGGCATGGTTAAGCCACACAGAAAATGCGCCAGTCGCTGGGCACTGGGTGGCTGACCAAATATTTCGGTGTGGCGTTTAATCAGTGGCGTGGCATAACGGGCAAACTCATTTTCAGTCAGCGAGGGTAGCGGCGGCGCTGTCGGCAACTGAACCGGATTGCCATAACAAACCGAGCAGTGCCCACAGCGGCCCTGCTCGGTTTGAGGTAATGCATCGTTTGGCCCATCGAACGTAGTATCCCCAAAATACTCGGCTAACCGACGTGTTAAGCAGCTTTTTGACTCAAACAGCGCCAGCATAGAATGCAGCCGCTCAATTTCGATTTGCTCCCGCTTCAGACACTCATTAAACAACTCGCTCGCAAGCTGCTCGATCAAAAAATCTGGCTGGCAAACGTCATACACGTCGGTCATGCGTTTACCTTCCAGGGTCAGCCAGCCTTTATCCTGGAAGTACTCAAGCGCGGTAATCACGCGGGCACGAGACGCATCAATTTGCTGCGCCTGACCAGCGTGATGCAGTCGCTCAAAATCTACTGTTCCCCAGGTGCGAGCAATAGCAATATTGTCGATCAACAAACGTACAAAGGCCGCCCGCTCTCCTTCAAAACGCCCCACCAAGGTAGTAGGCTCAATGTGGTAGCGCAAACGATACTCGGCTAAGAACGCAAAGCGCGGCGCAATAATGCCGTGCATTTCTAACCGCACCAGCAGCGTTTTGAGCGGCAGCAAGCGGATATTGGTATCTCGGGAAAGCGTAGTAAGCAGCACTTCCCACTGGCGATCTGGCGCCTGACCAGCTGATGAGATTTCTTCCAGTAAGCGCAAAATCCCCGCGTATTCAGGTGTGTCGCCGTAAACGAAGTTCTCCAGCACCCGCAGCCCATCGCGTCCGGCAATTGTTAAACAGGTGGAAGGCAACCCGTCGCGCCCCGCTCGGCCAATTTCCTGGCTGTAGTTCTCAATCGATTTAGGCAGATCAACGTGCACAACGTTACGGATATTGCCTTTATCAATGCCCATGCCAAAGGCAATGGTAGCCACAATGCAGGGGGATTCGCCGCTCATGAATTGGCGCTGAATGTTGTCACGGCGGGCTGAATCTAAACCCGCGTGGTACGCCTGGGCGGCAATTCCCTGGGCTGCCAACGCACTTGCCACCTGCTCGGCAGTTTGCTGCAAAGTGACATAAATAATCGTCGGGGCTTCGTTGCCAGGCGGCATTTGTGGTTTAAGCCAATCAATC
Source organism: Halomonas qaidamensis (assembly GCF_025917315.1). Classification (NCBI taxonomy): domain Bacteria; kingdom Pseudomonadati; phylum Pseudomonadota; class Gammaproteobacteria; order Oceanospirillales; family Halomonadaceae; genus Halomonas; species Halomonas qaidamensis. The sequence goes on along the minus strand of NZ_CP080627.1, from coordinate 624,382 downwards.
AACTGCTGCTGGCGATTTTCCATCGCGGGCGCTACCAGCAGTTCCAAATTGGGGCGGTAAAAACCGGTGGTAACGACATTTTCCGGCGCAATGGCAAACTTCTCGCGCATATCAGCGATAACGGCGGGCGTGGCCGTGGCTGTCAGTAGCAACACCTGGGGAATAGCGAAATCGCGCTGATAGTCGGGTAGCTTGAGGTAATCGGGGCGGAAGTTATGTCCCCACTCAGAAAGACAGTGTGCTTCATCAACTACCAGCAGCGATATTTGTACTTGGCGTAGAAAGTGCCGAAAACGCTCGTTCTTCAGCCGCTCCACCGACACCATGAGGATTTTTAGCTCACCGCTTTTGGCCCGCTCCATCACATCACGGGTCGTATCACGGTCTTGGGTCGAATCAATACTGGCCGCTGGAACACCATGGCGCGCCAAAAAAGCAAGTTGATCCTGCATCAGCGCCAGCAGCGGCGAGACCACCAACGTTAGGTGAGGAAGATGCAGTGCAGGCAGCTGATAACAGAGCGACTTTCCCGCGCCGGTAGCAAATATCGCCGCGCTAGAATGCCCGGCTAATACTCTGGACACCACCGCTTGTTGGCCGCCGCGAAATTCATCGAATCCAAATACTGCCTTCAGCGTTTGCTGCGGTGATAGCGAGGTCATAGCCGTTCCTTGGAAAGTCATCAATACGAAAGGGCTAAGCTAACGCGTTCACATCGTTTTCACCAATGCGTCATTTTCACCCGTTGGTCGCTTTTTCAATTAACGGCACCATTAAGTGCAGGGCTGCGGCTTTTCGTTCTGGCTGGGAAGCGCCAGCGCCTGCCAGGCATCAAAGGTGGTAAAAAACACCTGCCCCGTTAGCTCGCGGTAAAGCGCGGTGTTCGTTAATCGGTCCATCACGGGCCCTTTCACTTCAGCCAAATGCAGCGCTGCGCCCGCATCTTTTAGCCGCCCGTTAATGGCTTCTAAGCTTTCAAGAGCAGATGCATCAATCACATTCACCGCTTGGCAGGTGAGGACAATATGTTTTAACGAAGGCGAACGAGCAGCTAGCGCCATCACGGTATCTTCTAGGTAGCGAGCGTTAGCAAAGTAAAGGCTTTCATCAATGCGTAGCATGGCAACGTGCTCATCAGTTTCAACCTCATGGCGCTTCACATTACGGAAATGTTCGGTGCCCGGCACACGCCCCACCACCGCACTGTGAGGCTGACTGGTACGGTAAAGATGCAGCCCCAGCGAGAGCACCACGCCGCTGATAATGCCAACTTCTACGCTGTGTAGCAGGGTCAGCAGCAAGGTCGCCACCATCGCCACGCCGTCGCTGCGGGAGTATTGCCAAGTACGTTTTACTGCGGGCAGGTCAATCAGCGTTCCTACGGCCACAATAATCGTCGCGGCCAGCGTTGCTGTGGGTAGAAATGCCAGTAGATCAGTGAGCAACAACGTGGCAAGCACGATACCTAAAGCGGTAAATGCACCAGCCAACGGCGTTGCCGCGCCCGCTTCAAAATTGACGACCGAGCGTGAAAAGCCACCTGAAACCGGTGACCCACCACTGACCCCAGCCCCTAAATTGGCCATTCCTAAAGCAATTAGCTCTTGGTTAGGGTCGATACGCTGACGGCGCTTAGCGGCCAGCGTTTGTGCCACGGAGACTGACTCCACAAAGCCTACTAAGCTTATTAGTAACGCCGCAGGCAGCAGGCCAAACCACAACGACTGGTCTAGGCTAGGCAGCGCAATGGCGGGCAAGCCACTAGGCACAAAGCCGACCAAATCCACACCGCGCTGATCCAAATTAAGCTGCCAGGCCAGTAGCGTGGTGACAATCACTGCCGAAATCGGTGCGGCTTTAACCATTAAGCCAGCAACGCTAGCCGAGATACCCATGGCCGTCAGCCAGGTGTTCAAGCGTTTGCGACACACTAGCAGATAACCCCATACCCCCAAGCCAATCATCAATGTAATGAGGTTAACCTGCTGCCACTGACTGAACAGTGCACTCAGCAGGTCAAAAACATTATGCCCAGCAGCCTCAACGCCCAGAATATGTTTGAGCTGGCTAATGGCGATCAAAATACCCGAGGCAGTGATAAATCCTGAAATCACTGGATGGCTTAAAAAATTAACCAAGAAACCCAACCGTAGAACGCCCATGGCAATCAATATCAACCCTGAAAGCGCCGCCAACACAAGAGCAGCGCCAATGTATTCAGGGCTGCCGGGGGTAGCAAAGCTGCTTAACGCAGAGGCTGTCATTAGCGCTGCTACGGCTACCGGCCCCACTGCCAAGCTGGCACTGGTACCAAAAATGGCATAAAGCACCAGCGGTAGCATGCTTGCATAAAGCCCCATCTCTGGCGGCAACCCCGCCAGTAAGGCATAGGCCAGCGCCTGGGGCACCAGCATTAGCGTCACAATGACTGCTGCCAGCGCATCCCGTGAGAATAGCGCGCGGTTATAGCTTTTTAGCCACCCCACTAGCGGCACCCAACGCTCAATCATCATTCGGACTACTCGCTATCACAGTGAAACTAAACACGTTCGGTCACAGCTCATTTCGTCTGCGGCCATCAATAGCGACGCAATAGTGACGGTTATACGCTTTGATTTTCGAGCCCCTGGCGGTGCTCTTCCAAATCGAAACCGGCTGCTTTTGCGGCGCAAAACAGTTCCGCCAAATCGCACTTTTCAGTGTGGCGCTTGGCGTAGGCCCAAAGGTGGGTAGCGCGCTTACCCGACCGGCAAAATGCCAATATTGGCCGAGGTAACTGCTGCAACGCTTCAGCAAAAGCAGCCACATCCGCTTGGCTATACTCGCCAGGCGTTACTGGAATGTGTACCCAATGAAGCCCAATTTCTTCTGCTTTACGGCGGTACGCACTTTCACCTGGAAACTCGGTGCTTTCGCCGGGCTTGCAGTTACAGATCACCGTGTTAAAGCCCTGTGCTTTTACTTGCTCAAGCTCCTCGACTGTAAGCTGTGAGGTGATCTCGACGCCCTTTTCTAACGGCTGTGTTTGCATATTTTCTCCTCGCCCAAGCTCGTTAACATTAATTGTTATAAGAATAGCTTATTGTGGAATATAAACAATAGCGCACTAAAAAAACACCCGAGCCCTGAGCAAGAAAAGGCCCGAATGGAGCATAAAGAGTGAAGGAAAAAAGCGGGGCGAAGAGGAAAACGTAATGCTACTGAGCGCTGTCGCCACTAGGACAGACTTGGCTCACTAAACGCCTTCTCTAAAGCAAAGCGCGGCTGTGGCTGGCCGTCTTTGGTAACGCTTTCGGTGAACATCTCAAGCGGGCGCACCCACAGGCCGTAGTCGCCGTAAAGCGCACGATAAACCACTAGCGCTTCTTCACTTTCACTATGCTGAGCAGTGCCCAGCACTTCGTAAAGACTGCCTTTATAGTGACGATAAATACCAGGAATAGGCGCGGTCATTCACTTTCCTCTTGTTTAGTCGTTAATGGCATGGACTTAGCGGCTTTTTTAGCCAGTCGTTCGAGCACTTTTGAGGCAGCGACAAAACCAAATGCACCGGTGACAAAAGTGGCTGCGCCAAAGCCTGAAGCGCAGTCTAGACGGGTAGCGTCACCGTTGCCGGGTTTTTGCAGGCAAACTTCGCCGTCAGCGCTGGGATACACTAATTGCTCATCAGAATAGACGCACTCAACGGAAAAGCGCCGCTTTGGATTACGCGAAAAACCATAATCCCTGCGCAGTCGTGAACGCACTTTAGAAAGCAGAGGGTCGTGTTCAGTGCGCGTTAAATCCGCCACCTGAATACGCGTGGGGTCTGTCTGACCGCCTGCGGCTCCCGTCACGGTAATCGGCAGTTTATGCCGTTTGCACCAAGCGATTAGCGCCGCCTTAGCGATCACACTATCAATAGCGTCCACTACATGGTCGGCATCATCAGGAATACGTTCAGCGAGGTTGGTTGGCGTAACAAACGCACTATCAGCTACGACCTCTATTTCAGGGGCAATTAGGCGGCAGCGCTCGGCCAGCACCTCAACCTTGGGAGCGCCAATCGTACCGTCTAGCGCATGAAGCTGACGGTTCACATTGGATACGCAGACATCATCCAGGTCGATCAGCGTAAGCTTGCCGATTCCCGAGCGCGCCAGAGCTTCTACCGTCCAACTGCCAACGCCGCCTACGCCAACAACGACCACGTGGGCATGGCGAAATGCCTCAGCGGCACGCTGACCATACAAACGGCTAATACCGCCAAAGCGAACGTCATAATCCGAAGACATGGCAGGCTCTCTCTAATAAAAACATGATGCGCTTTCCAGCGGTGCTACATTGGCGCTATAAAGCGCTATCTTTCCTGAAGCGCGGCTGGCGTGGCAGTGGGCGGGGTACGCACGCTATCGAGCGGTAAGTGGCCACTCCATCCGAACTGCTCGAACACGCGTTTCATGGTCTCATCGAGAGCGCAGCCTAATTGAATGCGCTTTTCGATGAAGGGGTGATTAAAGGCTAAATAGGTAGCCGCCAGTAGTAAACGGGGAGCATCCAACTGATCCGCAAAAAAGCGGTTGTGAATACTTTTACCATGCTTGGCATCGCCAATAATGGGGTAACCACGCCGTGAAAGGTGGCGGCGAATCTGATGCCGCCGGCCAGTGAGGGGCTGCGCTTCCACCAACGAATAGCGTGCCACCGGATAGCGGTCTACCTGTATCGGCAGCTCAACACTGTCCAGGCGACGAATATCAGTCATCGCGGGCATAGCAGGCATCTCCGCTTTGGGCCGTGTGCCATCCTCTTCCCGAAGCGGGTAGTCCAAACGTTCGCTCTCAGGCGCTTTACCGCGCACCACCGCTAGGTAACGCTTTTCCACCTGCCGTTCGCTGAAGGCTTCACTCAATAAAGCCGCCATCTCAGATGACAAACCAAACACCATCACGCCGGAAGTGGGCCTGTCTAAGCGATGCACTGGATAAACCCGCTTGCCAATTTGGTCACGCAGGCGTTGAAGCAAAAATTCTGTTTCGCCACGCGCCAACGCCGAGCGATGCACTAAAAGCCCTGACGGCTTATGCACTGCAACGAGATACTCATCCTGATAGAGGATGTTGAGTGGCGTCATAACGCTCCCCAGTAAAAAACTAACCAACGAAACAGGGAGCTATTGTCGCGGCTTGACAGCGAGATGTCATCCATTGCTAACGTTATCCAGTAGGCAAACCTCACCTTTACGCAATCCATTGGCGGAGTTATCTAGGGGCAGCTACCTTGAAGTAGCAACTCGTTATACGAGCTTCCATGGATAAGGACAGGAGAATTGCACTATGCGTTACTCACTACCGTTAACAGGCATGGCCGTGGGTTTGTTGCTGGCATCCACCGTTCAGGCCAATGAAACGCTCGACGTTGACATGCACAAGGTCAGCGCTGAAGGAACTGAAGAGTCTATAGGGACTATCGCTATTGAGCACACTGAGCACGGCGTGTTGCTTACGCCGTCGTTGACTGACCTAGAACCTGGCGTATACGGTTTTCATGTCCACCAAAATGCCAGCTGCGAGCCTGCCGAGAACGATAGCGGCGAAATGAGAGCAGCGCTGTCTGCAGGAGGTCATTACGACCCTGAAGAAACTGGCACCCACCAAGGTCCCTACGGCGATGGCCATCTAGGCGACCTACCAGTTCTCACGGTGAATGAAGACGGCGAGGCCAACTTGCCGGTGCTGGCACCACGCTTGAGCATGGAAGATATGCCGGGACGCAGCCTGATGATTCATGCTGGCGGCGATACGTACTCGGATGAACCTCACCTAGGCGGTGGCGGTGCACGCATGGCCTGTGGCGTGGTTGAATCGTAATGCTGTAAAGCTAAAAAAAGCTGAAGCAAAACGACATCTTATTATGATTGGTAACGAAAAACGGGCAGCCATAGGGCTGCCCGGTGCTGCTTTGATTAAACCCCAGTGCTGCTTTAATTAAACAGTATCGCTTTAATTAAATAACCAGAAGTTACTCTTCGTCAGTCGCCAACTGCATATGTTTTTGCAGGTAGTTTTGGATACCAACCTTATCGATCAAGCCAAGCTGCGTTTCAATGTGGTCAATATGACCCTCTTCATCGGCAAGCAGATCACGCAGTAGATCACGGGTTACGTAATCTTTGACGCTTTCACAGTAGGTGATTGCTTCAATATAGTCTTTACGACCGTCGTGCTCGATTTTTAGATCACTTTCGAGCATTTCTTTAACGTTTTCGCCGATATGCAGCTTGCCTAGATCCTGAAGGTTAGGAATACCTTCAAGGAACAGAATACGTTCAATCAGCTTGTCGGCGTGCTGCATCTCTTCGATGGATTCATCGTATTCCCACTTGGCAAGCTCTTTAAAGCCCCAATCCTTATACATTTTGGCATGCAAAAAATACTGGTTGATCGCTACCAGTTCGTTGCCGAGGGCGATATTGAGATGCTGAATGACCTTGGGATCACCTTTCATGACGTCACCTTTCTTAGTGTGCAATTACGCTAACTAGAGAGTATAGGCCATAAACAGGCTTACTCCCAACGATGTTGGGAGTATATAGGAAGTAACTAAAAACTCAAAAAAATCATATGTTTGCTAACGAAAACCCTAACAATAGTGATTCGCGTCATACAGCGTAAGCGAGACTCATATCCGCCTCGCAGCGCGCCTCTTGGACCGCCTCGCGGGTAAGCGATTTAGCAAAACAGGCGCATTTACCACACTGGGTTCCACAGCCTGTAGCTTCACGTACTTCTCGCCAGCTGCGCGCTCCGTCGCTGACGTGCTGGCGAATCTGATGGTCGGTTACTCCCTTGCACACGCAAACGTACATGGCGACACCTCATAAAAGTCATGAGATGAATGTAAATGATTCGCATACATCTTTTCAAGTAGAAATGGATGCTTTTTGGTAGCCATTCGTCTTAATAAAAATGAGCTATAGGATAACGCCTTGTCACAGCACAATTTTCGCCAAAACAGGCGATGATATTATTTTTTTGGTAGCACCACGGTTTGCGTATTAGAGGCGATATCTGGCCAGCTTCTGCGCTGCGGATCAAACAGTACCCACCAGTACCCAATACCAAGTGCTGCCAAGGAAAGCCAAGCTGTCACACAACGAATCAAACTTTGCTTGAGTGTAATCGCATGTCCATCGATGGTTTGCACCCGCAGTCGCCAAGCCTGCATACCTAATGTCATACCCCCACGCCGCCAGGAATAGACAAAAAATAGCGTGACAAAGAACAACAGCATTAATCTCAGGCTCCAAATATCGAAAGGGGTCGTACCAATCTCTTCAGCCTGCTGCCCTAACACAAACCGAAAAAAAGCCAGATGCGCCACCGTCACTGCGATCCAAATGGCTGTCACTAAAAATCCGTCATACAGCATTGCGCCCAAGCGGCGACCTAAACCCGCAGGCCATACGCTATCTAATTGGGTAAAGCGTCGGGATTTGGTCATATTGCTCGTCACCTGGCTAATCCTCTTTTAAGTACCAAAGCCCCAACTAGCCGTTGCGGCGCAAGAAATAAATACCTACCACCGCACAAGCCAAGGTTGGCACTAATACCGCCCACACTGGTGAAAAACCAAAAATAGTGGATGCAGGTGCCAGCAGATCTTGTACATATTTAAAGATGAGGCCGGTCACCACGCCATAAAACACGCGCGTACCTGCAGCCACCGTACGCAATGGACCAAACACAAAGGAAGCAGCGATTAATACCAGCGACCCCATTGTTAGCGGCATCAATACCTTTTGCCAGAAGTAGAGCAGCGGCTGATCCTCTTGGAGGTTTTGGCTTTTCAAAAAATTGGCGTACGCCCACAGTTCACTAGGCGCCTGGCTCTCGATATCACGCAGCAAACGTTCCAATTGGGTGGGCGTTAACGCCGTCTCCCAAGCTGCATGTTGCTGATACTCCGATTCAGTATGGTCATCAAAAATACGCGTCGTGGTCACTCCCTCAAGCTGCCACGCGCCCTCTTCCCAGCGCGCACGGTTAGCGTGGGTGGCCTCAATTAGCCGACGCTCATCAAAACGATAGCGTGTTAAATCCAGCACCACGTTATCCGCACGAATAGCACCAAAGCGATAGACACTCTCTCCTTCGAACTGCCAGCCACTCCGGCTAGTTAGCTGCGCCCCTTCTCCTTGACGCTGTTCTAAACGCCATGCCTCGGCAAACTGCTCAGTGCGCGGAGATACAAATTCAGCAACCAGCAGTACCACAACCACCACTAACAACACCGGTTTCATGACGCCCCAGACAATCCGTGCAAGGGACCGGCCGGCAGCGCGCATGACGGTTAATTCATTGCTGGACGCCATGCTCCCTAGGCCAATTAGCGCACCAATCAATACCGCCACCGGGGCATATTGATAAAATCGCCAAGGCAGTCGCATCCCCAGATAAATCAACACATCTAACGCGGTATAGTTGCCCTGGGTGTCGCCTAAATCACCGATATAGGCAATGGTAATATCCAGGCCAAGTAAAACGAACTGAACAACAATGATGGCCGCCAATACGTTGCGGGCAATATAGCGGTCAAGACGATCAGCAAGCATGAGTTAGCCCCTTCATTAGCGCATTCCTTTACGTTGCGAGTGCCATAGCAGCAGGCAGCCAAGCGCCAAAAACAGCCCGTGTACCGGCCAAACCCCAAGCGCAACTGCCAGCGCGCCGCTGCCAATGGCATCCACCGCCGCCAATAGCAGGCTTAAATAAGCGACATAAAGAAAAACAGCAGGCAACAGTTTTGCAAACCGACCCTGGCGAGGGTTTACTCTGGAAAGCGGCTGAGCTAGCAATGCCAATATAAACACCATTAGCGGCAAACCTACACGCCACTGAAACTGCGCTTGGGCACGAGGAGTGGGGTCGTTCCATAGCTCAGCCGTGGTCGCGTACTCTAATGAATCCAGCTCTTGTCTATTTCGGCTTAAGCCCAGGCGCAGCGTGTAACGTTCAAAGGTTAACCGCTCGGCAGCCTGCTTTCCCGGTGTTACGCCATAGCGCTCGCCATCCTCCAGCACTAGAAAACGGCTACCAGTTTCCACGCTGGTTTCCTGATAGCCAGAGCCTGCACGGGTCACATAGCTATGGGTCTTTTCCGCACCAGAAACAGGCTGCTCATGAACCAGCACCTCCTGCATTTCAGTGCCATCACTGCTGAAATCGCTGATGTAAGCGGTACGCCCTCCACCGAAATCTTGGAAACGCCCTGGCGCCAGTACTGACACATCCAATCGGCTGCGCTGCTCTTCAAGCGCGGCCTCAGTTTGTAGTGCACCCGCAGGTGTTAGCCACAAACTACACAGTCCTACCAGCACCGCCACGACCGAAGCAGGTAATAGTGTTACTCGCAACAACCGCATAGGACTCATACCACAAGCCACCATCACGGTAATTTCGCTGTTCATATATAGCTGACCATAGGCCAGCAATATTCCCAGGAAAAAAGATAGCGGTAAAATCAGCTCCATAAATCCAGGCAGGTGAAAAACCATGAGGCTGCCTAAGATAGTGACCGGAATGTCGCCCTCTGCCGCATCAGAAAAATAGCGAATAAAGCGGCTGCCCATGATCACCAGTAATAAAATGCCAGCCACCGCCGACATCGTCAGTAACACTTCGCGAGTTAAGTACCGAAATAAAATCAACGCACTCTCCGGCTAGTAGCGCAGGTTGCAATGCAATGCGCCCATGGCTTGGGTACACTAATCAAACTGTTATTAAAAAACCTGTTATCAAAAACCTAGGTAACGGGGCATTATCCCGAATCACTCGATGCTTGTCTTGTTGGAGACGTCATGGAATTTTCCGTTCAGACCGCAAACCCAGCCAAAGCCGAAACGGCTTGCCTCGTTTTGCCTGTCTTTAAAGGTAGCGACTTACTGCCCGCCGTCGCCAAGTTAGATGACGCAAGCGAGCGGCTCATTGGTCAGTTACTTGATCGTGGCGACTTTGATGCCGCGCTGGGCAATGTACAGATTGTCCCCTTCGCACCGGGCTTGGGCGCTGAACGTTTGTTGCTCGTTGGCCTAGGCGAACGGGCCAAATGTCAGGAAGCAGCATTTATTAAAGCCTTAGATGCTGCCATGGCAGCGTTGACCAAGCTGCCAATTGATGAAGCTAGCGCTACGTTTACCGACGTTCCCCTCGAAGATCGCGATACTGCTTGGAAAGCTCGTAAAACACTCGAAGCAGCTGAACGCGCTATTTACCGCTTTGACCAGTTCAAATCATCTCCCGCAAAAGCCCCTAGCCTAACCAAGCTGAGCCTTATTGTCAGCGATGCCGACGAGGCCCCCATGGCCAAGCAGGGCGCTGCATTGGGTGTCGCCATTGGCCAGGGCATTAACCTTACCCGCACGCTGGGCAACCTTCCCGGCAATGTTTGTACGCCCCGCTACCTTGCAGGGCAAGCCGAGCAGCTTGGGCGCGATTCCCAAGGCGCGCTTGAGGTTGATATTTTAGATGAGGAGGCGCTGGAAGCGTTGGGAGCAGGCTCACTGCTTTCTGTTGGACGCGGCAGTCAAGAACCGACACGCCTTATCGTGATGAAGTACCAGGGTGCGGAAAATCCTGAAGAAGCGCCCCATGTGCTCGTGGGCAAAGGCATCACCTTCGACACCGGTGGTATTTCGCTGAAGCCCGGCGAAGGCATGGATGAAATGAAGTTCGACATGGGCGGTGCGGCTAGCGTATTCGGCACCGTCAAAGCAGTGCTCGCCATTAAGCCCAAGCTAAACGTGGTGTTTATTGTTGCCGCCGCTGAAAACATGCCTGACGGTGCGGCCACTAAACCCGGCGATATTATCAAAACCCTGAAAGGGTTGACGGTTGAAGTACTGAACACCGATGCCGAAGGCCGCTTGGTACTGTGCGATGCGCTGACCTACGCTGAGCGTTTTACCCCGGCCAGCGTGATTGATATTGCCACCCTGACCGGTGCTGTCATTATTGGCCTTGGCCACCACGCAACGGGCCTGCTTTCCAACGACGATGACCTGGCGCTCGATTTGCTCGACGCTGGCGAAGCAGCCTGGGATCGCGCTTGGCATCTGCCGCTATGGGATGAGTATCAGGAACAACTAGAGTCCAATTTCGCCGACTTAGCCAATATTGGTGGCCGCCCGGCCGGTACCATTACAGCAGCGTGTTTCCTATCGCGCTTTGCCGATCACTTCCCATGGGCGCATCTGGATATCGCCGGCACCGCTTGGCACTCCGGCAAACAAAAAGGCGCCACTGGCCGCCCAGTAGGGCTATTAACCCAGTATTTGCTTGATCGTGAGACCGATGCCCAAGTAGAAAATAGCGACAGCTAACATCACAATCAGGCGATCAACGGTTGCCATTGGTTGACGTAAACGTTACATCTAAGGGCATTAGCGTGCGTGCTGTTCTCAGAGCGCACGCTACACCAAATAAACACTAACACTTGCCCTTCGGGGCCAGGCTATAGCGGAGAGAATACGCCGTGCCCACAGCTTCAGATACCCAGCTTGAGTCTCATTTTGAAACGCTGCCGTCTAATCAACCGATGGCTGATGAGATTCGTGACAACATTCTGCAAAACCCAGGTTTTGGCAAGCACTTCACTGACCATATGGCCCACGTCCGCTGGACAGTCGACGCCGACTGGCACGGCCATCAAGTGCGCCTCTATGGCCCACTAATCCTCGACCCAGCGGCCTCTGTGCTGCACTACGGTCAGGAAATTTTTGAAGGCATTAAAGCGTATCGCCATGCCGATGGCTCTATCTGGACATTCCGCCCAGAGAAAAACGCCGAGCGTTTTCGCCGCAGCGCCCGCCGTTTAGCGTTGCCGGAGCTTTCCGATGAAGATTTCATCGGTTCACTGAAAGCGCTGCTGGCCCAAGACCACACCTGGGTACCTACACCTTCCAGCGATGCCGACGAGTGCAGCCTCTACCTGCGTCCGTTTATGATCGCCTCCGAAGCCTTCCTAGGCGTACGTCCGGCTCATGAAGTCGACTACTACGTGATTGCCTCACCGGCGGCGGCTTACTTCAAGGGCGGCATAGAGCCGGTGTCTATCTGGCTCTCTTCCCACTACAAGCGCGCAGCCCCTGGCGGCACCGGCTTTGCCAAGTGTGGCGGTAACTATGCAGCCTCCCTGGCAGCCCAGAAAGAAGCCGCCGCAAACGGCTGCAGCCAAGTAGCGTTCTTAGACGCCGCTGAAAACAAGTGGATTGAAGAACTAGGCGGTATGAACCTGTTCTTCGTTTATAAAGATGGTCGTTTAGTGACGCCCCGCCTCACCGACACCATCCTGGAGGGCGTTACCCGCAACTCCGTGCTTACCCTGGCAAAAGATGCGGGCCTCACACCGGAAGAGCGTCCCATCAGCATCGATGAATGGCGCGAAGGCGCTGCGTCTGGCGAGATTACCGAAGTGTTCGCCTGCGGCACAGCAGCGGTAATTACCCCGGTCGGCGAACTGGTCACTGAAAACGAGCGTATTCGTTTACAAGGCAATGGCAACAACGAAATTGCCAAGCGCATCCGTAAAACGCTGCTCGACCTACAATATGGCCGCAGTGAAGATAAATACGGCTGGCTCACCCGATTGGTATAAATCAGTTGGTATAAATCAACGGGTATAAACCGACACCCTACCGCCGCTAGCCGCGGTGGTAGGGACGGGTTTTGAAAAAAGCGGGAACCGCTGGAGCCTTTGATGGCACGTATCGATTTTTATATCCTTCCTGACACCACCCTGGAAGCGCGCCTGCAGTTTGCTTGCAAGCTAGCAGAAACCATCCACCGCAAAGGCTATCGATTGCACCTGCACTGCGAAGATAAAGCCCTGGCCGAACAGGCTGACGAGGCCCTTTGGCAGTTCCGTGAAGATGCCTACCTCCCCCACGCGCTGGAAGACAGCGACATGGCCGCCAGCGTGCCGATAACGCTAGGCTGGCAGCAACTCCCGGTGCCAACGCAAGAAACCGCTCTACTGAACTTACACCCCGACATTCCCGAAGGCGTGGAACGCTACGTCCGCATTGCCGAAATTATCAACCAGCACCAGCAAGTTCTGGTCGCCAAACGCGCCTGCTGGCAGCGCTATAAAGAAATGGGCCATGAAGTGGTGCCGCATAAGTTGGGGTAACCTTTCTACCATCTGGCCACGGATGCATAACCACTTACACTAGCGCCATACATAACAATAACTCAGAGGAAGAGTCACTCAATGCGCTTTTATACTCGGCTTGCATCCACCCTGCCTTCCCATGCTTTTTTAGCGCGCGCCCCGCTCGCCACGATTGTCATTGCCCAGCTGTTTGGCACTTCACTGTGGTTCAGCGTTAACGGCGTAGGGCTTGCGCTTCAACAGGCCGTTGGTTTGAGTGAAAGCGACCTGGGGCTGCTCACCATTGCGGTGCAAGCAGGTTTTATTACCGGTACGCTGCTCATTGCTACCACCGGCCTTGCCGATCGCGTACGCGCCAGCCACTTGTTTGCTATCTCAGCAGTAGCAGGCGCGCTGATTAATGCCGCGTTTATTGGCGTCGCCGACAGCGTCAGCTTAGCGGTAGCAGCACGCTTTTTGGTCGGGCTGTGTCTTGCAGGTATTTATCCACTCGGTATGAAATTGGTAGTGAGCTGGACACCCAGCAACGCAGGCTCGGCACTGGGCTGGTTGGTCGGCATGCTGACTCTGGGCATTGCCTCGCCCCACTTACTGCGCGGGCTAACGCTGCACTTGCCATGGCAGTGGCCGCTGTTGCTGGCTTCTGCCCTGGCACTGCTCGCCGCACTAATGATTTTTAAACTAGGCGTGGGGCCACACCTGCCCGCCAAAGCCAGCGGCGGACGCCCCTGGGCGGGGCTGTCTGCCTTCAGGCAAAAGCACTTCCGCGCCGCGGCACTTGGCTACTTTGGCCACTGCTGGGAGCTATACGCCCTGTGGGCGCTGGTGCCCTTTTTAGTTACTAGAGAGCTGGAACGTCTAAGCGCAGCGCCGGGCCTTCAGCCATGGCTAAGTTTTGCGGTGATTGCGTTGGGCCTACCTGGCTGCGTTTGGGCTGGCCGCTGGAGCCGCCGTGTGGGCAGCGCGCGAGTGGCCGTTGTGGCGCTAGCAACCTCCGGCATGCTTTGTTTGCTCTATCCACTGTTAGGTGGCACATCGCCCTGGCTACTGCTAACTCTGCTAGGGATTTGGGGCGTTAGCGTAATTGCCGATTCCGCGCAATTTTCCGCGCTGGCGGCAGCCACCGCGCCACCTGAGCGCCTCGGCGCAGCGCTGGCGATGATGAATGCCATTGGCTTTGGGCTAACGATTCCGTCTATCGCCCTAGTCACTGCCCTATGGGTAAGCCAAGGCCCCTGGGTGATATGGTGGCTACTACCTGGCCCAGTGCTTGGATTAATCGCCATGCGTGGGCTCTCTTCAAGTAAATGATTAGCGCGTGTTCTTGGTAAGGTAGCCGCCTTATTATCACCACCACAAAGGTTTTCCTATGGCCCACGCTGCCCACTGGGTGCCGCTTGACGTTAAGCGCCACAGCGGTTTGATGTGGCAACGTTTTACTGCCTACCATTTTGCTCAGCACATTACCCAGGCAAGCCTAGCAGAGGCCGAATTACGCCATGCGGCCGCTAGTTTTCCAATTGGGTTCACCCAGACAGCACTAGGCTGGCAGGCCGTCGCACTGCTGGGGCTGCGCGATGAACAAAATCTCATCGTCGATAGCCAAGGGCGCTGGCGCGCGGCGTATGTGCCCGCCGCCCTGCGCAGCCACCCCTTCGGACTGCATGCTGAATATCCTGAAAAGCTATGCATCGACCAGCACTCACCCTTTGTGGTGGCGCACCTGGATGCCGAACCTTTCTTTAATCAACACGGCGAGCTAGCCAGCTTCCCCCAACACGTACTGGCTTTTCTCCAACAGCGGGAAGCGGGTTGCCAGCGAGTTGCACAGCAGCTTGATGCATTGGCCAATGCCAAGCTGCTCACGCCTTGGCAGCCAGAAGGCTATCAAGGCAGCACGCCGTTATATCAAATTGATGAACCCGCCTGGAAGGCACTATCCGCTGAACAAATGGGGCTTTTCTGGCAATTGGGTGCCGTCCCTTTAGTGTACGCTCAGCTCATATCCCAACAGCAGCTTGGCGTTCTTCGCAGCCTCCTTCAACGGCCAACGACACCGCTGCCAGAAGCAAGCGCTTCCCGCCCCCTTTCCGAGTGGCAAGAAGCGTTCAGCAGCGAAGAGCGCTATCAATGGCCGGATCCCTCTTAATTGGGTGCCAAGCACCGACGTTATTCAGGAACGTGAATGTCTTTTAATGTTGATACGCGGACACGCAAACGGCTATTACTGAGCAGCGTGGCCGCTGCGCTTTTGCTGGTAAACCCACTGTTGGCGGCTCAAACGGCGTTTGATGAACCGATTCCCGAGGCTACGCCTTTACCCGCTTCATCGCTGGAGGGCCCGGCATTTTCACCGGAACTGACGCAACTGCTAACGCGCTTTCGCTGGCAAGCAGGTCAACCAATGGAAGCCTCTCCTGCGCTAGAGGCGCTACGCCAAAAAATCCAGCACGCCTTAGAGCAACAGCCTCGCATTCTGGCCCAGCGCTCTCTTGAGCGTGAGTCGGTGCTGCAAATTGATGAAGTGCGCGCCGTGCGTCGCCCTCAGGTGAACGCTGGGCTTGAGTACCGTAACGACTTGCAGCGCACTGAATCTCTGCCTGACCGCGGCTCACGCGTTGACGCGGTCGTTACGCTCAGCCAGCTGTTGGTGGATTTTGGCGCCAGCGGTGAGCGCATACGCGCGGCCGATCTTAGCGCTGAAGCGGCGTACTGGCAGTCCCAGGCAAGTGTCGAAGAAGAAGTTCTCTACGCCCTGAATGCCTACCTGGATGTTGCCCGTGTTACCGCTCAGCGCCACCTAGCTGAGCACAATCTGCAGCAGCATCAGCGCATTTTTGAAGACGTTCAACTTCGCCGCGAGGCAGGCGCCGGTTCGCGAGCCGATGTACTGCGTGCCCAGAGCCGCTTAAGCGACGCCAACTCACGGCTAATCTCCTTAGAGGGTGAGTTAGCCCGGGCGATTAACGTCTATCAAGAAGCGTTCTTTACCCCGCCCGACGTGCTGGCCTTGCCTCAAGGCGGAGCGTTGCTAAGCGAGACCAGCGCCGACCAACTGCTGGATAACGCCCTTGCCCGTAACGCCTCGCTGCGTAGCCAAACCCTTACCAGTGAGGCCAGCGAAGCCGAAGCGCAAGCTACTCGTAACGCCCGCTTGCCTAGCCTGAGCGTGGCCGTGGAAGGTCGCCAATTCGATGTAAATGAGTTCAACGAATCGGATAATGACGTGGCACTGCTGTTTAACCTTGATTACACGCCCTATAGCGGCGGCGCAACCTCATCGCGCATTGCCCAGGCGGTTGAACGTCAGCAGCAGAGTCAATTTGAACGCCAAGCCTTGCATCGCGAGCTGGAGCGGGAAGTGCGCTCTGCCTATACCGATACACGCACCCGCCTAGCGGAGCTTGAAGCGCAAACCGCCACGCTTGCCGCTGAAGAAGAAGCGCTACTGGCCTACCGCGATCAGTTCGCCGTAGGGAGAAGCAATATTAACGATTTGCTGGACGCCCAGCGGGATCTGTTCCAAACCGCGCTAGAGCTAATCAATCGCCGTGTGCGCTGGGAGCAAGCTAGCTTTCAGCAACTTGCGGTAACCGGGCAGCTACTCGATGTGATGGAGATTCACCTTGAACGCCGCTAATCCGCCCACAGATGCCCTTGAGCAATGCCTGACCTTTGTGGCGGCTCGGCTTGAACTACCGGTCTCAGAAGCGGCTGTGCGCGCCCAACGGGTAGGCGCACACACCCCGCTCACTCCCGACGGCTTTATTGATGCTGCCGAGCGTCACGGCATGGTCGCTGCGCTGGGCGAACATGCCCTGGCAACTCTGGGGAACTCGCTGCTGCCAGCGGTCGCGCTGCTAAAAAACGGGCGCGCCGTGGTCATCATTGAGCGCATTGATGATGAGCGTTTTGCACTGTTTGACCCGGCATTAGGCAAACAGCCGGTCGAAACCGCGTTAAGTGCCCTGCAAGCAGAGTACATTGGCCACCTGATTGCAGTGCGCGCCCGCTACCGGCCGGTAGCCCTGAATAGCGAGCCAGCCATACAAGGCGGCCACTGGTTTTGGAGCGCCCTCTCGTCTAATCGTTGGGTGTACACCCAAGTGGTGATTGCCGCTGCGCTAACCAACTTCCTTGGGCTAGCCACCTCACTGTTTATTATGGTGGTTTACGACCGCGTATTGCCCAACGAGGCCATTGAATCGCTCGTCGCGCTAACCGTGGGTGTGAGTATCGCATTGCTGTTTGATTTTGCGGTAAAAACGTTGCGCCAACTGTTTATTGAACGGGCGGGACAAGAAGCTGACCTGCGCATGGGCAGGCGCATTTTTGACCATGTGCTCAACCTACAAATGAGTGCCAAGCGGGGCTCTACCGGTGGGTTTGCCAACACCCTGCGGGAATTTGAGTCGCTGCGCGATTTCTTCGCCTCAGCATCGCTGGTAGCCCTCGTCGATTTGCCGTTTATCTTCCTGTTTATCGGCGTGATTTATCTGATTGGGGGGCCGCTTTTTATGGTGCCGCTGATTGCCGTGCCGTTGGTACTGCTGATTGGCCTGGCGGTGCAGCCCTTTCTTAAACGCCTGTCCGGCCAAGCGTTTGAAGAGAGCCGTTCCAAGCAGGGCGTGCTGATTGAAGCGGTAGCAGGGCTGGAAACCATTAAAGCCAGTGGCGCTGCGCCAATGATTCGCCAACGCTGGGAAGAGAGCGTTCAGCAGCAATCTAACGTGGGTCGTAAAGGCCGCGCAATTCAACAGTTTGCTCTGAATGCCACCGCGTTCGCCCAGCAAGCCGCTCAGGTGAGCATTGTGGTGTATGGGGTGTTTTTAGTCGGTGACGGGGTGATTTCCATGGGTGCAATGATTGCCTGTGTGATTCTCACCGGTCGTGCACTCGCGCCGCTGGCGCAGCTGGCTCAAACCATGACCCGCATTAACCAAGCCCGCACCTCTTACCGCGCGCTTGACCAGCTAATGAATATGCCTTCCGAGCGCCCCGCTGGCCGTCACTACTTAAGCCGCCCTTCTCTGGAAGGCAAAATCAGCCTGCAAGATGTGAGCTTCCGCTACCCAGAGCAAACCACTGCAGCATTGGCCAATATCAATCTGACGATCGAGCCTGGAGAAAAGGTTGCGCTACTGGGCCGCGTGGGTTCCGGTAAAAGTACCCTGGCGCGGCTACTGCTCGGCATTTACCCGCCCGAAAAAGGCGCGGTACTAGTAGACGACACCGATATTCGCCAAATTGACCCTGCGGATTTACGTCACAACATTGGTAGCGTGTTGCAGGAAGCGTGGCTGTTTTCTGGCACTGTTCGCCAGAATATTGCGATTGGTGCCCACCACCCTACCGATGAACAAATTCTCCAGGCCGCCAAACTGGCCGGTGCCCACGACTTTATCGCCCGCCACCCCCAGGGCTACGACATGCCCATTGGTGAGCGCGGCGAAGGGCTTTCCGGTGGCCAGCGGCAGCTCATCTGCCTTGCCCGCGCGCTGCTGGGAGCCCCACCGATGTTGCTGATGGATGAGCCAACCAGTGCAATGGATATTCAAACCGAAAAAGAGGTGATCTCACGGCTAAAAGCCGCTAGCCAGTCGCAAACCCTGGTCGTCGTGACGCACCGCACCAGTCTGTTAGCGCTGGTTGATCGGGTGATTATTGTTGATCAAGGCCAGATTATTGCCGATGGCCCCAAGGCCCAGGTGATGCGCCCCGTTGAAGCAGCGCCCCACCGCACGCGTGAAGGAACAGCATTGTGAGCCGCCCGACGTCCCAGCTTGATTTTGAACACTTTGTACGCCATGGCCGCAACAAGCGGCCAATTGCTAGCAGCCTACTCCTGCTCACCATTATTGGCTTTTTACTGATTGGCTTCTTGTGGGCTTATCTCACGGAGGTGGACGAAGTGACCCGAGGGCAAGGCAAAGTCGTGCCCTCGCGCAGCCTGCAAGTAGTAGAAAGCCTGGAAGGCGGCGTGGTAACCGAGATTAACGTACGCCGTGGGGATACGGTCGAACAAGGCGACACGCTGATGGTGCTTAGTGGCGGCACGCTGGAAGGCGACTACGAAGAGAGCCTACAGCGCCTACGTTCCCTGCAACTACGCTTGCAACGCCTGGAAGCCGAAATCAACCAAACGCCGCTGGCACTCGATGATGCACTCAGCCAAAGCGCACCTAGTGTGGCTGCGAGCGAAACCCGCCTGTTTCATGGGCGGCAGTTGGAGCTAAGCGCCGAACTTCAAGTATTAGAACAGCAGGGCTATCAGCGCCGTCAGGAAAAAGCGGAGCTCGAAGCCGCGTTAAGCACCGCCCGTTCCGGCGTGCAGCTGGCCGAACGAGAGCTGGCCATCATTCAGCCACTGGCTCAGCGCGGCATTGAGCCAGAGACCTCGCTGCTGCGAGTACGTCAATCGCTCAACGAACTGCGCGGCGAGGTAGCCCGCCAACAAAGTGCTGTTGCCCGCGCAGAATCTTCCATCGCTGAAATTGAAGACCGCAAAGCAGCCGCTCGCAATGCTTTTGAAGCCGATGCGCTCGCCCAACTGGCCGAAGCGACCTCACAGGCCGCAGAGCTACAAAAGACGCTTCCCGGCCGAGCGGATCAGGTGGCACGCACCACCATCCGCTCGCCAGTCGCAGGGGTCGTGAATCAAGTGCATATTAGCACCGTAGGTGGCGTAGCAGGCTCTGGTGAGCCGCTCGTGGAGGTCGTCCCAGCCGATGACGCCTTGGTCGTAGAAGCGCATATTCGCCCCTCGGATATCGCCTTCCTCTACCCCGGCCAGCCGGTGAAGGTAAAACTAACGGCCTACGACTTTGCCCGTTACGGCGGCCTGGATGGCGAGCTGGTCACTATTGCCGCCGACGCCGTTCAAATGCCAGAAAGCGGTGAGTTGATGTACCCCGTTGAGGTGCGCACCGACGGCTATCTCTTCGACGCTGACAATGAACCGCTGACCATTATTCCTGGCATGGTGGCGGAAATCGATATTCTCAACGGTAAGCGCAGCGTACTGGACTACCTCATGGAACCCGTGGTGAAAGTACGCGACCGCGCCCTACGCGATTAACCGCTGTGCGGTTTCATCAACGCCCCTGACGCCAGGGGGTCGTTCGCGGTATACTTGCCACCATTTTTTTTTGCAAGCCGTGAGCCGACTCCCCATGGAAAAGACCTACCAACCCGAACAGATCGAAACCCGCTGGTACGAACGCTGGGAAGCCGACAACCGCTTCGCCCCAACAGGCCGCGGTAAGCCGTTTTCGATCATGATTCCACCGCCTAACGTGACCGGCAGCCTGCACATGGGCCACGCGTTCCAGGACACCATTATGGATACCCTGACGCGTTGGAAGCGGATGCAGGGCAACAACACCCTGTGGCAGGTAGGCACCGACCACGCCGGAATCGCCACGCAAATGCTGGTTGAGCGTAAAATTGCCGCGGAAGAAGGCAAAACCCGCCACGACCTGGGCCGCGATGCGTTTATCGACAAGGTATGGGAGTGGAAAGAGGAGTCCGGCGGCCACATCACCCGCCAGCTGCGCCGCATGGGCGCCAGCGTTGATTGGTCCCGCGAGCGCTTCACGATGGATGACGGCTTCTATAAAGCCGTGCAAGAAGTGTTCGTGCGCTTGCACGAAGAAAAGTTGATCTACCGTGGCAAACGCCTGGTTAACTGGGACCCTACCCTACACACCGCGATTTCCGACCTGGAAGTGGAAAACAAAGAGCAGCAGGGCAGCTTCTGGCACTTCCGCTACCCGCTGGCCGATGGCGTCAAAACCACCGATGGTAACGATTACCTGGTCGTGGCAACCACTCGCCCTGAAACCTTGCTAGGCGATACGGGTGTCGCGGTTAACCCCGATGATGCTCGCTATGCTTCGCTGGTCGGCAAATTTATCGAATTGCCGCTGGTCGGCCGCCGCATTCCTATCGTTGCCGACGAGCACGCCGATATGGAAAAAGGCTCCGGCTGCGTAAAGATCACCCCGGCCCACGACTTCAATGACTACGAAGTCGGCAAGCGCCAGAACCACCTGCTGATCAATGTGTTCACCAAGGATGCCACCATCCTTGAGCGCGCTGAAATCTTCGACCTAAAAGGCACTCCCCAGCCCGACGAAGACGCCACCCTGCCCGCCAAATACGCAGGGTTGGACCGTTTTGAAGCGCGTAAGCAAATTGTTGCCGATATGGACGCTCTGGGCCTTTTGGAACAGGTAGAAGCCGTCAACAACACCCTGCCCTATGGCGACCGTTCCGGCGATGTGATCGAACCGCTGCTCACTGATCAATGGTTTGTTGCGGTAGAAACGTTGGCCAAGCCCGCCATTGAAGCGGTAGAAAACGGCGACATCCAGTTCGTACCGAAGAACTACGAAAACATGTACTTCGCTTGGATGCGCGACCTGCAAGACTGGTGTATCTCCCGCCAGCTGTGGTGGGGCCACCGCATTCCTGCCTGGTACGACGCGGAAGGCAATGTCTACGTTGCCCGTAGCGAAGAGGAAGCCCGCGAGAAGCACGGCCTTTCGGCAGACGTCACCCTGACCCAAGACGAAGACGTCCTCGACACCTGGTTCAGCTCGGGCCTGTGGACGTTTGGCACCCTAGGCTGGCCAGAAAAAACCCCAGAACTGGAAACCTTCCACCCCTCCAGCGTGCTGGTGACCGGTTTTGACATTATCTTCTTCTGGGTCGCCCGGATGATCATGATGACCCTCAAGTTCACTGGCGAAGTCCCGTTCAAAACCGTTTATGTGCACGGTTTGGTACGCGACGGTCAGGGTCAGAAAATGTCCAAATCCAAAGGCAACGTACTGGACCCCATCGACCTGATTGACGGCATCACGCTAGATGCGCTGCTGGAAAAGCGCACCGGCAATATGATGCAGCCGAGACAGGCCAAGGCCATCGCCAAAGCAACCAAGGACGAATTTAAAGACGGCATTGAAGCCCACGGCACCGATGCCCTGCGCTTTACGTTCCTTTCCCAGGCAACCACCGGGCGCGATATTAAGTTTGATATGAACCGCCTGGATGGCTATCGCAACTTCTGCAACAAGCTGTGGAACGCTTCACGCTACGTGCTTATGAATGCCGAAGGTGAAGATTGCGGAACAGAGGGTGGCGACGTTGAGCTTTCACTGGCCGACCGCTGGATTATTTCCCAGCTGCAGAAAACCGAAACCCAGGTCACCAAAGCGATGGACGAGTACCGCTTTGACCACGCTTCCCAAGCGCTGTATGAGTTTGTCTGGAACGAGTACTGCGACTGGTACTTGGAGCTTTCCAAGCCTGTTTTATGGGACGAAAACGCCAGTGCGGAAGCCAAACGTGGCACCCGCCGTACGCTGGTCCGCGTACTGGAAACTATTCTGCGCCTCGCTCACCCGATGATGCCCTATATCTCAGAAGAGATCTGGCAGCGCGTTGCACCACTGGCCGGCACCTTCGTCGGTGATGGCGCGTCGATCATGCTCCAAGCCTGGCCGGAAGCCGACGAAAGCAAAATCGACGAACAGGCCACTCGGGATATCGAATGGTTGAAAGGCGTGATTATCGCAGTGCGTAACATCCGCGCCGAGATGAACATTGCCCCTGGCAAACCGCTGGACGTACTGCTCACCAAAGGCAAGCCGGAAGACGCCCAGCGCTTGGAAAGCAACCGCCACTTCCTAGCCAAGCTGGCCAAGCTAGAAAGCGCCACCTGGCTGTCCAACCCAGACGACGCACCGCTCTGCGCAACGCAGCTAGTGGGCGATATGGAAGTGCTGGTGCCGATGGCGGATCTCATCGACAAAGACGCCGAACTCAAACGCCTGGCTAAAGAAATTGACAAGCAGGACAAGTTGATCGGCGGTATCGAGAAGAAGCTCGGCAACGAAGGCTTTATCGCCAAAGCCCCAGAAGCCGTGGTGGAAAAAGAGCGTGGCAAACTCGCTGAATTCCAAGCTGCCAAAAAGCTGCTGGAAGAGCAACAAGTGAAGATCGCGGCGCTGTAGAGTGAACGATTAGCTAGACTGATTAGCTAGACTGATTAGCTAGACTAAAGGCGACACCTCGAGGTGGAATGCTTGTCAGTTAAGCTTGCGATAAGTGGGCTTAGAAGGAGACCGTATCGGATACCGACCCGGTCTCCTTTTTACTGAAGTCATCCGAGGTGAAATCCTGAAGAGCTTCCAGTGCCTGGCTTAAGAACATAAAAAAACCCGTAGTCAGTAAACCTGACTATGGGTTTTGAAGGCTCCGAAAAAATCGGTCAGCCGATCATATTAATTTTCTTAACTGATCGGCATTACGCCATGGCGTGATTTTTTGCAAAACACATTGTGTGTATGCAATAGCGCAAATCCGTTAGGATTAGCCGCGCTTAACAGCAGCGCCAAAACGCTTGTTAAAGCGTTCTACACGGCCACCAGTGGTCGCTTGCTTCTGCTTACCAGTGTAGAACGGGTGGCAGTTGGAGCACACGTCCAGAGAGAAGTCCTGACCAGAGGTAGAACCAACCTGGAAGCTTGCACCGCAAGAACAGCTAGCGGTGACCGTGTTGTAATTCGGGTGGATACCTTGTTTCATCTTGAGCCTCATGAGCTGTATGCCGCCACCTGATCCGTTGCCAGGCACCGCATACGGGTTTGAAAAAACTGCTAACCGGTTAACCGCTCCATCCTATAGATTCAGAGCGGCCGCGCATTCTAGCAAACTAAACGCCGGAGGCCAATTGTCCGACTCTGTTTCTACCCAGGCACGCCCTCAAGACGCGACGTCATCACCTTTTCAAGTATTAAAGGTCGCACTGCCATCGCCGCTGCGACGATTATTTGACTATTTGCCAACACGCCAGCCTCCCGCGTGCGGCTGGGTGGTGGGTCTTAGAGTGCGCGTACCCTTTGGCCGCAGAGAAGTAGTCGGCGTGGTGGCAGAGCTTGCCAACGGCAGTGAATTGCCTCGCACAAAGCTACGTGCTATCAGCGAGGTGCTAGACGACGCCCCACTGCCCAACGACTGGCAGTGGCTATGCCATTTTGCCGCCCGCTATTACCAGCACAGTTTAGGCGACACGATGCAGCTAGCCATGCCCGCCCGGTTGCGCCAGGGCCATCCCATGGGGGGAAGAATGCAGACGCTGTGGCTCCCGCTGTCACGGGGTGATGAACTATCGCTTCAGCGAGCACCCAAGCAAGCCGAGCTGTATGCCCTGCTGTGCCAGCACCCACACGGGCTGGCTAGCCGGGCAGTCACTGCCCATGGTTTTACCCGAGAGCAACTTCTAGCTTTGCAGAAAAAGGGCTTCGCCCAACCCCAAGAAACCACATTAGCCGCAACACCGCCCGCTGGCGGCAACTTGCTGGCCTCGCCATCGCTTCCGCTGAATAGAGAACAAGCCTCGGCACTTGCTGTATTGCATGAAAAACTCGAAAACTACCATCCTTGCTTACTTGAAGGCGTGACTGGAAGCGGTAAAACTGAAATTTACCTTCAGCTAATTGAAGCCCTCGCCGCTAAGGGCAAACAGTCACTGGTACTGGTGCCTGAAATAGGCCTCACGCCGCAAACCCTAGCGCGTTTCAAGAGCCGCTTTAGGGTACCGGTCATGGCGCTGCATTCTGGGCTTACCGACTTGGAGCGACTGGATGTATGGGAAGCCGCTGCCAATGGCCGCGCACTCGTCATTATTGGCACCCGCTCAGCTATTTTTACTCCGCTCAAAAACCCAGGCGCCATTATCGTTGACGAAGAGCATGATGGCTCTTATAAACAGCACGATGGGCTTCGCTACAACGCTCGAGATTTAGCCGTTGCCAGGGCTCACTACCACAATATTCCCCTGCTATTAGGCAGTGCCACGCCCTCCTTCGAAAGCTTGCAGCAGGCGCTTTCAGGAACGTATCGTCATCTGCGGCTTACCCAGCGCCCTAGCCGTCACCCGCCTGCCAAGCTTGAATTGATTGACCTACGCCACCAGCGGCGCCAAGGCGGGCTTCTGCCTGGCGCTATCACCGCCATCAAAAACACCTTAAAGGCAGGCAAGCAGGCACTGGTGTTTATCAACCGGCGGGGGTTTGCACCAACGCTTGCCTGCCATAGCTGTGGCTGGATAGCCGAGTGCGGGCAATGCGATTCACGCATGACGCTGCACCGGCAGCCGCCACTTCTAGCCTGCCACCATTGTGATAGTCGGCGCGCGCTGCCAGACGCTTGCCCCGAGTGTGGCAGCGGTGACCTGCGCGCTCTGGGCAGCGGCACCGAACGCACCGAAGAAACGCTTCAAGGCTTGTTCCCAAACGTTACTGTGCACCGTATTGACCGCGACAGTACACGTAAAAAAGAGAGTTTTGAGCAGATACTCAAGGAGATTCAGCGGGGCGAGCCTTGCTTGCTTGTTGGCACCCAAATGCTCGCTAAAGGCCACCACCTGCCCCATGTCACGCTGGTGGTGGTGGTCAATGCCGATGGCGGCCTCTATGCTGCTGACTTTCGCGCCATGGAACACAGCGCGCAGTTGCTCGAACAAGTCGCCGGACGCGCTGGGCGCGCAGCTCATCCAGGACGGGTTTTGGTACAAACCCTACACCCCGATGACCCGCACCTGGGCCAGCTTGCTGAGCATGGTTATGGCGCACTCGCACGCAGCTTATTAGAAGAGCGCCGTATCGCAAAACTGCCGCCTTTTTGCTTTATGGCCCTGCTACGCTTTGAAAGCCCTAACGAAGAAGCTGCTATCTCTTTGGCTCAGCAAGCTGCTCTGGCTCTAAGGGAATGGTTAACAATGGTAAATCTAGCGGTTCGCTGCTTAGGCCCTGTTCCTGCACCCATGGAGCGCCGCCAAAACCGTTATCATATACACATCATGCTGGCAGCGGATAAACGTAGCCAGCGTCACACGGCAGCTAACTGGCTGGTACAGTGGTTAGAGGCAAACCGAGACGCTCGCAAAGTACGTTGGTCTATCGATATTGACCCGCAAACTCTTGCATAAAGATAGGCGTATTAGAGGCAACCAGCTCACCCTGTAACGGAATACGGCTTTGAAACTGCGCGCCAATTGCCGATAATGACCACTTTGCCGCTACTTGATATGAGCGCACGCACACGCCGCCACCGACGACATCCGGATATTTAAATGAAAGACACCATTATTACTTTGCTAGAAGGCGCAATTGACGCGCTTAAGCACCAAGGCGTGCTGCCCGACGATCTACAGCCGACGATTAAAGTTGATCCGACCAAAGATAAAGCCCACGGCGACTACGCCACCAACCTAGCCCTTATGCTGGCAAAGCCTGCAGCAAAGAAACCTCGCGAGCTTGCCGACCTATTGGTTGCCGCCCTACCCGCCAGCGATGCCATTCAAAAAACCGAGATTGCAGGCCCTGGTTTTATTAATTTTTTTGCCGCTACTGATGCAGCCGCGCAAATTGTTGCTCAAGTGCTCGATAGCGGCGATGCCTTTGGACGCAGCCTGATTGGCAAAGGTGAGAAGGTTCAGGTGGAGTTTGTTTCTGCCAACCCGACAGGGCCACTGCACGTTGGTCATGGTCGAGGCGCAGCAATAGGCGACTGTATTTGCCGCCTATTGGAAGCCACGGGCTACGATGTGACTCGCGAATTTTATTACAACGATGCCGGCGCTCAGATCAAAAACCTAGCGCTGTCTGTCCAGGCTCGCGCCAAGGGCCTTGGGCCCGATGACCCAAGCTGGCCAGCAGACGGCTATCGTGGTGAGTACATTGTTGATGTGGCTAATGATTATATGGCTGGCAAAATGGTGACAGCCGATGATCGTGAAGTCACTGCGAAAGCAGATGCTAATGACCTTGATGCCATTCAAGCCTTTGCTGTGGCTTGGCTGCGCCGTGAACAAGACTTAGACCTGAAAGCATTTGGCGTTGAATTTGATGTCTACTTCCTTGAGTCATCGTTGTATCAAGATGGCAAAGTCGAAGCGACCGTCGAAAAGCTCGTTGCTAATGGCCATACCTACGAAGAAGATGGCGCTATGTGGCTGCGCACGACTGCCTTTGGCGATGACAAAGACCGAGTAATGCGTAAACGGGAAGGAGGCTATACCTATTTCTTGCCGGATGTGGCCTACCACCTGAATAAGTGGCAGCGCGGCTTTAAAACCGTGATTAATGAGCAGGGAGCTGACCACCACTCCACGGTTACTCGTGTTCGTGCAGGCTTGCAGGCACTGGAAGTTGGCATTCCAAAAGGCTGGCCCGACTATGTCCTCCACCAAATGGTCATGGTGACCCGCTCAGGCGTAGAGGTAAAACTGTCCAAACGTGCTGGCAGCTATGTCACCGTGCGCGACCTGATTGATGAAGTTGGCCGTGATGCTACCCGCTTCTTCCTGGCGGCCCGCCGAGCGGATTCACAGCTCACGTTTGATATTGACCTGGCTCGCTCGCAATCGAACGATAACCCGGTTTACTACATCCAATACGCCCATGCACGGGTATCTAGCATGCTGCGTAAAGCCGAAGATGCAGGCCAGCCCTTCAACCACGGTGTTGCTCTAGCTAATCTTGCGTTGCTTGATAGCGACCAGGAAAAGGCCGTGCTTAACCGCTTGGCACGCTACCCAGAAGTGGTTGAGAATGCTGCCAAAAATCGCGAACCGCAGCAGGTTGCTCAGTACTTATTGGATCTTTCAGGGGATTTCCACACCTGCTACAACGCCGTTAAGGTCATGGTCGAAGATGACACTCTGCGCAACACACGCTTAGCCCTTGGTTTAGCAACCAAGCAGGTGCTACGCAATGGGCTGGACCTTATGGGGGTTAGCGCCCCAGAGGAGATGTAAGCGATGGCGAGCCCTAAAGAAAAGCCTACCCGCCGAGGTGCAACCACTCAGCGTAAAGCCAGCAAACGCTCAGGGGGTGGCGGTTTCAAAATTCCCGGCTGGCTTTGGGGGATAGCAGGCGTAGCAGCAGGCTTTTTTCTGGCACAGCATCAACATGGCACGGCCCCCTGGCAAGCGCAGGAAGACACACCCCAAGCAACGGTGTTACCCAAGCCTGCCGATAGCGATGAACGTAGTGCAGCGCGCCAAACAGAGAGCGTTACCGAACCGGCTATGCCCACGTTTGAGTTTTACACGCTGCTGCCAGATACGGAGGTTATTGCTCCAGGTGTGTCGCTACCATCAACTGTAAACCGTCCTGAAGCGGCAGCACAGCAGGCTCAAACGGCCTCAAGTAATGACGACACGGCAACCAGCGAAACAACGACTAGCAACGCCAGCGCGCGTCAAAACGATGATCCTATCGCACAGGTTATTGCCGCTAACATGCGCCCTGAAGAGCAAGTGGCTGCGGCTCAGCAAGCAACGGCCAGCCCCTCTAGCACACCTAACCGCTATATGCTGCAGGCTGCCTCATTTCGGGAATTAAGCGATGCCGAGCAGCTGCGCAGTCGTCTACGCAATTTAAGTCTGCTTGCCCAGGTTAGCGAAGTGAAGGCCAACGGCGATACCTGGCACCGCGTTCAAGTAGGCCCTTATGAAGACACCCGTGAGTTAAATCGCGCCCAGGATTTGATGAGTACACAAGGTATTGAGCCTCTACTGATCCAATTACAGAACTAGCCAATCCAAAGAACTAGCCTATCCACAGAGCTGCGTTAGCTACCTGTAACGCTAAACAAATAACGACAGGCAACTCTAAACAACGGCTAGGCGGGCTTTTATTTTCATAAACACCGTTTAAAAAACACTTTATCTGAAGGCTTTACTTAGCGGGCGGTTGATTTTTTATCAGCCGCCCGCATTTTGTTGTGAATCGCCTTTTTTGCGGTCGCGTGACGTGACCGATCAGTCATCGGGAGCTTATGCCTCCCCCAAGGAGTTATCTCCATGACCACTATTGTATCCGTACGCCGTGGTAACCACGTTGTTCTGGCAGGCGACGGCCAAGTATCGCTGGGCAACACCGTAATGAAAGGAAATGCCAGCAAAGTACGTCGTCTTTACCGTGGCAAGGTGCTAGCAGGCTTTGCTGGCGGCACCGCCGACGCCTTCACGCTATTTGAGCGATTTGAAGCGCAGCTCGAAAAATACCAAGGGCACTTAACCAAAGCCGCCGTTGAGTTGGCAAAAGACTGGCGTACCGACCGAGCGTTACGCCGCCTGGAAGCACTACTGGCCGTAGCTGACCACAGCGCCTCACTGATTATTACCGGTAACGGTGATGTGGTTGAGCCTGAGCGCGGCATTATTGCGATTGGCTCTGGCGGCAACTTTGCCCAGGCAAGCGCCCGTGCGTTGCTGGAAAACACTGAGCTTTCTGCGCGTGAAATTACTGAAAAGTCACTCGAAATCGCCGGCGACATCTGCGTGTTTACCAATCACCACGTGACGCTCGAAGAGCTGAACATCAACGACCGTTGAGGCCCCTTTTTATGACCCAGATGACCCCCCGCGAAATCGTCCATGCCCTGGATCAATACATTATTGGCCAGCAGGATGCCAAACGCGCCGTCGCTATTGCCCTGCGCAACCGTTGGCGCCGCATGCAGTTAAACGATGAGCTACGCCCGGAAGTGACGCCAAAAAATATTCTGATGATTGGCCCTACCGGCGTGGGTAAAACGGAAATTGCTCGTCGCCTTGCCAAACTGGCCAGAGCACCCTTCATCAAGGTCGAAGCCACTAAATTTACTGAAGTGGGCTATGTGGGCCGCGATGTTGAGTCGATTATTCGCGATTTGATGGAAGCTGCGATCAAAATGGTTCGCGAGCACGCTAAGGAAGAAGTTGGCCATCGCGCTGAGGATGCCGCTGAAGACCGCGTTCTAGATGCATTACTCCCGCCGCCCCGTGGCCAGGAAGATAAGCCTCGGGAAGATAGTGGTACGCGTCAAACCTTCCGTAAGAAGCTGCGAGAAGGCCAGCTGGATGATAAAGAGATCGACATTGAAGTCTCTTCACATGGGCAAGGCATCGACATAATGACGCCGCCTGGCATGGAAGAGATGACCAGCCAACTACAGAGTCTGTTCTCTAACATGGGTCAACAAAAGCGTGAGCAGCGCCGCGTGACCGTTAAAGAAGCGCTGGTGTTACTACGCGACGAAGAAGCTAGCAAACTGGTCAATGAAGAAGAGATCAAAGCTCGTGCTGTCGAAGCCGTCGAGCAGCACGGCATTGTGTTCTTGGATGAGATCGATAAAGTTGCCAAGGGTAGCGGTCAGTCCAGTGGCGGTGAAGTCTCTCGTGAAGGCGTGCAGCGTGACCTGCTGCCGCTGATCGAAGGTTCTACCGTCTCGACCAAATACGGCATGGTCAAAACAGACCATATTCTATTTATCGCTTCCGGTGCCTTCCACCTGTCGCGTCCCTCGGACCTTATTCCTGAACTACAGGGACGCTTGCCGATCCGTGTAGAGCTAGACGCGCTGACACCTGGCGACTTCAAGCGCATCCTCACTGAGCCATCAGCGTCACTTACAAAACAGTATCAAGCGCTGCTGGCCACTGAAGGACTAGATATTGAGTTCACCCCTGACGGTATCGAGCGCATTGCCGAAATTTCCTGGCAGGTGAACGAAGGCACTGAGAATATTGGTGCTCGCCGTCTACACACCGTGCTGGAACGGTTGCTAGAAGAGGCCTCGTTTAAAGGTGGCGATATGGATAGCCCGCTGGTCATTGATGCCGATTACGTCAATGCCCAACTGGGTGAGCTAGCAGTAGACGAAGACCTATCGCGCTATATTTTGTAAACGCGCTTATATCGGTATAGTCCGCAGCAGCTTGCCCGCTTTTTACACACGCAAATGCTGCTGTTCAGGCTACGCTGCGGCTAACGTTGCGCACGAGAACAACACCCCTGTTGCTCGTGCTTGATCGACGTCCTGTCGATCAAACGTTAGCCGTGGCGCTTGCCTTCACGCATTCGCTAAAGCGTAAATAGTCGGTCAACCCGTTTTAGCTCAATATCGTAAAAGGTGACGTCATCAATGAACGCTCCTATTTCTACGAATGCCCCCACCCCAACGCGGGTTCACTACCATAAACAGGCTCGCGAGCTAGAGCTTGGCTACGCAAACGGCGAAAGCTTTCGGCTGCCGGTTGAGTTTTTGCGAGTTTACTCACCATCAGCGGAAGTACGTGGCCATGGTGGCGACACCGCCGTATTGCAGGTAGGTAAAAAAGATGTCGGCCTGCAAAACATTACCCAAGCCGGTAATTATGCGCTGAAGCTGCATTTTGACGATGGCCATGATAGCGGCCTGTATAGCTGGAACTATCTGTACGATTTAGCCCAGCACCAATCAGACTACTGGCAAAACTACCTGCAACGTTTAGAAGAGGCAGGGGCTTCCCGCGAGCCCGCCAGTATTCAATTCAAACAGCTGTGACCCTGCGACTCAGGTGAAGCGCAGACAAATCAGGGGTGAGAAGGCTACAATGTCGCTAACCATTTATTGCGACGACCTTTTGGTCGATTATTACCGCCTCGAACTCGGGAGCTAAAGCCCCATGAGCCCCACAGAAAAACGCACCACCCATTTTGGCTATCAAGAAGTGTCAGTTGACGAAAAAGCCTCTCGCGTCGCTGATGTGTTTCATTCGGTAGCTGCCCGCTACGACATCATGAACGACTTGATGTCGATGGGTATTCACCGTGTTTGGAAACGCCTTGCTATTGAGCGCGCAGGCGTTCGCCCTGGCCACCATGTCCTCGATATTGCTGGCGGCACCGGCGATTTAACGCTCAAGTTCTCCCGCCTCGTCGGCCCTCGGGGCAAAGTCGTGTTGGCCGATATTAATGCCTCCATGCTCAGAGTAGGCCGCGACAAGCTGATGGACAATGGCGTTGGGGGCAACGTTGAGTATGTGCAAGCCAACGCGGAATGCCTGCCATTTCCCGATAATAGTTTTGATTGCATCACCATTGCTTTCGGCCTGCGTAACGTCACCGATAAAGATGCTGCTCTGCGCTCAATGACACGGGTACTAAAACCGGGCGGGCGCTTACTGGTACTTGAATTTTCCAAGCCCAACAATGCGTTACTATCGAAAGCTTACGATGAGTACTCATTCCGCTTGCTACCCAAAATGGGCGAGCTAGTGGCTGGCGATGGTGAGAGCTACCGCTATCTTGCCGAGTCGATTCGCATGCACCCCGATCAGGAAACCTTGAAGGCCATGATGGAGAGTGCCGGCCTGGACCGAGTGGAGTACACCAATCTGACCGGCGGTATTGTTGCCCTTCATCGTGGCATTAAATTATGACGTCAATGACTAAGAGGTCAGCATGCTAGTCACCCCGACCTTATTGCTGGCCGGATGTGAACGCACGTTGAATGCCCTGCTTGCCCGCGACCCAGCTGCGCCTGGGCGACTTGCGGCGTTAGCGGGTAGTCGACTATTGGTCAGGCTAGAAAAGCCTCATCTCCAGTTGGTGCTCCACTATCATCACGCTGGCATTGATCTGCTACGCGGTGATGATCTAGACGAAACCGATGTTGATGCTATCGTTGAGCTTACCCCAGAAACACTCTCCGAATGGCTCAGCGGTGCTTCTGTCGAGCGGCTGATGTTTGATGGCAAGCTTTCCGTACGCGGTCGCATCCATCTACTGGAAGCCACCCGAGACCTGCTATTTGACTTGGATATTGACTGGGAAAGCGAGCTAGCGCGCTGGCTAGGCGATATGCCCGCCCATTCACTGGCCGAAGGCATCCGCCGCGCCGCTCGTTGGGGGCTAAGAGCAAAAGACGAACTGCTGCAAGACGTTTCTGAGTATGTCTTTGAAGAAGCGCGTTTGCTCCCTGGTCGTCAGCAGCGCGATGTGCTGCGTGACCATTTAACGGAGCTTGAGATCGCGACCGACCGTCTTGAAGCAAGACTTAACCGTCTGCATAAGCGCTTGACGCAGTTGACGGCCGACCCGTCACTAAATAAGCAGTTACACTCTGAGGAGCCGCACTGATGAGCCTGCGGTTATTGAAGATTTCTTGGATAGTGGCTCGCCATCGTTTAGATACGCTGATCCCCGCTGAACGGCTTCCGCTCTGGATGCGTATCTTAATGAACTTTTCACCTTTTAAGCTTTTTCCGGTGGGGCAGCGTAGTCGCGGCGAGCGATTGCGCCTAGCTTTAGAAGCGCTTGGGCCGATTTTTATTAAATTTGGCCAAATGCTCTCGACCCGTCGAGACCTATTGCCTGAAGACATCGCCGATGAATTAAAACGCCTGCAAGATCAAGTGCCGCCCTTCCCCGGCGAGTTAGCCGCCGCACGGGTTGAAAAGGAACTTGAAATGTCACTCGCCGAGGCGTTTGCCGCCTTTGATCGCACCCCCCTCGCCTCTGCATCGATTGCCCAGGTGCATGCAGCCACGTTACATAGCGGTGAAGACGTGGTCGTCAAAATTATTCGCCCAGGCATTGACCGCATTATGCGACAGGATATGGCGCTGATGTATCAAATTGCCAAGCTGCTGGGTAAAGTACCGGACGCCAAACGCCTACGCCCGGTTGAGGTCATCCGCGATTACGAAGCCACTTTGTTTGACGAACTTGATCTCTATAAAGAAGCGGCCAATACATCGCAGCTCAAGCGTAATTTCAAAGAGTCACCACTACTGTTCGTACCAACGATTTACTGGCCTTACACTCGTCGCCACGTCATGGTACAAGAACGCATTCGCGGCGTGCCTGTGGCCGACCTAGACACGCTTATTGCCCGAGGCACCAACCTCAAAAAGCTAGCTGAACGCGGCGTTGAAATCTTCTTCACTCAGGTCTTCCGCGACAACTTTTTCCATGCCGACATGCACCCCGGTAACATCTTTGTTAACTGCGATGACCCTGAAGACCCACAGTACATTGCGATTGATTGCGGTATTGTGGGCAGCCTTACCCGCGAAGATCAGGACTACCTGGCGCGTAACTTGCTGGCGTTCTTCCATCAGGATTATTACGAAGTAGCCGCGCTGCATATCGAGTCTGGCTGGGTCGGTGAAAACACTCGTGCCAACGAGTTTGCAGCCGCAATCCGTACTGTGTGCGAGCCAATACTTGAAAAGCCGCTTAAAGATATTTCGTTTGGGCAGGTGCTGTTAGGGCTGTTTCAAACCGCACGGCGATTCAATATGGAAGTACAGCCACAGCTAGTTTTATTGCAAAAAACGCTGCTTAACATCGAAGGGCTGGGCCGCCAACTTTACCCCGACCTAGACTTGTGGAGTACTGCTAAGCCCTATCTTGAAAAGTGGATGAAAGAGCGCGCAGGTATTGGTGGCTTGTGGGAGTCGCTTAAACGCCAAGCACCAGAGCTTTCTCACCAGTTGCCTGAACTGCCGGTATTAGCCCATCAGGCTCTGAGCCGTATGGAACACGAGCACCGTCAGCGCCATCAACAGGTAAGCTCTATTAGCGCGGTTCAACAGCAATTGACGCGCCAACAAAAACGTCATTACCGTTTACGCCTCGGCTTGATTTTGATTGCCATTGCCCTGGCTTGGCAGCCGCTTATCGGATGGGCAGCGACTCAAGAGTGGCCCGTATTAGCGGCGGCGGGCGTAGGCTTACTGTTGTTATTGTGGCAATAACAAAGGCTTAGCGATAATGATAAACATCATAGCGCCGAAAATGCTGTGCCAATTGATAAAAGGATGTTTATGACTGATCCTACCCAAAGCACATATGTGCTAGATGCACTCGCCGAGGTCTTAAAGCAGCGCCGCCATGCTGATGCAGAAGATTCTTATGTTGCCTCCTTGCATCACAAGGGTTTGAACAAGATACTCGAAAAGGTTGGCGAAGAAGCAACCGAAACGGTGCTGGCTGCTAAAGATGCCGAACACGGTAATGATCAACAGCGTCAAGCGTTGATCGCTGAAACCGCCGACCTGTGGTTTCATAGCTTGGTGATGCTGTCGCACCTTGATCTTGATCATCAATGCGTTTTAGATGAGCTAGCACGGCGGTTTGGTATTTCTGGCCATGATGAAAAAGCGTCCCGTACACAACGTTAACCTGTCCCAATGAGGAAATGCATATGTTAGGTGGTATCAGTATTTGGCAGTTGCTGATTGTTCTGGGCATTATCATCCTGATTTTCGGCACCAAGAAACTGCGTAATGTGGGCACCGACTTAGGTGGTGCAGTCAAAGGCTTTAAAAAAGCAATCAACGAAGAAGAGAAAGATGCTGACAAAAAAGATGCCGACCAACCTCAGGCAAAGGTAAGCCACGAAGAGGCTGGTAACACCTACGATGTTCAAGCAGAAGAGAAACGTGCAGCCGAAGGGCGACCCACAGAACGTAACGAAGAGCGCAAATAACCCATGCTGGATATCGGCTTTCTTGAACTAATGCTGATTGGAATCGTCGGGCTTCTGGTGCTTGGCCCGGAACGCCTGCCAAGAGCCGCTCGCACAGCAGGCATGTGGATCGGTAAAATCAAGCGAACGGTATCCGGCATGCAGCGCGAAATTAGCGCCCAGCTGGAAGCAGAAGAGTTACGTCAAAAACTCAACGAGCAGCAAAAAAAGCTCGATGACAGCCTGAAGAAAGCCAAACAGGATGTTGAGGGCATTGTCGAACCGTCCGCTTCTGCTGCAAAACCTTCTTCACACTCTACGTCGTCTGACAGCCAAAATGATACCGAACAGCGGGTTGCTAACGCCAGCGCACGTCTAGACGATGCTTTGCAGACGGTACGTGAAGAAGCGCCAGCCGCGTCTACATCGACATCTTCATCACCCGCCACCTCAACGCCCCACCAAGCTACTTCCGATGAGCTACGTGCGGTCAATGCGAGTAACGAAGCGTCTAGCCAGGCTAATTTCCAGGCGGATGTTAACAAGACAGATAGTAAAAACACAGATTGTAAAAAGGCAGATATTAAAAAGGATAGTAATCACCAATGAGCATGTCTGGCGATTCACATGAACCGCGTAATGAACAAGCCCAAGCGCCTCTTATTGAGCACTTAATCGAACTACGTACGCGGCTAATGAAAGCAGTCGTAGTCATATTAGTCGTGTTCCTTGGTCTTTACGCCTTTGCCAATGATATCTATAGCTTTGTGGCTGAGCCCTTAATGGCACTTTTGCCGGAAGGCTCACAGATGATCGCTACCGAGGTAGCCTCGCCTTTCTTGGCACCCTTTAAGCTCACCTTGGTAGTGGCCGTCTTTATCGCTATTCCCTTTGTGCTACATCAGGCATGGGCCTTTGTGGCACCAGGGCTGTACGATAACGAGAAAGCACTGGCGATTCCTATTTTAGTTTCAAGCATAGCGCTGTTTTACGCAGGTGCGGCCTTTGCTTATTATGTGGTCTTTCCGCTGTTATTTGAGTTTTTCACCCAGACCGGGCCGGAAGACGTTGCCGTAATGACCGACATTAACCAGTACCTTAACTTTGTACTGAAGCTGTTTTTCGCCTTTGGCGTTGCCTTTGAAATCCCCATCGCAACGTTTCTGCTGATACTGTCTGGCGCGACCACGGTCGAAAGCCTTTCCAAAAAGCGCCCCTACATTATTTTAGGTTGTTTCGTGGTGGGCATGCTGCTTACCCCTCCCGATATTATTTCTCAAAGTCTGTTAGCCATACCGATGTATCTACTTTATGAAGTGGGCCTACTGTTTGGCAGATTGGTACGCCGTAAGGCAAAGGCAGATGACGCTGAGGAACAAGAGACCTAAAAGCACTATTAAAGATACACTGCTCAAAAAAAGCCTCTGCCATTGAAAAATGACAGAGGCTTTTTGCTCTTCATACGAGAGGCTTTTTGCCCTTCATACGCATAGTTCGGTTACCTAGAGAGCACTAGCCCATCATTTCATCCATGCGGTCTACCAACTTAAAAATACCTGTGGCGGCCTCGCTGATACGGGTGGCAAGCATATAAGCAGGCGTTGTGACTACCCGGTGCTCATGATCCACCACGATCTCTTCAACGCCGCAGCTACGATGCAGGCCACCCATCGCACTAATAGCACCTGAGACACCCGGATCATGGCCAACAGTAACGGCCACACCCTCGCCCAAAAGGCGTGGCACCAGAACCGGTGCAATACACATCAGACCAATGGGCTTTGCCTCTTCTTTAAAACCTATCAGTGCTTCTTTTACGCTCTCAAGTACCTGCATGTTGTCACCCTGATCGGCAAAATCAGACAGGTTTTTAGCGACACCAAACCCACCAGGCACAATAACCGCATCAAAGTCGTTAGCGTCTAGCTCAGTAATTGGACTAATATCACCACGAGCAAGGCGCGCTGACTCCTGCAGCACATTTCGCTGTTCACCATCTACAGGCTCTTGAGTTATATGGTTAATCACATGGTGCTGAGCGACATCCGGCGCAAAGCAACGATAGCCAATCCCCAACTGATCAAGGCGCAGCAGCGTTAACGTTGTTTCGTAGATTTCAGAGCCATCAAAAACGCCGCAGCCTGCTAATACGATTGCTACCTGTTTTGTCATACTTATCTCCTTATTGTAGCGCTTATTATCGCGGTTAAATCGTCGCCGCTTTGCGTCGCCGAGCAGCTCACTTTAGTCAGTCTATAAAGCCACTACAAGCCAGCTATCACAAGCTCGCTTTCGCTGTAGTACAAGACTGATATACTCACATTAAGCCTTTTAGGGCATCCACTTTGTGACTGTTTGGAGAACGCCGTTGAACACCTCTGCCCCCCGCCACTTCCCTGCTACACGACTACGCCGTATGCGACGTGACGATTTCTCCCGTCGCTTAATGCAAGAGTCAACATTAACGCCCAATGATTTGATTTTGCCGGTTTTCGTACTCGAAGGCGAAAATCAGCGTGAAGCGGTTGCCTCTATGCCTGGTGTTGAGCGTCTTTCCATCGATCTGTTGATTGAGCAAGCACGGGAAGCTTATGCGCTCGGCATTCCCGCTTTAGCTCTATTCCCTGTTATCGGTGCAGAGCAAAAAAGCGAGTTGGCAGAAGAGGCTTATAACTCCAGCGGCCTTGTACAGCGCAGCGTGCGGGCGCTAAAAGAAGCGCTCCCTGAGCTTGGCATTATTACCGATGTGGCTCTTGATCCGTATACCAGCCACGGCCAGGACGGCATTCTTGATGAGCATGGCTATGTGCAAAACGATCGTACGGTAGACACCCTGCTCAAACAGGCGCTCTCTCATGCCGAAGCAGGTGCCGATGTAGTAGCGCCTTCCGATATGATGGACGGTCGTATCGGTGCCATTCGCCAAGTGCTAGAGCAGGAACACCTGCATAATGTGCGCATTATGGCGTATAGCGCCAAGTATGCCTCTAAATATTATGGCCCCTTCCGCGACGCCGTGGGCTCTGCCGCCAACCTTGGCAAAGCGGATAAACGCACTTACCAAATGGATCCTGCCAATAGCGATGAAGCGCTGCATGAAGTCGCTATGGATATCGCCGAGGGTGCCGATATGGTGATGGTGAAACCCGGCATGCCTTACTTAGATATTGTACGTCGTGTAAAAAGCGAACTTCAGGTACCTACGTTCGCTTACCAAGTGAGCGGCGAATACGCAATGCATCGCGCCGCTTTCGATAATGGCTGGCTTGAGGCTGAACCAGTGATTCTTGAATCACTAATGTGCTTCAAACGAGCAGGAGCCGACGGCATCTTGACGTATTTTGCGTTAGAAGCTGCACGCTTGTTACAACGATAAAATAACGTCTTACGCTTTAAAGATGACAAACAGGTGACACCTATTTGTCATCTTTTCCCGGCATACTCCCATTAACAATAGTTATCAACGATAGTTATTAACAAGAGCTATCAGGCTATGATGGGTATGAACCACCACCGGGGGCAACCATGGACGATCAGTCAATAGATTCCACTCCAGCAGTTTCAAACGAGCCCACCAGTGGCGAAGGTGATATTTTACCATTGCGCATTAATCGTACGCCTACTGGCGTTCACGCCAGAGAATCGCACTCAGAAGCTGACTTGGATGACCCTCAGCTTTATTTCAATCGTGAACTGTCCCATCTGCAGTTCAATATTCGCGTACTTGAACAAGCACTTGATGATGCGCATCCGCTACTCAATCGGTTGATGTTTTTGCTGATATTTTCATCCAACATGGATGAGTTTTTTGAGATCAGGGTTGCTGGGCTTAAACACCAAATGGCACTAGGTGACGATACCACTGCCGCCGATGGTCGCTTGCCTAAAGCTTTACTAGCTGAAATTTCCGAAATCGCGCATCAGCAAATTGCACGTCAATACCAGATATTAAATGATATTTTGCTGCCTGCCTTAGAAGCGCAAGGCCTACGTTTCCGTCGTCGCGATCAGTGGACCGACGAACAAAAAGCCTGGGTACATGCGTTCTTTGATAATGAAATCATGCCGGTGATCAGCCCTATCGGCCTAGATCCTTCGCACCCATTCCCACGGCTAGTTAATAAAAGCCTCAACTTCATTGTTGAACTAGAAGGAAAGGATGCCTTTGGTCGCGCTGGTGGCATGGCAATCCTTCCTGCGCCTCGCTCGCTGCCTCGCTTAATGGCGTTACCAAAGGAGCTGTGCGCTGAAGGTTTTTCTGAGTATATTTTCTTATCGTCGATGATTCACGCCCATGCCGAGGAACTATTCCCCGGTATGCGTGTGCGCGGTTGTTATCAGTTCCGGCTGACCCGCAATGCCGATATGACCGTCGACCCCGAAGAAGTCTCAGATCTGGCATCTGCGTTACGTGGCGAACTATTGGCGCGTCGCTATGGTAGTGGCGTAAGGCTTGAGGTTGCCGACAATTGCCCAGATGACTTAACCAGCTTTTTATTACGTCAGTTTGAATTAGAAAATAGCGATTTATACCGTGTCCAAGGGCCGGTGAATTTGACTCGCATGATGGCTGTATTGGGCGATGTCGACCGCCCAGAGCTACTTTACCGCCCTTATTCGCCTAGCGTGCCAAAAGCACTGAAAGGCGGCAGCCTGTTTAGTGCGATTGCCAAAAGCGATATTTTGCTCCACCACCCGTTCCAGTCCTTTTCGCCTATCGAAGATTTACTGCGCGAAGCCGCCCGCGACCCCGACGTACTGGCCATCAAGCAGACGTTGTATCGCACTGGTGCTGATTCAACAATAGTCAGCGCGCTAGTCGATGCCGCTAGCCAAGGTAAAGAAGTTACCGTAGTTATTGAGCTACGGGCACGGTTTGATGAGGCGGATAATCTACAGCTAGCATCGCGCTTGCAAGAAGCTGGCGCCATTGTGATTTACGGCATTATGGCCTATAAAACCCACGCTAAAATGCTGCATATTGTGCGGCGTGAGAAAGGCGAACTGCGCCACTACGCACATTTAGGCACTGGCAACTACCACTCTAAGACCGCAAAACTGTATACCGATTACAGCCTACTGACCGCCAATAAAGCGCTATGCGCCGATGTACATAAAGTCTTCCAGCAGCTTTCTGGCATGGGCCGCGCGCGTAAGATTGATACGCTGTTGCACGCGCCCTTTACACTTCACGAGCGCTTAGTCGAAATGATTGATCGTGAAGCTCAGGTGGCGCTTAGGGGTAAGCGTGGGCATATTATTATTAAGTGCAATTCACTCACCGAACCCAAGCTTATCAAGGCGCTATATCGTGCATCTCAAGCAGGCGTCGAGTGTGACCTGATTATTCGTGGTATGTGTTGTT
Source organism: Halomonas qaidamensis (assembly GCF_025917315.1). Lineage (NCBI taxonomy): Bacteria > Pseudomonadati > Pseudomonadota > Gammaproteobacteria > Oceanospirillales > Halomonadaceae > Halomonas > Halomonas qaidamensis. The sequence goes on along the minus strand of NZ_CP080627.1, from coordinate 583,572 downwards.
TGAAACCCGGTGTTGAGGGTATATCAGATAATATTCGCGTAAGGTCGATTATTGGTCGTTTTTTAGAACATACCCGCGTTTTCCACTTTCACAACGACGGCAAATCAGAGACCTGGTGCTCAAGCGCTGATTTTATGTCACGCAATATGTTTCATCGCGTAGAAACCTGCTTTCCGCTGCTGGATAAAAAGCTGGCCACGCGGGTGCGTAAAGACTTGGAGACCTATCTAGTCGATAACTGCCAAAGCTGGCTGCTTAAAAGCGATGGCAGTTATCAGCTACAAGACCCTGGCAATGGTGACGCGATTAGTGCCCAGGAAACGCTGCTCTATGCCTATGCCTCAAAAAGCTAGCCATCACCGCTAGATACACAATAAGCCCCGTTGCCTGTTGCAGCGGGGCTTAAATGCCAATTAGCTATGTAGTCAGAATTAGCTTTTGGCACCCATACTTACTTATCTAGCGGATGATCGGTTAATGCTGGTTCTACCACGTTACACTTATCGTCTTTACGCATAACGCTCACGCAGTTGATTTGCAGCTTCCACCATATTAGCCAATGCAGGCTCCACTTCTGTCCAGCCACGGGTTTTCAGACCACAATCAGGGTTTACCCATAGCCGCTCAGCAGGAATTTTTTCCAGCGCTTTTTCCATCAACGCCACCATCCATGCGACATCTGGAATATTGGGCGTATGGATATCATAAACTCCCGGCCCAATTTCGTTCGGGTAAGCAAAATCCTGGAAAGCGTCCAGCAGTTCCATATCGGAACGTGAGGTTTCAATGGTGATCACATCCGCATCTAGCGCGGCGATGGCCCCAATGATGTCGTTAAACTCCGAGTAGCACATATGCGTATGAATTTGGGTGCTGTCTGCAACGCCTGCAGCGCTTAGCTGGAAGCTTTCTACTGCCCAATCCAAATAGGATTGCCACTCGTTCTGCCGCAGCGGTAAGCCTTCACGTAGCGCGGGCTCGTCAATTTGAATGATCTGAATACCCGCTTTTTCCAAATCGACAACTTCGTCACGCAGTGCCAGCGCAATCTGACGGCAGGTGGTTGCGCGGGGCTGATCATTACGCACAAACGACCATTGTAAAATCGTCACAGGCCCTGTCAGCATGCCTTTCATGGGTTTTTCGGTGAGCGATTGAGCGTATTCACTCCAGCAAACGGTCATTGGTTTGGGGCGAGAAACGTCACCGAAAATAATCGGCGGTTTTACGCAGCGGGAACCATAGCTTTGCACCCAGCCAAAGCGCGTAAAAGCAAAGCCATCAAGTTGTTCACCAAAGTACTCCACCATGTCGTTGCGCTCGGCTTCACCGTGAACGGGCACATCTAGACCAAGCGCTTCCTGGCGCTCAACGACATATGCGATCTCTTCGCGCATACGCGCTTCGTAATCTGCCTGGCTCAGCTCACCGGCTTTAAATGCCCGACGGGCGGCGCGTATTTCACCTGTTTGCGGAAAAGAGCCAATGGTGGTGGTGGGAAACAGTGGCAGTGCAAGCGCTCGACGCTGAGACACGCTGCGCTGGGCATAAGGCGACTGACGCTGACTATCTTGAGCCGTTATCGCCGACAAACGGCCACTCACGGCAGGCTGATGAATGCGACGCGATTCCCGGCGCGTATCCAAGGCACGCGTTGCCTCACTCACCCGCTGTTCATCAACCGGTGTGGCTCGGTTATCAATCAGCCGGGTAAGAGTCACTACTTCATCCAGTTTTTGACGCGCAAATGCCAACCAGCTGGTTAGTTCACTATCCAGTTCAGTTTCTTGAACCAAGTCTACCGGCACATGCAACAATGAGCAGCTGGGTGCCAGCCATAGTCGCTGCCCTAAACGTACTTTTAGGGGCAGCAGACGCTCTCTTAGGGCCGCCAAATCAGCACGCCAAATATTGCGCCCATCCACCAAGCCAATCGAAAGCACTTGATGAGGGCTTAAACGATCAACCACGCTCTCTACCTGTTCGGCTCCACGCACAGCATCAATATGCAATCCCGCTACTGGCAGGCGTGTCGTAAGCGAAAGGTTATCACCTAACCCACCAAAGTAAGTGGCAACAAGCAATTTTAGCGGGGCTGATTGTAGGCGATGATAAGCACGTTCGTAAGCCTGTTGCCACGCTAAGGGCAGGTCTTGCACCAAAGCAGGCTCGTCTAGCTGCACCCACTCAATGCCTTGTGTCGCTAAGCGAGAAAGAACTTCGCTGTATACATCCAGCACACTATCCAACAAGCTCAGCCGATCGAACTCACCACCTTTGGCTTTACCCAACCACAGCCAAGTGAGCGGGCCAGTCAGCGTCACTTTCGGCGTAAAACCTGCCTGTAAGGCCTCATTAACTTCGTTGAATAAGCGGTCAGATGCTAAAGTAAACGCCTGCCCATCATGCAATTCAGGGACTAGGTAATGGTAATTAGTGTCAAAATACTTAGTCATTTCACAGGCGGCGGCAGGCTCACCGCTTGGGGCTCGGCCACGGGCCATACGAAAAGCGGTATCTAAATCAACGTTGCCTTCACTCACTTCGTGCTGCGCATTAAAACGTGCGGGGACCGCTCCCAGCATGACGGAAACATTAAGTACTTGGTCATAAAACGCAAAATCGCCAACGCTGACAAAGTCGAGGCCAGCGTTTTGCTGGGTCTGCCAGTGAGAGAGCCTCAATGCCTGCCCTGTTGTTTCAAGCTCGTCCCGTGAGATGTCTCCTTTCCAATAGGCTTCGGTGGCTTTTTTAAGTTCGCGCTGAGCGCCAATCCGGGGATAGCCGAGAATATGAGAAACTGTCATGATGGAACCTTTAAACATGAATGATTTCGCACAGTCTGCTTATCTTAAAATCATGAATCAAACTAAAGTTTTTAATACAAAACATGAAAAATACTCACAATGATTGAATTACGCCATTTGCGCACGCTGCTCGCCCTGCGGGAAACCGGTTCTTTAGTGGAGGCTGCTGAGCGGGTTCACCTAACCCAGTCGGCGCTTTCCCATCAGTTAAAAGATTTGGAAGGCCGCGTTGACAGCGCACTGTTTGTACGTAAAACACGCCCAGTGGAATTCACTAGAGCGGGGCTTCGCCTGTTGGCACTGGCAGATGAGATTTTGCCTGAAGTACGTAAGGCTGAGCGTGACTTAGCGCGCTTGGCAGGTACGGAGCAGGGTCGGCTGCATATGGCCATCGAGTGCCACAGCTGTTTCCAATGGCTGATGCCAACCGTGGATTACTTTCGCGATCACTGGCCAGAGGTCGAAATTGATATACCCAGTGGCCACCACTTCGACCCGCTGCCTGCCCTTGCTAGAGAGCAGTTAGACCTGGTGATCACCGCCGATCCTCAGCCATTGGAAGGAGTACACTACGCGCCGCTGTTTCGTTATGAAGGTCTGCTAGCGGTTGCTCGACAGCACTCTTTTGCAGGCCGTCCGTTTATCGAACCAAAAGCATTAGCCGAGGAAACACTAATCACCTATCCGGTCGAACACGCTCGGCTGGATGTGTTTACCCAATTTTTGGCTCCCGCCAATGTTCGACCAAAAGAAATCCGCACTGCAGAGCTCACCATCATGATGATGCAGCTCGTTGCCAGCGGTCGAGGCGTCTGTGCACTGCCCAACTGGGCACTCACCGAGTATTTAGAGCGGGATTATGTTAGCGCCGTAAAACTGGGCGAGAACGGCATTTGGAGCACGCTTTATGCCGCTATTCGAGAGGAGAATTTAGAAGCGCCTTGGATGCAGGACTTTTTGCGCACCGCTAAAGAGACCTCATTTGCAGTGCTATCAGGCATTAAGCCGGCGACTCGCGACGAGGAATCAGCAACGTAAAACGCGCGCCACCAAGTGTAGGGCTGGTATCAACAGTGACGCTACCCCCGTGGCCTGCCATAATTTTTTGCACAATGGACAGACCCAATCCATAACCACCAGAACTACGTGCGCGGCTATTATCGAGTCGAGCAAACGGCTTAAAAATATCACCGCGGGCCTCAGGCGGTATGCCGGGCCCATCATCTTCAATATCGATACGCACCAGGTGAGGTTCGTCACACAAACGAATCACGACGTGGGACTTGGCATGGCGGCAAGCATTGCTGACTAGGTTTTGCAGTGCGCGCTGTAAATAACGTGGCTCTGCGTAAAGTTCAACCTCTGAGTTGCTTTCTAACGTTAATGATAAACTTTGGTGAAGCGGTGACAGCGTATCAATAACGCGCTCGGCCATTGCCCGACACTCAACCAGCGCCATTTCCAACTCTACGCCATTAATGGATTCCCCTCCTAAACGCGCGTAGGTGAGAATTTCATCAACCAACTCGTCTAGCTCGGCGATATCAGCATCAATTCCCTGAAGCTGACGACGAATCGCAGGCTGATCCGTCATATCTTCGACCATTTGTACTGCAAAGCGTATGCGAGCGACCGGCGTGCGTAATTCATGAGACACTGCACGAATCATCTCTTGTTGGCCTCTTAGCAAACTTTGGACCTGATTCGCCATGCCATTAAAGGCCATGCCTACTCGACCTAAAAAATCACCGCTCTCTACTTTTACACGGGTTTCCAAACGGCCACTGGCGATTCTGGTTGCCGCTAGCTCTAAACGCGCCATGCGCGCTTCGATACTGCGCATAATTAAGTAAATAATCAGGCTGAGCACCACCATCAACCCTACCAGTAAAGGAAGGTGCAAGTTGACCGGCAGCGTATCACCGCGAGAGGTTGGACCAGCCTGTAACCATTGGTTCTCGCCTGGCAGTTGATAAATTAGCAACAAGGAAAGCTTATCCGAAACCAAACGCGTCAGCACACCTCCTAACGCGAGCTGAAACTGCTGCTCTGAGGTGAGCCCGTGAGGGGCAGTAACAAGCAGTGAAAGCGGCCAGCTGCCAGTGTTCAGAGAAGCCAAAGCGTCAGCTCTTGCTTCAGGAGGCATACTGGCAAGCCAGTCTCCAATCAATACCATACTGCCTTGCCACTGTTGCTCACTCCACGCGGCAAACGTCGCTTCTAGCATCCACTCATCATTGGGTATGCGTTGCCGCAGCTTCCAAGGGTCTCCGGTCACTAAAACGGACCCCCGCTCGACACGCGATCGTTCAAAGTAATTCAGCTCTGCATCTTCAATTCGTTGAAGTGAGAGTTGCATGCCGAGCTGTTCTGAAAAGCGCGCAAGTGAGGCTTCTCTTTCAGCCACTTGGCTTGACGCTAGCTGCTGCGTCATTAACGACATAGGTAACGCGGCGAGTTGTTCACGATAATCTTCGCGACGAACCTGCTCAATAAAAGAGCGCCCACCCAGCGCAATAAAAAACACGACGCAAAGTGCCAAGCCCAGCAGAAGATAAAATCTCAAAAAAGAACCGTGGCCCAACACTCGCCGCATACGGTTAACCTCGCTCGATTAATTAACTATCTTTAACAAAAAGGTAACCTTTGCTGCGCACCGTTTTAATGCGGTGTGGCTGATTAGGATCATCGCCTACTTTGGGACGAATACGCGATACGCGAACATCGATCGAACGATCCTGTCCATCGTATTTGATACCACGCAGCTCATTGAAAATTTCTTCGCGCGTCAAGACTCGCCCCGCGTTGCTTGCCAATAGCCACAGTAGATCAAACTCGGCACTGGTAAGGTCAATGCGCTCGCCAGAAAGCCACGCTTCGCGGGTGGCGTTATCTATCTCTAGATTTTCGAAGCGCAAGCGCATTTCACCACCGGGTGCAGGCGCATCCGCGCGACGAAGTAACGCCCGCATACGCGCTAAAAGCACACGAGGTTGAACCGGTTTAGGCACATAGTCATCAGCCCCCATCTCCAAGCCCAGCACTTGATCAAGATCATCAGTACGGGCCGTTAACATCATAATAGGGCCGGCAAAATTAGGCCGTACACGACGACAAATAGCCAAGCCATCTTCACCCGGTAGCATTAAGTCAAGAATCACCAAGTCAGGCTGAAGCGTTAAAATACGATCAACGCCTTTAGCCCCATCCGCCTCCAGCGTCACTTGAAAGCCATTCGCTTCTAGGTAGTCGCGAGTAAGCTCTGCCAAACGCTGGTCATCTTCAATAATCAACACATGATCTTGATCGGGATAATCTGGTGTTACGGCGTCTTGAGCCCCAAGCGCCTGAAATTGCTGTTCCAAGTGGTCTACCATCCTGTATGTTCACTCCGCTTAGGCAGTTTGTGTTATCACCCGCTCACCCTTACATAACCGCAGGCTGTAATATTTCCCAGGATACCTCAAAACCACTCAAACGCCTGCCCCTTGGCTATTTCCTAATCGTATATTCAATGATTTGCCTGCTAGGTACCTTGATTCTGAAGCAACCAAGCGCTAATGTGAGTTGGCTAACTGTCGGCAATCTGACAGGAGGAGGATTTCATGGGAAACAGCAAAGCCAAAAGTATTATCAAACGTGTTTATGTACCCACCCAAGTGCGCGACTTGCCTAATGGGGAAAAGCTAACGATTCCTGGGCATTACAAGGCACCTCCACGCGGGTAAAACGATTGATGCGCTCATCCACGTTGCGCTTCATTAAGTAACCTAATAGTTGGGTTACTAAAAAGGCAGCCCACCATAGTGGACTGCCTTTTATTATTTAGAGATAGCGTGTTGCTCGCTACCCTTTGGGACCAAGTAGAAACCACGCGATCAGCCCAACCAGTGGAAAAAACAATAACGCCAAGATCCACAATAGCTTTGCAAGGCCACTGGCTGAACTCTTAGCGACTTTAACAATGGCCCATATAACGATAATCAGCCAAATAAGACCCAGTAATCCACCTACTTCAATACCCATAACGACTCCTTAGCGGGTTTACTTCCATGAATTTTCAGCTAAGCACATCGTGCCGATGCCGACAAGTAAGTTTCACTCTTTAGGCAGGCTTAGCAGCATTTCTCCACTACGTATCTCAATCGTTAATAAATTAAGAAAACTCATGCCCAGCAGCACAGTGTCGTTCTCCATACCGGGGCTTATAGAGCCTTGCACATCATTCATACGTATGTTGCCTAAAACCACTTCATTTAACTGTGTCAACGTTCCCTCTGCACGCCCATTTGCAGTGTTAAACCATGCACTGCGCCCTGGCGACAACCCCAGCTCGCTAGCTAAGTTGCCGGGTACTGCAACATAGGTAGCTCCAGTGTCCAACAAAAATGTAACCGGTTTACCATTAATTTTACCTGGCGCTTCAAAATGGCCTGCACGGTTGCGCGTTAAACTAACAGGCCCATCCTCGGGAGAGGCATACATTACATGGGCATTCGGGGTCATTACCTTTTCAAAACCCCCATCCAGCAGCCATGTACCCCCGGCCAATAGTAGCATCCAAAAGAGTAGCATTAGGGCGATACCACCACGCTGCATAGCGAGGATTTTCATATGCCACCTCCGAGCTAAACGCTCCTTTCCCAGGCGAGTGCAGCATCGCGCCCCCGTTGTTCATTAACCACAGCGCATATCAGCATCGCGATAACAAACAGTGCCACACATAGTAGGATAGACGCTTGCAGACCAATTAACGTTTGCAAAACGCCTAGCATGACAATTCCAAATACCCCTGCCAATTTATTAGCAAGCCCCCAAAAGCCGAAAAACTCGGCGGACTTCTCCAGTGGCGAAAACAAGCCTACCAGCGCCCTGCTGGCTGACTGGCTAGACCCCAGGCTAAGACCTGCCAAACAGCCAACTACCAGGAAAACGTGCTGTGCCTGCCACTCTACGGCATAACGGCTATTCACCCAGTCGGTTAGCTCTGGCGTCGCCCATATTGCGATAATAGCGATGACCCAAAGTGCCAAGGTCATTTGATATGTGCGTTTAGCACCCAGCTTATCCTGTAGAAACCCGAACCCCAACGCGCCTGCCGCTGCCGTTACTTGCACAATAATAAACATAATATTGCGCACACCCTCTTCCCAACCAATTACTTGAGCGCCATAAATAAAGGCAAACGCAATAATGATGTAGACACCTGCCATCGAGAATAGCAGCGAGACTAAGAAGATGGTTAAGTCTTTAAAATAGCGCAGCTCGGCAAACGTTGAACGCACACGCTGCATCGCAATACGTCGATAGGAAACACCATGGGGCTGAGGAACACCACGCTCTTTCATCCACAGAAAAGTGGGTATAGCCGCCACCAAGAAAAAACCTGCAGCAAAGGGCCCCACCCAACGTATGCGCTCAAAGTTGTCGGCGGTGGCCTCCCCCAGCACCATCAGTGTAAAACCAGCAGCAAAAAGGCCTCCAATATAGCCAAGCGCCCAACCAAATCCTGAAATTTTACCTAGCGCATCAGGCGGCCCTAACTCTGGCAAAAAAGCGGCAATAAACGACTCACCCATCGAATAAGCGTAGTTTGACAGTATGATTAACAGCAGCCCCACCACCACATAGCCAGGCTCGACAAAGTACAGCATGGCAGTAGTTGCCACGGTAGCGAGGTAACTAATTAATAAAAAGCGCTTTTTTTCTGCTCGATAATCCATCACCGCGCCGCATAGCGGGGCAGTTAATACGACCATGAGATAGCTCAATGCCAACGCGAGACTCCACAAAAAATTCGCTAGGCGAAAGCCATCTCCTCGATCGCCTACAATGACCGTTGTGAAAAGCTCTCCAAACACAACGGTGATAATCAGCAAGGTGTAAGCTTGGTTGGCAAAATCAAACATTGCCCAGCCAAATATTTCACGTCGCGATGCGTAGGCGGGAGCAACCTTGGCGGGGTTAGCAGGCAGCATGCAGGCTCTCTCAAAAAGTGTGTAGTAGCGTCATCACCATATTAACGGCAGTTAGTTCATGACGATAAGATGGCATGTGTTTATTCAGAAAAGCGGCTTAACCGCGGTCGGGGCCTTAAAAACAAACGCTCGGCATAGCCGAGCGTAACGCGCTGATCGTTGTTGCTGAACCATCCATGGCAATCCAATTCATAGCAACCAGTGGGCTGCCACGGCCGCAGTACCCACCACCATCGCTGTGACCACAGCAACGGTGACAATGCGATCCAGCCAGCGATCAAAAACCACTCTTTTGGGCTTTTTCCTCGTGGCACCGTGGTGTCCTTGCCGGGCCATTAGCACGCCTTGTCCATGTGTGCGTTCCCTGTAAATAAGCGAATGATTTAGCTATTAATACGCCGATTGACGACGCTTGGAGCACGGCGTAGGCGCTCTTCTTCACCCAACTGCTCCGCTTCAAACGCATCGGCACCCACTGGCGTTTCCCCATGGCGACGATATAACTGCGTCAGCATCGCTTTGCGGTCAGCCCTTAGCTCGCGAACTAACACTACAATCATCATATACAAAATAAAGGTAAACGGTAATGCTGAAAGCACTGCTGCCGACTGGAGACCAGAAAGCCCCCCCGCCACTATTAACGTTAAGCAAATCGCCGCGATCAAAACTCCCCAAATAATGCGCTTGTATAGAGGTGGATTGATAGAACCGTTATCGGTCATTTGCGCCACGATATAAGACGCAGAGTCAGCTGACGTTACCAGGAAAATAAAGATAAGCATCATAGCTACTACCGACAATACCCCGGTGAAAGGCATCAGCTCGAACATCTCGAATAACGCTACGGTAATATTGGCTTCAGTAGCGGCCGCCAACCCTACATCACTGCCCGACATTTCCAAATTAAGCGCAGCACCGCCAAATACGCCAATCCATAAACAGGCCAATAGCGGCGGCACAAACAGTACGCCAAAGACATACTCCTTAATCGTACGACCTCGAGAAACCCGTGCCACAAAGGTACCGACAAAGGGAGACCAGGCAATCACCCATGCCCAATAGAAGATAGTCCAGCTGCTCGCCCACTCGTTATCGCTATAAGGGGAAATCCGCAGACTCATACCGATAAAATTTTGTAAGTAATCACCAATACCTAAGGTAATAGTCTCTAAAATAGCAACGGTAGGGCCGGTAATTAACACATATAGCATCAAGCCAATACATAAAATCATGTTTAGGTTTGATAATCGCTTAATCCCTTTATCCAAGCCTGACCAGGTCGATGCCATATAAGCACAGAACATGACAAACAGAATAACAAACTGCCAAAAGCCATTTTCCGGCAAACCGAACACCGCATTAAGGCCACCATTCATTTGCAACACACCTAAACCAAGCGAAGTGGCAACCCCCATAACGGTGGCAACCACGGCAAAAATATCCAACCATGATGCGTAAGGGCGAACGCGGGGATGTTTAGCCGTCACCGAAGAGAGTACAGAAGACACCAGCCCGGCTTGCCCTTTCCGAAATTGAAAGTAGGCAATAATCAAGCCCACAACAGAAAACGCCGCCCACTGGTGGATGCCCCAGTTAAAGTAGCTGTATTGGATGGCATAGCGTGCGGCAGCATCCGTTTCGGCAGGAACATCGCCATAAGGGGGATTAATATAGTGAGTCATTGGCTCAGCCATCCCATAGAACACCAGCCCGACGCCAAAACCGGCAGCCAGCAACATGCTAATCCAAGAGAAAAAACTGTAGCTAGGCGTGCTATCTTGAGGGCCAAGACGCACTTTTCCGTACTTACTCAGTGCAAGTCCGATCAAAAAAACCACAAAACCAAATACTGAAAATAAGTAAAACCAGCCAAACAGCTCAGTAATTGATGTAAGCGCTGCTTGGGCTGCATTACCAAAGCCTTCTGGAAATGCAGCGCCAATAATAACTAAGCCGAATATAATGATCGCTGATGCGACAAAAACCGACTTACCGCCATGATTTGCCATATAACCATCCTGTTAGATGAGCGTTGTGTACCATAATGCAAACGGTACAGATAAATGCTGGCATTATGAAATACCGAATGTATACCAGTTACTTAACATCAAACGTACCAAGTTAGGCCATTAACCTAACATAGGCATATAACGGGTTGCCGCCCCCAAAATAAAGAAATGTTAACCCAGGCCAGGAACTTGACACCCCGTCTGTGTTCCAACAAATGCATACGAACGATGGAGGCTTTCATGCCGCAAATGAATCGCGATCAACGCAATGCCGCGTGGCAAGCTGCTAACCAGTGGCGTGCACGGGCAGCCCAAACCCAGCCAACTGGTCTAATGGGTAGCTTTAAACTGCTACTAACATGGCTAGCGTTTGGAGCGCTGATGATCGTTGGTGTCGTGCTCGGACTTTTTTTCCTGCTTATCGGATGGGCAATGATGCCTTTTGTCCGCCATAAAATGAAAAAACGCATGGAGCAAATGCGCGCTGACCATGCTCAGGATATCGGTGGTGGTTACGCTCACAGTGATGCATCTAAGGGCCAGTACGATGCACTAGAAGGTAGTTACGAAGTTAAAGACGAACACCGCCGTTCTTAATCAACCGTTGAATATCGCCGCTGTTAAGGCGGCGCTTGTATCCAGGCAAATGCCGCTGCTAATGTCAGCGGCATAACGATTAAGCTACCTAAATTGCCGATCAGCACCAATGAAGCCACTTTTTGTGGGGCGAGTTTATACTGCTCTGCCACTAAGTAATTCAGAACTGCAGGTGGCAGTGCAGCAAACACCAGTAGCACGGCCGTTTGTAGCGGATTTAACGGCAGTAACCACATGAGTGGAAGTGCGATCACTATGCCAGAAAGCGGACACAGCACCGCGCCTAACAGGCCAGTCCGCCAGTCACTAAAGTCAATTTCTAGTAGCCGAACGCCCAGCGCGAACAGCATCAGTGGAATACAGATACCACCAAGCATATGCATTGCTTCCAACAACCAGCTCGGCAGCGGCACGCTTCCCACATTAACTACCAACCCTGCTAGGCTTGCAGCAACAATGGGCATGCGTAACAGTCGCCAAAGTGACGTGCGTGGGTCCAACATATAAAGACCCACTGAGAAGTGCAGTAGCATCTCGACAATAAACACGACCACTGCGGCTGGCAGCACCTCTGGCCCAAAGGCAAGCACCAATAGTGGCACCCCCATATTGCCAGAGTTATTAAACATCATTGGCGGCAAAAACACTTTTGTATCCAGCGACAGCCATTTAGCTACCGGCCAAAGCACCAAACCAGACCCAAGCACTACGGCCACCGCCGCAATGGCAAGCCACGCATAATCTGCTAAAGGGGCTTGGCGATCTGCCAGCACAGCAAATACCAGCAGTGGAACAAATAGCTCCATATTGAGCGTATTGAGACTACGAATATCAGGGTTACGGTAACGCCCATAGACCGCACCACAGCCAGCAATTAAGAACACCGGTAACAAAGTGGCAAGAATATGACCGATCATGCGCCCTCCGCCGATCGGAGGGCGTAAAGACGAACTGTAGCTGGCATAGGGAGTACATCCTTATTGTTATCAGGCTATCTTCCCTATCGATGCTACTGAAAAACACTCACCTCGCCAATCAAGGTTCAAGAAAACGCTGCCAAAGTGCGATAACCACATCACGATGGGCTTTGAATGCCTGTGCATCAACGATGGTTTTTTCCCCAGTTAACGCCGCACGATGGGTATGGCTACGATAAGCGAGATACGCTTCCCGAAGCTGCTCCGCTTCTGACTCGGTGAGATGCCCACTCTGCGCGAGAGTTTCTAAAATGCGGATATTATCGCTATACGTTATTAATGCAGGTGTGTCGTGAGCGAGTGATAACACTGCGTACTGGCAGAGAAATTCGATATCGACCATGCCTCCCGCATCATGCTTCAGGCTAAACACTTCCCCTTCTGCATTATCTGGCTGTCCTTTTGAACCCTGACCTTTTGAACCCTGCCCTTTTGAACCAAGGTGATCACGCATTTTATGGCGCATGTTAACAACATCGTCTCTCAGAGCGTGTGGGTCACGCTCACGACACAACATTTCACCACGGATTGCATCAAATTTTTCCGCAAGCTTAGTATTTCCTGCTACGACGCGAGCGCGTACTAACGCCTGATGTTCCCAGGTCCAGGCGTTTTGGCGCTGATACTCTGCAAAGGCATCTAATGAGGTAACCAACAAACCTGCGTTGCCCGAGGGGCGCAGGCGCATATCCACTTCGTAGAGACTACCCGCCGGAGTTATGGCCGTTAATAGATGAATAATGCGCTGGCCTAATCGCGTAAAAAAGACTGGCGTATCAATAGGCCTAGCGCCATCGGTGACTCCCTTCCCATCACTATCATGAAGAAAAACCAAGTCCAGATCAGAGCCATAACCAAGCTCAATGCCCCCCAGCTTGCCATACCCTACAATCAGAAACGCTGGCTCCTGTGTATTGAGACCTTCTGGCACACCATGTTTACGCGTGACATGTTTCCATGCCATCGCTAGCACGGCATCCAAAATAACTTCAGCGATATACGTTAAGTAGTCGCTCACCTTCATCAAATGGCGTGTTCCGGCGATATCCGAGGCAGCAACGTGAAGCATCTGCGCATGCTTAAACACGCGAAGTGCTTCCAGCTGCGCCTCATCATCATCTTCTGGCAAGCGGCTCAACGTTTGGCGTAGCTCGTCTGCCAAACGTGACTTGTCAGCGGGGGTGTAGAGCGTGTCCGGCGTTAGTAGCTCATCAAGCAGGATGGGGTAGCGCGCCAGCTGTTCAGCAATCCAGTGACTGGACGAGCACAGTTTCATTAGGTGTTCAAGCGCTTGGGGATTTTCACGCAGCAGTGCAAGGTAGGCGGTACGCCTTAACACTGATTCGATCAACGGTTGAACGCCGCTAAGCGCGTTATCCGGTAAGTCACTTTCCGCAACCGCAACCAGCAGTAGTGGCATAAGCGCATCAAGCCGTTCAAAGCCAATACGCTGCATACTTTGTACCTGGCGGGAGTGGTAAAGACCATGCAGTCGTTTAAGCGCTTTCGCAGGTTCAAGAAAACCGGCATCAGTCAACAATGCTAACGCTTCTTCTTGCTCTAGCTCGCCGCGCCACAGTAACCGCCACTGCGACAGGCCAAGATTGTCGTCGCTGCTTTCTGAATCGCTATCCTCTTCTGGATCCGCGATCACTGCATCAAAGTGCTGACGGACGCGTTCGCGCACTTCATCCAACTGCGCGATGAGCCCAGGCCAGTCTTCATGCCCCAAGGCAAAAGCGACCCGTTCACGGTCTTCATCATCAACGGGGAGCGTTTGGGTTTGGCGGTCTTCTAGCGCCTGAATAGCGTGCTCCACATCACGAAGATACGCATAATCCGGCAGCAGATCGTCAACGACCGTTTGGGGTAATAGCCCCAGCTCGGGCAGCCGGTTCAGGGCAGTCTTAAGCGACGTCACTTGAAGCTCGGTATCGCGCCCACCGCGAATCAACTGAAACGCCTGTACCACAAACTCAACTTCTCGGATTCCACCAGGGCCTAGCTTGATATTACTTTGCATACCCTTGCGCTTTACCTCGCGATTGATCATCGCCTTGAGTTCACGTAGCGACTCAATTGCACCAAAATCCAGGTAGCGGCGGTAAACAAACGGTCTGAGACTAGCGAGCAGCTCATGCCCCCCGTCAATATCTCCTGCGACGGGGCGAGCCTTGAGCATGGCATAGCGCTCCCACTCACGGCCCTGGTCTTGATAGTAACTGGAAAGCATCGAAAAACTGCCCACCAGTGGGCCACCGTCTCCCAGTGGGCGTAGGCGCATATCGACTCGAAAGACAAAACCGTCGGCCGTCATGGCATCTAAAGCAGCAATCAGCTTCTGGCCAAGCTTGGTGAAATACTCCTGGTGTTCAAGAGGCTTACGCCCCCCTTCGGTCTCGCCTTTTTCAGGAAAGGCGAAGATCAGGTCGATATCAGATGAGAGATTGAGCTCTCCCGCGCCGAGCTTACCCATGCCTAGTACGACAAGCCGCTGATCCGAGCCGTCCGCGCGCGTCGTAGGCACCCCCCAGCGAGGGGCATAAAAACGCTCAAGCCAGCTTAGCGCAGCTTCAATACAAATTTCCGCCAGCCACGAGACCGCCTGAGCGGTGTCCCACATGGTGTAACCGTCAGGGCGATTCAGGTCACGCCATACAATGCCAAGCATGCGGGCACGACGAAAACGGCGGATAGCACGATGCATAGCCTCTTCTTCATCGGCATTCTCCAGCGCATCATCCAACCAGCTTGCTTGCATTTCTTTACTTGCCGTCGCATCCAGCTCACCAGCCACATCCAAATCAATTAGCCAGTGGGGAAAGCGCGCTAAGGTATCTAGGGCAAAGCTTGAGATAGAAACGACTTTCGCTAACGCTTCACGGCGCGTGTTGGAAAGTGCCTCCCAACTGCTAGAAGGCAACGGTTGCTTGGTCATTGAGGCAATATTATCAGCTTGGCTAAGCGCTTCACTTAACCGCTGCCATGCACGCTGTGCAGAAGGCCTAAGCGCTATTGGCAACTCATCCTGGGGTAAAAACGCGTCGTTTAACTGCATAACCACCTCTCCGCCAAGCATCTATTATGTTTGTTAATGGAGCTAACCACTGTATGAGTTGCGTGGCAGCAAATTAGCCCATCAGTTTTTGCCAGCCTAACAGCCCCCAGGTTAAGCCTGCCATGATCAACGACAGCATAACCGCCGCCGAGCCAATATCTTTAGCACGCCCTGAAAGTACGTGATGCTCGGTGCCAATGCGGTCAACAACATTCTCGATGGCACTATTAAGCAGCTCCACAATTAGCACAAGAAACAGGCTGCCAACCAGCAGCAGCCAGCTAATAGGCCCTTCTCCAATCCACCAAGCCAGCGGCAGCAATACCGCTGCAATAACCACTTCTTGTCGAAACGCAGCTTCATTTCTGAAAGCGGCTTTTAGCCCTTTCCATGAATAGCGCGTTGAGTGCAGTAAATGGGTTAATCCCGTATGTCCTGGCTTCATGCCCGTTGCCTCGGCGGTAAAGTTAAGATTAATTAGCCAATATCATCGCATCTAAATCCAGCGACAGCGGATCTAACACCTCGGGCCAACTAAGATAAGGGGTGCTGCCGCTACCGTTAACTAGCACACTAAACACGCCCCAACGCCCCTGAGAAGTACGGAAATAGCCCGCGACAGCACGAACAGCAAACGGCTGATTGAGCGTACCTGTTTTCAACATGACGTTATTCTGGAAGGTCGGTGAACCACGGCGAATAAAGCGCATAACCCCATTGGCGGGCGATTGAAAGGAAGCAACAAAGCTAGGGAACAAGGCACTTTGGTGAAACATGTCCTCCAACATCACATTGACACCATGAGCGGAGGTACGGTTATCCGTCGTCAACCCACTACCGCTATGTAACGTCAGCGGCCCGTGGCCAGACAAGCTCTGCGCATAGGCTTCTATCGCCTGTCCTGCCTGGCGCAGTTGCGCCTGGGGTGTTTCCACCAGATTCAGCGCCAGCACATCAGCCATGTAATTATTAGAGTAGTTCATGGTACGTAGCAGCAGCTCCTGGAGCGGTTTACTATCCACTGCCGCTAAACGCTGTGCACTGCTAGGTGGTTGTGTTGAACTAACCCGCCATGGGTCACGCACGCTGACACCTGCCTGATTTAGCATGCTCAACAATACTTGTGCCGTTTTCTCTGCTGCATCGCCGGCGCCACGGTAAACATCACGGGCGGAAGCATTGGTTGAAATCTGCCCAGTGAGGCGCAGGACATCACCACGCTCGTCGGTAATGCGCTCTGCACTGATGTCAGTGCCGCTATTTGCCGGGCGCGTGATAACTTGGTTATCAATCGCAACTAGCGGCGCCTGACTATCGCATAATCCCACGCGTGCAGGCTCTCCCGCTGCTGCCGCAGGGGCTATATTGGCGCACCAGCTACCAAAGTTGACACCTGCCGAGGTGAGCGGCGCACTGTAAGCGTTGGTGACACGGGTACGTGCATTACAACGGTCTGTGGTAATACACTCCACAGGACCAAAGCGCCACTGACTAACAATCAACGCGCCATCCACTTCGCGCACACCGGCCAGCTGCAGGCGCTGAACTAACCGCCAAAGGTCTTCAGTAGTCAGTCCTGGATCCCCCCCACCTTCGAATACCAAGTCGCCGCGCAACACGCCATTTTCCACGTTGCCTGTGCTGACGAGTTGGCTGGTAAAGCGATGCTGGGGCCCAAAACGATTGAGTGCCGCAGCAGACAGATAGGCTTTAGTGACCGAAGCTGGCGACAGCTGACGATCAGGGTTTAGGCTACCCAATAATGCATTACTGCCGGTATCCGCATCGAGTAAGCGCGCTTCAGCGCTAATAGAGAAACCTTTGCTTTCTAGCTGACCAAGGCGGCTGAAGTCGGCATACAGTGCTGGGCTTGCACACAATACAGTGCTGGCTACACCAATGACTAACGCCCGACGCCAGCGGCATATGGATGATTTAACCAAATGATTAACCGCTGAAAACTTCATATCCGAGCACTTAATATCTGAGCACGTCACGCTTACCTTCCTCAATGCACGTTCATTTTTGAAAAGACTTGAAGTACGACTACTCCAGCCACGATCAAACTAATGCCAATAACGGCGGGTAAATCAGGTTTTTCGCCGAAAACCACAATACCAACCAGCGTGACCAATACGATGCCCAAACCTGCCCAAATGGCGTAGGCAATACCCACAGGCAAGGTCCGTAACACGAGGCTCAACAAATAAAACGCTACGCCGTAACCAACAACAACCATGACGCTTGGAAGCGGTCGCGTGAACCCCATTGAAGACTTGAGAGCACTAGTAGCGATAACTTCGGCAACAATAGCCAGCACTAGATATACAAACGTCATGTCCGCTCCAATTCAATCTGCAACTGCCAAAGCGCTTGCCCGCTTTGATCATACTTTGCTTCAAATGGCGTTAAATAGCTGCCGTTAGGAGCCAACGAGGCAATCAATGCCTGCTTACCCGTTACCAGAGCGGTCGCCAGAGCAAACTCTTCCACATATAACTGCCAGTTGGTTCGCACTTCTAAATGCCCACCAAGGGCTAGCAGTGTGGGGAAAACAGGATGTCCATGCCAGCGCATTTTTAAATGCGCTGCTTTTGGGTAAGGGTTGGGGTAAAGCAGATAGTGGCGCTCGGGCGCCCAGTTTGCTTGTTCAGCTAGACGCCAGAAATCGACAAGGTCAGCCCGCACCAACAGCGCGTTAGTAGGCAGCTCACCATGATCTCGACGTAGCCGATCCTCGCTGCGGTCGATGCCGATCACCGCATGCGCTGGAAACCTCTCTGCTAAGCGGCGGGTCGAAAGACCCACGCCGCAACCAGCGTCTAAAATCAACGGCGCTTGCTGATTTATTAACCACGTTTGGGCGTATTGAAACGCTTGTTGCGTATGCGCAGCGATTGGCTTCCGCAGCGGGTTTTCCAAGGCACGTGCCACCCGGCGTGCCACATCTTGATGCGGGCCTGGCTGATTGGAAACCACGGGTCGTGATGTATGCTGCATGCCATCCCCTGCTTAAAAAAAACGTGATTCTACCAGTCTACCGCGCACGCGGCATGACGCCGTTGTATGCCCGGTGCTATGATCACGCCCAAGCGTATTATTAAGCTCAGATGAGCAGCACTTTTTTGCTACGCCTCTGACAATAACTGTTACTAAAACCACCGCACCACGAGGAACCCGGCTTGTCACACTTACCGGTGATTGTCGGCATGGGCGGCATCAATCCCGCCGGCAGAACCTCGGGCCATCAGGCCTTCCGCCGCACCGTGCTTGATGCTCTTCCAGCTGACCAACAGCGCCAAACACTGGCAAGCTTGGCAGCGCTAATGCGCCTTGCCGAGCATTACGATAACGGCGGGCATGATAGTGCTGGCCAGGCCATTGCCCCTGCCGCTCAAACCCTGCGCGATCATGTGCTTAATCACACATTGATTCGGCGCAACGAAGACCCGCGCTTTCTCGCTCCCGGCTTGCCAGCCAACCGACGGGCAGAAATGACGCTAACCGAGCCGATGCGCTTTACCTTGCGCCGCCGCCAGCTTCCCGAACAGTTACCTGAAGGATGGCAGGTAGAGGACCTTGATGCGAAGGAAGTCGCTGTCACCGTGCCTGCGGGAAACTTTAGTGCCCTACTGCCTGACGCCTTAGAACCAAAGGTGCGTGCGGCTGCCCAACTGCCCAGTGGCTTCGACCCCGCCAGCCTTTACCGCAGCGTGCATCATCCACGCGGGCTGTCTATGGCAATATTTGCTGCTAGTGACTGCCTAGGTGCTAGCGGGCTCGCTTGGGAATCGATTCGCCAACGGCTAGACCCTGACCATATTGCGGTATACGCGGGCAACTCCATCGGCCAGTTGGATGAGCAAGGATGGGGGGGGTTGCTCAAGAGCTTGGTTAGCGGTCAGCGCGCTACCTCTAAGCAAATGCCGCTAGGCTATGGGCAAATGCCTGCCGACTTCCTCAATGCCTATGTATTAGGCAGCGTGGGTAGTACTGGTGCAGCCTTAGGTGCCTGCGCCAGCTTTTTATATAATCTGCGCCTGGGTATTGATGACATCCGTGCCGGACGATGCCGGGTCGTTATGGTAGGCACCGCCGATGCGCCAATCACCCCCGAAATCATCGAAGGCTTTCGTGCCATGGGCGCATTGGCCGATGATGCCAGTCTGAAAGCACTGGATTCTTTAGAGCTGCTTACCAACGCCGACTACCAGCGCGCATGTCGCCCATTCGCGCGTAACTGTGGCTTCACCATGGCGGAAGCGAGCCAGTTCGTGCTGTTAATGGACGATGCGTTAGCGCTTGAATTAGGGGCGGATATTTTAGGTGCGGTGCCCGATGTATTCGTTAACGCCGACGGTTTTAAGCGCTCTATTTCCGCCCCCGGCATTGGCAACTACATCACCTTAGGTAAAGCCGCCGCTTTAGTAAAAGATATGCTGGGCGAAAAAGCGCTCAAAGAGCGTACCTTCCTGCATGCCCATGGCACCAGCACCCCTAAAAACCGTACTACCGAATCCCATGTTTTCGATGAAATTGCCCGCGCAAATGGTATCGAGAACTGGCCAGTGGTCGCCATTAAAGCATTTATCGGCCACTCCCAAGGGTCTGCAGCAGGCGACCAACTGGTAAGTGCACTGGGTAGCTTTGCCCATGGGCTGCTGCCCGGCATTCCCACCTTGGATGCAGTCGCGGATGATGTATTCGCTAAGCGGCTTCGCTTTTCTACCACCCCAGTGGCGTTTGACGCCGATGCCGCTTTTATTAATGCCAAAGGGTTTGGCGGCAATAATGCCACCGGCGTAGTGCTCTCTCCCCAGGTCACCGAGCGCTTGCTCATCAAACGTCATGGTAGTGCAGCTATCAACGCTTGGAAAACACGCCGAGAAGCTGTTCGAGCAAATGCTGAGGCTTATTTAGAAAGTGCTGACCGTGGGCACTATGCGCCTCGCTATCAGTTCGGTGAGGCGGTACTCGAAGGCCCAGAGCTTGAGATTCATGCCGACCGTATTCATATTCCAGGTTATGAACACGCCGTTTCGCTCACGGCGGACAACCCTTTCGGTCAGCTTGACGAACAGGAGACACCAAAATGAGCGATCAACGTGTAAACATTGCTGTTTACCCTGGCACTTTTGACCCTATCACCAACGGCCACTTTGACCTTATTGAGCGCGGTGCGCGGATGTTCGATAAGGTAGTTATTGCGGTCGCAGCCAGCCCCGGCAAGCGGCCTAGCCTTGAGCTAGAAACTCGCATCGCGCTGGCCAAAACAGTGTGTGCTTCGCTACCTAACGTAGAGGTCATCGGCTTTTCAACACTGTTGACTACCATGATGCATGAACAGGGAGCCACCATTATTCTACGTGGCCTACGGGCTGTCTCGGATTTCGAATACGAACTACAGCTAGCCAATATGAATCGTGCGCAAAACCCTGAACTTGAGAGCGTATTTCTCACCCCAGCGGTGGAAAACTCCTATATTTCGTCCACTATTGTGCGTGAAATCGCCAAGCTGGGCGGCGATATTTCACCGCTTGTTCATCCGCAGGTCGCAGAGGCACTGCGTAAGCACTACACTATCTAGCTATCGATAATGTTGAGTAAAACGCTCAGGTATATCACTACCTGGGCGTTAAGCCATTCGTGAGGTATGCCCATGGCCCTAATGATCACCGACGAATGCATTAACTGCGACGTCTGCGAACCTGAATGCCCCAATGACGCCATCTCTCCTGGTGATGAGATTTACGTTATTGATCCCAATTTATGCACAGAATGTGTAGGGCACTTTGATGAGCCCCAGTGCCAACAAGTGTGTCCAGTGGACTGTATTCCTCTCGACCCAGAGCGTCCCGAAAGCCACGAGAAGCTCATGGAGAAATACCGCATTATTACTGCGGCCTAGAGCCCTAAGACGTGCGTATTTGGACCCTTGCTTGGCCCATTATTCTTTCGAATATAACCGTTCCCTTATTGGGCCTGGTTGATACGGCGGTCGTCGGGCATCTGCCCGACTCTCGCTATTTGGCTGCCGTGACCCTCGGTGCAACGCTATTTAGCTTCCTCTACTGGGGATTTGGTTTTCTACGCATGGGCACCACCGGCCTAGTGGCCCAGGCAATTGGGCGCGAAGCGCATAGCGATGTGCGCAACTTGCTAGGTCAGTCACTCATTATGGCGTTCGTTATTGGCGCACTGCTGATTATCTTTGGCTCGCCGCTGATTTCGCTCGGCCTATGGCTGTTAGATGGCAGCGAAGCGGCGACGCCACTGGCACGTGAGTATGCTGAAATACGGCTTTGGTCAGCCCCGGCAGTGCTTGCGAACTACGCCATCCTCGGTTGGTTTTTGGGCCAACAGAATGCCCGCGTCACGCTAATGATTTTAGTGCTGACCAACAGCGTCAATATCGTGCTCGATCTTTGGTTTGTGGTGGGGCTAGGAATGACCAGCGGCGGCGTTGCCCTGGCCAGCGTAATTGCCGACTATAGCGCGCTCACCTTTGGTGGCTATTTAGTCCTACGCCAGCTTGGCCATCTGGAAGGCTGCTTTCAACGGCAGCGTCTTTTGGTGCTGTCAGCCTATTCAGCGCTATTTAGTGTTAACGCCAATTTGTTTGTGCGCACCTTAGGGCTGCTGTTTGCCATGGCCTTTTTTACCGCTCAAGGAGCGCGCCAGGGCGACACTGTATTAGCCGCTAATGCCGTGCTGTTGCAATTTATTATGCTGACTAGCTATGCACTCGATGGCTTCGCCCACGCGGCGGAATCGCTGGTGGGGCGCGCCTATGGGCGCCGAGACTGGGGTGAATTTGCCGCAACCGTTCGAGCGGCTGCGCGTTTCTCGTTATGGACAGCCACGGCAGCCACCCTTGCCTTCGCATTAGGCGGAAATTACTTAGTCGCCCTGCTGACAGGGCTAGCAGAAGTTCGTGCTACCGCCGCGAGCTACCTGCCGTGGATGATAGTGATGCCATTGATTGCCGTATGGAGCTATTTACTCGACGGCGTCTTTATTGGCACTACCGCCGTGCGCGAAATGCGCAACAGCATTTTTACCGGTTTAGCAGTTTACTTACCTGCTTGGTGGCTTTTTCAAGGGCTTGGCAACCATGGTTTGTGGCTAGCCTTTTCGCTCTTTATGCTCACACGCTCAGCGGTACTGATTGCCTACTATTACCACTATCGCCAACGCCATTGGTGCCCTCAAAATTAAAGCTTCCTATCGTGAAACCTACAACGCTAATCGCATGGCTCCGTTCCACCGTTGAAGCCCATCACGCTTAGTAGTTGCCAACTGGGCTACCGTAATAGGGTGTATCTAAGCAAGCGCCTAAATAAGCATCGGCATAAGTACCAGAGCAAGCACCTGACAATGGATGAAAAAATCGCTGTACCGCCGTATATTAGCCACGCACTTCCTAATAACGAATAAAGAGAGCACTCATGCTAAAACTCATATCAAAACCAGCCGTTAAGCTGGTTGAGCGCTACTTGCCAGATCCCTATATCTTTGTTCTGCTCCTTACGTTAATTGCCTCCATTGCTGCCATCGCCGTTGAGCGCCAAACGCCGTTGGCCGTACTGCGTATGTGGGGTGATGGTTTCTGGGGACTACTTACCTTCTCCATGCAGATGTTACTGGTGCTCGTCACTGGCTTTATGCTGGCAAGCTCGCCACCGGTAAAACGCATTCTGCAGAAAATCGCTAGCACCGCGAAAAGCCCTGGTGGCGCGATTATTTTAGTAACGCTCGTTTCGCTTGCTGCCAGTTGGATTAACTGGGGATTTGGGCTGGTTGTTGGGGCACTATTTGCCAAGGAACTCGCCCGTTTGATACGGGTTGACTACCGTCTTCTAGTTGCCAGCGCTTACTCTGGTTTCGTTGTATGGCATGGTGGCCTTGCGGGTTCAATTCCGCTAACCATTGCAACGGAAGGCCACTTCTCCGCTGACCAAATAGGCGTTATTGGTACCGGCTCGACTATTTTTGCCTTCTTTAACTTAGCAATTGTGATTTGTCTGTTTATCGCCGTACCGCTGGTTAACCGCTTGATGCTGCCAGATGAAAAAGACAGCGTGTATGTAGATGCCAAGCTGCTAGACGATGAACCTGAAGTTCAGGGCCGTATTACCCGCCCAGCGGAAAAGCTCGAGAATAGCATGCCGCTAGCCCTTTTAGTGGGCGTACCAGGGCTTCTGTTCCTGCTTGACCACTTTCTACTGCGTAGCGGTGGCTTAAACCTCAACGTCGTCAATTTCCTGTTTTTATTCTTGGCTATTGTGCTGCATCGTACCCCACGCAACCTGCTCAATAGCTTAAATGAAGCTATTAAAGGCGGCGCAGGTATTGTCATTCAATTCCCCTTCTACGCAGGCATTATGGCCATCATGGTGCAGTCGGGATTGGCCCAAAGCATGTCGGAGTGGTTAGTCTCTTTCGCCACCGCGACTTCACTGCCTTTCTGGTCATTTCTAAGCGCGGGCATCGTAAACCTGTTCGTACCTTCCGGCGGAGGCCAATGGGCCGTTCAAGCGCCTGTTATGCTACCTGCCGCAGAAGCGCTGGGTGCTGACATTTCTCGTGTGGCTATGGCAGTCGCCTGGGGCGATGCCTGGACTAACTTATTACAGCCCTTCTGGGCACTGCCAGTATTGGCTATCGCAGGTCTGAAAGCGAAAGACATCATGGGCTTCTGCCTCATCCAACTGTTTATCACCGGCATTATCATTTCTGTTGGCCTAGTATGGTTTTAAGAAGTGATAGCCACTAACGTCGTGATAGTTTTAGAACACTAACTGTCTGTTTAGCGCCCGCCCCTTGGGGCGGGCATTTTTCTCTATGTAGGTTTTTATGTATGTCAGACGCCCACGTTGAACATAGCGCCCTACCCGGCCAGCATGAACTCTCCATGACCGTGTTAATGACACCCGACATGGCCAATTTCAGTGGCAAAGTACACGGCGGTGCTATTCTTAAAAAACTCGATGAGGTGGCCTACGCTTGCGCAAGCCGCTATTCGGGTCACTATGTTGTCACGCTTTCCGTCGATCAGGTGTTGTTTAAACAGCCGATTCATGTCGGCGAATTGGTGACTTTCTTAGCTAGCGTTAACCACGTAGGGCGCTCTTCTATGGAGATCGGGGTTAAGGTAGTGGCCGAAGATATTCGTGAAAAGCTGATTCGTCACACCAATAGCTGCTATCTCACCATGGTGGCGGTAGATTCAAATGGCAAGCCCGCGCTAGTGCCACCACTCGCCCTTAAAACCTCGCTACAGAAACTACGATTTGAAAAAGCAGCACTGCGTAAAAAACTACGTAAGCAAGCAGAGCAAGAAGAGTTGCTTACCCATCAACACCACCATCAACACCACTCTTAACGCTAAAACACACCGCAGAGCAAGGAGCCCTCATGCCCGTCAGGGAGCGCTACCCACACCTACCTAAAACCGTTGAGTATGCGCATATCGGTTGGGATTTTTTTATTCTCGCTGCGGTTATTATCAACCTTAGCCTGCTACTGTTTGACTCGCTGTTTCTGATTGGGCCAATTAACGATGCTATTGCCAGCCTTACACCCAGTTTCCACGCGTTTTACGATTCAGTAGTTCACAGCCGCTTTATTACTATTGATTTGTTTTTTGTCGGTATCTTTATAGCGGATGTACTGCTGGGATGGGCGGTAGCGATTGCCGAACGCCGTTATCACCGCTGGTTTTTCTACCCGTTTGTCCACTGGTATGACGTACTGGGCTGCATTCCACTCAGCGGGTTCCGCTTATTGCGCGTGCTGCGCGTGGTATCGCTATTAAATCGGCTGCATCGACTGCGCTTGATTGATGTAACAAGTTGGGACAGCTACCGCTTTTTTGCCAAGTATTACGATATCCTGCTAGAAGAGCTTTCCGACCGCATTGCACTGCGCTTACTAGGTAATGTACAAGAGCAAATTGTGGCTAGCGATTCACTAACAGAGCGGGTCATTGATCGCGTTATCCTCCCTCGCAAGGCCCAGCTAATTCATGAAATTGCTCAGCGATTAGAAACAACTGTGGGGCAAGCCTATCAACAAAACCGTACCACTATCATGGCGGCGATTGATGACTTAGTTAGCCGAACACTACGGGAAAGCCCAGAAATTCAAAAACTACACCGCCTCCCCATGGGAAACACAGCCTCAAACGCTATGCAGGCCTCTCTTAGTGGGGTTGCTCAGCGGCTAGTGGATGAACTCGCCCAGGGCATTCACTCAGCTGAGTTTCGCCAACTGGTTGAGCGTACGGCTGAAACGGGCTTCAACAGTTGGCTAACCGTGGATGAAACAAGCGCGCATGTCACCGAACAAGTGCTTTACGACATTCTCGAAATGCTCAAAGAGCAGGTACGCCACCAAGGATGGAAAGACCGTTATAAATAGCTTGTTATGAGTAGCTTGTTTATCAACAACAGGGCTATTAATAGCCCTGTTATACGGTAATAGTTGCCAACGGCGGCTGAGCCAAGCACTGCTTAATAACATTCAGTGCCTGGGTTAATGTCTGCCTGTCTGCAGCAGCCCCAATACAAATCCTAATTGCCTGGGGCGCTGGCGTACTTCCCACACAAAAAGGCTCCGCACTTGAAACTTTAACGCCTTGCAGCTGCAAGCGTTCACACAGCTCAATGGCACGACTTCCCTCCGGCAACGTAAGCCAGACATTGCTGCCGTTATGACTTCGGCCCAGCGTGTAACCGAAAAATATCTCTGTCACTATTTGCTGTCGCGCGGCTAGCTCCTCGGTTTGCCACGTAAGCAGTGAAGCCGCCTCGGGCTGAGCGATCCAATAACAGGCAATAT
The DNA here is from genome assembly GCF_025917315.1 of Halomonas qaidamensis. Lineage (NCBI taxonomy): Bacteria > Pseudomonadati > Pseudomonadota > Gammaproteobacteria > Oceanospirillales > Halomonadaceae > Halomonas > Halomonas qaidamensis. The sequence continues at coordinate 557,304 of NZ_CP080627.1, read as the reverse complement.
CAACCATCAGTGGCGGCACCATCCAACTTTGTGCCCTTAATCCGGCGGCAAGGCGTTCAAGCAGTTTATTAGGCGCCCGCAAGACACCAATACGCAGCCCACCCGCTAGTACCTTTGCGGTACTGAAGACAAACAGCGTTCGCTCTGGCGCTAACTGATACAGCGGTGTGCCGCGCTGCTCAGCAGGCAAATACTGCACACCATCTTCCAGTAGCCAACTGTCATAACGTCTGGCAAGCGCCACTAATTGCTCTCGCCGAGCCTCGCTAAGACAAGCGCCGGTAGGATTATTCTGATCAGGTGTCACATAGATTAACCTGGGTGCCTGGCGGGCGCACTGAGCCTCCAGCGCCTCCATACACATTCCCGATTCATCAAAGGCAATGCCCACCATTTTTAGGTGTGCTTGCTGGGCAGCGCTAATTGCACCTGGATAGGTCAAGGCATCGGTCGCTATCAGTTCACCAGGGCGCAGCAACGTGCTAAGCACAAGACTAATGCCATGCTGCCCTCCCTGAGTAATCAGCAGCTCATCTGCGTTCAGCGACATACCTAACTGCGCTAGCCATTCTGCCAACCTCTCGCGGTGACCTTCGGCTCCCCTCGCATCAAGATAGGAGACTCCTCGCGTTACTGCAGAAGGCGATTCGCTCATTGCCTTTAAAGCAGCACTGAACGCCTGCAAACGAAGTGGGTGAGGCGGCGGCAAACTTAAGCTTAAATCGATGACATCACTGTCATCACCCGTCCGCCATGCCATATCAAAAACGGTTTTTGGCGCAGGTTGCTTGACGAAGGTTCCACTGCCTACTCGAGCGGTTACCCAGCCATGGTGCTCTGCCTCAGCATACCCCCGGGTAACGGTGCCTACGGTCACCCCCAATGCATCCGCTAAGCGCCGCTGAGGTGGCAAGCGTTCGCCTGGGGCAAGCTCGCCGGCCGAGATGGCTGCGCCAATGGACTGGGCAATAGCGCGATAGCGTGGCCCAGAAAAACACTCAAGTGAAGGCACCCAAATTGTCATGGTGACAATAAAACCTTTGACGTAGATTTACCCGCCATTATGCTTACAAAAGCGATCAAAAAACAATCTAAACCACAAAATTGTATGGATACAAAATGAACAACGAATGGCTACTGCTTGGCCCGGCTGCGCTTTATATGATGTCGATGACGCTTACCCCTGGGCCAAACAATATTATGCTGACCGCCTCTGGGGCGAATTTTGGTTTTCGCAGAACTATGCCTCATATGTGGGGCATTTTAGGCGGCTGTTTTCTGCTGTTTTCCGGTATCGCGCTGGGGCTTGGCGTCTTGTTTGAACGCTTTCCTATGGTGCAAATGACACTCCGCTGGGTGGGTAGCGCCTATCTGCTGTATTTAGCTTGGAAGATAGCCACTGCACCGCCGCCGAATCTCAAAGGAACTCAACACGGCGTGCCGCTAACTTTTTTGCAAGCCGCAATGTTTCAATTCGCTAATCCTAAAGCTTGGGTAATGGGGCTGGCGTTGATGGCAGGATTTCTCCCCGAAAACGGGCAGCCAGTAGTAAATGCGCTAGTGTTAGCTGGTTTTGCAGAATTGGTCGCGCTGCCGTGTATTGCTTTATGGGCAGCGTTTGGCAGCGCTATTGGGCAGTGGATAAAAAGTGATAAAGCTTGGCGGCTGTTTAATATCACCATGGGGTTATTAACGGCCGCCTGTGTTGTACTGATCTTACGCTAGCCGCAGCGCAACGCTTCAATCATGTCGTTACTTTCAAGCAAAATATTTAAGCGATCTTCTCGGTAGTCTAAGGTAGCGGCACTGTTAGGCCTGAGTACTCGTACCTGCTGAGCGCCGCTCTCATTTTGTAGAGTGGGTACATTGGCTTCATCAAAAGGAGCGCCAATAGCGTACTGAACTGCTTCAGCATCGCACCTAGTGTTCATCTCAGCAGAAGGCTGACCTACAGTAGGTGGCTTTGGGGCAGGGACATTCTCGGGAGAACCAGCACATGCCACCAACAAGACCGAGACTGGTAATACCGATGCGAGTAATACCGTAAGGCTACCCAATTTTTTCTTAGCGTAGCGTAATGGGTGATTCATGATGATTCTTCCTTGTTTGGCTAATAACTACCCACAATGCAAAACGGGTTAGACAACTATGCCTAACCCGTTCATTCACGCCAAGACGTGCCAATAATAAATAGCCTTAACTTGCCGCATCTTGTACTGCTTGACCGCCCTCTTCAACATCCTGTCCTGCACCTGAAATAGTGTTGCAGCCCGCTAGAGCGCCCGCCGTCATTAAAAGAATAAAGCTAATACCCATGAGTTTTTTCATCTGTGTTCTCCTTAACAAAGTATTCAACAATCGGGAAGCTCCGACGGTAGCCTTACCGTCTGGGAGTGCTTTTAGCGTAACAGATTTTAATAATTTTGCCTGTTTCGGTACCGACTTAGCCGTTATTGGCAAGAGGCAGAGGAACTGAGCAGCTGCTATGCTAGCTTTTATTATGTAAAGGAGTACTTAATTGAAAACGTTTGAACTTGATCCGCGACTAGAAGCGGATACATTGCCGCTTGCCGACCTTCCTCTATGTCGTGCGCTGTTAATGAACGATGCACGCTACCCTTGGGTAATTCTGGTACCTAAGCGCGATTCAATTAGCGAAGTGTTTGAACTTAGCCACGAGGACCAGACACAGCTATGGCGGGAAGCCACGCTGCTAGGAGCTGCGATGAAGGAGGCTTTTCACGGTGATAAGCTCAATATTGCCACCTTAGGCAATGTTGTCAGCCAGCTGCATATTCACTTGGTAGTGCGCTATAAAGATGATGCCAGCTGGCCTGCACCGGTATGGGGAAACGGCAGCCCTGAGCCTTATGAGCTAGCCCTTCAAGGCAGCCGACGTGAACAGTTGCTTGCCCAGATTGAGGGGTTGAAGTTTTAACAAACAAAGCATTGCTTAATTCCCTAGCAATGGTCCCTGCCTTGATGGTGGCTCGCTGAGCAATGGGCCACTAGCAGGCTGGGCAGCGCCAGCCATGGAAAGCGATACGCCTAGCGCAACAATGAGCGCACCGCCAGTAAGCGCTGCCCAGCCTGCCGCTTTTTCAACCACCTGTCGGCTGCTCTGTTGACGCAACCGCTTAGCCGCCCAACCGCGAGCCACTATGCTTGCCAGCGCCAGCACAGAAACGGTAATACCGGTACCCAGCGACATGGCTAACACCGAAGCGACTCCCACATAAAACTGCCCCAGCAGGCTAGCAGCCCCCAACATCAACACTGCCCCAGTACAGGGTCTCATACCGATCGCACCGACGGTCATCAATGCGGTGCGCCAGTCGAGCGCTTGCTGAGGTTCAATATGATGAGCGCCTCCGCAGCAGTGGGAATGATCATGGCTATGACTGTGTTCAGCAGCATGGCTAGCGTGTGCGGAATAAGCGTGGCGCAATTGTTTAATGGCGCGCCAGCATAACCAGCCACCTAACAGTGCTACTAACATAAAACTGGCTTGTTCCACCCACGCTACGCTACCCATTGCCTGACGGGTCAGCCAGCCAAGGCCATGTACGAGTACAGCCACCATGGCAATCGCTGTAATCCCTTGTAGCAAGGCTGCCGCAAAGGAAAGCCCCAAGGCGCGCCGGGTGGCACCACCGTGAGATGCTAAATACGTCGCTAATACCGCTTTACCATGCCCAGGCCCTGCAGCATGAAAAACGCCATAAGCAAAACTTACCCCTAGTAGCGTCAGCCACGTAGTGGCAGAAGGCGTGCGGGAAAGCTCGGTAATAGCAAGTGTCAGAGTACGGTGTAAATCTCGCTGCCAAGCCAGCAGTTGAAGACTAACCCCCTGCAAATTAGCCTGTACGATGACGACCAACAGCAGCGCCCCAAACACGGTCAGCGCTCCCCATAGCAGTTGTTGCCGCGTTAAAGGCATTGCCCCTCCACTGAAAAGTTATAAAGTAACACTGCTGTCAAGTAACACTTTATACACGACCTTTCAGGTTTTCCGCTAGTCGCATTCAACCCGCCCCGTTTCTGCAAAATGGCGGCCCAATCCTGGCTCACCTTCTTCGTCCACATCTAACAGCGCGGCTTGCATAACCAGTTCCGGATCAGGGTCAGCAGGTAACACGCTTAAACGACAGTCAGGTTCACCATTAAGAATCAGTGCCTGCTCAGAGGGTGCCCCTTCCTCTTCTTCGTGCACCACTTCGATATAGTAGGTTGGATCAAAGACCTGGTACTCCAGCATTCGTCCGGCCAATGGCTGAGGCGTTGCTAACGGCAGAATAAACATAAAGGTTAAGCGGCCATCACGCTCCAACGCCGTGTATTCAGACACCTCACCCAGCGCTTGTGGTTCGCCATCTACACGAATCTCCGTAAAGTAGTGCTGCTGCGACAAGTTGTCGCGGATGTCGCTGCCTAGCTGGTCAAGGCCTTCTTGCAGATTGCTGCCTTGAACCTGCTGTAACTCTTCGAACACCACCAAACTGTAAAAAGGGTCCATTCGCCACGTTTGATGAAGCCCTGTTGCAATCCCCTCATTGTTTGTTATCACCCGCACACTGAGATCGACCCAGCCATGGGGGTGAGCCATCACCGGACTGCTGCTTAACGCGCCGCTAACACCTACTGCCAACACTACCCAGTAACCGCGGAGTTTATTCAGCAAATTTCCATGCGCGGGCAATACGCCTATCACGGCAATTCTCCTAATTTATGTTGCAGCTCAACCAACCAAGGATCTAATACACGCGGTGGCAGTGGCTGATTCCCACGCAACGCCGATAAGCTGACATAGCTACCACCAGCCACCTCACTTACCTGTAGTTGCAGGCGATACTCAGGCCAGCGGGCTAGCGTTGCCTCTGCGCGCCCTAGCGCTAAATCAGCGTGCCGCACGATATAGCCCTGCTCCATCATTAACTCAATGGCTTCGCGGAACGTTTGCTCTGGGGAAGCGTTGTAACGTAGCTCTCGCGGCTCTAGTGGCTGTGTCGTTGCACAGCCTGCCAGCGTAATAGTCATGAGTAGCGCGGTGGCCGTTAAAAAGAAGTGCTTACGTAGTGGTTTCATAACGCCCCCGGGGTAGCTGCTGCTTGCTTAAACGCAGTTTGGAAACGCTGACAAAAATCATCATTGCTCGCGCTGTAAGATTCACGCAGATCCCCTAAGTGGTCAAAGCGACGAATATCTCGTGAAAGCCGGATATAGCCATCGCGAGCCAGTAGCGACACTCGCTCTACTTCGACGGGTTGGTGCCGGAAACCAGCTCCAAACCCACCACCAATCCCCAGCCCAATGCTTGAACCACCGCGCCCCAAACCGAAGCCACCAAATACCCGCATGTTTCGCCCATACCCAAAGTCGTTATCATAAGGGTCATAGTAACCAATTAAATCTCGCTGCCGACTAGCGGTCACAAGCCCTAGATCGGTGTCAGTAGTTTCAAGCTCAAAACCCCATGTTTCCAATACGCCAATACTTTGTGTCAGCACCTCCAACGATGGAGTCTTTTGACTAGGCTGATCGCTTGGAAAATAGCAGGCTGCCGAAGGGGCTGGCTCCGCTTGAGGAAGGCGCTCAGGCACTGTTTGGCAGCCTGTCACTAGTAACAAGCACGTCATGCTAATCGGTAGTATTGCCTTCATGAGTGATCCTCTCGCCCCAGTGGCGGCTGGTGTGTCATCGAACGCCGCGCTAAGCTCGCTGGCAACCATTAAGATAAATGATAAAAAACTACGACAAATAGTTATGACAACGCATTAAGGAGGCTGTGCGATGAATGTTCTGCTTTGCCCCGATAGTTTTAAAGATGCGCTTAGCGCTGAACAAGCGGCAAGCGCCATGGCAAGCGGTATTCAGCGGGCTGCGCCAACCGCCACGATTAACCTTTGCCCGCTGGCCGATGGCGGCGAAGGCAGCTTGGAAGCGCTTATTGCCGCCACCAACGCCGAACGCCGTCAGCTAACCGTACAAGATGCCTTGGGGCGGCCGCGACAAGCATCTTGGGGCTGGCTAAGCGAGCAGCGTACCGCGTTTATCGAGCTGGCAGAAGCCAGTGGGCTGCAGCACCTAACCACTCACCAACGTAATGCCCTGCATACCACCACTTACGGCGTCGGAGAATTGTTTCTCGCAGCGCTGGACGCTGGTGCCACGAGGGCGCTGCTTTTTTTAGGTGGTAGTGCTACCAATGACGCAGGAGCAGGCATGCTCCAAGCACTGGGAGCCAAATTAGTAGATAAGAACGGCGATTCGCTTCCTCCCGGTGGCGCAGCACTCCAGCAGCTTGCAACGCTCGACCTTTCCACGCTAGATCCGCGTTTAAACAACCTAGAGGTTGAAGCCGCCGTGGATGTCGATAACCCCCTATTAGGGCCTCGTGGGGCGAGCGCTGTCTTTGGCCCGCAAAAAGGCGCATCACCTGACGATGTCGACACCCTTGACCGCGCAATTGGCCATTTTGCTGACCTAAGCGCCCAAGTGTTGGGTCGCGATGAGAAAGAATTAGCAGGTGCAGGAGCGGCGGGTGGTATGGGGTTTGCTGCTCGCTGCTTTCTTAACGCCACCCTTACGCCAGGCATTGAGATGATTATGCAGCAGGCCAAGCTTCCCAGCCTGCTTCCTAACGTTGACCTAATCATTACTGGAGAAGGTCGTCTCGATGGCCAAAGCCTTTCGGGTAAAACGCCCATTGGCGTTGCGCGGCTTGCCAAGCGCCATGGCAAGCCCGTCATTGTGCTGGCCGGTAGCCTAGGTGATGGCTGGCAGGCGTGTTTAGAAGAGGGTGTTACTGCCGCATTTGCCCTTGCCGATGGTCCAATGGCGCTTGAAGACGCCCTACCACGTACTGCAGAGTTGCTTGCTGACCGCTGTGAGAGTATTACAAGACTTTGGCTTGCTCGGTAAGCCAGCCGCCCCTTGAAAATACATCTCCCCTTGAAAAACTAACTTAGCGCCTATATCTCTTTTATTAGACGCACATTCAGCGGCATATCAGTACTGTACTACGTTGCGTCAGCGATGAGTCAGCCGTCGCCAGCTCACCGCCAAGGTAATGTTATGACGCTATTGACGCGATGCAGAAAACTTGTTTTGCAACGCCCACTAAGCGTCTTAAGCTAAATCAAACGATTTGATAACCGTACTGTTTTTAGCGCGGCTACCACCATGGAGGAGCACGATATGAGTGATACAAATAGCATCGGCTTACACGAAGGCAGTGCAAGCCAGTTGGCTGAAAAATTGAATCACCTGCTGGCCAATTACCAGATTTTCTATATGAACGTTCGTGGCTACCATTGGAACGTTAGAGGCAGCGATTTTTTTGAGCTACATGCCAAGTTCGAAGAGTTTTATACGGATCTGCTGACTAAAGTCGACGAAGTGGCGGAGCGAATTTTAACGCTCGGCCACAAGCCCATTCATGCGTATAGCGACTATGTAAAAATTTCGCGTATTGAAGAAGATAAAGACGTTCATGATGGCCAAACCTGCGTAAAAGGCGTACTCACCGGTTATCAAACACTGATTGAATTACAGCGGGAACTGCTAGCAATTGCGTCGGACGCTGACGATGAAGGCACCGCTGCGCAAGCTGGTGACTACATTCGCGAGCAGGAAAAAACCGTATGGATGCTCAACGCTTACCTAAGCAAATAATGCGATGTTTACCTTGCTGACGGCTGACGTGAGCATCAGGTAAGCACTATCAAAAACGGCACCCATAGCGGTGCCGTTTTTTTGTGGCGATTTGTCTAACGAGACTTCGCCAACGTTTCAATGAAATCGCGCAACATCTCCCAGAACTCTGCTACCGATTCAATTTCTACTCGCTCGTCTGGCGAATGCGCGCCGCGAATCAGAGGGCCAAACGAAATCATGTCTAAATGTGGGTATTTACTTCCTAAAATGCCACACTCAAGGCCTGCATGAATCACCTTAACCTCGGGTTCGCGGCCCATTAATGCAGCATGCCGAGTGTTAAAAATAGCAAGCAAGGGGCTTTGTGGATTGGGTGCCCAGCCGGGGTAGCCATTTTCCACTTTTACTCTAGCGCCCATCAGGCCAAACAGCGCCTGAAAACGACTCGACATCGCGTCAGTGGCACTGTCATGCAATGAACGCACCAGTGCACAAAGATGGAAACGACCGTTTTCCACGCTTAATACACCCAAATTGTTCGAGGTTTCCACTACCCCCGGCACATCCGCACTCATGCGCTCAACCCCACAAGGGGCTGCATGCAGCGCAGCCAGCAGCATCGCACTGGCGTCCCGCGTTAACGGTTCAGCGTCAGCCAGCTCCACTCGCTCCGCAATGAGCGCCATATTGCTATCGCCACTGCCCAATTCAGTTTTCAGTGTATCGGCAAGCGCTTCCACCATCCCCAACGCCGCGTTAACCTCATCAGCAGGCAGAGCAACTTGTGCAAACGCCTCACGGGGGATGGCATTACGCAGCGTGCCCCCCTGGTAACTAATCAGCCGCGCACCAAAGGTTTCCAATGCCCACAGCACGCGGACTAGCAAACGGTTCGCGTTACCCAGAGGCTTATCAATATCCATCCCTGAGTGCCCGCCTTTCAAGCCGGTCAGCGCCAGCGAGATCACTTGTTCATCTTCTTGTAGGACGGTAGTGGGAAGTTGCGCATTCACCACTACATCAGCACCACCCGCACAACCAATATACACTTGGCCGCGATCTTCGCTGTCTAAATTGAGTAGCAACGACCCTTCCAGCCAGTTCTCGGCGAGATTGAGCGCGCCGCCCATAGAAGTCTCTTCCTCTAGCGTAAACAGCGCTTCTAAAGGGCCATGAGTAAGCTCTGGATCTTCTAAAACAGCGAGTATGGCTGCCACCCCAAGGCCATTATCAGCCCCTAGTGTGGTGCCATCAGCAAATAACCAACCCTCTTTTTCATACGTCTGAATAGGGTCACGGGTAAAATCGTGGTCATGCCCAGCGTTAGCTTGCGCCACCATATCTAGATGGCCCTGCAACACGATGCCTGGCGCGCTTTCACAGCCGGACGTGGCGGGCTTACAAATGCGCAGGTTGCCAAAAGCATCCCGGTCGTGGGATAGCCCCTGGGAATCAGCCCAGGCCTCTAGCGTCGCCACTAGCGCGGCTTCATGGCCAGAGGGGCGTGGCGTATTACATAGTGTGCGAAAGTGCTGCCACACTAAACGTGGCTCGAGGGCTTCTAGATGTGCGTTCATGGAAACTCTTCATTATCGATAACCAGTTTACTTTACCCGCCTGAGCTACTGGGGAAAAGCGTGCGCTGTTCAATAATTTGTTGAGTCGCACGACGAATTAGCCGCACTGACTCGCCGTGTGCTTTCGCTAACGGCTGGTTTTGAAAGGCCCAGGCAATCAGCTGTTGGTGGGCTATTTGCACCTCTTGTCCTAATAACCAATGGCTAGCCTCTCTGGCCAGCGCCTGAAGCGACGTTCTTGCCAATGCAGGGTCACGGTGCCCATACGCCACATCTTCTACTGCCTGAGTATCAGTGCTGCTAAGCGGTAAACGAGGCAAGGACGGCAACAGTAACGCGACGATCGGTGCGGGCAGTGTCGCTAACTCAAAGGCTAATAGCGTTATCAACGAGGCCGCAAAAGAGTCATGCAGAGACGTCAGCACTGCTTGCCCTTCGCTTGTCAGCGCTCGCGCCACCATAATGGCGTACTCGCCGGTCGCCGCTTCTCGGGTGATACCTAAGCGAACAGGTACGAAACCGAGCGCCAACCAAAAGCGAAGCAACGAGGCTTCGGCACCAAAGGTAGCCCCGTAAAGCGCGACCCCTTGCTGGCTAGCATCGGCTATATCGTCTTCTAACAACCAACGCCCTAATCCTTCACGGCGCCGCTCTGGATGAGTAGCAATGCGCGCTACCCGCCGCCAGCGAGAGGTTAACGCCTCACGACTGCCACTGTGAGCCGCTAACGACTGGGCCAGTAGATGACCTTGAGGACGCCGCTCACCACGAGCCACCTGCTCAGCAAGTGCAGCATTAAAGTCACCTTCTTCCCGAGTCACCAAAACGGCCTGAGGCTCTTTTGATGCGATGATTGTGCGAATAGCGGTGCCAGGGCCATCCAACAGTTGGCGTAAGTCACTGGGCGTGGTGCGATAGTGGGACTGCACTAGCAAGCCAAACAGTTTTGCTAAGCACTCAGGCTGCTTGGCTAACTGAGCCTGAGCAAGTGCAATAGAGACGGTCTGACACTCCGTACCAGCGTGTGACTCAGGTAACTGAGCCTCAGGTAGCGGAGCATTGAGCAGCAACAACGTTTGAATAGTCGCTTCTAAAGGGTCGCCCGCTGACCAGCGAATAGGAGCTTCAAGAGCTAGCTCACGCCACTGGGGTGCTTTGCTATTTAGCACCTCGCGAAAACGTAGTGCAAAGCCTCGCCCAGAACCTTCATAACCATGCACGGTGGTGGCAAACGCGATACGGGGGAATGCAACCAACCACTGGGCTAGCAAGGCCGCAGGAATAGCTGCCGCTTCATCGACAAGTAAATAGCTGCCACTGCCGCCGAGCGCTGCTTGGTGAACTTGTTCGTTTAGCGCATCAGGAGGAAGAAAACACAGCGAGCTACCATTCGGCAGTTCAAACCGCGCGTGGCTGAGACGCTGGCCTTCCGGGCATAACGCTACCACTCGCGCAAATAGGCTTTCCACTGAACTAAGACGAGGTGCCGTCACTACCAGTTGCGTAATGCTTTTCTTCAATAAGCGAGCACAAGCAATCCCCAGTGCAGCGCTTTTACCCCGCCCTCGATCGGCAGTAATAACCAATGGTCGGCGACGCTTTAGTTTTACTAGTGCATTTACCGCATGAGCCTGGTCGGCAGTTAAACAGTCTGTGTCATCAAACGGAGCCGCACGCGATTCACGAATAGCTAGTTTGGGCAGCGTGAGGTGACCGTCAACTTCCCAGCGAACAATAGTGCTCTCACCCGTCAGTTGAAGCGCTAACCGCTTAAGGTAATGAGCGCTCAATGAAGCCCAGCGCCACGGGTAATCGGCAAAGCGGGCATAGTCAGGATCAGGCTGTTCACCCCAGCGGCTTGGCGTAATGATCACCAATAACCCACCAGCACTCACGGTGCCTGCCAAGGCTCCAAGCGCATCTGGATCTAATCCCTGGCTACCACTAGCATCTAGGACAACTAGCTGATGTTCCGCACCGAGCCGTGTACGCGCTTTACTGGCTGGTAAACAGGGCGACAACGTCGTCTCTTGCTCAGCCCCCACCCATAATGGCGCCTGCCACATTCGCACGTCCCATAGCCGTTGCGCCTGGTGGCGGGCCTTTTCAGGTGGCCCGTAGAGCCATACCAGTGTCCGCCAGCGCCGGCGCTGCAGACGGACGGCATGATGATCCAAGGCCGATACTTGCTTCATGACCGTCATTGGTTTTTCAACGCGGCAGCCCACGCGCATAGCATCTCCTTAGAATGTCTTTTGCTTACAACTTTGGTTGTAGATTGGCGTGATTTTCAACGCTTTTAGAACTAACCATATGGTCAAAAAAGGCATCAAAAAGTATACAAATAACTGTTTTTAATGATTTTAATTTTTCAAAGAAGCTTCGTGTAGGACGTTAAACTCTTTGGATTACTGATATTGCGCTGCAGTAGGTGGAGTGTGCTAGCTTAGCGATGCAGTCTAGCGGTATTTACTTTACGTAAACGTAAGCCATACCCGCTGCACTTTCCTGCTTTCAGGTAATGAACACTAATAACGCCAACCGCCAAAGTACCAGGAAACTCGCAATGAAAAAGATGACTAAATTTGCCTTAACTAGCCTCGCCGCTGGTGTCGCATTCGCCGCACTCACCTCTACTGCTCAAGCGCAAGAACAGTGGACAATGACCACTACCTGGCCAGAAAACCTCGACCTGATTAAGATTGATCAGCACTGGGCAGAGCTTGTAAACCAGCTGGCAGGCGACGAGGTACAGATTAATTTCCGCGCTGGGGGCACGCTAATGCCCGGCACTGAAGTCTTCGATGCTACCGAAACCGGTGCTATTCAAGCTGCTGGTGATTGGCCGGGCTACTGGGCAGGTTTGAACCCGGCATTTTCTCCACTTGCCACCACTACTAGCTTATTTAATGGCGTTGATTACTTGAACTGGATTCAGCAGTGGGGCGGTTTTGAGCTCTACCAAGAGATCTACGGTCAATACAATATGGTGTATTTGCCTTACGGCATTACCAACAATGAATCTGGCTTCATGGGCCGTACGCCAATCGAAAGTATCGCAGACCTTGAGGGTAAGCGCTTGCGCCTATCTGGACGTGACCAGGGCCGAGTTCTCGAAGAGCTAGGTGGCTCGCAGGTTACGCTAGCCGGTGGCGAAGTGTACCAAGCGATTGAACGCGGCGTGATCGACGCCGGTGAGTTCTCTACTCCAGGCGTTGACTTTAACGCAGGCTTTGCCGAAGTTGCCGACTACTGGGCGACACCTGGTTGGCACCAGTCGGCGAGCGTTTTCGGCGTTATGATCAACAAAGATTCCTGGGACGCCCTGTCTGAAGAGACCCAAGCGAAGCTAAGAACTGCCGCTGAAGCCACCATGGCATGGTCACTTTCCTGGTCAGAGCGTGAGTCTACTGAGGCTACGCGGAAGTTTATTGATGCGGGCGTCACCATTAACCAGTTCTCTGAAGAAGATCTGGCGCGCATTCAAGAAATTACCAATGAAGTGATCGTTCGCGGTGCTTGTGAGCACCCAGATCATGCAAAAGTTTACCACTCCATGATTAGCTACCTAGAAGACTACGCAGCATGGCGGGATGTTACCGCGCCATTCAACATGAGCCGCACCATGGATAACCTGCCTTCACTGGAAGAGATCGAAGCCTGCCTATAAGGCGTTCAAGTACTGCCCCAGCAAGGCTGGGGCGGTTGGTGCTTAGCTGCGGAGACCTTCCATGAATGCGATTGCCAAGGCGATCGATGCAATTAACGAGCTGCTGGGCCGCATCATCGCACCGTTAATTGCCATCATTACTCTGATAGTGCTTTACGACATCGTGTCGCGCTTCTTCTTTGGCCGCCCTAGCGACTGGGCGTTTGATGTCACCAAAATGCTGTTTGGCGCGCACTTTATGCTAATGGCCGCTTATGGGTTACGTCACCATGCCCACGTGGAAGTCGACGTTATTAAGCGTCTGCTATCACGCAAAAAGCAGGCCGTACTAGACCTGCTCGGCTATTTAATCTTCTTTGTGCCGTTCATCTGGCTGCTGCTGACCTATGGCTGGCGGTTTTTTGAGCGTTCGTTTAGCCGTGGCGAAACGACCTACGGTATGGTCTCAATCCCGGTGTACCCAGTGAAAGGCGTTATCGTGGTCGCTGCTGTGCTTATTTTGTTGCAGGCGGTTGCTATCGTTCTGCGCGCCATTATGCAACTGCGTGAGGAGAAATCCGCATGAGTGCAGAACTACTGACGCTGGTGATGTTTGGTGGGCTTTTAGTTGGCTTGTTTATGGGTCATCCGCTTGCTTTTGTACTGGGTGGCATGGCAGTCATCGGCGCATATTTAGGGCCTGGCATCAACACCCTGGGGATCATCATTAACAACGTCTATGGCAACGCTATGGACAACTATGTATTAGTGGCTATCCCGCTGTTTATTTTGATGGCGCGCTTTCTTAATGATTCGGGCGTCACCGAAAAAATGTTTGATGCGATGCGGCTACTGCTAGCGAACCTTCGCGGTGGACTAGCCCTTACCGTGGTCGTTGTATCTGTATTACTTGCAGCTACCACCGGTATTGTTGGCGCGTCGATTGCCGTTATGGGCATGATTGCCCTGGTGCCAATGCTGAAATATGGCTATAACAAAGAGTTAAGCGCAGGCGTTATCATGGCCAGCGGCTGCTTGGGCATTTTGATTCCCCCCAGCATTATGCTGATTTTGATGGCGAGCTATTCGCCTGTCTCCGTGGGTGCACTCTTTGCTGGTGCGTTGATTCCCGGCCTGATGCTGGGAGTGATGTATGCACTATACGTGCTGGTGATTTGCTGGCTAAAACCCAGCTATGGCCCTAAAGTGCCTGCGGCAGAACGGGCAGAAGTCAGCACAAAACAGCTGCTGATCATGCTGGGTAAGTACGTTGTTCCACCCATGTCGTTAATTCTCGGCGTACTGGGGGCTCTGTTTACCGGTGTAGCAACGGCCACTGAAGCATCTGCTATTGGTGTGTTTATCGCCTTCCTGCTGTTTTTAATCTTCGGCGATCGCAAGGTGTCTACCTGTTACAACACACTGATCGAAGCTGGTAAAACGACAACCATGGTAATGCTAGTGCTCGTCGGGGCCACAGCGTTTACCGGGGTGTTCTCGATTGGCGGCGGCATGACGGTGATTAGTGACTTTGTACTAGCCGTTCCAGGCGGAACTGTTGGTGCCCTACTGTTGATGCTGTTCCTGGTATTTATCCTCGGTATGTTCCTCGATTGGACCGGCATCGTGCTGCTAAGCTTCCCCATTATGCTGCCCATCATTGCACAAATGGATGTGGATGTGCTGTGGTTCGTCGTCATGGTAGCGGTAGTGCTGCAAACCTCCTTCCTAACGCCACCCTTTGGCTATGCACTGTTCTATTTAAAGGGTGTAGCACCACCAGGAGTAGAAATTGTTGATCTCTACAAAGCAGTCGTACCCTTTGTAATCATAATTCTCTTCGCTTGCATACTGATGGCGCTTTTCCCTAGCTTGATTACGGGACTACCAAGCATGTTAGTGGGTTATTCGTAACCACACGCTATTAGCGCTAAACGCCCAACATCCCCCCGCCTAGCGGGGGGATTTTTTTGTTAGCAGTAATGTTGGCTGCAGCCGCCTAACGCAAGTGATACTATTTGCAGCTGCTATTTCTTCGCATTGACGAGCCAAGCTGCCCCTCATCCAAGGAGACAACGACGTGTCTACGCCAGCTCGCCGCTCACCATCGGCCCTGTTTTCAGGTTTTGCCTCACGCTTTTCGCTGTCGCTTAACCCTTGGTCAATCGCCCTATTTTTGATCGCCCTCGTTGTCGCACTGCCCATTATTGTGGTTCTTAGCCATATTTTTGTGCCGACAGAAGGCGTTTGGCAGCACCTAGCAAGCACTGTATTGCCACGCTATCTCTCTAATACGTTTTGGCTGGTGCTATGGGTTGGCATTGGCACTCTAATTTTGGGGGCTGGTACCGCGTGGCTGGTCGTTATGTGCCGTTTTCCAGGCAAGCGTCTATTTGAATGGGCACTGTTGTTGCCACTAGCGGTACCGACGTATGTCATTGCCTACGCTTATACAGATTTTTTCCAGGTAGCGGGGCCGTTACAAAGCGCGCTACGCGAGTGGCTTGGCTGGCAAGTGGGCGACTACTATTTCCCTAATGTGCGCTCATTGGGCGGTGCAGCAACCCTGATTACATTTGTGCTTTACCCATATGTGTACCTGTTAGCTAGGGCTTCTTTTCTTGAGCAATCGGTCTGCGTGTTAGATGTAGGTCGCACATTAGGGCGTGGCCCTTGGCGCTTATTTGCTAGCGTAGCGCTGCCTCTTGCCCGGCCAGCGTTAGTGGGAGGTGTTTCACTGGTTCTAATGGAAACGCTTAATGAATTTGGGGCAGTGCAGTTTTTTGGCGTAGATACCTTCACCACCGGCATCTATCGCACGTGGTTTGGCTTAGGTGAGCCTGTGGCCGCCGCTCAGCTAGCGGCCTGCTTGCTAACCTTTGTCATAGTGCTGGTTCTTTTAGAGCGCTATTCGCGGGGTAAGCGGCGCTACTTCCATACCACCAACCGGTATCAGCAGCTACCAGAATATCGTCTGCATGGATGGCATGCACTAGGGGCTACTCTTGCGTGTTTGCTGCCCATTGTTATTGGCTTTTTACTACCCAGCGGCATTTTGCTCAATATGGCGATTAAAACAGGCGATAGCCTGTTCGGCACGCGGTTTATTGGCTTTGCCGTGAATAGCCTTAGCCTTGCGACCATTGCCGCATTAATCGCAGTAGGGTTAGCCGTGTTATTGAGCTATGGGGTAAGGCTCAACAATTCACCAAGCGCACGATTTTTCACGCGTATCGCCGCGATGGGTTATGCCATTCCCGGTTCGGTGGTAGCTGTTGGCATCCTGATTCCATTTGCCTGGCTAGATAACTCGCTGAACATGTGGCTACACGAACACTATGGAAAAATCATTGGTCTGGTATTTAGCGGCTCAGCGTTTATTTTGATTTACGCCTATGTGGTGCGCTTTTTAGCTGTCTCGTTTAATGCGGTAGAAGCGAGCCTTGGCAAGGTAACGCCTAGCATGGACGCTGCCTCTCGCACATTAGGCCAAACCGCTGGCGGCACGCTACGCCGGATTCATACGCCGCTGATGCGGAGCAGTCTGCTAGCAGCCGGGATTTTGGTATTTGTCGATGTGATGAAAGAGTTACCCGCCACGATCATCTTGCGGCCTTTCAACTTTGACACCTTAGCAGTGCGTGCCCACAGCTTAGCCTCAGATGAACGCCTAGCAGAGGCATCCACTGCTTCGCTGACGATAGTGGTGGTTGGCATTTTACCAGTGATTTTACTCAGCTTGGCAATGCGCCGGGCACGTCCTGGTAGCCAGGCCGAGTAATGAAAGCGGCTAGCCGTTGAAACCGCCAGCCGCCAAAAACGATAGATTAAGCCGGAAAGATAAACACCTGGGAGTGGTCTAAGTCGATATCAATCGGCTGCCCCTCCTGGGGTAAGAATACCCCAGGCACACGGGCGTGAAGGTGGGCTTCTTGTCCGTCGTTACCATGGGCACATAAGTGAATGAGGCTTGAGCGCCCCAGCAGCTTAGCCATAACCACGTGGCTATGATTATGCGGTTCCGCAGGCACATCACGCTCTCTAATACGTAATGCTTCGGGACGAATCATCACCTGAGCATGGCTACCTTCTGGCAGCCAGCTGGCATCCACCGGACCGACGGGCGTAGCCACAAAGCCCCCCTTAACGACACCGCTTAATTCATTCACTTCGCCAAAAAACGTGACGACAAAGGGGTCTACAGGCGCGCAATAAAGCTCGCGTGGGGTCCCTGTCTGGACGATTTTACCATCCCGCATCAGTGCAATGCGATCTGCCATAAACATGGCTTCTTCAGGGTCATGAGTCACTAGCAGAGTTGCTGAGCCGAGCTTTTTCAACACGTGCAGCGTATCGTCTCGGATACGATCCCGTAGCCGCGCATCCAGGCTAGAAAATGGCTCATCCAGCAACATCAATTTAGGTGTAGGAGCTAGGGCACGCGCCAGTGCCACACGCTGCTGCTGCCCACCTGACAACATATGCGGATAACTTTCTGCATAGTCGGCCATGCCTAGTTGAGCTAGCAGCTCAAGTGCACGCTCCTGGCGCTGACTTGAAGGCAAACTTTTCAGACCGAAGGTAACGTTTTCGAGCACGCTAAGGTGTGGAAATAGGGCAGAGTCTTGGAAGGCAAGGCCTACATTACGCTTTTCCGGCGGAACATGACGCTTACCCGGTGCCGCAATAGAAAGACCATCAAGACTCACCGATCCTTCCTGCACAACCTCTAACCCCGCAGCAATCCTAAGCAGTGTGGTTTTGCCACAGCCAGAAGGGCCAAGCAAGCACACTACTTCGCCTGGAGCGATATCAAGATCAATGCCTTTTACCACTTTATTCGCCGCAAACGTGTGCTGAACACCACGAAGCGACAATGCTGATGCAGGAGCCGACACATCGAAAAGTGACACAGTTGCCGTCATTATTTCACCATTGTCTCGTCCACCCGCGACATGATAAACGCATGCCGCTGCGAACACGGTTGAAAGTTATTTGCATTCTATTTTCTATTGAGCAGAGATGCACGCTTCTTACTAAATAGAGGATGCGTTTCATTAGCATTTAACTTGACGCCAACCGAGAGAAGCGTTTCAATACGCGATGTCGCTAATGCAACTTATTATCATAAACATTCAGGGTGTTTGTTATGAAAAAAGCACGTCTCACGGCTACCGTAGCTGCCATCATGGCAGGTTCTGCTTTTGCAGGTAGCGCGCTCGCCAACGAAGTCAACATTTACTCCGCTCGCCATTACGATTCTGACGAGATTCTCTACAAAGCGTTCACAGAAGAGACCGGGATCGAGGTTAACGTACTAGAGGGCGATTCCGACCAGTTGATGGAGCGCATGCAGCGTGAAGGCATTGCGAGTCCTGCTGACGTAATGCTCACCGTTGACGCGGGTCGCCTATGGCGCGCCGAGCAGGATGGCCTTTTTCAAAGCGTAGACTCGGACGTGCTTAACGAGCGCCTGCCAGAATCAATGCGTCACCCTGAAGGTTTGTGGTTTGGCTTTAGCCAGCGTGCACGGGTTATTTTCTACAACCGCGAGAACTTTGACCCTAGCCAAATTGCTACTTACGAAGATCTGGCCGACCCGCAGTTTGAAGGCCAAGTATGTATCCGTTCTTCCAACAACATTTACAACCAGTCGCTGCTCGCCTCAATGATTGAGCATCACGGCGAAGAAGGCGCGCAAGAGTGGGCTGAAGGCGTTGTGAGCAACATGGCACGCGATCCAGAAGGCGGTGATACCGACCAGATTCTTGGCGTTGCAAGCGGCGAGTGTGACTTGGCAGTTGCGAACCACTACTACTACGTTCGTCTGCTACATTCTGATGACGACGCTGACCGCGAAGCGGCACGCAAAGTAGGGATGATTTTCCCCAATCAGGATGATCGTGGCACCCACGTTAACGTTGGCGGTGCAGGCTTGGTGGCTAACGCACAGAACCCAGAAAACGGCATTCGCTTCCTGGAGTTCTTAGCCTCTGACGAAGCTCAGGAAGTACTGGCTGATCGCAACTACGAGTTCCCTGTTGTTGAAGGCATCAAGAAAAATCCGGTGCTCGAATCTTGGGGTGATTTCACCAAAGACGATATCAACATCAGCATCTTGGGCGAGAACAACCCAGAAGCGATCCGTATTTTTGATCGCGTAAGCTGGCGTTAAGCGCTGTGGCCCTTTGGGCCACAAGCCTGTACTAAAAAACACCTGCAGCTTAGCTGCAGGTGTTTTGTGTTAGATTATCGATTACGAGCCCGTAACGTTTAAGCCTTACTTAGCCTAGCGGGCTTAATACTAGTGGGCTTCATCCCAGTTAGCACCGCTTTCCGCTTCAACAATCAGTGGCACGTTTAGGGTCGCGGCGGCTTGCATTCGTGTTTGGACCTGCTCGATAAACGCCTCAACTTGCGCGTCGGCCACTTCAAACACTAGCTCATCGTGTACCTGCATGACCATGAGTGCATCGAAATCGCCTTCAGCAAGCCAAGCATCAACATCAATCATCGCCTGCTTAATAATGTCTGCTGCCGTGCCCTGCATGGGCGCATTAATCGCAGTGCGCTCAGCGCCCTGACGGCGGTTGCGGTTTTGCGAGTGGATCTCGGGTAGGTACAAACGCCGCCCTAGCACGGTTTCTACAAAGCCATCTTCCGCGGCCTGGGTGCGAATACGATCCATATAGCGAGCAACGCCAGGATAACGGTCAAAATAGCGGTCGATATAAGTTTGCGCCTGGTTGCGGTCAATATGCAGCTGGCGTGACAAGCCCCAGGCACTCATGCCGTAAATCAGGCCAAAGTTGATGGCTTTGGCGCTGCGCCGCTGATCGGCAGAAACCTTTTCAAGCGCGGTACCGAACACTTCAGCGGCAGTTGCGGTGTGGATATCTCGCCCTTCTGCAAAAGCACTTAACAAGCCTTTATCTTCAGACAGGTGCGCCATAATGCGCAGCTCAATTTGCGAGTAGTCGGCCGCCACAATGCGATAGCCTGGACGCGCCACAAACGCTTGGCGGATTTTGCGCCCCTCTTCTGTACGAATCGGTATGTTTTGCAAGTTAGGGTCAGATGACGAGAGACGCCCTGTCGCTGTTACCGCTTGGTGATAGCTGGTATGCACCCGCCCCGTCGTTTTATTGAGCAGGCGCGGTAGCTTATCGGTATAGGTAGATTTCAGCTTTGCCAACCCACGGTGCTGCATAATCACCTTGGGCAACGGATAATCTAGCGCCAGCTCTTCTAGCACTGCTTCGGCGGTTGAGGGCGCGCCTTTGGGGGTTTTCTTGATCACCGGAATCTTCTGCTCTTCGAACAGAATCTGCCCCAACTGCTTGGGTGAACCAAGGTTAAACTCACGACCTGCTAGCTCAAACGCTTCACTCTCAAGCTCGCGAATACGTCGCTCTAGTTGCTGGCTCTGTTCGTGGAGGCGCTCGGCATCCAACGCCACGCCATTGCGCTCAATCCGCGACAGCACGTTAATCAGTGGTAATTCAAGGTGATCCAGCACCTCTGCTAAACGCCCTTCCCTTTCAACCTGGGGACGCAGTATGTCTTGCAGCCGCAACGTGATATCCACATCTTCACAGGCATAAGGAACCGCTTGCTCTAAGGCAATCTGGTTAAACGTGAGCTGCTTCGCCCCTTTTCCTGCGATCTCTTCGAAGGAGATGGTTTTTTCGCCCAGATACTTCAGCGCCAGCGAATCCATGTCGTGGCGAGTGGCGGTGGAGTTCAGTACGTAAGAAGCGAGCATGGTGTCGGCCAGCGGGCCCACCACACCAATATCATAGTTTGCTAGCACGGAAATATCGTACTTAAGGTTCTGGCCGATCTTGGTTTTTTTAGGATCTTCCAGTAGCGGCTTCAACGCCTGTAGTACCTGTTGGCGATCAAGCTGCGCGGGCGCATCCAGGTAGTCGTGGGCCAGGGGGATATAGGCGGCTTCACCGGCTTCAAGTGCCAAACCAACGCCTACAATATCGGCGTCCATATAATTCAAGCTAGTGGTTTCTAAATCGAAGCAAAAACGCTCGGCTTTCTTCAGACGCGCTAACCACACCTCAAACTCAGCTTGCTCTACAATGATATGGTCATCGCGCTGGCTAGCGGTCGCGGTATTATCGGCCGTATCAATATCGGCATTATTAGGCGCGGGCTCGCCACCCTTAACGTCATCAACACCCTCGTCGTTGCCTGCCAGCAGCTCAGCCAACCACTGCTTAAACTCCATCTCTTTATAGAGTTCCACCAGCGCTTCGCGGTCTGGATGCGCAATATCCAAGTCATCCAGCCCCACGGGCAGGTCACAGTCGGTCTTAATGGTTGCTAGCTGATAAGAGAGAAAGGCCTGCTCACGGTGCTCTTCAAGCTTCTTCGGTAACGTTTTCGCGCCACGGAAACTAAGCGTTTTGACGCGTTCCAGATCACCATAAATTGTCTCTAAACCACCTTCCATGCCTTGTAATAGACCAATGGCAGTCTTTTCGCCCACCCCCGGCACGCCGGGAATGTTATCAACCTTGTCACCCATCAGGGCCAAGAAATCAATAATCAGCGCTGGAGGGAGACCAAATTTTTCTTTAACACCCGCTTCGTCGAGCGTTTCCTCTTTCATGGTATTAACCAACGTAATATGGGCGTTTACTAACTGCGCCATATCTTTATCGCCGGTCGAGATCACCGCATCACGGCCAGCCTGGGTGGCATGGTGAGCCAGCGTGCCAATCACATCATCGGCTTCCACCCCTTCAATACACAGAAGCGGTAAGCCTAGTGCTTTTACACAGGCATGTAGCGGTTTAATTTGGCTGCGCAAATCGTCCGGCATGGGCGGCCGGTGGGCTTTATAGTCGCTATACATCTCATCGCGAAAGGTTTTTCCTGGCGCATCAAACACCACAGCCATTGGGCTTTCGGGATAATCTTTGATCAGACGCTTGAGCATATTCAAGACGCCTTTCACAGCTCCTGTGGGCTGGCCGCTAGAGGTCGTTAACGGTGGTAGCGCGTGAAAGGCGCGATATAGGTACGAGGAGCCATCGACAAGCACGATAGGGGCACGGGCCATAACCAATTCCATTGTTAGCAACACAGTAAGAAAGTCTATTGGCTATGATACGCGTTCACGTCACTGGCTGCAGAAACAACCGCTACGAATAACGCATTTCAACCTCACACAACGCTGCCAACTGACCCTGCAAGCCGCTACAATAAAGGGCTTAGCAACCTGGGCGAGATTCTCATGGCTGTATTTACTCCGCTGAGCG
Organism: Halomonas qaidamensis; assembly: GCF_025917315.1. Classification (NCBI taxonomy): domain Bacteria; kingdom Pseudomonadati; phylum Pseudomonadota; class Gammaproteobacteria; order Oceanospirillales; family Halomonadaceae; genus Halomonas; species Halomonas qaidamensis. The sequence continues at coordinate 535,144 of NZ_CP080627.1, read as the reverse complement.
ACGTTCAGGTCGCCGCGTTTTTAGAAAAATTTGATGTAGGCAGCTTCGTTTCGCTACAAGGCGTAGCTGGCGGTACAGAAAACTCAACGTTTTTTGTAACCACCGATCGTCGTGAGCTGGTGCTAACCCTGTTTGAGCAGGGCGAGCATGAGGAGTTGCCGTTTTTCGTCGATTTGTTGGATTATTTGGACGAACACCGTTTACCGGTGCCCGGTACCATTCATGACCGTGAAGGTATCGCGCTACACAGTCTGGCGGGCAAACCTGCGCTGCTATTTCCGCGCTTGCCTGGCAAGCACCCTAGTGCGCCTAACCTTGCCCAATGCCAAGCGCTGGGCAATACGCTGGGGCACTTGCATGTTGTCTCCCAACGTTTTCCTGGCCATCGACCCAATCCGCGCGATCTTCACTGGCTGCGAGCAGTGCATCACAAGGTGCTAACGTATATTAGCCCTGATGATCAGACGCTGATGAAAGATGAGGTTGATGACTTCGAAAGTGCGTTTAGCCAGCACGGCGAGCTACCTCAAGGAGCGCTTCACGGCGATTTGTTCCGTGATAACACGCTGTTTGAAGGCGACCAGCTAGGCGGCATTATCGATTTTTACAATGGTTGCACAGGTGATTTGCTGTTTGATCTGGCTATTGTCATTAACGATTGGGCAACTAATGAGGATGGCACCTTAAACGCTGATCGTTATGAGGCCATTCTTAGCGCTTACCAGGCGCGTCGCCCTCTCACAGCAGATGAACGTGCGCTATGGCCGATCATGCTGCGCATGACCGCGCTGCGGTATTGGCTATCGCGCCTGCTGGTCGTTTATGTTGATCCACCTGCCCATGACCTAACGCCTCATGACCCTGAGCGTTTCCGGACCATTTTAAAAGCGCGCATCGCATTTGGCGCACTTCCGCTCCCAGAGGTTCCTTGATGATTGAATCGGTGACCACCAGCACCCCGGCCTTGCGCGCCCGACGCACATGGAATATCGACCAATGGGGTAGCGGCTACTTTGACGTGGATGACCACGGACACGCGTTGGTTCGTCCGCTAGGCAGTGACGCTGAAGGGCCAGCCCTACCGCTTAGTGGGCTTGTGCGCCAGCTGCAAGCTGCAGGGCTGCGGTTGCCAGTGTTAGTCAGATTTAGCGATATTCTGCACGACCGAGTAGAGCAACTGTGCGGTGCATTTGATATCGCGATGCAGGATATCGACTACCAGGGCGGCTATACGGCGGTTTATCCAATTAAGGTCAATCAGCAGCGCCGCGTGGTGGAAGAAATACTCGCTACCTCCGAACGTGGCAATGGCCGTGTAGGATTGGAAGCCGGTAGTAAGCCAGAACTATTGGCAGTATTGGCGCTGTCTGATGGCGGCTCCTCGCTCATCGTCTGTAATGGGTATAAAGACCGTGAATACGTGCGCCTAGCGCTGCTGGGTGAAAAGCTAGGGCACCGCGTTTACCTGGTGGTAGAGAAGCTTTCAGAGCTGGAGCTTATTTTAGAAGAGGCTCGTGAGCTGGATGTCACACCGCGCATTGGCTTGCGGGCACGGCTAGCTTCAGTGGGTAAGGGTAAATGGCAAAACACGGGTGGCGAGAAATCAAAGTTTGGTCTGACAGCCAGCCAAATCCTTGATGTAGTCGCGACCTTGCGCGATCAAAAAGCGCTAGAAAGTCTACAGCTGGTGCACTTCCACCTTGGCTCGCAAATTGCCAATATTCGCGACATTCAGCGCGGCCTTCGGGAATGCGCCCGTTTCTACCAAAACCTGATGAGCCTGGGTGCGCCGATTGATACCGTCGATGTTGGCGGTGGTTTAGGAATCGACTATGAAGGCACTCGTTCACGCAGCTACTGCTCGGCCAACTACTCTATGCAGGAGTATGCGCGTAACGTAGTTAGTGCCTTTGCACAGCTGTGTCAGGAAGCTGATCTTCCCCAGCCTCACCTGATTAGCGAATCAGGCCGCGCCCTAACAGCTCACCATGCGGTGTTGATCACTAACGTGATTGGTGAAGAGCGCGTAAATGCTTCGCCGCCAGAGCGCTCCTCCCAGGAAGACCCCCAGGTAGAAGCACTCTGGCGAGTTTTTGAGCAGTTAGCCGAGAGCCAAGAGCCTCGCGTTCTAGTGGAAGCTTGGCACGATCTTCTGCAAGCGGTAAGTGAGTTGCAAGACCGCTTCGTACTGGGATTAAGTAATATCAATGCCCGCGCCGAAGGCGAGCGGCTCTATATGGCTGCCTGTGCACGCTTACGCGGACAGCTCGACACCCGTAACCGCGCCCACCGGGAAATTATGGATGAGCTCGCTGAAAAGTTGGCCGATAAGCTGTTCGTCAACTTCTCACTCTTCCAGTCGGTGCCAGACGTTTGGGGAATCGAGCAGATTTTTCCTGTTCTGCCACTAAGCGGCCTAGACCAGCCCCCTACCCGCCGCGCAGTGATTCAGGACATCACCTGCGACTCCGATGGCCGTATCGATAGCTACGTGGATGGCCAGGGCGTGGAAAGCACGCTCCCTCTGCCTGAATGGGCAAGCGACGACGAACGTTGGTTAGGCTTCTTTTTGGTCGGTGCTTATCAGGAAATTCTCGGTGACTTGCATAACCTATTCGGCGATACCGATTCAGTCGATGCTGCACTAGGAAAGAATGGCGAGTGGGTACTTTCTAACTTACAGGCAGGCGATACCGTAGCCGATGTTTTAGCCTACGTGAATTTTGATGCACGAGTGCTAAAGCAAAAACTCACCGAGCAACTGATCACTAGCGGTTTTTCTACCCAAGAGCAGGCAACATTTGCCGCTAGCCTGAGCGAAGGCCTAGAGGGCTACACCTACTTAGAGTAGCACTAAGGCACCGAACGTTAACCACGGCAACGAAAAGGCCACCGACAATGTCAGTGGCCTTTTGCTTAATTGCTTGCGTTTAACTACTGACACTTAACTACTTAGCGCCATCACCTATTCTACAACGCTAGTGGTAATGTCTAACCCGCCGGTCAGCGTTAAGCGCAGCGAGGCACCACGCGGCAATTCACCAACACCCGCAGGCGTACCTGTCAAAATAACGTCGCCAGGTTCTAGTGTGAAGTGGCGACTCATCTCTGCTACCAGCGTTGGTATCGCAAAGATCATATCAGCCCCCTCCCCGTGTTGACGCTCTTCACCATCAATTTCAAGGGTGAAGGCTAACGCATTCCAATTGGGTATACGGGTTAGCGGCAAAAATGATGATAGCGGGCAAGCACCATCAAACGCCTTTGCAATTTCCCAGGGGTGGCCTTTCTCTTTTAGCTTGGTTTGTACATCACGAAGTGTTAAATCCATCGCCAAACCGATGCCTGCAATAGCACGCTCAGCTTCATCTTGGGTAGCGTGGGTTAGGGTCTCTCCGACTAACAGCGCGAGTTCGACTTCATAATGCACATCCCCCCTGGAAAACGGCGGATTAAGGGGTTTGCTCAAATCCACCACGCTCGTGGCGGGTTTCATAAATAACAGAGGTTCACTGGGAACCGGGTTATCCAATTCCTTGGCATGGTCGGCATAATTGCGGCCGACGCAGACGACTTTGCCCAACGCGTGGGGAAACTCCTGGCCATCGGTAAACTGTGGAACAAAACGCATGGCGGGTCTTCTCCTTCTCATTATGCGTGCCGCATTCGCAACGACAGGCGCAACAGTCTACCCTAGCTATGCGTATGTTCCACAATCTCTTCCACAGCTTTTCATACATACCACTAGTGATACGTTAGATTATGCGTCGGGCGCCCAACGATCGTCAGGCCCATGCGCCAGAAAGCTAGGGCGCTGCTTCGGTGCAGCAAACGGAGCAACACAGCGATTATCAGGACGATTAAACACAAAGAACACATTGCTACGCGGGTCAGGCGACAAATTAGCGTTAGACGCATGCAGTGTATTGCAGTCAAACAGCAACAAGCCTCCTGCTTTACCTTTTGGCGCTTCAATGCCGTATTTTGACACCAACTGAGTTAACGCTTCAGGACTAGGAACGCCAACCTCTTGTGCTTTAAGCGAGCTTTTATGGTTATCTTCCGGCGTTTCCCCCAAGCAGGGCACAAATTCCAGATGAGAACCGGGAATCAGCATCAGTGGGCCGTTAAACTCATGATTGTCAGTTAAGATCAACGAGGCGCTAACGGCGTGCATGTTCGGCATACCGTCTTCTGCGTGCCACGTCTCAAAGTCAGAGTGCCAATTGAACCCTTTACCCGCAAAGCCTGGCTTATAATTAATCCGTGACTGATGCACGTAAGGATCATCACCAATAATTTGCCGGGCAGCACCTGCTAAACGCTCATCACTCGCCAGCTGGCCTAATCGTTCAGAAAGCTTATGCACGGCAAACAGCGAACGAATTTCGTGGCTTTCTGGCTCAGTAACACTGAATTCCTTTTCACGATAAGCATCGTTGTTCATCAGTGACTTCATTTCTTTACGAAGCGCTTCAAGCTCTTCACCCGAAATAAGGTTGGGAATAAACAAAAAACCTTTGCGCTCAAATTCATCAAGCTGTTCTTGAGACAACGGCCCTGACAGCTCACGCCCTTTCACCACAGCATCACGGCGCGGCTGGGTTAGTGAAGCTGGAGCTGAGGCTAAGCGAGTTGGGTAAGCATCTCGCACTGTTGAACGTTGTGCTGAGGGCATATCCGTCATTTCACTGTACTGCTTATGGGCAGTAATGGTAGTGAGGGGGTAATTGCTGACTGTCATCTAATCCACTCCTTGTATGATTAAATTTCAGATCATTGGAAAACAAATTCTATGTCTTCATCTTCATATAACGCAAACAGTAGGATAGCTAAAAGTTTACTTCTTGCAACCTATACAAGTCGATTTATAACGTGTGTTATGAAATCCAACCACCACCCTTAAAAACCACATAACACCTACAACAAAAAATCAACAGACTTTGATTATAGTTAATTCAAACACACACACCCATAAATAAAATCTCTATCAAATCCCGTGTTTCTAGCCATCTCTTCTGGCTCTAAAAGCTTAATACTATTACGCGTTTTTCGAATATACTTCTTTTGCTCAAGCGCTGTCATACAACGGCTAACATGAACACTTGTGATACCAAGCAGCTCACCCACCACCTCTTGCGTTATGGAAAAATCAAAAACATCACCTTCCAAAAGCCCTTTAAAATCAAACCTAAAATATATTTCAAGCAAAAAGTGCGCAACGCGCCCTTCAGAACGATGATGAGTACAGCTCCTTAAACGCTCCAACGTAATATTATCATTAATCATGACATAGGATATAATTGCATTCCTAATTTCATCATTATTTTTAAATAATTTATGTAACCCTTCAGCAGAAACTTTTAGAAACTCACAATCAGTCACCGAATGAATAACAACATCATGATTTTCAAAAAAACTTTCGCGCAGACCAATAACATCGCCAGGCATAAAAACATTACAAATATCTTGCCCTCTAGCACCTGCTGCATGGGAAAGACTAGCCCACCCCTCTCTTAAAACAAAAATATCAGCACGCCCCTCGCATACCGAGAAAAACTGTTGATTTTTCTTTAGCTCGACAGTTTTCTGCTTCAGCTGTGATAACTCTTCAAATGAAGAACTACCAACTTTCCCGTACAAATTTAAAATATCTGCCACATTTATGCTGTTACGGTGTCCGTTAATCACTCCGCCAATGTCACCATTACTCGTTAAAGGGGAGCAATCACTTACAGCCAATTTGTTCATCTCTACACTCCATTGTAGTTAGATAAAATTAGTTAGATAAATTTAGCTAAACAATTAGTTAGACAATAGCTATTCAAACCAACGAGACTGCACAACAATCCGTATAAAAAACACGTCGTCAGCGCTTAAAAAATATAGTCAACTATAAAATATTAAACAAGAATAACTCTTAACTTAAGCTATCAAAATAAATTATAAACATATAATTTAACTTTTGTTAAAACCAAACACCATACTTTAGTATACGAAATCTCATAAATATCAAAATAGCTTGATAAGCCATTAAAATTAAAAAAACAAAATATTCGTATGCAAGTTCAATAAATTTAAAATAATTAAAACACCTTAAAAACTTAAGGATACCGGTGAAAGCATCAACAATGTCTACAAATTAATTTAACTAATTTTATATAGCATAGAATATCAAACAAAGAAATTAAATATTTTTATATCATACTAAAAGAAAAGCAAAAAGTTGCATTTTTAAACCACTACCTGACTCTCGCCTCCCCAACGATGGGTTTACAGTCGCCCATTAGTGTGGGTATGTCGGCAGGTAAATAGTGCTCCTATGCAGCAACACCTGACTTACCTGGTGATCAACGCGAAGAGTGGACAACTGCTTACCTGTATGCGCCAACGGACAAAGCAACGACCAAGGGCGTTTTCGAATTAATGAAACGGGACTGACATTCACCGCAGTGCATGAGAGTACTATAGTAAGTGACGGATGACTTCACATCGGCACGTGCTGAAACCCTTACGGAAAGCCATTTCAAGCGTGATGACTGAGATACGGAAATTTATACTCATACTGCCTTCACGTGTAATGAAACACACTTTTACGTTCATGCACAGCTTGATGATTATGAAAACTCTTTTCGCGTTTTTTCTAAAAATTGATCTTCTAAAATACAGCGAGAACATCTATAAGGCACTTTCCTTTAATTCATAACCTCGTTACACGTTCCTTAAAGAGTGGGTAATTTCTCATACGTTTAAAAACCCCAGTAAACAATACCGGGGTTGGTAGAGGCTCAGAACTAAGGGATAGTTTAGCAAGGTAAAGGCGCTTTAAACATAAAGGCACTTTAAACAGCACCGGCCCCGTTAAACAACGGGGGCCGGTTCAATCAGATTTACTTCTTAGCTTGGACATTGTCATCATCGGCACGGGCTAAAAAAGAGCGGGTGGTTTCATCAAGATGCTACGCAAGCCAATCTGCCATCGCCTGCTCTTCTTGGAGAATATCTTTACATACCCGGACGACCTCCGGTTGAGAGGCTTGTTCAGCAGCTGCGATCAGCGCTTTATAGCTGGCAATTTCGAAGCATTCAAAGGCATAACTGGCGATACCCCCTTTTACCACTTCATCACCAGCCATCATTCCACCCAGCGCTTGACCAAAGGCAGAAAGCTTACCCCCCATGTCTTTAAGTGCTGACGTATCAATACCCAGTTCGGTCATTAAACGCTCAAGCTTGTCAGCTTGATGAGTGGTTTCTTCCAGATGCTGATCAATCCTAGCCCGCAGCGCTGGGTAATGCTCTAAGCGTTTAGCCTGTGATTTCAACATTTCTTCTGCTTGCTTTTCCATAGCATGAGCATCGCGTAACCAATTTTCTAAATACTTGGTTTCCATCGTGCAGCCTCCTTATTAACAAGCAGCATGGTAACGTTTATTTAGCGGGATCAATTTGCTCTTTTTGCGCGCCAGATTTCTCTTTTGCTTGGCCTAGGCTAGGTTCTTGGCCTTCCGGTGCAGGCTGGTTACGCACGCTGTATTCACTGCGTCCATCCAATGAAGGACCTTGCGACCAGCGCCCTTGTGGGGCTTCCTTATCCAGCAAAGTATTTAAGTAATAATAAGAGTGCTGCATCGCCTCATTGTCTTCTGGCGTCGAATTAGGAATTGGTAGCTGTTTCTCAATACCACCCAACTCTTCAATAACAGCCAACCACTGTTGCTGATGATAGGTATCACGAGCGATTAAGAAAGATAAAAAATCTTTCATGCCATGATCATCAGTCCAGTTATACAACCGTGATGCTAATACTCGGCCACCTGCCTCTGCTGTGACATTAGCCAGCATATCTGCAGCAATATTGCCGGTGGCGTACACATGGCTCATATCAAAAGGCACGCCATTTGAATTTACCGGCATCGCTGAAAGCCCGGACGACAAGAGATGACGAGGATTAGCTCCGCCTAAGATGGCATTCATAACGGGGTCTTTGGCAGTCGCCTCTTGATAAGAAACGGGCGCCCCTTCTAAGTTTAGCGCTACCGCATGCCCCAACATTTCGATATGCGAGAGCTCTTCCGTTGCCGTGGACATAAGCATGTCACGAATACGATCATCTCCACGCGCGCCCATTGCCTGAAAGAAATACTGCATGGCAACCCGTATTTCGCCTTCAATACCGCCAATTGCTTGTTGTAGCAACATAGCAAACTCAGGGTTAGGCTTATCGACTTTAACGGGATACTGTAGTTTTCCAGAGTGATGAAACATCGCGCTACTCTCCTTGGCTTATTACCACTCGACAAAAACTCATACTTATTAATAAGAGTCTTTTTCCTTGAGGAAACGGCAGATAGAACTCAGCATTTTACTTGCCATCATATTATCTTCGCATCATATGAAAGCTTTTATTGCTCAAGAAATTTTAGGTTAGTCAACTAAAAGGGGTAATCAAGCAGTGATGCATAAAGTGCGTAATTTTTAATATTTATAAAAACAAAAGTCAGACTTAATCAATATTTTATGAGCTATTAATTAATATAATTTAAAGTAGCGAAAACTTGGCGCCCTGTTTATCCTTTACGTAATGAAAAATCTAGAGAAATGCCTTATGAACAAAATGCCCCTCATCGCCTCTGTGATGATAATTCTGCTAGCCAGTGGATGCCAATCACACTCGGCAACTCACCAAACAACAAAGCCTAATGAAACGCTAACCAATACCTATTGGAAATTGGTCACGCTTGGCGATCAACCCGCCTCCACCACTGATAACTTCCGCGAGCCTCACCTTGTACTCCATGAAGAAAAATCTCGGCTAGCCGGATCAACTGGCTGCAACACTTTGCTTGGCACTTACCGTCTTAGCGGCAAACGGTTAGTGTTTGAACAAGTAGCTACCACAATGATGGCCTGCCCCGAGACGCAGATGCGTAACGAGCAGGTAATGCTCAATGTCCTGCAGCAAGTAAACGCGTGGCAAGTAGATGGTAGCGTGCTGTCACTCAAAAACGCCAATGGCAAACCAGTGGCAGTGTTTGAGGCAGTGCATCTTTATTAAAAGGTGGTATTTCGACAGCATCGTTTTATTACGGGGTAGACACTTTATAGACAAAAACGAAAAAGCCGCCCTTTCGGACGGCTTTATCTAATTCTCTAACGCTTTGCTTTTAAACCACTTTTAGTGGTGCCGACACCAGGAGTCGAACCCGGGACCTACTGATTACAAGTCAGTTGCTCTACCAACTGAGCTATGTCGGCGCTTCACGCTTTCTTGAGAACATGATTGCTTCGCTGCTAAGCTCTACAATCAACAAGAAATCTTGTTGGCAATGGCTGGGGTACCAGGATTCGAACCTGGGAATGCCGATACCAAAAACCGGTGCCTTACCACTTGGCGATACCCCAACGTTTGGTGGCCAGAGACGGAATCGAACCGCCGACACGGGGATTTTCAATCCCCTGCTCTACCAACTGAGCTATCTGGCCGCTGCCAACGGTGCGTATTAAACTAAAAACTCAGCATTTCGTCAACACTTTCGTGAAACTTTCTTGCGAGTCACGTGCTTAGGGAACTTATTGGCGTTGCCAAAAACGGCCACAAGCCGCGCCAGCTGTGAGATTGCGCTGCACTCATCCCTTCTCGCAATCTTCACTAATTGCTTACGCCTGGGTTGGCGGTACGTAACCTTCTGCTTGATCCGTAGCCTCATTATCTAGAAAACGCTGCATTTGATCCATCAGGTAGGCGCGTGCCTCGGGTTCTAACATGTTGAGATGCTTTTCGTTAATCAGGCGCGTTTGTAGTGCTTGCCACTCTTCCCAGGCCTGCTTAGACACTGTGGCTTGAATTTCTTGGCCCTGCTTACCCGGCAACGGCGGAAATGGCAGAGCCGTTAACTCTTGCTGGTACTTGCGGCAGAAAACGGTGTTGCTCATGGTGTACTCCTTTATGAATAACAGTACGCGAAAATAAGTAATAACGCGGAAGAGGTTAGTGTGACGGGCCTGGCGTTGGATCGAGGGTAAATGGCGCTAACTGGCTCAGCAGCGATTTAACCGGAGCTGCCAAGCCCAGCGCCGGGGGGTGGTCGATGTCATACCATACGCCGCCCTCTCTTACACCACTCAGCCTATCGCAACTAACCGGCTGAGGCGTAATCGATAGGCGAAAATGACTAAAGGTATGGGTAAAGCTGGGTAGGGGCGCATGGCGTTTAGGGGAAACGACATGATCGGCAAGCCAGTCGTTAAGCTCACCATGGCGTTCAAATTGAGGCAGGCTCCATAGCCCTCCCCACAGGCCGCTGGGTGGTCGTTGCTCTAACCACACCCGTCCTTGGCTGTCTTGCAACATCAGCATGATAGTGTCACGGGTCGGCAGGGCCTTTTTGGGCTTGGATTCTGGATAGCGTTGCGGCTCACCTTCGGCATAGGCGCGACATGCGTCGTTAAACGGGCAAATTGGGCAATCCGGCTTGCTGCGTTTACAGAGCGTGGCGCCGAAATCCATGATGGCCTGGGTATAGTCAGCAAGCCGGGTATCAGGCGTGTAATACTCGGCCAGTGCCCACAGTGAGCGTTCTATCGCTGGCTTACCTGGCCAGCCAGCGATGGCATGTAAGCGGGTCAGAGAGCGTTTTACATTGCCATCTAGAATCGCTGCCTGTTTATCAGCACTTTGCGCGATAATCGCGCCAGCAGTGGAACGCCCTATGCCTGGCAACGCCATCAACGTTTCTACGCTATCGGTGGGTAGTTCTTCCCCATAAGCTGCGAACGCCACTTGAGCCGCTTTGTGCAGGTTACGAGCACGGGCATAGTAACCAAGCCCGGTCCAAAGATGCAGCACATCATCTTGGGGAGCATTTGCCAGTGCTTCTAACGTAGGGAAACGCGTCATAAAACGCTTGAAATAGGGAATGACGGTAGTGACCTGGGTTTGTTGGAGCATAATTTCAGATACCCAAACCCGGTAGGCACTGCGAGGCGACTGCCAAGGCAGGTCGTGCCGACCATACTGATCGAACCAAGTAAGCAGGCGGCGTTGAAACTCTTCCGCCGTAAGACACGGCGTTGGCATGTCGGCCATAAAAACTCCTTAAAACAGTAAAACTGTTAACAGCCATTAGCAGGTAGGCAATCTTTTCACAGCGGTTACTAGCACCAAAAAAAGCGCCGGCGTTGGGACCGGCGCGACACTTATTGGTTGAATACAAAGCTTATCTGCATGCTTAATTAAATAGACGACGGATCCCTTCACGCAACTCCTGACCAGCGCCTTCTCCTAAACGTTCATCAATACGATCAAGCGAGTCGCCTAGCCGTTCTTCCAGCTCTTCCTCAACTCGGCTGCCAGCTTCATTACGCAGGAGGTCTACCACCGCAGCTTGGAAAGCAGAGCGATCAAAGCGGCACCATTGGGTTTTATCGTCGCCTACATGGCCTTCACAGCGTACCGGGAGCGGCAGCTGCTCTAAACGCGGGTTCACATTACAGGCAGCATCAGCGGTATCGACTAACCTCGCATTCGCTTCCGTGGTGAAGTTCAGCGTATTGAGATTGAACTCACCGTCCCCCTGCACATCAATGCCTGGAAGGGTAATCAGCAAATCATCGCTATTCACGACACCATTGCGTACTTGAAAGGTTGCGTCAAATCGCTCAAAGCGTGTGTCAGGCTCCCACTCTCGTAGGGTGCCTTCGCCCTCTAGCTGCGCCACTACCTCACACAATTGCTGGGAGATATTCGTTTGCAGAATAGCGCCATCGTTCAGCCGTGCACTTAGCTCTCCGTTAAGATTACTCGTGAGCACGTCACGGCGATTGCCTTGAGTTGTCAGCGCTCCTTCTAAGTTAAAGCGGCCTCGCAATGGTGACGCTTCCTCGCTAAACGTTTCGATGAGTGGTGCCACCTGAACATCACTGACACGTGGAGAAAGCTGCCATTCGAGCACGTCAGCAGTGGCATCAAGACGACCTGTCGAGCTAAGCTCGCCCCCATAGAAACGCGACTCAAAGGCCGTTAGTTGGTGGTTACCGTTCTCTCCACGTAAGCTTAGCGAGGTCTCATCGAACACTAATCCAGACAGGATAAGCTGATCAACGCTTAAGTCCCCCTCTAGCGATAGCGTACTCAGCCATGCCTGAGGTAATAGCGCCCCGTCGGTTTGAGCGAAGGCGTTGCGCAGTAAACCTCGGCTAGCTTGCTGCGCCGTTTCAGGACCAGGCAGGTAATGATCAATATTCAGTTGGTCGCCTTCTAGATTAAAGGTAAGCTGAGTTCCGTCTAGCGCAGCGGAAACGTTGCCTGTGAAGGTACTGTCATCAACCACTAAAGAGAGCCGCGGTAGTGCAACCTGCGCCGTGTCACCTTCAATCGGACTGGTCATTGCCACATCACTTAAGGCAGCTTCGCTAGCTGTTGTCAGCGTAACCCCTAACCGTGATAGCCACGGACGCAGTGTAAAGGGAGCTGCGGTTAGTTGGCCGCTATAGCGAGGAGCATCAAGTAGCTGCGCGATATTGAGGTGTCCACTGACTCTCAGCCCATCTGGTCCGGTTAATTGAGCATCTTTAAGTTGGGCGGTTTGAGCCGCAAAGTCGCTTTCTAAACCAAATGCCAACGATAGCGCGAGGCTACCCTGCCAGTTTTCTGGATGACGTAAACCCGCGTCTACGACACCCTCGCGAATCGTCAGTTGTTGCTCCCCCATCCGGGCAACGATTTCAGCTGCTTTCAAGCTGAGCTGCTGCGGATCACTTTCTCCAGCGCGTCGCGTACGGGTCGTCAACTGAGTGTTTTCAAAAACCAACTGCTCATCTTTTAAGCCTAAACGAAGACGGGTTTCGAGATTAACTTCGCTGGTCAGGTCGGGTGTGCGCTCCAGCACTTCTGCATCTAAGCGATTATGCTTAGTCAGTGTAAACATGGTTTTTAACGGAAAAGAACGCACAGGATTAACATTGGTGCCTGAAATATTGAGCGGCTGCACTCGCCAAAGCGCTTGGCTTTGCTCATCACGAAAGCGAATGTCAGCATTCTTCACTTCAACACTGGCGATGTTCAATACGACCGATAAATTACCAGCATCTGCGTTAGGGCCAGCACTTGCGGGCGCCAGAACAGTTTCCGCTGTTTCGTTGCCCTGTTCAGCAAGACGCTCTAGTAACGGCTGCCAATTCCCTTCCCCTTGCTCATTCTTTTCAAGGTTCAGACGCATACCGTCTAGGGTTAATCCATCGACAGCGATTTCGCCGCGCAATAAGGGGGCGAAAGCCACGCTAACTTCAGCCCGATTAATGGCAGCAAACGCACTGTCATCCTGAGATTGCTCAGGCAACCATGCTCTTGCCTGCTCAACACTAACCCCAATACGCGGATAAAATGACCATGTAATAGGGCCTTCCAACGCTAGGTTTAGGCCAGTTTGTTCTTCTACCACAGCGGTTAGCCGAGGCTTGAAGTCTTCCGGGTCAAGAAAGGTGGTGACATACACCACTGCGGCAACGGCGACGATCGCTAAAATACCTACCGCGGCCAGCAAAATACGGAGTAGCTGCTTCATTACCCTTTTCCTTGTGGGTCTAACTCAACAAAATCACTGGTGATGGGTGCATCCGTCTGCGCGGCTGATTCGTTAGCGATAGGGCGATAACCAAGCTTGGAAAGCAGTACACGATCAGCTAACGGTAGCGACGACGTTTCGATGCGCAGTACACGCCCTTCTTGTTTTGCCTGTTCGCCCAGAAGTGCCATTAATCGCGTGCCTACACCGCGCCGCCGGGTGGGTTTACGCACGCACAGTTCTGAGAGCCACCACGCGCGGTCGTCTGTTTCTTTTATTGCAACGGCACCAAGCAAGCGATCGTTAAAATGTGCACAGGCAAAAAAATGCTGCCCTTTCAAGTGCTGCTCAATAAAAGGAGTGACCGTTGGTGTGGGCATTCGCTCTTGGGGTGCATCTTCATAAATGCGTATTAGGTCAATACGCACTTGCTCTTCTGCTTCCCAACGAGCCTGGTCGACGTAGTGCAGTGTCACCGGCATGGTGAAATCCTCTTTGCCAAAGCAGCAAGGCTGCTATTCTACCGCCAGCAAAGGCGGCTACCTTTCGCGCATTGTAGCGGATGGGGGCACCGATTCACTATAATGGCCGCTTTGGTCATAAGTTATGCATTGATCCAGCGGTGATAACATTACCCAACGATCCACCATCCCCCTTCAGAGTGCGCATCAGCGCAGGAGATGTAACATGTCAGCGCGTATTGCCACGGTAAGCCGTGACACCAACGAAACGCAGATTACGGTCAGCGTCAACCTTGATGGTGAAGGCCGCCTCCGCAGCGACACCGGCGTTCCGTTTCTTGATCATATGCTTGATCAGGTGGCTCGTCATGGGATGGTGGATCTCGATATTGACGCAAAGGGCGACCTACATATCGATGATCACCATACGGTTGAAGACCTAGGCATTACGCTAGGCCAAGCGTTTCATCAAGCGATAGGCGATAAGCGCGGCATTTATCGCTATGGGCATGCCTACGTGCCGCTTGATGAGGCACTATCGCGAGTCGTCATCGATTTTTCTGGCCGCCCAGGTCTTTATATGAATGTCGACTTCACCCGCGATACCATTGGCCGTATGGATACCCAACTGTTTTGGGAGTTTTTCCAGGGCTTTGTCAACCATGCGCGTGTAACACTGCATATCGATAATATAAAAGGCTTTAATGCGCATCACCAGGCTGAAACTATTTTTAAAGCGTTTGGTCGCGCGCTGCGCATGGCAGTGGCAGAAGACCCACGTATGGCGGGGCAAATGCCGTCTACTAAAGGGAGCCTATAATGCCGAGCATTACGGCTAGCGATAGCTCGCTAACGATAACAAGGAGCGCTTTATGACCATCGCAGTAATTGATTATGGAATGGGCAACCTGCACTCTGTGGCAAAAGCGCTTGAGCACGTTACTCACGAAAATGTGATTATCACTCGCGACCCCCGGCGCATTTTAGGTGCAACACGCCTAGTGCTCCCCGGCCAAGGGGCTATTCGGGACTGTGTGGGCGAGCTGGAACGTACCGAACTACGCGGTTTAGTCGACGACATTCTTACCCGTCAAGCCAAACCACTATTGGGCATATGCGTGGGCCAGCAGATGCTGATGGAACGTAGCGAAGAGAACGGCGGCGTAGATTGCCTGGGCTTTTTCCATGGCAGCGTCGACCGTTTTCCGGCCAATATGCGTGATGATTATGAGCAGCGCCTGAAAGTACCGCACATGGGCTGGAATCTCGTGGCACAGCATCACGACCACCCGCTATGGGCAGGCATTGACGATCACGAACACTTCTATTTTGTGCACAGCTACTACGTCAATGCGGCTGAAGATGCCCAAGTGTTCGGCACCACCCAGTACGGCAAGGTTTGCGCTCATGTAGCGATTGGTCGCGATGCCACCTTCGCTGTGCAGTTCCATCCTGA
Organism: Halomonas qaidamensis; assembly: GCF_025917315.1. Lineage (NCBI taxonomy): Bacteria > Pseudomonadati > Pseudomonadota > Gammaproteobacteria > Oceanospirillales > Halomonadaceae > Halomonas > Halomonas qaidamensis. Next base: position 519,662 of record NZ_CP080627.1, on the reverse strand, counting down.
AAAAAGCTCCCGCGCGGGCCTGCGCCTGCTAGAAAATTTTGTCACCTGGACGCCCTGAGAGGTTTCACTATGTTAGTAATTCCCGCGATTGATCTCAAAGACGGCCAGTGTGTTCGCTTGAAGCAAGGCCGCATGGAAGATGCAACCTCTTATGGTGATGATCCCGTTGCCATGGCTGCCCGCTGGGTAGAAGCGGGCGCTCGCCGCCTGCACTTAGTTGACCTAAACGGCGCCTTTGAAGGCAAGCCAGTAAATGGTGATGCTGTTACTGCGATTGCCCGTGCCTACCCTAACCTACCCATTCAAATTGGTGGCGGTATCCGCTCCGCGGAAACCATTGAGCATTATCTAAATGCCGGGGTGTCTTACGTTATTATTGGTACGAAAGCGGTCAAAGAACCCGACTTCGTCGGCGAAATGTGTCGTGCATTTCCAGGCCACATCATTGTTGGCTTAGATGCTAAAGATGGCTATGTAGCTACCGACGGCTGGGCGGAAGTATCCACGTTAAAAGCGACTGAACTTGCCAAGCGCTTTGCCAATGACGGCGTCTCAAGCATTGTCTATACCGACATTGCCCGCGACGGCATGATGCAAGGCGTCAATGTGGAAGCCACTGCTGCGCTAGCTCGTGAAGGCGGCTTACCGGTGATTGCTTCCGGCGGTGTCACCAATTTAGATGACATTCGTGCGCTGTGTGATGTCGCGGACAGTGGCATTTTAGGCGCCATTACCGGCCGCGCGATCTATGAAGGCAGCCTAGATGTAGCAGAAGCCCAGCGCTTAAGCGACCAGCTTAGCGGAGGCCAAAAATGAGCTTAGCGAAACGTATTATCCCTTGCTTAGATGTCGATGCTGGGCGCGTAGTGAAAGGCGTTAACTTTGTAGGAATCCGTGATGCTGGCGACCCGGTTGAGATCGCTCAGCGCTACAATCAACAAGGTGCCGATGAAATCACCTTCCTCGATATTACCGCCAGCCACGAAAACCGTGACACAACGGTCGATATGGTAGAGCGCATAGCTGGTGAAGTGTTTATTCCCCTCACGGTTGGGGGCGGCATCCGTAGCTGCGATGATATTCGTACCATGCTCAATGCTGGTGCTGATAAAGTCTCAATCAATACAGCGGCAGTGACCAACCCAGAATTTGTCCGCGAAGCGGCTGAGCGCTTTGGTAGCCAGTGTATTGTGGTGGCGATTGACGCTAAGAAGGTGTCTAAAGAAGGCGAAACGCCGCGCTGGGAAATTTTCACTCACGGTGGACGACGTCCGACGGGCCTAGATGCCGTCGAGTGGGCCAAAAAGATGGTGGAATTTGGTGCTGGCGAGTTACTGCTAACCAGTATGGATCGAGATGGTACTAAAGTGGGTTTCGACCTGGGGGTTACCCATGCTATTTCTGAAGCCGTCAGCGTGCCGGTGATTGCTTCTGGCGGTGTGGGAAACTTAGACCACCTAGTCGATGGTGTACTGAAAGGCGGTGCCGATGCGGTTCTGGCAGCAAGTATCTTCCACTTTGGTGAGTACACCATACCTGAAGCAAAACGCTATATGGCCGAGCGCGGCATTGAAATGCGCCTTTAATGAGGCACCTTAGCAACTCCCCCCTTCGCAGGAGCACTACATGCCTCGTTCTTATCAATGGTTGGGTGGGATAGCAGGAATATGGCTGAGCACCACTGTCTCAGCCTTTTCTTTGCCTGATTGGCCGCCAGTGTTGGCTCTCGATCACACGCTGGTACAAACCAGTTTACTCACACGCCACTTCGACCCTGACCCCGAGCACACCAATCAGCAGAGCTTGATCAGTATTGAGCTGCATAATCCTAACCGCTGGTTAACAGGGGCGGCATGGTTTAAAAACTCTTTTGATCAACCGACCTGGTACTTCTATACGGGTCGTGAGTTTCCTCTCTGGCAAGTTGCTGAAGGGCTCAACGTGCGCGCCAAGCTGACTGGCGGACTATTGCGTGGCTATAAAGGTGAATACCGCGACAAAATTCCCTTCAATCATTTAGGGGTAGCGCCTGCGCTTCTACCCAGTATTGGCGTGCAATGGGGGCGCGTAGAATCAGATCTGATTATCTTCGGCACCGCCGGCATGATGGTGACGGCGGGCCTGCGGTTTTAACCAGCGTTGCCAGTTACTCTTCGCCCTCGTCTAAGGTTAAACCTAGATTACTAATGCCGTTATTACGTCCTAGCTGACGAATTTCTTTGAGGGAAGCTTTATTAATTGGCTCACTCACGGCGTCCAAAACAGCGTCCTGGAAATCGTTTTCGTCGGCCATCAAGGGATGGTCGCGAATGATCAGCGCAAGCGCCTGGGCATCTTCCTCACCTTCGGTTAGCTCGATAAACGCGCGCACCCCCGCCCGCGAGGTGCGACTGACATCCAGCACAGCTTCAGGCGACTCACCTTGCAACGTATCTAACAGCGCGGATACAGAGACAACGGCATCTAACGCTCGGCGCGCGCCAAAGCTTTCATCATCTTCCGGAGGTTCGCACTCCGCCAGCTTTTCCGCCTGCCGAGCAAAGTCGATACTCGCGTTTGGAACACTTAATCGCTCCCATACCAAACTCAACACGGTACGCAGCGTATGCTCATCACCAAGGCCCGTGGTCTGTTGATAAAGCGCGTAGTTAGGTAGCAGACGCTCACAAAGGGCAGCCATAAACGCTTGCTGAGCGGGCAACGGCAACTGTTGAAGCCGCTGGTAAAATCCTAGGGGTTTAGCCACCATGCTGATTTCCTGGGTCACAATATTGGTGAAATGAACGCGATACGTTATCGTCGCACAAACGCGGCAGGAGATCCCTATCGCGCTATTAACATCGGCCGGCGAGGAGATTACCATGCATATCCATCTGCTACAGCACGGCCCTGACCATGGCCCCGCTCGTCTAACTGACTGGCTTGAAAGTATGGGCCATAGTTATACCGTGTTTCACCTTTACGCAGGCGAATTAACCCCGCGGCTCGGTGAGTGCGATGCATTAATTATACTGGATGGCCCCGAGCCTTTCGTGAATGATCCCCCCGATTGGTTTAAAGCTGAGCGAAAGCTAATTCATCGTTATCTCGATGGTCAAAAACCCGTATTAGGTATTGGTTTAGGCGCACTGTGGATAGCACAAGCGTTAGATGCGGTTATTGCACCGGGCACCTACCCTGAAATCGGCTGGCACCCAATAACATTGGCCCCAGAAAGCACTTTTGACCTGCCCGAACACTTCGAGGCATTTATGTGGCACCGCTTCGTATTTAGCTTACCGGAAAGTGCACTTCCGCTCGGAGGCAGTGCGGCTGCACCGCTACAAGGGTTTTCCTGGGACGCAGGGCGGGTGATCGGTTTGCTATGCCACTTTGAGACTACCCTCACCAGCGTGATTCCACTACTCCATACAAGTGAGCGACCACAGCCCAAAACGGCCGCGGCAGGGCGTTTTATACAAACCAATGAGCAGATTTTGGACGATGCTTCCCGCTTTCATCAGTTAGCGCCCCTACTAGACCGCGTGATGACCCAATGGCTGAAAGTTGCATAAGCTGCTGCATAAGCCAAGCCATTGGTGAATAAAACGCCGCTAGGTGCTCCATTGCTTAGCGGCTTCTAAACAACTTTCCCAATCGCCAACGTGCAACTGCATAGGGTGACTATCTCGATTTTTTTCAAGATGATAGCGATAAAGTGGGTCGTAATATTCTGTTAGTAGTGGCGCAAGCCATGCCTCATGGGCTTGGATATTGCCTCGCGCATGGGCATCAAAGGCCATGGCCTGCAACCGCTGTAGACGCTGCAAACGAGCATTTCCTAGCCGCTTAGCCAAACGCTCTAAGGCATTAGCCAGCTGGCGCTGCATACGCTGCCAGCCCTCTTGCTGGCCGTAACGGGCGATATAATTCCGTTCAAGTGCTTCGATATAGTCGCGTCGCAACTGCTCTAAGCGCCAATCTAGGGGCATCTCAATACGTATGCGCGGTGCACGTTGCATAGCTTGCCAGAAGGGAAGCGGGATATTGGCATTGCCGATTTGTCGCGACTCATCCTCTATCACCAATTTTCCTGACAGACCAATTAAACGCTTAGCCAAAGCATGCTCAAAATTAATTTGGGTCGTCGGCTCTTCTGGCTGTCGGCCAAAAGCCGATCCTTTATGATTGGCAAAAGCTTCCAAATCAATGCCGTTACTAAATTGATTAATAAGCATCGTTTTTGCGCAGCCGGTCAGCCCCGCCACCACTAACATCGGTTGGTTGGATGCTTCATCAATGCGCTGACATAGCCGTTGACGCAACGCTTTCCAACCACCGTCAATACGTGGCCTGCTTATACCTGACTCGGCTAGCCACTGCTGTGCAATTTGCGAACGTAGTCCTCCGCGAAAACAGTAGATAATAGCCTCTGGGTGGCTCACTACGTACGCCTGCCACGCAGCAACACGTGCTTGCTTAGTCTTACCGCTAACTAAACGCTCACCTAGGCCAATTGCCGCCTGCTGCCCCTGTTGTTTATAAGCAATGCCAACGTGATGACGCTCATCATCCACCATTAGCGGTAAGTTAACCGCGCCAGGCAACCCCCCTTGAATAAACTCAACTGGAGCACGCACATCGATTAGCGGCGTTTCTTTCGCGATTAAGTTTAACGAGGCCGGTACAGTGGCTAAGGTCATCCAATAACCTCTATCAAAACGTCGCCCTGAGAAATTTTCATAGTGCCAAACGGTACCAACGTAATGCCATGCTCTCGACCAATGCGCTCAACATCATCTTCCCAAGCAGGATCAACACTCACCAACAAACCACCTGACGTCTGAGGGTCGCACAGCCATTGCCAATGAGCATCGTCCATCACAGGTAGCGCTTTACCCAACGCATCGCGGTTACGCTGAGAACCTCCTGGAACAGCCCCCTGTCGACGGTAAGCTTCGGCTTCTGCTAAACGGGGTAAGCGGCGAAAATCGATCTGCGCCATCACACCGCTTGCGCTGCACATTTCAGCTAAGTGTCCAGCAAGGCCAAACCCTGTGACATCCGTCATGGCGTTAACGCCTTTCACCTTAGCTAACTCAACACCAATATGGTTGGACTTGAGCATCGTTTCGCGGGCAAGGCCGTGGTGCCCAGCTTCCAACAAACCACGTTTTTCGGCCGTAGTTAATAGCCCCACGCCAAGTGGCTTGGTTAGAAATAATAGGTCATCAGGCTTTGCTTGGCTGTTGAGCTTTAAATGCGCTAAATCGACCAAACCATTAACCGCTAAACCAAACATCGGCTCAGGGGCGTCGATTGAGTGTCCTCCCGCTAACGCCACACCTAGTTCACGACAGACAGCCTGGGCACCGGCAACAACATCGCCCGCTATTTCAGCACTGAGTTTATCTAGCGGCCAACCTAAAATCCCTAATGCCATGACAGGCGTGCCACCCATAGCATATACATCGCTAATCGCGTTAGTGGCAGCAATACGACCAAAATCAAAGGGATCATCGACAATCGGCATGAAGAAATCGGTGGTCGCAATCATGCCGCGACCATCACCCAAATCATATACCGCTGCGTCTTCGCGCCCTTGATTGCCAACAATGAGCCGCTTATGGCCCGCCGCAGGGCCCGCTTTAGCAAGAATTCCATCCAGCACGTCTGGGGCAATTTTGCAGCCACAACCCGCTCCGTGACTATATTGAGTTAACCGAATCGAGCTCATAACGTTTCTCCTTAACCATGGTGTTATTCCTTAGCGTAGCTTACGCTACAGCGCGTCCAGGGCATCACTCAGTTTATCGACGGGAATGACCTCCATGCCTTTTGGCGCCTGTTTAGGCGCATTTCCACGCGGCACAATTGCCCGTAAAAAACCGTGTTTAGCCGCTTCAGCAATGCGCTCTTGTCCACTTGGCACTGGTCGTATCTCTCCTGATAGCCCCACCTCGCCAAATACCACTAACTCTTTTGGTAGTGCGCGATTCTGTAAACTAGAAACCACCGCCAGCAGTACCGCCAGGTCGGCACTGGTTTCAAGCACTTTCACACCCCCAACCACGTTTAGGAAAACATCTTGATCACCAGTAAACAGACCACCATGGCGATTTAACACGGCTAGCAGCATAGCCAGTCGGTTTTGATCAACGCCAACGGCCACACGGCGAGGGTTACCCAGTGCAGACTCATCGACTAACGCCTGCACTTCTACCAAAATTGGTCGGGTTCCTTCCCACACCACCATAACCAAACTGCCAGGCGCCTGTTCTTCTTGGCGTGATAGGAAAATCGCGCTGGGGTTTTTAACTTCTTTTAAACCCTGCTCGAGCATTGCAAACACACCCAACTCATTCACCGCACCGAAGCGGTTTTTTTGACCACGTAATGTTCTAAAGCGCGAGTCAGCCCCACCTTCTAACAGCAATGAGGCATCAATCATATGCTCCAATACTTTAGGGCCAGCCAGCGTGCCATCTTTCGTCACGTGGCCTACCAGCAACAATACTGTGTTCGTTTGCTTAGCAAAGCGTGTCAGCGCTGCTGCAGACTCACGCACTTGGGCAACGCCGCCCGGCGCTGAGCTAATATCTTCAAGATGCATGGTCTGTATAGAATCGATCACTAGAATTTCGGGTTTTTCTCGTTCGGCCACCGCTAGAATTGTTTCAACACTGGTTTCCGCTAACATCTTTAACCCATTAGTAGGCAGCTGTAAGCGGTGGGCACGCATTGCCACTTGAGAAAGCGACTCCTCCCCGGTGACATAGAGAATACGCCGCTGTTGGGCAAGCTTGCAGGCGGTTTGTAACAGTAAAGTGGACTTACCAGCACCTGGATTCCCCCCTAGCAATACGGCAGACCCTGGTACTAGGCCGCCGCCTAACACACGATCAAACTCAGCAAAAGTCGACGTCAGGCGGGGGACCTCACTTAGATCCACATTACCAAGATCTACCACTTCACGTGATAAGTCCCCTGCATACCCTGTTCTTCCCGTTGCAGCTCCATTGCCAGGACGCGCACTGGCCAAACGAATCTCGCTCAGCGTGTTCCATTCCTGACAGCTGGAGCACTGGCCTTGCCACTTTCGATACTCTGCACCACATTCGGTACATACAAAGGCACTTTTTGCTTTCGCCACCGCCTTATTGCTCCTGTTGTGATCGCCCTTTATATCGCCACTGAACGTCATACGCCAAATGGCTAGAAATGCAAAAGGCGGCCAATGGCCGCCTTTGAGCGTCGCTTCATACTTTATTGACGCTGTAACTGCAGCATCTCACCATTTTCGAAACGACGACGCTCTGGGTCGATCAGCTCTAGCGTGCGCTCATTAATACGCTGGAAGTAGTAGATCTGACCATCGCCATTCGGGGTTAACTCATAGACGGTAGCATCTGGATCAGAGGGGGTGCCTGACAATACTTCCCAGTTCCCCTCATAGTTTTCGTCTGGCGGTGTTTGAGGATGATTACGGTAAGTGGCGTTTAAGGTGAACGTCCTTTCTTCAGGAGCACTCATTTCTTCGCCCATCATCGTTACATTCAGATCGATACCATCACAGTTGCGGCAAGGCAGCGTACCTTGGTAATTAGTCTGAGAAGCAGTCATCCCAGCGTCTTCACCCTGGTCCGTTGGGCCAGATGCACAGCCCGCCAGCAGTGCCAACATAGCCGAGCCGGCTAGCAAACTCCTAAATTGCATTGAGTGTCTCCTTATCGTGTTGGACATACATTTCTTTCGCGCGCTTATGACAGCATAACCGCTACAAGGTGCGACGCCCACCCCTCCCTAATTGAATGCTTGGTGAATGCTTGCGCTCCGGCAGCCATCAGGCGACCATGGAGGTATTCTGTCAGGACAATTAGGTTACCCACATGAGCCAATACTGGAGTCCAGCCGTTAGGGGACTTACCCCCTATGTGCCTGGTGAACAGCCCCGTGAACAGGTTACTAAACTCAACACCAATGAAAACCCTTACCCCCCAGCGCCAGGGGTAAGCGAGGCGCTACGCAATTATGCTACCGATCATTTGCGCCTCTATCCTGACCCAACTTCACACGCACTGCGTACAACGTTAGCAGAAAGCTATAATGTTAGCGTAGCAGAAACCTTCGTCGGTAATGGGTCTGATGAAGTACTCGCGTTTGCGTTTCAGGCTTTCTTCTGCCATGACGCACCGCTTGATGTTCCCTCAATTACCTATAGCTTTTATCCTGTTTATGCCAACCTTTATGGCATCACTCTTCGCAAGCATCCACTGAATGACCAGTGGGAAGTCGATGTTGATGCTCTAGCGAATGCCTCAGAGCGCAGTGGTGTTATTTTTGCTAACCCAAATGCGCCAACTGGCCATGCGCACTCACTCGATACCATTGAGTCGCTGCTTAAACGCGTGACGAACCGGGTTGTATTAATTGATGAGGCTTATGTTGATTTCGGCGCAGAAAGCGCTGTCTCCTTAATTAAGCGTTACCCTAACTTGCTAGTCACTGGGACGTTTTCTAAATCGCGCAGCTTAGCTGGTTTACGCTTAGGCTACGCGATTGGTTCACCGGAGCTTATTGATGGCCTTCAGCGGGTTAAAGACTCATTTAATTCCTATCCCGTCGATAGCTTGGCAAGTTTGGTAGGAATTGAAGCACTAAAAGATAAAGACCACTTTGATGCCTGCCGGAATAACGTCATCGCAACGCGCGAGCGCACACGTCAGCGACTTGAACAACTAGGCTTTGAGGTTTTACCTTCAAAAGCTAACTTCGTGCTTACTCAACATCCTGATTTTGAAGGCGCTCAGCTGTTTGCAGGCCTTCGCGAGCGGGGAATTTTGGTACGTCATTTTAATACTGACATGCTCAACAACTTCTTGCGCATCACCATCGGCACAGATGATGAAATGGATAGCTTAATAGAGGCGCTGGAAGCGATCTGCCGCTAATCCTTATATTTTCTAAACATAAAAACACCCCGAAGGTTAGATTATGTGTCCAACTCTCGGGGTGCAGTTCAAAGCCCTGGGGGACTTTTTCGAATAAGTCACTGACGATGACTTACCCCAGCCCTCCGAGCCGCTCTTGTCATTCCCGCAGGCCCTTGGCGGGAATCCATGTTGAGTTGGGGTTTTGGGCTTCAGCAAGCCAAGGTCAAGGTGGATTCCCGGTACCCCCACTCGGGAATGACGGTGTGGTAGGCACCAACAAAAAACCCAGCCGGGTGGCTGGGTTTCTTGTTTAATAAGTGCCTGACGATGACCTACTCTCGCATGGGGAGACCCCACACTACCATCGGCGCTAAGCGGTTTCACTGCTGAGTTCGGCATGGGATCAGGTGGTTCACGCTCGCTATGGTCGTCAGGCGTAACAGGTAATGCATATCATGCTGACAGTGTTTTGTGTCGTCTCTTTCGTCTTAAGCCTGTCGTGTATCACGGTGGGCTTAATCCGCGTATCCGGTTTTCTAAGTGTTGTCACACTCGTTTCGTTATCACTACGACCAGACCCCTTGGGTGTTATAGGGTCAAGCCTCACGGGCCATTAGTACACGTTAGCTCAACGCCTTGCAGCGCTTCCACACCGTGCCTATCAACCAGCTGGTCTCGCTGGGCCCTTCAGGAGGCTCTAGGCCTCAGGGATGTCTCATCTTGAAGGGGGCTTCCCGCTTAGATGCTTTCAGCGGTTATCCCGTCCGCACATAGCTACCCGGCAATGCCACTGGCGTGACAACCGGAACACCAGAGGTGCGTCCACTCCGGTCCTCTCGTACTAGGAGCAGCCCTTCTCAAACATCCAACGCCCACGGCAGATAGGGACCGAACTGTCTCACGACGTTCTAAACCCAGCTCGCGTACCACTTTAAATGGCGAACAGCCATACCCTTGGGACCGACTTCAGCCCCAGGATGTGATGAGCCGACATCGAGGTGCCAAACACCGCCGTCGATGTGAACTCTTGGGCGGTATCAGCCTGTTATCCCCGGAGTACCTTTTATCCGTTGAGCGATGGCCCTTCCATACAGAACCACCGGATCACTAGAACCTGCTTTCGCACCTGCTCGACGTGTCTGTCTCGCAGTCAAGCACCCTTATGCTCTTGCACTCACTGCACGATGTCCGACCGTGCTGAGGGTACCTTCGTGCTCCTCCGTTACTCTTTGGGAGGAGACCGCCCCAGTCAAACTACCCACCACACACTGTCCTCGATCCGGATAACGGACCTGAGTGAGAACGCCAATGATGCCAGGCTGGTATTTCAAGGTTGGCTCCGCTCGAACTGGCGTCCGAGGTTCAAAGCCTCCCAGCTATCCTACACAGGCAACATCAGCGTCCAGTGTGAAGCTATAGTAAAGGTTCACGGGGTCTTTCCGTCTAGCCGCGGGTACACCGCATCTTCACGGCGATTTCAATTTCACTGAGTCTCGGGTGGAGACAGCGTGGCCATCATTACGCCATTCGTGCAGGTCGGAACTTACCCGACAAGGAATTTCGCTACCTTAGGACCGTTATAGTTACGGCCGCCGTTTACCGGGGCTTCAATCAAGAGCTTCGGCCGAAGCCTAACACCATCATTTAACCTTCCGGCACCGGGCAGGCGTCACACCCTATACGTCCGCTTGCGCGTTAGCAGAGTGCTGTGTTTTTACTAAACAGTTGCAGCCACCTGGTATCTTCGACCGGTTCGGGCTTGGAGAGCAAGTCTCGTCACCCTACGCCGGCGTGCCTTCTCCCGAAGTTACGGCACCATTTTGCCTAGTTCCTTCACCCGAGTTCTCTCAAGCGCCTTGGGATTCTCACCCTGACCACCTGTGTCGGTTTGGGGTACGGTCGCACATGATCTGAAGCTTAGAGGCTTTTCCTGGAAGCGTGGCATCAATGACTTCCTGACCGTAGTCAGTTCGTTTCGTGTCTCGGCCTTAGAGCATCCCGGATTTACCTAGGACACCAGCCTACTCACTTTCACCAGGACAACCAACGCCTGGCTCACCTAGCCTTCTCCGTCCCCCCATCGCAATCATGTCCGGTACGGGAATATTGACCCGTTTCCCATCGACTACGCCTTTCGGCCTCGCCTTAGGGGCCGACTCACTCTGCTCCGATTAGCGTCGAACAGAAACCCTTGGTCTTCCGGCGAGGGAGTTTTTCACTCCCTTTATCGTTACTCATGTCAGCATTCGCACTCGTGATACCTCCAGCGAACTTCTCAATTCACCTTCATTGGCTTACACGACGCTCCTCTACCGCTCATCCAGAGGATGAACCCGTAGCTTCGGTACCTGGTTTAGCCCCGTTACATCTTCCGCGCAGGCCGACTCGACTAGTGAGCTATTACGCTTTCTTTAAAGGATGGCTGCTTCTAAGCCAACCTCCTAGCTGTCTGAGCCTTCCCACATCGTTTCCCACTTAACCAGGATTTCGGGACCTTAGCTGACGGTCTGGGTTGTTTCCCTTTTCACGACGGACGTTAGCACCCGCCGTGTGTCTCCCACGCTTGCACTCGCCGGTATTCGGAGTTTGCCTCGGGTTGGTAAGTCGGGATGACCCCCTAGCCGAAACAGTGCTCTACCCCCGGTGGTGATACGTGAGGCGCTACCTAAATAGCTTTCGAGGAGAACCAGCTATCTCCGAGCTTGATTAGCCTTTCACTCCGATCCACAAGTCATCCAAATCTTTTTCAACAGATCCTGGTTCGGGCCTCCAGTTGATGTTACTCAACCTTCACCCTGCTCATGGATAGATCGCTCGGTTTCGGGTCTATATCCAGCGACTGTGTCGCCCAGTTAAGACTCGGTTTCCCTACGGCTCCCCTAAACGGTTAACCTCGCCACTGAATATAAGTCGCTGACCCATTATACAAAAGGTACGCAGTCACAGAACAAGTCTGCTCCTACTGCTTGTACGCACACGGTTTCAGGATCTATTTCACTCCCCTCTCCGGGGTTCTTTTCGCCTTTCCCTCACGGTACTGGTTCACTATCGGTCAGCCAGGAGTATTTAGCCTTGGAGGATGGTCCCCCCGTCTTCAGTCAAGGTTTCTCGTGCCCCGACCTACTCGATTTCACATGATCAGATTTTCGACTACGGGGCTATCACCCGCTGCGGCCGAGCTTCCCAGCTCGTTCGTCTAATCAGTCACATGCTTAAGGGCTGGTCCCCGTTCGCTCGCCGCTACTAGGGGAATCTCGGTTGATTTCTTTTCCTCAGGGTACTTAGATGTTTCAGTTCCCCTGGTTCGCCTCTTACGCCTATATATTCAGCGTAAGATACTCATCTTATGATGAGTGGGTTTCCCCATTCAGAGATGCCCGGGTCACAGGTTGTTTGCCACCTCGCCGAGCCTTATCGCAGGCTACCACGTCTTTCATCGCCTCTGGCTGCCTAGGCATCCACCGTGTGCGCTTCATTGCTTGACCCTATAACCCGAAGGAGTCTGGGGTTCGCAATGATAACGATTGCCGGATACGCTTGAGACGTATCACAAAACAATTACGTATAAACACTTCAAAGAAGCGTTTATGTCAGCATGATATACATTGTTAAAGAGCGACTGCTATGCGCAGTGATAAGCGGCTGCTTTTTTCACGTTAAAAAAAAGAAGGGTCTTTAAAACAAAGCTCTTTAAAAGAACTCTTTAAAAGAACTCTTTAAAAAAAGATCTTTTCTCTTTTTTCAATAGGAAGAAAACGCTTATCACTGCGTATCAACAGCATTCTGATCAGGTAATTCATTGTGAGCGCTTACCGCGAGGGATGATGCATCGTTTAAGGAGGTGATCCAGCCGCAGGTTCCCCTACGGCTACCTTGTTACGACTTCACCCCAGTCATGAACCACACCGTGGTGATCGCCCTCTTGCGTTAGGCTAACCACTTCTGGTGCAGTCCACTCCCATGGTGTGACGGGCGGTGTGTACAAGGCCCGGGAACGTATTCACCGTGACATTCTGATTCACGATTACTAGCGATTCCGACTTCACGGAGTCGAGTTGCAGACTCCGATCCGGACTGAGACCGGCTTTTCGGGATTAGCTGACTCTCGCGAGCTCGCAACCCTTTGTACCGGCCATTGTAGCACGTGTGTAGCCCTACTCGTAAGGGCCATGATGACTTGACGTCGTCCCCACCTTCCTCCGGTTTGTCACCGGCAGTCTCCTTAGAGTTCCCGGCATTACCCGCTGGCAAATAAGGACAAGGGTTGCGCTCGTTACGGGACTTAACCCAACATTTCACAACACGAGCTGACGACAGCCATGCAGCACCTGTCTCTGCGTTCCCGAAGGCACCAAGTGATCTCTCACAAGTTCGCAGGATGTCAAGAGTAGGTAAGGTTCTTCGCGTTGCATCGAATTAAACCACATGCTCCACCGCTTGTGCGGGCCCCCGTCAATTCATTTGAGTTTTAACCTTGCGGCCGTACTCCCCAGGCGGTCGACTTATCGCGTTAACTTCGCCACAAAGTGCGCTAGGCACCCAACGGCTGGTCGACATCGTTTACGGCGTGGACTACCAGGGTATCTAATCCTGTTTGCTACCCACGCTTTCGCACCTCAGTGTCAGTGTCAGTCCAGAAGGCCGCCTTCGCCACTGGTATTCCTCCCGATCTCTACGCATTTCACCGCTACACCGGGAATTCTACCTTCCTCTCCTGCACTCTAGCTTGACAGTTCCGGATGCCGTTCCCAGGTTGAGCCCGGGGCTTTCACAACCGGCTTATCAAGCCACCTACGCGCGCTTTACGCCCAGTAATTCCGATTAACGCTTGCACCCTCCGTATTACCGCGGCTGCTGGCACGGAGTTAGCCGGTGCTTCTTCTGCGAGTGATGTCTTTCCTAATGGGTATTAACCACTAGGCGTTCTTCCTCGCTGAAAGTGCTTTACAACCCGAAGGCCTTCTTCACACACGCGGCATGGCTGGATCAGGGTTCCCCCCATTGTCCAATATTCCCCACTGCTGCCTCCCGTAGGAGTTCGGGCCGTGTCTCAGTCCCGATGTGGCTGATCATCCTCTCAGACCAGCTACGGATCGTTGCCTTGGTGAGCCATTACCTCACCAACTAGCTAATCCGACATAGGCTCATCCGATAGCGGGAGCCGGAGCCCCCTTTCTCCCGTAGGACGTATGCGGTATTAGCCTGGGTTTCCCCAGGTTATCCCCCACTACCGGGTAGATTCCTATGCATTACTCACCCGTCCGCCGCTCGTCAGCATCTAGCAAGCTAGATCTGTTACCGCTCGACTTGCATGTGTTAGGCCTGCCGCCAGCGTTCAATCTGAGCCATGATCAAACTCTTCAGTTTAAAATCATTGTGATGCTTACTCGTCATCCAACAACATAATGTTGACGAACAACAAAAGCGCATCAAACTTGGCTCAAGGTTCAAACGAATTCATTTCAATTTACATTGTCATGACCGCTTGCCTTGATATTTGGTGATTTATCACCCTCATCGGCAAGCGCCCACATGAATTACCTGATCAAATTGTTAAAGAGCTGTTTCGCTGCGAGGCTGTCTTATCAGCCGGCTAACCGATGAACTGGTTTGCCTCAGCGAGGAAGGCGTATTCTACGCATTTCCTGGTGTTTGTCAATCACTGTTTTCAGTGAGTGAAGCGAGCGGGTTAAGAAAGCGAGATAACGATGCCTTCTCTTTTATTGCGCTAACTTCCTGACAAACCGAAGGTTTTCACCTTCCATCACCGCTGGTAACGCTGTGCGTCCCCGGCAGCGGATGCGTACTTTACGGATTCGCTGCCGTCTTGGCAAGTGGTTTTTTGAGAAAACGTGAATAAACTTTAACTTTTAGGTTTAGCTTTGCGCATAACAGCCAATACGGGGCCTGAGCACACGTAAGCACCAAAAAGCAGCAACAGCATCACAGAAGGCTCAACAGAGATCATTACGAACCCTAGTACCACCGCTAGAAGCACAACAAACGGGACAGGCTTTTTGAAATCGAGGTCTTTGAAGCTGTAATAACGAATATTGCTAACCATCAGCACACCCGCTGCCCCTACTACAAACAACATAAGCAGTTTAAAACCTACCGCATCTGCATCAAAGCTATGGAAGGTCCACACACTAGCGGCCACTAAAGCTGCAGCGGATGGACTTGGCAAACCGATAAACCACTTTTTATCAACACTACCAATCTGTACATTAAAGCGTGCCAATCGCAGTGCGGCACAAGCCACGTAAAGAAACGCCACGACCCAACCAGTTTTACCGATGTCTTGTAAAATCCAGGTGAAGGCCACCAATGCAGGTGCCATACCGAACGAGATCATATCGGCAAGGCTATCGTACTCTGCGCCAAACTCGCTTTGGGTATTGGTCATACGGGCAACACGGCCATCAAGCCCGTCAAGCACCATGGCGATAAAAATTGCCACTGCCGCCGAAGTGAATTCTCCGTTAATGCCAGCCACTACCGCAAAGAACCCTGAAAACAACGCAGATGTAGTAAACAAGTTAGGTAATAAGTAAATGCCTTTTCGGCGAATTTTCTTACCGTCCTCGACCGCTTCTTCAACGACTTCAGTTTCACGCAGAAAAACGCTAGCTAGATCTTCATTACTTACGTCGTCATGACTGGTGTAGCCATTATTTACCTTTTCGTGACTAGCGTCGTCTTGACCTCCAGCACTACTGCCTTCCGTTTTCTGGCCTTCTTGAGGCACTGACTGCGGGGACTGTTTACGCTCTTGATCGCGAGCATCCTGGGTCATAAATATCATCCGTTTGAAGTGAAGTCACAAGAACAGTGATCTCTTTTCATTCTACACGGTGAGGCTCACTCAGCCAGTCAATTACAGTATGCAACGCTAAACGCCTCGGGGCGCGACAGTGCGCGCCCCGAGGCTCTAACTAGCGTATTAACACGCTAACTGCTTAGTTTTTCGACTTATCAACCAACTGGTTGGCAGCGATCCACGGCATCATGCCGCGTAGCTTAGCGCCAACTTGCTCAATTTCGTGCTCAGCATTCAAGCGACGACGAGCTGTCATAGACGGGTAGTTAGTATTGCCTTCCTGAATGAACATTTTGGCATACTCACCCGTTTGGATGCGCTTGAGTGCGTTGCGCATTGCTGCACGAGACTCATCGTTAATCACTTCAGGGCCAGTCACATACTCACCGTACTCCGCATTGTTGGAGATAGAGTAGTTCATGTTGGCGATGCCGCCTTCGTACATCAGGTCAACAATCAGCTTAAGTTCATGCAGACACTCGAAGTAAGCCATCTCCGGCGCGTAGCCTGCTTCAGTCAGCGTTTCAAAGCCAGCTTTAACCAGCTCAACCGCGCCACCACACAAAACTGCTTGCTCGCCAAACAGGTCCGTTTCGGTCTCATCTTTAAAGGTAGTTTCGATAATGCCACTACGGCCACCACCGACGCCTGCCGCGTAGGAAAGCGCTAATTCTTTGGCATTACCAGACGCATCTTGGTGGATAGCGATCAGATCAGGAATACCGCCACCTTTAACGAACTCGGAGCGTACCGTGTGGCCCGGTGCTTTCGGCGCAATCATGATGACATCAAGATCTTTACGCGGCTCGATTTGGTTGTAGTGGATATTAAAGCCGTGGGCGAAGGCTAAGGTCGCACCTTCTTTCAAGTTCGGCTCTACTTCCTGCTCGTAGATCGCTTTTTGGTTTTCATCCGGCGCTAGAATCATGACAACGTCTGCGGTTTTACACGCTTCCGGTACGCTTGCCACTTTCAGACCTGCGGCTTCTGCTTTAGCTGCAGAAGAGGAACCCTTGCGCAGCGCAACAGTGACGTCGACGCCCGACTCTTTCAAGTTATTGGCATGGGCATGACCTTGCGAGCCATAACCAACAATCGTGACTTTCTTGGCTTGAATGAGGGACAGATCACAATCTTTATCGTAATAAACGTGCATAGCGAGACTCCAAAATCGAATTTGATTAAAACATGATCGTTATATAGGGATAATTTATAGATGTCGTATCAGCGTTGATGGCCACCCGTGCCGTCTTTTGCAGCACTGGGCTTTGGCGTTGAAGTCACTGTACGCCACTGACACCATTGCGTAAAACGCTATATTTGCAACATACTATTTCTAATTATGAAACATAAATCTTAACAGTGGGCTTACTATGGATTTTCGCTTACTAAAGCATGTGATAACACTAGCCGAGACACTGCACTTTGGCCGTGCTAGCGAGCTTTGTCATATCAGCCCATCCACCTTGAGCCGCTCAATTCAACAGGTTGAAGCCGAGCTAGGCACACGCCTGTTTGAGCGCGATAATCGCCATGTCACACTCACCCCCCAAGGCCTAGCGTTTCAGCACTATGCAAAAGAGACCTTAGAACAGTGGGAAATGCAGAAGCGGACACTGGCCGCCACGGCGGCACAACTACGCGGAGAAATAAGCATTTACTGCTCAGTAACTGCGAGCTATAGCTTTCTCTATGAGCTATTAAGCGATGTACGCACCCGCCACCCAGGCATCGAGCTAAAGCTGCATACCGGTGACCCCGCTGACGCCATGTCGCGGGTACTGGAAGGCGCCGACGACATGGCCATTACCCCCCGCCCGCGGATTCCACCCAGCGCCTTGGCCTTCAAATCACTTACTCGCTCGCCGCTACTGTTTATTGCACCTAGAGAAGCCCACGACTGGCTGCCAAACCAGCCAGAGAGCTCAACAGCTGAGCAATGGCGTGACGTACCGATGATTCTTTCAGAGGCAGGGCTTTCAAGGGAATATGCCAATACGTGGTTTAAAGCGATGGGTATAACGCCGCGTATTTATGCCCAAGTGGCCGGACACGAAGCCATTGTTAGCATGGTAGGGCTGGGGTTTGGCGTGGGCGTGGTACCAAAAATCGTGCTAGATAACAGCCCGCTGGCCGAACGCGTGCAGGTGCTCAACGTGAAACCGGAGCTACCCCACTACGATGTTGGAGTTTGCGTGCTTAATCGAC
This sequence comes from Halomonas qaidamensis, assembly GCF_025917315.1. Lineage (NCBI taxonomy): Bacteria > Pseudomonadati > Pseudomonadota > Gammaproteobacteria > Oceanospirillales > Halomonadaceae > Halomonas > Halomonas qaidamensis. The sequence goes on along the minus strand of NZ_CP080627.1, from coordinate 501,722 downwards.
GACTCAAAAACCCGATGATTGATGCCTTCTGGGCGACCGTGACGCCACGCTAACAAGCGTTAAATAACACCATAAAAAAAGCCGCCCTAGGTACGGACGGCTTTCTCAGTTGCTTTTTCAACGACTTACTCAGCTAGCATGCTTCGTTTACAGTGATAGCACTTTATCGCCGCGAGCAATACCAGATACCCCGGTACGCGCCACTTCGAGAATGCCTACCGGCGCCATGGCCTGCAGAAAGGCATCCAGCTTAGAGGCGTCACCGGTAATCTGAACGGTATAAAGGCTTGGCGTTACGTCGACAATCTGCGCCCGGAAAATATCTACCGTACGCTTCACTTCATCGCGGGCTGCGCCTAGCGCTTTTACTTTCACCAGCATCAATTCACGCTCAATGTGGTTACCTTCCGTCAGATCGACTAGCTTCACCACATCAATCAGTTTATTAAGATGCTTGGTGATTTGCTCAATGACCCGGTCATCACCCACGGTAGTCACCGTCAGACGTGAAAGCGACGGATCCTCAGTCGGCGCAACGTTCAGCGTTTCAATGTTGAAGTTACGCTGGGAGAACAGCCCGACTACACGTGACAGCGCACCCGGTTCGTTTTCCATCAGAATCGAGATGATATGACGCATCAGGTACGCTCCGTTTTAGACAGCAGCATGTCACGCATGGAACCTAATGGCACCTGCATCGGATAGACGTGCTCAAAAGGATCGACCTTCACATCCAGGAACACCAGTTCATGCTTGTTAGCAAAGGCGCGCTCTAGCGCCGGCTCCAATTCATCAAGGGTGTTCACGGTGATCGCGGTAAATCCGTAAGCCTCAATGAGCATATGGAAGTCCGGCAGCGACTCCATATAAGAGTGAGCATGACGGGATTTGTAGTTCAAATCCTGCCATTGGCGCACCATGCCAAGCGATGCATTGTTGAGGTTTACAATTTTGACGCCCACCCCGTACTGCTTACAGGTAGAAAGCTCCTGCATCATCATCTGGAAGCTGCCCTCTCCGGTAACGCATACCACGTCGTCGTCCGGGAAGTTTTGCTTGATGCCCATCGCGGCCGGGAAGCCAAAGCCCATTGTGCCTAGACCACCCGAGGTGATCAGTCGATTAGGCTTGTCGAACTTGTAATACTGAGCAGCAAACATCTGGTGCTGGCCAACATCCGTTGTTACATAGGCTTCACCACGCGTAACACGACACAGCGCCTCAACAACTTCCTGAGGCTTCAGCACTTCGCCTGGTTTAGAGGGCTCGTATAGCTTGCCTTCACGCTCGGCACGCCAGCCGTCAATTTTCTGCCACCATTCGGTCAGCGCTTCAGGCTGCGAAATTGTCTGGCCTTGAACCAAGCTGATCATTTCATTAATGACGCTAGCCGCAGGCCCCACAATAGGCACATCGGCACGCACGGTTTTAGACACCGAGCTTGGATCCACATCCACGTGAATAATTTTTGCCGTAGGGCAAAACTTCGACGTGTTATTAGTCACTCGGTCATCAAAACGCGCGCCAATCGCGATGATCAAATCCGCATGATGCATGGCCATATTGGACTCGTACGAGCCGTGCATACCCAACCAGCCCAGACACTGCCGGTCACTTTGCGGATAAGAACCAATGCCCATCAACGTTGTGGTAATGGGGAAGCCGAGCTGTTTGACCAAATCGGTCAAACCTTCGCTTGCCTTGCCAGTTACCACGCCACCGCCGGTATAGAACACCGGGCGCTTGGCTTTCAGCATCATCTCAACGGCTTTTTTAATTTGACCGGTATGCCCCCGAGTTACCGGGTTATAAGAGCGCATCTTGACCTTTTTCGGATAGATGTACTCATAACGCTCGGTCGGCGCGGTCATATCTTTAGGGATATCGACCACAACCGGGCCTGGGCGACCAGTTGCCGCAAGATAGAAGGCTTTTTTCAGCACTTCTGGAATCTCAGACGGATGCCGAATTGAGAAGCTGTGCTTCACGATAGGGCGAGTCACACCGATAATATCGGTTTCCTGGAAGGCGTCGTCACCGATCAGGTGGCTCATTACCTGCCCACACAGCACAACCATAGGAATGGAATCCATATAGGCCGTTGCAATGCCGGTAACCGCGTTGGTAGCACCGGGACCTGATGTAACAAGCACACACCCTGGTTTACCTGAAGCACGGGCATAGCCATCTGCAGCGTGAGTCGCCGCCTGTTCATGACGCACTAGAATGTGCTTCACTTTGTCCTGACGGAACAGCGCATCATAAATATGCAGTGCTGCACCACCGGGATAACCATAAATGTATTCAACGCCCTCATCTTGCAAGAAGCGGGCGATCATATCTGCGCCGGAAAGCAGTTCCACTGTGTTTCTCCCCTGGAGGTCTCGAGTGCGATCCGCAGGACATCCTGCGGTGTCGAGTGCGGCGGTATGCCGCTGCCGGCCCATGCCGGCACCTGATGCCAAACCCTGGCATATGGCCCGGTTAGGGCCTGCACTCTCATCGGAAGCACTGACATATTATGCAATACACCAGCGACTCCCTTACACGACGGTTTGCCGTGTCGGGGCGTTGGCCAGGTCGGGCGGTTAGCCCAAGCCCGGAAGTCCTTCGGCGGGTAAAGGCTGTCGCCTACCCTTCGCGCGGGGATTAGGGGTTGCCCGTTGGTTCCGCGCCCGCAAATCAGGAACCCACAAGATTCCATTAGCGCCCTCAACCTGTCAACCTCCGATCAAGACAAACGCAACAAACGTCGCAAGAAGCCATTAAAAAAGCCCCGCTAGCAGAGCTAACGGGGCTTTTGCCCTATTTCATTGCGCAAGCTTGTTGTTTGCGCAGCCGTACGGACGATACAAGCTTATTGATACTTGCTTGTTAATTACCCAAACACTAGCTTGCCTTCATTGGCGCTGATATGAATGGTATCGCCTGGCGCATACTTGCCCGCCAATAAGTCTTGTGCCAACGGATTCTCGATACGGCTCTGGATTGCCCGCTTCAGTGGCCTTGCACCATACACCGGGTCGAAACCGACGACTGCCAGTTGTGCCATCGCATCATCGCTGATATCCAAGCTCAAATCATGCTCAGCTAAGCGCACTTTCAAACGCGCTAACTGAATACCGGCAATCGCCTGAATTTGCTCTTGACCAAGGGCGTGGAACACCACCACTTCATCAATGCGGTTAATCAATTCAGGCCGGAAATGGTTACCCACCACCTCCATCACTGCACTTTTCATTGCTTCGTAGTCGTTATCATCTCCGCCCATGCGCTGAATAATGTCCGAGCCCATGTTAGAAGTCATTACGATCACTGTGTTGCGGAAATCGACCGTACGGCCTTGACCATCAGTTAAGCGACCATCTTCCAGCACTTGCAGCAGGATATTGAACACGTCCGGATGCGCTTTTTCCACTTCGTCCAGTAACAGCACCGAGTAAGGCTTACGACGTACCGCTTCAGTTAAGTAACCACCCTCTTCATAACCCACATAGCCTGGGGGCGCACCAATCAACCGAGCCACGGAGTGCTTCTCCATAAACTCTGACATATCGATACGCACCATCGCTTCTTCTGTATCAAACAAGAAGTTAGCTAGCGACTTACATAGCTCTGTTTTACCTACCCCAGTGGGGCCGAGGAACAGGAACGAGCCGTTAGGCCGATTCGGATCAGACAGCCCGGCACGTGAGCGACGCACCGCATTCGCCACGGCTTCTACCGCTTCATGCTGGCCAATCACCCGCTCGTGCAGTGCTTCTTCCATGCGCAGCAGCTTGTCCCGTTCGCCTTCCAACATCTTGGAGACCGGAATACCGGTCCAGCGGGAAACCACCTCGGCAATCTCTTCTTCGGTCACGTTTGAGCGCAGCAGCTGGTGGCTGGCTGTATCAGCCTCGCCTTCACCCGCTTCGCTAATTTTCTTCTCCAGCGCCGGAATTTTGCCGTACTGAATTTCCGACATACGCCCTAAATCGCCCTGGCGACGCGCTTGTTCAAGGTCAATACGCGCCTGCTCAAGCTCTGCTTTGAATTGGGCTGCACCCTGAATACTGGCTTTTTCAGCTTTCCAGATTTCATCCAAGTCAGCGTACTCACGCTCTAGCTCGTGAATCTGGTTATTCAGCGCTTCGAGGCGTTTCTTAGTGGCCTCATCGGTCTCTTTCTTAAGCGCTTCGCGCTCCATTTTCAGCTGGATTAGACGACGATCCAAACGATCCATCTCTTCAGGCTTAGAGTCCAGCTCCATGCGGATACGAGACGCCGCCTCGTCAATCAGGTCGATGGCTTTGTCGGGCAACTGCCGATCAGTGATATAGCGGGTAGAGAGTTTCGCCGCCGCAATAATCGCTGAATCGGTAATATCCACGCCGTGGTGGACTTCGTAACGCTCTTTTAAACCGCGCAGAATAGCCACCGTATCCTCTTCAGACGGCTCATCGACCAGCACTTTCTGGAAGCGGCGCTCCAGCGCGGCATCTTTTTCAATATATTTGCGATACTCATCCAGCGTTGTTGCGCCCACACAGTGCAACTCACCACGCGCCAACGCAGGTTTAAGCATATTACCTGCATCCATCGCACCTTCGGCTTTACCTGCGCCCACCATGGTGTGCAGCTCATCAATAAACAGGATGACCCGCCCCTCTTCCTGGGAGAGCTCTTTAAGCACCGCTTTTAGGCGCTCTTCAAACTCACCACGGAATTTAGCGCCTGCCAGCAGCGAGCCCATATCCAACGAAAGTACGCGTTTGTCTTTCAGGCCTTCGGGCACTTCGCCATTCACAATGCGCTGCGCTAAGCCTTCGACAATGGCGGTTTTCCCCACCCCTGGCTCACCGATCAGCACCGGGTTATTTTTGGTACGACGCTGCAGCACCTGAATGGTGCGGCGAATTTCATCGTCGCGGCCAATCACCGGATCCAGCTTGCCATCTAACGCACGCTGGGTAAGATCCATGGTGTATTTGTTAAGCGCTTCGCGCTGGTCTTCGGCATTGGGGTCATCGACCGTTGCACCACCGCGCAAGCTGTTGATTGCAGCTTCCAAGCCTTTCCGGTTCAGCCCCGCCTCTTTCATTAACTTGGTGACAGCACTGTTCATTTCCAGAGCTGCTAATAGCACTAATTCGCTGGCGATAAACTGGTCGCCACGCTTCTGTGCTTCTCGGTCAGTTAAGTTGAATAGCTTGATAAAGTCGCGGGATGGCTGTACATCTCCGTCGAACTGGCTGACTTTCGGCAAGTCATCAAGCTGCTGCTGCAAACCGTCGCGCAGACGTGAACTACTGCCCTCGGCTTTTTCGACCAGGGCTTTGATGCCAGTGTCTTTGGTATCGAGTAACGCAAGCAGTAAGTGCGCGGGATCAAGCTGATTATGGCCGTGCCCAACGGCAAGGGATTGCGCCTCAGAAATAGCGGCCTGTAATTTGGCAGTAAATTTATCGAATCGCATGGAATTCCTCCTGGGGGTGCCGTGCGTTTGGACCCACGGTGTTTCCCAATAACTTGTCTTTAATATGCTAAAAACGTTTAGCTTGACAAGTTAAATGGCGTCAGTTCCACGCATTTCAAGAGGCGCGCAACACAAGCTTGAAGGAATCGCGCTGCTTAATTGATCCAGATCACACTTGCCATGCGTCCCGTATTGCCATTGTCTCGGCGGTAGGAGTAAAAACGCGACTCGCAGGCAGTGCAGAAATGGCCACCGCTGATGTGATGGAGCCCTAATGCTTCTAAACGAAAGCGCGCCAAGCGGTAAAGATCCGCCATATAGTGGCCAAGACGATAGGGGCTGTGGTCAAACGCATCAGCCGTCTCAGGGTGTACCGCAACAAAGGCACCATACACCTCTGGCCCAACCTCAAACTGAGCATTCGAAATAGCCGGGCCCAGCCATACCAACACGTCATCAGGGTCGCAATTCATAGCAGCAACGGTCGCTTCCAATACACCACCCGCCAGCCCTCGCCAGCCTGCGTGCGCAACCGCGACTTGGGTGCCCTGGCGATTACAAAACAGCACCGGTAGGCAGTCTGCGGTTAACACCACACAGGCATAGTCGTTGCTGTTAGCAATCGCTGCGTCTGCTTCCGGTATATCGCTTTGATACGCCTGCTGGACCCGTGCGCCATGGGTTTGGTTCAGCCACAGTAGCGGTCGATCATCGCCGATTTCTTTGTGCAGCAAACGCCGACATAGCGCGACGTGATCTGCATTATCGCCTACATGGGTCGCTGGATTGAAGGCTGCAAAATCATCCTGGCTCGGCCCTGTTTCCCGAGTAGTCACAAACGCCCGCACATTGGCGGGGGCCGGCCAGTCAGGCAACAATAACGTGGGCTTTAGATCAATCGCATCGCTCATCTCATGGTCTCGCTATCTTCGCGCAGGTAGTCCAACAACATCAGTAGATCATCGGGCAAATCAGCATGAAAAGTAAGCGTTTCTCCACTCACCGGATGCACAAAACTGAGCTTCCGAGCATGCAGCGCCTGACGCGGAAATTCACGTAGAATCTCTTTTAACGGCGCAGCAGCGCCCGGCGGCAACTTTGCACGACCACTATAAAGCGGATCACCAATCAGCGGGTAGCGGGCATGGGCCATATGAACACGAATTTGATGGGTACGCCCGGTTTCAAGCGTGCAACGCACATGGGTATGTGCACGAAAACGCTCTACCACGCGAAAGTGCGTTACCGCCGGTTTTCCAGATGCCGTAACTGCTTGGCGCTTACGGTCTTTTGGGTGTCGACCAATCGGCGCATCAATGGTGCTACCCGACACTGGTTTACCAATCACTACCGCATCGTACTGGCGGGAGACACTACGTGCCTGCAACTGTTCAACCAACGCCGTTTGTGCGGGCAACGTTTTTGCCACCATCATCAGGCCAGTGGTGTCTTTATCCAGACGATGTACGATCCCAGCGCGCGGCACTTCCGCCAGCGCAGCATGATGATGAAGCAGTGCATTTAACAGCGTGCCATCAGGGTTGCCCGCAGCAGGATGTACCACCATTCCAGCGGCCTTATTGATAACCATCACCGCGTCATCTTCATACACGATATCAAGCGGAATATCCTGAGCTTCGAAACGCGTATCGTCTTCGATGGTCGCTTTTAGCGCTAATGTTTCATGGCCGTGCAGCTTGGCCTTCGGCTTTACTTTAGCGCCGTCAACAGTGAGCTCACCGGCGTTGATCCACGCTTTCAACCGTTCGCGGGAATAATCGCTGAACAACTCAGCTGCGGCTTGGTCTAAACGCGCGCCTGCTAATGTCGCGGGTACCCGCTGCGTGGCTTCAACAATACGAGACATGAATAACCTCTTTAAGACACAAACGGCTTTTTAGGACACCAACAGCGTTGTCGCTATTTGACACTGCTTAACTTTTCAAACGGCACTGACGTGTCGCTAAGCCTGCGTTTTGCGTCTAGGTGATTTATAGTGGGTGAACTGCGACCTATTCTACCATTTCTACTTATGGCCATCGTCGCTTTTCGGTGATTGAGGCTTGTTTGCAACGAGGATGATGATGCGCGCTTTTTCCGCTGCCAACCGCTTTGGCGCCCTAGCCTTAAGCCTTGCTCTTCTGGCAGGCTGTGCCAGTAATAACGCCACCCCTGAAGAAGACGATGAATTCGAGGGTGTGCAAGAACGTGAACTCTATGAACTTGCGCGCACAGCGCTGGATAGCAACCGTTTTCCTATTGCCATTGAGCGGCTTGAAGCGCTCGATACCCGCTATCCGTTTGGCCCCCACGCCGAACAAGCCCAGCTTGAGCTGATTTACGCCTACTACGAAAACAGCAACTGGGAAGAGGCTCGCGCTGCTGCTAGTCGCTTCATTCGCCTGCACCCTGATCACCCGCAGGTGGATTACGCCTACTATTTACGCGGCCTTTCTGCTTGGCAAGCGGGACGATTTAGCCTTGAGCGACTGCGCCTGATTGATATCTCCAAGCGCGACTTGGGCGCCTCACGGGACGCTTACAACGACTTCCGCGAATTAATCCAACGCTTTCCACAAAGCGAATACGCCCCTGATGCCCAACAGCGTATTGTCTATTTACGTGAATTGCTGGCCCGCCATGAACTACATGTCGCAGACTACTACCTGCGCCGTGGCGCCTTCTTAGCCGCCATTGAACGCGGCCGCTGGGTGATTGAAAACTATCCGGAGTCCAACGCAACGCGTGATGCGTTGGCAACCATGGTAGAAGGTTATCAAGGGCTTGGTATGAAGGATCGCGCAGATGAAGTGCTTGTCGTTCTGCGAGAAAATGCACCAGACCATGAGCAGCTACGAGGCAATCGTTTTGTACCTAAACATGACAACGCTGATAATTAATAGACATCTCATACAGCGCTGATGCGTATAAAGCTATTTGACTTTTACTTTAAAACCACGTTTCGGCGTGGTTTTTTCTTGTTAGGAAATGCTTTTATTTAGACGTTATTCACACTCTGGCGCATCGTCAAAAGCTTAATAAATGTTGTACAAAAATTATGCAAAAGGTACATTACTCCTACCTTAATAACAAAGTGCCTGCTCGGAGCTAATGGAATGATCGCCTCCAAATCTCGATTATCAAAGACGACTATCAGCACACGCCTAGCCTTCGCCTTCTCTACCTTATTGATATTACTTGTTATTTTAACAGCAATAGGTATTTATCAGGTTAATCAAATTAACCGCGGGCTCACCTCTATTAATGATGTAAATGGCGCTAAGCAGCGTTTTGCAGTTGATATGCGAGGCAGCGTTCATGACCGCGCCATTGCGCTACGTGACATCGTTATGACGACGGATGCTAGCCGCTTAACAACACTTAATGAAGAGATGCGGCAACTGGCTGTTAATTACGATACAGCCATTGAAGGTATGCAACGAGTGATCAGTGATACAGATACAACGCCACAAGAGCAAAGTATCTTGTCTTCTATTAGCACCCAGGCCGATATAGTAGAAGCCCTTACTCAGCAAGTACTTGATGCCAGAACCTCTGATACTCTTACCCGTGCCCAAGCCATAACACTTGAGCAGGCTGGCCCTGCTTACGCTGAGTGGCTTAATCGGATTAATCAATTTATTAATTTACAAGAGCAAATTAATAACGCTTCAACGGCGGCGGCCCGCAGCACTGCCTCTGGTTTTCAAATGCAAATGCTTGGGTTAACACTATTTGCTGTCGTGATTGGGGGAGCCATTGCGCTGTTTTTATCACGCCAACTGCTGCGCGAACTCGGTGCAGAACCTTACGAAGTGAAGGCCTTTGCAGAAGCTATTGGTCGCGGTGAGCTGACCAATCAGCCAACTCTTAAAGCAGGCGACACTCGTAGCATCATGGCATCGCAGGTTGCCATGTCAAAACAGTTACAATCCATTGTGGCGCAAGTTCGCTCTTCAGCAGACGCCGTAGCTTCTAATAGCGAACAAATTGCCGAAGGGAATAACGATCTCTCTTCACGTACCGAGCAGCAAGCCAGTGCATTAGCAGAAACAGCATCAGCGATGGAGCAGCTCAATAGTACGGTCAAGCTCAACGCAGACAATTCACAACAAGCAAGCCAGGAAGCGGCCAGCGCTTCGAAAACAGCTACTGAAGGCGGCGAAGCTGTACGTCAGGTAGTGACGACCATGAACGAGCTAAATAAAAGCTCACAAGAAATTGCCGGCATTATATCCACCATCGATGCTATCGCTTTTCAAACCAACATTCTTGCGTTAAACGCGTCTGTAGAAGCTGCCCGTGCTGGCGAGCATGGCCGAGGGTTCGCAGTAGTGGCAGAAGAAGTACGGAATCTTGCTCAACGCAGCGCTGATGCCGCCCGTGAAATAAACGACCTGATTTCTAATAACTTAGAGCGTGTTAATAACGGTAACGCGCGGGCAGAGGAAGCCAGTCGATCAACTGAAAATATCGTAGCTGCTATTGGGCGAGTTACCAGAATTATGCAGGAAATTAGCCATGCCAGCGCCGAACAAAGCACCGGTGTTCAAGAGGTTGGCCAAGCGATCACTGAGATGGATCAAGTAACCCAGCAGAACGCTGCACTAGTAGAGGAGAGCGCTAATGCTGCGAATCATCTGCGCCAGAACGCTCATCAACTGCTAGACGCCATGAGCGTTTTCAAACTGCCCGCTGGTCAACAGCACACTTATATGCAAGCAGTGGTAAGCCGCGGTAGAACGCAAGACTCAACGGCGCATAACGCTCCTAATATACCCGTTTTGAAGCGCCAGACCGCCGAGTCTTCTTGGGACAGTTTTTAAGCAATTTGAGCAGAAACTGGCGCCTTAATCGCCTGGCTGCCAACCATTCACAATCGGGTAACGTCGGTCACGCCCAAACCCTCGGGGCGTGACCCGCACTCCAACAGGGGCTTGGCGGCGCTTATATTCACAGCGGTCAACCAGCTTCACCACTTTGTAAACATCTTCCTCATCAAACCCAGCGGCGATAATCGCTTCAGCACTCATATCACCTTCAATGTAGCTCACTAGAATGGCGTCTAGCACGTCGTAATCAGGCAAGGAGTCACTATCTTGCTGGTCGGGAGCCAGCTCTGCACTGGGTGGGCGCTCAATCACCCGTTCAGGAATAGCCAGAGACTGGGTGTTGCGCCAGCGAGCCAAACGGTACACCCAGGTTTTATAAACGTCTTTAATAGCATTATAACCACCCACCATATCGCCATAGAGCGTGGCGTAACCCACCGCCATTTCGCTTTTATTACCGGTGGTCAACACCATGAGACCTTTCTTGTTGGAAATCGCCATTAACAGAACACCGCGACAGCGCGACTGCAGATTCTCTTCGGTGGTGTCCCGCTCAGTGCCAGCAAAGCTTTCCGCTAACGTGCCCATAAACGCGTCGACCATCGGCTCGATGGGCATTACGTCATAATGAACGCCCAATATGTCAGCCTGTTCGGCAGCGTCCTGTTTCGAAATATCTGCCGTATAGTGGTAGGGCATCATCACCGCCTGAACCCGCTGCGGGCCGAGTGCATCAACGGCAATAGCCAGAGAAAGTGCCGAATCAATGCCTCCAGAAAGCCCCAGCACAACGCCTTTGAAACCGCTTTTGTTGACGTAATCCCGTAGTCCTGTGACTAGGGCGCAATACAGGCTCTCTTCCGGCGAAGTATCCGGCTCAATTTCACCCGCCTGAGGCTCCCAGGTATCAGCATTTTTTTGCAGTAACTGAACCGGCATTAAGCCTGCCTGCCAGTAAGGAGCCAGCACTTTGAGTTCGCCTTGGGCATCCACACAGCTAGAGCCGCCATCGAAAACCAGTTCATCCTGACCACCGATGGTGTTCACGTATACAATCGGGCGACTCACCTCCTGGGCGCGCAGCGCTAACAGGCGCAGACGCTCGTTGGGCTTATCCTGATGATAGGGAGAGGCGTTTAAGCTGATCAGCACTTCTGCGCCGGCTTCACGGGCAGCATTGACAGGCGCGCCTTCCCAGAGATCTTCACAAATCAGCAGCCCTAGCTTGGCGCCTTTGTGCTCATACACTAATGGCTGGGTGCCCGGCGTAAAGTAGCGCTGCTCGTCAAACACCTGATAATTAGGCAGCGCCTGCTTAGCGTACTCTGCTTCCCATTGGCCGTTGTACAGTACACCTGCTAGGTTGTAGCGCTCCCCTTCACGTACGCCGGGGTAGCCAATAATCACCAGCACATCCCGGGAGATTTTTTCTGCCATTTTAGCCCGCGCTTCACGTAAGCGAGCTTCCATCGACGGGCGAAGCAGCAAATCCTCCGGCGGGTAGCCTGACAAGAAAAGCTCTGGGAAGACAACAATATCCGCCCCATGTTCGATCCTCGCTTCGCGCACCGCTTCAATGGCGCGTGCAGCATTGCCGGGAATATCTCCCACTAGAGGGTCGAGTTGGGCCATTACCAGCGTTAAGTCTTGCATGGGCGTTAAAATCTCTTGAGAATCTTTGGAATACGTTGCCGTTTACCTAAATACATTGTCCCGCAAGGACTGCCAACAGGCAAAGGTTAGCCGGCACTCATGCTATTCTAGCGATTATTACATCCCACCATGGGAGTCATAGAGGATGAACCTTTTGATCATTCGGCTGATTATTTTTGCCGTGCTGTTCTATGTGGGCCTGAAGCTTTATGGCCTCTACCGAGAGCGCAGACTTACCCACCAAGAGAGCGAACCAAAACGCCATGAAGGCGGCCAGATGGTGCGCTGCCGTTGGTGCGACGTACATGTTCCAGAAGAGGAAGCCCTGCGCGAAAGCGAACAGTGGTTTTGTTCAAGCGCTCATCGCGATCGGTATTTGCAAGAGCAACAAGACAAGCAGAAACGTGATGAGCAACGCTAACCATAGACGATCTCCATCATTCACTATGCTAATACGTCATTAACCGGTCTGGTGTCGGCTGAAAGGGTGTTGGGTCGATAAGTGCCTCACGCCCTAATAGCTGATCAACCAAAACGTGGGTAGACGCTGGTGCAAGCACTAACCCATTGCGGTAGTGGCCTGCGTTCACGTAAATATTGAACCACTCCGGTAGCGCACCAATAAATGGAATACCGTCTGGCGAACCTGGACGCAATCCTGCCCAATGATAAGCGACTGGGTAATCTGACAGCGTAGGCACTATGCTTTCTGCGGTCTGTTTAAGTGACGCTAGCGCTTCACTGTCGGTCGCTTTATCAAAGCCCGCCTCTTCTAAGGTTGAACCTACCAGCAGCAAACCATCGCCACGTGGGATAATGTAACGGCCATCTTTTAACACTACGCGCTGCACCAACCCTAGCGGCGCTTGATAAGCAATCATTTGGCCTTTTACTGGGCGTACCGGTAGGCGAATCGTTAAGTTTTCTAACAGCTTGGCTGTCCAGGCTCCACCACACACAATTACTTTTTCTGCACGTTGCTCCCCTTGCGCCGTCTTAGCGCCCAGCACCTGTCGGTCACGTGTTATAAAACCACTTACCTCGCAGCCTTCATTAAGCACCACGTTAGACATAGCCAAAAGCCGAGCGCGCAGCGCTTGCCCTAGGCGAGGATTACGCACATTGCCTAGCGTTGGCATCCACAGTGCGCCATCCTGCGCCGAAACCACCTTAGGCTCCTTTTGATGAACAAAGTCAGCGCTGACACGCTCCAGTGGCTTGCCAAGCTGACGCGCCCACCCAAGTGCTGTTTCCGCATCGTCAACATTGAGATAGAGCAGTCCCTTTTGTCGATATTCAGGATCAATGCCAGTTTCTTCTAGCAAGCGCAGCGACAACGTGGGGTATACGCCTTCAGACCAGCGCGACAGCTGTGAGATCGGCGGCGCGTACCGCCATGGATAAAGTGGTGAGACAATCCCTCCGCCAGCCCAGGAAGACTCTTGTCCACAAATACCGCGCTCTACGATCGTGACGTGCTGTCCAGCATCTGCTAATTGCAGTGCCGTCATCATTCCGATCACGCCACCACCAATAATTAAGAAATTGCTCACAACGTTTGTCCGCTTTGGCTTACATAAAAAAAGAACAATGCGAGGTAGGCTGTAAAAAAACAAACTGGGAGCCACCATGCCACCTTCCCTTCATGGCGTACCTCTTACGCGCACCCAAGGTTTCACCCTTCTCGAACTGGTCATTACACTACTGCTTATTTCAGCATTAGCCGCTTGGGGAATTCCAAATTTTCAGGCACTTGGCCGCAATACAGCGGTAACAGCTGATATTAACAGATTGCAGACGGCCTTTTCTCTCGCACGCAACACAGCAATTACGCAGCGTATAACCACCACCATTTGCCCAGCAAACGCTGCTAAAAGCGCTTGCACACGCGATTGGAGCAATGCTCTATTGGTCGTTAAAGGAGATTCCATTAATCACATCCGCAGCAATGACATTGTGCGGGTATTTCCAGCACAGGCAACGACAGCCATATCGTATAGCCGCGGCACACGCCGAGTAAGCTACAGCACCCTTGGTCACACAAACGGTTTTAACGGCAGTTTTAATCTTTGCGCGGAAAACACCCGAGGGAGAAAGCTTGTGCTGAGCCGACTAGGTCGGCTGCGTATTGATGAAACGCCCATCGATTGTTGATCTAATAGCGTGATCTAGTTAGACAAAACTCGATGGGCGGTAGTGAATAGTGATAATTGTTAATGCCAACTACTAACAATGGCAGTCAATCAGGCAATGCCATCTAAATAGCGCTCAGCATCTAGCGCTGCCATGCAGCCACTGCCAGCAGAAGTAATTGCTTGGCGATAGATATGATCCATCACATCACCGCAGGCAAACACACCCGGCACGCTAGTAGCTGTTGCATTGCCCTCAAGGCCTGATTTCACCTTGATATAGCCACCGTTCATTTCCAGCTGGCCTTCAAAAATGCCCGTATTAGGGCTGTGGCCGATAGCGATGAACAACCCTGGCGCGTGAATCTCTTTACTGGAACCGTCTTTAGTCGACTTAACGCGTACGCCAGTGACCCCGGTGTTATCGCCTAACACCTCGTCCACTTCATAGAACCACTCAAGAACAATTTTTCCTGCTTCAACTTTTTCGAGCAGCTTATCCTGCAGGATTTTCTCGGCGCGTAAGGTATCGCGACGATGCACTAAGGTAACCTTTGAGGCGATATTTGAGAGATAAAGTGCCTCCTCAACAGCCGTATTACCGCCCCCCACCACGATCACTTCTTGATTGCGATAAAAGAAGCCATCGCAGGTGGCACAAGCAGACACCCCTTGCCCCATAAATTGCTGCTCGGTTGGCAAGCCCAGGTAGCGTGCGCTGGCACCGGTGGCAATAATCAGCGCATCACAGGTGTAAATTCCGCTATCCCCTTTCAAGGTGTACGGTTTTTCACCTAAGCTGACCTCATTGATATAGTCAAACAGTACTTCTGTATTAAAGCGCTCAGCGTGCTGCTTCATGCGCTCCATCAACTCCGGCCCCTGAACACCTTGAGCGTCGCCCGGCCAGTTATCGACATCGGTTGTGGTGGTCAGTTGGCCACCTGCCTGCAGGCCGGTAATGAGCAGCGGCTTTAAATTAGCACGGGCTGCATACACCGCTGCCGTATATCCTGCAGGGCCGGAACCAAGAATAATTAAACGTTCATGACGCGTTTCCATGACACCACCTTTGTCATAATTGAGCAGATATCGTTTGCAAGAGAGTCTGCCTGAAATGGCGTCAAGTACAAGCAATTACAAGGGTTAACCTTCGCTATTAGGTGAAGACGACTTGAAAGCCAAGGGTGAAACACCCATGTGCTATTAAGAAGATCAGCCATACTAAGGATACGCCACATTGAAAAAAAGCCGTGACCATCGCGCCAAGTGAGTCGCCATGAACACGCTGTCAACAGCAATTCGCTCAAGGCCAAGCAATTAGAGGAGAAAACAATGGGCAAGATACCCGATACGCTCACTACCCTAGACGTGGGCAACCACACGTATCATTACTACAGCCTACCAAAAGCCGCCGATGCGCTCGGTAATATCGATCGGCTACCCAAAACGCTCAAAATTCTACTCGAAAACCAGCTGCGCTTTGGTGACGACGAAAGTGTCGACCAAGAAGATATTCAGGCGTTAGTGGACTGGCAAAAAGAGGGCAAATCAAGCCGTGAGATCGGCTACCGCCCTGCTCGCGTACTCATGCAAGATTTCACCGGCGTGCCTGGGGTGGTTGATCTTGCCTCTATGCGCGCTGCGGTTGAAAAGTTGGGCGAAGATCCCGCGCGTATTAACCCACTTTCTCCGGTTGATCTTGTGATCGACCACTCGGTGATGGTCGATAAATTCGGCAACGCCGCGGCATTTCAAGAAAACGTCGATATCGAAATGCAGCGTAACGGCGAGCGCTATGAGTTTCTACGCTGGGGCCAGCAAGCGTTCGACAACTTTAGCGTTGTACCTCCCGGCACCGGCATTTGTCACCAGGTTAACCTAGAGTACCTGGGCCGAACTGTATGGACGAAAGAGGAAGATGGGCAGACGTTTGCCTATCCCGACACCTTAGTTGGCACCGACTCCCACACCACCATGATCAACGGCCTGGGCGTACTTGGCTGGGGCGTGGGCGGTATCGAAGCGGAAGCGGCGATGCTTGGTCAGCCGGTTTCGATGCTGATTCCTGAGGTTATTGGCTTCAAGCTAAACGGCAAGTTGCGTGAAGGCATTACCGCCACCGATCTTGTGCTCACGGTCACTGAAATGCTGCGCAAAAAAGGCGTGGTGGGTAAGTTTGTTGAATTCTATGGGGATGGCCTTAACGACTTACCCTTAGCTGACCGTGCCACTATCGCCAATATGGCACCGGAATATGGCGCGACCTGCGGCTTTTTCCCGGTAGACGACGAAACAATCAACTACATGCGCCTGACCGGCCGTGAAGATGAACAACTAGCTTTAGTAGAAGCATATAGTAAAGCCCAGGGCCTATGGCGCGAGCCAGGCGATGAACCGATCTTTACAGACTCTCTCAGTCTCGATATGGACGAGGTTGAAGCTAGCCTTGCTGGCCCAAAACGTCCTCAAGATCGTGTGGCGCTGAAAGACATGGCCGCTGCGTTCGACAAATTTATGAAAGAGGACACCACCGCCGACTCAACCGCAAAAGGGAAACTCTCTTCAGAAGGCGGACAAACGGCAGTCGGGGTTGAGCGCAGTTTTAAACATGACACCAGCCAAGACGTTAAGCTCAACGACCAAGACTTCAGCCTCGACCCAGGCGCGGTGGTAATCGCGGCCATTACCTCGTGTACCAATACGTCTAATCCCAGCGTCATGATGGCAGCCGGCCTGCTGGCCCGTAATGCTCGCCAAAAGGGGCTCACCACGAAGCCTTGGGTAAAAACCTCCCTTGCCCCAGGTTCGAAGGTAGTAACCGAGTACTTGGCAGCTGCTAACTTAAGCGATGACTTGAACGCGCTAGGCTTTAACCTAGTGGGTTATGGCTGCACGACCTGTATCGGCAACTCCGGTCCACTTCCCGACGAAATCGAAGAAGCAATCAATAGCGGCGACCTTGCCGTAGCATCGGTACTTTCAGGCAACCGCAACTTTGAAGGCCGTGTACACCCGCTGGTAAAAACGAACTGGCTCGCCTCACCGCCCTTGGTGGTCGCCTATGCGTTAGCCGGTAATGTGCAGTGCGACTTAACCACCGAGCCACTCGGCCAGGATAACGAAGGCAACCCGGTTTACCTCAAAGATATCTGGCCTTCTCAGGCAGATATCGCCAATGCCGTTGAGCAAGTCAACACCGAGATGTTCCGTAAAGAGTATGGCGCGGTATTTGAGGGCGACGATACCTGGAAAGCAATCAACGTCCCTGAAAGTAAGGTATACCAGTGGCCTGAATCAACTTACATCCAGCATCCGCCATTTTTTGAAGGCATGGAGCGCGAGCCAGACGCTATCGAAGATGTTAAAAACGCACGCGTGTTAGCCATGCTGGGCGATTCGGTGACCACCGACCATATCTCCCCAGCGGGCTCTATCAAGCCTGACAGCCCTGCTGGGCGCTATCTTCAGGAGCACGGCGTCAAGCCTGTTGATTTCAACTCCTATGGCTCTCGTCGGGGCAATCATGAAGTGATGATGCGCGGCACCTTTGCTAACGTGCGCATTAAAAACGAAATGCTGGACGGGGTTGTCGGTGGTGAAACCCGACATGTACCCAGCGGCGAGCAAATGGCGATTTACGATGCCGCCATGAAATATAAAGAGGAAGGAACTCCTCTAGTGGTGATTGCTGGTAAAGAGTATGGCACCGGCTCTTCACGGGATTGGGCAGCCAAAGGCACCCGCTTATTGGGTGTACGCGCGGTGATTGCCGAGTCCTATGAACGTATTCACCGTTCAAACCTAATTGGCATGGGCGTGGTACCGCTGCAGTTCCCTGAAGGTGAAAGCCGTGAAACGCTTGGATTGACAGGTGATGAAGAAATCTCAATTGCTGGCTTGAGCGATTTAAGCCCAGGTGGCACTGTGAAAATTGTCATCAAAAATGAAGATGGGGAGCGCACCGTTGATGCCAAGTGCCGAATTGATACCGTCAATGAGCTGGCTTACTACCGCCACGGTGGTATCCTTCACTACGTGCTGCGCAAGATGATCGGCGCAGCGTAGAAAGTAACACCTACCAATGCTTGCATCGCCCCCACTTCGGTGGGGGCTTTTTTTGCATGCTACTTTAGATTTTATT
Organism: Halomonas qaidamensis; assembly: GCF_025917315.1. Taxonomy (NCBI): domain Bacteria; kingdom Pseudomonadati; phylum Pseudomonadota; class Gammaproteobacteria; order Oceanospirillales; family Halomonadaceae; genus Halomonas; species Halomonas qaidamensis. The sequence continues at coordinate 483,503 of NZ_CP080627.1, read as the reverse complement.
TAATTAGAAAGCTCTACGACGATAGGTGCGGTATTCTGGCGACCAACATGCTTTCTCGATACGCTCACGCAGTTCAGTGCCACTAGTTTTAAGCGCCACACCATTTTGCTGGGCCTGAGCAGCCACTTCAAAGGCAATTGATTTGCTGATATCACGAATTCGCGACAGCGGCGGTAACAGTGCACCTTTGCCCTCTTTGACCAAAGGCGCTTCGCGGGCTAAAGCCCGAGAAGCACTCATCAGCATTTCATCAGTGACACGATTAGCACCCGCCGCAATCACACCCAAGCCAATACCAGGGAAGATATAGGCGTTATTGCACTGAGCAATCGGGTAAGTGCGTCCGTTATATACCACAGGGGCGAAAGGACTGCCTGTGGCGACCAGCGCTTGGCCATCGGTCCAACGAATCACATCTTCAGGAACCGCTTCTGCCTGAGAGGTAGGGTTGGAAAGAGGCATAATCACTGGATGCTCGCACCCAGCGTGCATCGTACGCACCACTTGTTCGGTAAAAATACCGCGCTTACCGCATACACCAATGAGAATTGTCGGTTTGATCTGGGCAATCGTGTCTTCAAGCCCCTGGCTATTCCAGCTAGCGACCAGCTCAGGCGAGTGTGCCAAGCGGCGTTGAAAGTCTCGTTGCCAGGGCTGATCAGTAGTCATCAACCCATCTCGATCGACAACGAATATCCGCGCTCGAGCTTCGCTTTCAGTCAGCCCCTCTGCCTGCATAGACACAACTACCTGCTCAGCAATGCCGCAACCCGCCGAACCGCCACCTACAAACACCACACGCTGCTGAGCGATGGTTTCTTGACGAGCCTGACATGCCGCCATCAAGGTGCCGACCACCACCGAGGCAGTACCTTGCACATCGTCATTAAAGCAGCACAAGTCATCTCGGTAGCGTTCTAACAGCGGCACTGCGTTCGCTTGGGCAAAGTCTTCAAACTGAAGCAATACGTTCGGCCAACGACGTTTTACAGCAGTAATAAATTCCGCCATAAACGCATCATACTCTTCTTGACTAACCCGTTCATGACGCCACCCCATGTACATTGGGTCGTCCAGCAATGCCTGATTGTTAGTACCCACATCAATCATAATCGGCAGCGTATAGGCGGGGCTAATACCTCCACAAGCGGTGTAAAGTGCTAATTTACCAATAGGAATACCCATTCCACCGATGCCTTGGTCACCCAAGCCTAGAATCCGCTCCCCATCAGTGACAACAATGACTTTCACGTTATCTTTGGTGGCACTGCGCAGGATATCGTCCATGTGCTCGCGATCTGGATAGCTGATAAACAGCCCCCGGTGATTGCGATAAATATTAGAGAACTCCTGACACGCCTGCCCGACCGTAGGGGTGTAAATAATCGGTAGCATCTCTTCCAGATGCTGGGAAACTAAACGGAAGTAAAGCGTTTCATTATCGTCTTGAATAGCACGCAGATGGATATGCTTTTCAAGATCACTATGACACTGCTGATACTGGCGATATGCCCTCGACAGCTGTTCATCAATAGACTCAACTTTTTGTGGCAATAAACCGATCAAGTTAAAGGCTAGCCGCTCCTCTTGAGTAAACGCGCTGCCTTTGTTCAATAGCGGCATTTCAAGCAAAGAAGGACCGGCATAAGGAATGTATAAGGGGCGTTTACTCATCGTGGACATAGGCACTCTCTTTTTATGTCGATTGCTATTGCAATGCAGCAACGCAGGGCGTTGGCGGCGTTTGTGCGTAATGTAACATGCTAGTACGACAAAGGTGGGAGGGACATAACTAAAGACAACAAAAAAGCGCCTTGGTGACTACCAAGGCGCCTACAAAAAGCATCGTATCTGATCAACCTCTAACAGGTTTTGGCAACCGGTCTCCGCCCTTCAACACCATCAAAAAAGAACGGGCGCAGTTTTACGCCCACCATGTTGCCGGCAAACGCCGCCACCATCCAAACCCAGCCATGCAAGCTGCCAGAGGCAATACCACTGAAGTAAGCGCCAATGTTGCAACCAAACGCCAAGCGCGCACCGTAGCCCAGCATCAGACCACCAATCACCGCCGCCAGAACAGATTTAAGTGGAATACGGAAATTAGGCGCAAAACGACCCGCTAAACTCGCAGCGGCCAGTGCTCCTAACATAATGCCAACGTTCATCACCGTCGTAATATCGCTCCACACGCTGGCCTCTAACGCTGCTGCATTACCGGGTGCTTGCCAGTAGCCCCATTGGCTAACATCACCACCAACGAGTTCAAACCCTTTCGCACCCCACAACGCGAACGCAGAGGTAATGCCCCAGGGGCGACCAGCCAAAGCTAATGTCGCGAAATTGAGTAGCGCTAGCGCCACTGCACCAGCGATCAACGGCCATGGGCCAGTTAACCAGCGCTGACTACCAGGCTTATCGACTAATGGCGCTTGCTCTAGGTGACCATGACGACGCTTTTCCATGACCACGGTAAACGCCGCAATCGCTGCAAATAGCACCAAGCTAATCGCGATTCCACCGCCAGCACCTGCCACCTTTACCAACGAAACAGGCTGAAACGCTGGCAAGCTCTGCCACCATGTAAAATGCGCCGAACCAATCACCGACCCAACAATAAAGAACAGTAGCGTGATCAACATCCGTGCATTACCGCCCCCCGCAGTAAACAGCGTGCCCGATGCACAACCGCCACCCAGCTGCATGCCAACACCGAATATAAAGGCCCCAAAAAGCACCGAGATACCAATCGGTGACACAAAGCCTCGCACCTCAGTACCAAACAGCGTGCCCGCCCCTAATGCAGGAAAAAACAGCACGACAGCGATCGCTAACATCACCATTTGGGCGCGCAAACCACGGCCTCGCCGCTCAGTAATAAACACCCGCCAAGCAGCCGTAAAGCCAAATGCCGCGTGATACAGCACCAGTCCCAACAACCCTCCAACAATCATCAACAGGCCGACATTGGCACCAAATACCACACCGATGATCACCGCGCCCAGCACGATGGCTGCTGTTGAAAATAATGGCACGCGGTAGTTTGCCGGTGCTCCTGCAGAAATCATGGACATAGCTCACCTTCTAGCAACGCCAAAAGCGCCTGTTAAAAACAGGCGCTTGCTTGGCCAACATGAATAATGGTGTTAAGCCTAACGCTGGCGGTAGACCGCTGGAAATTCTTTATTCAGCAGTGCATATGCTTTTTAAGAATATTGTTCTGCATTCGGATATTTTTCTCGCCATGAGTAGCTTGCCAATATGCAATGATCTTAGCTACCTAGTCGCTAGAAGATAATTCGACCCAGGGCGATTTCCAGGTTGGGGCTGGGATGCTTTGGCCATGCGCTGCCCCGTTAAGGGCCGGTGGCTTGCCGAACTGTCTGGCACTCGGTGTGGCGGTGAGCGTGTGCTGCCATTGCTAGTCTTTCTAGACGCTGCGATGTTGAATCAGCTCGATGCCGGTGAGCCGCTGACTGCTGTCGCCGTCGGGTTGGGTTGGGTTGGGTTGGGTTGGGTTGGGTTGGGTTGGGTTGGGTTGGGTTGGGTTGGGTTGACCTTTATGCGAACCATGGCGCTCGGGAAGGGAGTTAGGCTTAAACACGATAAATCACGTCGAAAAGAAGTCACCACGTCGGATTTAGACACATGCACGACACAGATAGCCTTGGGTAGTCGCTACTGCCTACAATGCCCAGAGAGCGGTAATCAACGAATGCCGCGTCACAAGCGTGATGGTACAGCCTACTCTGCCACCACCGCTGCCCCGTAAATACGCTGGTACTCATCGGGTAACCGTGTAGGCCGCCCATTTGAGAGAGCCACACACGCAAACCGGGTGCGTGCGTTTAGCAGCGTTTTACCGCTCTCCACACGTTTAAGCTGAAACCGACGAGTGAGGCTAAAACGCCCATCGCAAGCCACAATCCACGTCGCCAACTGCAGTTTGTCATCGACAAACGCGGGAGCCAGGTAGTCTAACTCATGGCGATGAACCACCATGGCACGATCTAGCAACTGATAATCATCAAGGGATAGCCCCAGAGCTTCAGAGTGAGCCCAACTGACCTGCTCTACCCAGCGCAAATACTCGCTGTTGTTGACGTGCTGGTAGGCATCAATGGCCTCCGGCGTCACCTTAAGCTCAATCACAAAGGGATTCGGCAATGCCCACTCCATAGTGCTGCTCCTTGTGGTTACTCCTTGATGTTATCGATTATTTTTCACACGCTCGCTAAGAAGTGTCTTCGACTTAATCGCGGAATACCCGCACACCCAACGCCTTCAAATACGATGTTTCCGGGATCGCTGGATGGACGGGATGATCGGGCCCCTGGTGGCCCTGAAAAATCACCTGGCCGTGGCGGTCTTGGTGGCGAACGGCGCCACGAACCACATCAATCAAACGCTCAGGTGCAAGGTGCATGGAGCACGAGGCCGATAACAGCAAGCCATCACGGCCCAGCAGACGCATCGCTTCACGATTCAGGCGTGAGTAAGCGCGTTCCCCATTGGGAATATCCTTACGCTTTTTGATAAACGCCGGTGGATCAAGAATGACAACGTCAAACTGTTCGCCATCGGCTTTCAGTGCCGCTAGCGCTTCAAAAGCATCACCTTCTGCTACCGCAACTTGTTCTTGCACACCATTTAGCTCGGCATTGCGAGCTACCTGATCCAGTGCAGGGGCAGAAGCATCGACACATAGTACTTCCGAGGCACCGCTAGCAGCCGCCTGCACACCCCAGCCGCCCACGTAGCTGAATACATCTAGCACACGCTTACCAGCCACTTGGCTATTCAGCCACGCGCGATTAACGCGATGATCAAAGAACCAACCTGTCTTCTGACCATTCAACACAGGTACCGCAAAAGTGACCCCGTTTTCTTCCAACAGAACCTCATCAGGAAGGATGCCCTTTACTACTTCAACGTGAGCTTCCAGGCCTTCTTGGCGACGACCGCCAGTATCATTGCGGAATACAATGGCGCTGGGCTTTACAACTTTCTCCAACGCATCGACAATCTCTTCCGCTAACGCCTGCATACCTGCGGTATTCAGCTGCACCACCAGCACATCGCCAAAACGGTCAATAACCAGCCCTGGTAGCAAGTCGCCCTCACCGTGGATCAAACGGTAGAACGGCTTATCAAACAGACGCTGACGCAGCGCCAACGCCTGATTGAAACGGTGCACGAACAGCGATCGATCCAGGCGCATTTCTGGGTCACGCGACATTACTCGACCACAAATCAGTGAATGCGGGTTAATGTAGGCTACCCCAAGGACTTTGCCGTTTGAGGCTTCGACCAGCGCAGACTCACCCGCAACAAAGTTTTTCAACGGCGTTTCTTTAATATCTACTTCATTGGAGTAGATCCACAGATGGCCCGCTTTCAGACGGCGATCGGCATTTTTATTCAGGCGCAGGCGTTGAGTCACAACAATCTCCAAAAGAGCAATCTTACAAAGCCCATAGACTCTGAAAGCCCATAGACTCTGAAAACATAGGCAAAACAGTTAACATCAAAGAGTAGCTACTACCGCTGGCATCCAGGGCAAAATACACTGGCCCGCTGACCAAGCGTGATACGTCGCAGCTCAACGCCACAGCGCAGGCAGGGTTGCCCATGGCGTCCATAAACGTTCAGTTGCTGGGCAAAGTAGCCTGGCTCGCCCTGGCCACTGACAAAATCTCGCAGCGTGGTACCGCCCTGAGTAATCGCCGCCGACAGCACCTCTTTTACCGCAATGGCCAGCTGCTGATAACGGGCTAGGGAAATTTTCCCGGCGGCGCGACGCGGGTCGATACCTGCCATAAACAGCGCTTCAGCAGCGTAAATATTACCCGCACCCACCACCACGCGGTTATCCATTAAAAAAGGCTTTACCGCAACGCGTTTATTACGGGAGGCGTTATAGAGCCAACGCCCGTTAAACGCATCATCTAACGGCTCAGGACCAAGGTGCGCTAGGCGCGTATCCAAACTACCATCGCCCTGCTGCCAGTCAACAAAACCAAATCGCCGCGGGTCGTGATACCTCAGCACATGGCCATTGGCCGTCACCACATCAACATGGTCATGTTTTTTGGGCAAATCACCAACCTTGGCAATCCGCAGGCTACCCGACATGCCTAAGTGCCACAGCAACGTGGCCTCACGCTCAGACCGCATCACGGGAATTTGCAGGTACTTAGCACGGCGCTTTAATACGCCAATCCGCGCGCCTATTAGTCGATCGGCTAGATCCTCGGGCACTGGTACGCGCAAACGAGAGTGCCTTACCAACACCTCGGTAATTTCTTGCCCTTCGATATAAGGGGCAACGCCACGCCGCGTTGTTTCAACTTCAGGCAATTCGGGCATGATGAAAGCCTATGATGACAGCACAGTGACAACCACACTGTCGCCAGTGCAGTGCTGGGGTATAGGGGCATGTGTAACCAATCATACACAATAAGTGGCTAACTATCAGACATGCAAAAACCCGGCTGAGGGCCGGGTTTTTCAACAGGCACTCGCCTGCGGTGAAAGCCGATCATTGTAATCGCGATTACTTGATCTTGGCTTCCTTGTAGATAACGTGCTTACGGACGACCGGGTCGTATTTCTTAAATTCGAACTTATCCGGTGTGTTCCGCTTGTTCTTATCAGTGGTGTAGAAGTGGCCTGTACCGGCACTAGACACCAGCTTGATCTTATCGCGCATGGTTTAACTCTCCCAAAATGCTAGCTTAGATGGCGTCGCCGCGCTTGCGGATATCAGCCAGAACCGTTTCGATACCTTTCTTGTCAATAATACGCATTCCTTTAGAGGAAACGCGCAGCTTGACGAAGCGGTTTTCAGCTTCAACCCAAAAACGATGGGTGTGCAGGTTCGGCAAGAAACGACGACGTGTCTTACGCTGGGAGTGAGAAACGTTATTACCAGTTACCGGACGCTTGCCGGTAACCTGACATACTTTGGACATGAGAGCCTCCAACCGCTTGGCGAGTTGTTCAAAACTGTCGGGCAAACCGGAGCAGGGAGGGAGTCGACGCAGTTAACCGCCTAGCTGTACCCAAATCCGTTATTCAACCCAAGTTTAAAGGTGGCACTTTATACCAGAGCACCCGGCTACCAGCAAGCAAAAACGCCTAAAAATGCCAAAAAAGGCACTTTTCGGACAATTTACTTAGATAAACAGCGAGAATTTGACGTCGCACTATTTTCATTAATTGCTATAGCCAGCCGCGCTCGGCAAACGAAACCACGTCACCGTCCCCCACCACAAAATGATCAAGTACCCGCACATCAAAAAGCGCGAGGGCATCTTTTAGGCGTTCAGTGATACGTCGATCAGCATCGCTTGGCTCAGCAACACCCGACGGGTGATTGTGTGCCAGGATGACAGCACCAGCGTGTAGTTCGAGCGCACGCTTGGCAACTTCGCGGGGGTAAACGGATGCGCTGTCTAGGGTACCGCGAAATAGGGATTCATAGCGAATAATTCGATGCTGTGTATCCAAAAAAAGCACCGCAAACTCTTCATGACCCAAATGACGCAGCTGAGAGCTTAGGTAATGACGCACCAACGCCGGAGAGGTGAGCGCATTGCCGCGGGCAAGCTGGCTCGCCATGTGCCGCCTGGAAAGCTCAAGGGTCGCCTGAAGCTGAGCGAATTTGGCACTTCCAAGCCCCCTGGCTGCACAAAATTGATCCTGATCTGCTTCCAAAAGCTGCCTTAACCCACCAAAGCTGGCCAGCAGGTCCCGGGCCAAATCGACTGCCGAGCGCCCTTGAACGCCGACGCGTAAAAAAATGGCCAGAAGCTCAGCGTCTGAGAGCGCCTGCACACCCATGTTCAACAGCTTCTCTCGTGGCCGCTCACCCTCTGGCCAGTGATTGATCCCCATCGCCGCCTCCCTGCCCATGCTGACAGCACCGCCCGCGCTTGCCACTGCGCACTCTTGTTGACTTTTCCAACGTCTGGCTGAGCATGCCAAAATAACCGGCCAAATGGTATGGTACACACCTTTAACAAACGCTACATGGGACTGCCCATCATGGCCTTATTATCGCCAAGTCCATCAACATCGCTGATTGGCAAACGCCTGCTGCTCGGTGTTAGCGCCGGTATTGCGGCCTACAAAAGCGCGCTGATTGTTCGGTTACTAAAGCAGGCGGGCTGTGAGGTTCGCGTGGTGATGACCGAGGGTGCCCAAGCGTTTATCACGCCGTTAACGCTTCAAGCACTGTCAGGGGAGCCCGTACGCACCTCGCTACTTGATCCTGAGGCGGAAGCAGGCATGGGCCATATCGAGCTAGCCCGCTGGGCAGATGCGATTCTGATCGCCCCAGCCACAGCCGACTTAATCGCACGCTTGGTGCATGGCATGGCAGACGATCTGCTGACCACTCTGTGTCTGGCCTCGGAAGCCCCCAAGCTGATCGCCCCAGCCATGAATCAGGCCATGTGGCGTCACCCTGCAACCCAGCGCAACGTGAATCAGTTAGCCACCGACGGCTGGCAACTCATTGGTCCCGCTGCAGGCGACCAAGCCTGTGGCGACGTAGGCCCCGGACGAATGAGCGAACCAGACGCTATTGTTGATTTCTTAGCTCAGCACTTTGCTTCTGCTGCAAAATCACCAGCGCCAACTTCTGCGCCACACGTCGTCATCACCGCAGGTCCTACCCGCGAAGCGCTAGATCCTGTGCGCTATCTCTCCAATCACAGCTCGGGGAAGATGGGGTATGCGCTAGCCGCGCAAGCAGCAAACCAGGGGGCACGGGTGACGCTGATAAGCGGTCCGGTTACTCTACCCACCCCCAATGGCGTTGAGCGGATTGATGTGGAAACCGCCGTGCAAATGCACCATGAAGCGTTAACACTAGCGCCTCATGCAGCCCTATTTATTGGCTGTGCTGCGGTCGCCGACTACCGCGCCGCCAGCGCGGCCGAGCACAAAATCAAAAAAACTGACGACAGCGATACGCTAACGCTGACGCTGGTCAAAAACCCGGACATTATTGCCGATGTGGCCGCGCTGCCTACTGACCAACGCCCCTTGGTAGTGGGGTTTGCTGCTGAAACCCAGGAGGTCGCGCACTACGCAGAAGATAAGCTAACCCGCAAAGGGCTGGATATGATCGTAGCCAACGATGTTTCCCGGCAGGGTCTTGGCTTTGGTAGCGATAACAATGCGGCGTTACTGCTGTGGCGCACAGCGACGGGCACCAACCAACTGGACGCCCCACCGCAGCCTAAAACGCAGCTAGCCGCGCTAATTATTCGTCACGCCCTATCACTGCTGCCTTCTCAACGACTATCCCAGCTTCAATCTCAACGACTATCTCAACCACCTTCTCAACCACCTTCTCAATCCTCCGGAGAATTATCATGAGCGGTTCTCGCCCACGCTTGCAGTGCAAAGTTTTGGATGAACGCCTGCACGACTACCTCCCCTCTTACGCAACAACAGGCTCAGCGGGGATGGATTTGCGAGCACTGCTAGATGAACCACTGGTACTTGCTCCCGGCGACTGTCAGCTCGTGCGGACAGGCCTTGCCATTTACATAGAAGATCCTGGCTTAGCAGGCATGATCTTGCCTCGCTCCGGGCTAGGCCATAAGCACGGCATCGTACTGGGTAATCTTGTTGGACTGATCGACTCTGATTACCAGGGCGAACTAATGGTATCGGTTTGGAACCGTGGGCAAAGCAGCTTTACGCTATCGCCCTTTGAGCGCCTTGCTCAATATGTGCTTGTCCCGGTCGTGCAGGCGGAGCTTGCCATTGTCGATGCCTTTGACGACTCCACCCGCGGCAGCGGAGGTTTTGGTAGCACAGGTCGCCAGTAAACCAAGGCTGTTTTACCGTCAATCTAGGAGCAACAATGAACGTACCTGCGTCGATATTTCGTGCTTACGACATTCGCGGTATTGTGGACGATACGCTGAGTGAGACCACCACTGAACTCATTGGCCGGGCTATTGGCTCTGAAGCCGCCGCTCGTGGTGAGCAAACGGTCATTGTTGCGCGTGATGGACGACTCTCCGGGCCACATTTGCAAGCAGCGCTGATTCGCGGCTTAACAGCCTCTGGGCGGGATGTTATTGATATCGGCATGGTGCCAACACCTGTGCTTTATTTCGCCACCCACACACTGCCTGAAAGCTCCTCCGGGGTAATGCTAACCGGCAGTCACAACCCACCTGACTACAACGGCTTTAAAATCGTCTTAGCGGGTGAAACGCTCTCCGGCGATGCTATCACCGCCCTCTATGAGCGAATTCAAGCAAGCGACCTAACCAGCGGCCAAGGCAGTGTTCGCCAGCACGACCTACGCGCAGCGTATCTTGAAAGAATTATTAGCGATATTCACATTGAGCGCCCACTGAGTGCCGTGGTGGATTGTGGCAATGGGGTTGCCGGAGAGCTTGGCCCACAGCTTATCGAGCGCCTGGGGGTAAAAACTACCCCATTATTTGCCGAGATTGATGGCCACTTCCCGAACCACCACCCCGACCCAGGCAAACCTGAAAACCTACGCGACTTGATCCACAGCGTTAATGAAACAGGTGCCGATATTGGCTTGGCTTTTGACGGAGACGGCGACCGCTTAGGGGTTGTCACGCCAAGTGGCCGCATGATCTACCCTGATCACCTACTGATGGTGTTCGCAGCAGATATGTTGTCACGCAACCCAGGCGCTAAGGTGATCTTCGACATTAAGTGCACCGGGAACTTAGCGCGTGCCATTAGCCAGGCTGGCGGCGAACCAGAGATGTGGCGAACTGGCCATTCACTCATCAAAGCGCGTATGCGCGAAACCGGTGCTGCGCTGGGCGGTGAAATGAGTGGGCATATTTTTTTCAAAGAGCGCTGGTACGGGTTTGACGACGGCCTCTACGCGGCGGCTCGCCTGCTTGAAATTCTCGCCCGCCACCCCGGCAGTGCTGATGAATTATTTGAGCAGTTTCCACAAGATATCAGTACACCTGAAATTAATATCGCGGTCGCTGATGAAGAAAAATTTGCGCTTATCAAGAAGCTTGCTAGAGAGGGCGACTTCGGCGAAGGTATCAAAACCACGATTGATGGCATTCGCGTGGACTATGCCGATGGCTGGGGACTGTGCCGAGCCTCCAACACCACACCTGCACTAGTACTGCGCTTTGAGGGTAGCGATGCCGCGGCACTTAGCCGAATAAAAGCGCGGTTTGCCAATGCGCTGGCGGAGATTTCACCAGCACTGACGATCCCTGAAACCCCAGCAGGGTAAGTACACATAACAGGGTGGATAAACAGCAAGATGAACACGACATAAGTAAAACGAGATAAAACGCAAAACAACACGCCGCATGGAAAAGCCAATGCTCGCGCTGTAATAACGGTCGCGATAAACGTAGCGACGGAAAAAAGCAAAAGGGACAACGTCATGAGTTCAACTAGCCGCGACCCCCAGGTCGTTGTGGAGGTTTTGTCAGAAGCCCTCCCCTACATCCAACAGTTTTCGGGCAAAACGGTCGTCGTTAAATATGGCGGCAACGCCATGACCGAAGACACGTTGATCGATTCATTCGCGCGTAACATCGTGCTTATGAAAGAAGTCGGCATTAACCCAGTCGTGGTACATGGCGGTGGGCCACAAATTGGCAGCCTGCTGGAAAAATTGAATATCGAATCGCGCTTTGTGAACGGCATGCGTGTGACCGACTCCCAAACCATGGACGTTGTGGAGATGGTGCTGGGAGGCTTGGTCAATAAAAGCATTGTTAACCTGATCAACCAAAGCGGCGGCAAAGCAATTGGCTTAACCGGCAAAGATGGCGCACAAATTCGCGCCCGCCAGTTGAAAGTAGAGCATCAAAGCCCAGAGATGACCGCGCCGGAAATCATCGACATCGGGCACGTGGGTGAAGTGGAGTCTATCTCCACCGACCTTATCGAGATGCTCGCTGCCCGAGACTTTATTCCGGTAATCGCGCCTATCGGCGTTGACGGTGAAGGTAATAGCTACAACATTAACGCCGATTTAGTAGCAGGCAAGCTAGCCGAAGCGCTGAACGCTGAAAAGCTAATGCTGCTAACCAACGTCGCAGGCTTAATGAATAGCGAGGGGGAAGTCTTGACTGGTCTTTCAACCACTCAAGTCGATAGCCTAATCGCTGACGGCACTATTTACGGCGGCATGCTGCCGAAAATTCGCTGCGCGCTGGACGCGGTGAAAGGCGGCGTTAACAGCGCCCATATCATTGATGGTCGCGTTCCCCATGCCGTACTCCTGGAAATCTTTACCAATGCTGGGGTAGGCACCCTGATTACTGACGCAGGTTAACCGCGACGGAGGGATAACGTCATGAGTGACGAACAAAAACCTCGCCGCCGCGAGCAAATCCTGCAAGCCTTAGCCGTTATGTTGGAAGAGGATAGCGGTAAACGCATCACAACCGCTGCACTTGCCCGCCAGGTAGGCGTCTCCGAAGCAGCGCTGTATCGCCACTTCCCCAGTAAAGCGCGTATGTTTGAGGGTCTAATCGACTTTATTGAGGAGAGCATTTTTGCGCGCATTACCCGCATCCTGGAAGATATCCCCGATGCTACATCGCGCTGCAGCACGATTTTGACCTTACTACTGGGCTTTGCCGAGAAAAACCCTGGGCTTGCCAGGGTATTGGGTGGCGATGTTCTTACCGGCGAAACGGCGCGGCTACGCCAGCGGGTACACCAGCTTTTCGAGCGCCTGGAAACTCAACTAAAACAGGTGCTACGGGAGGCTGAACTGCGTGAAGGCTTGCGCACAAGCATTCCTGCATCCGCCGCAGCTAACCTGCTGATCGCTCAGGCAGAAGGACGTGTTTCTCAATATGTGCGTAGTGACTTCAAACGCTTACCAACAGAGTATTGGGAAGATCAGTGGGCACTTCTATCTAGCCAACTGTTACGAGAAACCGTGCAACCGGCTTAGCAAGCGTTGACATATCAAGCCCGCCAGCCAACCAATAAAAACGCCCCGAAAGCGCTCTGCCTTCGGGGCGTTTATCTAGCCTACTTACCCAATATATATACTTAAATTAAGCGGCGATAGCGTCGCCCATTTTCTGACGCAACTTTTTCATAGCGTTCTTTTCGAGCTGACGAATGCGTTCAGCGCTAACGCCATACACATCAGCTAAGTCGTGCAGTGTCGCTTTATTATCGGTCAGCCAGCGACGCTGCAAAATATCCCGCGAACGCTCATCAAGCCCCTTCAAAGCTAGCTGCAAGCGACGCGTTGAATCCTCTTCAAAGTTGCTGTCTTCTAACAGCGTTGCCGGATCGGCTGAAGCATCATCTAAAAAGTACGCCGGTGCTTGATAGGTGCTCTCTTCGTCGTCGCTAGGAGAGGCATCAAAGCCCGCATCGTAAGCCGACAAACGTCCTTCCATATCGCGCACTATTTCTGGCTTCACATCGAGATCTTTTGCAATCGCATTGACCTCATCATTATTCAGCCAGGCTAAGCGTTTTTTGGCGCTACGCAGATTAAAAAACAACTTGCGCTGCGCTTTGGTAGTGGCAATTTTGACGATTCGCCAGTTGCGAAGCACAAACTCGTGAATTTCCGCTTTGATCCAATGCACGGCAAAAGACACCAAGCGAACCCCTTGATTGGGGTCGAAGCGCTTAACGGCTTTCATCAGACCAACGTTACCTTCTTGAATCAAGTCAGCCTGTGGCAAACCGTAACCTGAATAACTACGAGCAATATGCACAACAAAACGCAGGTGCGAAAGCACCAGACGACGCGCAGCTTCCAGATCACCTTCATCGTGGAGGCGGAATGCAAGCTCACGCTCTTCATCAATGCTTAGTACGGGAATTCCGTTAACCGCCTTGATGTAGCCACCCAGATCGTGACCTGGAGAGAGCTGACCCACCGGTAGAAGACTAGTGCTCATGTGCAGGTGGTCTCCCTTAAAACCTATCGTGGTTGGTGTACTGTTAACTCTAAGACCTTAGCCTAAGCATAAGGTTCATACGACCGATGCATTCACTGCATAAGACACAAAACGGGGTAGAAATTCCCGTTAATGACCGCATAACAAACACAATTAACGCGGGCGTATGCTAGAGAGATGGCGTGTAACTGCCAGCCACGCTCCCAGCCAGCCCAGTAGTGTACTGCAAGATAGCAGAATTGTAGAGCCTGTCACGTCTAACTGCGGCAATACGAAGCTCGCGCCGTAGCTTGCAGCCAAGGCCGCCACAGGCAACGACAGCCAGTGGTTACCAAGCCCCAACAAACCCAACGCCAAAAGACCGCCACCCACACCGTACCAGGCCCCGCTGTAAAGAAAGGGTCTGCGCACAAACGCATGAGTTGCGCCTATCAGCATCACCACTTCAATTTCCCGCCGCCGACTCTCAACTGCTAGGCGAATCGTGTTGCCCACTACTAGCAGCACTCCACAGCCAAACAGCACACCAAGCGCGAGCGCTACCCGTCGCCCAAGGTCTGCTAAATGACGTAAACGCTCTACCCATGCGAGGTCTACACGCACCTCGTCTACCCCAGAGAACGCTTCCAACCGCTGTGCCAATTGCGCCATAGCCGCAGGCTCAACGCTCTGCGGGTAGATGACAATACTGGCAGGCAAGGGATTATCGTCAAGGCCCGCTAAGGTATCTTCAATCCCTAGCGACTGCTGAAACTCAGCCATCCCTTGTGCTGCACTAATAAGGCGCGTCGTTGCGACGCCCTCATCTGCCCTAACGGCTTCGTCAATACGCGCAGATTGCGCAGCGTCTACGGTCGTTTCCAGATAAACCGTGAGGGTTGCACTCTCATCCAGCTCTGCGTCTAGCAGTTTGGCGCTATCTAAGGTTAACCAAAGTGCCGCGGGTAAGACTAACGCAATAGCAATGGCCAGCATGGTGAGCAGATTGCCCACAGGGTAACGTATCAGGCGATAAAGGCTATCCATCGCCATGGCACGATGATGGCGCCCCCAGGCGCGTAAGCGGCTGCTAAAGCGTGTTTGATGTGAACGCGCCCCACGCCGCTCGGCGGATGGCTCACTGGAGGTTCTGGCCGCTTGTCGCTTACCCTTGGGCGCTACACCTGTAGAACGGGGTGTCGCAGCACGTTTCATACGGCGCCCTCATCTGCCACCAAACGCCCATCGCGCAGGCGTAAAATACGGTGGCGCAGCCGTGCGATTAACGCTAGGTCGTGACTGGCAATCATCACAGTAGTTCCAATACGATTGAAGTCTTCAAACAGCGCCATAATGTCGGCAGAAAGCTGTGGGTCAAGGTTACCGGTAGGTTCATCAGCAAGAAGCAGAGCTGGCTTATTAACCACTGCGCGCGCAATTCCCACTCGCTGCTGCTCACCGCCGGAAAGCTCTACCGGTAACGCTTTTTCACGGTGTAAAAGCCCGACTTTATCCAAGGCTGCACGAACGCGCCGCGCTGCTTCACGTGGCTCTACTCCTTGGATTTCCAGCGGCAGAGATACATTGCGAAACACGCTGCGATCAAACAGCAGTTGATGATCTTGAAACACTACACCAATCTGCCGACGATAAAACGGCACTTGGCTGGCATGAAGCTCGGCAATATCATGCCCAGCCACCACTACACGACCACGGCTAGGCTTTTCGAGACGCATAATTAGTCGCAACAGCGAGCTTTTACCAGCACCAGAATGCCCCGTCAGGAACACCATTTCGCCTCTTGCAACGCGAAAGTTTAGGTGTGCCAGCGCCTCAAAGCGCCCTCCATAGCGCTTACCCACATGTTCAAAAGCGATCATGCGCGGCCATCATCCCCTTGCCGGTCAAACAGCGCGTTAACAAAGTCATCTGCCTCAAAGGGGCGAAGATCATCAAGCCCTTCGCCCACGCCAATAAAGCGAATCGGTGTTTTTAGCTGCTTCGCCAATGCAAAAATAATCCCACCTTTAGCGGTACCGTCCAGCTTGGTCAGAGTAATACCACTGATCGGCACGGCGTCGTTAAATGTACTGGCCTGAGAAATGGCATTTTGCCCAGTGCCCGCATCCAGCACTAACATCACCTCATGGGGAGCGGTGCTATCCAGTTTCTGCATGACCCGATGCACTTTTTTTAGTTCTTCCATCAGATGGCTCTTGTTGTGCAGCCGCCCTGCTGTATCGGCAATCAGCACATCCACGCCACGTGCTTTGGCAGCTGCAACCGCATCGTAGATCACTGACGCGCTATCAGCACCAGTATGCTGCGCAATTACCGGCGCGTTGTTACGCTCACCCCACACCTTAAGCTGTTCAACCGCCGCTGCCCGGAAAGTGTCACCGGCAGCGAGCATGACGCTTTTACCTTCACGTTGAAAACGTTGGGTCAGCTTGCCGATTGTCGTCGTTTTACCTACGCCGTTAACACCTACCACGAGGATGACAAAAGGCCCATCGCTCTGTTTTTCAAAATTTAGCGGTGTCGCTACCGGCGCTAGCATTGTTGCCAGCTCCTCCTGCAAACCACGATATAGCGCTTCAGGATTATTCAGTTCTTTACGCGAAACGCGCGCCTCAAGGCGCTCAATAATCTCGCTAGTGGCTTCAATGCCGACATCCGCCATAAGCAGTTGGGTCTCAAGATCTTCCAACAGCTCATCATCAATCTGCTTTTTGCCTAAAAACAGATCTGCAATGCCATCCGTTAGATTGGCGCGGGTTTTGCCTAGCCCTGATTTAATACGAGCGAACCAGCCTTTCTTTTCCCCTTTTTCTGCCACTGGCTTCTCTTCAAGAGCCGGTTTAGGTGCAGGCATTGCGGCGGGTTCTGGTTCTGGTTCTGGTTCTGGTTCTGGTTCTGGTTCTGGTTCTGGCTCTGGCTCTGAAACAGCCTCTACTGCAGGCTCAGGCTCTTGCACCTGCTCTCTAGCAGATGCTTTTTCAGCCTCTTCTTCGACAGTCGTCGCGAGCTCAGCGGCTGATGTTGCTGAAGCAACGGCTTCCTCCGTTGGCGTGCCCTGCTCTGTTTTATGCTCTAGCTTAGACTCTTTAGTAGGCTCTGCGTCACCATGCGCCTCTTGTGAAAGCGCTTGCTGATCTTGCTGCTCCTGCGGGGAGTCGTGCTTTTTCTTACGTTTGAAAAAACCGAACATAGGTGTCATCCGACTTAATAGGTGAACATTGCGATTATCCTACCATCGCAGACCAAGACTTTGGATAAGTAGCCCGCTACAATCCATGTTATGAAACGACAACGCTCTTCTCGCTCCTCTACTTCTTCTCGTTCCGCTACTTCTCGCTCTTCAGCAGCGCGGCGTGGGCCTGTCAAGCCGCCAGGTAAGCTACGCATTATCGGCGGTGATTTTCGTCGTCGCCAACTGCCAGTGCTTGACCACCCGGGGCTACGCCCAACCCCTGATCGCGTGCGTGAAACGCTGTTTAACTGGCTTGGCCAACACTTGTTTAACAAACGTGTGTTAGATCTCTTTGCAGGCACGGGAGCACTCGGCTTTGAAGCCCTCTCCCGAGGCGCTAATCACGTTACGTTTATCGAGCGTGATGCTCGGGTAGCCGCGCTAATTGGTGAAAATATTATCACTCTTGGAGCTAGCAATGGCCGGGTGGTCAATTCCGATGCTCTGATATTTCTTGATCAACCTAGTCAACCTAGTGACGTGATTTTTCTTGATCCGCCCTTCTATCAAGGCTTGGCAGCGTCCTGCTGCGCTATGTTAGAAGCAAATAACTGGCTGACCGACGAAGCCATGATCTACCTAGAAACTGAAAATTCGCTCTCTCCGGAGGTGCCTGCTAATTGGCAGCTGTACCGAGAAACTCAAGCTGGGGAAAGCGCTGCCCGGCTCTACGTTCGTAAACCCGTGTAAACTGCGCTTGCCGCCATCTTGCAGCGGCGTTACGCTCGCCCAACTGAATTACGATTTCATCCCCGTTATGACAGGCAATGTGCCTGTCGACATTGCTGGAGGTAGGCATGAGCCTTGAGTTATTTAACCAGTTGGAACAGAAAGTCACCGACACCGTAGAGGCGTTGGAATTGATGAAGCTTGAAAATGAAGAGCTGCGTAGCGAAAACGCCCAGCTTAAACAGGAGCGTGAGGAGTGGGAGCGTCGGCTACAGGGCGTGCTCAGCAAGTTTGAAAACATGGACAGCGATAGCATTTCTTAAAGCAACAGCGACATCAATAACGCATCTTCTCGCCCGGCCTCGCCCTGTGCAGCCGGGTAGTAGTTTCGGCGACGTCCATCTTCATGAAACCCATAATGTCGATAGAGCTTTATTGCGCGCTGATTACTTACCCGCACTTCCAGCAATAAGCGCTCGCTTTGCCACTGCCTTGCGCAGGCAACCACTTCACTAAGCAGTTTATAGCCGACTCTCTGGCCTTGCTCCTGGGGAAGCACCCCAATCGCTTGAAGCTCTGCTTCAAACGGCAAACGAGCCACCATGGCATAGCCAATCAATGGTTCTTGCTGCCAGTAACCAATTACCTGTGAATTCGCGTCTGCTAACGCATTGCGAAGATGTGGCAAGCCTATACCACTGTTAGCTTGTGCTTCTAATGCCTGTAGCTCAGCGCTGTCAGCAATACTTAATTGGCGTATCACTAGCAGTTGGCCTCACTACGCCACTGTTTGCCAAGCGAGGCAAGCTCAGGCCAAAGCTCACGTTTGGTACTCCCATGCTGGGCAATTGTATTCAGAGCAGGACCTTGCCACACGGGCAGCGACAACGTTTGGCTATGCTGCTGGCTAACCGCCATAACCCGCACCAGGGGTGAATCGTCGGGTAATTCGTCAGCGCCCCACCATAGCAGGCGCTCCAACTGCCACCCTTGCCTGCCTGCAGCACCTGCAATAAAGGCAGCCATCCCGTCCTGTGCTTCTTCCAATGGCTCTTCTGGTGTAAAGGCATTCGCCATCGGTGGCCATTTAAAGTATGTCACCACAGGCATCTCGCCGCTCAACACTCCCGCCGCTCGTAGCATATTGGCCAGTAGCTGCTGCTCAACAGGCGTTATTTCACCCTCATGGAGACTTAACCAGCGCCCGCCCACACAAACACAAGAAAGACCGAATGTTAACGGTTTAGCTTTGCTAACAGCCTGTTCTTGCTGCGTAGAACTCCCCTGCACAGAATTTATCTGTAAAGAACTTTCCTGTGTAGAACCTTCCTGCACAGAACCTTCCTGCCCAGAACTTTCCTGCACAGACCTTTCAGCCGTAAAATTTTCCTGTGTCGAAGTAACCGTGGCTACGGCTGGCTTGCTGTCAGGTACAGGCGGTTGACCAAGCAGCGCGCGCACTGCCGCAGGGGCCGAAGAGGAGCCAGTACTAGCCGCTCTGGAAGCGCTATTGATAACCGGTGACTGGCTACGCGGGCGCGGTGCAGGTGCATCGTCCAATAGCGCGTGAAGCCGCTCTCGTGGTGGAGTGGCAACCGGCGCATCCTCCCACTCGCACGCCTCTGTGGGGCACGCATGGGGTAGCTGATATTTGGATGCCCAGACAGTGATGCCCATCGCCTCCAAATATTGTCTGCGAACAGCCTCTGGTGTCACTGCCCACCGCCACGGCAGTTAGGCGAGTTAGGGCGTTCGCCACCACGTGCCTGCCACTCTTTTGGGGTGTACAGATGTAGCGCCAACGCATGTACTGGGCCAGACAGCTCATCGGCGAGCAGTGCATAAATTTGCTGATGCCGCTTTACCGGCATCATGCCATCAAAGTTGTCGCTGACTAGCGTCACTTTAAAGTGCGTCTCAGAATTAGCCGGCACGTTATGCATGTGGCTTTCGTTTTCTACGTGCAGCACGTCGGGCGTTAACGCCGCTAACTTCTGCTCAATCTGTGTCTGCATCGCCATGAGTACTCTCTCCTTCAGTCAGCCATTGCCTTATTGTACGCCGTTACTTGCTAACAGACGATGCCCGCCGCTCATTGAGAGCACGCTGAGCTAACGCCACTCGAGAAAGGCTGGCTACCAGCGCTAGCAGCGTGGTGCCCGCCCCTAACCATAGGGTAACTTGCATTGGAGAACCCAACGCCAGTGCTGCCCCCACCAATGCCACGCCAAACGATTGGCCAACGGTACGAGTGGTGCTCATCACGCCAGAGACATTAGCGCTACGCTCAGGCGGCAAGCTACCCATCATTTCGCGGTTATTCGGTGGCTGAAATAGACCAAACCCAATACCACATAAAGCGGTGCGCCACAGACTGCCTGCTACTCCAGTGGATTCATCCACCAGCGCGAGCGCCACTAATCCCATCATCAGCAGCATTAAGCCTGCGCTTGAAAGCACACTGGGATTGACCCGGTCAGCTAAGCGGCCTGCCAGGGGGCCGACCACCATAATCGCTAGTGGCCAAGGGGTGAACAACCACGCCGTTTCCAGCGGCGAGAACCCCATCTGCTCCTGGTAAAAAAATGACAGCGCAACAAACGTTAACCCTTGGCCGATAAACGCTAAGCCCGAGGCTGAAACGGCTAATGTAAAGCGCCTTTCAGCAAAGATGCTCAGCGGCAGCAGCGGATAAGATGCGTAGCGCTGGCGTTGAATAAACAGCGCACAAGCCAGCACAGCTACCACTGCCCAGCCACTGCTTTGCCATAGCGGTGCAGCGTGGCCCACCGCATCCATGGCGAGAAAGAAGCTCGCTAGCATCAGCATAGAGAGCAACGCACCCAGCACATCAAAGCTGCCCTGGCGCGGTTTATCGCGGGGCAATGCGCGACAGGCAAGCCATAAGGAACACACGCCAAGGGGAACATTAAGTGCGAACAACCAAGGCCAGTCGGCAAACGAGAGGATAACGCCGCTTAATGTTGGCCCTGCCGCGTAGCCACCGGCCACCACTAACGCGCTGAGCCCCAGCGCGCTGCCCAACAAGCGTGACGGAAAAATTGCCCGATACAGCGACGGGCCAATGGACAGCGTGGCCGCCGCCCCTAACCCCTGTAAAGCTCGAAATACCAGTAGCGTTTCTAAATTACGCGACAGCGCCGCCCCTAACGCCGCGAAAACAAAAGTAGCCAAACCGAACAAATAGAGCCGCCTGCGGGTAATCAGCTCACTTATGCCTGCAAACACTAATAAGAACGCCGCGCAGACCACTTGGAATAAATTAGTGATCCATACCGCTCTGGAGGCAGGCACATTAAGATCAGCGGCTATCGTCGGGAGAGCTAGGTTGATCATGGTGGTATCAACCACCGCCATCAACGTGCCTGTGACTAGCGCCAGCACGGCTAGCGCACGCGCAGGCCCTGGCAAACCATCGTCACCGGCACGAGTTTCAAACAATCTCATGGTGGACAGTTCCTAAACAGCACCATTAAAAACAGCAAAACCGGCCGGAGCCGGTTCTACAATGCGCATATATCAAGACGCCAATACGCTAGTCTTGCTCGTTATCGAGCAGCAGTGCGTCATCAACGTCAGAAATCTCAAGTGCGGTTTCATCGTCAAGATCAATCGCAAGATAGCTATGCTCAATGCGAACAAATGCTTGAAACAGTGACCAGTCGAGCTTTTCCGGCCATTGGCGCTCATCCTCTTCCCAAGCACGCAGCTCGGTCTCCAGGATTTCTGCGTAGCGCTCACGCACGAACGTCTCAAGCGCTTCTGGGGTATCCATCTCGGGGATAAGGTACACCGTGCTTTCACGTTCGACGTCGTCCAGGGTCAGGTCGTCGTCTCCCATGGTGGGTTCGAGCGCATTGATCCAGTCCACGAAGGTCTGGGTCGGCCTGACGCTCAGGGCAGAGCGATTTAGCAGTTTCATGGGATTCTCCTCGCCGTCGAAACGTTGATCATTATGGGTGCTAACGGATTAGTTTGCCATCGGTGCAGACGCAATATCGTTTCAATGCGTAAAATGAGGCAGTATTTAGGTTTAACGACTTACTGTTACTTAGCAACACAGGCCGTTACAAGCCTGTGTTGGAAAGCAAATTAGGATACGCTCAATGAACACTCAAACACGACTCGAAGCGATTAAACTCAGCGTGGAACAGAATGAGCTGAATTGGCCTAACGCTGATATCGCACTCGACCAAGACAATGACTCACTGGTGTTTACGCTCAAGGACTACGGTGACTTACCTGTTACCCTAACGTATTCCGACGAAGAGTGGCTGGTAATGAGCGAAGTGGCCCCTACCAGCGCTGTTGAAGATATCAACACCTTCAATGATGCTTTGCTACGTTTGGGCATGGCCTTACCACTGGTCAGTGTTGGCATTCACACCCTTGGTGACGAAGATTACTACGTGGTTTATGGCCAACTATTTGCAGATTGCAAGCTCGAAGCGATCAGTGCGGAAGTTGAAGCCTGTGCTCAGGCCGCACTGGAAATTGCCGATTTAATCGACTGATTGCTCATGTGATTCAGTATCAACCGGTTGTTCGTCCTGCGTGCAAGCGTCGGATTGGTTCGTCTTAAGGAGTTACCCAATGTTACTACGCAAAATGTTTACCGCCCTACGCGGCAAAGCCACTGAAACCGGCGAAGCGATTGTCGATAGTCAGGGGATTCGTATCATGGAACAAGAACTACGTGACGCTAAAACGGCAATGAATCGAGCTAATGAAGAGCTTACTACCATCATGGCCAGACGCAATCTTGCTGCAAAAGAAGTCGATGCACTGTCCGATAAAATGGCTGAGTATGAAAAAAGCGCTATGGCTGCACTTGAGAAAGGTGAACAGAGCCTAGCTGAGGAAGTTGCCGGCGAAATTGCCCGCTTGGAAAGTGAGCGCGAAATCGCTCAGGCCAATGTCACCCAGTACGATGGCACCATCGAAGCATTAAAGTCGACTATTGCTAAATCGAAGGGTGAAATCCGCCGCGTTGAGCAGCAGATGTCTCACGTTAAGGCGACTGAAGCTGCACAAAAGGCGCAGGCTGCCGTGGCATCTCAACACGCTGGTCAAAATGCCAGCATGAGCAGCGCTGTTGCCTCTCTGGAGCGCATTAAAGAGCGCCAGGCACTGCAGGCTGAAAAGCTCAAAATTGGCGAATCACTGCAAGCCCAGGAGTCTGGGGCCGACTTGGAAGCGCGTCTTTCTCAAGCGGGTATCGGCAAACAGCAAACCTCAGGAAGCGATGTGCTTGCTCGCCTAAAAGCCAAGCAAAATGCTGGAAACTGAGTGCCAGCGTTAACACTACCGCCTGAACACAAGGAAGAGTGACGCCATGCCAGTGCTACAACGGCTACTGAAAGTTTTAAAAGCCTCTACTATTAACGTCAGTTGGACGTTTCTGCTGCTGTTGGCGCTGGCTCATATGACAACCTCGTGGCTGCTCATGGGGCTCACCGGCGAAGAGGTCACGGGTTCACTGTCGTTGTGGCTGTATTTTTACGTCGTTACAGCGTCTACCGTGGGCTATGGGGATTTCTCACCAAGCTCAACTGCTGGGCAGCTGATCGCTGTGTTTTACCTAATTCCGGGCGGCATTTCACTATTTGCTGCCCTGATCGGTAAGGCAACCGTTACGGTGGGCAACTTTTGGAGGCAGCAAATGCAAGGAAAAGGCGATTACAGCGATCTTACTGGTCACACGGTAGTGCTCGGCTGGCATGGAGAAACCACTGAAAAGATCATTGATATTCTCAAAGCTGATCGGCAGCTACCCGATGAAATCGTGCTGTGTGTCACCAAAGACATCAACAACCCACGCCCGGGCGATCTAAAATTCGTCAAGGGTGATAGCTTCGCCAATATGGCGCTGCTCAAACGCGCCGGTGTTGAAAATGCTAGCCGTATTATTATCTATGATGGCAGCGATGAACGCGTGGCCACCGTAGCGCTTTCCGCTTATAGCCTGAAATCTCCTGGTTGCCACATCGTTGCCCACTGCGAAAACCCTAATACCGCAGCGATGTTGCGGCGCACGCTACCTGGCATCGAATGCACTGAAGCCATGGCGCTAGAAATGCTGGTGCGATCAGCCACCGATGCTGGCATTAGCCGCGTCGTTAATGAGCTGCTCGCCGTGAACCATGGGGCCACTCAGTACCAAACGCAGCTGCAAGACATTCCCAAAGGCAGCACGTTTGGCCAATTATTCGCCTTAGCCAAGGAAGCGCATAATGCCACCTTGCTTGGCGTCACCTCCATTAGTGACGAAGCGAATATGCTCAACCCACCGTCTTCCCGTGAGCTGAGTGACGGCGATGTGCTGTATTACATGGCCTATGAGCGTCTGACGTCGGCCCACTTTTCATCTTTGCTGTCATGACACCCAGCCGCTTTATGGAGATTCATCACCATGCTTGGTTCACTTAAATCGTTATTTCGTGCCAACAGTAAAAGCGTGCAACAAAAACACACCAGCGAAACTGCCCAGCGTTCTAGCGGCCTGCCAGCAGGCATGACCCCAGACGATTTTAACGGCCTGCGGCTTGGTGGCATGGTGTCGCTCAATATGCTGTCGCTGAAAGCGTTTGATAGCCTGAATTTTGATGCCAGCTGGAGCGGTGAGACCCAAGAAATAGCCGCGGTCGGCGTCGTCGAACTCGGCCAAGGTGAACAACTCGCGCGCTTTTATCTGGAAAATGACACCTGGATTCAGGCCTCCATTGCCAATGGCAAGGTGTTTGAATACAAACTGTTCGACTTCTTGTCGTCGCAACACGTTTCTAACCTTGAGTTTGATGGTTTGATCAATCAACCGGATAGCCAGACGCCGTCTCATCCACTCGGCCAACAGCGCTTTACGCTGGAAACCGACAGTGAGACTCAAGACGACCTGAAACGCTATCAGCGCGTCTGGGGCGCTGAAAATAGCGAATGGTCAGCACCGGTAGTGCTTGAAGAAACGGTGACCCGCGCCGATGGCAGCGGTATATCCCACGTCATGCACCACTGCATGCTTTATGAGCGCCATGATCAGGCCTCAGAGCGCTTTGAATATATCCTACTAAGCGCTGAAGCCGATGAGTTGGAAGGCAGCTATCAGTTAGTCACTAGCCTGGGCATTGATATCAGTGCGCTGATTATCGAAGCACACTGATTGCGATCCACGGCGTACGATTTACCACCTACGATTGACGACTAAAAAAGGAAACGATAATGGGCAATATCGGTATGTACTTGGCAGGCCTACCAGCGTTTTTCGCCTACTTGATCACTGCGGCCATCCTGCTGGTAGCGTTCATGGTCGCATACAGCAAGATTACCCCTCATCACGAATGGAAGTTGATTCAAGAAGGCAACGCCGCTGCAGCAACTGCCTTTGGTGGCGCCACACTAGGCTTTACCATACCGCTCTACAGCGCTATGGCGAACAGCGTGAGCTTCATTGATTTTATCGCCTGGGGCATCATCGCCTTTATCGTACAAATCGTTACCTTCTTTGCTATCAAGCTGGTACTGAAAAGCAAAGGTCAGAGCCTTTCCGGACATATTACCGATGGCCATATGGCATACGGCATTTTCGCGGCGACCGTCGCTATCGCGGTTGGCCTGCTCAACGCAGCGTCCATGATCTGGTAACGGGAGGTTTCAATGCAATCATCTAACCAGCCACCTCGCCGCAAACGCAGTTCTCGGCTGACCCTGGCTTTAATGGGCGCGGCCGGCACAGCCGCGTTAGCCGGCTGCGGGCAGTCATCCGCGCCGCAAGACACGCTGTCGGACGTCAACTTCTCCGAACCCAAGGCCTACCAGAACGTAGATGAGTGCGTAGCAGACGAGCTTTACACGCGTACCGCTTGTGAGGCGGCGTTTACCGCAGCCGTTGAAGCGGTTCCGCGCTTTGATTCCTTAGAAGCTTGCGAACAGGTACATGGCGAAGGGGCCTGTGAGCCACCACCTCAATCGGCTCAGCAGGGCCAAGGTGGCAGTTGGTTTGGCCCCGCGCTGATGGGCTATATGGTTGGCAACATGATGGCTAACCGCAATGGCGCACGGGTACAAAGCCTGTATCAAGAGCCGGTCTACCGCACCCGCCAGAATCGCGGCGACTGGAACGCTGCATCGTCTTCCGCTTCGTCACGGGTGGAACAACGTAATCAGGCTTTCCGATCATCGACAATGCAGTCCAATCAGCGAGCGACTCAACGCTCTGGGTTCGGCTCGCGCTCCAGCGCACGGGGTGGATTTGGCTCCTAAGCTAACCTTAGTTCGCTTAACCTCTTCCGTCGCCCTCACCTGTGCTAGCAAGGAGCCGCTTTATGTTGCGCGTTGCCATCCCTGAACGCCCTCAATGGCGCGAGCTAGCGCACCAGTTAGGGTTTCACTTCCATACGATTGAAGGGGAGCCCTACTGGACCGAGGATGCCTATTACCAGTTCACGCTGGAACAGATTGAACAAGACATCGAAGACCCCACCGAAGCGCTACACGAGATGTGTATGGATGCCGTGGACAGGGTTTGTCAGTCCGATGCTCTTCTCCATCAGCTGAACATTCCTGAAAGGATGTGGGGTGTTATTCGTGACTCCTGGCGCAGTGGACAACCTCACCTGTATGGGCGTATGGACTTTGCCTACAGCGGTAATGGGCCTGCCAAACTGCTAGAGCTTAACTACGATACGCCCACCAGCATTTACGAGGCTGGCTTCTTTCAGTGGCTGTGGCTTGAGCAGGTGATCGAACAACGCCTGCTGCCTGCTCATGCCGATCAATTCAACTCGATTCAAGAGCGTCTGATTGCAGCCTTCGCCCACATTGGGCAGCGCCTTGAGCGGGACACATCGGCACCTCCGTCACTACACTTCGCTTCTATCAAAGCCCATGAAGAAGATCGCGCTACAGTTGCCTATTTGCAAGACTGTGCTTTACAGGCAGGTCTTAACGCTCCTTTTGTTCATATCGAAGATATCGGCTATCAACCCGACACAGATCACCGCTGTTTTGTAGACTTGGAAAATCGGCCCATCCGTGCGCTGTTTAAGCTCTACCCTTGGGAAGAAATGAGTGATGACGCTTTTGGTGAGCTGCTACCCAAAATGAAAACCCACTGGTTCGAACCACCGTGGAAAGCGATCCTCAGCAATAAGGGTATTCTGCCGTTGCTCTGGCAATGGAATGAGGGCCACCCTAATCTGCTACCGGCGTATTTTGACACCAGTGATGGCACGTCGCTGGCTCCCGGCTGGGTGCGCAAACCATTTTTCTCTCGGGAAGGGAGCAATATTGAGCTGATAACCACGAGTGGACAGTACGAAGCCGTTGATGGCCCCTATACCGACAACCCGCGTATTCTGCAGGCCTACCACCCACTACCGCGCTTTGGCGAACGGCATGCCCTGATCGGCAGTTGGGTAGTGGGTGACAGGGCGTGCGGCATTGGTATTCGTGAAGACGTTGGCAGAATTACCAAGGACTCGAGCTGCTTTGTGCCGCACGCCATTGTCTAAAGGCGTCTTTCGGTAGACTGCGAAGCCGTTACTCGCTGACTTCGGGACGCATCGCTGGGAACAGCAGTACGTCTCGAATAGAGGGGCTATCGGTAAACAGCATCACCAAGCGATCAATACCAATTCCCTCTCCCGCCGTTGGCGGTAAGCCATACTCCAACGCGCGCACGTAGTCAGCGTCAAAATACATTGCTTCCAGATCACCGGCATCTTTCTCGGCTGCCTGCTCACGGAAGCGCTCAGCCTGATCTTCGGCGTCATTAAGCTCCGAGAAGCCATTAGCAATTTCTCGGCCACCAACAAAGAACTCAAACCGATCGGTAACAAATGGGTTGGCGTCATTACGGCGCGCCAGCGGGCTTACTTCTGCTGGGTATTCGGTGATGAACGTCGGCTGGTCCAGCTTGTGCTCAGCCACTTCTTCGAAGATCTCGGTCTGAATTTTGCCCAGCCCCCAGCTCGGCTTTACTTTAATACCCAGCGTTGCTGCAACGGCTTGTGCGGCTTCCAGCGACTCCAGATCTTCATCGGTGATGCCGTCGCCATGATCCAAAATCGCTTGGCGTAGCGTCAGGCGATGGAAAGGCTGGCCGAAGTCGTAGCTAGCGCCTTGATACACAATAGTGGTGGTGCCCAGCACTTCTTGGGCCGCAGTGCGCAGCATGGCTTCAGTCATATCGAGCAGATCGCGATAATCCGCGTAGGCCCAATAGAATTCGACCATGGTAAACTCAGGGTTATGCCGCGTAGATAGCCCTTCGTTACGGAAATTACGGTTTATTTCAAACACTTTCTCGAAACCACCCACCACTAGGCGCTTGAGGTAAAGCTCAGGCGCAATGCGCAGATACATATCAATATCCAGCGCATTATGGTGGGTAATAAACGGCCGTGCCGCCGCGCCGCCTGGGATTGGCTGCAGCATCGGCGTTTCAACCTCCATAAAGCCGCGGGCTTCAAAGAAACGACGCATGGAGCTAATCACCGCCGCGCGGGTCTCAAACACCTTACGTGACTGCGGGTTCATGATCAGGTCAACGTAGCGCTGACGATAGCGCGCTTCCTGGTCAGTCAGGCCGTGAAACTTATCCGGCAGCGGGCGTAGGCTCTTGGTCAGCAGCTGCGCCTCTCTCATCATCACGTACAAATCGCCCTTACCCGACTTATGCACAGGGCCACGTGCGGCGACGATGTCACCGATATCCCATCCCTTGATGTCCTCAAGCAGGTCGGCAGGCAGCCCCTTCTTGTCCACATACAGCTGGATCTGGCCGGCCACGTCTTGAATCACGATAAATGGGCCACGCTGACGCATGACGCGCCCAGCCACCGACGCTTGATGATCAAGCGCTTCAAGCTCCGCTTTATCCTTTTCGCCTAGCAGGTTGTGTAGCTCAACCGTGAGACTGTCACGGCGAAAATCGTTCGGGAAAGCGCTCTTACCCTGCTCAGCGGCGCGCTCACGGCGAGCTGCGAGCTTGGCACGGCGCTCAGCGATTAGGTGGTTTTCGTTATCGAGAGAAGACGCGTCTTGGTTAGCCATTGGGCACCCTGTTCATGTTCAAACGCTAAAAAGATGACGAACCCCCTGATTAACTATTGCGCTTGACCATACTGCGTTAAAAATCGCCTCAAAATGCTCATTTACAACCCGTAAACTGCGCTTTTTCGTTGATTTTTGCCTTGTCTGGTCTGCGCTCATCACATTAATCAGAGGCTTCTTACAAACCCTGCTTTAGGCTGGCGACGATAAACTGATCTAAATCGCCGTCGAGCACTTTGTCGCAGTTGCTGGACTGAACGCCGGTGCGCAGGTCTTTGATGCGTTGATCGTCCAGTACATATGAGCGAATTTGGCTACCCCAACCGATATCAGCTTTAGAGTCTTCCGCTTCCTGCTTAGCCGCATTGCGCTTTTGCATTTCATGTTCCCACAGCTTCGCTTTTAACTGCTTCATAGCGAAGTCGCGGTTGGCGTGCTGGCTGCGCTGATTCTGACACGCCACCACAATGCCGCTCGGCTCGTGGGTAATCCTCACTGCTGAGTCGGTGGTGTTAACGTGCTGACCACCCGCACCACTGGAGCGGTAGGTATCTACCCGAAGATCCGAGGGATTAATATCAACCTCAAAGCTATCGTCGATTTCCGGCGACAGAAATACCGATGCAAATGAGGTGTGACGACGGCCGCCCGAATCAAACGGACTCTTACGCACTAAACGGTGAACACCGGTTTCAGTGCGCAGCCAGCCGAAGGCGTAGTCGCCTTGGATATGCAGCGACGCTGATTTGATACCCGCCACTTCACCTGCGGAAATTTCGATAATCTCTGCTTTGAAACCGTGGCTCTCA
Source organism: Halomonas qaidamensis (assembly GCF_025917315.1). NCBI lineage: Bacteria > Pseudomonadati > Pseudomonadota > Gammaproteobacteria > Oceanospirillales > Halomonadaceae > Halomonas > Halomonas qaidamensis. Next base: position 453,792 of record NZ_CP080627.1, on the reverse strand, counting down.
GCCCAGCGTAAGTACATACGCAATAGGATATTCGCCCAATCTTGAGCTTCGGTGCCGCCCGACCCGGACTGAATATCGAGGTAAGCGTTGTTAGCATCCATTTCACCTGAAAACATGCGGCGAAATTCGAGCTTTTCCAGTGCTACTTGCAGGCCATCAAGCTCTTTGCGCACCTCATCAACGGTGCCTTCGTCATCTTCCATCTCAGCAAGTTCAAGCAGGTCGCGGCTGTCAGCCAAGCCCTGGTCAAGCTCATCGATGGTGGCCACAATGGCTTCTAATGATGCACGCTCTTTACCCAGCTTTTGGGCGTAGTCTGGGTCGTTCCAAACGTTGGGATCTTCAAGCTCGCGGGAGACTTCTTCTAACCGATCTTTACGTTCGGCATAGTCAAAGATACCCCCTAAGAACGTCTGTCCGCTCAGACAGGTCCTTGATCTGGTTATGAATCGGATTAGTTTCCAACATGGATCGCCTAGCCTTGGTCAGTATCGCACGGTTCAAAAGAGACAGGCGCCGCTGGGACAGCTAGACGCCCAGGCTTAAAAAATGCCAACGCCAGCCGCCCCAGCGGCGGAATTCTGAGACGCATTGTAACGAAAGCCAACGCTTACCGCACCCATCCCGAAAAAGCTCGCCACGCAAAAAACCCGGCTTACGCCGGGCTAGTCACTCTTAACGATCTACAAAATAGCGCTAACGCACCGTCTATCAGAAGCGATAAGTAAGCTGAGCACCGAAACCATGGGCTTCGTTTTTATAGTCTGCTGAGTAGTTGGAGGTAATCGGTGGCGTTTGCTGACCGGCCACGGTGAAGCTGTCAGTTTTGCTTTGATCAATCTGGGTGCTGCGCTCGGTAAGGTACGAGTAGGCAACGTCCAAGGTTAGATCAGGCGTGGGGCTCCAGCCTGCACCAATCGAGAAAATCCGACGGTCGTCAGAGGGAATACGCACACTGCGAGTTTCATCCTGGGTGGGCGTAAAGTCTAGCGCCACCCCAGCGCGTAGTGCCAGCGTCGGCGTTAACTGGTACTCACCACCGGTGGAAAATGCCCACGCATTGGAGTAGTTCTGCTGCTCGTTAGTAATCTCACCACGCTCGGTGCCAGTAACCAAAATCTGGTCAAAGCGGCTCCAACGTGCCCAAGAGGCCCCAAACATCAGTTTGAGGTTGTCGCTCATTTGCTGGGTAAGCGAGAAGTTGATAGTTTCCGGCGTGGTTAAATCCAGCGCCGCGGTATCCGTCACTGTGCCTATGCCTAATTGATCCAGCACGGGGGAGTTCGCCGTAAAGCTACCATCAAGATTGAAATCTACTTTAGAGCGGTACGTTAAACCAAATGTTGTTTCAGGTGCAGGTTGGTAGATAACACCCAAGTTATAACCCCAGGCCTCATCATCGCCTTCCACACGTGAATCCACTTCAGAAAGGCCCAGCGGTGTTGCCACGGGCACCTGACGGCGAAGTTCACCCTCTACTCGGTTATAGGTAAGGCCAGCCCCCACAGACCACTGTTCGTTGAAGCGATAAGACACCGTTGGCTGAGCCGTCATCACTTTCACTTCGGTGTAATTACCCTGGTTACGGCCTTGGAAACCATCTTCATAGTCAGTTTTCGAGCCGAAGGGTGCATATACCCCAAAACCAAACGCTAGCTGTTCGTTAACAGGATGGGCATAAAAGGCAAAGGGGATTAGCGTACCTGGCACCATATCGCCGTCGTTAGAACCTGCCACTGGCAACGTATCTGTTGCGCCTCCTGTTGCTTGCAGGAAAGCAGGGCTACTCTGTGAAGCACGTACATTAGAGATGTCACTATTTACGTTGAGGAACGTGCCACCTGCAGTGATTTGGGCCCGGTCTAAAAACGACATACCCGCCGGGTTACCGTACACAATGGTTGCATCATGTACATTTGAGCTACGCCCAGCATGGCCATAGCCTTGGCCACTAACGCTCTGCTCGTTGATTTGATATCCACCTGCCTGCGCCTGACTGGCAAAAGCGACGGATGCGACTGCGGCCGCCAAGGTAAGCTTTTTAAATTTATTATGCATAGTGGGCCTCTCTTCCCAATGATCCGATGGATACATCCATCCACCTTCTTTGTTTTACCACGTCAGTTTTCGCCCAATGACCGCTTGGGATCAAGGGCAAACGAGCGTTTTATTTCGGTTTTGTCTTATACATTAGTCGAACGAGTGTTTTAAATCAGTGTTTTAGTCATTCCGACTGATGGTCCCGATACTGCTTGACCTATGTGTTACCCATAGGTTTTACACTAAAAAACATTCCTACTCCCACGCAGAGGACGTTATGCAGTCTGGAGCGATGAAGGTCGGCGAGCTTGCCAAACGCGGCAGCGTTACCGCTGAAACGGTTCGTCATTACACCCGCGAGGGGTTGCTGGCGCCAACCCGGCACCCTGATAACGGCTACCAGCTATTTTCAGCGACTGACTTAGAGCGTCTGAACTTTATCCAACGGGCGCGTAAGCTTGGCTTTAGCGTGGCAGAGATTCGCGACATCCTGGCTCACGCTGATCAGGGTGACTCACCTTGCCCACTGGTGCGCGATTTACTCTCTCACCGGCTACCGCAAATTCGTGAGCGCATTGCTGAGCTAGAGGCGCTAGCCCAGCGAATGGAACAGGCACTCGAAAGTTGGCAGGACATGCCAGACGGTACCCCAGACGGACATAGCCTGTGCCGATTAATCGAAAGCTTTCCCGAGGAGGCACCATGCAGTCACACGACTTGCAACCACAAACGCTGATTCGTACCGTGCCAGGCATGAACTGCCAGGGTTGTGTAAAACGCATGCGCGAAGCGATCCAGGCCAAGGACCCTAATGCAGAGGTAGTCGGCATCCCCGCTGACAAGCGCTTGGAAGTCGTCAGCACGCTAACGGATGAAACGCTTAACAGCGCGCTACACGACGCAGGTTACCCGCCTGGCGACGTGTCATTGGAAAAAGCGGCAGATGAAAACAGCGTCTCACCTAGCGAAGCTGACACCGCTGTTGACAGCGACACTCGCGTTGATGCTGATAGTCGCCAGGGAGCGACAGAGACATCACGCAGTGGCTCAGGTAACCAGCAGATTCGTCTAGCCATCAGCGGCATGTCCTGCGCCAGCTGTGTCAAAAGCGTGCAGAAAGCACTGGAAAACACCCCAGGGGTTGAAACCGCCAGCGTCAACTTCGGCACTCATACCGCCCAGGTATTTGGCCAGGCAGATTCACAGGCGTTGGTTGATGCGGTGGATTCCATCGGGTATAGCGCTGAGCCGATTGTCGATATGCGCGAAGCGGAAAAAACCCGCGCCGAACAGGAAGCCAAGCAGTATAAGCAACGCCTGAAAGGCAGCGCTTATGCCCTGGCACTGGCTCTGCCCCTGATGCTCAGCATGTTTGTCTACCACCCTCACCCTGTCGGTGGTGGGCGGCTTTTCTGGCTGGTGATCGGGCTTCTTACCCTCGCGGTCATGGCCTTTCCTGGTCGTCACTTTTTTGTTAACGCCTGGAAAAATTTCAAGCATCACCAGGCCAATATGGACACTTTAGTCGCCATGGGTACCGGCACCGCTTGGCTGTATTCTATGGCCGTGGTTGCCTTTGCACCCTGGCTGCCAGAGGTCGCTCACGGCATCTACTTTGAAGCTTCAGCCATGGTGATTGGCCTGATTCTGCTGGGCAACGCCATGGAGCTGAAAGCCCGTGGCCGCACCAGCGATGCGTTGAAGCGCCTTCTGGATCTACAAAGCCGTACCGCCCGGGTGATCCGCGACGGTGAGGAGCAGGAAATCGAGATTGACGCCGTACGCAGCGGTGACCATATCCGTGTGCGCCCTGGCGAGCGCCTGCCGGTGGATGGCGAGGTGCTCGAAGGCACCAGCCATATTGATGAATCCATGTTGACCGGCGAGCCGGTACCAGTGAAAAAAGCAGCCGGAGATGAGGTCAGTGCAGGCACTGTCAACGGCAAGGGCGGGCTTGTTTATCAGGCTACCCGAGTGGGTGCTGACACTCGGCTTGGGCAGATCACCGAGCAGGTGGCCAACGCTCAGAACTCACGCCCGCCGATTGGTGAACTGGCCGACAAGGTATCGAGTATTTTCGTTCCCTCGGTGATGATTATCGCCGTGCTGACGGCGTTGGTATGGTTTAACTTTGGTGCCGAGCCACGGGTAATTCATATGCTGGTCACCGCCACCACAGTACTGATTATCGCCTGCCCCTGTGCGCTGGGTCTGGCCACACCTATCTCAACCATGATCGGGGTCGGCAAGGCCGCTGAGCACGGCGTGCTGGTGCGCAATGGCGAAGCCCTGCAAACCGCCAGCAAGCTGACCACGCTGGTGGTCGACAAGACCGGCACGCTGACTGAAGGCAAGCCCAGCGTCACCGAGGCGCATACCCTTCAGGGCGATGAAGAGACCGCGCTTGGCTATGTGATGGCGCTGGAGCGTGGCTCGGAGCACCCGCTGGCAGCGGCGCTCACCGCCCATGGCGAAGACGCCAACGCAAAAGCAGCTGAGATCCGCAACTTCGACAGCGTCACCGGCGGTGGCGTCAAGGCCGAAACATCCGACGGCAAGGCCTTACTGCTAGGCAATGCACGCCTGCTGGAGAATGCGGGCATCGACCTGACCGGTGGAAAGGACACTGCTCGAGAACTCGAAGATAAGGCACGCACTCTGGTCTATCTGGCGGTTGACGGCCAGCTAACGGCGCTGTTCGGCATCAGCGACCCGCTGCGCGACGACACCAAGGCGGCCATCAAACGGCTGCAAAACGATGGCCTCAAAGTCGTGATGCTGACCGGTGATAATCAGCACACGGCTGCTGCGATTGCCCGCGAGGTGGGCATCGACGACTACCGCGCCGGCCTTTTGCCTGAAGACAAACATTCAGAGATTGAGCGCCTGCAGAAAGAAGGAGAAATAGTTGGCATGGTCGGCGACGGCATCAACGACGCCCCTGCCCTGGCACGTGCCAACGTTGGTTTTGCCATCGGCCAAGGCACCGATGTGGCGATTGAAAGTGCCGGTATGACGCTGATGCGCGGTTCGCTGCATGGGGTGGCAGATGCCATTGAGATCAGCCAGGCCACTCTGCGCAACATCAAGCAGAACCTAGTCGGCGCCTTTGGCTACAACGTGCTGTGCATCCCGATTGCCGCCGGGGTTTTCTACCCGCTGACCGGCATGCTGCTCTCGCCGATGATTGCTGGGGCGGCCATGTCGCTGTCCTCGATTACCGTGGTCAGCAACGCCAACCGCCTTCGGCTGTGGAAAACCCAGCGCAAAAGCGCTGCCAGCCACTCGGACACCTCTGCAACACAGGAGCAAAGCGTATGAGTATTCTGGTTAACTTGGCTGGCTTTGGCCTGATCGCTGCCATCGTCTGGTGGTTCTGGCTTAACGCTTGATAAGCAATATCACCGTGGTTGTAGCATCATGGGTAGGCCGCCTTGTGGGCGTAATGTCAGCCGACATTCAATGCTCACTTGGTGGCCTGAAACTAGTTTTGGCGTGAAGTGCTGTGCCAATGTCGCTAAGCAGAGAACCCCCTCATAAAGTCCGAAGCGTTTTCCGAGACAAACCCGAGGGCCTACGCTAAAGGGTAGATAGGCGAATTTGTCTGGACGTGGAGACTCTGGAAGAAAACGCTCTGGCACAAAATGATCGGGTGCTTCCCATAATTTACGATGCCGGTGCAACAACCAAGGAGACACCAACAAAACGGTGCCTTGACGCACATTTCGATTGCGCACCTTATCGTCTCCCCGCGCTTGTCGGCTTAGCATAGGTACAGGCGGATATAGCCGCATGGCTTCTTCAAATACCGCCATGGTGTAGGGCAGATTAGCGACATCTTCGTAGCACGGTGTTCTACCATCGAGCACTTCATCAAGTTCATGCTGCAGGCGCGCCATAGCATGAGGGTCATAATCGAGTAAATACCAACACCATGCTAGTGCATTGGCGGTTGTTTCATGTCCTGCCATAAACATGACAATCGCTTCATTACGCACTGCTTTTCGGCCCATCGGGCAGCTATTATCTCCACCATCCTTCATAGACGTCATAAAGCTCTCAATCAGGCTATGCTGTCCTTGCCCTGATCTATACGTATGACGATCAATGATGCGGTCAATAATTTCATGCACTTGTTTTGCCGAATAACGCGTACGTGCTCTTCGTAGTGGATTACCTAGCAAACTTAAAAATGGCAATCCCAGCATATTGGCCATATCTAAGTGCTCAGAATGACGCTGGTATTCGGTAAAACCAGCCACCACCTGCTCAGCTTCTTCGTCTGTGGTGTCATCCCCAAAAATCGTTCGGCCAATGATACGCGCGGTCAAATGAGCCATCTCAGTCAGCATATCAATGGGCGCGTCCGATGGATGTTGGGCCCAGCGCTTGGCAGTCTCCTCCGCCGAGGCGGTCATGGTGGTACAGAAACCGGGCAACAGGCCATTCGTTAGCGATGGCGCACACTGGCGTCGACGCTGGCGCCACAAATCGCCATCGCTGACAAACAACCCATCATCAAGTAGCGGTTCCAGAGCACGACGCATTTGCGGACTTTTACGATCATAGTTGTCATGTTGTTCAAGGAAAACACGACGAACCGTATCGGGGCTATTACACAAGACATAGTCTTGCTTCATCAACGACATGCGCGAAGTACGTATTGAGTAATCTTCTTCCCGCCAGACAGAAAGTAAATTGTGCTGCGCCAAACGCAGCCGATGCACGATGCCTTTGCTGGCTGAAACAGGCGTTACCTTGACCGGAGGTTCCAAACACTTAGCACTGTTCAATGCCTCAGAAAGCCCCTGGTGGCCATTCGAGTTGTTTGTTGTTATCGCTTTGGATAAAACACTATCGTGGTGCATTGTCCCCTGCCCTACTATTTATATGTTTGGAAATCGACTCTTATTCGCGGGACATACTTTTTAACTAAATTTAACGACGCCTACTTTAACAGGAATAGGCGGTTTGAGGCATCGGAGGCTATCTACCCTGTTTTGCAAAAACTCTTCAGCGGCTTACTATCATTGGTTCTGTTTAACTAACTCCGATGTACCGTCCTGGTTTGTGGTTCAAGGCAATAATCAAATTCAGCGTCAGAGCCCCCAACACAGAGTAACCCACGCGGTCTAACGGAAGTTGGGTTAGTGCCACCAGCAGAATTAGTCCGTCGATGCCCAACTGCACATAGCCTGCTCGCAGGCCGTGCTTTTCTTGCAGGTAGAGCGCGAGAATATTAATTCCCCCTAGGCTGGTTCGATGCCGGAACAGCATCAACATGCCTATGCCCATTAAAGCGCCCCCCATCAACGCAGCGTACAGCGATGGAACATTGGCGAACTGTACCCAGCCTTGGGTGAGTTCAGAAAACAGCGACACCAAGCCAATCGCCGCAAACGTGCGCAGCGTAAAACTCCACCCCATACGCTTAATCGCCAAATAGTAAAACGGCAAATTAATGGCAAAAAACCAGAAGCCAAATCCCCAACCAGTCACGTAATTCAGCAGTAATGCCAGCCCCGCGGTGCTGCCAGTAATCAATACTGAATGGGTGTAAAATGCCACTCCTAAAGCAACAAACAGCGTGCCAAGTAGCATGGCCATCATATCTTCATAGTATTTATGCGGATCTTTAGGAAGATCGTCCCGCATGAGGGTGTCCTTTTGTAGAATTGTTCGAGCACTGATTCCAAGAGACTCTGCAACGTCAGTGGCCTTAAAAGGCATCACCGGTAAGGGAGAACGTATTTCCGACGCTCAATGGCTCTTATCTCATCAACCTCCCATAACACTCTCTAGTACATTGGCGGCATTGGCTGCCCCATTTGCGTTCTGTACGGCGCTTGAAAAGCGTTGAGCAGATTGACGAAATACAGGTTCATGCATTAATCGCTCTAGTTGTCGCACCAATTTATTGGGATTAATTCTACGCACTGACATCTGCAAGCCGAATTTTTGGCGCACGCCAATTTGAGCATTGAGACGCTGCTCATAGTGGGCGGGCAGCGCCAGCATTGGCACACCAGCCGCTAATGACTGATACATACTGCCATTCCCACCGTGATATAGCATTGCTCGGGCATGAGCCAAAAGCTGCGAGCCAGGCGCATAGCGCGTAAAACGGAAATTACTCGGGGCAGCGTTCATCACCTCTTCGCTCACCTGACCACCGGTGGTCACCATAAAACGATAGGGCAGCGCTCCCAACGTGGGGTAAGTGCTACACAGGAAGTGCTCCAACAATCCTGTTGAACCCATGGTGATATAAACATTGGGCGTACCATCTTGGAGTTCATCAAACCAGTCAGGTAACGGCGCCGCTAGGTCAGGTGAGATCGGCCCCACCATATGATAGTCGCGAAACCGTTTAGGCAAGCTGTAGAGCCCTGGTAAATCAGGCGAAATCATTGGCATGTTATAGAGCATGTCAAAGGCATTTTGGTCTGGCCGCTGATACCTCTGATAAAGTCGCCGTCGGATACCAGACAATAAGTAGCGGTCTAAGCCTTTAGCAGCATAGTAGGTCGGCGTTGGCGGCGTTAGCAGTCTCGCGGCATAGCCATTCATGACACCAGCACACGGTACGCCGGCAATGTACGCAGCGGTACTGGCACTTACCGTGGCATCACCCACCACTAGATCAGGTTTGACCTTTTCGATAGCCTGCAGCTGGGACTCAACAATCTTGCTCAGAGGCGCCCAATAGCGTAGGTGCACCATATCCCAAAAGGAGGCTTTCCAACCAAGACGCTGAAAGCGTGACCATATGTCGGGAAGATTCGGCTCCCGAGCATAGAGAAGAGGGAACCCCGCGTCTTGAACAAGGCCCAAGCGAGAACTGGAATGGTTAGGGTCATCACCGGCGAAAAACACCTCGTGCCCGCGCTGACGCAGCACGTTGGCTATCTCGATACAACGCACAGTATGCGCAAGCACCCAACCCAAGGGAAAAAACAGGATACGTGACGGTTTGGCAGCCACATTGCCACCACTAAGTAAGCCTGACATACCAAGTTTCCTGTCTTATTCAACCATCAAATGATGTTGCCCACTGACTAAAACCCGCGAATAGCAAAGAAGATTAGACAGGGCTGGCGTGTTCGACCATCAACTGCAACGACTCTCGACCTCGCCAGCGGTTGCGATTGAGTTTGTAAGCGCAGTGCAACGTATCGCCCACGCCAAACGAGGGCAGCTCTCCTGGCGTTAACGCGCGAAACCAGATCGCTTTACTGGTCACCGCGCCCATGGAAAGCTCCATCATCAGATGCGAACCTTCAGCGCCGACGGGGCGTAGCGCCTCAACAATAAAGCGCCCTTCAAACAGGGGCGGGTCAAACTCGCGCCCGTAAGGGCCAAGCGCTTCAACTTCAGTTAGCGTTAACAACGAAAGCTGAGCGGTAGAAAGCTCGCCATCTGTCCACAGCCGCGGGTAAAGCGGCGTATCGCCCAGCTGCTCGCCAACTGCCTGTAAAAAGGCGGCTTTAAAGACTTCCAACTGTTCTCTTGGCACGCCGACACCGGCCGCCCCACTGTGGCCGCCAAAGCGTGGCAAGGCCTCGGGGGCTAGCTCAAAGGTGCGTTGCAACGCATCGCGCAGATGCAGACCATCAATCGAGCGGCCAGAGCCGGTCAACATATTGGGCGCCGCCGCGCGAGTCAGCACCAATGCAGGGCGGCCATAGGCCTGCACCAGCCGTGAAGCGACAATCCCCTGCACGCCAGGGTGGCCGTCTTCCAGCAGTACCACCACCGCAGGCTCATTGGCTTCCAGCGCAGAAGCAGCCAGGGTACGCGCCTCTTCTGCCATGTCCGCCTCGATCGCCTTGCGGGACTGATTGTCTTGATCGAGCACCTCTAGCTGGCGATTGGCGACACTGTCGCTCTCCGCCAGCATAAAGTGCAGCGCCGCGTAGGGGTCATCCAGCCGTGAGCGTGCGTTAATTCTTGGCCCCATTTGGAACGCCAGCGTTTCAGCGTTAAACGGCACACTATCGGCGCCAAGCCGCGCTGCCATGGCACGCCAACAGGCAGCATCCATGCGGTTAATCAGCGTTAACCCATGACTCACCACAGCACGGTTGGCGGGGCTGCCGCCCAGAGAAACACAGTCCGCCACGGTTCCCAGCGCGACATAAGAGAGCCATGGCGATAGCTTGGGCGTCGCATCAGGCAGCGCCCCCCATTCAATCAATACACCGCGGGCAAGCGACATCAAAAGCCATGCCACCATGCACCCAGCGATGGTTTTATCGGGATAGTCACAATCACTGCGTGTTGGGTTAACACAGGCGTAGGCGGAAGGCGGTGGACCTTCCAGCGGTAGAGCGTGGTGGTCGCTGACCACCACATCAATACCGGCGGCTTTGAGCCGTGCAATCCGCGGCTCATCTGAGCTACCGCAGTCGGCGGTAATCACCAGCGTGGGCAGCGGCTTTAAACCAAGCGTGCGTTCCACCAGCGGCAAGCTAATGCCATAGCCATCGTGGATACGGTGCCCAATCAAACTATGTAGTTTGTGTTCGGGTACGCCAAACAGCTCCACTAACGTGCGCCGAATCACCACGTGGGAGGTAATACCATCCACGTCGTAATCGGTGAGAATGCCGATGGACTCCCCTTCTGCCACTGCTTGGGCGATCCGTTCAGCGGCGCGGCGGCCATCGGCTAACTTTTCGGGGTGCGCTAAGTAACGCAGGCTTGGCGCCACCAACGGTGCAAGCTCTCCCGTGTAACCCGGTAGGCGTGAGGCCAATAGCCGTGCCTGTAGCTCGCTTAAGCCTTCCGCCTGGGCACGTACATACACGGCCTCGTCCAGTGGACGAGGCTCTAAGCGTGGCTGATTGGCGTTCTGCTGCGCGAGTGCTGGTTCGTCGGCCATGACTCCTCAGCGCCGATTATCAGCGACAAACTGCTGCACGGCGCTTAGCTCAGCGGGCAACACTGTGTAACGCTCTTCGCGCTCCAGCAGGTCGTCCATATGAGTGGGCAACGGCACGCCCTGGAAGCCTGCTTTGACCACGGCTTCAGCAAACTTCGCTGGATGCGCGGTCGCCAGTGTAATCACCGGCGTCGTGTTATCTACTCGTGCGCGCTCTGCAGCGCGGTAGCCAGTCGCCGTATGGGGGTCAAGAATTTCCCCAGTACGGTGGTGAGCTTCACGAATGACTTCAAGAATGGTCGCATCATCCACACTGTGGCTGGCAAACTTTTCACGCAGCTTGGCCAGCGGTGCATCGGCAAGCGCCGTAGGCTCTTGCTGGAAACGCTCTAGCAGCGCTGCCACAGCGGCACCGTCACGGTCGTAAGCATCGAACAGTAAACGCTCAAAATTTGACGAGACAACAATATCCATCGAAGGCGCAAGCGTCGCTGCCAACTCTTTTTTGGAAAAGTCGTTGGCCGTCAGCGTACGATGCAGAATGTCGTTGGAGTTAGTGGCGATAATGAACTGCTTAACCGGCAAGCCCATTTTATAGGCCATATAACCGGCAAACACGTTACCGAAATTAGCCGACGGAACGCAGAAGCTAACTTCCCTCTGGGGTGCACCCAATGCAACGCCAGCAGCAATGTAGTAAACGATCTGCGCCATAATGCGCGCCCAGTTGATCGAGTTCACAGCCACTAAGCGCGTGCCATTCAGGAAGTCCTGGTTGGCAAAGCTGGCCTTGACCATTGCCTGGGCGTCATCGAAGTTACCTTCAATGGCGATATTAAACACGTTATCAGCCAGCACCGAGGTCATCTGGCGGCGCTGAACTTCTGATACACGGTTATGTGGATGAAGAATAAAAATGTCGAGGTTATCGCAGTGGCGACAGCCTTCAATGGCCGCTGATCCCGTGTCTCCAGAGGTCGCGCCCATAATTACGGCACGCTCGTCACGCTTTTTCAAAAAGTGGTCTAGCAGCCGCCCAAGCAGCTGCAACGCAACGTCCTTAAACGCAAGCGTCGGGCCGTGGAACTGCTCTAGCAGAAAGTGACCAGCATCTAGCTGCTTAAGCGGCACGACGGCGTCATGGTTGAACGTGGCATAGGCTTCTGTCACTAAGCGACGGAACGTCTCATCGTCAATTTCGCCATTTACAAACGGCTTCATCACCCGAAACGCAATCTCGGCGTAGGAAAGACCGGCCATGCTGGCCAGCTCTTCCTTGGAAAACTCGGGCAGTGTTTCCGGCACGTAAAGCCCGCCGTCGCTGGCCATACCCGTCAATACTACTTCTTCAAAGGAGAGCGCGGGCGCTTGGCCGCGCGTACTGATATAACGCATGGGTTACTCTCCTTCGTCCAGACTTTCAACGCGGATACGGGTCACCGGGCCAGCAATATCCGCCATGGACTCGATCTCACGAATCGCTTCGTTCATCTGCTTTTCTTTGGTGCGGTGCGTCAGCAGAATGATCGGCACCAGTTCACCTTCGGTCGCTTCTTTCTGGATCAGCGCCTCAATAGAGATGCCCTGCTCAGCCAGGATGGTGGCGACACGTGCCAATACACCGGGACGATCCACCGCCAGCAGACGCAGATAATACGCCGTGGTGATGTCTTCCATCGGCATAATAGGCAGTTGGCTCACATCTTCATCAATGCCGCTAAAGGCCAGATATGGCACCCGGTAGTGGTGATCGGTAGTGATGTCACGCGCCACGTCTAGCAGGTCAGCGACCACCGCAGAAGCCGTTGGCTCAGCGCCAGCCCCAGCGCCATAATAAAGCGTTGGGCCAACTGCATCGCCCATCACAGCAATCGCATTTTTAACGCCGTGCACATTGGCCAGCAAGCGCTCTTTAGGAATCAGCGTCGGGTGAACCCGCAGTTCCAGCCCTTGATCAGTTCGCTTAGAAATACCCAGGTGTTTAATCACGTAGCCCAGGTTATCGGCCTGCTCAACGTCTTCGGCAGTAATGCGGGAAATCCCCTCGGTAAAGGCTTTTTCAAACTGCAGCGGCACGCCATAGGCAATGGATGCCAGAATGGTCAACTTATGGGCAGCGTCGATACCCTCCACATCAAAGGTGGGATCAGATTCGGCATAACCTAACGCCTGCGCTTCAGCCAACACATCTTCAAACGCGCGGCCTTCATCACGCATGTGCGTGAGGATGTAGTTGCCGGTGCCATTAATGATGCCCGCTACCCACTCGATGCGGTTAGCACCCAGGCCTTCGCGTAACGATTTGATGACCGGAATACCGCCCGCAACGGCTGCTTCAAAGGCAACAATAACGCCTTTCTCATGAGCGGCGCGGAAAATTTCGTTACCGTGAACCGCAATCAAGGCCTTGTTGGCAGTCACGACGTGTTTGCCGTTCTCAATAGCGGTCAGTACCAATTCACGGGCGATGTCATAACCGCCGATTAACTCTACCAGCACATCCACATTGGGGTTGTTAGCCACCTCAAACACGTCAGAGGTCGCATTAATGCCGGTAATATCGCAGTCAGGATGAATACTGCGGTGGGCAACCTGCTCAATCACAATCGGGCGGCCTGCACGACGGCTAATGTCATCAGCGTTACGTGTTAATACGTTGAATGTACCGCCACCGACCGTACCTAACCCACAAATGCCTACTCTTACCGGTTTCAAAATACTTCCCCTTTCGTGATGGGCACCCCAGGTGCCGCCTCTTAAATCAGTGTCTCAGCGCTATCGTTCGTCACTTAAGTGACGTTATTCGTCGTTCAAGCCTAACATGCTAACGAGCCGGTCGGGGGGTACAAACCCAGGTACCATTTGCCCGTTAGGCAACACAATGGCGGGCGTACCCTGCACCCCCAGCACTTTACCTAATTCGTACTGTTCGGCAACGGGGTTATCGCAGTTAGCCGAAGCTGCTAACGTTTGGTCTTGTTTGGCTTGCGTCATAGCCTCGCTGCGATTTTCTGAACACCATACTTGCTCAAGCGTCGTCGCGGCACCACTGCCCATACCTGCACGCGGGAACGCCATATAGTGTACAGCGATACCACGTTCGTTAAGCTCTGGAATCGCCTCATGCAGACGCACGCAGTAAGGACAGGTTGGATCAGTAAATACAATAACCGTGGCTTTAGGCTCATTTACGCCTTGGAAAACGACTCGCTCGCTCGCTGGAATAGAAGCAAGCACCTCCGCTCTTTCCTGGTTTTGCGCCTGCTCGGTTAAGTTAATCAACCCATTATCCGCATTTTGGTAGAGGTCCCCTACCAAAAAGTGGCTGCCATCAGCATTGGAGTAGAAAGACTCCCCACTATCAAGAATAACGTGGTACACCCCATCCATCGGCGTTGCGTTTACTTGCTCCACCGGCATTGATTGGCCATTAACTTGTAAATTTTCCGCCAAACGTTCTGCAACGGCGTCGGCACTGGCCACAACGGGCAGTAACAAGCCCGTCAACGCCAGCCAGGGAACACAGGATTTAGCAACTAAAGACCTACGTTGATGCATTGTATCTTCAACCTCGCGGATGGTGTTCGGCATGCAGCTGCTCCAAGCGCGCCTGGGCAACATGCGTATAAATTTGCGTTGTCGATAGATCGCTATGACCTAACAACAGCTGTACGACCCGCAAATTAGCCCCATGATTCAATAAATGGGTCGCAAACGCATGGCGCAACGTATGCGGCGACAGAGGACGGGTAATTCCTGCAGTTATCGCATGAACTTTAATACGGTGCCAAAACGTTTGCCGGGTCATGGCTTTATCTGCTCGGCCAGGGAATAGCGCCGGCCGCGTAGGATCTTGCATCAATGCAGGGCGCGCCGTCTTCAAATAACGCTCGATCCACTCGGCTGCTTCTTCTCCCATCGGGACCAGCCGGTCTTTATCGCCCTTGCCTCTTACGCGGACAACCCCTTGGCGAAGGTTGATCGCATCGCCCGTCAATCCCACCAATTCCGACACACGCAGCCCACAGGCATACAGCAGTTCAAGCATGGTGCGATCACGTATCCCAAGCAAAGTATTGGTATCAGGAGCAAGCAAGAGACGTTCCACTTCCTCCTCTTCCAAGGTATTCGGCAGGCTGGGGCGCACTGGCGGTAGCGCTACATTAGCTAATGGGTCGTTGGCAATATGCCCATAAAGCCGCGCCCAACGATAAAAGCTGCGCAGCGACGAAAGCAGCCGTGCATTGCTGCGTAGTTGATAACCTTGCTCTCGGCGCGCTTCCAACCATTCACTGAAACGCTCAGGCGAGGGGGTTAACAGTGTTTCCCCAGCGCTTTCGAGCTGTTGCTGCCAAGCGGTTAAATCATGACGATAAGCCGCTAACGTATGGTCGCTTGCCCCCTGTTCTAACCATAAGGCATCCAGATAGGCATCAATCACGCTCATAGGCTAACGGCCTCTTGACGGTGGCACCACACAAACAGAAACCCCGCCCCGCAAAGCGGTGACGGGGTTTTAGTATCCGAGCACAACGCCTGTCAAAAACAGCGTGCGCCCGTGAAAAAGTGGCCGTTAAGCCAGCTTTTCCTTGATACGCGCCGACTTGCCGCTGCGCTCGCGCAGGTAGTACAGCTTGGCTTGACGAACGTCGCCGCGACGCTTGACTTCAATAGAGTCAACCAGCGGGCTGTAGGTCTGGAAGGTACGCTCAACACCAACACCGTGTGAAATTTTACGTACGGTGAACGCGGAGTTCAGGCCACGGTTACGCTTACCGATGACCACACCTTCAAACGCCTGCAGACGCTCACGGGTACCTTCCTTTACTTTAACCTGAACGACAATGGTGTCGCCCGGTGCAAAGGCCGGAATCTCTTTACCCATTTGCTCGGATTCGATCGCCTGGATCACCTTGTTCTTGCTGCTCATTTTCATACTCCTGAATAACGTAATGGCTTGCCACGCAGTTGTGGGAGGGGCAAACCGTGATCCCGGCGCTCGAAGCGAGCCACGCGGGAGTCGTTATGGGTGACGCAGGTACGTAGGCTGACTGTCTCTATCTAGTAGATGATCTGCCTTATTCGCCCTGCACCGCCGCTCTGTCTTGATTAGCTGACAAACAGCTACTTCGCTGACAAAGCGTGTTCCTCGATAAACTCGTCTAGAAGCCGTTGCTGCTCGGCATCAAGCGTGCGTCCTGCTAACAGATCAGGACGGCGTTGCCATGTACGGCCTAATGACTGTTTTAACCGCCAGCGCTTGATAGCCGCATGATTACCGCTTAACAGCACATCAGGCACTTGTCGCCCGTCGATCGTTTCAGGACGGGTATAGTGCGGACAGTCTAACAAACCGTCATTGAACGAGTCTTCGATAGCGGAATCCTGGTGGCCCAATACACCGGGTACCAGCCGTGCCGCCGCGTCAATTAGCACCATTGCAGGCAACTCACCGCCGCTCAGCACATAGTCACCAATTGACCATTCTTCATCAATGTCACTCTCTACCACGCGCTCATCAATGCCTTCATAACGACCAGCGACCACAACTAAGGGGCCTGCTGAGGCGAGCGCTTGAACACCCTGCTGATCCAGCTTACGCCCTTGGGGCGAGAGATAGATCACGGTGGGCGATTGTCCCGTCGCTTGCTCTGCTCGTTGCCGAGCATCAAAGATAGCCGCACGTAGCGTGTCTACCTTCATCAGCATACCGGGGCCGCCGCCGTAAGGGCGATCGTCCACGCTGCGGTGGCGATCAGTGGCGTAGTCGCGCGGATTCCAAAACTCCAGGGCAATACGCTGTTTCTCTACCGCTCGACCGACCACACCTTGCTGAGTAATCGCATCGAACATTTCTGGAAACAGCGACACCACGCCAATCCACATCGCGGGAGCATCCGTCTGGCTGCTTTCTTCGCCGTCTGCTGCAGTAACGGTTGAATCAGTTACTGTGAGCTCGCTCAACAACTGCTTACTCAGGCCTGTTTTCAAAACTCAGGGTCCCAATTAACGACCATACGGCCATCGTCGAGGCTGATTTCAACAATCACATCGTCGGGTAAGAAAGGTAACAGTCGCTCACGCTTGTCGATTGCGTCGTTATCACCGCGCACCACCATGACATCGTTTGCGCCGGTTTCAAACAGGTAACTAACCTGCCCTAGCCGATCGCCTGACTGAGTAAAGACGGTTAAGCCTTCAAGCTCATGCCAGTAATACTCATCATCGGAAAGCGTAGGCAATGCTTCTTTCGGCATCACGATGTCCGTTTGCGCCAGCGCTTCGGCTGCCGTTCGGTCATCAATACCTTTTAGCTGCACCACAAGACCTTTGCCTTGCCGACGACCCTGAATAACGGTCATGCGCGTAAGGGTTTCACCTTGGCGCACCCACCACTCGGGGTATTCCATGATGCTGTCTATGGGATTGGTATAGGAGTAGACCTTAAGCCAACCTTTAATCCCGTGAGGGCTAGTTAGCTTACCAAGCACCACATGTGCGTCGTCTGTATGGCTAGTTTCAAAACGCGTCATCGACGACCGCTCCAACAAATTACAACGACAACATCACCTACTATCACTTACTGACAGCCACGCACTAAAAGGCTTAAGCCTGTTTACGCGCTTCTTTAACCAGCTCAGCAACGCGACCAGACAGCTGTGCGCCTTGGCTCTGCCAGTGAGTAACACGCTCAAGATCAACGCGCAGACGCTCTTCTTGACCACGGGCAACCGGGTTGAAGAAACCGATACGCTCGATGAAACGACCGTCACGGGCGTTGCGTGAATCAGTAACAGTCAGGTGATAAAAGGGACGCTTTTTGGCGCCACCACGTGCCAAACGAATGGTAACCATACGATAACTATCCTTCGGTTGAGGTTACGAGAGTGTGAAATAGCGCAGATCGCTAACAGAACACTCGTCATACTATTTTCTCGGTACCGCAGATCAAAATCAGTGATTTGCTGCGTACCATCAGGATCTTCACTGGCAGATAGTAAGCCGATGCTTGCGCATTTTTGCCAACACCCACGCATGAAGAGGCCGCATTCTACGCAAATGCGCTCGGCTTGGAAAGCCTGACAGCCAGAAAACTCATAAGCCGTCAACCTTGCCAAGCACGTTGCGACATTGCCAACAGTGACTTAACGCCAAGGAAGGCCGCCAGGGCCACCCATACCGCCCATGCCACCGGGACCACCTGGTCCACCCGGCCCGCCGCCGCCCATCATGCCGGACATACCGCGCATCATTTTCTGCATGCCGCCTTTTTTGCCCGCTTTTTTCATCATTTTCTGCATCTGCTTATGCTGTTTTAGCAGACGATTTAGATCCGGCACTTGCAGGCCAGCACCCGCAGCAATACGACGTTTGCGCGAACCATTGATAATATCCGGCTTGCGGCGCTCTTTTGGCGTCATAGAGTTAATCAACGCTTCCAGCTTGCCCAGCTCTTTTTCCGGGCCGGGGCCTTGGGCCATTTCTGCCATTTGCCCCATGCCGGGTAACTTACCAAGCAGGCCGCCCATGCCACCCATTTTCTTGAGCTGCTGTAACTGATCACGAAAATCTTCCAGATCAAAGCCATCGCCCTTTTTGACCTTACTGGCCAGTTTAGCGGCTTTATCTTTATCTACCGTGCGTTCGGCTTCTTCGATCAGCGACAGCATGTCGCCCATACCCAGAATCCGTGATGCCACGCGATCCGGGTGGAAAGGCTCAAGGGCGTCTACCTTCTCACCAACCCCCATGAACTTAATCGGCTTGCCAGTAATATGGCGAACCGAAAGCGCCGCACCACCACGGGCGTCACCGTCAGCCTTGGTAAGAATCACCCCGGTCAGCGGCAGAGCATCGTGAAATGCTTTCGCTGTATTCACCGCATCCTGGCCGGTCATGGCATCAACCACAAACAGCGTTTCGTCCGGTGAAATGGCCTTATGCAGGGCCTGAATTTCAGCCATCATCGCTTCATCGATGGCTAGCCGCCCGGCGGTATCGACTAGGACAACATCATGAAACTGAATTTTGGCGTGCTTGATCGCCGCCGTGGCAATATCCACCGGTTTTTGATCGGAACGAGAGGGGAAGAAATCCACCTGAACTTCTTTTGCCAGCGTCTCAAGCTGATCGATGGCCGCTGGGCGGTAGACATCGGCAGAGACTACCAGCACTTTTTTCTTTTCGCGCTCGCGCAGGTAACGCGCCAGCTTGGCAACAGAGGTGGTTTTACCCGCCCCCTGCAGGCCGGCCATCAACACAACCGCAGGCGAACTTTTTAGGGATAAGCCTTCATTGGCTTCGCCCATAATCGCTTCCAGCTCTTGCTGGACGATTTTGACAAATTGTTGGCCTGGCGAAAGGCTCTTCGAGACTTCCTGACCAACAGCACGTTCGCGTACACGCTCAATAAATGCTTTCACCACCGGCAAGGCAACATCGGCCTCTAACAGGGCTTTACGCACCTCGCGCAGGGTGTCTTTAATGTTGTCGTCAGTTAGCCGCGCTTGGCCTTTGATCGACTTCAACGTCTGGGAAAGACGCTCACTCAGATTCTGAAACATGGGGCCTCTGCCTCCGTCGTTGTCGCCGGGCGGTCTCACCGGACGAATGTGTAGGCGATTATACGCGCTCGCCGCGCGAGTCTCCATGGTCGTCAACGTTGGTTATCGATGGCTGTGCGACGCCGCTATGATTGGTTATAGTAGGCAGACTGTTCTAGATTGAACGGTTTCGCATTGCTGATTTTCACAATGCTGGTTTTTATAGCCTTGTCTTTACAACATTGATCTCAACAACGCGCTGCAAGGCGCACGGATAGCATCATGCAGGCGCTCCCTTTCGCCACGATCGCTTTTATTCTTTATGTTGCCGCTGCTATTTGGCAGGGCATGACTTTATTTCGCCGCGTACCACCCCGCCAGGGTATGGTGCGCTTACTCGGTGCACTGGGACTTTTGCTGCATATCCCAGTGGTCGTAGAACTTGTTAGTGCAGCCCCGGGGCTACTTCCCGGCTTCACTACCAGCGCTACGCTTTTGATGGCTGTGGCTGTTAATGTGGTGTTGGTCGCCAGCTTGTTTAAGCCTGTGCTTAACGCTGGCATTGTGCTATTCCCTCTCGCGGGTATCGCGCTTATTGTTGCCACTTGGCTTCCTAGCCAGGGCAGTCACAGCGGCTTAACACCCGGCATTTTACTACACGCCGTCAGCTCTGCTCTGGCCTTTGCCGTTTTGGCGATTGCAGCGATTCAAGCGGTATTAGTCGGCTTGCAGAACCAAGCACTGCGCCATCACCATATTCGCGGCATTGTGCAATCGTTACCACCGCTGACGACCATGGAAAGAGTACTGTTTGAACTGGTATGGTCGGGCATTCTGTTGCTAACACTCTCGATCATCAGCGGGCTCATTTTCCTCGACAATATGTTTGCTCAGCATTTGGTACATAAAACGGTACTTTCGCTGGGCGCCTGGATTATTTTTACCACGCTTTTAGTGGGTCGATATCGTTTTGGCTGGCGCGGCATGCGTGCTGTGCGCTGGACGCTAGGTGGGTGCGTACTGTTACTGCTTGCTTACTTTGGCAGTAAGTTTGTACTGGAAATATTGCTCAATCGCTAAACACATGCTTATCGCATTATCAGCACTGACTTAGCTTGGCGTTGATAACAGTGGTCTTGACAGGCCACTTCCATACTTCTACAAATCGAGCCTAATACGCCACAAAGGAACTTTCGACTTGAGCGACGACTTCCCCCTGGGGTTACTGTTCGGCCTGCTAGCCATACTGATACTGCTGTCTGCCTTTTTCTCCAGTTCTGAAACAGGCATGATGTCGATAAACCGCTATCGACTTAGCCACCAAGCGAACAGCGGTGATCGCCGCGCCAAACGTGTTATGCGCTTGTTAACACGCCCCGACCGATTGATTGGTGTCATCCTAATTGGCAATAACTTCGTCAATAATTTAGCCGCCTCGATTGCTACCATCATCGCTATTCACTTCTTTGGTGATGTTTCAGGCCCCGCTATTTCTACTGCACTGCTGACGATTACGATTCTTATTTTTGCCGAAGTCACGCCTAAAACCTACGCGGCCATCAAACCTGAGCGAATCGCTTACCCCACCTCGCTAGGTCTGGAGCCACTGCTCAAACTACTTTATCCCTTGGTGTGGCTAGTCAACGTTATCTCTAATGGCCTGTTGCGCCTGATGGGCGTTAAAAGCGTTGAGAACGGTGGTGACAGCCTAACCCGCGATGAACTACGCACCGTCGTCCATGAAGCAGGCACACTTATTCCCTATCGTCACCGTGCTATGCTGCTGTCGATTCTTGACCTTGAGAATGTCACGGTTAACGACATCATGGTGCCAAGGCACGAAGTGCTGGGCATCGACCTCGACGACACGCTGGAAGATATCCTGACCCAGATCCGTACCAGTCAGCACACTCGATTACCCGTATACAAAGGCGATATCAACAATATTATTGGCATGTTGCACCTACGCAACGCAGCGCGTTTTTTATCGCGCAGCGAAGTCACCAAAGCGGCAATTGTCCAAGAGGCGCGGGAACCGTATTTCATTCCAGAATCCACGCCGTTGCATACCCAACTGCTGAACTTCCAAAAACAGAAGCGCCGCATTGGCATCGTGGTAGATGAATACGGCGACGTAGAAGGCTTGGTAACGCTCGAAGATATTCTTGAGGAAATTGTCGGGGAATTTACTACCGACGTCTCAGAGGATGAAGAGATCCATCAGCAAGATGATGGCAGCCATGTGATTGAAGGCACGGCCAACATCCGAGAAATCAACAAAATGCTGGGCTGGCAACTGCCTACCGACGGCCCTAAGACCCTGAATGGCTTAATTCTTGAGCACCTGGAAGCATTTCCGGAAGGGCCTGCCTGTTTACAGATCGGCAATACGCGGATGGAGATTTTAGAAATCCGCGACAACCTAATCACCTCGGCACGCTGCTGGCAAAAGCTGCGCCTTGCACGTCGCTAATCTATTATTGCGGCAGACGGTGCGGCTTTGTGGCTGAGACAGAGGTGATATAGCAGATATCGTTTAACGGTGGGCGATTTCGCTATCGCCTGCCGCCTTCAGCGCCCTCACCCGGGTTTCTAAATAGCGACGCAACGCAACACCTTCTACCTCATGAATTGAGACAGGTGGGCCAAAGTGAAGACTGACCGGAGCACGAAAACGCGATGGCCATTTTTTGAGCGCTTTGCCACCGTAGTGTGACGTCCAAGACCCCCACAGTCCCGCTAAACCAGCGGGAATTACCGGCACATTATCGCGGGCAAGAATAGTTTCGAGTCCGCGCCGAAAGTTATGAATTTCGCCGTCAGGGGTTATCCGCCCTTCAGGGAAGACCATCACAACGTCACCTGCCCGCAACGCTTGGCTTACTTCATCCAGCGTCCGACGCAACGCCCCAGGGCTGTGCCGCTCTGACTCAATCGGAATCGCGCCCACCAGCTGAAACCACCACTTTAGCCAGCGAGACTCAAAAATAGGCTGATCCATCACAAACCGCAGCGGCCTGGGGCTACCGCCGCCAAGCACCAACGCGTCCATAAAACTGACATGATTACACACCACTAACGCCGCGCCGTTTTTAGGCAGATAGTCTTGCCCATGAACAGAGAAGCGGTAGCATATCCGCATAACCACATAGATAACGCGACGCAGTAAGCAGCGAATCATTTTCAACCACCACGTCACGTCCCTGCCTCCCGGTGGCGAAGGCCAGCCAGCACTGTGCTCATTAGCTGATCCAGTAGTTCATCCACCTTTAGCTGCTGCCCTTGCCAATAACCTAGGCGCTCATTTAGCCCAAGTTGTACCAAGCCATGCACACTTCCCCAAAGAGTACGACCAAGGCGTCGTGCCTCCAGGTCGTCTAATGCTGGCTGATACTGTTTTAGCGATGTTTCTACTTGAGTGAACAGCGCTTCAATCAGGTCGCTCTGGCGCTGGTCCAATTCACCTTCTTGGGCGAGAGGATAATCAAATAACAGTTGCCAGCGATAGCAACCCTGTTCAGCGAAACGCCAATAAGCAAGTGCTAACGAGCGCAGCCATGGCTCCGGATCATCTTCTGCCAGGCTAGTAATGGTATGCTGTAAGCGTGCCAGCGTTTCAACGTTGACGTACTGCAATAAGTTATTAAAGCTGCCATATAATTTCAGCAGCGTACTTGGCGCGCAACCCACTTCTCTGGCCAGGGCACGCAGTGATAAACCATGGACTGGCTGCTTAGCCAACCACTCATCACAAGCGTGCATGACCTGCGCGTGAAGGGCATCGGGCGCATGCTGTCTAGGACGGGCCATGGCGATCTCTTAAGGTCAGCGGCAAACAGGAGGAGGCCTCATCGCGCTTTAGCGTGAGCAAGGGATACGCTAGGATACCTTACATCGAACACTGTTTTCGACACTAAAACACGACATTTAACCTAATGTTGTGCCACCCCGCCATTTTGCACCATCACTCCCCCTATTTCGCATAAGGAGACAGGCATGACGGGACGCCTTCACGTACAGCGCCTCGCGCTATCACGCCTTGTACCCTCGCTTACTAATGCTGAACCACTGATCGAATCGCCTAACCTAGCACCCCGCCAGCCTGTCTCGGCAATACGCCTTGAACAGGGCCGCCACCAGCTTCAGCCATTATTCTGGGGGCTTACCCCTCCTTGGCTAAAAGTACTCGACCACGCCCCCCATTGCGCCAGAGCAGAAACCCTTAACCAACGTGCCATGTTTAGCGAAGCGTTTAGCGCTCGACGCTGCGTCATTCCCGTTAGCGGATTTTATATCTGGAAAATACAAGCACACAGCAAACAACCCTACTTAGTCACCCACGTTAATCGGGGGCCACTCTTATTGGGCGCGTTATGGTGCCGCTACCACACAACGCTCACCGCCTTTACTGACTCGACGGCGCTAATCAGCGTGCCAGCCAACGCTTGCCTTTCTTCACTTACAGACCGCTTACCCGTTGTCATCCCCCCAGACGCCCTAACGCGCTGGCTGGATCCAACAACCCCTGCTGAATCACTCAATTCATTATTAATGCCCGCGCCATTGGAACTGTTAGGCGCTTTTCCGGTATCAAAACATGTTAATAACCCTGCCTATCAGTCATTGTCTTGCGCCCATCCGGTGGGTCCAATGCTGCGCTGGGCTGTGTCATAGGAGCCGTAATGTTGCGATCTAATGAACCTCTGCCCAACCACTACGCTGCACGGCAGGCCCTTATCGGCGTTGTCATAGGCGTTGCTTGGTACGTGCCCTCTTTCGCCTTTGCTGAAAATACGGCACTTACTCCAGACACCCCTGTAAAAGACGCCATTACCCCTATCGTCAGCCCTTTTGATGAACGCGACTACCGCGTGCTGACGCTAGAAAATGGCCTTCAAGCGTTACTTGTGAGCGACCCAGACGCCGATAAAGCCGCTGCCTCGATGAACGTTCGCGTTGGCAGCGCTCAAGACCCTGACGACCTGCAAGGGCTAGCCCACTTCTTAGAGCATATGCTGTTTTTGGGCACTGAACCGTACCCTCAGTCTGATGCCTATCAGCGCTATATTTCGGATAATGCAGGCTCCCACAACGCGTTTACCGCCCAGCAAGATACCAACTATTTTTTTGATATTGAGCCTTCAGCGCTGCCGGGCGCATTGGATCGTTTTAGCGAATTTTTCCTTTCACCGCTGTTTAACGCCGACCAGTTGGAAAGCGAACGGAATATTGTTCACTCTGAGTACATGGCTCGCATTCGCGATGAATCCCGCCGTGAAAACGATGTACTGAACCAGTTACTCAACCCAGATAATGCCACCACGGGCTTTGCAGTTGGCAGCCGTGACACGCTGGCAAGCCCACCGGAAGGTGAGGCCACCCTGCGCGAGCGAGTGATTGATTTTTATCATCGCTACTATGATGCCAACGTAATGAACTTGGCTATTGTTGCCCCTCAGCCGCTTGATACCCTTGAAGCACTGGTAGTGGAACGCTTTGCCAGCCTTCCAGATAACGACCTAAGCGTTCCAACCATTGACGCACCGCTGGTCGATCCAGACACGCTGCCTCGCTACATTGAACGTCAGTCATTACAGGATCGCCGTCAGCTACGCTTCTATTTCCCGATTCCTGATCCTACCGACGACTACCGTACCAAACCAACTCAGCTAATTTCCCATCTGCTTGGCGATGAAGGTGACGGCAGTTTATTGGCAGCGCTACGCAAAGAGGGACTTGCAGATGCACTTTCGGCGGGAGTGGGCCGAGGAGACGGCAATGAAGCTCTGTTTACTGTTTCCATTAGCTTAACGCCTGCTGGTGCACAGCGGCTGGACGATATCGAGGCCACGCTGTTTGCTGCCATTGAGCAAATACGTAAGGAAGGATTGGCTGAATGGCGTTACGAAGAACAACAAAACCTAAATGAACAAGCATTTCGTTTTCAGCAGCATGGCGCACCGCAGCAGGAAGCCACTCGCTTAGCCATGAGTCTTTCTCGCTATCCAGTGGATGATGTGCAGTATGCGCCTTATAGGATGGATGGCATGGATAGTGAGCGCCAGCAGGTGTATCTCGATGCGCTGACACCAGACAACATGCTGCGCTTCTACTCGGCGCCGGATGTAGAAAGTGACACCATCTCCCCCTGGTTCAACACCCAGTGGAAAGAACTCCCCCCCAACCAGCCAGGCCAAACACTTGGCGGTTTAGCGCTACCTGAACCCAACCCTTTTATCGCCAGCGACCTCACCCTCAAGGCGGGGCAAGACGAGCGCCCTGAGACGTTGATTGATGTGCCTTCGTTTACCGCATGGCACATGCAAGATAGCCGCTTTAACACCCCAAGCGTTGAGTGGCGAGTAAGCCTTCAACACCCCAGCGCCAGCTACTCACCAGAAGAAGCGGTCCTTACCCGCCTCTTAGCGGGTTGGTTAAATGACAGTCTAAACGAGTCGTTATATCCAGCCTGGTTGGCTGGCCAATCGTTCAGTGCCTATGCTCACGGACGTGGTATGACGCTGTCGTTTTCAGGCTGGCGGGATGGCCAAACGCCACTGATAGAGCAGGCGATTGAGCAGCTTAAGCACGCCGATATTTCCCCCAGCGCTTTTGAACGTGTGCGTTATCAATTTCAGCGCGAGTGGCGCAATGCTCCCCAAGCATCACTTTATGGCCAAGCAAGCCGTGCACTGGGCGAAGCATTATTGACCCCTCAGTGGTCAACGGCTGAATTACTTGACGCCAGCCAGCGATTAGAGCGTCACCATTTGGAAAACTTCCGAAAACGGTTTTTAGATGCGCTATACATTGACGCAATGGCCGTTGGTAATCTGGACCAAGATCTAGCGCGTAAGCAAGCTAATGTAATACGCGGAGCGTTAACGCCGCGCCTCACTCGTGAAGACATTCCAACGCTTGAACCGCTCCAGGTAAGCAATGAGTCTGCCGTGCTCCACCCGCACAGCACCCGTGAAGAGTCACTTGTGCTGCGTTATTTGCAGGGCCGCGACAAGACCGCTGAAGAGCAGGCACGCCTTAGCGTGTTGGCTCAGTGGTTGGATACACCCTTTTATCAGCAACTGCGTACCGAGGAGCAGCTTGGCTATATTGTTAATGCGGGCTATTCCCCCCTGCTAGAAGCGCCGGGTATTGCCTTGGTAGTGCAGTCGCCGGATGTTGAAAGCGGTGTGATCGCCGAGCGCATGGACGCCTTTATGGCGGCAGCGGGTGAGCGCCTGAACACACTAACCGAGGAAGCGTTAGCACCACATCGTCAAGCCGTTCATTCTCGTTTGACCCAACGAGACACGAGCTTACAGGGCATGGCAAACCGCTACTGGCAAGCCACAGCACTGGAGGACGTGCGCTTTGATCGCCGTGAACAACTTGCCACACTAGCGTTGGATGTTAGCGTGCGAGAACTGCAAGCACTGTGGCCTACTCTTCAATCACACCAGTTAGATATTCGCTATAACCCTGGCGATTCGCCCAGTGATATCACTCCCTACCGAGAAGCACGCGTGCCGTTTACCGACCCACGCTAAGTACTGATTTAGCTAAACCAAACCCACCAGCTCAGGCATCAAATGCCTGAGCTGGCATCATCGCCTCAACGTACATCACCACCTCTTCCAACACCTGGCGCTCATGATCTGACAAGGACTGCTGGTTATAACGCTCTATTTCACGCGCAAATGCTTTCAGCGTAAAGCCTGACAAGGCCGGATCATTAATACGCATCCAGCGAAACGCCTCCCACTGCTCACGCTCTTCTCCCTCAAGCGTTTCAGGGTAGCTGCGCGCACGGTAGCGAAATAGCATTTCTTCTAGGCGCGGGTCTTGAAAAGCAAAGCGTTGACCGACTAAATCCCAAGGATCCATCGCCAGAGCTCGCTCCATCTGCTGGCGGTCAGCGGCAGAGAAAAAGCTACCGGAATAAAGCATTAAGTCAGGGTCTTGAGGCTCATCTTCGTATCCCGCGTTAAACACCTCAGCGACTTTTTGAGCCACGCCGCTGGCCTCACGCAGTATTTTCCAATGCGCGCGGCAGGCATCAATATCAATCGCTAACCGCTCAACAATCGTGCCGTAGCCGCCTTTGTGTGGGCCATCCGCATCTTTTAATGCTGTCGCCGGAAAGATTACCGGGCAGCGATTAATGTGGATGACTTTCAGCGGTATACGCACCTCTCCCTCGGAAAGATCCTGCTGACTGACAAAGACACGCTCCCGGATTTGTTCAGCACTCATGGCTAGCAGATCACTAGGATCAACGCTTAAATCGTAAACAATAACCCCATTAGGGTTGGTGGGATGCTCGGCCAACGGCATCACCAACGCGCTGCAACCACGGCTAGCTGGGTAGCGACGAGAAATATGTAAAAGTGGTTTAGCGCTGGGCAAATCCAGCTGTTTAGCTACTGCACGTTTGCCGCGCAACCCCAGCAGATAGTCAAAAAGCCGTGGATTTCGAGCTTTCAACAAGCGCGCCAGGGCAATCGTAGCACGTACATCTGCCACCGCATCATGAGCGCCTTCATGGGCAATATTATTGGCCGCTGTTAAGTGTTCAAGTTTAAAGCTAGGCGCACCATCTTCCCGCTGCGGCCACTCAATGCCGTCCGGCCGCAGGGCATAAAACGCGCGCACAACATCAATCAAGTCCCAACGGGAATTGCCGTTCTGCCACTCACGGGAATAAGGATCAAGAAGATTGCGATAAAATAGATGGCGGGAAACTTCATCGTCAAAGCGAAGGCTGTTATAGCCCACCACACAGGTGCCTGGCTCACTCATAAAGCCTTGAACTTGGCGGGCAAACTCCCCCTCAGGCAAGCCTTTCCGCTGCGCTTTTTGCGGTGTTATACCCGTAATCAGGCAAGCAGCAGGATGCGGCAGGTAGTCATCGGCAGGTTTGCAGTAGAGCTCTATAGGCTCACCGATTTCATTTAGCTCGGCGTCAGTGCGTAATGCGGCAAATTGAGCGGGCCGATCGCGACGCGGATCGGCACCAAATGTCTCATAGTCATGCCAGAGAAAACTGACAGGGGCGGCATTAGGTGGCGCCATGGATGGATACTCCCTTGAGCGTGATTTCCTACCGACAAGCGACCAACCACTTGCCAGATGGGGGTACAAAAACCCAAGCCTAGCATACCCACAGTGCCTCTCGCCGCTCCTCTTAGAGTATCGCCTATGCTGTCGCGTCTGACGGGATTGCGATCAGCTTTTCGGCAGCGTTACGTTTAGCTCCAACACTGAGCAATTATCTTCACTATCAAGCGAAATTTGAATTGCGTCGTCATCAACATGGACATAACGACGAATAACTTCTAGCAGTTCGCGCTCAAGCAGCGGCATATAGTCAGGCTGACCACGCTGACTACGCTGATGCGCCACGATGATTTGTAATCGTTCTTTGGCCACCGAGGCGGATTTCTTGCGCTCACGCTTCAAGAACTCCAGCAGTTTCATCGACGACTACCCCCAAACATGCGGCTTAGCAAGCCTTTACGCTGCATTTCATGGAAACGTAATGGCATTTCCTCCCCTAACAATCGCGAGACAGTATCGAGATATGCTTGCCCAGCATCGCTCGAATCATCATGGGTCACGGGCACCCCCTGATTCGATGCACGCAGTACCGCTTCGGATTCAGGAATCAGTCCGAGCAAGTCAATGGCAAGAATTTCACGAATATCATCAAGCGTTAACATATCCCCCGAGGTAACACGGGAAGGGTTATAACGGGTAATAAGCAGATGTTCTTTAACAGGGTCCAAACTTTGTTCAGCGCGCCGCGTCTTGGAACCAAGCAATCCTAAAATACGGTCAGAGTCACGTACTGAGGAAACCTCAGGATTGGTCACCACAATCGCCTCATCGGCAAAATACATGGCGAGCTGCGCGCCTCGCTCAATACCCGCCGGGGAGTCGCACAAGATAAAGTCAAAATCTTGCTTGAGCTGTTCCAGTATTCGCTCAACACCGTCTTGTGTTAGTGCGTCTTTATCACGGGTCTGCGAGGCGGGCAGAATAAATAGGTTTTCAACGCGTTTATCGCGTATCAGTGCCTGATTAAGACCGGCTTCGCCCTGAATGACATTCACCAAGTCATAAACAACGCGGCGCTCGCACCCCATGATCAGATCAAGATTTCGCAAACCGACATCGAAATCAATAACCACGGTTTTTTTACCACGCAGGGCAAGTCCTGTTGAAATGGCAGCAGCACTGGTGGTTTTACCAACCCCCCCTTTGCCGGAGGTCACTACAATAATTTTGGCCAAGAGTCACTTCCTTCTTGAAGTCGTTCATCGCGAGCGCGTTTCAAGGGTCGCTTCACGCACAACGGAAACATCAATGTCAACAACACAACACTGTAACGTATAGCGCTTGCGACGTCGCTAGGCATGAAGCATCAATCCACACTCATGCGTTCGGGCTATCCCAGCGGCTTGATTTCCAACTGCTCTTTAGCAAAATGCACTTCAACCGCACGACCAAGTAACTGAGAGTCGATGTCTTCTAAGCGTTTATAGTTACCTGCTACAGAAAGAAGCTCTGCTTCTAGCTCTCGGCAATAGATGCCCGCGTGGGTATTGCCGTGGATACCCGCTAAAGCACGGCCACGGAGCGCACCATAAACGTGAATACTACCGGCCGCCAATACTTCAGCTCCCGCATTGACTGCGCCGATCACCACCAGATCCCCCTCTGACGCACTTACTTGCTGGCCAGAGCGAACTGTTCCACGAAATAAGCGTGTTGCTATCGCCCCGCTGGCATCTTGCTCAACAGACGGCGCTTTTTTTCCTACTGAGGCACTGGGGTCTGCTGAAGAACCAACGCTCTCCAACACCCTATTTCGCCCCTCTTCAACGGGGGCAAACCAACCAAGCCCTAATGCCCAAGCAGATTGACGTACTGGCTCCGCACCGCCCCGTACCGCAACGGGAAGCAATTTGTGATCGCGACACACCGCACAAATGCGCTCAAGCGCTAAGTGAGGTTCATCGAGTTTTTCCACGCTTAGCACAACCGGTGTATGCTGAAAGAAGGCGGGAGATTGTGACAACTTGCCAGCTAGCTGACACCGTATATGCTCTGGGTCAGCGCTGCTCAATTCCATGACGGTCATTGGCAGCATGCCACCTTTAAAGGTGAAGGCAATGTCGGCACTATTGGCGTTGAGGCTCATGGCCGAACTCCATGTCATGTTCAGGTAAGATAAAGGTAGCGCAATCTCGCGCTAGGCGCTGTGAAGAAGTATTAACCATCACAGTGCCTACAGCAAAGCTAAGCGACAGCGCCGATGACTGCAACTATCTGTCATCGGCAGTTCATTTTTTTCACGTTACGCGCCTCTCTGCAGGATGATCCATGCACGGACTGTTAAGACGCCTGTTCGCTCCTCGGTGGCAACACCCAGATCCCGAGGTGCGTCTCAAGGCACTCGACCAGCTTGACCCGCAACAACCAGAACAGCAACTCGCGCTAAAACAACTAGCGCAGGATAACGACAGCACTATCCAACTTGCTGCCCTACTGGCCCTTGATGACTTAACGGAGCTCGTCAACGCGCTGCCGAAGCATCATCAAGATGAGGCTTGGTTTAATGCTATTTGCCAGCGCCTATGCGGCACTCAGGGACACACCGATCTGCAAAAACGGCAGGCCATCGTGGCAGAACTATCGGAGCCACGCCTGCTTAACGCAATAGCGCTTCAGGGAGATAATCTCAATCTGCGGCT
This sequence comes from Halomonas qaidamensis, assembly GCF_025917315.1. Lineage (NCBI taxonomy): Bacteria > Pseudomonadati > Pseudomonadota > Gammaproteobacteria > Oceanospirillales > Halomonadaceae > Halomonas > Halomonas qaidamensis. The sequence goes on along the minus strand of NZ_CP080627.1, from coordinate 422,569 downwards.
CACCGCATTAGAACAATTAACCGATGAGAACGACCTTGTTCATCAAGCCTGCCATAATGGCGTGGCCGCAGTGCGCCATCAAGCGGCCCAACGTATAGAAAGTGAGGAGAGCCTCAAAAAACTGCTAAAGGAAGCACGGCGTGACCGTCAAGTCATTCGTCACGCACGAGAAAAGCTCACCCAGTTGCGCAATGATGCGGAGTGGCTAGCGGAACAGCAGGCACAGCGAGAACATCTGCTCGCCCAGCTTGAGCAGCACGCCAGGGCACCTTGGGAACCCTTGTATGGCGGCCGTTTCCGTCATTTAGAGCGGGAATGGCAGCGTCTTTCTCATCCACCTAGCGTGGATCAGGAGCAGCGCTTCCATCAAGCATTACTCAGCTGTCGAAAAACACTGCACCATCATGAGACACAAGAACAAGCGCGCCTACAGAGTATTGCTCATCGTGAAGAGATCGAGCGTACCCGTGACCAATTGCTAGAAGGCATTGAAGAAACGTTAGAAGGACTAACCCATGCAGAGCAACTCACGGTTCAAGATATCGATAGTTTGCGGGCGCAGCGCCAACTATTAAGCCAACGCTGGCAATCCCTATCAGACCAACACCCACCAGGCGACACCACCCAGCAACGCTATAGTAACGCACTGAAACGCTACGAAGCGTGCATGGAAGCATGGCAGCGCTGGCAGGCCGTTAGCTCAGACATAGAAACAGCCATTGCCAATCAAGATAATGCAGCCGTTGCCAAGTACGTCAAGCAGTGCGCTTGGCCTAAGCACTTAACGCCGCCGGCACTACTGACACATGCAAAAGCATTAAAAGTTGCTGACGACGCTAGCAAGCCCAGTCCAGCCGCGACACTTAATGCGCTCAGCGCCGACGTGGACAATTTTGAGCACTTGCTAGAACGCGGCGCCTTCAAGAGCGCCAGCCGCCTCTATCAACGTCTCAAGCCATCGGTTGAGGAACTAACGGGTGAAGAAGCCAAGCCGCTAAAAGCACGCGTGAAACAGCTAAGCGCACGGTTAGCAGAACTGCGTGATTGGCGCGGCTTTGTGGCCGGCCCTAAACGCGAGCAGCTCTGCGCGAGTATTGAAGCACTGGCTGACGATCACCACATGGCGGAAGCTGCTTTAGATCGCCATCATCGCCAGTTGGTAAAAGAGTGGAAATCCCTCGGCGACGCCGCTGCTAACCGCGAACAGTCGGCACGCTTTCGCGCAGCCTCTGACCGCATTCATGAACGACTGGCTTCCTGGCGAGAACAGCTGAATCAAGAGCGTGACGCCAACCTTAAAGGCCGTGAAGCGCTGTGCGAACAGCTTGAAACACTGCTTGATCAGCCCGCAGAAGATGCCGACCCTGACATATTGCGCGAAATCCGAGACAAAGCCCGCCATCAGTGGCGCCACTACTCCCCGGTGCCGCGAGATCAGTCAGAAACCGTTGGCCGTCGCTTTGGCGCCATTCGTCATCGTCTTCAAGCGCTGATTGACCAGCGAGCGGAACAGATCGCTAGCCAAAAGCGCCTGCTTATCGAACAAGCGAAACGCTTACTAGACGACACCGAGCAGCCCTTGGCTGCCCGCATTACGCATACAAAACAGCTACAGCAGCAGTGGCGTGCACTAGGCCGCGCCCCTAAAGGCGAAGAACAAGCTCTATGGAAAGCCTTCCGTCATACCTGCGACCAGTTATTTGCTCAGCGTGACGCCCACAAGCATGAGCAGGCAGCGCGACAGCAGCAAACACTTGATCAACTGCAAATACTGATTGACGAAATGGATAGCTGGCAGCCGACCCAAGCTAAAGAGTCTGCGACCCTTGACACCTACCTCAACAGCATTAGCCAGCTTGAACCGTTGCCGCGTAACCGGCGCAGTGACGGCATGCAGCGCCGTCTCAGCGGTATTATAAGAGCCAAGCGTGAACGTTTAAGCCGTCTGGAAATTGCCCATACCGTGCAACAATGGCAAACCGCGTTACCGCTGATAAATGCCCATCTTGCTGCTGATCAACAAGCGCTGGCTGGCGAACAGCCACACGCAATTGATGCCAAAGAAGTATTGAGCGAGGGGCTGCCCACTATATTTACGGAGGCACATCAACAGCGCAATCATGCACGGCTAACCACCTCAATCCCCCTATCGGCCGAAAAACATGCCGAATTGGAAGATAGCCTGGCGCGTTTAAGAGTGCACTTGTCACTGCTGGCACTTGGCAGTGTCAAACAGCGTGATGAACCACTCAGGTTGGCTATTCAAGTAGAGCGGTTAAATGAGGGAATCAATAACGAACGCAACCGCTCGGATGAGATTATCGATATATTAGCGTCACTAATGGCATTAGGCCCGATGCCTGACCCACTGTGGCGTAAAGAAGCAGAGGAGTTTAATCACCTGTTTAATCACCTCGCAAGGGTGCCTCACCCATAGCTTCTTATCACCCAAAGACGTTAACGGGAGGCGATCAGCCTCCCCTTTAGACACAACTCTTGTGAAGAAAACAGCGTCATAGCCCAGGGCGGTTTAGCCCATGAATTGACCACCGTTAATGTCAATATTCGCGCCGGTAATAAAGCCAGACTCTTTATCTGCCAGGAACGTTACCAGCCGACCGATTTCCTCTGGCGTGCCATAACGCTTCACTGGAATGGTTTCACGAATGGCTTCACGCACCTGCTCAGGAATTTTCATAATCATATCGGTCGCAATATAACCAGGCGATACCGTATTGACGGTAATGCCTTTGGTTGCAGTTTCTTGCGCCAACGACATGGTTAACCCATGCATGCCCGCTTTAGCAGCTGCATAGTTCACCTGCCCAAACTGACCTTTACGCCCATTGATAGAAGAAATATTGATGATGCGCCCATAACCTTGCTCCAGCATCATCTCAATCACACTGCGGCATGTATTGAAGACGCTATTAAGGTTGGTATCAATTACTTGATGCCACTGCTCATAGGACATCTTCTTCATAGTGCCATCACGAGTAATACCAGCACAGTTGACCAACACACTGATCGGCCCATGCTTTTCATGAATTTCGCGGGCACCTTCCAAGCAGGCATTATGGTCGGAAAGATCAACACCCGATAACGCAATGTTGTCATAACCGGCGGCTTTCTGAGCTTCCAGCCAGGTTTTGGCTTTTTCGGGATTATGATATCCCGCCACCACCAAATAACCCGCATCCGCCAACGAATGACAAATTGACGTTCCGATTCCACCAGTTCCACCGGTTACCCAGGCGACGGGGACTTGATTAGCCATTGACTACCTCCCTGACATGACGAAAAGCTTGGACACTGAGCACTAGCGTGGTGTCACAAACCCTTCTAAATAAGCGCCGTAGCGCTTTAGTATTCACAGCGCATCGTATTGTTAATATGACGACACACTGACAGTAAGCTTTTTTTTATCCCTATTGGAAGCATAGCTTTACTATGACAATGTTGCAGCACGATGAAAGTCGCAAGCAAGCATAGAAGCGTTTTATGCATGGGGTTGACTTCGCGCCAAATATGCGTAGAATACGCAACACGTTGATGCGGGGTGGAGCAGTCTGGTAGCTCGTCGGGCTCATAACCCGAAGGTCATCGGTTCAAATCCGGTCCCCGCTACCAATATTTTGAAAGGCAGATCAGTTACTTACTGATCTGCCTTTTTTGTGTTTGTTTGTTGACTAATTCCCCGCGACACATTTGTGACGAGCATGCAATACATTAGCTTTCTCTATTTTATGAACAATTTCTTCTAACGACCGTCAGGCGATTTATTCCCCACCCCATTTTATTCCCCACCCCATTCATTTTTCTTTTTTGCCCTAAAGCTGCGCCGATGGCGTGCCTGTTGATCACTAAACTATGCACCAGCCTCAAAATAACTATGTACCAGCCTCAGAATAATTGGCTATTTTAATAATAGAAGCTGTGGGATTAATCCAGCCGACGCCTTTCACTGAACCGTCGTCCGCAGCAAAGCGCTGAGCCTTTCATTCCTCAAGCGTCTTGTGGCTGTTAAAGATAACGCTCTCTTCTAGCCATAAACACACTCCATCATCAAAAGAGATAAATAGTGCTATGCAATGTCCAGACATCCGTCGCCCCCTACTCATCGCGACACTACTACTAGTGAGCACTGTCGCAGTCAGTAACGAAAAATCGCACTCGTATGAGGTGTGTATGCAGCAAGCCATTAGCACGCTCGATATGGTCACCTGCATATCGAACGAATATGAGCATCAAGATCAGAGGCTCAATGATAACTACCAGCAGCTTCGTCACCAGTTGAGCAGTGAACGGCGCGACCAGTTGCTCACCGCCCAACGGGCATGGATTACATACAAAGAAGCTAATTGTGGTTTCTATGCCGACCCAGAAGGAGGAACAATGGCACGCATCAGCGCCAATTCATGCTTGCTCAACGAAACCACCCAACGAGCGGATGAACTGGAAAATTTGATGCGCCCCTAACAAGCCAGACTAGCCGCCGTCAAAGCTCTTTACCGAAAGCCCGCGCCACCTTTCGCCTTGGTAACCGTCAATAAACAGAGCAGGCCGAGTTAACAGAGTAAAACCTGCTCCGGCATTATATTCAAAGCGTACCCGCCTCCCTTGCGTGTGCGTGAGTGCTTTTGACCTGCATCGTCAAAATACAATCCTGGAGAAATACGCGAGGCAATACCCTCAGGCAGCTCCGCCTTTAAGCGCCGTTTGATGCGGTTAGTCGCTTGGCTAACATCTAACCCACGCAACATATTCGCAGAGAAATCAGACGGACGTATGCGAGCGCCCTCTAACACTGCTTCATGATGCTTTAACCACTCCTCCACCTGCGGTCGCAGATCACGCTCCGCATCGTAAGGCAGTCCCAAATGCACCGCCAGCCGTGCCATCACCGCATGCCCTAAATAAGCACTATTCTCTTCGCCTTCTGGCGTATGACGACGCAGCGCGCCATCCTCTTCTTGAGTAGCGCGAGCCACGGTTTCATACCAGCACCAGTCAAACAGCCCGCTGAAGGTTAATGAATGGATATACTGACCATCAGCAAGAATGTTTAGCGTTTGCTCGGAGCCGTTCAAACGAATACTCAAACGATGCGGCTGAGCACCTAAGTTAATTAAATCAACTAAGTGACGAAAACTCATGGGTTCGCCACGCTGCTGGAGCATATTAGGCAATTGATCACGCTGTCGGATAAAGGGAATATCCGCAAGGCTGACAATGGCTTCTGCCATATCCAGCGGCTGCCCATCACGGCCTACAATCATTTGAGACGTACGTGTTGGAAAAAAGAAGTCAGGGTGACTTTCGTAGCCAGCCCCCACCAACACATGCGACATCCTGTCTTCAGGCCGCCCAAACAGGCTCATTGCGTAGCCCAAATAAAACGTCATGGTCTTACGTCCACCCGCAATCGACGCATGCAACGTGGTCTTTTCATCGGCAGTCAGCTCGCGCACGATCTGCATAATGAAATCCGCTAGCGCCTCATGATCGGCGAGTGTACGAGCATCGTCTACCGGCTTACCGTCAGCATCCGGCACCACATTAATCACAACTTGCCCAGGGGTATACCGTGGCATTTCAAGCTCATCACACAGAGCGTTCAGCTTGCCTTCTTCAAATAGGCTGCGCGATAGCACTCCCTCACCTACTCGCGTGGTGATGATATGCAGCTTTTCAGGCCATGGACTGCGCTGACGATGCAGGCCAAAAAGTGTCTCAGTGATGACTTGCGGAGTCATACCAGTAACCGCGAGCAGGGTAAGCGCCATAAACACTCCTGTATTACATTCAGCGAGAATTAAGTAAACGTTATAGGTTTGGCTAGTTTAACGCTTAATCCCACCAACACCGACCGCAAAAATTTTCACCCTACCGCCAGAAAATTTTTATAGCTCGCGCTCGTGCTTCTAAGTTGCCACATTGCCATTGATCGTAATGCATGAGGGGAAAGCGTATGTTCAGGCGGCAATTAAGATGCACTTAACCGCATGGTTAGTAGCTTATGACATTCATGATTTCATTGTGGTCAACGAGCGCTATGCCGACCGCGGGTTTTCTCTCTATGCAGATCACCTTCAGCAAGCTCATCGCCGCAGCGTGCAATACCACTGGCAATCAACTAGCGTCAGCCGCCTTTCCTGGTCGCGTCATGTCGTTAGCCATAAATTAAAGGTGGCGATTTCACTGTTACGCGGACGAGGTCAAGCGGCAGATGCGCTGGCTGTTTCCATGGCAAACAGCGCAAGACAAGCGCTAACCGCACCTAACGAAGCAATGCTGCGTGGCTGTGAAGGTGGTGCGCAAAAAGCACTGTTTAACTATTGGCGCCAACAGCTTTCGCCCTCTCTCGGATTTACTCAACGTAAACGTCGACCGCCGCCTGACCCTGTCAATGCCATGCTGTCACTCAGCTACATGCTGGCTTACGAAGAGAGCGTGAGACAACTCAAACAGGTAGGTTTAGACCCCTCTTTAGGTTGCTACCACCGCTTGGTTAGCGGGCGAAAATCACTTGCTTGCGACTTAATGGAGCCGCTACGACCGCGTATTGAAGCATGGGTTATCACACTGTTTGCCGAAGGCACCCTCAACGGGCGCCACTTTTCCCCACCGGACGAGCGAGGCTGCTGGCTAGGCAAGGAAGGGCGTAAACTTTATTACGCGCATTTGGATGGCGCCCAACGGCAGTGGCGCCGCTACCTAGCGGGCTATGCTCGTGTACTAGCCCGCACAGTGGACCAACATACACTGCCGGAGGAACCCGCATGAGCCAACCACAGTGGCAATTGGTAGTGTACGATATTCGTCATGAAAAACGTCTACGCCGAGTACACCAGCTGCTTCAACGCTGTGCGTTTGCGCTGCAGGCATCCGTATTTGCCTGGCATGGTGATTATCGCCAACTGCAGTGTCTTAAAAAAGAGCTGGCTAGGCTCATCGACCCGAAAGAAGACGACGTTCGCGGCTATCCGCTACTTTCGGATCACGGCATTATCTGGTGGGGCAAAACACCGCTGCCCGAAGGGTTACATGTGGAGGGGTTTCCAACGCTTGAGCATCGTAAACATTTCGGGCAAGATGATGGCTTGGCCCATTAAAAAAATGCCTAGCACATTACAACCTAACAAGCAAACTTTTTATGTTCAAAACAGTCGTTATTTTTTGCCTGCAAGCAACTGATATAAAAGGACTATTTTTGAGCCTACTGTCCGAACACTTCCCTGACTTCCAAGGGATTAAGACGGATCGTGGGTTTGCATCTCCTGAGGATGTATGTCCGAACACTTCCCTGACTTCCAAGGGATTAAGACGCCGACGCTGCGCCTTGTCATGCACCGCCTTCGCGTCCGAACACTTCCCTGACTTCCAAGGGATTAAGACGCAATGCCCGCGATAGTGTAACCCGCTATTTGTCCGAACACTTCCCTGACTTCCAAGGGATTAAGACTCCTCGGAAACTCTCTCCGAGAATGCGAAGACAGTCCGAACACTTCCCTGACTTCCAAGGGATTAAGACTTTAAAAAGTCGTTAGACTTACTAATCTGTTCAGTCCGAACACTTCCCTGACTTCCAAGGGATTAAGACGCCAATCTTCTAACGTGGCAGTACCGTAATATGTCCGAACACTTCCCTGACTTCCAAGGGATTAAGACACTATGCCGCATACCGTTGCGCTGCCGTGCTGAGTCCGAACACTTCCCTGACTTCCAAGGGATTAAGACATCCAACGCTGTTGGCGTTGTTGTTGGGATCGGTCCGAACACTTCCCTGACTTCCAAGGGATTAAGACCCTATTGCAGCGCCTATTGTGAGAGCGTTTAAGTCCGAACACTTCCCTGACTTCCAAGGGATTAAGACGGATGCTTGATTGCTGACGACTTCGATCACAGTCCGAACACTTCCCTGACCTCCAAGGGATTAAGACGCACCAGTAGCCAGGTAAGCGCCAGTTACGGGCCGAACACTTCCCTATCTTACAAAGACTTATTGGAAGACGTGTTTGCTGTAGACAGGATGACTAGCCGGTTCGAGAGTGGCGATATTGATCGTGCTAACAGGATGTCCAAGGGTAGTTATGGAAAAAATAAAAAAGGTGGCCCCTGCGTGGGGCCACTTTTTTTATGTGTTTACTTTCGAGTAACGAAAAGCTCGGCGGTACCGCGCTCTAAAATAAGCGGGGGATTGGCTTCACCGCCTTTCATATAAATATAAAACCAGCTAGGCATATTGCTAGAAAATAGGGCTAATAGTGCTAACCTTTTGGCTTCTGCTTGCTCACTTCCAAGCATTTCTTTTGCGTTATCTGAAAGGCCCACAGTAACTAATAGCGACTCGATATGGTTGCCAGCTAAATATGGATAGCTATATTGACTTGTCGCATTTGCTGCCAACGGTGTAGCACGTAAACTTCTGGCTTTATGGGGTGTTAACAAACCAAATACGCACACATCTTTGCCGCGATGTTGTTCTGTTGGCATAGGGCAGCCTAATTCTTCATTCACTAAATAAATAGCTGATATGTTGCGCTGGCGAGAGAACCGAACATTTTTTTCACCTTCGTTGTAATGCATCGAAAACTCACTGTTGTCAGCAACGTTTTGTACTGCATCGTAGAAGTAGCCACGAATTACTTCTGTTGCATTTTCGGGGCTTGTTGCTTCGCTTGAGGGCACGAACGCAAACGCGCTGTCACGCTGCATCATCCCTGGCCCAGAGAACAGCGCCGACGCCAGCCCTAGCCCCAAGGAAGCGCCACCAGACAAGCCAATACCAGCAGAGCTTGAAAGTGATAAGGCGGTACCCGCACCGCTTGATAGGTCGCTCATCATCGAGCTGTAGTCGTCCTCCCCCAGCTTGGTATCCCGTGCTTCGCGCAGGCCACCCGCCATCGCTAGGTTGTAGGCGCGACTGTTGCTTTCGCTATAGCTTCGATCCCCTACTGGCACGCTGGGCGCGCCAGCACAGCCCGCTAAAAAGGTGAGCGCGCTAAATGAAGCGGCCAAGGTCAGCATTGCTCTCATTTCTTAATTCCCTTTATTAGTAAATATTGCGTATACCGCACCATGGTATCCCACATGCTCGAAAGCCAACATTTAATCAACCAGCGTGAGTGAAATTTAACCGCTGCCTGAGCGACTGAGCTGGTCTTGAGCGCTTCGTTGAAATGATGTGCCCGCGCCTAAATAGGCAGGTGCAGAAGGACAATGACATAAGCTGATTAGGGAGCGCTTGAGAAGCCTGACATAAACAGATCTGGCGCATCAGCAGTGGGCGACTGCACATAATGAAATGCCTTTTCCAAGGTGACTAAGCCAATCCCTTTCACCTGTAGCATTTGATTCAACTGACAAATACTCTCTTGCTCAAGAGCATTGCGCAGCTTATCTAATGCCGAGGCTTTTAAGCCGCTGGCACTGATAATTTTTTCGCTAGAGTCACTCAACAACCGTATTTTGAACGTTTCAAACAGGTCATCTTTTGCGGCTGGGTCGTAGCGATACACAGCAACATCTAGGTCGTCACACCCTACGCCGAGATACTCACGAATCAGCGCCAAACTTACCTCTGGGTCGATGCCCCCCCGGTCAGCCCCTAGCAGCGGCATAGCAATAGAATAAATTCCCTTCTGTGCGTAGCTAGCTGCCAGTTTCTCTAGCCCTTGGCGCAAGTAAGCCTCTTTAGAGGGGTAGCGCCAATGCTTTTTCGTGGGAAAATTGAGCACCCAGCGTCCAGGTGTCCTAACCAGCCATAGCTTTCCGATATCGAGCTGGCCTTTTTTACATATCTCGACATAGCGGCGATACATGTCTGGATAACGCAGCCGGAATTCCAGTGCGATTCCTGCTCCCATCACACCCACACAATTCACCGTATTCACCAACGTTTGCTGCTCGGTAGTGAAAATATTGCCCTCAATGACACGAAACCCCATGCCTTATTCTCCTCAAAAAAACAGCGTGGGTGAATGAACTGCGTCAATACCCTGCAACCGAAGCCAACCGCACGTTTCCGCAGTGGCCGTATGCACGCGGTGCACCAAGCTCGCCGGCACATGGTGGGGCACCAACACTTCGGCACAACGCTTGCGCTTGCCATCGGGCACATTGCTCCAGTAAACCGCATCGAGCGCTTGCCAATCGAGAAAGCGCAGATCCGAAAAGTGGTCGTAAAACTGCGTACTCCCAGAGGCTGCATTCCCATCGCTGAACACCACGCCACCCAACAAACAGACACGCGTATCTATTTCCAGCAAGCAGAGCGAGGCATTACGGTTACGTCGGCAAAACAGCATTGGGTTGCGAGCGCGAAAATACAACGGCACGTGATCGTGCAGGGTTAATCCGTTGCGGGTACCTTTCGCCACTCGGTGGTCTTGTACCGTTGCTTCAGAAATATCCACCAATGGCACCTGCCTTTGCAGTACGCGGTGGCGGCTCATCAAGCCGTTGCTCACAATAGCCGCTACATTTTCGCGGCTGGTGATATGCCATAACGAGGGAATACCATAGCGTTGCGCTAGCGCTTCTAATTCGGTGACAGCGTTAATGGCTTGTTGACCTACCGGCATACGCAATTCCTTAACAGCGGATATTGCGTCACACGGTAGCGTCAGCGTTTATCTAGCACTGACGACAAAAATTTTTGCTACTAAAAAGCTCAATCAAGCACCGAAAGATGATGTTGCCCCACACCAAAGCTAGTGTTTTTACCCACGTGCGTGTACTGACCCAGCCAAAGCCATGGCCACCACGCCTCTAGCCTGCCGTGAAGCGTTAGCTCCCCGGTTACCCCATCAAGCCGCATGGCTTTCTGCTGGCGATTTGAATGTCGCGCCCAACGTTGACGTGTTAACGAGTGAGAGTGAAGCAGGATACCTTCAGTAGTAGGCGGCACGGTCAGCTCAGGCCTATGCGCTACAAGACGTGGCAGGGCTGACCCTAACCTTCCTCCCACACTCGCTTGCCAAACGCTTTGCCATACGGAAGGCGCTTGTTCATGCGCAACCAAGAGCAGTGTCATTGGCGCGTTTTGCTCGCCAAGCCCCACGCAACATAGCGCCTGGGTAGCCCGTTAACCGAAAAGGCGTATCGGCACGCAACGTAAAGCGATAGCGACTAATAGGCACACGAGGTATTGCTGGCACCGCCTGTGGCAAATCCGTTGACATTTAAACAGGCACTCCCTGGCGAACGGATGCGGAAAAACTAACAACAACCGCAAAAATTTTGGTGGCAAGTGCCATCAAGATTACCTCTTTATGATTCCGCTTTCATTGGCTTAGCTCAACAACAGAGCAACAGCACACGCAATTTGCGAACAGGAAAGGCGTTATATGAAAGCTTCGTTTGCCTATATCAAGATTACTCACAGCACGCCAAACGAATTGGCAACACTGAAAATTGCTAATCAAGGCATTAGCTTTTTCATTCCGCCTGTAGCGTCCTACAGCCAGTTTGCATGCCTGTCCCGTGATGCGATGCAGTGGGAGCTCTCATTTTTCCAAATGTCATCTTCTAGCGTGCGTGTTCGCGTCTTATTTACGTCCTGCCCGCTACCTCAACATGAAGCAATACACTGCCAAGCATTAGCGCGAGTAGGCTGGTGGGAGCAACCTCTTGGCAGCGATATACACGCTACCGACAGGCGTGCTGTGTCGCATTTTCTGCGTGGCTCCAATGCGTTACCCGATAGCGCATTCACTCCCTTAGGCGAGCGCTGCCAAATGGCTTGCGACCGCAATGGGCTCGCGTTGGTCGGCACTACCTACCAACAATTCCAACGTATTGTTATCTGCCAAGCCCTTGCCGCAGCGTATCACTACGTAATGACAACCAACATGTTGACGCTTACCCAACATTTAAAGCATCAGCGCTTTGATGCATTGGCAACCCTGCATGAAAAAGTCTTAGCATTTAATGCCAGCGATTTTTTTGCTCAGCCCATCGATATTTCTCGTCAACAGCTTAATCAAGCCTGGTCACACCTCGCCGCACACTGGCAATTGAGTGAAACCAATCGTCAGCTAACGTCACAGCTGAACGATATCTCGAACCTGTTGCTTACCAAACGTGAGCGACAAAACCAAACGCTGCGGGAACTGCGCTACCAGCAAGCAGAAAATGAGCAGCAACGCCAGGAAGCTGAACGTATTGCCAAGCAAGAAGCACAGGCACGGCGTGCATTCCGCATCAATATAACGCTAAGCTTAATCGGCTTATTGTCGGTACTATCGGTCGTGCAAATTACACCCAGTGATATTAGCCAGTTTCTGGGTGCATGGGCGGATCTTTTATTCTCTATCTAGCGCCGCTAGCGCGAGTCCTGCTGCAGGGGGCTTGTCATGGAAAGGCGCACTGGAATATCCGCTGTCAGCGCTCAACCTACCTCGCCCAAACCGATAAAAAGTGTGTTCGCAAGCTCTGCCAATAAGGCATGAAGAACAGCCACTCAGAGAGCCAAACCTCGCTCCTCACGTTTCACTAAACCCTTGCACTTCGGTATTGTAGCCAGTGCATTACTAGGGCAATATTACTAAGCAAAGCAAGCAAAAACTACACATCATAAAATCATGAAAATAGCAAACTTTTTATGTCAAAAACAGTCGTAAAAATGCGCTTCCAAGCAACTGATATACAACGCTTATTTCAAAGCCTGCTGTCCGAACACTTCCCTGACTTCCAAGGGATTAAGACACCTACAGGTGTAGTCTGTAAACGTGTATCTGTACGTCCGAACACTTCCCTGACTTCCAAGGGATTAAGACTTACCAAGGAGGCCTTTCACCTTGCTTACTTCGGTCCGAACACTTCCCTGACTTCCAAGGGATTAAGACCCCCTTACAGTCTTGGCAAAGATCGGCTTTGAGTCCGAACACTTCCCTGACTTCCAAGGGATTAACGCCAAGTTCGTAAACCACTCTTTATGCATCACCTCATTATTGCCACCAGTGCAAAACGCATTTTATCTGCCGTTTCAGCCCTTCGCGCTGGCGGCCTTACAAATTTTTGGCACGCCTCTTGACCGTAATTTCACCTTATACTGATGGCCATCGTACCCATCTGATAGGAAAAGCCATCTATGGCCTGTCACTTCGTCAGCCGCCACCCCGGTGCCATAGAATGGCTGGCTAGGCAGCAGATCAAGGTAGATCATTATCATCACCATTTAGACATCACTGCAGTGGCGGCAGGCGACCGTGTCATCGGTACTTTGCCTGTCCAGCTTGTCGCTGACGTGTGCGAACGCCACGCCGAATACTGGCACCTGAGCATCGAGATGCCGCCAGCGCTACGTGGCCACGAGCTTGATGCTGACCAGTTGGAATGCTTGGGTGCCAAGCTGTGCCCGTTCGTGGTACACAAGCGTTAATATCGGTCTATGTAAATTTAATTACCTTGAGCTATTTGGCTCTTAAACTCTTTTTGTCGTTCTAACGCTAAGAATAGGAAAAAACCGCTATGTCCCGCTTACATGTCACGCTGGTGACAGGCCGTGCCGAAGCCAATCTGATCCCCATTTTGCAGCTCAAACCCGAAAAGGTGTGCCTGGTAGCTAGCCAACGCATGCTCGAACCGGGCAAACGGCTGGAAAAGCTGATGGAAGAGCTGCTGCCCGATACCTGTGTCGAGCTGCGCCAAGGCCTGCCCGACACCGACCCCAAAGCCATCGGAAACTTCGCCATCGAGCTGGCGGACGAGCTATTGGCCTGGCATGAGTCTGCCCCGGGACGAGCGATTACCTATGATATGACCGGCGGCAGTAAGCTGATGGGGCTGCTCTTTCAGGAAGCCATGCGCACAAGCGGCGCCGAACTTCTATATACCGATTCTGAGGCGGGAGCACTCTACCAATTAGGCACAGACCTTGATCCTAAAACATTCCATACGCTGCCTATCGAGTCGGTTCTAAATACCGGCCTTTACCTCAGGCTTAACGGTAAGCGTCTTTGCCAGTCACTTTCTGATGATCAGGAGTGGCGCGACAGGGTTCAACAGCGCAAGGCGCTGACCAAGCACTTAGGGCGAAACGCAGAAGCGTTAGCTTCGCTGTTTGGCGCACTTAACTACCTGATTCACGTATCGGATAAACATAAGCAGCCGGTGGTTCTCAAAGGCGATCGCCGTACAAAAAACACGCTGAACCCAGAGGGTTGGGAGCAATCGCTAAGCAAGCCCCCTGCCAAACCTTGGCGTGAAGCTCTTGAGATGATGGCCGAAGCTGAGATGGTCGAGTGGTCGCCCAGCGCTCCTCGTATGCTGAGGTTCAACACGCTGGAGAGCGCTGAGTACCTGAGCGGTGGCTGGCTTGAAGAGTATGCCTGGCACTGTGCAAGAGATGCTGGCCTGGCCGACGTTTATTGCGGCGCGGAAGTAACCGACCTGTCGGCTCGCAAAGACGACATTCGCAACGAATTCGATCTAGTGGGGGTTCACCGTAACCGCATGCTGCTTATAGAGTGCAAGACCGGACGTATGGACGAACAAGGGCAAGACCAACAGGTGTTACACAAATTGCATAGTCTCTCTGAGCAGTCATCAGGGTTATTCGGCACTAAAGTGCTGCTATCGGCCCAGTCGTTTGGCAATGCCGAAAATCACAAACGTAACGTTAAACGCGCTGCCAGCATGCAGGTTCAGGTGATGGATGGCGCTGCTTTAAAAGCGTTGCCGGAAAAAATCAGCACATGGATCAAGGAAGGTAACTGGCCGCGATGAAGTCGCGCCAAGCTAGTTTCGTGCTAAGTTAGCTTCACTTTATTGATTAAGGACACTGCCATGAGGGCAAGTGATTGGCGTTTGCTGGCGCTGCACGACTACCACCTACAAGCTCTGGTACATGGTCACGATCATGAAGCTGTGCGCTGGGTCAACGACGAAAACGGCCCGCCGGCACTGCGCGACTGGCTGGCGTGGCAATTACTGCTACCCCTGACTCATGCCCAGCGTGAAACACTGCCTATTGCACACCACAAAGCGTGGCTTGGGTGGCGCCACTACTATAGCGGCCACTTTCCCGCGGCTGCCGAGTGTTTGCATGATGCATGTTTAAACCTAGATGACTCGCCTGAAAGCCAGCACCTTTTATGCACCGCGGCCTTAGGCTTGGGAAAGGTATATACCCGCACAGGCCACTGGCAAGCAGCCCGCGCGTGGTTACTGCTTGCTTTAAACACGGCGCGTAAAGCAGACCGGCCATTTGATATATTGCGGGGCTACGGTGCGCTTGGGGAGCTGTTATTACGCAACGGACACACGAAAGAAGCCCATGCGTGCATCAGCGCTTCCTACCACTTATTGCCTCCTGGAAAAGGGCAACAGGCCAAGCAGCTCAACTACCTGGCTACCGCGTTAATGCGCAGTAAAGAACATCTGCGTGCAGAATCGCTGTTGATGAGTGCACGGTTTATGGCACGCGATAGCCACGACCACGCCAGCAGACTCCACGCTCTGGCACGTTTACAGTTTTTACGCTGGGATAAACAGGGTGCCGACAACGGGCATATTCTTGATGAACTTTCAGAAACGCTCCCCGACTCTCCTACTCCGGTAGCGGCTGGCTTTATTTATCTTGGGCAAGCGTTACGCGGGTGGCAAGCAGGCATCTCATCATCTCGCGCGACCGTGCGCTTTGCGCTGCAGCAAGCTAGCGAATATTTTGGCCCATCGCTCCCCATGGAGCATGCTTGGGCGAACCAATTACTCCATCAGTTAGATGATCGACCCCTAACGCCTTCTGCAGCGGTGAGCGACTGCCTCGCGCTAATACCTTATTTACCCCCTCCAAGCACGGCCGTACTAGACCGCACTTGGCAGCAGTTACCCATCAGCAATGACAATGGTTTTGCTTGGCTTGGGCATGCTCAGGGTTATCACGCCTCTTGTGGTATTGAGGATAGGCAGCGACAGCGCCAATGCTTTTTTATCTGATTTTTCCGGTTAACGTATCGACTAGGAACACACGCAATGGAAGCACTTACTACCAGTATCGTCACCGGCGCTGCAGGCGGCATGGGGCGTGCTGTTTGCCAAACGCTTGCCGTCAGTGGGTGGCAGGTGTTGGCTATAGATCATAACGAAACACGGCTAGCAACCTTAGCGGCCAGCCACGCGGCTATTACGGCGTTGCCAATAGCACTGGATTCCCCCGCGCTAGAGGAACGCATTCAGCAAGCGCTTGAAGAAATGCCAACGGTGGCCGGGTTGGTCAACCTAGTGGGTGTCTCGCGTGGCAAGCCTATTGATGTGCTTGAGGATAGTGATTGGCACGCCTCTTTTGCTATTAACGTGACACCGGCGATGCAGCTCACCCGGTTAGTCGCCCCACTTATGCGCGCAGCAGGCAAAGGCAGCATTGTAAATGTTGGGTCCCCGGTTGGGTTAGTGGGCGCCAATAAACCAAGTTACGCTGCCAGCAAAGCTGCTTTGCACGGCTTAACCATGAGCACCGCACGTAACCTCGGCCCTGATAACATTCGCGTTAATCTGTTGCTGCCTGGCCCAACCATTACAGAGATGACCAAGGATTGGCCCCAAGAGCGGCGTGACGCGATTGCGGCAGGCACCTTTCTAAACCGGCTCTGCCAACCTGAAGAGATTGCCAACATGATCCACTTTTTGCTGGGACCTTGCTCAAGCTATCTAACGGGCAGCACCATTGATATGACTGCTGGCAGTTTGTGGGGACACTGATGCAGACAAACACACCGCTACGCCTTGGGATCATTGGGCTGGGTAACCAGGGGCAGGAGCACTTAAGTGCGGCCAGCAAGAGCGATGCCGTTCAGTTTGTGGTGGGCATAGACCCCAGCACTGAAAGTCGCCGTAAAGCACAACGCTTGCAGCCAGCACTGGCTATTGCGGAAGATGCGCTCGCCTTAGCCGAGTATGCACTCGACGGGCTGGTCATTGCGCTGCCCCACCACTGCTATACGGATATCTGGGGCGATGTACTTACCCTTGGTTTGCCTATCCTTAAAGAAAAGCCCTTAGGCCGAAGCCTAGATGAGTCGCTTCAGCTATTAACCCAGGCACAGCAGTCAGGCTGTTACGTGCAAACCGCTATTCAACGGCGCCATCATCCAAGTTATCAAGCGCTTAAACAGCAAATCAGTGCAAGCGGTGAACGCCCGCTAGAAGCGCATGCACATTTACACTTAGGGTTTGACACCTCTGTTGAAAACACCACCTGGCGGGGCGACCGAGCGACGGCAGGTGGTGGCGCTTTACTCGACTCCGGCTACCATTTGATTGACCTTCTGCACTACCTGATTGGCCCTTTCGACCTAGTTGCTGCTTCTTTATGGCAAGGAGACACGCCGGTAAACGAACAGCAAATCGACGACCAAGCTATGTTAGTAGGGCGCGGCGAGCGTTGCTGGGTAATGCTGGAGTCCTGCGTTGGAAAGCAGAAATCCGAAGAAGTGGTCATCAAAACCGCGACGAATATCTGGTCAGCGAACCGCGAAGGCGTATGGTGCAATGGCCACTTGATTAGCGAGCATACCCGCGGTTGGGAGCGGGCCATGTGCAGCCAGTTGGATACGTTTGCCCACAACCTTCGTTATGGCACCTGGAATAGCGACATGATTTGGGATCAGATTCCCGCTATGCGCCTAATTGACAGCGCTTATCGGTTGGCGTCGCGCTACTAACCCCCTTGCTTTCTTACCCAGAGGCTTAAGCCACTTATATGAGATATAACGTCACGGGCTGTTTTGATGCCTCACACACATTGCAACGTATACGAAATTGAGGCATTCTATTTTCAATGCTAAAAATTTATGGATCACAAATAAAAAATAAAAGCAAACTTTTTATGTCAAAAACAGTCATGAAATTTTACTTCCACGTTATTGATATAAAACGTATATTTTATGGCCTACTGTCCGAACGCTTCCCTGACTTCCAAGGGATTAAGACCGTCGGAAGGTAGCAGGTGCGTGACATCTTTGCGTCCGAACGCTTCCCTGACTTCCAAGGGATTAAGACGGCATCTGGCCCCCGCAAATTTCGGCGGTTTCCGTCCGAACGCTTCCCTGACTTCCAAGGGATTAAGACGGCCATCACTCGCGCAACAGCTGCAGGGTTGGGTCCGAACGCTTCCCTGACTTCCAAGGGATTAAGACAAACCATCGTTGTTGGCGTTACTGGCGAGTGTGGTCCGAACGCTTCCCTGACTTCCAAGGGATTAAGACTAAGGGCCGACTTTGGACAAAAGCTGGTTGGCTGCAACGCGAACAGGCGTTGCCACCTTTCATCGGCCCAATCGTTTGGCAATGCCGAGAACCACAGGCGTAGCGTCAAACGCTCAGCCAGCCAGCATGCATGTTCAAGTAATGGATGGGGCCGCCTTAAAAGCGTTGCCGGAAAAGTATGTAGGGAGCGGATTTAACTGTCGGTGGTAAGTAGTTGATATTGACCTAATCCATGGCTAACATTTTTGCCGATATGTGTGTACTGCCCAAGCCATAGCCAAGGCCACCAGTCCGCCAGACCAGAGCCGGCAAGTTCCATATTACCCAGCAGGCCGTCCAGACGAATATTACATCCCTGCCGGCTCGACTGCCTTTCCCATCGATACAGGCGCATATCAGTCTTTAAGGATAGCGATCTTGTATCAAACACGCCCCGCATCGGCATCGACTGTGGCGCAATTAGATGCTGAAGTCGTCGCTTCAGTGCACCGGCCACGATATCAACGCTCAGTTGGTTTGCCAGGCAGAGTCGTCCACGATGTTGCAGCCTGACTGGGCTTACAAACATTAGCGTCAGTGATTTCAATGTCTGGGGAGGATCAGGCGCTTCCAGAGAAGGGGCCGCCGAAGACCATTGGCCAGCACAAGGCTGGAAGAGGTTGACCCATTGCCCGTCCTGGGCCTGCTGCACTAGCGACAGACGTGCTCTGCCTTTACGCGTTCCTAGACCTTTCCATAGGGCGCGTTGCCAGGCGCGCAATATTAGTTCGAGATCAGCGGGTGTGAGATCGAATAGCACCATTTCAAACTCAAACGTTTCACCTCGCTGATACGTTCGCGGCGGGGCCACCGGCGAGCGGATGATGTAGGGCGGTGGCGGTGTTGGCTGGCGCGGGTCTCCTCTCCCTAGCAACTTAGGCTCGAATAGCGCCGGATAGCGACAGTTTCCGAGCAACGGACAACCCAGGCAATCGGGCTGGCCGGTCATACACGAAAGCTCGCGAAGCGCGTGCCCCAGGGCTCCGCGTAGCGTTGCTCCAGCAAAACCTGGCAGATGGATCGACTCATCGGCCACCGACCAAAAACGATAGTGCCCAAAGGAAAGCTTTGGTACCAATGGCACCGCTGACTTCGTCAGAGCACTCTCCGCCTTACTTTCTGACATCGGCTTCACTCTCCCACCAGCTCTCGCTTGAGTTGGTTGAACTCCTTACGTTTAGCCTTACTACCGTGTTGTTTGAAAAAATCGTGAGTAAGCTCAAGCAAGGCAGTGAAGTCCTCTGTCGACCACTCAGTGGCGGCACTTCGTATCTGGTCGAATAGCGCGTTATGGAAGACGCCTCCGCTGCTTGGATTTTGCATTTCCGACTTTTGCATATCGGCTTCCAGGCTCATAAGTATTTGCTGAGCAGGCGACATAGCCTTCAATCTGGCCTCCTTTTGCTGTGCAGCTCTGGATTCCTCAACCTCCTGCGTCCAGCCTTTAATCATCTTGGCCGCATCGTAGCTGCAACTATTAAAGCTTCCATAGCCTGCGGCGGTCTTGGCGCCGGCGCCGGCGTGCAGCAGCGCACTTTCTAATACCTGGTGGATAAACGCCAGAAGCTCGTCGGTATCCTCACGCTTTACACGAGGGGCCACAGAAAACGCTAGTGACACACGCTTGACGGCCAAAAAAGGCACCGGCACCGGATCATGCCAGTCGGCGGGCAGAGACGCTTTGGTTCCTGGGAACTCGGCACCCTGCTCGTACCACTGCCCCATGTGCGGTGTCATGGTATCGATTACCAGCTCCACAGGTGCGATGGGCAGGGCATCGAAAAACATGATTTCACCAGCCTCAAAGCTGTTGTCGCTGCCGGCCGGTTCTTTGTTGGCGCTCCCGAAAATGCGCTTGAGCGCGGCCTCAGGCTCGGGCAGGTGCAACTCGATCCAGGCGCGCACCAGCCCCTTTACACTGCTACCCGGCAGGTAAGGAACCCCCAGCGTTGGGTGAAACAGCAGGGCGTTTTCTACTGGGTGGGCATTGCCTAGGCCCGTCACAAAGTGCCAGTCGGAGGAGAACACCCACTGCCGACCATGGCAGTGCTCCAGCATGTTTTTCTGACGTACCCATGCTTTGCGAAGCTCGTAAGGGATACCTACTCGCAACGCGCCGCGTTCGGGGTGACAGAGCGTCTTAAGAAAGTTGATCTTGGACTCACTGCTCTCCAGCGAAAAGTCGGCGCTGTACTGGTTGTAAAAGCGCTCGAACCAAAGCCCCGGATGCCCTTGCGCTTCCGCCAGAAAACGCTTAGGTATGCGAGACTCTTGGTATAGTGGAATCCCATCCATCAATCGTCCTCCACATCATCGTTGCTGAGGATCAGCGCCTCAGCGAATTTCTTGGCCCAAGCCAGCAATGCCTGCGCCTCGGCCTCCGCTCGACGATAGTGATACTGGTCGCGCGACGTTAGCTCATGAAGTAGATGAGGACGAGACTGGGGATACAAAGCATACTCAAAACCTTCAGCACCGGCATATACCTGACCTTCAGCGCACAACCAGTCTTCTAGCAGCTTATACACCACGCCATAGGCTTCGTAGTTAGTGCGCTTGGCATAGTAAAAAGCCAGCGCTTGGCCAAAACCGTTCATTTGGATCATCGCCGGCAAGCGACGTAGAAAACTCTTCAACTGAGAATGACGGTATTTTCCATCTTCCGACTTTGCCAGTGCGTCTTCGATTCGCTGCAGGGCAAACTTGGCTCGACGTTGTTCAATCAGGCGGATATCACCGCTGCCCGCTGCCGAAGGTACCCTTGCGCTGCTAATCGGCGTTTCTTTGACCACAGCCGTTTCTTTGACCACAGCCGTTTCTTTGACCACAGCCGTCCCTGCCAGCTTTTTGTTAACCCCCTGAACTTGGAATTTTGGCGCAGGCGTATTTCCCTTCCTGTTTTTTTTACTCACTGCTCACCCCCAGGTAGTTCGGCCGCCACGCGTGCAACACGGCACCAGCCCATGCCAGTGGTCTCATTGCCACCAACTTGCAGATATGGCCCGCTTGCAAATAACGCTTCGCAGGCCTGCTCAAGCAATTTGGCACTGTTCATATCATGATACCGCTTGCTACGCGGCGGTTGAGCAGCCACCACGCAATATAAAAGCGTATCGGGCGGCAGGCTTTCCTCATGCCACAATCCGCCACCTTCGACGGTTTTGGTTTGGCTGTTGATACGCACATGGGGTAGGACTGGAATCGCACTGCGACAGAAGTGGCTGAAGCTGTCGTCATCCACCACTGTCAGCTGGCTAGCTAGCGTCTCGCGGACATCTTTTTCCTCTAACCCCGGCACCGGAGCAACCAGCGCGAGTAATAGCTCAACCCACTCATCCGCAGTTGACCACGGCTGTGGCGTAAAACAAAATTCCTCTAGAAAAATATCGCCTTTTCCCTGCGGGTTCTTTACCTGCACCGAGCCTTGCTCTACCTCAGGAATGGCTGGTATTGGGCCAGTCAAACCAGCGCGGGCGCGATCAGCCACAAAGCGACGCAGCAGCGCGGGACACGTCACCATGCGAAAGTGTCCCGTCAGCGATCTTACCGGCAATAACAGCAAACGTGCATCGCCAACCAGCAGAGCTCCAGCATGATCTGATGCATTGAGCGTATCTGGTCCAAATGCCGTTACCTTGAGGTCATCGTCTACACCCAGCTGGTCGGCACGAGCTCTTAACGCGCCCTTCATCGCCGAACCGAAAACGCATGGCCAACCACTATGTATTTCACGCTGAATAGGGAGATCGATCAGCCCGTCCTTACTGCCGCCTCCCGCGTGTAGCGGAGTTTCGGTGAAAAGCCCGAAGATTAGATGTGTCGTGGCCGTCATGGCGGTCATCCTTAAGTAACTTATGAAAGAGAAAAGATTCGAGATATTGAGCGCACTGCAGCGAGCACCTCAGCGCCAGCGCCCTACGCGAAGACGACCCATGCCCCAGGCTTGATCTTCTCCAACCTGCTGACCATCCAGTGCTTCTAGCGCGCCTTGCAAGCCAGCACTTGAGTCGGCCAGCTCGCAGTAGAACAAGCTGCCTGGGGCGACCCGACTAGTCACCGCCTTGGGCTTGCGTTGGCGTTGATCCCAACCGCCGACCCGCTGACTGCGATCCATCGCCACACTAATCAACTTGAGCTCAACGTCGGCAATGCTGCCCTGCCAGTGAGTTGTTAGACCGGCCTCATTCTGCACGGCGGTAAAGCCCGGCAAGCACCACTGGGCCTGGCCATCTGTGAGAAAAACCCCAGGCGTTTCCAGCATCAAAATAAGCCCGCGATCTCCGCTCTCGGTGTGAGGCACATCTGCTACTTGGCTTGCATGGAGTGGCTCGATTGAAACGTGAGCTTCACGGCCCTCTCCACCCAGCCTCAACCCAGTCACGCTTGGAAGGCGCTCGGCTACCTCTTCTGGTACGCCGTCCAGCTCTAGTCCGATGCGCAACTCACTGTCAGAATGGAAGCGCAGATGAAGCGTCTGATAAAGCAACCCCTCCTGCACCGTCGCCGTTCTATTATCTCGACCAATTCCCAGCCGCGGCTCGTTACTGATGTGATCCTTGCGCCACACCAACTGGTCCTGCCTTGGACATTCACCCGCCTGCCAGCGGGCCATGCCCGCTGAGGTTAACCAGACGCCCGCCAGCGGCTTGCTGCCTAACGGCGCATCATTCAGTTCTGGTAAAGCGACGAACCCTAGGTCGCTGCGCACCGGCTCACCAATACGCAACCGGGAAAACTGCTGCTGTGCGTCGTCGCCCATTCCAGCCAGCAGGTCTGCAGGCACGGCATAAAGCGGCTTATCCGCTAGATAAAGGTGCGGGCCGTTCACGCTCATCGCGCCCAGTTGGCCGCCATCACCGAGCCAATTGAAATATTCCTGCTCAGTGGCAAAACGATGCCAGTCGATACCGGCAAGGTCGCCAAGCGCAGTGCGAACTGCGCCCATCAAGGTGGAAACCGGCGGTGGAAACTGAGAATCGAGCTGTCCTACGCCAACCGCCTCGTGGGCACGGGCTTCACGAAAGAACCAAGTATCCACAGCCTGAAACAACCAGCGTTGACGACTCATACCAACTCCCCCTTATCACTTGCAGCCTTGCTGCTTACTACTTGCGCCTCACACTGAGTTTCCATGGTCAAGAATCGAATCAGCCGCAGCGCATCCGCGCAGTAGTCGCCAGTCGCTTGAATGTCCGCTGGTTGCCCCTCCTTTACCTTGCGCTTGCGCTGTTCCAACATCTCAAGCAACGGCTCAATCAGGCTGTCTACTTCTTTCCGGCTGACTTCCGACTTGGAATTATCAAGCGCGATTCCCGAGTGACGAAGCTCCGCCGTCAGCAAGGTTCGTAGCAAGTGATTGCTCAGTTGGCCGTCTGACCCAACCGTTGCACTGAACATCGCATTAGGCAGTCGTTCCAGCAGCGCCATGGCCTTGAAGATGAATTTGTTAGTGAAGTGCGACTGCTGCTCGCGCTGAACAAAGCGGCGATGCAGCTCGCTCAAACGGTTAACCGTGCCGCCTTCTTTTAACAAAAAGCCCCAAGGTTGACTCCATTCAAGATGCAAACCACCCGGCTTCCACACACGGATCGCCAGCGAATCACGGCCGGTCTTATCCTTGGCAACGTCATCGAGCAAGCGATGGGCATCGTCAAGCACGAAGGTCAGCGGCATACGCATATGGGCAAACTGAATGCCTGCCGACAGGCTGGTGGTGATCTGGCTATCCGCCGACAACGCCTTGTTCTGCTCAGCAAAGCAAGCGTTATAATGGCCTCGAATTTCGCTGGCCATCTCAATAGCTTGATCAACTGACGCCAGCGCCAGCACGTCATCGCCACCGGCATAGATCAAAAAGCCGCTGTGGCGCGCCACAATCTCAGGTACCCCGTCAGTAAAGTCTTTGAGGCCATGAGAAATCTGCGACTGCTTGTCCGTATCACTCATCTGGCTGCCCAGGCTATCGCCATCCATGACTACGACGGCATAGAAGCTTGACGCCTCGCCCATATCTGCCGCCTTGCGTAATGCCGCCAGCGAATTGAGCACCACGCCTGCATTATCTGGCTGATCGAAGCGCCGGCCTCCCTGTTCTAGCTGTGAGGCATGAAAAACAACACCGTCCAGACCAGAGTACACAGAACCAAAACCCAAGCGGTTTGCCGCCTCCGACACACTGGTGAGCGGCGTTTGGCTTTCGGGTGAGCCAACTAACAATTCGGCGCTGTCGAAGAACTCTATCAGCGCATCCTTTACCCTCACATCCTTAACGGCCTTCTCCAGTACTTGGGTATACCAAGGTGCCGCCGCCATATATGGCACCGAAGGCACATTGGGGTTGAGCTTCCAGCCGGCCAGAGTCAGGCCGCTGTCTAACGTGGTTTTCCAGTCATCAAAATGGCGCACGAAGCGCCGCTTGACAAAGGCCAGCGCCGACAGACACTCGCCGGGACGAAGATCCGTTTTGCCATGCTTCAGCTTTTCCCTCAGCGCATCCCAAAATGCATCCAAGCGCGTTTGGTCTGGCCGCTCCAAACCGGAAAGCTCCTGCCAGCCAGCCATCATCATGCACTTGACGCCCGGCTCTTCCGGCGCCATATGGCTGCGCCAGTTTTTGCGCCTGTCCAGCAGGTCACTGCGTTTCGGGTCATCGGTGAGGCACCAGTTGATCTCCCAGAACTGGCTGACCTGGCGAAACCAGATTTCACGGGTCACCGTCAGCTGCCGCTCATCCTCCAGGTGTGGGGATAAATCACACTCCCAGATGCGCAGGCAGAGCGCCAACCAAGCCTGCTGCATTGTCTGCACTACAGCATCAGGGTTGAAGTCATGGCCTACCTTGGCACCCAGTGCCTTGAAACGGTTGGGCACGCTGCCCTGCTGGGGCAGCTTCTGAGTTGGCTGCCCCTGAATCGCCTGCAAGAAATTCTCATCAGGTACCGGAAACTCGACCTTGCCACCCTGAGCCCGCACCGCCGCCATGGACACACTGGAAAGCCACGACAGCAGGAAAGAACCGGCCCAAAAATCTCGCGTGCGGCGCGCCTGGGACACAAACCCCTGCACCGGTCCTAGCGTCAGATGAAAGTATTGATCGCGCTGACTCATAGCAGGCTCCCCTTGCTGTGCTCAAAGAACATTTCCAGAGGCTTGAGGCTCTGCGCATCATTCAGTGGGTTATTGGGGTAGGCATGATGGAAGTTTGCGGGCAGATAAGTAACCACCGGCAGATACTGCTCGCCGACCGGATGCACATGCATGATGAACGGGCTAGCGCGGCGATTCTTGTTGTCGTGACCCGCCAGCGGTAAACCAAATACCGCCTTCTGTATTCCTTTCAACTCTTTGCGCACGTCCTTATACGGCCGCTCCAGATTGCCAATGGCCTGTCGGCCACTTAGGGCCGGAGCAAACATTAGACAGCGTGTCTGCTGTGACCAGGCCGTAAAGGGAGTATCTGACAACGCTGCCGGCCAAGGTCCATCTTCAAGCGCTGCCTTTAACCGTGCTGCGTATTCTTGGGAGCTGTTCACCGTCATCGTCTGCCCGTCCAGCACTTGCAACGCCACGCTACCAAAGCCACGCCGTGCTCGACTCCCCAGCCCACCAAGTAGGCCCCATAGGCTAACGGCTTGGCGCATCTGATCTATATCGACCTGACTTGCCAAATCAACCTGGTTAATACCAGACTTGAACGACAGCGTCAGCGTGAACTGCGCTCCCTCCTCCAAGGACTTACGCGCCTCCGACGACCTAGTGGCCCAAAGCCCGTAGCCCAGATAGCCGCCCTGGCTATTACCATCCATGGGCCAGCTATTCTGGGTCTTTATGTCTGTCGACTGCTCGACGCTAAGTCGGAACAATCCCTGCCCGCCTTCACTTGGCTCTTGGACCTTCTTGCCCTTAGCGGCAAGTCCAAACAGGCGAGCCTCAGCACGGTACAAGCGCCTAAGCGCATTTTCTACACTGCCGCGCTCAACCTCCAGCATCCGCCCCCAATTCAGCGCGCGCCACCAAAAGCGCAGCGCACCTTTGATAGAGGATGCACGCACGCTATTGGCCTGCTGGGTTCCATCACCAATAAACATCGGCGTAACAATTACTAGCTCCGCTCGCAGCGTGCGCTGCTGCTGGGCTAGCGCTTTCCCCCAGAGATTAACGGTATCGTTCATGCGAACTCCTAACATTCAAATCCAGCGGAGAGCCAGGCAAGAATCGCTTGCCGACATTCCTAACTCGACGATGTTTCTTATAGATAATTTATCTCGTAACAGCCTCTTTAGTGGCGACCCCGTTTATGCAAAATAATCCTTTCCACGATGAAACTGAGGTCATTGCCACCGCTACAGCTGTACCGAGTTAGGTGATTGCACTCGATATCTAGTAGCTGCAACATAAAAAATAGCTAGGCCAACGTTTTGATCAGCAATTTGAACAACAGGGTTGAGAACTGTTTCTATTTTATTGTGTTAAATTTGGTTAAGGATAACCTCACTATACATAGAAATACCAACCCTGCTTAGGCTACGCACCTTAGCTCTTTTTGATTAGGTGCATACTCCACCCTTTCTAGCTGGCGTTGTAGGTTGCCAAGCGCTTGACGACTTTCAAGTAGTGGCTTCTGAATGCTTGCCACTGCCGAGACCACTGGCGCGGTGTACACCTCTTGAATGTGAAGCTCAATGTCACACCTGAACTTCTCTATAAGGGCTGCCTCAAGGTCTCTACGGTTGTTGCCTGTATAGACATTCAGCGTGGTGCTGTCGACGCTGAATATAGCTCCCAACGCATTCCCACATTGCGCGCCAATAGAGGCTCCTATGCCCGCTCCTTTTGTACCACCGACCATGTAACCAATGCCGGTACCCAGCGCTTTACCCAGTATATTTAATTGATTGATATAGCTCTTACCTGGCAGCTCAATCGACTCATAGCGCTGCTTGAAACCTGGCAGGCCTGAGGCATCGGAAAAATCCATAGCTTTCGATGCTGAACGCTCAAATGTCTTGAGCTGTTCTTTCATTGACTGTATTAGCGCCCGATGTATGTCGGGCCTTAAGGAGCTAGCAACTCGCTCTATAAGCAAGGGATGCTCTTCCTCATAAGCGGAATCAGGCAACGCACTGGCAATTTCCATTACGCGCATTTCTAGTCGACGTAGCAAACGATCAGCGGTCTGTGTAACTTCTTGAGCCAAGCAATCTAAAGCATTTGCCAATGCCTGCTGGCTGTCATCAAGCCGTTGAGCTTCATGATGAAGGTCTTTACTGAATACTCGCAGCTGCTCCAGCGGAGCCTGCTGCTTGTAGCGCACGCTGTCTCCCTGGGCCAATTGAGTCATTGCTGACATAAAGTGCCCCATACCTGACGCTTCCCATGTCGCTTTATTATCGGCGTGTTCGGCATAGCTGACAGACAAGCTCATGATCTTGCACTGTGCAGCAACTTCTGGCATCCCGAGCTCAGCAGCGATTTCTTCAAGCTGCTGGCGTACGTACTGCTCTTGTTTTACCTGCTGAGCCCTTGGCTTTATTACAATTTCTTTAACTATTTCCCCATGGTCGTTTTCGTTCTCTTCCGTTTGATCGCTACGACTTAACACAATGTAAAGAGGCTTTTTTAACGTCATCAGGTAACGCAATTCTTCCCCATCACTTTGGCGGCCTGGGTTTCGAGCATTCATTACGTAAACCACCATATCGGAGGCTTCGGCATAATGACGCGCTAGTTCCCCATTTTCCGGCGTTGACGAATGCAACCCAGGCGAATCTACCCACGTTAAGCCTGGCAAAGTGAAAAATTGAATCGCACTGGTACATTCTGTGCTTTTAACGCCAAATCCGCTTTGAAGGCTACCTTCCTGCTTGCTTCCACGACTGGATGCCTGCCAACCGAAGCTCACACCGCTTTCCTGCAAAACATCCACGGAGCTGGGGCTGGCATGTCCAGTCGCCACGAAGTTGCCTAAAGAGCTTTTACCTGCGTTAACCTTTCCATAGACGTAAACCAAAAGCGAATCGCCCACTTTGTCACGAAAAGCATTAACAGTTTGGTATGCCATTACCCGCCGTTGCCACTCCTGGCATACACGCTCGCTCTCGTGCTGCCACTCCTTCAGATAGCGCATGACAGGATGCTGAGCTGCAAGATCGGCAGGAGCCCAGGACGAGTGTTTACCTTCAATTTCCTCTAGCGCTTGGAGCGCTTTTAAGATGGCATTTTCTTGGGCACTGTAGCGCTGTCGCGCCTGCTGGAACTGCGCATGTACATTGGCAAACGCGGAAAACATAGCGTGGCGTTGAGTCATGGTCTCTCCTGGGTGATGGCGTAAGCAAAAAGCTAAGGGCAATTTAAGCGTGAGATAAGGATTGGCTAACGTGATCTTTAAGAGCACTTAACGAGCGATATTTTTTATCAATCTCGCGGAGCTCGCTTATGCTTATTAATAGTGAGTTATCACCCTTTTGATCTATCAGATTGCCCATGGAAACAAGCAGGCTCGCTAACGCATTTTCTTGCTCTGTTGGAAGTGCCATCAGGGCAAACAGTACGCCGCTCGCCTCGTCTTCTATGGCTTGCGAGAGCACGGTGTTATCACTATGAAGCGCTGCCCATACTGCAAGCTCGTTCATGGTTGGTTCCCGCTTAAGGCTAACCCCCAATCCCTCAAATTCTTGAAAAACATGCTGTTGAATGGCACGAAGCTGCTGGTGGAATAATGCCTGTTGCTCTGCATGTTCGCGCGCTGCATGCGCCTCACGAACAGCCTCATGAGCACGCAACGCTTCTTCCGTTGCACTCTCATGCTCTTCCCAGATCTTGTAACCTGCGTAACCCAAACCGGCGAGTGCTGAGATACCCGCTGTAACGCCCCAAATAATTAAAGGTGCTGGCATGTATTGCTCCTTGGGCTGTTGCTTCGTCGTGCTTTATCAACAGCTGGCTGAATAAAAACCGAATTTTCTAACTCACGACTTAGCTCGAGTGGCTAAGCTAGCTACACTGAGCTGATATGCTGCCAATGCGTCTAGAGGACCTTGAATAGCGCGCAAGATGGCCTGACGGTGTGCCTCTCGCTCTTGCTGCAAAGTGCTGCTTATTTTTTCTATGATGGCAAGGCACTGCTTAAGCTGATGACAACGCCGCGCTTCACGCGCTTCGTAAACACGGCTATTAGAGGCCTGCATTTTTTGGATCATGTCCATCAGCGTGGGTATACCACTGTGTGCCATTAGTTGGAGCTTGTTGTGACGCAGTGCTTTCATATAGGTCACGTTGTCGACACTGACTTGTGGCGGGCTCCCATTTGTAGCATTGCGGAGCTGCTCAGTAAGTTTTTTAGCCAAGTCTGGCTCTTCTTGCAGAGACACCTCTCCCGCGCAAGTCCACACTGCAATTAATCGATCGGCTAGCGGCCTTGGCTCCCCAGCACTCAATTTTTTTAGGGCGCCAAGTAGAACTGCGTCCAATTCACCAGTGGTCAGTGGATGCACTAGCAGTAATACGTCGCAATGTTTCAGCCCTTCAAAAGCGATGGCATCATCCTCGCTATTTGCATCAAACCCAGGCGTATCCATTAGCTCAATGCCTTCATGAAAGTACCGCTGTAGGCATTTAGTTGTCGGGATGACATCCGAGGCGAAGGTTGCATTATTAACATCGCTTATTAGCGCGTTAAGCGTGGTACTTTTTCCCACGTTACAGAGACCCATGGTACCCAGTCGGAAATGCTCAGGATGCCAAGCTAGTTGGTTTAGTGCCTGCTCTAAATCTTTAGCAGCCTCAGCATTTATATTACGTAACGTTTCAAACTCTTCATTGTATGAATTATTCATAGTGTGACCTTCTAATTTTAACGGAAGCAATAAAAAGCAAAGCTCTATTTGTATAAGAGCTACACGCTCTATCTATTACTGAAAAATTGACTCAGCTAAAAAGTAACTAAAAATCAAGAGCAGAGCACAACACCCTGCAAAGCAAGCAACACTATCTTTTTTTAATTACGCTGATTTAACTAGCTGTCTATCTATTTTTACGTTTTAGACATGTGTCATAAAAGTGATACTCCCACCAAGTTAAGAAGATTACTTATGCTCCTTGGATGTGGCCTATGATGCTCACTACGACGAAAAAAAACCCACAGCAAAAATTTTTGCTGTGGGTAGCTAATGGATGCACCCCTGAAGAGCGCTGTCTATTTTCTCGCTTACAGTAATATGAAAAGCATGAATATAATAACTTAAAGCTTCAAATCATGGGCACTGAAGCAATTGAGCTTCACAGCCCATA
Organism: Halomonas qaidamensis; assembly: GCF_025917315.1. Taxonomy (NCBI): domain Bacteria; kingdom Pseudomonadati; phylum Pseudomonadota; class Gammaproteobacteria; order Oceanospirillales; family Halomonadaceae; genus Halomonas; species Halomonas qaidamensis. The sequence continues at coordinate 392,030 of NZ_CP080627.1, read as the reverse complement.
AGGCCTACTTATAAAAATCTCACACACCTTTTATTGCCCCCTTGGTAAGCGTGGCACCTAGCTATCGTGAGATACCGTTAGGACGGATTGGAGTGTCATCACCGCGTGATATAACTCATCAGCACGGTTTGGCGTCAGCGTATTGAACCAGCTTTGTGCTACCAAGTGATCTTGATAATCCCAAGACACGGCTTTTCCATAAATAGACAGCACAGCATCACAAGTCGCGCCACAGCATGAACACTTCTTTAGCGATAACTCTGCATGACAATCAGGCTTCGCTTCATTGAACCTGATGAGCACCCCACCACAAGAACAGTCCATATTTCCTTCCGCTAATAAAATTTTAAAATATTTACCTCACTTGCTTGCTCTCACTTGCTTGCTCTCACCTGCTTATCTCATCGACTTAGCTCAACATGTGTCTACTGTGGCTATGTTTTACCTAATATCATTCTAAAAATGGAGAAGTTATTAAACCGCATCGAAGGAACGCAAAGTTCTCTATTTTTAGCGTAGTTAGAAACGTTTTCAAACATGTGATAACTGATAATATGCTTGAGCCTATTCAACAAAAAAGGCCAGCAGAGAGCTGGCCAAAGTGCATGTATCACATGCACGCGGAGTATTCCGTCTCAGCAGGCAAGTGCGGCTATCTTTGTTCGGAGATCTCGCTGTGCCTGATCAAGCTTGTCGGGATTCACTTTGCTAGACAGCGCCTCACGGGGTTTACGACCTAAGAAGTAGGCGATACGTTCGGCATTCGCCCCCGATGGGTGGGGCATTCCATCCAGCACCTGTGCTCGATCAAGAATGCCGTGTCTTACCAGCATTTGGAACACCTCAGCCACTTTTGGACCAAGTGGTAAAAATAAGTTATTCGGAAGGGCTTTAACTTCCTCAACCAATGAGGTTTCAATTTGCTGCCTCAGTGCTGGCTGCTTCAGCATGGCAGGAGTGCCACTGAAGTTCGCGCCGTTTACAAAAACTGGGTTGCGCAGCGCCGAAGTATAGTGCACCAAGTGGGCATGACGGTCGAATAGCTGCATGCTGTCATCAATGCCAAGCCAAGCTGGTAAACCGAGATGGTTCAGCATTGCGACTAGGTTACTACGCATTGGGCCACTGAAGCTCGCCGTCTGCTTGGCCTGGGCCAATGCCTCGCTGTAGGACATCCCTTTTTGCAGACAATTGCTTGCAGTGTTGAGGGCGTTGCGAGCCTGCTGCAGCCCTGGCGTGATACCGCAGATTGTAATCCTGGCCTCTCGATTAATGTGCTCGAACGGTGCATAAAAGGTCTGATAATTTCCTGAGTCAGCAATAAGAAGAGATGCTGGCAAGTGATCAGCGTTGCCGAGATACGGCAAACTCCGAATGATGTCAGCATAGCAACTGAAAATTATCATTGGCATGGTTCCTGCGCGAGTTAAATAACAGAAAGGGAGCGGGTCATGAGATGATCAACGACCTTCTTTAGTACTTTTAAGGAAGGCACGGTGACTCGGAATAGTTTAGCTGGCCGCCCTCCTGGGAAACCGCGGTTATAGAAATGGCTAGTTGATTCATCGCTAAGATCTTTCTTTTCGCTCAGTCCAAGAGAAAGTATCTCTTGGTCAGGTGCAAAGGGAAGAATCAGCGTACATTTTCGTTTGCCGTTGGCATTGACGAGCACGCATAGGTGGCTTCGTGGCACTTGCCAACTAGTGACAATGTGCTGAGGGTCACGGTAGTAGATTTCGAACGGGGTATTATGTTCAAGCCAACTATTAGCAAGCGCTCCAGAAAGGAATAAAGAATCATCGATTAGGAGGCACGTGGCAGACCAACAAAATCCCTGCTTCGTTGAGAGCCAACGTATAGCTTCACGAGCGGGCACCATGCCGCTTGTATCTTTCTTGAGCTTTTCATTTCTGTTAGCCAACGCATTTTTTACACTGCTCTGTTTCAACCCACTTGCCAGGGCAATTTCATCGATGCTCAAGTGGCTTTTCTCCTCAGGCATCAACGGAGCCAGTTCATGGTGGCCGAGGCAGTGGTTCGTATTGCCCTTACTCAACTCCAACTCTTCGTCGTACGGTTCGCACAGAATAGTTTCTATCTTATAACGGGTTAGTACCACAGCTAGTAGATGGGACAAAGCCCAATAGCTATCGGCGCCGTAATACTCAACGGCGATCACTCCCAAACCGATAAAGGCCCGAAAGTCTAAGACATCATCTTCCATCTGCCCAATCGCTTCTGGGAGTTCAAAACGGTCTTGGACAGCATATCCATGTAGACGCATGGCGATGGTGGTGAATCGCTCTCTGACGATCTTAGTATTAGGAACCACGTTACTGCTCTGCTGAGGATAATTTCCGGTGTAGAGCAGGGTAGGCAAAGTATGGGCCGCGAATCGCGCAATATCGTCCACCTCGGCTAAGATCTCCCGAAGAGACAGCGCAGCCGATACAGTCTTGCCAAAGGAGTAGCCATGAAGCATGTCATTAAAGCGGAAGGGAGTCATATGGGTGTCCTTATATCTTCATCTTTTCGACATAAGTTTCTGACATAAAAACATAAACGTAAAGTGTTAATATTATAATCATAATTTTCGTTTCGACAAAACCCTCGTCTCATGAGGCCTTTAAGACCGAAAAAAATTTGTCCTTAATGAGGCGATCACAAAAACAGCTGGGTTATTCGAAATATCTCAAAACAGCAATTGCCACAGGAGGTAAGCAAAAATCCACACAGGTGCAAGGAGGCAAGCGAGGAGCAGCTTCACCAACAACCAGTTAATGAAGCGGCACACTATCTCGCACAGACCCAGAAATTTTAGGAACATTGATACCTCTAAGAGATTGACAGAAACACCTACGAAACTAGGAGCTACACTGGGGTCAGGGGAAGTCACTATTTTGGGGAAACCATGAAACCAACCTCTGAAATACTGTTATTTCCCGATGGAAGCAGGTTAATTTAGACGAAGCAGCAAATTACCATAGACGGTTTCAGACGACCCCTTACCAGCAAAACGCGGGGCGAATTCTGAAGAAATCGCTTTCTATAAAGGGAGTCCGAGCCTTGGCATCAAGACCGACGCCAGATCAAGTACATTGGCTGACTGGCCAGTTTTGCGAAGATAGCAAAGAAGTAACTTACCGAAGATCCATCACCTCAAGGGTACAGTTTGAAGCCTGCCTTTCATTAATTGTTGCAGCCTGTATCTTTGGTATGTTTTCTATCTCTGACTACAGCCTGCTTGGCTTAACCAAAGAATATTATCTGTTGGTCGCCATGCGGTGTGTGGTGGTGGTTTTATGCCTGTCGCTGGCTTTAATCATTTATCGTTGGGGAGGTTATGCAGACAGCGCTTGGTTACACGCTTTACCACTATGGGTATTGGCAACAGGCATTATTTTAATCGTTCCCTTACGTCCCGATAGCCTGTCTACTCAGACAACAGCGGTGGTAGTAGCTACCATGGCTTTCTATCTCTTAATTCCCAATTTGCTGAAAGTAGTAACACTTGCAAGCCTCTATTTAAGTGCAGGCTTTATCGTCTCTGCGGTGTTATTTGCAGACATCACACCCATGACCACGCTTCGTATCGCACTTTTGCTGATTATGGCCAATGCGGTGGGCTTCTTTGCTCTACTGCGCTTAGAGAGCCTCCAGCGCAAGCAGTTTTCGCTACTTCACGAAGAGCGCCATCAAAACTGCAAGTTGCTCAAGGAAATAGCCCACCGAAAATCCCTGGAAACCCAGTTGCGCACACTCGCTGAGCGCGATGCTTTAACGGGACTCAATAATAGAGGCCATTTTATTAAGCTAGCTACCGCGTTGTTACACCGCTCGCAACATGAAAACATGCCGTTCAGTCTCTTCATGATCGACGTCGATCATTTCAAAAAGATCAACGATACCTGGGGCCACAGCCATGGCGATTGGGTACTGACTAAAATTGCAGAAGTGTGCTCGCAGTCTCTTCGCCCTATGGATGTGATCGGGCGCTTCGGGGGTGAAGAATTTGTGATGGCCTTACCCAACACAGGACCTGAGGATGCTCAAATGGTGGCGGAGCAATTAAAAAAGCAGGTTGCCGAGCTACCGCTAAAGGAAGGTATGAGTGAACTGTGCTTGAGCATCACCATTGGTATTGCAGTGGCGCATAACGAAAAGACCACACTTGAGTCGCTGATCAAACAGGCAGATCAAATGCTTTACGTCGGCAAGCGAGATGGCAGAAACAAAGTGGTCATGTTTCAAATCTAAGAGTAAAGCGCTACACAGAAAAAACATTACTAAACAAGCTTCAAGAACACTAATCTAAAAAGCGGGTTAGCGGGCGCGTTAATGTATTTGTAAATACATCCACAGGAGTGGGACGGCCAAATAGAAAACCCTGATAAACATGACACCCCAAGTTGGCTAGCACTAAGCGCTGATCTTCTGTTTCTACACCTTCTGCAATTACTCCCAACCCTAGGCTTTCTGCCAATGTAATTATCGTCCCAGCAATTGGTCTCGCCTGCCTATTAAGGGTTAAATCCCTGACAAAAGCGATATCGATTTTCAGCGTATCCAGCGGTAGAAGTTTTAAATAAGAGAGTGATGAGTATCCCGTGCCAAAGTCATCTAATGCAAAGCTGACACCCATGCGCTGTAGCTGCTGCATTTTATTGATCGTCCCCTCTGGGTCAATCAGCAGGAGCGACTCGGTCAACTCCAGCGTTAACCGCGCTGGTGGCGCATCATATTGCTCGATGATAGATAACACCTGGTCAGTAAAGTCAGGCTGCTGGAATTGGCGCGCGCTAACATTCAATGAAAGCTTCAAGTGCTGTAATTGCGCGTCTTGATGCCATTTGCCTAGCAAGCGGCAGCCCTCTTTCAGCACCCACTCTCCTAGGGGCAAGATCAGTCCGGTCTCCTCGGCCAACGCGATAAAATGACCGGGTGACACCAACCCCCGCTGAGGGTGTTGCCACCGCAGCAAGGCCTCGGCCCCAATGACGTCGTGCTGACCGTTCACTTGCGGCTGTAGATGCAGACATAACTCATCATTCTCGATTGCAAAACGTAACTCACGCTCCATCATCAGACGCTCTTCAAGTTCTCGCTCCTGCTCCGCACGAAAGAACTGCGGCTGTCCGTCACGAAGACGTTTCGCTACCAGGAGAGCAAGATCTGCTCGCTTAAACAGGGGGGCGCTGCCCTCACGCTTAACGGGGTTAAAAATCAGTACACCTACATTAAGCTTACAAGGGTAGGTATGCCCTTGTAGGTCATAGTCGGCGGTCAACGAGGCCAGCACCTTATCTATTAGAGAGCAGACTTCACTCTGGGCGATAGCGCCATCGTTGGTTGAACATGCCCCCAATAAAGCAAACTCGTTACCATCTAACCGCGCGGCGTATAGCCCCTTCTCTGCCCACTGCTGAAGTCGCTTGCTCAATTGACGCAGTAACTCATCACCAATATCTTGGCCTAAACTGTCATTCAGCAGTTTAAAGCGGTCAATATCCAGCAGCGCTAAAAATGCTTGTTGATGAACGGCTTTTTCAGCAGCACCAAGCTCTTCAATCCGCGCCTGCAAAGCTCGCCTGTTGGGCAGTTCTGTCAGCATGTCATGGTAGGCAAGATAGCGTATACGCTGCTCTGCCTGTTGCTCTTCTGAGCGGTCGCTAAGAAGCGCCACATAATCACGCTCATTGCTATCAGCGTAGTTCACACACGTAACGCTCAGCCAAGCGGGAAACCCTAGACCATTAGCCCGTATCGCCTTAATCATCCCACTCCATTCGCCATGCTTCTCAAGCGCTTGGCGAATCTCCACGTTCAGTGTTTGACTATCTTGAGCGTAGTTAAGATGCGCAATTGATGCTCCTACCAACTGATTAGTAGTACTACCTACCAACCGCTCGAAGGCTGCATTACACAAGCGTACGCGTGCCCGGTTATCAAGCAAAACGACGCTATCTTGAAGGGCAGATATTACCTCTAGCAGCCGCGTTTGCGTCATATATTCATGGCGCTGACTAGCATGCAGACGGCGCTGAACCCCGGTTGCTACCAGGGTGAGTAGTGCGGTTAATACCGCCACGACACCGATAAGATAAATAAGCCACCGAGAGTGCGAGTGCATGGGCAACACTAAGACACGGCCATCCGGTACGTACCAAGCAGCTTGCATGGCTACGTAGTGCATTCCGCTCACTGCAATAGAGACACACAGCGCTGCAATGAAAGCGCAGCGCCTTGAACGCTGTATGCCCCACTCCTGCTGGCAAAGCCTGTATACATAGACGCTTGCCATACCCAACACAACCGCAACAAGTAGTGATATTAAGAAGAGATTCAAAGAGTAATACAGCTCCGCTGGCATGCGCATCGCAGCCATGCCGCTATAATGCATCGCCCCAATACCCACCCCTAACCCCACCCCCGCCAACCATAAAGAATGATGGGAAGGTGCAGGACGAGAAAGCACCACCATAGCACTCAGGCTACCTAAAATAGCGGGTAGTATCGAAAGTAGAGTAGCCACCGGCGCATGAGTCACTGGAAAATCAAGCTGATAGGCGTGCATACCAATAAAGTGCATGCTCCAGACGCCTAACCCCATGGCACTGGCACCTGCAAACAGCCATACGCTACGCCAAAGTGAATGAGTCACCTTGCGTACCAGTTTGATGGTATCCAACCCCGCATAAGATGCCGCCAATGCGACTAACCATGAAATAAAAACAAGCAGGATATCGTGCTTGCCCTGAATGGCATTGAGCGCTTGGGGATCAGACAAAACATTGAATAGCATAAATAAGCTGACTGCCCGTTTATTTTTATAGTAATAATCAATATCAACGTTATTAATTCTGGTGATGCGTAATAAACAGCATTAACGTCGATCGCTGTACAAGCAAGCCGCTTTCGTCCCACCTAAGCTGCCGTAGATATAAATGTCACTACCATGTATACGCAACTAAAACGCCTATTAACTGATCTTGCCCAGTTATAGGAGCACATTAACAACTTCACGAATTGAAATAGCAAAATTTTTATGAAAAACCACTCTAAAGTATAATATTGTTAGCACTCTAAACAGGAGCAGTCGAATCAAGCGTCATGAAGGGCTGACAAGGAAGGGCGGAGACGTTGCGATGAGTAGCGGGTTAGCACACAGGAAAGCGGATTAGCACACAGGGAAGGTGGAAGGCGGGCCAGGCGACTCTAGCCACCGGTGGCATTCATAAATCTCACTATTTGAACGTCACCATCAGTCGTAAAGTGATGACGCTCAGGCTTCTTCGTCATCGCCGCCACAATGGTCGCTTTTAGGCGCTGGGTGTCGCCCGGATAGCGGCGCATAATGGCGCGCAAATCTACCGAGTGCTCATTACCTAAGCAAAGCAGCAGACGCCCTTCCGCTGTCACCCGCACCCGATTACAGGTGCCACAAAAATTATGGCTATGGGGAGAAATAAACCCAATGCGCGACGAACTACCCGGCATACGATAGTAACGAGAGGGCCCCAGGGTCGTTTCAGTGGTCGGCAGGAGCGGATAATGCTGTTCGATCGTCTCGCGTACTACATCACTGGAAAGATAGGTTTCGCCGCGATGATGCTCGCTAATTGCGCCCAGCGACATCTCCTCAATAAAGCTAATATCCACGTCTTCATCGCGTGCGAAATTGACGAGATCTAGAATTTCATCGTCATTGCGCCCCTTCAGCAATACGGCATTGAGCTTGATGGATCTGAACCCTGCCTGGCGGGCTGCTCGGATACCGTCGATGACGTGGTTTAGATCTCCCGTCCGAGTTAACGCCTTAAAACGCTCAGGTTTGAGTGAGTCGAGGCTGATATTGACCCGATCAAGCCCACCTTGGCGCAACGCTCCAGCATGTTTTACCAGCCCTGAACCATTGGTGGTCATGGCTAGCTCACGCAAGCCTTCCAGCTCGCCCAGCTTTTCGACTAGCGTGAGTATGCCCTTACGTACCAGTGGCTCCCCCCCGGTTAGGCGGATTTTCTCTACCCCCAGCTCGACAAACGCTTGAGAAAGGGTAGCCAACTCCTCCAAGGTGAGCAGTTTGGCACGGGGTAGAAAGGTCATCTCCTCCGCCATACAATAAACGCAGCGAAAGTCACAGCGATCAGTCACCGATAGGCGAAGATAGCGTACCGTGCGGCCAAACCCATCGACTAACGTACTCATTTTTTAGGCTCCTCTACGTAGGCGTTGGCATTAACGGGGAACCGAGCAATCAGTGCTTGCACCTCTGCGGTGACGTCGTCGATTATTTGCTCGTCATAAAACTGGCCGCGTCGCTTGCGAAGGCCACTCTCGTAAAGCTTCACATGTTTGGTAGGCGACACCCCTGCATTCGCCAGACAATGGCTAGCGCAGTGCATCTGACAGCCATCAATCGCTATGATCGGTCGTCCACTTTGGGCAGTTCGTACAAGACCGGGCACCCCGCCGCCAACGCCTGCAATGCAGGACATTTCTGCTTCCCCCGCATGATCAAGGCACAGTGCAACACTATTGGCCAGCTGCGCAACATCAGAGCAGCCAGAGCAGGCATAGACCAAGGTGCGCGGTTTTTGACGTAACGACATGCCCTCTCCTTGAATAAGCAAGCAAACAACCTCAGCCGCCGCAGACGGTAGCAAAGCTCACGCGGCGAACTGATTAATGGGGTAATAGTGGTAGGTACTCCCTTCCATTACCTCTGTGTCGGGGCTAATCATCAGATAGCCGTCGGCTTGGCTGGCGGCGGTGAGCATATGCGACCCCTGCCCACCCGCTAATGTCGCGACAGGTTCCCCGCTACTACCGTCCACCACCACGCGCAATAACTCGCACCGCCCCCGGGGGCCGCGCTGGGCAAAACCGGCTTTTATTGGGTAACACTGCAACGCCGCTACTTTTCTGCCCTGCATGGCGTGAACAAACGGTAATGCCAATAGCTGCCAACCAACCAACGAAGCGACGGGATTGCCAGGTAACGCGATTAACGGGGTAGCTGCTAAAGGATCGGCACCTAAATAGCCAAACGCAAAGGGCTTGCCTGGCTTCATCGCGACACCATGGAAATGCAGCCCGCCACGCTGTTCGATAACGGGCCGAACGTGGTCTTCTTCGCCTACCGACACTCCCCCCGTACACATCAGCACGTCTGCAGCGTGCTGTGCATCATCAAACGCCTGATGTAGCGGCGCGGGCGAATCCGCAATGACGCCAAGATCAATTACCTCACACTGCGCCTGCGCTAGCAGTGCCTTGAGCATTGCCCGGTTGCTGTCGAAGACCTGCCCAGGCGATCGTTGGGCACCAGGGGCGATCAGCTCATCGCCGGTGGAGAGTAGTGCCACACGCAAACGTCGTTTAACAGTAACGGCACTTATTCCGTGACTTGCCAGCAGCGCAATCGATGCCGGAGTGAGGTACTCGCCTACTGCCAGTAGCGGGTCGCCCTCACGGGTTTCTTCGCCCTGACGGCGAATATTAGCGCCCATAGCCAACGTGCCTTCGATATGAATATGCCCGTGATGATCAAGCGTGACGCGCTCCTGCGGCACCACAACATCGGCACCCATAGGTACCGGTGCACCGGTAAAGATACGCGCGCAGCCGCCTTGGGAAAGCAACATCACGCCCGCCCCAGCCGGTACGCGCTGAATAATGGGCAACCCTTCCCCCTGGCGAGCCGATGGGTAGTCAGCCAAGCGCAGCGCATAACCATCCATCGCGCTATTGTCGACCCCAGGCATATCAAGAGGCGCAACGACTGCCTCAGCAAGCACGCGCCCTGGCGCCTGTTCAAGAGAAACCGTTTCTACGCCGTTAAGTGGCGTAGCAGCGTCAATAAGCCGCTGACGTGCTTCAAAGAGCGCTAACAATCCTGGCGTTACGATGTCGCCACACTGACAGTTCATACGCGCTCCGCCTCATTATGCGTAGCATGACGGCTGCTACATGGCGTCGCTAAAGGTAGGACCATCGCGGCAAAGTTGCAGGGCCGAGTACGGGAATCCAATTGCAATGAGATAATTTTATCCCACGCCATAGCGCACGCTTTAGGTGAGCCGGGCATCGCAAATATCAGCGTTTGATTGGCAACGCCTGCGACCGCCCGCGATTGGATGGTGGCCGTTCCTATCGTCTGCAAAGAGAAATGCCGAAACAGCTCGCCATATCCGTCAATAGCTTTATCAAACAGCGGCGTCAGCGCTTCTGGGGTGGTATCCCTGGGGGTGAAGCCAGTGCCGCCGTTAACCAAGATTACCTGGGTGTCAGCCCTTGCGATCCACTCCGACACTACCGCGCGAACCTGATAAATATCGTCAGGTACGATGCGCCGTTCCATTAAGTTGTGGCCACATTCACTCAGGTGCGCAGCCAGCAAATCGCCGCTGCCATCCTCGTCAAACCCGCGGGTATCAGAAATTGTTAGCACCGAGATGTTAAGCGGGCTAAAAAGGGCATCGACAGGCACATGGGACATCACACTCTCCTCTTGCTTTTCTATTGCATCAAACTGCCGCCGGCATCGTCATCCAGAACAATGCCTTCGACGCCGATCTCGCTTTCCAACGCCAGCAAATAGTGGCGTAACGCCCGTCGGGTCGCCTGCTCACGCAGACTATGACGTACCCGGTCAGCCACCTGCTCAAACGGTAACGCTCGCCCTTCACGCCGCTCGTCGATACTGACAACGTGCCAGCCATAACGGGAAGCTAAGGGGCGCTCGTGAAGCCCTTCGGGTAAGTGTTGTAAAGCTCGGTCCAGTTCTGGGACGGTCTGCCCCGTCACCAGCCAGCCCAAGTCGCCATCCATCTCTTTCGAGGGGCACGCGGAGTGGTGTTGGGCAAACTCAGCAAAACGTTCTGGGATCTCCGTGAGTTGTTTAATCAGCTTCTCACCCAGCTGGCAGGCATCGTCGCGCCCTTGTGAATCATCGGGCGCCGCTGCCAGCAGAATATGCCTAACGCGCAGCTGGGATGGTTCGCTAAAGCGCTCACGATGGGTATCAAAGAAGCGTCGGCAATCGGCCTCTTCCGGTTCAGGAACCGGTAGCTCCTGTTCAAGCAAGGCAGCCATCGCAGCGTCTTCTTGAGCTTCTGCGTGGTCTTCAGCTGACAGCAAACCTCGTTCAATAGCGCGTTGGCGCAGCAATTCTTTAACCACCAGGGCACGGGCAGCCTGAACCTGGGCCTCCCCCGCCGTATCGGCGGGGTGGTACTGCATTTCTAACGCTATCGTTTCTTCATCGATAGCGACGTTGCCGACACGCACCGGCGGTGGGGTAACGCCCCCCGGTAGCTGTTCAATATCAATCATCTGCATATTGTTTCTCCTCTACGCCTGTGCAAATACAGGCCAGTTTTCAGCCGCGACGGCGAACCAGCTGGTACCGACGGGTGATATAACCGAACGGCACGCTCCAGACGTGAACCAGACGGGTGAAGGGGAAGAGCAGGATGATGGTCAGGCCCACGAAGATATGCAGCTTGTAGATCCAAGAGACCTCTTCCATATAGCTGGCAGCGCCGCCGCCGAAGAAGACGATTGCCTGGGCCCAACTGGCTAGCGTGACCATCATTTCACCGTCCATATGGCCCAACGAGAAGAAAATGGTGACCATGCCTAATGACGCCTGGAAAACAATCAGCCCCAGGATCGCGGTATCCATCACACTGGAAGAGGCGCGCACCCGAGCATTAGCGATACGGCGATACAGCAACATAGCGCCTCCCACTACACACATGGCGCCGGCAATACCACCGATCACAATGGCCAGCAGTTGCTTAGTGCCAGCATGAAGGAAAGGCTCGTAGACCCAATGCGGCGTCAGCATGCCGACCAAATGGCCGAAGAAGATGACGATGATGCCTATATGGAAAAGATTGCTAGCCAGGCGCATGTTTTTTGATGACAGCATTTGGCTAGAACCGGTCTTCCACGTGAACTGACCATGGTCGTAGCGCATTAGGCTGCCGATCAAAAACACCGTACCCACCAGATAAGGGTAGTAACCGTAGATTAGGTGATTTAGATAAAGCGCAATCGCGTCTAACATGATGATTCTCCTTTAACGATTGGCATGGTGTACGTTGGTAGCAGGCATGATGCGTACCGGCTGGCTATGAACCGTATGTTTGCGCTCGGCCAGACGACGGCCTTCGGCAGACTGCAGTGCACAATCCTCGTCTGAGCTAGCAGAGAAGCGCACCGCTTCTTCTTCCCATACTGCATCTAGCGCTTCGGGAGTGTTGTCGGGTGCTTCTTTTTTGACCTGGAGACGGTGCTCTTCTACATCGCCTTCAGCGCCCACTAACGCCAAGAGCGATAGCGGCACCAGGGCGTGATCAGACCCCCGCTCTTCCAACCGAGCGGTAAGCAACGCCAGGATATGACGTATTTCGCCCAGCCAGCGGCCAATCTCCGCGTCATCACACATCGAAAGGTATTCAAGAAACACCGGCAAATGATCGGGTAGCTCCCGTGCGTCCAATTCAAAACCAGCGGCGCTGTACTCAGCCATGAGATCCACCATGGCTTGACCACGGTCGCGGGATTCACCGTGCACATGCTCGAACAACAGCAAAGACGTGGCGCGGCCTTTGTCGAACATCGCCACGTACTCGGCCTGCAGCTCCAGCAGATCGCCTTCATGAAGGCGCTGGCACCACTCCATCAATGAGGACTTGAGGGCCGCTCCCAGGCGGCGCTCAGCATTGAGAATTTCGATGAGTTCGCCGCAGGCGTCCTGCAGCGCTTGAGTCGGATAATCGAGCAGGCGGGCAAGTACCCGTAGGCTACGCATGCCCTGCACAGGCTCGCTCGGTGCGTCTAACATTGCCTCTAGCGGGGCCGATGAGACTGGCGTTGGAATGGCAGCATCAGTCATGACGAGTCTCCTCAAATTGGGGCTGCGGGTCGAAGACCTCTGCCGGTTTCACCAAAACGCTGGTCTGCTTACGGCCATTAAACAGGTTCGGCTGGCTCTCGCCGTGGCAACCATCACCAAAGGTGAAGCCACAACCACCCCGTTCGGGGAAGGCTTCGGTGGCCATTTCGCGGTGGCTGGTGGGAATAACGAAACGATCTTCGTAGTTGGCAATCGCCAAGTAGCGATACATCTCTTCCACTTGAGCAACGCTGAGCCCCACCGCATCTAATACCTCGGCATTCGGCGCGCCATCCACATGCTTACCGCGCATGTAAACGCGCATCGCCATTAAGCGCTTGAGCGCCAGCACTACCGGCTCTTCCTCACCGGCGGTCAATAAATTCGCCAGGTACTTCACTGGAATACGTAGCGATTCAATCTTGGGCAGTATGCCGTCGAACTCTACGTGACCGGCTTCAGCGGCAGACTGAATCGGCGATAGCGGCGGCACGTACCACACCATCGGCAGCGTGCGGTATTCAGGGTGCAGCGGCAGCGCTAACCCCCAGTCAATAGCCATCTTGTAGACGGGCGATGCCTGAGCCGCTTTGATGACGTTGTCCTGAATACCATCTTTTTTCGCTTGGGCAATGACTTCCGGATCATGGGGATCAAGGAAGATGTCGCACTGACGATGGTAAAGGTCGCGCTCGTCCGGCGAGCTGGCGACTTCTTCAATACGGTCAGCGTCATACAGCAGAACGCCCAGGTAACGAATGCGGCCAACACAGGTCTCAGAGCAGATGGTCGGCTGACCCGCCTCAATACGCGGATAGCAGAAGATGCACTTCTCGGACTTACCGGTTTTCCAGTTGTAGTAGATCTTTTTATAGGGGCAGCCAGAAATACACATCCGCCAGCCGCGGCACTTGTCCTGGTCGATCAGAACAATGCCATCCTCTTCCCGCTTGTAGATCGCACCGCTTGGGCACGAAGCTACACAGGTGGGGTTTAAACAGTGCTCGCATAAGCGCGGCAGATACATCATGAAGGTGTTTTCAAACTGGCCGTAAATATCCGCCTGCACCTTGTCGAAGTTGGCATCTTTACGTCGTTTGGCGAACTCAGTACCGAGGATCTCCTCCCAGTTGGGTCCCCATTCGATCTTCTTCATACGCTCGCCAGAAATCAGCGAACGAGGGCGTGCCACCGGCTGATGCTCACCGATTTTGGCGGTATGCAGGTGCTGGTAATCGAACGTGAACGGCTCGTAGTAGTCGTCCATATCGGGCAGATCAGGATTGGCGAAAATATTCGCCAATACCCGCCACTTGCCGCCGATGCGTGGCTCAATTCGACCATCGGTACGGCGCATCCAGCCGCCCTTCCATTTAGCTTGGTTCTCCCACTCTTTGGGGTAGCCAATGCCGGGTTTGGTTTCAACGTTATTGAACCAGGCGTACTCCATGCCTTCGCGGCTGGTCCAGACATTTTTACAGGTCACCGAACACGTGTGGCAGCCGATACACTTATCTAAGTTGAGGACCATGCCTACCTGGGAACGAATCTTCATTTCACGGCCTCCTGAACGCTGTCATTGCTTTCGCCATCCAGCCAGTCAACGTGTTTCATCTTGCGTACCAACACGAACTCGTCGCGGTTAGAGCCGACAGTGCCGTAGTAATTAAAGCTGTAAGAGAGTTGCGCGTAGCCACCGATCATATGGGTTGGCTTGGGGCACACCCGGGTAACCGAGTTATGGATGCCGCCGCGGGTGCCGGTAATCTCAGAGCCGGGCACGTTTACCTGGCGCTCCTGAGCGTGATACATCATCACCATGCCGTCTTTGACGCGCTGGCTAACTACCGCCCGCGCCGCAATAGAGCCATTGGCGTTATAAACCTCGATCCAGTCGTTGTCCTCAATATCAATCGAGGCAGCGTCTGCCTCGGACAGCCACACCACCGGGCCACCACGGTTAAGTGTCAACATCATCAAGTTGTCGGAATACGTGGAGTGGATGCCCCACTTCTGGTGCGGCGTAATAAAATTCAGCGCCTTGCTCTTAAAGCCGTTATCAGCAGGCAGCGTGAAGCCTTTAGCCGCCTTGGTATCGATAGGCGGACGATAGACCAGCAGGCTTTCGCCGAAAGCACGCATCCAAGCATGATCTTGATAGAACTGCTGACGGCCGCTCACGGTGCGCCATGGAATGAGCTCATGGACGTTGGTATAGCCCGCGTTATAGGAGACGTGTTCATCCTCAAGACCCGACCAGGTGGGGCTGGAAATGATCTTGCGTGGCTGAGCAACGATATCGCGGAAACGGATTTTCTCGTCATGCTTCGGCGTTGCCAGGTGGGTATGATCGCGCCCGGTAATTTTGGAGAGCGCATCCCAGGCTTTTACCGCCACCTGACCATTGGTTTCCGGCGCGAGGGTCAGAATCATTTCAGCGGCATCGATCGCACTGTCGATCAGCGGCCGCCCTTTATGCGGGCCATCCAGCTTGCGATGGTTAAGTTTTCCTAATAGCTCGACTTCATCGTCGGTGTTCCAGGCAATGCCCTTGCCGCCATTGCCAATACTTTCCAGCAGCGGCCCTACAGAGGTAAAGCGCTCGTAGGTTTCGGGGTAGTTGCGCTTAACTTCGATCAGCGACGGCATGGTTTTACCAGGAATCGGCGCGCATTCGCCCTTTTTCCAGTCCATCACCGCTGGCTGAGCCAACTCTCCTGGCGAGTCGTGCTGCATCGGCAGGGTAACCAGATCGGTTTCCTCGCCCAAGTGGCCGACACACACTTTAGAGAACGCTTTAGCAATACCCTTGTAAATATCCCAGTCGCTGCGCGATTCCCACGCCGGATCAGTGGCGGCGGTCAGCGGGTGGATAAACGGGTGCATATCAGAGGTATTGAGGTCGTCCTTCTCGTACCAGGTCGCCGTGGGCAACACGATATCCGAGTACAGGCAGGTAGTGGACATGCGGAAGTCCAGCGTCACCAGCAGGTCGAGCTTGCCTTCTGGCGCTTCGTCACGCCACACGACTTCTTCAGGCTTCTGACCACCGAAGTCGCCCAAGTCTTTGCCTTGAATGCCATGGCGAGTACCCAGCAGGTACTTGAGCATGTACTCGTGGCCTTTACCGGAGCTGCCCAGTAGGTTCGAGCGCCAAATGAACATATTGCGCGGGAAGTTCTCTGGCGCATCCGGATCTTCCGCTGCAAAGCGTAGTTCACCGCTCTTGAGCTGCTGCACCGCATAGTCGGCGGTAGACATACCCGCGGCTTCGGCTTTTTTGGCGAGGCGTAGCGGGTTAGTGTCCAACTGAGGTGCTGACGGCAGCCAACCCATACGCTCAGCGCGCACGTTAAAGTCGATCAAACTGCCTGGGTAATCCTCAGCCTTGGCTAACGGTGAAAGAATCTCTTTGATCTCAAGCTTTTCATAGCGCCACTGGGAAGAGTGGTTATAGAAGAAAGAGGTAGAGTTCATGTGGCGCGGCGGGCGCTGCCAGTCTAGGCCGAAGGCCAGTGGCGTCCAGCCAGTCTGCGGGCGCAGTTTTTCCTGACCCACGTAGTGGGCCCAACCACCACCGCTCTGACCAATACAGCCACACATCACCAGCATGTTGATCAGGCCACGGTAGTTCATGTCCATGTGGTACCAGTGGTTCATACCGGCACCGACGATGATCATGCTACGACCGTTGGTTTTGTTAGCGTTGTCAGCAAATTCACGGGCAATACGGGTGCACTGCTCTGCCGAAACACCGGTGATTTTTTCCTGCCATGCGGGGGTATAGGGACGAACCTGGTCAAACGAGGTCGCGCCATCATCTTCGCCATCACCGGCAAAGCCACGGTCGATGCCGTAGTTAGCACACATCAGGTCAAAGACGGTGACCGCCAGCATCTCGCTGCCATCCGCCTTCTTCAAACGTTTGGCGGGCAAATTGTGGAACAGCAGGTCATCGGCAGCGCCAACACCAGACCCTTTGACGTGCTCAAAGTGCTCGTGCTCAATGCCACCGAAGTAAGGGAACGCCACGCGTGCAACGCTATCGTGGTGAGCTGCTAAGCTGAGGAGCGGCTTGATCTCAGTGCCCGCAGCATCCAGTGATTCCAGGTTCCATTTACCGATTTCATCACCGGTTTCACCCCAGCGGAAACCAATAGAGCCACGCGGCACTACTAGCTGATCGCGGGTTTCGTCCCAGGCAACGGTTTTCCATTCAGGGTTGTTTTCCTGACCCAGGGCGGCATCAAAATCACTGGCCCGCAATTGGCGGCCCGGCGCGAAGCTGCCATCCGCACGCGCTTCTAGTTCCACCAGGAACGGCATATCGGTATAGCGGCGCACGTAGTCAGTAAAGTAGGCACTGGGGTTGTCGAGGTGGAACTCTTTGAGAATGACATGCCCCATGGCCATGGCTAGCGCGGCGTCGGTGCCCTGCTTGGCAGAGAGCCACTCGTCGGTGAGCTTGGAGACCTCGGCGTAGTCCGGCGTAATCGAGACGGTTTTGGTGCCTTTGTAGCGCACTTCGGTAAAGAAGTGGGCATCCGGGGTACGCGTCTGAGGGACGTTGGAACCCCAAGCGATGATGTAGCCGGAGTTATACCAATCGGCAGATTCAGGTACGTCGGTCTGCTCGCCCCAGGTCATGGGCGACGCGGGCGGCAAGTCGCAGTACCAGTCATAGAAGCTCATGCAGACACCACCGATCAACGACAGGTAGCGGCTGCCAGCCGCATAGCTGACCATCGACATGGCGGGAATTGGCGAGAAGCCGATGATCCGGTCAGGGCCATACTGTTTGGCGGTGTAAACGTTCGAAGCCGCCACCAGCTCGTTTAGCTCGTCCCAGTCACCACGCACAAAGCCACCCATGCCGCGAGCACGCTTGTACTGCTTGGTCTTGGCGGGGTCTTCAACAATCGACGCCCACGCATCGACCGGGTCGGGATGTGCCTTAAGCGCTTCGCGCCATAGCGCCAGCAGCGGCTTACGAACCAATGGGTACTTAAGACGGTTGGCGCTATACATGTACCAGGAGTAGCTGGCACCGCGCGGGCAGCCACGCGGCTCATGGTTGGGCAGGTCGGGGCGGGTGCGGGGGTAGTCGGTCTGCTGGGTTTCCCAGGTTACCAGACCGTTTTTGACGTAAATTTTCCAGCTACACGAACCGGTGCAGTTAACACCGTGGGTGCTGCGGACCACTTTGTCGTGCTGCCAGCGGGCACGATAACTATCTTCCCATTGGCGGGATTCGCTGCGCAGTTCACCGTGTTCGTTGGCGAAGGGCTCGCGGGCCTTGCGGAAGAAATTCAGCCGATCTATGAAGTGACTCATGGTCGATCTCCAGGCTCCTCGGAAATTTGCATTACCCGTCAGGCGGGTTCCATAGAGAGGAGTCTGCGCGATCGACACCAGAATTACTGCGTGATTACCTCCATATACACCCCATCTACCCCCAAGGTGATAGAGCAGAAAACGTTAAGGAATAGACACTGGCTACCCATGTCATTATACGGTCCGCGAGTAGCGATTTTCCTTCGGCGTCAGGTAAGCATCAAACGCCATGGCGAGATTGCGGATCATTAACCGGCCCGCCGGCAACACCTCGATTTCATCGTTGCGCAAGGCAATCAAGCCATCGTCGGCCATCTCTTCCAGCTCCTTCAATGCCTTGGCGAAGTAACTGCCAAACTCAATGCCGTGGCGAGCCTCGATAGCAGCGAACTCAAGATGGCCGTGACACATCAGGGTATTGATGACATCACGACGTAGGATGTCGTCATCGCTGAGGCGATAGCCACGGAAGACCGGTAAACGCCCCTCGTCCAGTCGGTGCTGGTACTGGGCCGTCTCTTTCACGTTTTGACTGTAGGTATCCCCCACCTTGCCGATGGAGGTGATGCCTAACCCAATCATGTCGCAGTCGGCGTGGGTCGAATAGCCCTGAAAGTTACGCTGCAACGTGCCATTTTCACGGGCCACGCTCAGCTCGTCATCCGGCAAAGCGAAGTGGTCCATACCGATGTAGACGTAACCAGCAGCGGTCAGGCGATTAATCGTTAGCTCCAACAGCTCCAGCTTGCGCTCTGGCGGCGGCATATCCTCAGGGCGGATCAATCGCTGAGCCTTGAACAATTCCGGTAAATGAGCGTAGCTATAAGCGGCTATGCGATCTGGCTGTAGGTCAATAATCTTGCTCAGCGTGGTATCAAAACTGGCCACCGTCTGTAGCGGTAGGCCATAGATCAAATCCACACTGACTGATTCAAAGCCAGCGTCACGGGCGGCCTTAACCAGCGAGACCACCTGCTCTTCACTCTGCACGCGGTTGACCGCTTGCTGCACCTCGTGATCGAAATCCTGCACACCGAAGCTCAACCGATTGAACCCTAGTGCGAACAGTTCATACACCTGCTCGGGGGTTACTGTGCGCGGGTCTACTTCTAGCGAAAACTCGCGCTCTTCAGGCGCGGCAAAATGAAAGGCATCATCCAATGTCGCCATCAACTCGCCCAACTGAGCGTTACTCAGATAAGTGGGCGTGCCGCCCCCTAGGTGAAGCTGCGTCATTCGTCGCGTGCTATCGAACAGCGCTCCTTGAACGCTAATCTCCTGCCTTAGCCACTGAAGATACTCCGCTGCCCGCTCGGTGTTATGAGTAATGATTTTATTGCAGGCGCAGTAGTAGCACAGGCTTTTGCAGAACGGGATATGTACATAAACCGACAGTGGCTTTGGTTCTTCAGCCTGATTACTGCGCTCGGCGGCGCTGCGATAGTCATCCTCGGCAAACGCCGCATGAAACTGTGGCGCCGTCGGGTAGGAGGTGTAGCGGGGTCCTGGCCGGTCATACTTTTCTACCAGGGGGCGGTTGAACAACGGCTCGTCTTGCATAATTAACGGGGTCTCTAGCGGTAGGCGCAGCAAGCGCTGGTTAATATTCATACGGTATACGTTTTTAAAAAAACCTGCATCCATCGCATGGCCCTGCGGCGTTCCGTCCCCTTTGAAAGCATTCTCATAATGACCTGAGTCAAAGGGAGGCAAACAATAGGCGACTACTATGCTCAGGTTTTCATCTTAAGGAGTCTTCGCAATGGAGCTTGTATGCCCTGCTGGCAACTTGCCTGCCTTGAAGCGTGCGGTGGATGAAGGAGCCGATGCCGTTTACTTCGGTTTTCAAAATGCGACGAACGCGCGCCAGTTTGCTGGGCTAAATTTCACCGACAAGCGCGCCCGCGAAGGGATCGACTACGCCCATCAACGCGGCAAACGAATACTTTGCGCGATTAACACCTACCCCCAACCCGATGGCTGGCAACAGTGGACCCGCGCCGTGGATCAGGCGGCCGACCTAGGCGTCGATGCTTTAATTCTAGCCGATATGGGGCTACTTGATTACGCTGCCCAGCGCCACCCTAACGTGGCTCGACACCTGTCGGTACAAGGGTCGGCAACCAGCCATGAAGCACTACGTTTCTACCATGACCACTTTGGCATCACGCGTGCCGTATTGCCCCGAGTGTTATCTATCACCCAGGTACGTGACTTAGCCAAGCAAACGCCAGTGGAACTCGAAGTGTTTGCCTTTGGTAGCTTATGCATTATGGCGGAAGGCCGCTGCTACCTCTCTTCCTACCTCACCGGCGATTCACCCAACACGCGAGGCGTCTGCTCACCTGCGGCGCATGTTCGCTGGGAAGAGACGCCCCAAGGTCTAGAATCGCGGCTTAACAATGTGCTTATTGACCGCTACGCGGAAGGTGAACGCGCAGGCTACCCCACCCTGTGCAAAGGCCGCTTTGAGGTGGGCGGTGAGACCTATCACGCCATTGAAGAACCCACTAGCCTCAACACCCTGGAACTGTTGCCCGAATTGCGTGAACTGGGTATTAGCGCAGTTAAAATTGAAGGCCGCCAGCGCAGTCCCGCGTATGTGTCTAAAGTAGCCGGCATTTGGCGTCAGGCACTGGACCGTCTTGAAGATGCGCCTGGACGCTTTCAACCAGAACATGCCTGGATGGCTGGCCTTGCCGAGCTTTCCGAAGGTGCTACCACTACCTTAGGCGCCTACGAGCGACGCTGGAAATAGGAGCTCTCCATGTCTACCCCGACTCTGCAACTGTCCCTGGGCCCGGTACTGTTCTACTGGACACGAGAGCGCTACGCCAATTTCTACCGCGAAGCAGCCGACTGGCCGGTGGAGATCGTTACCCTAGGCGAGACCGTCTGCTCCAGGCGTCGCGATATGAAACTGGACGACTGGCTTGGCATTGGGCGCGAGCTTACCCAAGCGGGCAAGCAAGTGGTGCTCGCCAGCCAAACATTGATTGAATCTGAGGCCGATTTGCGCGACTTGCGCAAGCTCTGCGACAACGGCGACTTCATCGTGGAAGCCAACGACCAAAGCGCCTTACAACGCCTTTCGTGTGCTGGGCTACCGTTTATCGCTGGGGCTGCGCTGAATCTTTATAACCCCGCAACGCTAGGCGTTATGAAGCGCACCGGGATGCAGCGCTGGCAAGCACCGGTAGAAATGTCTAAAAAGGACTTGGCCCAGCTGATCGCCGACTGCCATCAGGCAGGTGTCAGCCAGCCCTGCGAGGTGTTTGCCTACGGCCACTTGCCACTCGCCTGGTCATCACGCTGTTTTACCGCGCGACGCCATCAAACGCCCAAAGATCGCTGCAAATTTGTTTGCCAAAAGTATCCTGAAGGCTTAGTACTACGTTCCCAAGAGTCTCGCGATGTTTTCACCCTCAACGGCATACAAACCCTCTCAAGCGCCTGTCAGGATCTTCGTTACGAACTACCGGACATGGCCGCCATGGGCGTGTCAGTAGCACGCCTTAGCCCCCGGGCGGAAGGTATGGCAGAGATAGTCAAGGCCTTCGACCAAGCCCGCCAAAATAGGCTGCCTCCCCCCGACCCATTAAGCGTGGTGGATGCAGAGATCTGCGACGGCTACTGGTATGGCCAACCAGGCATGGACAATACCCGCACCGTCGCTAGCTAAAGCAACGGAAAAGCGCCATCAGGCCAAGGTCGCTTTTCCGTTTAAATGGCCTTGCCGTATGGCAGGGCCACCCGACATTTCATCCCAACAAGATTGCAACCTACTGAACATTCATACAACATACTCTTTATCAGCTTGACTACTCTCGGAGCCACGTAACCTCCATGCAGCTCACTCGATTTACTGATTATTCAATACGCGTATTGATCTTTCTTGCCGCTAAGGGAGAAGAGCGCTCCACCATTCATGAAATTGCCGACACCTTTCAAATTTCGCGCAATCATTTGATGAAAATCGTTCAGGAGCTTAGCCAGAAACACTACGTCACGGCTATTCGTGGCAAAAATGGCGGTTTACTGTTAACGCGTGACCCCGCCACTATTGGTCTGGGAGAGCTGGTGCGCGAGATGGAGCATGGCATGGCGTTAGTCGAGTGCTTTCATAGCGATAATGCCTGCATCATTACTCCCGCCTGTCGTCTTCAACCGATTCTTAAAGAGGCATTATCCGCGTTTCTAGACGTCCTCGACCGCTATACGCTGGCTGACCTGCTGGGCAACCAGCAACCTGAACTGGCGCGTCTTATGCGTATTCCTACCCTCAGCGCTTAGTCCTTCAAAACCAGTCCTTCAAAACTAGTGCTTCAAAACCAGCCTTTGAAAACCTAGCCCTCCTGCCCATCGACCCGCGCCCGCATTAACGGCAACGTGTAGTGCGCCAGAAAGATAACGTAGGCCACACACCAGAAGGTGATGCTTAGCGTATAAGTCCAGTGGGTGATCTGGGGAAACAGCGCCAACACAGGGGAGCGCATAACGGCCGCTATTAGCATTAACCCTAGCGCTACGCCGATGCCCGGCAAGGTGCGTATTGGCCGACCGGTATGGCCAAGTGACACCCGAGCCATCATGGCTAGCATCATAACGCCCATTCCCCCAATGCTCAGGGCATGAATCGCAAGTTCAGTGCGTATTAGCCCCATCAGTGCTAACACCCACATGACAAGCCCCAATGGGATGAAGGCATAGCTGCCATGCAATCCCCATAGCAACGGTTCGCGCCAGCTATGCAGCCCACCCCAGCGTGCCATCCGTAGCGTGTTCGCCAAGGCCGCGAAGAGCATTGTTCCACCCATGAATGCAACAGGAACGGCAACACCTAGCAAGATGGCCAGTTGCAAGAGTACAACACCGCCGGTACTGCCCAGTGTAGCCACTTCAAGTAGTGGAATAGGCGCTGGTTTGGGGCGCTTGAGACGATTAGCAGTAAACATGGCAATGACCCGCCCGCCCACTAAGGTCATCATCAATGTGATCAACAGCACCGCTAAGTAGGCAGCCTGGCGAATCATCTCGGGATCGCCGTTGATCACCCCCACGTGCATCGCCAGATTCGCCATCGCAAATAGCATAAGCACGGGGACAAAAATTAAATTACGCCAACGTTTTGCGGTCACCACTAGCGTCGCCATAACGATAGCAACGACGGGAAGAAAGGCGAGGTCGACGATCACTATCAGCCACCTCGGTAACGCTACAGAAAAGACTATCGGAAAGGCCATTAGCAGCCTACCTAACAGCCATAACGCCACTAACGCGATCAACGGGCCGCCATTTAAGCTCGGTAACCCGGTCCAGTTGCGCACAGCGGTCAAGAGAAAACCTGCAACCACTGCTGCCGCAAAGCCGAATAGCATTTCATGTTGATGCCAAAAAATCAGCCCGCCGTAGGGGCGTAACAACATATTGCCGTGCCAAAAAGCTAACCACACCAGCAGAGATAGCACGCTAAACAGCGCGGCCAGTAGGAAGAAAGGACGAAACGCCAGTCGCACCAAGGGGAGCTGCTTACACGTGGAGGCTGGCTGGGATGAGGTAATCGTTGGCATGGCAGAATCCCGACTGAATTACTTGGAAATAGCATTGTGCGCTTTGCAATCTTCAAAAACCATGACAGGTATCAAAAATGCATCTTTTGGCGACACAGGTGGCATTTATCCCTTCTAGACCTTAAGATGCATTTATAAAGCATCTTAAAGAAAAGAGGTATTACCCGTGCTAACACTTGAACAGGCAAAGCTGATTAATGCGACGGCGCCCATAGTTGCAGAACATCTGGACGCCATTACTCAGCATTTTTATCCGTTAATGTTTACCCGCTACCCTGAGGTCAAACCGCTCTTTAATGAGACTCATCAGCAAAGCGGAGGCCAGCCACGCGCCTTAGCTAACGCGGTATTGGCCTATGTAAAACTACGCAATAACCCTGCTCAAGCACGCGCCACGTTGGCCGTTGTGGTCAGTAAACATGTTTCTTTGGGTATTCTTCCAGAGCAGTACCCCATTGTGGGTGAATGCTTATTAGCAGCCATTGGTGATGTCCTTGGCGATGCCGTTACCCCCGCCATTGCCGATGCGTGGGGAGCACTTTATAACGAACTCGCTGCTCTTTTAATCGATCTTGAAGACCAGCGTTACCGTGAGTTCGAGCAACGACCCGGCGGCTGGCGGGGCACACGCCGGTTTAAGATTGCCAGCACCCAGCAGGAGAGCATCTTAATTCGCTCGTTTATTCTGGAACCCGAAGATGGTGGCAGCGTGGCTGACCATGAGCCTGGCCAATATATCGGCGTGCGCCTGACCATCAACGGTGAGCAGGTCTATCGGCATTACAGCCTATCGGATATTCCCAATGGTCGGAGCTATCGCATCTCGATTAAACGCGAAGCAGAGGGGCAAGCCAGCCGTCATTTCCACGATGTCCTGCAACTAGGCGATAGCCTAGAGCTGCTTCCCCCCGCAGGTGATTTGACGCTGGTAGAAGGTGACGAACCGCTGCTGCTTGCCAGCGGAGGCGTCGGTCAAACACCCCTGCTACCCATAGCACGCCATGCGCTGGCGCTAGGGCGCCAGGTTGTCTATTTACACGCTGCCCTAGACGTCGATCACCACGCTTTCAATGGCGAGCTTGACGCTTTAAAAGCGGCCTACCCCCAACGTTTTCAGGCGGTCACTATTCATGAACGCGGAAACCGTGCCGATCATAACGGACGTATTGACCGCTCCTTATTAGCCGACTACCTGCCTGGGCCTATGGCACGCTGCTATTTTGTTGGCCCCCAGGGTTTCATGACCGCCATTAATAGTGCGCTGGCTGAGCTGGGCATTAGCGCAGACCGCCGCCACTTTGAGCACTTCGGCCCCTCACGTCCCCTCGACGCGGCTTGATAACAAGTGGCCTTGGCGAAGGACCGAGGCCACCTATTAAACATCCAGCGAGGCTGGAGACGATGACATTATGCCCTGCGCGCAAACCTCTCTAGCCCTATTAACACCTCCCCCAAGCGCCCTTGGGCGAAACTCTCTTCACGTCCATCAAGTAGGTTCTTCAGCGTCAGTCCCAGCTCCGTATCGCCTTCAATGACTAAACGGCGCTGAAAAAACAGGCTATCGGGGTCTTCGCGACGCGTCGCCAGACACAAAAATTCGCGCCAGCCACCACGAATAATTGCCTCGCCAAGTTCACGGCACACGACCAAACGCTGGGCTTCCAGCGTCAAGCTGAGCGCTATCCCTAAATCGGCAATGGCTAGCGTAATACGCCGCCCTTCTAAAACATCGAACTCCCCTTCTTGAAGAGGCTCAGCAAACGTATGGTTAAGTAAAGACTCGACCACACGCTGCTTGATAATAAAAGGCACCTTCGGATCAAGAAGACGAATCAAATGTTCAAGGTTTATCGGTAGCGGCAGCACTGCAGATGGCCTTGGAACAGCAAACGGTAGCAATGACACTAAACGCACTCCTACATAAAGGAATCAATGGCGAACACCACAGGGGTCTATGTAAACGACAGAGTTCGATGCTAAGCACTGTGAGGGCGCTTAACCCTGATATGCATCAGGAGAGGCGCGGATAACGTCACGCTAACCAGGAAAGTGGGCTGTGGCGAATAACGGCCCCCACCATATAGGCAAATAAAACGATAGCTACCAGGGCGGCAACCGCACGCGCTTGGGGTGTTTTCCCACGTTTAATCGCAAAGGTACCAATACCGATATACGCCAGTAATGCCAGCAGTTTGGCGCCAAGCCAAGGAAGCTGCCAGGGCCATACAGAGAGCAGCATGAGTAAGGTGACCCCCAGCCCCAACAGAGCAGTATCGATGAGATGGGGCAGCACCCTAACCCAGCGCGCGTTGAGCCGAGGGCTTTCTCGCACTGACCACCATGCGCGCACGACAAAAAGCGTAATACTCAACACCGCAGCCGTGACATGCAGATGCTTGATGACAAAATAGTGCTCCACGGAACATCCTCAGCCAACGTTAACGGCATCGCCCTGATGATCGAAAGCAATGAACGAGGTAATGTTGCCCATTTGTAACGACTCGGTCATTCGCTGAAGCTGACGTTCAACGTCGGCATCATCGGCAGGGTCGTCCATGGCCGCCGCAAATACCAAATCCCATTCAAACCCAGTACGCCGAGACTCCTCAACCAACGCCGCCATACTGCTCAGTTCATCTATCGACTTGTCCACGCAGACGACAGGCACCAGCACACCGCCCTCGCCCTGTTCGAAACGGCGACGCTGTTCAGCATCAGGAAAATCGGGCAGCTCAGCGTGAACGAACACAAATAGCAACCGCTGGGGCTTCGCTTGCTGACGCGCTTCTTGCAGTAGATCGGAAAATGTCGCTATGGTCATAAAAAGCGCCTTATCGTTAGTTGGTTAAATGAGTTGATGGCATTATTCAGGTGACTCGACAAACAGCCATAACAGCAGCATTATCATGATTAATGGAATGAGCAGGCTCAGAGGTGCGGCCCGCCAACCATAGGCTTGAACCACTAAGGGTTCCATGCGTAAAGAAAATCCCACGCCTGCCGCGATGGCCAGGAAGAGTCCTATTAATAAGCATTTCAGGCAGCCAGGCATCCAACCGTTGGCATGGGCGATGCCAGTGGCAATAACAGCACCTCCCACCCCTAACCCCCCTCCTACCAGCAGAAATTCACCAGGTTGATTGGCCACCCCAAACCCAATGAGCACCAGCGCCAGCCCCAACAGCAGCCATTGCATCAGGCGGCACGTGCTGTTGCGGCGAGCCAACCGCCATGCAGGCCAGGCCAATAGGGCACCGCTACCCAGCGGTAACAGCACGTAGACAGGATGAATAGCGAGCAGGGTATACAGTGTCCAGCTGGCTACCGCTAACGCGCTGGCCAGCGGCATCAATAGCATGGCTACCAGCATCTGGTAGCCATTGACTGGCTCTTTTGATGTCTTCAGTGACGAAGGTGGCGTAGGTGAAAGCATGGTGTTTCCCGGCGAGGGTATGAAGACATCAGAAGACGTGCCAGAATTGTCGTTAAATGCCGGGTTTAGGTCAAAAAGCATCGGAGGTAGACGGGCTAACCCCAAAGTAATAGCCCCCATATCGAGAGCCAGTCAATGCCACACTTTTCTAGCACTTGTGCGTTTTCGAAACCGTCATGAAATTACTGCAACGCTCCCTCGTAGCTCGCATTATTGCGTCTCTGTTAGCAATTAGCGGGATGACACTAATTAGCATCACCCTAACCATGGCAATGTCCAACAGTACCCGTGGCGATGCTGCTGCCATTAACGTTGCTGGGTCTTTACGCATGAACGCCTACCAGATTATGGGAGCATTGCAGCGCGTCGAGTATGGCCCACAAGAGACGAATGAAGAGCGGCTCAACAGCGTAGAACAGCTCGAAACATTAGTGGCACGCTTCGATCAGCGGTTATACAGTGCCGCGTTGGAACAAAGCATCCCCCTTGATGAGCACCATGAGGCTCGTCATCAGCTAGAAAAAATTCAGACCTACTGGCAACGCACGCTTAGCCCTGCTCTTGAAGATGCTCCTACTGGTGATGGTATCGCGCTAGATGCCTTCCATAGCATGATCGCCACCCTAGTCAGCGACATTGAGGTCCTCGTAACGCAGCTTGAAAACAGCACCGAAGCGAAGGTAAGGCTGCTGGGCTTGATGCAAGTGCTCTTTCTTGTGTTGATCGCCATTGTGGTGTTGATTTCGCTTTACGACGTTCGCCACAATTTGGTGTTGCCATTGCGTCAGCTGATGGTGCTCGCCAGGGAGGCAGCACAACGTAACTTTACACCGCGCTCACAGATTCGCGGCAGCGACGAGCTGGCTTTACTTGGCGACACCTTCAACACGATGTCTGCTGAGTTGGCCTCCAGCTATGCCGCGTTGGAAGACAAGGTATCGCGCAAGAAACTGGAGCTTGAGCGCAGCAACCAGGCGATGCGGGTGATGCATGATGCCAGTCGTTCACTTTATGGTGGCGGTAATGACCTGTGTTCCAGCGCAGCGCCTATGCTACGTGAATTAGAAGAACTGCTGACGCTTGGGCCGATACGACTATCTCTGAACGACCCTTTTGATCAGCGGGAAATGCCCGTTTTAGAAACCCATTCACGCACTCGGCCAGAGTATTGTCGCGATCAACATTGCCATGCTTGTCTGATAGACCCCCGCCCGCTAGAGATCATGGCCAGCGACCAAGCACAATGCTTGCTGTTACCTATCAGCGTAGGTGACACGCTGCTAGGCACTCTGGAGGTGTGGTATCCAAACGAACGCCTCAACGATAGTACGCGTCGGCTGCTCACTATTTTAGCCGACCAGCTCGCCACGGCAGTGTACCTTCAGCGACGCATCGAAGAGGAGCAGCATGTCACGCTGATTAACGAACGAACCATCATCGCCCGAGAGCTGCACGACTCATTGGCTCAGTCGTTATCGTACCTCAAGATGCAGGTCGCTCGACTCGAACGCATGCAGCAAAAAGATGCCACCAAAGAGGCTCAAGCAGCCGTGTTCGATGAACTACGTGTCGGCTTAAACAGCGCCTATCGCCAACTGCGTGAACTGCTAACTACCTTCAGGCTTAAGCTTGAAGGGCCAGGCCTTCAATCTGCCTTGCGTCAAACCGTTGATGAATTTACCCAGCGAATGGGGGCGACCGTAGAACTGAACTACGATGTACCGCCTTATTTACTGAACCCCAATGAAGATATTCACGTGCTGCAAATCATTCGTGAAGCGCTGGCCAATACTCATAAGCACGCCCAAGCTCATTGGGCGGCGGTTACCGTGCGCTTTGCCGATGCTCAGCTGCTTGTGCGTGTTGAAGATGACGGTATCGGGCTGGAAGACGATAGCTCGCCACCGATGCACTATGGGTTGGTGATTATACGTGACCGAGCGACCACCCTGAATGGAGAACTAAGCATTGCTAACCGCCCCACCGGGGGGACCCGCATAGAGCTTGTCTTTACCCCATTAACTGCTCGCTTGATCCAACAGCAGCCCACTGCGGCTGACTCCGACTCTCATTTTGGTACTGGGGCTTCATAATGACGCTGACAACCGCTAACGATTCACCTGCCAGTCTGCTGATCATCGATGACCATCCACTGCTACGCCGTGGCGTAGCTCAGCTGCTAGAGCTTGAAGATGACCTTGAGTTAGTTGGCGAAACAGGCAACCCTGAAGAGGGCATTGCGCTGGCGCTTTCCATGGAACCCGACCTGGTATTACTGGATTTGAACATGCCGGGCGTGAACGGGTTAGAGGCTTTACGCCGCCTACGAGAAGCTAACTACAGCGGCCGAGTGGTAATGTTTACTGTTTCTGATCACGAAGACGATGTTGTCTCTGCGCTACGCACCGGAGCAGACGGCTATCTACTAAAAGATATGGAACCAGAAGACATGGTTCGCCAACTGCGCCAAGCAGCCCTAGGACGTATGGTGATTAGTGAAAGCCTAACCGCATTGCTGGCCGAAGCGCTGCGTAATCAACGCAATGCGCCCACTACCCCCGACGTTCACAGCCTGACGCAGCGCGAACGAGAAATTCTCCAGCAACTGGCGGGCGGGTTATCTAATAAGCTCATCGCACGCAAATTGGATATTACCGAAGGAACCGTCAAGGTCCACGTTAAGCATCTACTCAAAAAGCTTAACCTACGCTCTCGTGTCGAAGCCGCTGTTTGGGCAGTGCAAGAAGGACTGGATCACTAGCCGACTCTGAGTGGTTACCTCCAAAGACTTCTTGGGTACTTTTACACTGTTTTAATTTTACCCCCTCTGATTTTTTCTCTTTAAAATCAATTAGCTTATCTCTCTCAGCGACTACCTCTCAAGTGGTATGTCGCTGATTTTCGAGCCTTTTCCCCTGGTTTCCCTACTCTCCTCTCAGGCGTATCTTGCCGGTTAATAGCTGTTTGCAGAAAGGTTTAATGCCAAGGGGAAACCGCCATGAGCAAAAGAAACGCCGACATTGAGAAGTGGGATGTCGAGGACGCCCACTTCTGGGAACAAACAGGCAAACGGGTCGCTAACCGCAACCTGTGGATATCCATCCCTAGCCTGCTGATGGGCTTTGCTGTCTGGATGATGTGGGGAATGATCACCACTCAAATGCAAAACCTCGGTTTTACATTTACGATTAATCAACTTTTTTCCCTAACGGCGCTTGCCGGACTTGCTGGTGCCACACTGCGTATTCCAGCGTCGTTTATGATCCGTATTGCTGGCGGGCGTAACACCATTTTCTTAACGACCGCCCTATTGATGATCCCTGCCGCGGGTACTGGGCTTGCACTTATGAACCCAGGCACGCCGTTCTGGGTATTCCAAGCCTTAGCACTACTCTCTGGCATCGGGGGCGGTAACTTTGCTTGCTCAATGAGCAATATTTCTACCTTCTATCCCAGTAAGCAGCAAGGCTATGCCCTGGGTATGAATGCGGGGCTAGGCAATTTTGGCGTTACCACCATGCAGATCGTCATCCCGCTGGTAATGACCGTTGGTATTTTCGGCGCTCTTGCTGGTGCTCCGCTAGAGCTGCAAAGCGCCAGTGGCACCTTAATTGGCCGCATCGAAGCAGGTACCGACACATGGATTCAGAATGCTGGCTTTATCTGGCTCGTATTCCTGATTCCTTTAGCGTTCGCCGGCTGGTTTGGAATGAATAACCTGCGCACCATTACCCCCAATCCCGGCTCTCCGCTGGCGGCTTTCAGTAAAATATTAGGGCTCTATGGCGTAGGTTTAGTGACTGCGATCATCGGCATGCTGGCTCTCGGTTGGCTTAATATGTGGATTGCTCTGCCGCTAACCATTGTGCTAACTCTGGTGTTGCTGCGCCTAATTCCAGGCGACATTAAGCCCAATATTCAGAAGCAGTTCGCGATATTTTCCAATAAGCACACCTGGTCAATGACGGTTCTCTACATCCTGACCTTCGGCTCTTTTATTGGCTTCTCTGCGGCACTGCCCCTCTCTATTAACGTTATCTTCGGCAATATGATGGAAGTGGCCGCCGATGGCTCACTCACCCGCGTAGCCAACCCAGAGGCCCCCAGCGCCTTAACATGGGCTTGGATAGGCCCCTTTGTAGGTGCACTGATACGCCCGTTGGGCGGTTGGATTTCCGACAAGGTGGGCGGCTCAATCGTCACCCAACTTATTTCTGCGGTTATGGTGGTCGCCTCTATGGCCACCGGCTATGTGATGATGCTGGCCTATAACGCCACTGACCCCAACCAATTCTTCTGGATATTCCTTCTGCTGTTCATTGTGCTATTCGCCGCCAGCGGTATTGGCAATGGTTCAACCTTCCGCAGCATAGGCGTGATTTTCGACCAACAACAGAAAGGCCCGGTACTGGGGTGGACCTCTGCCGTTGCCGCCTATGGCGCTTTCATCGCCCCTCGGGTCATGGGCGAACAAATTCAAGCCGGCACACCGGAACTGGCTATGTATGGTTTCGCGGCCTTCTACGCGATTTGCCTTGTTATTAACTGGTGGTTCTACCTGCGCAAGGGTGCCTACGTTAAAAACCCCTGACCTATGTTCAGAACCCCTAATCTTTACGCCCGGCGCTAAGCGCCGGGTCTTGATCCCCTACCCCACTGCGGGAGGACACCATGAAAATCATGATCGCCTACGACGGTTCGCGAAACGCTAAGCTGGCGCTTGCTCAAATCGTCAATATGTTCCGCTGTAACCAACCCCTGCTGGTACTCGTCGGTGTCGTTGAGAACCCTCTCGACGCTACCGACAACAACGAAACGCTCTTTCAACAAGAGCGTGACGAGCTTAAACAGCACCTTCAAGAAGGCGTGACATTCGCTACCGGCGAGGGTTTCGAAGCAGAGCTGCTGCTAGCCGAGGGAGATGCCCGCAAGATGCTGCTGCAAGCAACTCAGAAACTCTCGCCAGACCTGCTGGTGATCGCCCGTCATAGCCATCAACCAGACGGTGGCATCATCGCCAAGTCGTTGACGTATTTTGTCGATGAACTCGACTACATGACGTTCGGCAGTGTCAGCTCGTTCCTGGCTCGACGCGCCGAATGTCCTTTATTGATCCTGCCCAGTCCTTGAGCAGCCCTAAACCACCCTTGGGACACAGGATGAGACGCCCATGAAAGTTTCCTCTGTATTCAAGTTTCGCAGCCCTGAAATCCGGGCTTTGCACCTGACCTGGATCGCCTTTTTTATTACCTTTTACGTGTGGTTCAACATGGCGCCGCTGGCGTCGAGTATGCTCAAGAGCGTCGACTGGCTGACCCCGGACGACCTCAAGCTATTCGCCATTTGCAACGTCGCGTTGACCATCCCTGCGCGTATTATTGTTGGCATGGCATTGGACCGCTTCGGTCCGCGTCGCGTGTTTTCAGTGCTAATGGTGACAATGTCGATACCGGCACTGGCATTCGCCTTCGGGGATAGCATGACCCAGCTACTGGTCGCCCGCTTAGTGCTGAGTTCGATCGGTGCCAGCTTCGTGGTAGGTATCCATATGACCGCGCTGTGGTTCAAGCCCAAGGACATCGGCTTTGCCGAGGGCTTTTACGCTGGCTGGGGCAATTTTGGTTCCGCAGTAGCGGCCATGTCGCTCCCGACCATTGCTCTAAGCATGTACGGCGGGCCCGATGGCTGGCGTTGGGCAATTGCTCAAAGTGCCATCGTGATGGCGGCTTACGGCGTCTATTACTGGTTCGCGATCACTGATGGTCCTGATGCCAGCTCCCATCGCAAACCACGTAAAACGGCAGCCATGGAAGTGAGCTCTTGGGCCGATATGATCAAGCTGATCATCTGGACCATCCCACTCGTTGGCGTACTCGCCATTTTGGTGTGGCGTATCCAGTACATGGGCTACTTATCGGTCACTGGCGCCACCATCGCCTACCTCGTTATCGTCGCGATTGTGATCTACCAAATTGTACAAATTCTGCGGGTTAACCTGCCAATTTTGCGCAAGGGAGTACCTGAAGATGATAAGTACTCCTTCAATAGTGTGGCTGCGCTTAACAGCACTTACTTTGCAAACTTCGGCGCGGAGCTGGCAGTCGTATCCATGCTGCCTATGTTCTTTGAGGAGACTTGGGGACTCAATGCCGCCACGGCTGGCCTGATCGCAGCATCGTTTGCGTTCGTCAATCTTGTGGCTAGGCCCATGGGCGGTATGGTGTCTGACCGCATGGGTAACCGGCGTTTTGTGATGCTGTGCTACATGTTCGGCATTAGCGTAGGTTTCTTAATGATGGCATTACTCAATTCAAGCTGGCCGTTGATTCTGGCCATTGCAGTGACCATCGGCACGTCGATTTTCGTGCAGGGAGCTGAAGGAGCGACGTTCGGTATTATTCCCTCCATCAAACGCCGCATCACAGGGCAAATTTCAGGCATGGCAGGTGCCTACGGCAACGTGGGTGCTGTGGTGTACCTGACTATCTTTACATTTGTCACCCCCTCGCAGTTCTTCTACATCATCGCTGCTGGCGCGTTCATTAGCTGGGTGATTTGCCTAGTGTGGCTCAAGGAACCTGAAGGGGCCTTCGACGACGAGTACTATGTTTCTTCTGTCGACAGAGATATCGAAACGCAATCTCTCAAGAACAGTAAGACCTAAAGAACAGTAAGATCTATAGAACAGGAAAATCTCAACGTTCATCAATCCTGTCACAAACGCACACAACCCGGGCCTAGGCCCGGGTTGTGTGTTTATGTACATACGCACATGGCGAGTATCGCGGGGAACCGCTACTGAGGATCGGTAATATCCTCAATCCAGGTCAAGGCTGCCACAGCGGCCGGAAACCCAGCCGTAGGAATCGCCAACATGGCGACTTGTTTAAGCTCTTCAGAGCTTAAGCCCTCCTCCAGGGCACGGCGAACATGGGAGTGGACCGCCCCTTCGGAACGGGCACCTATCGCCAGCGATAGCTTAATCAAGCGGCGGCTGCGCGCATCTAGCGGGCCAGCTTCAGCACAGGCCTTACCTAGCGCTGCATAAGCCTCCCAAATGTCAGGATACTGCTCCGCTACATCGCCCGCTGCCGAGGGTAAATCATTTTTTTTCATAGCAAATTACCTTAAAAAACAATAAATGAACCCAGAGTATAGGAGATACTAAAAAGCCTGCTGGGTACGATAGTCAGCCTTGAGAAGCGGGGTGCTTTCCGAAGGGGCTGACCCGACGTGGTACTTACTGATTCTCCCGGACATTTCTTCTGCTTGTTCATCTAGCGAGCGGCTAGCAGCGGCGACTTCTTCCACAAGCGCTGCGTTTTGCTGGGTAACCTCTTCTAACTGACCCATGGCACTATTAATTTGCTCAACACCGGCGGACTGTTCATTCGTAGCGGAAGCCATCTCTTCCATCAGCCGTGCAACCTTTTGAACACGCTCAGAAATGGTCGTCAAGGTACTGCTAGTAGACGTTACTAAGCTTTCGCCCTCGTTAATTTTAGCGATGTTGTTATCAATTAAGTGGCGTATTTGGTTCGCTTCTTCTGCACTACGGCTGGCTAGCTTGCGCACTTCACTGGCAACAACCGCAAACCCACGGCCATGCTCACCGGCACGGGCAGCTTCCACAGACGCGTTCAGCGCCAACAAATTAGTTTGAAAGGCAATATTGTCAATCGCCGCGATGATCGTGGTTACTTGGTCACTGGATTCATGGATATGCCGCATGGCTTCCTGGGCTCTTTGCGCAATGGAGGAGGCGTCTTCAGCTTCTGATGCAACCTCCTTCGTCATGCGTTGCGCTTCATGGGCATTCTCAGCGGTTTGACGAACGGTGGCGGTAATTTCTTCAAGGCTAGAAGCCGTTTGCACCAACGAGGCCGATTGCTCTTCCGTGCGCTGAGCTAAATCTTGGTTACCTTGGGCGATTTCACCACTGGCCAGCTCCACCGACTGCGCGTTGCGCTTAATTTCTCCAATGAGCGCTTCCGTATCTCCCGAAGCATCATTAAAGGCTCGGTAAAGTCGAGAAAGCTCGTCTGAACCCGGCACCGCTAGCCGCTGCGTTAAATCATTG
Organism: Halomonas qaidamensis; assembly: GCF_025917315.1. NCBI lineage: Bacteria > Pseudomonadati > Pseudomonadota > Gammaproteobacteria > Oceanospirillales > Halomonadaceae > Halomonas > Halomonas qaidamensis. The sequence continues at coordinate 356,709 of NZ_CP080627.1, read as the reverse complement.
CCGCGCGAAGAGATATTAGCCAGGGCGGCAGTTAAAGGGCGAGTCAGGGTACGCACTATTAATATCGCCATCACAACAGCCAGTATGGTGGCTAAGAGCGAGATGATAATATAACGCCACAGGGCATTTTGAGCGGCACGTTGCATGTCCGCTGTAGTTGTAATTATTCCCTCGGCTACGCTGTTTTCAAGCGCTTTCAGGCGACCTATTTTAACAGTTTGCCACTCAAACCATTCGTTAGGATCAACGTTATAACCGCCCACGTTGTACTGCTGGATAGCCAGCTCACGTCGTTCAATCAAGCGCTCAATCTCCGGGCCGCTCAAGGCATCATCAAGCTGCTTTTGAGTTTCTACTGCAGCAAATGCGCGAAACCCAGTTAGAAAGGCAACCTCTTCACCCAATAAGGAGAGATAACGGTTCAGCATTTCAAAGCTCATACCATCCGCGCTAAACGCTGCCGATAGCATGGCACGTTCAATGCCCGCTAAATCTTTCGCTTGAAGAAGGTTAAAATACGCAGCAAGTTGACGACTGATCTCCCCCTCACTGGTTTGCTGAGCAAGTGATCCCACTAAGCTCATCAGCTGGTGGTTAATACCCGTGTAATGATTAAGTGCTAATGTCATCCCTACGGATAACTGATCGACCTCACGGCGTAATTCAGCCGTTCGCTGCCACTGTTGAATAAGTTGATCAAGCTGGCCACTGGCGGCTGTACTTAACGTTTTGCCGTCTAGTTCCTCACGCTGTTGAATAAACGCCTCAGCAGCCACATCGGTTGCGGCACGCTGCTGGCTCAAGCGCTCCCCAAACGCCTCACCTTCGCTTGCCAAATAGCCGGATGACATACCCCGTTCACGCTGCATTTCATGTATCCAATCACCGGCATGTTGTGCCAACGCTGTCATCGTTTGCAGCCGTTGCAGTTCCTTTACCGCCGCTTGCCGGTCAAGCACCCCGTTTACTGTAAACCACGCCAAGGCAAGCAGTGGTAACGTCAGTACTAGGGCAAATTTCACGTACATGGGCAAACGGTTAATCAATTTTTTCATCATTTAATTTCCATAAAGCAGGCGGCACCACATAATTTATTCTTAGCATCTTATCCTCTACGCCAGCATGACAAGCAAGGAACTCATGAATGAATAGCAGCTATATCTTTCTTTTCAGGTCGCGTTACATTGAAGAGCACTCTTATGGATAACTTAAAGCGCGACATAGCCCGGTGCCCCCGCGTCGCGGTATATGGCACCTTGAAACGTGGGCAACGCAACCACCACTGGTTGGGCGGCACAGCGCTGTTAGGTCATGACTACCTGACCGCTCTGACACTGTATGACCTTGGCCCCTACCCAGGAGCGAAGCAGAAAGCCTCCCAAGGTGCATTAGTAGAAGTCTATGCAATTAACAGCGACCAATTGGCATTGCTTGACCAGCTAGAAGAGTATTGCCATCACGCTCCGTTAACAGGCACCTATTGCCGTGAGATCTTCCAGACCCGGCATGGCAGCGCTTGGTGCTACCTCTACAACTATGGTGTCAAAGATAAGATGCGTATCGATAATGGAGAGTGGTAAATCACTTTAGGCAATACTGTCGATGATTGTTGCTGAATAGTTTATAAGCAATTTTTTTCACATGATTAATTAAAAGTGCCTACACTGACAAGCGTAATAAATGACACGCTTCGTCAATAATATGCTGATATGACGTCCATTTAAGATTAAACTTCTTTTTATTATTCAAATATTAAAGTCTTTATTATTCAGAATCTAAGTATGAAAAAACCAACAGAAGAAGCTGTACTTTGGTCCGCGCTGTTTGAACAGTCTGGGGATGGCATGGTGGTACTCAGACAAAATGGTAGCGTGTACCGTGTGAACCAGTGTTATGCCGATATGCTCGGTTATACCGTCGAAGCGATGAAAGAACTTTATGTATGGGACTGGGATACACAATTTTCCCAGTGTGAACTACAGCAGATGTTGCTAACTGTCGATAATTCAGGCGAACATTTTAATACGCAGCAACGTCGCAAAGACGGCGCTATTATCGATGTAGAACTCAGCAACAATAGCGTTCTTTATCAGGGAGAAAACCTGATTTTCTGCATTGCTCGTGATATTACAAAACGCAAACTAACGGAAGAACGATTGCGGCATAAAGAAGAGCTGCTTCAAAGCATCGCCTCTCAGGTTCCTGGCGCACTTTATCAATACCGCATGACCCCAGAGGGTACACGCAGCTTCCCTTACTTTAGTGAAGGGGCTGTCGAGCTGGGAGGCCTTTCATTAGAGGAGCTTTATCGTTCAGGAGCAGCCCCCATTATGTCGCGCATACTTCCCGAAGATGCCGCGATGGTAGAAGCCAATATTCAAAAAACCGCCAAGCAGTTAGCGCACGCTCAGTCAGAGTTCCGCATTCTCCACGGAGATGGCTCTATTCGCTGGATAGAGAGCCGCTCGGCAGCCAAAAAGGAAGTCGATGGCTCCATTTTATGGACAGGGATACTGTTAGATATCACTCAGCGCAAGCTAGCTGAAGAGCGTGTCCGTACGATGGCGATTACTGACGGCCTTACCGGCATTACCAACCGGCAAGAGATCAGCCGTTTATTAGCGTATGAGGTAGAACGCACAGCCCGCTACGACACGCCGTTTTCACTGATTATGTACGATCTCGACCATTTCAAGCAGGTCAATGATCAATTTGGTCATAACGCGGGTGATGAGGTTTTGAAAACGGTTACAAAGCTAGTCAATGACACTATTCGCGGCATTGATCTTCATGGTCGGTGGGGAGGAGAAGAGTTCATGATAATACTGCCGCAAACCCAATTGGAGGCCGCTAAAAATATTGCTGAAAAGCTAAGGCAGGCAGTCGCTGCCTACCATTTTGAAAAAATTGGAACTGTCACCGCCAGTTTTGGTGTCGCAGAACGAGCCCCCCAAGAAAATTCCCAATTAATCGCCCAGCGAGTTGATGAAGCCCTCTATCGAGCGAAAATGCGTGGTAGAAATCGAGTTGAAACATGAAACAGAGAAAACGGTAATTTGAGGAAGACGTAAATAACATTGACGTATGGCTAACAGACATACGTCTGTTATACATATCTTATTAGCAAGCTTAACAAACGATCCAGAACTATTAACACGCTATTTAAAACGCACTACTTATATTAGCTTTTACTCTTCTTATGCTAATAACGCTATCCATGCCAGCATAGGGCAAGCCATTTGCCGTGAATGTCATAGATGGTGACAATTTTACTGTGTTAAGTCTTATTGTATTGCAAAAGGAGACCAAGCCGTCAGTACGGTGGTTTCGGGGAGTTGCATTGACATCGAAGGGTCGGGCGGCATGCTTATAGCTGCCACACTAATAAAAAAGCCGCCGTTATCTTTCGATAACAGCGGCTTTTATTGCGAGCGATAGCGCTAATAGTTAGAAACTGTAAACCGGAATAGCAGGGTCGCGCATCATTTCAGCTATCGGGCCAGGAGCAGCCACACCAACACCTTCTAACAGGTCTTCTTCGCTGTGATCGGTGTTAGGCAGGTAAATGGCGCAGACATCCACACCAACACCCTCGCCCATCAGCATTTTCAGCATACCTTCTGGCTTAACTTGCCCTGCTGGGTTGCTCGGCGGGGTATTTACTGCTTCTTCGCTTTCATAGCCATCTACGGCCAGGTCACCAGCAGCATCACACAATAAAATGTGGAGATCTGTGCCCTGCTGTCGCATAGCATTGCCTAAAATCATCGCCATCGTTTGGGTTTGCAGTGCATCACTGGTGAGAATCATTAGAGCTTTTTCGCCCTCATCACCATGGTTATCTGCAACAGCAACCAGGGGTAGCGCTAACGCGAATGCACCTGACATGAGTAATGTTTTACGCATCGTTATCTCCTTGAAGGTAGATTGCTCGTTGTTTGTCTTTCGTTATAGGGTGTGATCTTGACTAAAGTGCCTGTCTTTACCCGCTTTTCATTCGTGCCATGCCACATCTGGGTCAATTTCATAGCTCCAGGGCAGCCCCGAATTACGCCAACCATCACGTGCTCTCACGCCTTTTGAATCGCCTTCAGCCAGCGTGCCACCCTCAAAGCCATCGCTGACGGAGTACACGTCTGAAAACCCCATTTCTGCAATGAGATCAGCGGCTGGTGCACTGCGTGTTGCTCCTGAACGGCACATCACAATGATGGGGGTATCGTCGTTTGCTTGATGCGCTTCAAGTGCAGCTTTAATTTGTTCAGCAAAATCAGGGTTGCGCACCATAGGCCATGTCTTTTTATCTGCGTCGAATTCAGAGCGGTCTGCTAGCACCCAAGGCACATGAATATCAGTAGGAGCGGCAAACCCTGTGAATTTGATTTCGACAGGATCACGCACATCAATTAACAGTGCATTCTCGTCTTGCTGTAATAAGTCATAAGCTTCTTTGGCTGTTACATACAAACCAAGCTGTGTTTCTCGATAGGCTTCTGCTTCTTCCCCTTGAGCGATAGTGGCCATACTCATGGCTAAGCCTGCTAGCGTGACCAGAGCTGCCCCACGAAAGGAAAACCCAGACCTATAATTCATACTATTTTTCATAACAAAAACCTCTAAGCAAATAACCTCATGCGATTAGAGTAGCTGAAAAGATATAAAAACACCTGCGACGTTTTGCCACTAGCCAAAAGGGGTAGCCAAGTTGGCGAGCATTTACGTTTCATCATGATGCTTCTGTACCAATGATCATCGACCTGCCTTACTTTATTTGCCTTCGTTTCCTTGAATCCTTCTTCTATTGCCTGCATATCATGTAGTAATCCTTTTCAAGCGATGCAGAGCTTAGCCATGTCCATTATTGACCCCCGTACCGGCAATCCGTTAACTACGGAACCCGCTAATACCGGCAACGAAGAAGCGGGCACAGCTCGCCCTTCCGTGACACCCGAAGAAGTGATTATTGAGCTTAACGCTGGCAATATTCAGCAAGTGCTTGAAGCATCAATGCAAGTGCCCGTGCTACTGGGCTGTTATTCGCCTTCAAACGCCAGTGGCAATGCCCTGCTATTGGTGTTGGAAAAGTTAGCCGTTGAGTACGCGGGTGCCTTCCTGCTTGGCAAACTGGATATTGACGTTAATCCGGAAATCGCTAGTCAGTTAGGCGTACGCTCAGCACCCGATGTTAAGCTCGTTAGCCAAGGTGGTTTGGTCGATAGTTTCCAAGGCGTATTACCTGAAAAGGAAGTGCGCGAGTGGTTAAACCGTTACTTCCCTGCCCCAGGTGAAGCACCGCCTAGTCCAGAAGATCAAGCCGAAGAGGCATTAGCAGCGGGCGATGCAGCAGGCGCGCGCGAAATCTATCAAACCTTAATTAGCCAGTATCCTGAGCACTACGCCTATCAGATTGGCCTTGCACGTGCACTGGTGGCTGAGAAACGCGGCGATGATGCCCGCAGCGTGCTCGACAATTTACCCCCTGAAGAGCGCGATGCGGCACCCGCCCGCGGCGTACGAGCCAGCATCGAATTTAGCGAGCAGGCACTCTCTGTCGAAGACATCGCCGCGTTAGGTGATCGCAACGACAGTGAGGCGCGGTATCAGCGTGCTCTGCGTCAAGTTGCCGATAGCCATTACGAAGCCGGCCTTGAGGGGCTACTGGGCTTGATGAAGGATGACCGCGCCTATAACGACGACGCGGCCCGTAAAACCTTACTGCAAGTCTTCGACGCTCTGGGTGCCGATCATCCGCTAACCGTTACCTATCGGCGCAAGCTATTTGCTCTGCTGTACTGATGAATTCGTACTGATTCGTACTGATCAGACTTTTAACAACGCATCCATGCGCGCCAATGCCGCTTCTAACTGAGAAGCGGTGGTTCCAAAATTAAGCCGCACGAAACCAGGGCAGCCAAACGCCGCCCCATCAGAAAGCGCTACGCCCGCCCGCTCCAATAACGCCTTGGCGGGCGAATCGCCTAGCCCTGCTGCGCGCATATCCAGCCACGCAAGGTAGGTGGATTCCGGCGCGCTCATGGTCACCCCAGGCCATAGCGCTACTCGCGCTTGCAGCGTAGCGCGATGCTCTCGCAGCACTGCTAACAGCGCCTGACGCCATGGCTCACCTTCGCGGTAAGCCGTTTCAGCCGCCACTAGCCCCAACACATTTCCGTCCGGCAAAAAGCCTTTTGTGGCCGCCGCAAAGCGCTTACGCAGCGCAGCATCCGGGATTACCCCACAGGCACTGGTCAGCCCCGCAAGATTGAACGTTTTTGACGGCGCCCACAGCGTAATGATTCGTTTGGCCAGTTCAGGGAACATGACAGCCAAGGGGCGATGAGAAGCTCCCTCGTTTAACAGCAGATCGCAGTGCAACTCATCAGAGACGACCCATAAGTCATGCCGCTCAATGACCGAGGCCAACTTGGTCAGCTCATGATCACTCCATACGCGCCCTGTTGGGTTATGCGGATGACACCACAGCAACAGGCGGGTTTGCGGTGTTATTGCGGCTTCTAACGCGTCAATATCCAACTGCCAAGGCTCGCCAGGGGTGGTCGGCTCAGCTAACATCGCTTGCTGGGCCTGCCGTCCTGTGCGCTCGGCAACAGCCAGGAATGGTGGGTAAATCGGGGCAATCGTGAGGATTCCGTCACCAGGTTTGGTTAGCGCCATGGCTGCAAAGTGCAACGCAGGCACAACCCCTGGCAGCCACTGCTGCCATTCGGGTTGAATAGACCATCCATAGTGGCGAGCGCTCCATTGGCAAAGAGTATCTGTTAATGTAGCAGGCACTTCACCATAGCCATAGACACCGTGCTCAACGCGGTCATGTAGCGCATCAATCACCGCCTGCGGTGAGCGAAAGTCCATATCCGCTACCCACAACGGCAGTACATTTGCATCGTAGCGGTGCCACTTTTGCGAGGCATAATGCCCTTTGGAAGCGCGCCCTTTGGGAGAGCGCCTTTCAATGGGCGTGACAAAATCAAACGCCATAACTGATCTCACTTATCTTCTCGGGAGTAACGACTGAGCATGCCGCAAGATGACTTTTATACCAAGATGCGCGCCGGGCTTTCTGCGTTGTTGCGGCAGTGGCGTTCGCTCGGCCAAGCCGACACTGATCAACTAGCGCTTATTTTGGCTGAAACGGCACGGGTCGCAAAGTTAGGTACTCCAGATGCAACGCCAAGCGGTGCCACACTTGAGCAGTGGAGTCTCGACGAGCAAGGCGAAATGCCACTTTGGGCACCACGCACTGCGGTGTTTTTGCTCAACCAAATGCCAGCTCGTCCCACCCCGCAAAGCGACGCCGAAGCCTGTGCTTGGGCCTACTGTTGGCTACGTAATCGGTCATTTGAGACACTTCAAGCTGCGCATGATGCACTGCCAACCCATCTAAAAGCGCCGCTAGAAAATGCCTTGGAAGCTGCCTGGCGTGATCAACAAGGGCTCCGCTTAGTGTAGTTGGCGCTGGGGCAGTTAATGGCGCTTGCGCACCGACGACTTTGGCTTAAAGCCTGCGGGCTTGGTGGCTAGCCAATCGACAAACGCGCGTATGTCATCATCACTCATTAGCGCTTCTAGACTGGCAAAACGATCTGCTAACTCGCGCTCGCTATACAGACGATGTATATGCTTATGACACGGGTGGCAAAGCCACACTATCGCGGTTAGACGCTCTTCACGGCTGTAACGTTTTTGATAACGCGGCTTGTTATGCAGGGTGCGCGGTATTAAGTGGTGTTTGGTCAGTGGCGACGCCCGCTGGCACAGCTCACAGCCGGCAGGCTTGGGAGGTGGGGAAAGCGCGTGTGTGCGTGAATCGATTGATCGCGTCACGGGAGAAACAGCCTCTCATACAGGCAATAGTTAGTCTGTTAATAGTAAACTGGTATTAGTTAAATAGCGGTAGCGCCAAAGCAGGTCGATCAAACAACTGTACAACAATAGTAACGGTTTAATAGCCGCAAGGAAAACACTCCATGATAGAGGTTCCTCTCACTTGGCAGCTGGCGAAACTAGGCCTATCAATTAGCATGGTACTAGGGCTAGGCGCTATTGCAGTGCGCGCCAGCCCACGTATAGCGGGTCTGTTAGCGGGCTATCCGCTTGGAACGGCGTTAGCCCTGTTTTTTATTGGTTTAGAAATTTCCCCTCTTTTTGCGACCCAAAGCGCAGTGCATACACTCGCTGGGTTTACTGCAACAATGGCACTTGGGGCTGGCTATTTGGTGGCAGGCCGACAACCAGGATTTAAAGGCGTTGTGGGCGGTTTATTCGGCGGCTTTATCGCATGGTTCGCGGTCAGCACGGTGCTTGCTCAATTCAGTTTTACGCGTTTAAGTGGCACTCTTGTGACCCTATGTGCCATCGCCGTGTTTAGTGTGTTATTCCGCACTATTCCTGATGTAAAGAGCCCTGCCAGTCGTGCTTTTTCACTATCCGCCTTAGCGGCGCGCGCCTGTTTGGCCACCGTCATTATTTTCGTGATTACACGACTTGCACACTGGCTACCACCCGCTTGGGCAGGGACATTGGCGGCCTTTCCTGTCACGATGCTGCCATTTTTGCTTATCCTGCACCTCAATCATGGGGTGGCTCCCGTAGCAACGGTTATCAAACACTACCCAATAGGGCTGGGTTCGCTGCTGAGTTATACGCTATGTGTTTCCTATACGTACAACACACTAGGGCTTTTGTGGGGCACATTGGCAGGCTTTGCTGCCGCGACCCTATGGTTGCTGGGATGGATGCAATTAACCGCTTGGTATCAGCGTCGTGCTACTTGACCAAGCGCTCGCTAGGGGTAATTCTGATTAGCCTAAATGGCGAATAAACAAGCTAACAAACAATAAGGATACCCTGATGTTCACCCGTATGATTGAGCCGGCTTTTTACGACACCGATGCCCTAGGCCATATTAACAATACCCGTCTGCCCGCTTGGTTTGAGCTAGCACGTAACGACTTATTCAGGTTGTTTACGCCAGACCTCAACCCCAAACAGTGGCGCTTGATTATGGCCCGGATGGAAGTCGACTATCGCGCTGAACTGTTCTACGGCCACGACATCGAACTACGTACCTACTTGACGCGTTTAGGTACCAGCTCGTTTACAGTGACTCAAGAAGCCCGGCAGCATGGTACGCTTACTAATCTAGGGCATACCGTACTGGTACAATACGACCATCATGAAAAACGCGCGGTCCCTATTGAAGGCGAGTTGCGCGATGCGCTATCCGCCCACTTACACAGCGCGCCAACGCCTGCTTAAGACACCCTCTGCTTGGCGGGGCGCTGGGAGATTTTCATGGCAATCCGTTATAACCTTTGGATCGACCCTGACAATACGGCGCAGCATCGCGCCGTTGAAGCCGACCTTGAGCGCTACTTTATAGATCGCTTTGCTGACTACCCGCATATCCGCTTGTTCGGCGCAGACCCCTACGATTATGATGCCCCGTTCAACCGACTTTATGATGTATTAATGGCGCGAGCTGCAGAATACTGCGAAGAGAAGTGGCGTTATGTTGCCACCCCCGAGCAGTTAAACCGTTGTTTTTTCCGCGCCGTTGGCCGCTCAAATAAGTTTGTCCAAGATGACCGAAAGTGAGACATCACCGCAATGGTAATTCGTACCGACCAGGCGCCCAATGAGCGCCAGCTAGCTATTATCACTCAACAACTTGGACGTGCCCCGCGCGGTATTGAAGCCGTTGCTGCGACCGACACTAAAGGCACTCCGCTAGTGCTGCGCATGGCCCCCATTGTCGATGGCAAACCGTTTCCAACTCTTTACTGGCTATGCTCTGATCTGTTGAAAATCGAAATTTCCCGCATTGAAGCCGTTGGTGTCATTAAGTCACTAGAACAACGCCTTCAGGAGGAGCCCGAATTTCTAGACGCTTACCAGCAAAGCCATCGTGATTACGTTAAAGCACGCTGGGCATATATGAGCGATGCACAGCGGGATGAGGTCACTCAGTTAGGTTATACCGACGTGCTGACCGAACGCGGCGTCGGCGGCATTAGCAACTGGCAACAGGTTCGCTGCCTGCATACTCAATATGCTCACCATTTATGCGGCAATAACGTCATCGGACAATGGATGGACGAACACTACGATGTTCAGCGCTGCCTAAGTTAACACTCCTCTCACTAACGGCTTAACATTAACCGCTTACTCATCAGCAGCTGATCAGTAATAAGGATGCTTACTATGGCACGAATTTGTGTATATCTCGGCTCGCGAGAAGGAAATACAACCGCTTTTCGCCAGGCCGCCAATACGCTTGGCACTGCCATTGCAGACCGCGGCCATACCCTTGTTTATGGTGGTGCGCGCATCGGTTTAATGGGTGAGCTTGCTAACGCGACGCTGGAAGCAGGCGGCAAGGTAATTGGTGTAATGCCAGACCACCTTGTCGAGCGCGAGCAGGCACACTTTGGTTTAACGGAACTCATACGCGTGCCAAATATGCACGAACGCAAAGCCACTATGGCGGCCAACGCTGATGCTTTTATTGCCTTACCTGGCGGGATAGGTACGTTTGAGGAACTGTTTGAAATTTGGACCTGGGGCTATTTAGGGCTTCACGACAAACCCATGGGTCTACTTGATACCGATGGTTTTTATGCCCCACTTCTTACCTTTTTGGACAGCACCGTCAGCCACGGCTTCTTAGCTCAAACGACCCGCGATATGTTGATGGATGCATCCACACCTAGCCAACTATTGGCTGCATTAGAAGCCCAACTTAGTTTGGCCTAAAAAGATAGGCACTATAATGTGCTTCTCTGACAGCGGCATTAAAAAGCAGCCGATTAGCGCTTAGCGTCTTCCGTCAGCACAAGCGTACGTTGATAGGTGAGTTGTAACAGACGTGCATCTTCACCAGCGCGATGACGATGGATACCACGCTCAGCGATGACGGCTTCTTTTGTGCTGCTCCATAGCGCTTGCTGCTCTTCGCTGAGCAAAATACGTAATGCCTCTAAACGAAAGCGCGGCAGCATCCCCGCATGATGAAACAGCAGCGACAACCACGTATTGTCATAGCCCCAGCTGTCGCTGTAGGCCTTTCCAAGTTCACGGAGTTCGTCATTTAACCAATGTGCCACTTGGCGTACAGGATAGCCCTCTCGCTGTAAACGCTCACGGGAAATGCCGTGCAAAAGCTCAGCTTTGGGATCCCAATGTACCCACTCATCCAGCGGCTGAATAAGAAACGCACAGCAGCTACCGTCGGCACGGGCAATGCCAACTTCAATAGGGTAACTGCCGCGACCGAATCCGGACGCTTCAATATCTAGCACTGTAGGTAGCGTCTCGGACACTGATTTCCTCATTCACTGATCTCAGCGGCCAGACCACTGACGTCTCTACTAGGCTGCCGCCATTCCCGTTGTTGCCTGACGATCTGCCAAGCGTTGCCAATAGGCCGCCTGCTCGTCGTCTATTGCCAAGCCTAGCTCACCTAACCGATAGGCGCGCGCCAACCGTTCTGCGGCCAGATAATGGCCCGATTGGGCGGCACGGGCATACCATGTCACCGCGTAATCCTCACGCCGTGGGTACTGAACACAGCCGTGCTCGTGAATCTGCGCTGCCTGGTACTGTGATTTTATATCGCCAGCTTGAGCCGCTTCTAACACATAACGCGCGCCACGCGCCTTATCCTGCGGCGACAGGCTGCGATGAAACAGCATATGCCCATAGATCGACTGAGCATCGGGGTGTCCCGCTTCTGCGCAGCGTTTAAGCAAGCGCATCGTCAAACGCTGTGTGCGCGGCGAACGCGGCAATAACCAACGCGTGTGAAACAGCTGCTCGGCTAGGCGAAACTCTAACCGGGTAAACAAAGTTGATGCCTGCGGCATGGCAAACCACCCTGCCTATCTGTTGAGATCTTCGGCTAGCTATCGTTCCCGCTTTTTGACCGCTAACCATACGATTAACCAGCACTAGGCTGGTCGATGGGCTGGCAAGCATACGCCTGCCTTTGCGCCGACTCAACCCTATTGATTTGCTGCTTTTGTAGCGCCTCGCTAACATGCCTCTCACGCGCCATTATTCACGGCGTTCATCAGTGAATATCCTGAGGCAATTTCGCTTCATTGAGGAGACGATAATGCAAACCCGACCACTGGGTAGAACCGGGATTGAAGTCAGCCGGCTCTGTTTAGGCACCATGACCTTCGGCGAACAAAATAGTGAAGCTGAGGCCCATGAGCAGCTTGATCGCGCGGTCGCTTTTGGCATCAATTTTATCGACACCGCTGAAATGTATCCGGTACCACCAAAGGCTGAAACGCAAGGGCTAACAGAGACTTACATTGGCAGCTGGTTGAAAGCACGTAGCGCTAGAGACGATGTCATTATTGCCACCAAAGCCGCAGGCCCTGGGTTAGATCATATTCGTGGCGGCCCTAAAATGAGCCGCGACCATCTGCATCAGGCCGTTAATACCAGCCTTGCACGACTCAACACAGATTATATCGACCTTTATCAGTTGCACTGGCCAGACCGTAAAACCAACTTCTTTGGCAAACTGGGCTATACCCACGCTGAACAAGAAGATGCGACGCCGCTTGAAGAAACGCTGTCAGCGCTGAAGGAACTGGTAGATGCCGGTAAAGTACGCGCCATTGGCCTTTCCAATGAAACGCCGTGGGGTGTCATGCGCATGCTGCAGCTATCAGAGCAGTTAGGGCTGCCTCGGGTAGCGTCTATTCAAAACCCCTATAACTTGCTTAACCGTACGTTTGAAGTCGGGCTCGCTGAGATCGCTCACCGTGAAGACGTGGGTTTACTCGCCTACTCGCCGCTAGGCTTTGGCGTGCTGTCAGGCAAGTACCTTGACGGTGCTAAGCCGCCCAAAGGGCGTTTGACGCTTTATGAGCGGTTTCAACGCTATACCTCGCCAGAAGCAGAAGCGGCAACGCAGGCTTACGTTCAACTTGCTAAGAAGCATGACCTAGACCCTGCCCAAATGGCATTGGCCTTTGTCAACTCCCGCCGTTTTCTAACTAGCAACATCATTGGCGCCACTACAATGGATCAGCTTGAAAGCAACCTCGACAGCGAGAGCCTTAAGCTGGATGAAGAAGTGCTCGCCGCTATCGACGACATTCACCGTCGGATGCCTAACCCCTGCCCCTAATCACGTGTTCCGCTATCAAGCCGATAGCCTCGGCCATCGCCGAGGCTTGGTATAATGCTTTTCTATTTTCTGTCACGGCATAAGGAGCACGCCATGCTGAGCGTTATTTCCCCCGCCAAAACGCTGGACTTTGAAACCCCCTCAACCACAGAAAAAGTCACCCAACCTGACTTCCTTGAGCACAGTAAGCCGTTGATTGATATTCTGCGCGGCTACTCTCCTCAACAGCTTAGCGACTTAATGGGCATTAGCGATAAACTGGCAGGCTTAAATGCTGCACGCTTTGCCGACTGGCAGCCACCATTCACGTTGGATAACGCCAAACCAGCGGTTCAGGCGTTTCAAGGAGATGTGTACACAGGACTAAAAGCCAACACCTTTAGTGATGACGATAATCGATTTGCCCAGAAGCACCTGCGCATTCTATCAGGGCTATACGGCTTATTACGCCCGCTAGACTTAATCCAAGCCTATAGGCTGGAGATGGGCACCAAACTACCCAACGACGCTGGTAACGACCTTTATGCGCACTGGAAACCAACGTTAACGCACGCGCTTAATAACGCCATTGAGGAAAGTGGCTCAAACGTATTGGTGAATCTGGCGTCCAACGAGTACTTTAAGGCGATCGATACGAAGAAATTAAGCGCACGCGTCATTACACCCGTCTTCAAAGACGAGAAAAACGGCTCCTTCAAAATCATCAGCTTTTACGCCAAAAAGGCGCGCGGCTTGATGAGTGCATGGATTATTCAACAGCGCATAAACGATCCTGACCAGCTCACTGCCTTTGATGTAGCTGGGTATCGGTTTGATCCAGCGGCCTCTCAAGGCGACACGCTAGTTTTCACTCGGCGAGAAAGCGACCGCTGAACATGGTAAGCGTCGAATATAGCGGCTGTTAGAAGAATGTCACAGGGCGCGCTGATCGCGGTTTGAGAAAGCGTTGATGAACCTCTTTAAATAGTGGCGTATCGCACTGATAAAGCCACTCATAAGCCACCATATCAGCACTGACAGCCACTGCACCATTGGCACAGGCACGCTCTCGGGCAAGGCGTGCCTCCTCCTTACGACGGCTCGCCGTCGCCTCACTTAGCCAAAACACCTGATAGCCCGCTTCTAGTAAACCAAGCGCACTCTGCAGCACGCAGATATGTGCCTCTGTCCCACAAATGACCACCTGCTTCGGTGAGAGTGCTTCTAACGCCTGAGCAAAGGGTGGCTCCTCCATCACACTAAAGTGATGCTTTTGCCATATTTTGTGCTCCCCCAGCTCGTCTAATAGCCTGGCTGATGTACCGCCAAGTTTTTCAGGGTACTGCTCGGTTAGCCAAACAGGGATATGCAACGCATTGGCAATACCCGCCAACCACGACGCCTCTTCTATTGCGGCTGTGCCGCCCTCAATGACAGGTAACAGACCCGCTTGAAAGTCGACGATTAACAGCAGACTTCGATCATGATGTAGGCGCACTTTTTATTCCTATTTTTGTCTTTATATGTGTTATCAGAATAACTTACTTACCTACTTACACGGTAAACTAACCACTTCTTTTTTTCTACGCGCCGCTGGTTGGGCGCATAACCTTGCCTTTGCACCATTAATGGAGAATCAACATGTTACGGCAATTTTTTGTCATGCTACTGGTTAGCGTTATGGGCTTTAGCGCAGCCGTCGAGTACGCTGAAGCGCGTCGCTTGGGCGGCGGTAGTAATATGGGTAGCGTATCACGCTCTGCAGATCAGCCCGCTAGCACTCCTACGCAACAACAAGCGCAGGGCACTCAACAGCAAGGCCAAGCAGCTGCCGCCGCACGACGTGGTGGAATGGGAGGTATGATAGGTGGCCTGTTAGCAGGTGGCTTATTGGCTGCGCTCTTCTTCGGCGGCGCCTTTGACGAGCTACGCCTTATGGATTTGCTGCTAATGGCTGGCATTATTGCTTTGGTGGTCTTTGCTTTACGCGCTTTTATGAGGCAGCGTCGGCCAGCCCCGGCAACAGCAGCAGGCTATCAGCGGGAACAACAAACAGCAGCAGCTCCATCTAACTTCTCAGCTACGCCTGGCAGCCTAGCCAGTGGCCTGCAAAGCACGCCTGCTTGGTTTGATAAAGAACGGTTCCTAGGCGGCGCAAAAGAGCACTTTATGACACTACAGCGTGCCTGGGACAATAATGATCTGAACCAAATCCAAGAATATGTAACGCCAGAGTTATACAACCTGCTACGTCAAGAACGCGCCGAGCAGCCTGCTAATAACCGCACTGAGGTTATTAAGCTGTTTGCAGAACTAGGCGACATTAGCGAATACGACAGTCATGCAGAAGCGACTGTTATTTTCCACGGTATTTTAGAAGAGAACGGCGAACAGACTGAGTTTAATGAAACATGGCATCTCACGCGCACTATGCGTGATCAGGCACCATGGTACCTTCAAGGCATTGAGCAAAATCCTGAAGCCTAATCCCCTAAATCTAGCGCATTGCTTAATTACTTCAAAATGCAAAACAGCCGCTTTTAAATAGCGGCTGTTTTTTTATCAGCAAAGATCGACACACTGCTTTAGGGTAAGCCAATAGCTTGCTTAGTTTTCTGCAGATTCTTCGATATTCTCGCCCATATCTTCGAGGCTTTCGCCTGCATCTTCCATACTCTCATCGATATTTTCACCTGCTTCTTCTGCAGGGCCTTGATTGTCACAAGCAGCCAGACCGCCCATCATTAAGGCCATTAGTAATGCTACTGCAAGCTTCTTCATTAACGGGGTACTCATATCGCTTCTCCTCCTGAGATGGTGCTTCACTATACATGTCACAATATAGTAGGTGCTAGGCGCCAGTCATGCCAGCTCAGTACAGTAACCCCTTGTTATTTAATTTTTTAAAACAGCTGTTTAAAGGAATAAATAAGAAAGAAGCAGGAAATTATTACGCAAAAAAAGTCCCCCAAGGCGTGAGTGAACTGCCCTTGTCATTCCCGCAGGCCCTCAGCGGGAATCCATGTTGACCTGTGGTTTTAGGCTGCTGCAGGTCAATGCCAAGGTGGATTCCCGATAACCCCACTCGGGAATGACGGTGTAGTGACTCGGGAATGACGGTGCGGTAGGCACCAACAAAAAACCCAGCCGGGTGGCTGGGTTTCTTGTTTAATAAGTGCCTGACGATGACCTACTCTCGCATGGGGAGACCCCACACTACCATCGGCGCTAAGCGGTTTCACTGCTGAGTTCGGCATGGGATCAGGTGGTTCACGCTCGCTATGGTCGTCAGGCGTAACAGGTAATGCATATCATGCTGACAGTGTTTTGTGGCGTCTCTTTCGTCTTAAGCCTGTCGTGTATCACGGTGGGCTTAATCCGCGTATCCGGTTTTCTAAGTGTTGTCACACTCGTTTCGTTATCACTACGACCAGACCCCTTGGGTGTTATAGGGTCAAGCCTCACGGGCCATTAGTACACGTTAGCTCAACGCCTTGCAGCGCTTCCACACCGTGCCTATCAACCAGCTGGTCTCGCTGGGCCCTTCAGGAGGCTCTAGGCCTCAGGGATGTCTCATCTTGAAGGGGGCTTCCCGCTTAGATGCTTTCAGCGGTTATCCCGTCCGCACATAGCTACCCGGCAATGCCACTGGCGTGACAACCGGAACACCAGAGGTGCGTCCACTCCGGTCCTCTCGTACTAGGAGCAGCCCTTCTCAAACATCCAACGCCCACGGCAGATAGGGACCGAACTGTCTCACGACGTTCTAAACCCAGCTCGCGTACCACTTTAAATGGCGAACAGCCATACCCTTGGGACCGACTTCAGCCCCAGGATGTGATGAGCCGACATCGAGGTGCCAAACACCGCCGTCGATGTGAACTCTTGGGCGGTATCAGCCTGTTATCCCCGGAGTACCTTTTATCCGTTGAGCGATGGCCCTTCCATACAGAACCACCGGATCACTAGAACCTGCTTTCGCACCTGCTCGACGTGTCTGTCTCGCAGTCAAGCACCCTTATGCTCTTGCACTCACTGCACGATGTCCGACCGTGCTGAGGGTACCTTCGTGCTCCTCCGTTACTCTTTGGGAGGAGACCGCCCCAGTCAAACTACCCACCACACACTGTCCTCGATCCGGATAACGGACCTGAGTGAGAACGCCAATGATGCCAGGCTGGTATTTCAAGGTTGGCTCCGCTCGAACTGGCGTCCGAGGTTCAAAGCCTCCCAGCTATCCTACACAGGCAACATCAGCGTCCAGTGTGAAGCTATAGTAAAGGTTCACGGGGTCTTTCCGTCTAGCCGCGGGTACACCGCATCTTCACGGCGATTTCAATTTCACTGAGTCTCGGGTGGAGACAGCGTGGCCATCATTACGCCATTCGTGCAGGTCGGAACTTACCCGACAAGGAATTTCGCTACCTTAGGACCGTTATAGTTACGGCCGCCGTTTACCGGGGCTTCAATCAAGAGCTTCGGCCGAAGCCTAACACCATCATTTAACCTTCCGGCACCGGGCAGGCGTCACACCCTATACGTCCGCTTGCGCGTTAGCAGAGTGCTGTGTTTTTACTAAACAGTTGCAGCCACCTGGTATCTTCGACCGGTTCGGGCTTGGAGAGCAAGTCTCGTCACCCTACGCCGGCGTGCCTTCTCCCGAAGTTACGGCACCATTTTGCCTAGTTCCTTCACCCGAGTTCTCTCAAGCGCCTTGGGATTCTCACCCTGACCACCTGTGTCGGTTTGGGGTACGGTCGCACATGATCTGAAGCTTAGAGGCTTTTCCTGGAAGCGTGGCATCAATGACTTCCTGACCGTAGTCAGTTCGTTTCGTGTCTCGGCCTTAGAGCATCCCGGATTTACCTAGGACACCAGCCTACTCACTTTCACCAGGACAACCAACGCCTGGCTCACCTAGCCTTCTCCGTCCCCCCATCGCAATCATGTCCGGTACGGGAATATTGACCCGTTTCCCATCGACTACGCCTTTCGGCCTCGCCTTAGGGGCCGACTCACTCTGCTCCGATTAGCGTCGAACAGAAACCCTTGGTCTTCCGGCGAGGGAGTTTTTCACTCCCTTTATCGTTACTCATGTCAGCATTCGCACTCGTGATACCTCCAGCGAACTTCTCAATTCACCTTCATTGGCTTACACGACGCTCCTCTACCGCTCATCCAGAGGATGAACCCGTAGCTTCGGTACCTGGTTTAGCCCCGTTACATCTTCCGCGCAGGCCGACTCGACTAGTGAGCTATTACGCTTTCTTTAAAGGATGGCTGCTTCTAAGCCAACCTCCTAGCTGTCTGAGCCTTCCCACATCGTTTCCCACTTAACCAGGATTTCGGGACCTTAGCTGACGGTCTGGGTTGTTTCCCTTTTCACGACGGACGTTAGCACCCGCCGTGTGTCTCCCACGCTTGCACTCGCCGGTATTCGGAGTTTGCCTCGGGTTGGTAAGTCGGGATGACCCCCTAGCCGAAACAGTGCTCTACCCCCGGTGGTGATACGTGAGGCGCTACCTAAATAGCTTTCGAGGAGAACCAGCTATCTCCGAGCTTGATTAGCCTTTCACTCCGATCCACAAGTCATCCAAATCTTTTTCAACAGATCCTGGTTCGGGCCTCCAGTTGATGTTACTCAACCTTCACCCTGCTCATGGATAGATCGCTCGGTTTCGGGTCTATATCCAGCGACTGTGTCGCCCAGTTAAGACTCGGTTTCCCTACGGCTCCCCTAAACGGTTAACCTCGCCACTGAATATAAGTCGCTGACCCATTATACAAAAGGTACGCAGTCACAGAACAAGTCTGCTCCTACTGCTTGTACGCACACGGTTTCAGGATCTATTTCACTCCCCTCTCCGGGGTTCTTTTCGCCTTTCCCTCACGGTACTGGTTCACTATCGGTCAGCCAGGAGTATTTAGCCTTGGAGGATGGTCCCCCCGTCTTCAGTCAAGGTTTCTCGTGCCCCGACCTACTCGATTTCACATGATCAGATTTTCGACTACGGGGCTATCACCCGCTGCGGCCGAGCTTCCCAGCTCGTTCGTCTAATCAGTCACATGCTTAAGGGCTGGTCCCCGTTCGCTCGCCGCTACTAGGGGAATCTCGGTTGATTTCTTTTCCTCAGGGTACTTAGATGTTTCAGTTCCCCTGGTTCGCCTCTTACGCCTATATATTCAGCGTAAGATACTCATCTTATGATGAGTGGGTTTCCCCATTCAGAGATGCCCGGGTCACAGGTTGTTTGCCACCTCGCCGAGCCTTATCGCAGGCTACCACGTCTTTCATCGCCTCTGGCTGCCTAGGCATCCACCGTGTGCGCTTCATTGCTTGACCCTATAACCCGAAGGAGTCTGGGGTTCGCAATGATAACGATTGCCGGATACGCTTGAGACGTATCACAAAACAATTACGTATAAACACTTCAAAGAAGCGTTTATGTCAGCATGATATACATTGTTAAAGAGCGACTGCTATGCGCAGTGATAAGCGGCTGCTTTTTTCACGTTAAAAAAAAGAAGGGTCTTTAAAACAAAGCTCTTTAAAAGAACTCTTTAAAAGAACTCTTTAAAAAAAGATCTTTTCTCTTTTTTCAATAGGAAGAAAACGCTTATCACTGCGTATCAACAGCATTCTGATCAGGTAATTCATTGTGAGCGCTTACCGCGAGGGATGATGCATCGTTTAAGGAGGTGATCCAGCCGCAGGTTCCCCTACGGCTACCTTGTTACGACTTCACCCCAGTCATGAACCACACCGTGGTGATCGCCCTCTTGCGTTAGGCTAACCACTTCTGGTGCAGTCCACTCCCATGGTGTGACGGGCGGTGTGTACAAGGCCCGGGAACGTATTCACCGTGACATTCTGATTCACGATTACTAGCGATTCCGACTTCACGGAGTCGAGTTGCAGACTCCGATCCGGACTGAGACCGGCTTTTCGGGATTAGCTGACTCTCGCGAGCTCGCAACCCTTTGTACCGGCCATTGTAGCACGTGTGTAGCCCTACTCGTAAGGGCCATGATGACTTGACGTCGTCCCCACCTTCCTCCGGTTTGTCACCGGCAGTCTCCTTAGAGTTCCCGGCATTACCCGCTGGCAAATAAGGACAAGGGTTGCGCTCGTTACGGGACTTAACCCAACATTTCACAACACGAGCTGACGACAGCCATGCAGCACCTGTCTCTGCGTTCCCGAAGGCACCAAGTGATCTCTCACAAGTTCGCAGGATGTCAAGAGTAGGTAAGGTTCTTCGCGTTGCATCGAATTAAACCACATGCTCCACCGCTTGTGCGGGCCCCCGTCAATTCATTTGAGTTTTAACCTTGCGGCCGTACTCCCCAGGCGGTCGACTTATCGCGTTAACTTCGCCACAAAGTGCGCTAGGCACCCAACGGCTGGTCGACATCGTTTACGGCGTGGACTACCAGGGTATCTAATCCTGTTTGCTACCCACGCTTTCGCACCTCAGTGTCAGTGTCAGTCCAGAAGGCCGCCTTCGCCACTGGTATTCCTCCCGATCTCTACGCATTTCACCGCTACACCGGGAATTCTACCTTCCTCTCCTGCACTCTAGCTTGACAGTTCCGGATGCCGTTCCCAGGTTGAGCCCGGGGCTTTCACAACCGGCTTATCAAGCCACCTACGCGCGCTTTACGCCCAGTAATTCCGATTAACGCTTGCACCCTCCGTATTACCGCGGCTGCTGGCACGGAGTTAGCCGGTGCTTCTTCTGCGAGTGATGTCTTTCCTAATGGGTATTAACCACTAGGCGTTCTTCCTCGCTGAAAGTGCTTTACAACCCGAAGGCCTTCTTCACACACGCGGCATGGCTGGATCAGGGTTCCCCCCATTGTCCAATATTCCCCACTGCTGCCTCCCGTAGGAGTTCGGGCCGTGTCTCAGTCCCGATGTGGCTGATCATCCTCTCAGACCAGCTACGGATCGTTGCCTTGGTGAGCCATTACCTCACCAACTAGCTAATCCGACATAGGCTCATCCGATAGCGGGAGCCGGAGCCCCCTTTCTCCCGTAGGACGTATGCGGTATTAGCCTGGGTTTCCCCAGGTTATCCCCCACTACCGGGTAGATTCCTATGCATTACTCACCCGTCCGCCGCTCGTCAGCATCTAGCAAGCTAGATCTGTTACCGCTCGACTTGCATGTGTTAGGCCTGCCGCCAGCGTTCAATCTGAGCCATGATCAAACTCTTCAGTTTAAAATCATTGTGATGCTTACTCGTTACCCGACAACGTAATGTTGACGAATAACAAAAGCGCATCAAACTTGGCTCAAGGTTCAAACGAATTCATTTCAATTTACATTGTCATGACCGCTTGCCTTGATATTTGGTGATTTATCACCCTCATCGGCAAGCGCCCACATGAATTACCTGATCAAATTGTTAAAGAGCTGTTTCGCTGCGAGGCTGTCTTATCAGCCGGCTAACCGATGAACTGGCTTGCCTCAGCAAGGAAGGCGTATTCTACGCATTTCCTGGTGTTTGTCAATCACTGTTTTCAGTGAGTGAAGCGAGCGGGTTAAGAAAGCGAGATAACGATGCCTTCTCTTTTATTGCGCTAACTTCCTGACAAACCGAAGGTTTTCACCTTTCATCACCGCTGGTAACGCTATGCGTCCCCGGCAGCGGATGCGTACTTTACGGATTCGCTGCCGTCTTGGCAAGTGGTTTTTTGAGAAAGTTATCGAAAACGTTAGGTAAGCGTCACACGAGCATAACGTTTCTTACCTGCCTGGATAACGTAGGCGCTACCCGTCGCCAGCATCGTGTCTTGGGCAACAACATCCCCATCTACTTTCACACTACCGTTTTTCAACATATCTTTAGCTTGGGCACTGTTCTTGGTAAGGCCAGAGCGATTGAGTACTGCCGCGATAGGCGCCTGCTCATTGCCTTCAAAATCCACCTCTACTTCAGGCAGGTCTTCCGGCAACTCGCCTTCCGCTAACTGATTACCCGCTGACTTGTGCGCATTAGCGGCCGCTTCCTCTCCGTGATAACGAGCGATAAGCTCACGGGCTAGCTCCATTTTCACGTCACGCGGGTTAGCCCCTTGTTCTACGCCTTGCTTGAGTGTCTCAATCTCTTCGTTGGATTTCAAAGAAAGCAGTTCAAAGTAGCGCCACATTAAGCTATCGGGCATCGATACTAATTTATTGAACATAGAGCCAGGCGCTTCATCGACACCTACATAGTTACCCAACGACTTGGACATCTTCTGTACGCCGTCCAACCCTTCGAGTAACGGCATGGTAATCACAACCTGAGGCTCTTGCCCGAAGTGCTTTTGAATTTCCCGGCCCATCAGCAGGTTAAATTTCTGATCGGTGCCGCCAAGCTCAACATCTGCTTCAAGCGCGACAGAGTCGTAGCCTTGGACGAGTGGGTAGAGAAACTCGTGAATCGCGATTGATTGATTCGCCTTATAGCGTTTTTCAAAGTCATCACGTTCCAACATCCGTGCCACCGTGCTTTGCGCCGCTAGCTCAATCATTTTGGCGGCGCTTAGCTCACCAAACCATTCAGCGTTAAAGCGCACCTCAGTCTTTTCGGGATCAAGGATTTTAAATACCTGCTCTTTATAGGTCTCGGCATTAGCCTTTACATCAGCTTCGGTGAGCGGTTTGCGCGTGACGTTCTTTCCCGTGGGGTCACCTATACGTCCGGTGAAATCGCCGATCAGAAAAATAACCGTGTGGCCGAGATCCTGGAACTGACGCATTTTTGTCAGTAGTACACTGTGGCCCAGGTGCAAATCAGGGGCTGTCGGATCAAACCCTGCTTTAATACGTAGCTTACGGCCAGACGCCAGCTTTTTCTTTAGCTCATCCTCTACCAGGATTTCATGCGTACCTCGCGACAGTAGCGCTAACGCCTGATCCACCTCACTCATTGCCTCTCTCCATGTAATATATAGCCGTTATAGGCGTCAGTTATTGAGTAATAGGCGATGTTACCATGACCTATCGCGCTGGTTGAGCCTTCACTACGTTTTGGATGAACCGCTTTATGAAAATGCCCCCCACTGCACTGCCGTCGTACTATATTGGCTTAATGTCGGGCACTAGCCTGGATGGTGTCGATGCCGCACTGGTTGCGATAGGGCCTGATTCACCTCCTGTGCTTATTGCTACACATGCGGCACCAATGCCACCGCCGCTCCATCACCTATTATTAACCCTGTGCCATGCTGAGCGGGTGAGCTTTGCAGAGCTTGCACAAGCTGAAAGCGCATTTTGCAGGCTACAAGCTGACGCCGTAAAAGCACTGTTGGACCGAGAGGGCATCACCGCTGAACACATTCACGCCATCGGTAGCCACGGTCAGACTATCGAACATGCTCCAAGTGGCCATCATGGTGGCCCCGCCTATACGCTGCAGCTTGATAACCCTAGCCTGCTGGCCGAGTTAACCGGCTGCACCGTGGTGGCTGACTTTCGCCGACGAGACTTAGCCGCAGGCGGACAAGCCGCACCGTTAGCACCAGCCTTCCATCAAGCTCTGTTTGGTCGCCAAGAAGGTGAGCAGCTTGTTTTAAACCTAGGGGGCTTTGCCAATCTGACGTGGCTACCCAGCGACATCCACATTTCTGTGATTGGTTTTGATACAGGGCCTGCCAATGTGCTGCTGGATACCTGGTTTGCAAAGCATCACAACGGACGTTTTGATCACGATGGCGCATGGGCGGCTAGCGGACAGGTTGACCAAGCGCTATTAAATCGCCTGCTTAGCGAGCCATTTTTTCAACAATTGCCACCGCGCAGTACCGGGAGGGAGCTTTTCCACTTGGCGTGGCTAGAAAAACAGTTAACGGGCCATGAAATGGCTAACGACGTACAAGCAACGTTGGCAGAGCTAACCGCGATAAGCGTTACCCAGGGAATCCAGCAACTGCCGTTAAGCCACAATGACATCACATTAATGGCTTGCGGCGGCGGTGCTCACAACACGTATTTAATGGCAAGACTTGCAACTCAGCTGCCTAACGCGGTGTTTAAGTCTTCTGCCGACTTTGGATGGCCCGAAGACTGGATCGAGGCAGGTGCTTTTGCCTGGCTAGCCCATCAACGTTTACACGGCCTGCCCGGCAATTTACCTTCCGTCACCGGCGCCAACGGTCCGCGGGTTTTGGGTGGCATTTACGCCTCTTAACCTGGGTCAGCATTACCCAACATGGCACACGCATGTTAGTCATCGCTTAACGCGAGTGTGCCTTTGGCCTGCGCTTGCGCATCTTCCATACTCACCACACCCTCTTTAACAAGCTTCGCAAGCGATGCATTTAACGTTTGCATGCCAAGATTGCCTCCGGTCTGAATAGCAGAGTAAATTTGAGCCACTTTATCTTCACGGATTAAGTTTCGTACTGCAGCAGTGGCAATTAATATTTCATGCGCAGCGATACGCCCGCCACCCTGGCGTTTTAATAATGTCTGGGAGATTACCGCCTGCAGCGACTCAGACAACATTGAGCGCACCATCGATTTCTCTTCGCCGGGAAACACATCGACAATGCGGTCAATCGTTTTCGCCGCAGATGTTGTATGCAGCGTACCAAACACCAAGTGGCCGGTTTCAGCAGCCGTCAGCGCCAGACGAATAGTTTCTAGATCCCTTAGTTCGCCAACCAAAATAACATCCGGATCTTCACGCAACGCACCGCGCAATGCAGCAGTGAAGCTGCGCGTATCCCGATGCACTTCACGCTGATTGATTAAACAGCGCTTGCTGGTATGCACAAACTCGACAGGGTCTTCGATGGTTAAAATATGCTCAAACCGGTGGTCGTTAATATAATCAATCATGGCCGCCAGTGTGGTGCTTTTGCCTGAGCCCGTCGGCCCAGTCACCAACACTAACCCCCTTGGCAGCATGGCCAGTCGCTCGAACACGTCTCCCATTCCCAAAGTGCGTATTGAAAGCACGTCATTAGGAATAGTACGAAACACCGCGCCAGCCCCCCTAGCTTGATGAAATGCATTAACACGGAACCGAGCAACCCCGGATACTTCAAATGAAAAATCGGCTTCTAAATGCTCTTCATAGTCTCGACGCTGCTGCTCATTCATAATGTCAAAAATCAGGCGGCAAACGTCACTATTGTCCATCGCGGGTACATTAAGCCGACGAATATCGCCATCAACACGTATCATAGGAGGAAGACCGGCAGAAAGGTGCAGGTCAGATGCATTCTGCTTTGCCGAGAATGCTAGCAGTTCGGTAATATCCATCTCTCTTTTCCCAGCAGCGGTAAGGTGCTTGAGTATGACAGACAATGCGCTTCCCACGTCACTCGACCAGGCACGCGAACGCCTGAATAACGCATTAAAAATGGCTGAACGCCCCCTCAATAGTGCAACGCTGCTAGCCGTTAGTAAAACAAAGCCCGCCGCCATGATTCGCCAAGCCTGGCAGCATGGGCAACGTGAATTCGGCGAAAACTATTTACAAGAAGCACTTGAAAAACAAGCTGAGCTGGCTGATTTAGAGGCTATTGTGTGGCATTTTATTGGTCCACTACAGTCCAACAAAACACGCGCAGTGGCAGAGAACTTCGCCTGGGTGCATAGCGTTGACCGCTTAAAAATCGCCAAACGGCTTAGTGAACAACGCCCGGAGCATTTACCTCCGCTCAATATTTGCTTGCAAGTCAATATTAGCCGTGAGGACTCGAAATCGGGTGTAATGCCTGATGAAGTCATGTCTCTTGCAAACGAAGTAGCCACCCTGCCACATATTAAACTGCGTGGGCTCATGGCAATTCCTGCTCCAGCCAACAGCCTTGAAGAGCAGCGGGTACCACTTGCAGCATTGCGCCAACTTTTGAAAGACCTTCAGGCAGCACTACCTAACGCCCCCTTGGATACGCTATCAATGGGGATGAGCGACGACCTAGAAGCCGCTGTTTTAGAAGGCGCAACGCTGGTACGTTTGGGAACCGCGATCTTTGGCGCACGTAGCACACAGCGTATTGCTCAGTAGCGTGCTTGAAAGAGCGTTACCACGACTGACACCCCATGCTGCCCAATGCAGCTTTTTTGCGAAAAAAGGATACCCACATGGCGAGCAAGATTACCTTCATTGGCGCAGGCAACATGGCCAGCGCCATTATCGGCGGCCTCATCGATAGTGGTGTGTCTCCTAGCGACATCACGGCCACCGCCCCTAGCGAAAGTGAGTTAGCGCCCCTTAAAGCGCGTTTAGGAATTAACACTAATACCGATAACAACGCAGCCATTGCAAACGCTGACGTGGTAGTACTTGCGGTAAAACCACAGATTATGCGCGGTGTATGTGAAGCAATGCGCGATAGTGTGCAACAACAAGCGCCACTGATTATTTCCATTGCCGCAGGTTTAGATGCAGCCACCATTGATCAGTGGCTAGGCGGCCAGAACGCGCTGGTTCGCTGCATGCCCAACACCCCCTCATTAGTCGGCATCGGTGCTAGCGGCTTATATGCTAATAGCGCGGTGAGTGAGGAACAGCGCGCGCTAGCAACACAGCTTATGGAAGCCGTTGGCATTGTTGAGTGGGTGGAAGAAGAGCGCCTGCTTGACGCCGTTACGGCCGTTTCAGGCAGCGCGCCGGCTTATTTCTTTTTAATGTTTGAGGCGATGGAAGAAGCCGCTGTCAAACTTGGCCTGCCTGCTGCCACGGCGCGACGTCTAGCTATTCAAACGGCGCTAGGCGCCGCTACCATGGCCCAGCGCAGCGATAAAGACCCAGCCACACTTAAACAAAATGTTATGTCGCCCGGTGGCACAACAGAACGAGCAATTCAGCATATGGAAGATGCACAGCTACGCGCTACCATCGCCGACGCTATGCAAGCCTGTGCCCAGCGCGCAGACGCCATGTCCAAGGAACTGAGCGCCAACTAAATACGCAACTTTGCAACGGAGAGGCAGCAATGGGTAGTCAAGTGGGCAGTGCCGGGTTAATGCTCGTTAACTCGTTAATTAATATTTACTTATTCTTACTGATGCTGCGCTTTTTGCTGCAGGCATCGCGGGCCGATTATTACAACCCGCTTAGCCAATCAGTGGTTAAAATCACCCAGCCTGTCGTGGGGCTGTTTCAAGGCTTCTTGGGTCCTGTGGCTGGTCGCTTTGACCTTGCCACGCTAGCCGCTGGCTTTGTGCTGAAAGTGGTTAGTATGGTGGCCATTTTTATGGTGATTGGCGTTGGTATGCCGCCTATTCCTGGCTTGCTGATCGCGGGCATTGCTGCGCTAGCCAATGCCATATTAAAGATCTATTTCTTTGCCATGATTGTGATGATCATTTTGAGCTGGGTAGCGCCGAATGCTAGTCACCCAGGTGCACTGTTGGTGATGCAGTTAGTCGAACCCATTATGGCACCTGTTCGGAAAGTTATTCCGCCATTGGGCATGATCGACTTATCACCCATCGTGGTGTTTATTGCGATTAACTTAGTGGATGGCTTAGTGGTGGGGGCATTGATACGCGCTGCCGGCATCTCTGGCGCGTTGGTTGGACTTTAACCGCGCACCCTCCCCCTTGGGTTCCTTTTAGCAGGATTTATTTTTTGCAGGACTAGCGCTTTCGATGCCTGATTCAGACACTCTCGCTTTTGCAGACCGGCCGACGGACTCCGTCGGTCTCGTCACACCCCATGTAGCGAAATTTGATACGCCGCTTCCGCTTGCCTGTGGCAAAGTGCTGCCTGAGTACGAACTTATCTACGAAACCTACGGCACACTTAACGCAGCGCGCAGTAACGCTGTATTGATTTGCCATGCGTTATCAGGGCACCACCATGCAGCGGGTTACCATGGAGCCGAAGACCGCAAGCCAGGCTGGTGGGATGCCCATATCGGCCCCGGAAAATCGATCGATACCAATCGTTTCTTTGTTGTGTCGTTAAACAACCTGGGGGGCTGCCATGGCAGCACAGGTCCCGTTAGCCACAACCCTGAAACAGGGCGCCAGTGGGGACCAGATTTCCCTATGGTCACCGTCAGTGACTGGGTAGCCAGCCAAGCTCGCTTAGCCGACCGTTTGGGTATTGAGCGCTGGGCTGCAGCAGTGGGCGGTAGCCTGGGGGGCATGCAGGTGCTTCAGTGGACAATGACTTATCCTGAGCGTGTGGCCAATGCAGTAGTGATTGCCGCCACCCCCCGGCTTTCCGCGCAAAATATTGCCTTTAATGAAGTGGCTCGTCAGGCAATTCGTTCTGACCCAGAGTTCTTCGACGGTTGGTATGCAGAGCACGACACGGTTCCCAAACGCGGCTTGAAACTAGCCCGTATGGTGGGCCACATTACCTATCTCTCTGAAGATGCCATGGGCAGTAAATTTGGCCGAGACTTACGCAGCAACGATCTAAACTTTGGGTTTGATGTCGAGTTTCAGGTGGAGTCGTACTTACGCTATCAGGGCGATACGTTCTCTACCGCCTTTGACGCAAACACCTATCTGTTGATGACGAAAGCCCTTGACTACTTTGACCCCGCAGCTACTCAGGCAGGCGACTTAGCCAACGCGCTAGCACCGGCGCAGTGTCCCTTTCTGGTGGTTAGCTTCACCACTGACTGGCGTTTCCCGCCTTCTCGCTCTCGAGAACTCGTCGATGCACTTACCCGCGCAGGCAAGCCCGTTAGCTATGCCAATATTGACTCACCTCACGGACATGATGCGTTCTTACTACCCGAACCGCGCTACCACGCCCTGTTCAGCGCTTTTATGAGTCGCGTAGCCCGAGAGCTGAATATCGTCGAAACAGCTGGGGAGGAGAGAGTGTAATGCGCGCAGATCTTGAACTGATTTACGACTGGGTGCCACAGGGCGCACACGTGCTGGATCTAGCCTGCGGCGATGGTGCCCTACTTGAACGTTTAGCTCAGGAAAAAAGTGTTACTGGCTACGGTTTAGAGATCGACCCCGACGGCATTACACAGTGTGTCGCCAGGGGAGTGAACGTTATTGAGCATAACCTCGATGATGGCCTGGGTAGTTTCTGCGACAACAGCTATGATCAAGTCATTATGACGCAAGCGCTTCAGGCGCTACGTCGTCCGGATAAAATGCTCGATGAAATGCTGCGCGTTGCAGAAGAAGGCATTATCACTTTTCCTAATTTTGCTTATTGGCGCCACCGCATTCATCTTGGCCTACGTGGCTATATGCCGGTCTCTAAATCTCTGCCTCATGCTTGGTATGACACGCCCAACATCCACCTCTCCACCTTTAACGATTTCGAGCATCTGTGCCGTGAAAAAGGATTAGTGATTGTTGACCGCGCGGTAGGGGTTGGTGATCACAAAGGACACTGGACATCAAAATGGTGGCCTAACCTGTTCGGTGAGATTGCCATTTTCAGGGTGCGCCGCCGCTAATTTAGCCTACGTCGTCCCGCTAACGCTATCTAACAGAGGAAGCCTGCCATGGTTTATCAAGTGTTACGCAGCACTACCTTACTTGTCACAATGCTTTTCTCGCTGCTCCTCGCCGCCCATGCGGCAGCCGAGCAGCTAACACGGATAGGTGACTACGAAATCCATTACAGCGCCGTGGCCACTAGTTTTCTTACCCCAGAAGTTGCCCAAGCGCATGGCATTCAGCGCAGCGCAGGACACGGGCTGGTTAATGTGAGCGTACGCGAGCGCCAAGAGGATGGTGGCACCCGCGCCGTTAATGCCAGCGTGCAAGGGCATGTGACAGGTCTTGCCGATGCCCAAGAATCGCTAAGCTTTCGCACGGTACACGACGGCGATGCCACGTATCATTTAGCCACTTTTGCTCTTCGTCACGATGAACCCATGCGATTTAACTTGGACGTTCGCTACGACCGCAATGCCAGCCCTGAACGGGTCAGCTTTATTCAGCGTTTTTATATTGAGCGTTAAATTCGCATCGGTAGCGGCCGCGCTAGGCGCACCGCTACCGGCACTCCTGCTTTCCAATCCAGCGTAACACCGTAAGCTAGCACCTCCACCCCAGCGTCTACCGCTTCAGCTAGCGCTACCGCATAGATGGGATCAATGTGGGCCGCTGGAGCTACATCGTGAATGCCTTCATGGGCAACACAAAATAGCAGAACGGCCCTTTTACCCTGCTCGGCAAGCGCAATTAATGTATGCAAATGCTTAGTGCCCCTCACGCTGACCGAGTCAGGGAAATAACCATGACCATCGGCTTCTTTAAGGGTGACCTGCTTAACTTCAATAAAAGCCTCGCCCTTATCAGGATCGCTCAGCCGGAAATCAAGCCGTGCATCACTAACCTTCACTTCCCGCTTGAGCGTTTGATAGCCTGCCAAGGGGGTAATGTCACCGACTAAAATTGCTTCTTCCACGATGCGGTTGGCGCGACCGGTGTGAACAGAAGCCAGGGCTAGGGAGCCATCTGGCTGCGGCAACTCAATCCATTCCCAGGTCCAAACCAGCTTGCGTTTGGGGTTATCACTCGGCGACAGCCACACTCGACAACCAGGCACATTCACCGCCTTCATCGATCCGGTATTGGGGCAGTGGGCAACCACTTCCTCTCCACTCTCCAGCTGCACATCGGCTAGAAAGCGCTTGTAACGACGCAACAGCACTCCTGGCACCAACTCAGGATAAGTCGTCATAGTCGGCTCACGAAACGACCTATGCGTTCTACGGCTTCTTGCAAGCGTTCAACGCTGTTAGTAAAGGCGATGCGTACATGGTGCTCACCACCCTCTACCGCAAAATCAATGCCTGGGGTAATTGCCACGTTCTCCTCTACCAGCAGTCGTTCACAGAACGCTTGGCTGTCACGGCTATAATGGGAAATATCCAACCACAGATAAAATGCCCCTTGGGGCGGCATATCTGGCGCAAGCCCCAGCCGTGCTAGACCATCCAACAACACTTGGCGTCGCTGCTTGAGCGTTGCTCTGCGCGCTTCAAGAATGTCTCGACACTGGGGAGTAAAGGCAGCTAACGCCGCATGCTGGGAAGGCGTAGGCGCGGCAAGAAAGACGTTTTGCGCCAGTCTGGTAAGCGGCTCGACAGCATGTTCAGGTGCCACCAACCACCCCAAGCGCCAGCCCGTCATACCGAAATATTTTGAGAAGCTGTTAACCACAAAGGCTTGGTCAGACAGTGATGTCGCCGATAGCGGCGCATCGTCATAATTTAGGCCTTGATAAATCTCATCAACAATCACCTCACCGCCTTTCGCAGCAACGGTGTTAAATACTGCGGTTAAGGCCTCAGCGCCTAACGTGTGTCCCGTCGGATTAGACGGAGAGGCCAGCATGGCTAAGCATGTTTTAGCTTGCCAGTGCTGTTCAATCAGCGGCGCCGTTAACTGCCAACCACTTTGGCGTCCCACGGGAATAGCATCAATATCTGCGCCGGCTAGGGCCATAAAGTGACGATTGCACGGATAGTTAGGGTCAGCCATCAACACGCGGTCACCTGTTTCGACCAGTAATTGACTAGCCAGCAGCAGCGCACCAGAGGCCCCTGGAGTTACCAGAATACGTGCGGGATCAACATGGGCATTAAAATGCTCGGCGTAATGGCCTGCAATGGCTTCCCGCAGCGACGCTAGCCCTGCCGCTGGTGTATAACGGGTTTTCCCAGAGGCCAACGCTTGTTGGCCTGCTGCTACAATCGGTGCCGGCGTCGCGAAATCAGGCTCACCAACCTCCAGGTGAATTACATCGTGGCCTTCAGCCTCTCGGGCCTGGGCCATTTCTAATAAATGCATCACACGAAAAGGCGCAACGTGATTCACACGTGAATTCCAACCCATAACGGTTCCTTCACTTAACAGTAGAAAAAACATGACGCAGGCCGCACAAGAGGCGAGACCATGGTCGAAAATGCACTATTATGCTTGCATCGCGCGCAGTTTTCAGCTAAACAAGCATCCCTTTGGCGTGCGATCGTGGCACACGCTCATGGTCGATCAGCAGTCACATACGTAAGGGGCACTCCCATGCCAGTAGCGGAAAAGAAACCGGAAGCGTCCAAGTCCTTCACCCCGTATGAGCCAGCACCGGGCGAAGAGTATATGAACGAGAAGCAGCTCGCGCACTTCCGCCAGCTCCTTCTAGACTGGAAACAGGATCTCATGGAAGAGGTGGATCGTACCGTACGCCACCTGCAAGAAGACGCTAACAACTACGCCGACCCCGCTGACCGCGCGACTCAAGAAGAGGGCTTCAGCCTGGAGCTGCGTACTCGGGATCGCGAACGCAAGTTGTTAAAAAAGATCAACGAAACCATCGAAAAAATCGATGAAGACGACTACGGCTTCTGTGAAGCCTGTGGCGTTGAAATCGGTATTCGCCGCCTTGAAGCCCGGCCCACAGCAACGCTATGCGTTGACTGCAAAACGTTGGCAGAGCTAAAAGAAAAACAGCTCGGTGGCTAACCATCGACGCTAATACGCTACAAGCTGCTAGTTTATTACAAGCTAGTTTGTTGCAAGCTAAAGCGTCCAACGGGCACCCTTGAGGTGTCCGTTTTTGTTTGTCATCTTGCCTTTATCTCTATACCTATCATCATTGTTAACTGCTAGCGCTAATTGAACAACCAATTCGGGCTGTCATGACCCATACCTCGCACTACCGGGGCCGCTTTGCTCCCACACCGTCAGGGCCGCTTCATCTTGGCTCGCTCGTTGCCGCTCTAGGCAGCTACTTAGATGCCCGCGCTGTAGGCGGCCAGTGGCTGGTTCGTATCGAGGATAGTGATCCTCCACGCTGCCCCCCTGGCGCTGGCGATACAATTCTACGTCAGCTTAATGCCTTTGGGCTTCATTGGGATGAAGAAATTCGCTGGCAACATAACCGTTATGAGGCTTACCAGCAGGCGCTTGATGAACTGGTGGCCAAAGGCTTAGCTTACCCATGCAGCTGTTCACGCAAACAGTGGCAGGCATTTTCCGTTTATCCTGGGTGGTGCCGTGAGGGGTTAAGCGATCCTACCAAGCCGGTTGCTTGGCGACTGCGCAGCGATCTGGCAAAGCGCCCAATTACTTGGCAGGATCGGCTTTTTGGTTTCCAACAGTTCGACCCTAACGCTTTGGGTGATGTTGTACTCAAACGAAAAGATCAGCTGTGGGCTTATCAGCTTGCTGTCGTCGTGGATGACGCAGATCAAGGCATTACCGACATAGTGCGCGGTTATGACCTGCTTGATAACACACCATGGCAAGGCCAGTTACAAGAAGCGCTTGGCTTACCAATACCTCGCTACCTGCATTTACCGCTCGTGGTTACGCACGATGGCCAAAAGCTCTCTAAACAAAATCTGGCTCCTGCATTAGCCGAAGATCCTGCCGGTATTCGCCAACAGCTGTTTAAAGCACTGCAATTACTCGATCAAGCGCCACCTGACACACTGGCTCAAGAGTCGCCAGAAACGCAGCTACGCTGGGCAATGGCACATTGGTCTGTTGAACGGCTCGTTGCCAACGCCCATCGCCGTTATTAATTAGAGTCTTAATATGTACGTTTATCGGATTATGCTGTTTTTAGTTTTTGGCGGATATTTGCTTTCGCCGTTGTTGATGGACGGCTGGGGAGATCCAAGCGTTGCCTGGTATCGCCCGTTTGCTATTTGGGGCGGTCTGATTGCGCTAACGCTATGGCTTGAGCAAAAAAGGAAGTTAGATGAGCGTTGAGCTGTTGGGGGTTGTGCTACTGGGCTTAGGGTATCTGTCCTTACTATTTGCCTGCGGCATGGCCGTTGAGCGTGGCTGGGTGCCCGTACGCATTACCCGCCACCCTATTGTGTATACCCTAGCACTAGGCGTATACGCCAGCGCGTGGGCAATTTATGGCAGTGTGGAACTTGCGGCAAAAGCAGGGTTTGGTTATTTAGCGTATTACCTAGGCGCAGCCGGAGCTTTTTTGCTAGCCCCTGTTCTACTAGTACCCATACAACGCATCACCCGCACCTACCAACTCTCTTCGCTTGCGGATCTATTTGCATTTCGCTACCGGTCCCGCTGGGCGGGCACCCTGGTAACCTTGATCAGCCTGTTAGCGGTGATGCCGCTGCTGGGAATTCAGGTGCAGACCTTAAGCGATGCCGTCTTCTTACTCACCGGTAGCCGCTACAGCGCGGCGGTCACTCTGTTATTCTGCGGCGTGATTGCAGGTTGCGCGGTGCTATTTGGAGCGCGACATAGCCACCGTCATCGTCACGACACACTCCTCAGCGTGATTGCGTTTGAATCAATCATCAAACTACTGGCGATGCTAGGGCTAGGTGCCATTGCTCTCTGGTGGGTGTTTGACGGGCCAAGCGGCTTACAGCAGTGGTTAGAAGGACCAGGAGCCGCTGTTCAAGCCGCAACGCCCCAACTCGAAGCCCCGCAGTGGCGCACGCTGTTACTACTATTCTTTGCCGCCGCGTTCATGATGCCGCACTTGTTTCAGATTACCTTTGCAGAAAGTCTGTCTCGCCACACCCTACTTCAAGCCAGCTGGACACTACCGCTGTTTCTCATGCTGATGGCGCTTCCAGTACCCTTAATCTGGTGGGCCGCCCAATCAGTAAACGAGACAATTCCCGTCGCGGCCTACGCTGCCTTTTTGATGTCAGAACACTGGTGGGTGGGCGCCTTAGCCTTTATCGGTGGCCTAGCCGCCGCCAGCGGCACCATGATGATGATTGCACTGGCTCTTTCGGGCATGGTGCTCAACCATGTGGTACTTGTGGCGCGCCCACCGGAAGCACGCAGCGACTTATATGGCTGGCTATTATGGCTACGTCGCGGATTAGTCGTTGCTGTGATTGCAGGCGGATGGCTATTTGCAGAAAGCGTCGGCCGGTACCACTCGCTGACAAACCTGGGGCTTGCTGCGTTTGTCGGCATGGCACAGTGCCTACCCGGCATGCTGGCATTGCTGTACTGGCCCGGTGCGAACCGTAAGGGCATGATTGCTGGGCTAATGGGAGGCATCATCATTTGGCTGTGGGGTCTATGGCTGCCGCTACTATTTGATATCCCCACGTTCTCACTATCTCTAACCCCGCTGATGTCCGTGAACGCGCCACTTTGGTACAACGTTACGCTGGTTTCTCTGGCAGTTAATATTTTACTGCTGATCATTGTGTCGCTATTTACCCGCATTTCAGAAGGCGAGCGCTCTGCGGCGGAAGCGTGCTCCGTCGATGCCGTCATTCGTTCAAAACGCCTACCACTGGAAGCAGCAACAGCGGGAGATTTTTCCACGTATCTTGCCCAAGCGCTGGGTGATGAGGCTGCCAGCCGCGAAGTTGACCGCGCACTCACAGCGCTAAACCTAACACCCCAAGAGCGCCGCCCCTATGCCCTACGCCGCCTGCGCGACCGGATTCAGGCGAACTTATCTGGTTTAATGGGGCCTTCTGTCGCAAGGGATATTGTTGATCGCTACTTGCCCTATCGCCATGACGATGCGCCCGTCACTGACGATATTCATTTTGTTGAAAGCCGCCTTGAAGCCTATCGTTCGCGGCTCACTGGACTGGCTCGGGAGTTGGATGGCTTGCGCCGTCATCACCGGCAAACGCTTGCCTATCTGCCCGTAGGTTTGTGCGTGCTAGGCGACGATGATGAACTATTAATGTGGAATCAGGCGCTATCGCTACTTTCCGGAATTAGCGGCGATAGCGTGATTGGCTCACGCCGCGACAGCCTGCCTTCACCCTGGCCTAATTTGCTGGGAAGCGTGCTTAATGCCAGTCAAACACCGCTGTATAAACAAGCGGTATCGCTACATGGCAAGGATTACTTCCTCACCCTGCATAAAGCGGTGTTAAGCGGCCACGACAGCCGTGGCGGCAGCGTGATTCTGGTGGAAGACCATACGGAAATGAAGTGGCTAGAAGAGGAGCTTGTACACGCAGCGCGCTTGGCATCTATAGGACAACTTGCAGCGGGCGTGGCGCATGAAATCGGCAACCCCATTACCGGAATTTCATCGCTGGCGCAAAATCTACGTTATGACACGGATGATCCTGCGCTGCTGGAAACGGCCGACCAAATTCAACAGTTAACCCAGCGGGTTACCAAAATCGTGAACTCGCTGGTTGGATTTGCCCATGGGGGCCGACAGACCTTGCCGCTGCCAACCTCTCCTGCCTCGCTTTCCACCATTAGTGCAGATGCGCTGCACTTGATCCATTTAGCGCGCTCGGGAGAGGATGTAAGCTTTACCAACGCTTGCCCGGATGACATCGTGGTACGTGGCGATGCCCAGCGTTTAACCCAGGTCATGGTCAACTTACTGAGCAACGCCAAAGACGCTTGCGACGCTCAGGGCACGGTTCATATTGAAGCAGGCAAACAGGCAAGCCATGCGTGGTGGCGGGTTACCGATAGTGGCCACGGGATTGACCCTAGCGTGAAACATCGCCTTTTTGAGCCGTTCACCACGACCAAGCCTGCGGGCCAAGGAACTGGGCTTGGGCTCTCGTTGGCCTATCAAATTATCAATGAGCACCAAGGCAAAATAGAGGTGGCGTCACCGCCTCCAGGAAAGCCTCGCGGCACTGCCATTACGCTTTGGCTACCGCTTTACCAACAGGATGATCACCTACCTCATGCCCAGGATACTGATTGTTGAAGATGAAGCGATTATTCGCAGCGCGTTAAAGCGTCTACTCGAACGTCACCGCTATATCGTCAGCGAAGCGGCCAGCGCAGAAGAGGCACGTGAGCTGGCTCCTAGCGAATTTGATCTAGTGATTAGCGATTTGCGACTGCCCGGTGATCCTGGCACCGCACTAATTGAGGCCGCTGCACCCGCGCCAGTACTCATTATGACAAGCTATGCCAGCATGCGCTCAGCAGTCGATGCGCTTAAGCAAGGGGCTGTGGACTATGTTGCTAAGCCGTTTGATCACACCGAGCTGTTAGAAACCGTCGAACGCATTCTACACAAACAGTCGATGCAACAAGGCACGCCGCCAGACATCACCGATGAAGGGGGTGGTCGCCAAACCATGATTGGCGATTGCACCGCTATGCAGCAGGTTTATACCCGCATTCGTAAGACCGCCCCCGCAGACGTTACCGTACTAATTCAAGGAGAGTCTGGCACAGGTAAAGAACTTGTTGCTCGTGCCATCCATCAGCAAAGCAAGCGCGCAAAAGCACCGCTAATTTGTGTCAACTGCGCGGCAATACCTGAGACGCTAATTGAGTCAGAACTGTTTGGGCATGAGAAGGGAGCGTTTACCGGCGCTAGCGCTGCCCGAACGGGGCTAGTCGAAGCTGCCGACGGTGGCACGCTGTTTTTAGATGAAATTGGTGAATTACCGCTAGATGCCCAGGCGCGGCTACTGCGAGTGCTGCAAGAGGGCGAAATCCGTAAAATTGGCTCCGTAGAAACACGCCATGTAGATGTGCGATTGATTGCCGCCACTCACAGGGATTTGCGCGCACTGTCAAAAAGCGGAGAATTTCGGCTTGATCTCTACTACCGTCTCAATGTTATGCAGATAGAACTGCCACCACTACGTGACCGTGAAGAAGACGTGTTGAAGATAGCCGATATCCTACTAGATAAAGCCTGCAAGCGTCATGACCGCCAAGGTCTTCGCTTGTCACGTGCCTCCCGACAAGATCTACGCGATTACCCTTGGCCAGGTAACGTTCGCGAGCTTGAAAATGCGTTAGAAAGAGGCGTGATTCTCGCTGAAGGCCATTTAATTCACCCAGATGACCTAGGCCTTGGTCCTGTTACCAACCGACCTCACTCCTCTACAGGTAACGGCTCCACATTAGCCAATGAATCGCCAGCGCCAAACGGTGACGACGACGACCTCTCCCTTGAGGACTATTTTCAGCATTTTGTGCTAGAGCATCAGGATCAAATGAGTGAAACCGAATTAGCCCAAAAATTAGGGATCAGTCGTAAAAATTTATGGGAGAGGCGCCAGCGCCTAGGCATTCCACGTAAAAAAACCGCGCGCCGCCCCACTTAGGCGGCGGCACAGCTTGCTGACAAACCACTCTATCAACCCTCTCTACGACTAACGTCCAATAGATTGATTTGCATAAGAAATATCCAGAATTCTCACGTTAGACACTGTTACCTTCCCACACAACACGCACTCAGAATCGGTTAAAAATGGGTAACACTATCGGCTGTGATTAGTTCCTTGTCATGGGCAATAAATTTCAAGTCTATGAAAATAAAAGAATAAACAATGAGTGGCACAGCAAGTGCAATATTACTGGGTAAGAAGAACAAAATGGGCAGCGCGGACGTCACTAACAAAAACAATACGACACCGCCCCAACCTGAGCCAAAACAAAAACAACAGGGCCAGGTAGAGATAACAGCACAAACAAAAACAATAGGCTTGAGTCTCATACCTTGCTAGCGCTAAGAAGAATAAGCGCAGCGAACAATAATAACAGCCAGCAAGTGCCCAAAAAGGACGCGACGTACACAAAGAATCTGCTTTCAAACAAAAATAATAGCAGCATGTGTGTACACCCCGGAACCAATAACAATTCGCCGGGAGAAAAAGTTCGCGGTTGGATTATTGTTTTGAATACGAGGCGGTCGGAATCAGACTGGTTCTTACGCCTACCGACTGCGGTGCGTATTCAGGGCGATGTGCCATCATGAAGAAAAACAGCAGCATGGACGCTGATTGTCTGCTTTATAGGGGAGGCTCTTGTAGCCTCCCCTTTCCGCGTTTGAAGCAGTCGTCTTTTACAAACCCTATTCGAGTGCTTTGCAAGCCTCAAGGGGTCGGCTACACTCAGCAACTTACCGCGAACCATGCGGTCATTTTTTCGCTACGTTTCTCGATACTGTTTTCGATACCTTGCGAGTCGATATCGCCGCATGTTTAAAGGATTTACCCGTTTACTACATAGCCCGGGAGAGCACTTGAAATCCCTGCTCGATTCCCCAGAGAGCGCCGCTGATGCGCTCAGTCCCCGTATTATTCCGCGCTCCGAGCACCCAGTTTCTCGTCAGCAAATCAGTGAGGCCGCGTTAAAGGTACTCTACCGCCTCAATGGCGCTGGTTTTGATGCCTATCTGGTCGGTGGCTGTATTCGTGACGCATTGCTGGGCAAAATGCCGAAAGATTTCGATGTTGCCACAAATGCAACGCCGGAGCAGGTGCGCGATCTGTTCCGCAATTCGCGGCTGATTGGTCGGCGCTTTCGCATTGTGCATGTGCGCTTTGGCCGCGAAGTCATTGAAGTCACGACCTTTCGGGGTAAACCACAGGACGAGCACGGCGATCATATCGCCCAGCAGTCTGATGACGGTCTGCTGTTGCGAGACAATGTATGGGGCAGCATCGAAGAAGACGCTCTACGCCGCGACTTCACCGTAAATGCGCTGTACTACAATATCGCTGATTTCACGATTCATGACTTTGCTAACGGCGCGCGTGATATTGAGTCGCGTACCCTGCGCCTGATTGGCGACCCCGTTACCCGTTACCGAGAAGACCCAGTGCGCATGCTGCGCGCAGTGCGCTTTGCAGCCAAGCTTGATTTCACCATTGAGCCTTCTACCGAAGAGCCGATGTATGATTTGGCACCGTTGTTACTGCAAATTCCGCCCGCCCGTTTGTTTGATGAAGTGCTTAAGTTATTCATGTCGGGACATGGCCTAATTACCTTCCGCTTATTAAGCCATTACAACTTGTTTGGCATGCTGTTTCCCGAAGCGGAAGAAGCCATGGCGGATGCGGCCTGGGCTGAAGATCTGATAGAACAAGCGCTCACCAACACCGACAAGCGGATTGCAGAAGGACGGCCAGTCACGCCCGCCTTCCTGCTAGCCGCTTTTTTGTGGGCACCAGTGGCGCACCGCCAAGCAGAGCTTGAGCGAGAAGGCATGCCCTCGATTCCAGCGTTGCAAACCGCTGCGCAGCAGGTAGTTACACGTCAGTTACAGCATATTTCGATACCCAAGCGCTTTGGCATGCCTATGCGCGATATTTGGGAGTTACAAGCACGCCTTCCTCTTCGACGTGGCAAGCGGGCATTTCAAACTCGCGAACATCCACGCTTCCGAGCTGCCTATGACCTGCTGCTATTACGTGAACAAGCGGGCGAAATACCGCGTGGTTTAGGTGATTGGTGGAACGCCTTCCAACAAGGCGATGAACACGAACAGCTTCGGCTTCTACAAAAAGTGGGTAGTGATCCGGCAAGCCAAGGCGACCGTCGCCGTAAAAAACGCCGTAAACCGCGTAAAACAGAGCAGTGAGAACGCAATGTCGCTTGCTTATATTGGTCTAGGCAGCAATCTGGATAATCCTGTTGCTCATGTTTGCCAAGCCTTGCGAGAGCTTAACGAACTGCCGCTTTGCCAGCTTGTGACTCAATCGTCCTTGTACGCAACGCGGCCAATAGGGCCACAAGATCAGCCCGACTTTATTAATGCCGTGGCAGCCCTTGAAACCTCGCTTTCGCCACTAGCACTGCTTGACCAGCTGCAAGGACTAGAACAGCGACACCGCCGTCGGCGGCTGCGTCACTGGGGGCCGCGCACGCTGGATTTGGACCTGCTGCTTTACGGTCAAAGTACGATCTTGCACCCTAGGCTCCAAGTTCCTCATCCTCATATGCATGAACGCGCCTTTGTACTAGCGCCTCTTGAAGAACTGGTGTCAGCTACGCACTCTGAGCCAATACTGCTTTACCAACAGCCGCTTACCGAGTGGCTAAAACATCTTGAGCAATGCGATATACAACGGTTGAGCGAGGCAGATGTCACCGCTACTGCTACCGTCTGACACAAATCTCGACACCAAGCCCCCATTCAGGTAACAATTGCCAGCTACGCCACTTCACGCTTGCAAGGATGCAACGTTAATAATGGTCGGCTGCCCACGTCGCATCGGCCCACTTAGACACTACGAGAGCACGCCATGAAAACCGTCACCCTGAGCACTCTGCAGGCGTTTAAGCGCGCCGGCGAAACGTTCAGTTGCCTGACCGCTTACGATGCTTCTTTTGCTCATGCCGCCAGCGCTGCAGGAATCGATGTTCTGCTAGTCGGCGATTCCTTGGGCATGGTCTTACAAGGGCACAGCAGTACGCTTCCCGTGACCATTGAGGATATCTGCTACCACACGCGCTGTGCAGCGCGTGGTAAAGGCCATAGCCTGCTAATGGTGGATTTGCCGTTTATGAGCAACGCTACCACGGAACGCATGTTAGAAGATTCTGCTGCATTAATGCGTGCAGGCGCTGAACTGGTAAAAGTTGAAGGCGAAGCATGGATGGCCGACGGTATCCGTGAAATGACCCGCCGCGGTGTTCCAGTATGCGCCCACTTGGGGCTAACCCCACAAACGGTCTACCAGTTAGGCGGTTATAAAGTGCAAGGCCGCGAAGCGGCCCATGCGGAACAGATCATCAACGATGCCAAAGTACTCGTTGAGGCAGGCGCTTCCGTGATTCTACTGGAGTGTGTGCCAGCCAGCCTCGGTAAAGCGGTAACAGACGCGCTGGACGTACCCGTTATCGGCATTGGTGCCGGCCCGGATACCGATGGTCAGATTCTAGTGATGCACGACGTATTAGGCGTCACTCATGGCCGTACACCGCGCTTCGTCAAAAACTTTATGGTCGACGCCGACAGCATTCAAGAGGCGTTCAAACACTACCATGAAGCGGTTAAGACACGTGCTTTTCCAGCAGCTGAGCACTGTTTTTAAGTGCCACCCGGAACAACAGCGATCCCTTTATGCGCACGTTAAGAGATATCAATGAATTACGCAGCACGCTCCGCGAGCATCGTCAGCAGGGGCGACGTATTGCTTTAGTGCCCACGATGGGCAATCTCCACCAAGGCCATCTGGCACTTGTGACCACGGCCCGCCAACACGCGGATATCGTTGTTTCAAGCCTGTTCGTGAACCCGATGCAATTTGGCC
The DNA here is from genome assembly GCF_025917315.1 of Halomonas qaidamensis. Classification (NCBI taxonomy): domain Bacteria; kingdom Pseudomonadati; phylum Pseudomonadota; class Gammaproteobacteria; order Oceanospirillales; family Halomonadaceae; genus Halomonas; species Halomonas qaidamensis. The sequence continues at coordinate 314,669 of NZ_CP080627.1, read as the reverse complement.
CAGGTGAAGACTTAGATGCCTACCCACGTACGTTTGAAGCAGATCAGGCACAGTTAACAGAAACAGGCTGCGATATTCTTTTCGCTCCTACGGTCAGTGCGCTTTACCCTAATGGCTTAGCCGCTCAGACCCGTGTACATGTGCCTGAGGTAGGTGAAGGACTCTGCGGTGGCTCACGCCCAGGACACTTTGATGGCGTTTCTACCGTAGTCAGCATGCTGTTTAACTTGGTGCAGCCAGATGTCGCCTGTTTCGGCGAAAAAGATTATCAGCAACTAGCGGTCATTCGAAAGTTAGTGAGTGACCTACACATGCCGATCGACATTATCGGTGTACCGATTGTGCGCGCCGATGACGGTCTAGCACTCTCCTCTCGTAATGGTTATTTAAGCGAGTATGAGCGTGTGAAGGCCCCCCTGCTATATCGCACCTTATGCGAGCTACGCGATGCATTAGAGCATGGAACCCCTGTCGAACAAGTACTACAACAGGGTAGAACAGCCCTGTATGATGCTGGCTTTACGCCTGATTACCTTGAGCTGCGTGATGCAACACTTGCTGCAGTCAGCAGTTCAACTCGCAGTGCCATGCTGCTAGCGGCAGCGAAACTCGGCTCTGCCCGACTTATTGACAATCTCAGCGTGCAGCTGCCAAGCGCTGCCACTGATGCTAGCCAGTAGGCTAGTTACGTTATTTAGGAGTTTCTATGCACACGATTATGCTTAAAGCCAAGCTGCATATGGCTCGCGTTACCCACGCGGTACTCAATTACGAAGGTTCCTGTGCCATCGACGGCGACCTATTGGATATGGCCGGTATTCGCGAAAACGAGCAGATCCAAATCTATAATGTAGAAAACGGCGAACGCTTCACCACCTACGCGATTCGTGGCGAGGAAGGCTCTCGACTAATTTCTATTAATGGCGCAGCCGCACATTTAGCTGCGCCAGGACATCGAATCATTATTTGCAGTTACGCCCACTACTCCGAAGCAGAGCTTGAAAACCATCAGCCGGCGCTTGTTTATCTGCAAGAAGGCAACCACGTTAGCCACACCAGCAACGCGATTCCTGTTCAGTTAGCGTAACTTAAACAGTTGAGTAAGCACCTATTTATAAGCACCTATTTAACGGGCCGTTGATCGGCCCGTTTTTTTTGCCTAAAAAGCGTATTGCCGCAACGCACAACCTTCCCCTATGCTGATAGATAAGTTTGACACAACATGCTAATAACAATGGGTAGGCAGCGCCTCATTGGCCTTTCTATCCTCACTCAGAACGTTGCGTTACTTACCCAAGGAGTCATCATATGCAAGACGTGGTTATTGTCGCCGCTCGCCGCACCGCCGTAGGAAGCTTTGGTGGATCACTCGCCGGTATTCCAGCAAGCGATTTAGGTGCACTGGTTATTAAAGACATTCTCGCCTCTACCGGTGTTGCCCCAGAGCAAATTGATGAAGTACTGCTAGGCCAAGTGCTAACCGCTGGCGTCGGCCAAAACCCGGCCCGCCAAGCAGCTATCAAAGCTGGCCTGCCTGATGCCGTTCCAGCCATGACGATCAACAAAGTATGTGGTTCAGGCCTCAAGGCCCTACACTTGGCTACCCAGGCAATCCGTTGCGGTGACGCCAGCGTTATTCTCGCAGGTGGACAGGAAAACATGTCTGCGTCCCCCCACATCCTGCCCAACTCGCGTAACGGCCAACGTATGGGCGACTGGAAAGCGATTGATTCCATGGTTCACGATGGCCTGTGGGATGCGTTCAACAACTATCACATGGGGATTACCGCGGAAAACCTAGCGGAAAAATACAGCATCACTCGCGAAGCGATGGACGAGTTCGCAGCGGCCTCTCAGCAAAAAGCCGCTCAAGCTATTCGCGACGGTAAATTCAAAGGCCAGATCGTTCCTGTGGAAATTCCGCAGCGCAAAGGCGATCCAGTGGTGTTTGATACTGACGAAAACCCACGGGAAGTAACCGCAGAAAAACTCGGCGGTATGCGCCCCGCGTTCAAGAAAGACGGTACCGTTACCGCCGGTAACGCCTCATCTTTAAACGATGGCGCCGCTGTCGTTATGCTCTGCTCAGCAGAAAAGGCCAAAGAACTTGGCTTAGAGCCACTGGCGCGTATTGCTGCTTACTCTAACGCTGGCGTTGATCCCGCGATCATGGGCATTGGCCCGGCACCGGCCACTCGCCGCTGCCTCGAAAAAGCGGGCTGGAGCTTAGATGACCTAGACCTAGTAGAAGCTAACGAAGCTTTTGCCGCCCAGGCACTTTCCGTTAATAAAGAGCTAGGCTGGGATGTCAGCAAGGTGAATGTTAACGGCGGTGCGATTGCCCTCGGTCACCCGATTGGGGCCTCTGGCTGCCGCATCTTGGTCAGCCTGCTGCATGAAATGATTGCGCGTGATGCCAAAAAAGGTCTTGCCACCCTGTGTATTGGCGGTGGCCAAGGTGTTGCACTAGCGATTGAACGTCCCTAAGCCCCACGTTTAGTGCGCTTAAACGTCATGCCCCCGCTACTTAGCGGGGGCATTTTTAATAGCTTATTTTTTACGGCTTTTTTTAAGGGCTAGCGACGTTTCTCTCCTACAATGCTCGAAGGCGTTCGCCATACCAGTATAGCCCCAAGCAAAAACAGTACCGATGCCGCCCACATAGCAATTGGCAAGCTGGTGCCATCGACGATACGCCCACCAAACATTGCCCCTAAACCAATCGACATATTAAAGGTAAATGCCATCAGCGCGGTAGCAGCCTCGGTATTAGGTGCCGTACGTATAATCCAGGTTTGAATACTGACTGACACGCTGCCAAAAACAGCCCCCCATATCATTAGCAGCAGTACGCCGCTGGTAGGTTGAACACCCAGTAGCGGGAAAATAGCCACAACTAACAATAAAAGGCTAGGAATGGCCAATACCGCCCGATAAGGGTGACGCCCAGCAAAGATACCTGCCGCGACATTACCCAGGATGCCGGCCGCCCCGTATAGCAACAGTAAACTGCCAACATGACGCTGAGCTACGCCGCTAATCTCCTGAAGAATGGGGCTGATAAAGGTATAAGCAGCAAAGTGCCCCACCACCACAAACCCCGTGGTTAACACCGCGACTCGCACACCTCGGTTGCTAAACTGCTGCGCTAACATACGCAATCGTACTGGCTCTCTTGGCGGCAGTGGTGGTAGCCAACACCATAGTGCAATGGCGGTTAACAGGCTTAGCCCACCCAACGCCCCAAAGGCTACTCGCCAGTTGCTCAGGTCCCCTAGCAATGTGCCTAACGGCACCCCCAATACTGACGCGGCGGCTACACCACCGAAAATAATCGTCATGGCCTTGGCAACCTGATCGCTGGGCACTAGCCTTGGGGCAATGCTTCCCGCTATGGCCCAAAAACCACCGATACTAATACCCACCAACACACGAGCTGCCAGTAGTAACCCAAAATTGCTGGCCACAGCTGAAAGTGCGCTGCCAATCACCATCACAATCATCATCAAGGTGAGCATGATGCGTCTATCTAACCGGCCCACCGCTACCGGCAACAGCGGTGCTGAGAAAGCAGCCACCACACCAGGAACGGTCACCATCAGGCCCGCCATACCTGGCGTGACGCCCATCGAGGAAGCTACCTGTGACAATAGCCCGATAGGCAATTGCTCAGCCGTCACCAATAAAAAAATGCCGATCATTACGGCCACCACCGCCCACCAGCGCGGCGCTTGCTCCTGCTCCATGGCTCTCTTCTCTTTTCCTATACTGCCTATAAAACGACACCGCCCCCGCAACTGGAAGCTGCGGGGGCGGTCGTTACGTCTATATCGCTTTAGTTAGCGACGTCCGCCTCGGCAGCGGCGAACGCTGCTTTCTCTTCCTCAGTGATCTCTTTAATTGAGAGCTTCACTCGGTTGCGGTTGTCGATATCCAACACTTTCACAATCACATCATCGCCTTCATTTAAGAAATCGCGCACGTTGTTAACGCGCTCAGCAACAATTTGCGAGATGTGAACCAGGCCGTCAGTGCCCGGCATGATGTTGACGAAAGCGCCAAAGTCCGCAATACGAACTACTTTGCCATTGTAAAGCTTGCCAATTTCCGCTTCTGCGGTAATTGCCAGCACAGTATCAATGGCTTTTTTGGCTGCCGCTTTGTCTTCTGCGTAGATGCGTACAGTGCCGTCATCATCCAGATCAATGGAGGCACCGGTATCTTCGCAAATTTTGCGGATTGTTGCGCCGCCTTTACCGATCACGTCACGAATCTTGTCCGGAGCGATTTTGATCGTCGCCATGGACGGCGCGTTTTCTGACACATCGGTACGGCTTTGGCTAATAACGTCATTCATCTGAGCAAGGATACTAATGCGGGCGTCATAGGCCTGCTGTAGCGCCTTTTCCATGATCTCTTCATTGATGCCTTCAATCTTAATGTCCATCTGCAGAGCAGTAACGCCCTCTTCAGAACCAGCAACTTTGAAGTCCATATCGCCCAGGTGATCTTCGTCACCCAAGATGTCGGTCAATACCGCATAGCCGTCTTCATCTTTCACTAAGCCCATGGCAATACCTGCCACCGGTGCTTTTAACGGCACACCAGCATCCATCAGCGCGAGTGAGGAACCGCACACTGACGCCATGGAGCTAGAACCGTTAGATTCAGTGATTTCCGATACCACACGGATGGTATAGGGGAAGACGTCTTCTGATGGCAGCATCGCCTGAACGCCGCGGCGTGCTAAGCGACCATGGCCAATTTCACGACGCTTTGGCCCGCCAAAGAAGCCAGCTTCACCAACGCAGTAGGGAGGGAAGTTGTAGTGCAGCATAAAGCGGTCTTTACGCTCGCCTTCCAGAGACTCGATTAGCTGTGAGTCACGCAGGGTGCCCAAGGTAGCAATCGCGATTGCCTGGGTCTCGCCACGGGTAAATACTGCTGAACCATGGGTCTTAGGTAGTACGCCGACTTCGATTGCCAGCGGGCGTACTGTGGTGTTGTCGCGGCCATCTATACGTGGCTCGCCTTTTACGACGCGAGAACGCACAACGCGCTTCTCAAGGGCAGAAAACGCACCTTTCACGTCATCTTTACTGAACTTGCCTTCTGTCTCTTCTTCACCTTCAGCAGCTACTAGCTGCGCAACAGCATCATCTTTCAGCGCTGACAGCGCATCTTGACGCGCCATTTTGTCAGTAATGCGGTAAGCATCACCCACTTTGGCTTCAAAAGCGTCGGCAATAGCCGTTTTCAGCGCGACATTTTCTGCAGCTGGCTGCCAGTCCCAGCGCGGCTTGCCCGCTTCCGCGACCAGCTCTTTAATCGCGCTAACGGCAACCTGCATTTCCTGGTGACCAAACAGCACGGCACCGAGCATTTCGTCTTCAAGCAGTTCTTGGGCTTCCGATTCCACCATCAATACGGCGTTTTCGGTACCGGCAACCACCATATCCAGCTCAGAGGTGGTCAGCTCTTCAACAGTAGGATTGAGGAAGTAACCCTGCTCTTCATTAAAGCCAACGCGCGCTGCGCCAATTGGGCCGTTAAACGGCACACCTGCAATCCCCAACGCTGCCGAGGTGCCCAGTAGTGCCGCAATATCTGGGTCATGATTACGATCCGTCGATAGCACAGTACAGATTATCTGTACTTCATTCATAAACCCTTTAGGAAACAGCGGACGAATCGGGCGATCAATCAGACGCGAGGTAAGGGTCTCTTTCTCAGTAGGACGCCCTTCACGCTTAAAGAAGCCGCCGGGAATTTTACCCACTGCATAGGTTTTCTCTTGGTAGTGTACCGAGAGCGGGAAGAAGGGCTGATTAGGATTCGCTTCTTTCTTGGCCACAACCGTACACAGTACGACAGTTTCATCCATGGTCACCATAACGGCGCCAGTGGCTTGGCGAGCGATACGCCCAGTTTCTAGGGTGACGGTGCTACGACCGTATTGAAACGTTTTTTTTACCGGATTCACGGCGACTTCCTTTAACATTAATATCTACTTGTCTTTTCGCTTGGGTCGTTTTGACTCGTCACCATTCTAGGCGCTGTAGCGCCATACGGCTACCAGAAACAAAAAAACGGGCAGCCCACAAGGGGCTGCCCGTTTTGATCGCTGTCGTTAATGATTAACGACGTAGACCTAAACGCTGAATCAGAGACTGATAGCGTTCAAAATCTTTACGCTTTAGGTAATCCAACAGCTTACGACGCTGGTTTACCATGCGGATCAGACCACGACGAGAGTGGTGATCCTGTTTGTTGGTTTTGAAGTGGTCCTGCAGGCCATTAATGTTGGCGCTCAGCAGTGCAACCTGAACTTCAGGGGAACCGGTATCGTTATCGCCGCGGCCGTATTCGTTGACGATCTCGGCCTTCTTCTCAGCGGTTAATGCCATCTGTCTCTCCAGTAAGCAATATGCCTAAAAAATGAATGGTTGAGACCACGCATATTTGCAGTCTCAGGCGACTATCTTCACGTACAATTTTCGCGCAAATTGCTACATCCTTGCAACGCTTTACGAGATAGCGACGGTACTTAACAGCCGCTTGGGAGCTACTTCCTGAGCTCCTTTTACAACGCCAAGGCCGATAAACGTCTCAGCGTAATAAAGTCTTGCTAGCGCATCAGGCTCAAGCGTATCAATCGCTAAACTAGCCGACTGACCGTGTGCAAGACGCCCAAAAGCCGTTTCATCTACCGTCAGCGACGGCAAATGATCAACCAGCACATCCGCAGGCATTAGTTCAGCCTCGCGGGTGGCCTGGTCTGCCAAGGCCTCAAGGCCTTCCAGCGTCCACATCGCATCGCCGGTAAAAGGCCCTGTTTTGAGCCTTCTCAACTGACTAATGTGGGCACCACAGCCCAAGGCATAGCCAATATCTTCAGCCAAGGTGCGAATATAAGTGCCTTTGCTACAGCTAACTTCCAGTTCAAAGGCAGTGCCCTCGAAAGCAAGCAGCCGCGCATCATACACGCTTACTCGCCGCGCTGCACGCTCAACGTGCTTACCCTCACGGGCAAGCTCATAAAGCTTTTTGCCTTGATGCTTCAATGCCGAATACATCGGCGGCACTTGGTCAATCTCGCCGTGAAAGCGAGCTAAGACTGACTCGACATCCTCAGCCGTTAAGCTGGGAATCTCTCGCTGCTCAATGACCGTGCCTTCGGCATCGCCGGTGTCGGTGATCACCCCCAGTTCTACGCGGGTGCGGTACATCTTGTCGGCTTCTAGCAGGTGCGCGGAAAACTTAGTGGCTTCCCCAAGACAAATAGGCAATAAACCTGTTGCCATGGGGTCCAGCGTGCCAGTATGACCGGCTTTTTGCGCCTCAAACAGACGACGCACACGCTGCAGCGCATGATTACTAGAAATGCCCTTAGGCTTATCCAGCAGCAGTACGCCGTTAACCGGCAATCCACGACGGCGACGTGCCATTAGCGCGTCTCCTCACCACTGACGTTATCGCTACCGTCCTCATCATCATGCTGGCGAGCACGGTCAGTTGACACCGCTTCGTCAATCAATGAGGAGAGGTGCTGGCCACGCACCACGCTTTCATCGTAATGAAAGCGCAGTTCAGGTACATGACGCAGCTTGATACGTTTAGCAATTTGGCTTCTCAGAAAACCCGCAGCGCGTTTCAGCACTTGTAGGTTTTCCTTAATACGCGCGGGATCTTGCTCACCCAATAGGGTGACATAGATATCGGCATAGCCAAGATCACGACTAACGGTGGCACCGCTTACCGTAATCATCCCTAAACGCGGATCTTTTACTTCGCGTTGGATCAGTACCGCCAGCTCCTTTTGGAGCTGGTCGGCGACTCGGTCGGTACGCTTAAATTCGCGCATGATTGCTCCTCGCGGCCTTACAGGCTACGCTCGACCTTCACTTGGTCAAAGACTTCGATCTTGTCGTTGACCTGAACATCGTTGTAGTTCTTCACGCCGATGCCACACTCCATACCGTTACGCACTTCTTGAACGTCGTCTTTGAAGCGGCGCAGCGATTCGAGTTCACCTTCGTAAATGACGACGTTGTCACGCAGTACACGGATACGCTTGCTGCGCGATACGGTGCCTTCGACAACCATACAGCCAGCCACTGCACCAATTTTCGGCGCACGGAACACGTCGCGCACTTCAGCCACACCGACGATCTCTTCTTTCCACTCGGGAGCAAGCATACCGCTCATTGCCTGCTTAACTTCATCGATTAGCTGGTAGATAACGCTGTAGTAGCGTAGATCCAGACCTTCACGTTCGATGATTTCACGAGCAGCAGCGTCAGCACGGACGTTAAAGCCGACCACAATCGCTTCAGAAGCAAGCGCAAGGTTGGCATCGGTACCGGTGATACCACCAACACCCGACGACACAACAGCAACTTCAACTTCACCCGTGGAGAGTTCTTCCAAGGCGCCTTTGATCGCTTCCAACGAACCTTGAACGTCAGCTTTCAGAACGATGTTGACCTTGGCCACTTCGTCTTGGCCCATCTGGCTGAACATGTTCTCCAGCTTGGCTTTCTGCTGACGCGCCAGGCGCACTTCACGGTATTTGCCTTGGCGGAAGTTAGCCACTTCACGGGCCTTCTTCTCGTCGGCAACGACCATGAAGTCATCACCCGCATCCGGAGTACCATCCAGACCCTGAATTTCGACCGGCATCGCAGGGCCTGCAGTATCAACTTGCTTGCCCAGCTCGTTGGTCAGCGCACGAACGCGACCATAGTGCAGACCCGCAAGAACGATATCGCCTTTCTTCAGCGTACCGTTTTGCACCAGCACCGTGGCAACCGGGCCGCGGCCTTTATCAAGACGCGATTCAACAACAACGCCTTTACCAGGAGCTGACGGCACAGCGGTGAGTTCAAGTACTTCAGAAACGAGCTGAATGGCTTCCAGCAGTTCTTCAATACCGTCGCCAGTTTTGGCGGACACATGTACGAACTGAGTGTCGCCGCCCCACTCTTCTGAAATCACGCCATGCTGGGAGAGTTCATTACGAATACGGTCGAAATCAGCACCCGGCTTATCGATCTTATTCACCGCCACAACCATCGGTACTTCGGCAGCTTTGGAGTGCTCGATCGCCTCGATTGTCTGTGGCATCACGCCGTCGTCAGCAGCAACAACCAGAATAACCACGTCCGTTGCCTTGGCACCACGAGCACGCATCGCGGTAAACGCTGCGTGGCCAGGGGTATCCAGGAAGGTAACGCCGCCGTGGTTGTCTTCCACGTGGTAAGCACCGATATGCTGGGTAATACCACCCGCTTCGCCAGTGGCGACTTTAGCGCGACGGATATAATCCAACAGCGAGGTTTTACCATGGTCAACGTGACCCATGACGGTAACCACAGGAGAACGAGTGATCTCTTCGCCTTCATAGGAGATGCCTTCGAGCATTTCCGTTTCCAGCGCGTCGTCCTTCACTAGCTTGACCTTGTGGCCCATCTCTTCCGCTACGATGGCCGCTGTATCCTGGTCAATCGTTTGGTTGATGGTCACTGCCGCGCCCATGTTGAACATGGCTTTGATGACTTCATTGGCCTTGATCGACATTTTGTCGGCTAGATCAGCAACGCTGATCGACTCAGGGATCGAAACTTCACGCACGATCGGCTGGGTTGGCTTTTGAAACGCATGCTTGCCGTTACCGCTTTGGTTAGCACCACCACGGCGGCCGCCACGGCGCTCGGCGCGTTTTACTTTCTTACCGCCGCCACCGCGCTTACGCTCTTCGCGATCACCACGATCATCCTCGTCATCACGACCTTTCTTCTTCGCTGCTGCCTTTTTAGGCGGCGCAGTACGGCGATCCGTACGGCCTTCTTTCGGCGGTGCGGGCGGAAGATCATCAGGCGTCGGCGTGTCGTCGATTTGCAGCTCAGGCACAGGGATACTGGGCACTTCAGCCGCTTTCGCCTTGGCTTTTTCTTCCTCGGCTTTGCGTGCAGCGTCTTCTGCCGCTTTCGCTTTCGCCGCGACTACTTTCTCTTCTGCTTCGCGAACATCACGTGCTTTTCGCTCGGCTTCCGCTTCTGCCATATCACCCACTAACTGGCGCGGGCCAGAGTGCTTAGGCTCAGCAGCTTTCGGCTTATCTTCTTCGGCGCTTTTAACGTACGTTTTTTTCTTACGTACTTGCACTTCAATCGTTTTTCCACGCTCACCGGTTTTAATCCGGCTACGGGTTTTACGCGTCAGCGTAATGCGGTTTTTACTAGGATCGCTGTCGCCGCCGCCATGGCTTTTTTTCAAAAAGCTTAGCAGCGTTTGCTTATCGTCTTCAGATACCGCGTCGCTTTCTGACGCATGCTTTAAACCTGCTTCTTTCATCTGTTCCAATAGGCGGGGCACATCACGGCCCACCTTCACTGCAAAATCTTTAACTGTCATATCTGACATAGTGACCCTCCTCAGCCCGTGACCTTTTACTGTGTGTTTGAATCCGATACGCCATCGTCTTCAAACCAGGGCGCACGGGCAGTCATGATCAGTGCCGCTGCGCGCGCTTCGTCCAACTCCTCGATATCGACCAGATCGTCGACAGACTGCTCGGCGAGATCTTCCATGGTGACAATGCCACGGCTAGCCAGAATGAAGGCCAGATGGCGCTCCATGCCGTCCATGTCCAGCAGATCGTCTGCTGGCTGGGCACCGTCTAGCGCTTCCTCCGAGGCAATCGCCATCGTCAGCAGCTCGTCTTTCGCTCGTGCCCGCAGCTCTTCCACCAAATCTTCATCGAACTCTTCGATTTCGAGCATCTCTTCAAGCGGCACGTAGGCAACTTCTTCCAGGGTGGTAAACCCTTCTTCTACTAATAGGCGGGCAACATCTTCGTCCACTTCGAGGTGCTGAACGAAGGAGTCCACCAGGCTATCAATTTCCTGCTCACGCTTTGACTCAGCTTCATCTTCAGTCATCACGTTAATACGCCAGCCAGTTAGCTCAGAGGCCAAACGTACGTTCTGACCGCTGCGGCCAATAGCCTGAGCTAGGTTGTCTTGCGCAACAGCCACGTCCATCGCATGGGCATCTTCGTCAACCAGGATAGACGCCACATCGGCAGGTGCCATTGCGTTGATCACCAGCTGGGCCGGATTATCGTCCCACAGCACAATATCGACACGTTCGTTTTGCAGCTCTGACGACACTGCCTGTACGCGCGAACCACGCATACCAACGCACGCCCCAACAGGATCGATACGCCGATCATTAGTTTTAACGGCGATTTTGGCTCGTGAGCCTGGGTCACGCGCGGCGCCTTTAATTTCAATTAGCTGTTCAGCAATTTCAGGCACTTCAATTTTGAATAGTTCAATGATGAACTCAGGACAGGTACGTGACAGCTGTAGCTGCGCACCACGTGCATCTGGATCAACCTTCACTAACAATGCACGAACCCGCTCATTCATGCGGTAGCGCTCACCGTGAATCATTTCGTTACGCGGTAAGAACGCCTCGGCATTTTCACCCAGGTCAATAATCAAGCCATCGCGGGTGGTTTTCTTAACAATACCCGCCACCAACTCGCCTTCACGGTCAGCGTACTGACGAACAACTTCTGCACGTTCAGCTTCTCGTACCTTCTGGACGATAACTTGCTTAGCTGTTTGCGCAGCAATACGTCCAAACACGGCATTTTCAATTTTCTTCTCGACCACATCGCCTAGTTTAAGCGGCGGATCACGCTGCTCGGCAATGGTTTCTTTAATTTCATAATCCGGTGTTTCAAATTCGTCATCTTCGACCACGGTCCAGTAACGGAACGTGTCGTAGTCGCCCGTGCGACGGTCGATATGGACGCGCACATTGGCTTCTTCTTGATCAAAACGCTTGCGTGACGCGCTGGCTAGCGCGGCTTCAACCGCTTCAAAAATAACATCGCGGGGGACGCCTTTTTCGTTAGAGATCGCGTCCACGACCATTAAAATTTCTTTACTCATGCGTTTGCCTCGCCAGAAAACCTGTCCTTTTGTGCATCATCCCGGCAGCCTGCCGGAAGCCGCCACCCGTTTATTCGTCGAATTGCGGGACGACATGCGCAGAATCAATGCTTTCGATTGGAAAACAGTACTCTTCGCCATCCAGCTGTAGCAGTACCTCATCGCCTTCGACACCGGCGAGAAGACCTTGATATTTACGCCGCCCATCAAAAGCAACGCGTAGCTTGAGTGCAACGTGATGGCCTTGATAGCGAATAAATTGATCCAGGGTATATAAGGGACGTGCCATACCGGGCGACGAGACTTCCAAACGGTATTCGCCGGGAATAGGGTCTTCCACATCCATAACGGCACTAACTTGGCGACTAATATCAGCGCAGTCTTCCACGCTGACGCCGCTTTCGCGTTCGATATAAATTACCAGCCGCGAATGCTTGCCCTGGGAAAGATGGTCGATACCCCATAGCTCAAAACCCATAGCGGCTACGACAGGTTCGATCAGCGCATGAAGCGCAGCGTGTTTTGTGGCCACAGACAAAGCTCCTATAGCCGTTGCATCAGGCACCTGGCCAGGAGTTGAATGAAAAGCTAGGTGGCTGATTGGCGTTACCCGGAAATGTGTCTCTGGCAATTCGGAAGACATCCGCTCTGGAGACACTCTTGGCTCTCGAAAAGCTACTAACAAAAAAGCTACTAACAAAAAGCCCCTTCACAGGAAGGGGCTTTTCGAAAGAAACCTGTAGTACCACTTTAGCAACATGATCAGCGACTTTCATGCACCAGGTGCTTAAACAGACGCTTTATTCATAAATCTTTCATGTTACTAGAAGATGGTAGCGGGGACCGGATTTGAACCGATGACCTTCGGGTTATGAGCCCGACGAGCTACCAGACTGCTCCACCCCGCATCAATCTAGAGGAGCGATAATAGACACTTGATCCGCTTTCGTCAAGAACTCTTTTTCGCCTCAGGTGCCAACCCTGATTTACTCTATATGGCATAACGCTTTTTTCTGAAAAACTCTGGGAAGCTGGCTAGCCAGCAAAACAGATGGTGCCGAAGGCGGGACTTGAACCCGCACGACCATACGGTCACTACCCCCTCAAGATAGCGTGTCTACCAATTCCACCACTTCGGCAACAGGGGAGGCTAAAGAAGCAGTATCAATATGTTACTCGTTGCTTTCCTCTAGCACTGGCGCGGTATTATCCATACTTGCAGGGCCATCGTCAAGCGTTGGAATATTGCGCTGTTGTTCAATCAGGCGAGAGTCGGGAATACCCGCTTCAGGAGCCTGTCCGGCCTGCGTTGCAAAATAAGCCAGCGCCATGGAGGTAACAAAAAAGCCAGCGGCTAAAAGGCCTGTTGCACGAGACAGAAAGTTACCACTCCCCCGCGAACCAAAGACCGTTTGCGATGCACCTCCACCAAAAGAGGCACCTGCGTCGGCACCTTTTCCCTGCTGAAGCAGGATGAGCACAACCAAGGCGATCGCAATCACCACATGAACCATAAGAATTGCAACTTGCATGGGATTATCCTGCTGACTGACAAATAGCGTAGAAATCATCGGTTTTGAGCGAAGCGCCGCCCACTAAACCGCCGTCGATATCCGGCTGAGCAAGTAACTCAGCCGCATTACTTGCATTCATACTGCCGCCGTAAAGCAACTTAAGCTGCTCGGCGAGCGTTTTATCAAACCCTGCTTGGTAGGCACGAATACCCGCCATTACTTCTTGGGCCTGTTCAGGCGTTGCTGTACGCCCTGTGCCAATTGCCCATACCGGTTCATAGGCAATGACAATCTTAAGCCGCTGTGCTGGCTCTAAACGCGCCATTGCATAGCCAACTTGCCGCAACACAACATCCATTGTGCTTCCTGCATCGCGCTCTTCCAGGGTTTCACCAACACAAAGAATTGGCGTTAGGCCAACATCGAGTGCGGCTACTAAGCGGTCAAACACTTGCTCGTCGCCTTCTTTATAAAGCTGCCGACGTTCAGAGTGGCCGACCAGCACATAAGCTACGTCAAACTCTTTAAGCATACGCCCACTGATTTCACCCGTATGCGCGCCTGAGTGCTGAGGATTAAGCGTTTGGGCCCCTAACTGCAGCGGCGTATTTTGGAACGCAATGCGGGCTGCTTCCAAATAGGGAAACGGCGGAATAACCACAACATCAATGCTATTAGGCAGCTTAGCCGCGGTGAAAGCGTCTCCAAACGCTTGAATCAACGCCGTAGAACCGTTCATTTTCCAGTTACCGGCAATTAATGGCGTACGCATCGATTATCCTCACTCAAGGTGGAGCGAAATGGTATAGGAGCGGCCTTGTCAAGACAACCGCTGTTATACAGCTTAATTAGTTGAGAACGCTAATTGAGTATGACTGCTTAGCAAGCTAACTGAGCAACGCCTGAACCTGATCAGCAAGTTTATGTGCCAAACGGTCAACATCTAGGTGAGCCCGGCCTTCTACCATGACACGAATAAGCGGTTCAGTGCCCGATGGCCGAAGTAAAACACGGCCCTGGTCGCCTAGTTCACTTTCAAGCGCAGTAACTGCTTCCAGTAACGGCTGTGCTGTCATGACATCTTTTGCATTGGTGCCCGCAGGCAGCCTAACGTTGACCAAGGACTGCGGAACCTTTTCTAACCCCTTAAGCAGTGATAGCAGTGGCTTTTGCTCTCGCACCATCAACGCCAACACCTGCAACGCCGACACAACCCCATCACCGGTCGTTTGAACATGTCCACATACAATATGGCCCGATGATTCGCCGCCTAGCTCCCAGCCATTAGCCGCCATCATTTCCATGACAAAACGATCGCCTACTTTCGCGCGTTGAAAAGGAATTCCCAGCCGCTCCAGCGCCATAGCAAGCCCGAAATTACTCATCAGGGTACCCACTACGCCACCTTCAAGCAGCCCCCGCTCGTGACGGTCTCGGGCAATCAGGTAAAGAATATCGTCACCGTCTACCTCACGGCCATCAGCATCTACCAGTAGCACCCGATCACCATCCCCATCAAAGGCAACGCCTAAATCAGCACCTTGCTGTATGACTGCTGCTCGCAGTGCAGCAGGATGGGTAGAGCCCACCTGATGGTTAATATTCAACCCATCAGGGGCAGCGCCAATCACGCTAACATCGGCACCTAGCTCACGAAATACGTTTGGCGCAATGTGATAGGTAGCACCATGCGCACAATCCAATACAACTTTTAGACCATGCAGGCTAAGGCGATCAGGTAACGTCGATTTGCAGAACTCGATATAGCGCCCAGCAGCATCATCAATACGCGTTGCTTTACCCAGTTGAGCTGCCCCAGCGGTTGTTAGTGGCGCTTCAAGCATTTCCTCGATGCGATCCTCGATTGCATCGGGTAGCTTTTTACCTTCCGCTGAGAAGAACTTAATGCCGTTATCGTCAAACGCATTATGGGAAGCGGAAATCACAATTCCAGCATCGGCACGAAAGGTGCGTGTTAAATAAGCGATACCTGGCGTAGGCATTGGCCCTAACAGTGAAACATCTACACCCGCAGCGGATAGCCCAGCTTCGAGCGCCGACTCAAACATATAGCCGGAAATGCGTGTATCTTTACCAATCAATACGCGGGTACGGCCTTTTTCACGACGCAGCACCTGACCCGCTGCCCAGCCTAGCTTTAGCATAAAATCGGCAGTAATGGGCGCTTGCCCCACCGTACCGCGAATACCATCGGTACCAAAATAACGTCGCGTCATGACGTAACCTCTCTATTTAGGAGCGGCTCACAGCCTTCTTGAAGCACCGCCCAGGCCATATTCACAGCATCTACTGTCGGGCCAACGTCATGCACACGTAAAATGTTAGCACCACGTTCAACTGCCATGGCGGCTAGCGCGAGACCTCCGGCCAGACGCTCTTCCACCGGGCGACCTAACACTTTGCCAATCATGCTTTTCCGCGACATACCTACTAACATTGGCAACCCGAGTGCCTGAAGCTCATTCATGTATTTCAAGAGCCGCAAGTTATGCTCAATGGTTTTGCCAAAACCAAAGCCAGGATCCACCAGCAAACGGCTACGGCGAATTCCGGCCTGCTCGCACAGCGCTATGCGCTCAGCCAGATAGTCAACCACCACTCGCTCAATAGGCTGATCGTAATGCGGCGATTGCTGCATGTCCTGAGGCTCACCTTGGCGATGCATTACACAAATCGGCAGGCTACTGCTTGCCGCAGCACTTAACGCACCTTCTCGCTCTAATGCACGCACATCGTTAATCATACCTGCGCCAAGCGCACTTACTTCGCGCATAACAGCGGGGCTGCTCGTATCAACGGAAACTAGTGCATCTAGCTCGCGCACCAACGCTTCAACCACAGGGAGTACACGATCTAACTCCTCTTGTTCTGAAACGAAGCTGGCTCCAGGGCGGGTTGACTCCCCTCCCACATCGATTATCGCCGCGCCTTCCGCCAGCATTTGCTCAGCATGACGCAGGGCGCTATCTAAGCCAACATGCTGCCCTCCATCCGAGAAAGAGTCGGGGGTAACATTCAAAATACCCATTACTCTTGGAAATGAGAGATCTAGCAAGTGGCGTCCACAACGCAAATGATATGCGCTATCCGCTGCCTGTAAAGGCGATGAAGAGTCAACTATCGGTTTCATGCTGCGGCCTGATAAGAGAAAAACGTTACGGTAACTATTTCACAGCATAACAAAAAGGCGCCCCGCTATGGGACGCCTTGTCTAACATTACTACAGCCCTCGTTAATTACGATCCAGCAGAGCCACCTAACGGATCCGAGGGCCGACGACGAGGCTCGTCATCATCTTCTTCGCCATCCTCACCAGAAGCGCCTGGCGGGGTGTCATCGACCGATTCTCCAGCCTTCACTTCTGGCTTATCATCGCTAACACGTGTGCCACCGCCAGATGAATCACCGTCGTTCCAACCTTCAGGCGGACGCGGATCACGGCCTTCCATAATATCTTTCAGCTGATCGGCGTCGATAGTCTCGTATTTCATTAACGCTTCGGCCATCGCGTCCAGCTTGTCGCGATTATCTTCCAAAATCTGACGTGCCTGCTCGTAACACTCGTCGATAATTTTGCGCACTTCTTTATCGAGACGAGAAGTCGTTTCGCCAGACTTCAGCTTACCGCCACCTTGACCAGGGCCACCAAGGAATTGATGAGATTCATCTTCGTCGTACATGATCGGACCCATTTCACTCGACAGGCCCCACTTAGCAACCATGTTGTGAGCAAGCTCTGTAGCGCGCTTGATGTCATTAGAGGCACCGGTAGTCACACCGTTAGCGCCCAACGTCATCTCTTCAGCAATACGACCACCGAACAGCGAGCAAATTTGGCTAAGAATTTGCTGACGCGACAGACTATAGCGATCCTCTTCCGGCAAGAACATCGTGACACCCAACGCCCGGCCACGTGGGATGATCGTCACTTTGTAAACAGGATCATGCTCAGGGGCAACCAAGCCAATAATGGCATGACCTGATTCGTGATACGCGGTGTTGAGCTTCTCTTTATCGGTCATGACCATCGATTTGCGCTCAGCGCCCATCATGATCTTATCTTTAGCAAGCTCCAGCTCTTCCATGGCAACCAAGCGCTTATTACGACGGGCCGCAAACAGTGCTGCCTCATTCACCAAGTTTGCAAGGTCCGCGCCAGAGAAGCCCGGAGTACCGCGTGCAATCAGCTGCGGCTTAACATCATCAGCCAGCGGCACTTTGCGTAGATGAACACCCAAAATGTGCTCACGACCACGAATATCCGGCAAACCAACGGTCACCTGACGGTCAAAACGACCTGGGCGCAACAGCGCAGGGTCAAGCACGTCAGGACGGTTAGTCGCGGCAATCACAATAACGCCTTCGTTAGCCTCAAAACCGTCCATCTCAACTAGCAGCTGGTTAAGCGTTTGCTCACGCTCATCATTACCGCCGCCCATACCTGCACCGCGCGAACGACCAACCGCATCAATTTCGTCAATAAAGATAATACAAGGTGCTTGTTTCTTGGCCTGCTCGAACATATCACGAACGCGTGAAGCACCGACGCCCACAAACATCTCAACAAAATCTGAACCGGAGATCGAGAAAAACGGCACCTTGGCTTCACCGGCAATCGACTTGGCCAGCAGCGTTTTACCCGTTCCTGGGGGACCTACCATCAATACACCACGAGGGATTGTTCCACCCAGGCGCTGAAACTTGGTCGGATCGCGCAAGAAATCTACCAGCTCTTCAACTTCTTCTTTTGCTTCGTCACAACCTGCAACATCAGCAAACGTCGTTTTAATCTGATCCTGCGACAGCAGTTTAGCTTTAGATTTGCCGAAGCTCATCGGGCCGCCTTTACCGCCACCAGCACCACCCTGCATTTGGCGCATAAAGAACATAAAGATGGCCAAGATGAGCAGGATCGGGAAGCTAGCAATCAGCAAACGTGTCCAGATGCTTTGCTGCTCAGGCTCTTTACCAACCACTGTCACGTTATTACTTAACAAATCATCCATCAGCTTGGGGTCTTCCGCCGCTGGACGAATGGTCTGGAACTGGGAGCCGTCCGTTCGCTCACCAATGATGGTATAGCCATCAATCGTGACACTACGCACCTGCTGATTTTGCACCTGCTGCACAAACTGAGAATAGTTAGTGGTTTGCGGTGCACTTTCTGTACTGAAATTGTTGAACACTGTCAGTAGAACGGCCGCAATGACCAACCACAGAATCAGGTTCTTCGCCATATCGTTCAAGGGGCTACCCTCATTACAAGAATCCGTCAGTTAACCGTCAATACTCAGACCTTACACTAGAGCTTAACGTTCAACCATTGCCAAAGCACATTTTGCTTTGGGCCATCTGTGTCACGCACGTCCAACCTGCATAATGTGACACAATTTGCGCCTGCCTGTCTGGCAATCGCACTGATAAATCTTTGCTATTACTCGCCAGCTTGCCTGACCGCCAGCGCATATTTACGTTACGTTAACCGCGAAATCCTTCCGCTAAGAAATAAACCTCCCGCGAACGCGCCCTTGAGGCATCCGGCTTGCGAGTAACCACTCGATCAAAGCTATTTCGAAGCTCTTTCAAATAGGTATCAAACCCTTCACCTTGAAAAACTTTTGCCAAGAAGCGCCCACCCGTTGGCAACGTTTCTCGCGCAAGCTCTAAAGCCAGTTCAACAAGATACATCGCCTGAGGCTGATCAATTGCTGCCATACCACTCATATTGGGGGCCATGTCAGACATCACAAGGTCTACTTGGCGATTTCCTAAACGCTCTAGAATCGCATTAAGCACGCTTTCCTCAGTAAAATCACCCTGAACAAAGTCAACACCGGCCAGCGCATCCATCTCCAGGATATCTGACGCTATCACGATACCATCAGGCCCCACCTTTTCTGCGGCAATTTGACTCCACCCACCAGGGGCAGCGCCTAGGTCAATGACGGTCATACCTGGGCGAAACAACTTATCTTTTTCATCAAGTTCAAGCAGCTTATAGCTTGCCCGAGAGCGATAGCCATCTTGCCAGCGTTGCTTAACGTACTGGTCGTCAAAGTGTTCTTTCTTCCAGTTATTGCTGGTTTTGCTCACTGAATGTTTACGGCTTGGGGGCTTTTGCTGCATGTGGGAATCTAACACTGGAATAAGAGATGGGCACATTAAAGCGATTGCTTTCACTTAACGGCTTTTCACCGTAAGATGGAGCGTTAAGCGCTAACCGGGATACCGCAAGATACCATGAGCTTGTCACAGGCACAAAAGAAAGCATTTCGTAGCATTGGCCACCACCTTAATCCGGTGGTCACCGTTTCTGAAAACGGCGTCTCTGAAAATCTGCTCGCAGAACTCAGCCGCGCACTCAATGATCACGAGCTCATTAAAGTGAAGCTCGCTATTGCAGAGCGGGATGACCGCGTCGCAATGCTCAACGAGCTCGTCGCCGACAGTCACGCTGAGCTAGTACAAACCATTGGCAAAATGGCGCTGCTTTATCGCCGTAACCCAAAGGTAAACCCCAAGCTTTCCAACATCACGCGTTTTGAAAACCACCACGGACGGCATTAACCTGCACGTGACTCGTTAAAGAATGCATGACACTAAAAGGCCCGTGACATCATCGTCACGGGCCTTTTAGTGTGTCTGGATCGCAGGCGCCATAAAGACGCCTGCCCCTGCGTCACAGCGGTAAATCAGAGGTGTTCAACACTCTCAATTTCGTACTCAACATCGCCACCTGGGGTTTTCACCACCACCACATCGCCTTCTTCTTTGCCAATCATCGCTCGGGCGATAGGCGAGGTCACAGAAATGCGCCCCTCTTTTATATTGGCCTCATCTTCACCAACAATGCGGTAGGTAACACTAGCGTCGCTATCCAGGTTCAGCAAAGAGACGGTAACGCCAAAGATCACCTTGCCGGTTTTCGGCAGCTTGGTAACGTCAATTACCTGGGCACCTGAAAGCTTGCTCTCAATTTCCTGGATACGGCCTTCAATAAACCCTTGCTGCTCACGAGCGGCGTGGTATTCGGCATTCTCTTTGAGATCACCGTGTTCACGCGCTTCAGCAATAGCAGCTATCACTTGGGGGCGTGCTTCGCTCTTCAAGTGATTAAGCTCTTCGCGAAGACTTTTTTCTCCCGCTACCGTCATCGGGACCTTGTTCATTGACTTGCTCCTGCATGCAGATCCTGAAGGCGCCGCACCGTAATCTCCCTACCGTACTCAAGCGCCATGCAAACAGCATTAGCGCCCGCCAAGGTGGTCGCATAGGGCACCTTGCGCGCGAGAGCAGTACGGCGAATAATTGAAGAGTCGTTAATAGCCTGACGACCTTCAGTCGTGTTCACGATGTAGGCGATTTCGTCGTTCTTCAGCAGATCGACGATATGGGGACGGCCTTCGTAGACTTTATTGACGTGCTCCACTTCCAGTCCAGCAGCTTCAAGTGCTGCCGCTGTACCGCGCGTTGCACATAGTGTGAAGCCCAATGTTAGCAGAGAACGCGCCACTTCGATAATCCCTTGCTTGTCGGGCTCGCGTACCGAAAGGAACGCTTTGCGGTCACCATCCAAAGCCGGAATAGCTTCGCCAGCACCCAATTGCGCCTTGAAGAAGGCTTCTGCAAAGGTATCGCCAGAGCCCATTACTTCACCCGTCGACTTCATCTCGGGCGACAGAATCGGATCAACACCTTGGAACTTATTAAACGGGAAGACTGCCTCTTTAACGCTGTAGAAATGTGGGATGATTTCGCGCTCAAAGCCCTGCTCGGCAAGTGTTTTACCCGCCATGCAGCGCGCCGCAATTTGCGCAAGCGACGTGCCAATGCACTTAGACACAAACGGCACGGTACGCGAAGCTCGGGGGTTGACCTCAATGACATAAATCTCGCCATGCTGCCACGCCAGCTGGACGTTCATCAGGCCTTTCACGCCCAGCTCAACGGCCATTTTCTTGACCTGCTCGCGCATTTCATCCTGCACTTCGGCAGGCAGCGAGTAAGGCGGCAGCGCACAGGCGGAGTCACCAGAGTGAACACCCGCTTGCTCAACGTGTTGCATAATGCCGCCAATCACCACCTGCTGACCGTCAGATACAGCGTCGATATCAATCTCAATCGCTGCACTCAAGAAGTGATCAAGCAGGACGGGGGAGTCGTTAGACACCTTCACCGCATTGGTCATGTAGTTTTCAAGTTCAGAGGCATCATAAACGATCTCCATCGCCCGTCCACCCAGCACGTAGCTAGGACGAACCACCAACGGATAGCCAATCGCCTCTGCCTTGGAAAACGCCTCTTCAAAGCTACGGGCGGTCGCATTGGGCGGTTGTTTCAAACCTAGCTTGTCGATCATCACCTGGAAGCGCTCGCGATCTTCGGCGCGGTCGATGGCATCCGGTGTGGTACCGATAATCGGCACGCCCGCCGCCTCAAGCTCGCGGGCCAGCTTCAGCGGGGTTTGACCGCCGAACTGCACAATCACACCTACCGGCTTCTCCTTGTCGGCAATTTCCAACACATCTTCCAGCGTCACCGGCTCAAAGTAGAGACGATCAGAGGTGTCGTAGTCGGTAGAAACGGTTTCCGGGTTGCAATTGACCATGATGGTTTCATAGCCATCATCGCGCATGGCGAAAGCGGCATGCACACAGCAGTAATCAAACTCGATGCCTTGACCGATACGGTTCGGACCACCACCCAGGACCATAATTTTCTGGCGATCCGACACATCCGCTTCGCACTCCTCTTCATAGGTGGAGTACATGTAAGCAGTGTCGGAGGCAAATTCCGCCGCACAAGTGTCGACACGTTTATAAACTGGACGAATGCCCGCTGCCTGACGCGTTTTGCGGAACTCCTTTTCAGCTACACCAAGCAGCTTGGCCAAACGCGCATCACCAAAGCCTTTACGCTTTAGTTGGTACAGCTCGCGGGCAGAGAAATCGGCCAGGGCGCGCTTGGCGACGGCATTTTCAGTCAACACCAGGTCTTCCAACTGCACCAGGAACCAAGGGTCGATATTGGTTAGCGCAAATACCTCATCGACACTCATTCCCGAGCGCATAGCGTCAGCGATGTAGAAAATACGCTCAGCACCGGCGGCCTGCAGCTCGCCCTGAATGATCGCCATGTTGTCTGGCGTGAAATCGGTGATGATCGGATCAAGGCCATCGTTACCGGTCTCAAGCCCGCGCAGCGCTTTCTGCAGCGACTCTTGGAAGGTACGACCAATTGCCATCACTTCACCCACTGACTTCATCTGGGTGGTCAGACGGTCGTTTGCCTGGGGGAATTTTTCGAAGGTAAAGCGCGGAATCTTAGTGACGACATAATCGATTGATGGCTCAAACGATGCGGGCGTGCGACCACCGGTAATATCGTTTTGCAGCTCGTCCAAGGTGTAACCCACCGCCAGTTTCGCGGCAATTTTGGCAATCGGGAAACCCGTGGCCTTAGAGGCCAGCGCCGACGAGCGCGATACCCGCGGGTTCATCTCGATAACCACCAGACGGCCGGTTTTCGGATCCATACCAAATTGTACGTTGGAGCCACCGGTTTCCACACCAATCTCGCGCAGTACCGCAAGGCTGGCATCACGCATGATTTGGTACTCTTTGTCAGTCAGCGTTTGCGCTGGCGCGACGGTAATCGAGTCACCGGTGTGAACGCCCATCGGGTCGAAGTTTTCAATCGCACAGACAATGATGCAGTTGTCATTCTTATCCCGCACCACTTCCATCTCGTACTCTTTCCAACCCAGCAGCGACTCATCAATCAATAGCTCGTGGTTGTTGGAAAGCTCGAAACCGCGAGTACAGATCTCTTCGAACTCTTCTTTGTTATACGCCACACCGCCGCCGGAGCCGCCCATGGTGTAAGAAGGACGAATAATGGTCGGGAAGCCGAGCTCCGCCTGAATTTCCCAGGCCTCGTCCATGGTGTGCGCCACTTTCGCTTTCGGACACTCCAAACCAATACGCTTCATGGCTTGATCGAACAGATCGCGGTCTTCAGCCATGTTAATCGCATCAGCGTTGGCACCGATCATCTCGACGCTGTACTTTTCCAGTACGCCATGCTTTTCCAGGTCAAGCGCACAGTTGAGCGCTGTCTGGCCACCCATGGTGGGTAAAATCGCATCAGGGCGCTCGACCTCAATGATCTTTTCCACCGCTTGCCAGGTAATTGGCTCGATGTAGGTTGCATCGGCCATAGCCGGGTCGGTCATGATGGTGGCTGGGTTGGAGTTAACCAAAATAACTCGGAACCCCTCTTCACGCAGCGCTTTACACGCTTGGGCGCCGGAGTAGTCAAACTCGCAGGCCTGGCCGATGACAATCGGGCCAGCGCCAATGATAAGAATGCTGTTGATATCGGTACGCTTAGGCATAACGGTTCCCGCAAAATAGGTGACGATGAGCGACAAAAAAACGGCGTTACATGGCTGCTATCAAAGGCAGCGTTAGCGGCGCGCCTGCATCATGGCAATAAAGCGATCAAATAGCGGCGCCACATCGCGCGGGCCGGGGCTGGCTTCCGGGTGACCCTGGAAGCTAAACGCCGGGCGGTCAGTGCGCTCAATCCCTTGCAGCGTGCCATCAAACAGCGAACGGTGCGTAGCGCGCACGTTGGCTGGCAGAGTCGCTTCATCGGCGGCAAAGCCGTGGTTTTGGCTGGTAATCATAACCGTGCCGGTGTCTAGGTCTTGCACCGGATGGTTGGCGCCGTGGTGGCCGTGGCCCATCTTCACGGTTTTGGCACCCGAGGCCAGCGCCAGCAACTGGTGACCAAGGCAGATACCAAATACCGGCGTGTTGGTTTCCAATACTTCCTGAATCGCTTTGATAGCGTAGTCACAAGGCTCGGGGTCACCCGGGCCGTTAGCCAGAAAGACACCATCCGGATTCATTGCCAGCACGTCAGCAGCAGGCGTTTGTGCTGGCACAACCGTCAACCGGCAGCCACGCGCGGCCAGCATGCGTAGAATGTTAAATTTCACGCCGTAATCAAACGCCACCACGTGATAAGGGCGCTCGCCTTGCGTCGTATCTGCGTAACCCTCGCCCAGGGTCCACTCGCCTTGTGTCCATTCGTAAGCCTCTTTGCACGAGACCTCTTTGGCCAGATCCATGCCCTTCAACCCAGGAAATGCCTTCGCTGCCGCTAGCGCCCGCTCTACCGCATCATCGCCCTCTGCTTCTGCACCCGCCAGAATCGCGCCGTTTTGCGCGCCTTTATCGCGCAGAATACGCGTTAAGCGGCGGGTATCGATATCCGCAATGCCCAGCACATTTTGGCTTTTCAGATAATCGGAAAGGCTTTGCTCTGAACGGAAGCTGCTGGCTAGCAGAGGTAAATCACGAATCACCAGGCCCGCTGCGGCAATCGATGCCGATTCCACATCTTCAGAATTAATGCCGGTATTGCCGATATGGGGATAGGTCAACGTGACGATTTGGCGGGTATAAGAGGGGTCAGTGAGGATTTCCTGGTAGCCGGTCATGGCTGTATTGAACACCACCTCACCGCTTGTGACGCCCTCCGCGCCAATGGCTATGCCATGAAACACACTGCCATCTTCCAGGGCCAATATCGCGGGTTTGCTCAATGCGGGGTTATTCAAGACAAGTTCTCCCATGCTGGTGGGAGCCTGTGGGCGCAGGCTCGGCGATCCGGTTTGTCGGCGTTTGCGTGCAAACGTCGGGTCGTAAAAAAGCGGGACGAAGCCGATAGTAAAAAATCGGTTTCATCCCGCTTGTTGTTCTCTTCCGTGGCGTTTAGCCATGGCGCAGCATTTAGCTGACTATTTTTTCTAACCGAAGGCCAGTGCAACAAGCGCGGTGCTTTCTCTACATGTACATCTTCAACGCCTATTGGCGTGTGTTCAATGCAGATTTGTTGCTGCTTTTTGCAGCCACTGGGCCAAAATTTTTGGAATGTTACAGGATTTACCGACTTTAGGCTAGCCCTTTATTGTCACGCTAGCACCTGGGGTCGCTCTGACAATACCTTAGCTTAGCTCCAATACATCCTGCATATCGTAACGGCCATGCGCTTTGTCGGCGACCCAACGGGCGGCACGTACCGCGCCTTTGGCAAAGGTCATACGACTAGAGGCTTTATGGGTAATCTCGATACGCTCACCTTCTGTCGCAAACATCACCGTATGCTCACCAACGATGTCGCCAGCACGTACAGTGGCAAAGCCAATCTCTTTGTCGGTGCGCGGGCCACACTGCCCTACCCGTTCAAAAACACCATGCTCTTTTAGCGTGCGGCCAATGCTCTCTGCGACCACTTCACCCATCTTAATCGCGGTGCCGGAAGGCGCATCCACTTTATGACGGTGGTGAGCTTCGATCACTTCAATATCGTAGCCTTCATCACCAAGAGCTTTAGCCGCTGTTTCGAGCAGCTTAAGGGTTAGATTAACGCCTACGCTCATGTTGGGTGCAAATACCATGGCAACTTTATCACGGTAGCTATCCAGCTCGGCTAGCTCGTCATCGCTCATCCCGGTAGTGCCAATCACAATGCGCTTGCCGTGTTCAGCGCAGAACGCCAAATTTGCCAAGGTGACCTGCGGCGCAGTGAAATCGATCAGCACGTCGAAGTCATCTACGATTGCGGCGAGAGAATCTACCGCCACTACGCCGCGTTTGCCAACGCCCGCCAGCTCACCGATGTCCGCACCTGCCAAGGAACTACCTGGCTCAACGATGCCACCTGCTAGCGAGGTATCCGCCTGCTGTTCTACCGCATTTACTAAGGTACGGCCCATACGGCCTGCTACGCCTACAATGGCAATTCGGGTCATGGAAACTCCTGCGCGTGCGTCGTTCAGCACCCAGCTTGATATAAGAAAGCCACGGGTTAAAAGGGGTCAAGATTATAACAGACCCCTCTTAATGATGCGGCGCTTAAGGGAACGCACCGCTACTTTGAACGAATTAGTTCTCCCAAACGATTTCCAGCGGTTCATCATTGGCCATACGAACAAGATGACTCTCCACCACGCCCTCTAACTGGTCTAAGTGGTTCTCTTCCAGCGTCTCAAGAGAAACAATCAGGCGATCCGGCTCGGCATGCATTAAGCAAGTTCCATTGGCAAAGGTGATTTTGGCTTCCTGTTCTCCATGCTCAACCTCAAGCTTGTGCGCCCAATGTTTGCACAAACGGTTAATCAAGCGCTCGCCAGAAGAGGTGATGATTTCGGCACGGGATAACGGCATCGTATGCTCTCCATAAAGTTTACGAATAAGTTCTCACTAGCGTAATCCTCTCAATAGAAACCGCAAAGCACAGAAAAAGAATTATTTGCGCTACCCTTCCCCAACCAACCGGCAATAAAAACGCCCCAACACACGAAGGTGATGGGGCGTTGAGCTGCCGTGAAGTGAATTGCCGTTACGGCTTCATATCTTCAAAAAACTTCTTCACGCTGTCGAAAAAGCCGGTCTTCTTCGGCGAATGGCTGTGACTATTGCTGCCATCAAAGCTCTCTTGCAGCTGACGAAGCAAATCTTTCTGCTCGTCGTTGAGATTAACCGGCGTTTCCAATACCACCTTGCACAGCAAGTCACCCGCTGCGCCGCCGCGTACCGGCTTCACGCCTTTACCACGTAACCTGAAGAGTTTACCGGTTTGGGTTTCCGGCGGAATCTTCAGCTTCACACGGCCATCTAGCGTAGGTACTTCAAGCTCACCACCTAATGCAGCATCAACAAAGTTGATCGGCACGTCACACTGTAAGTGTTTGCCATCGCGCTGGAAGATGTGGTGCGGCTTAATAGCGACCTGAACGTACAGATCACCAGGCGGGCCACCGTTAATGCCACTCTCACCTTCGCCGTTCAGGCGAATGCGATCACCGGTATCGACACCCGGCGGAATCTTCACCGATAGCGTGCGCGTTTCCCGTACACGGCCTTCGCCGTTACATTTGTGGCATGGTACTTTAATGTGCTGGCCACTACCGTGACAGGTCGGGCAGGTTTGCTGAACCGCAAAAAAGCCTTGCTGCATACGCACTTGGCCATGGCCATGGCACGTAGGGCAAGTTTCTTTGCTAGAACCTGGCTCGGCACCTTCACCATCGCAGCGGTCACACTCAATATGACGTGGCACACGGATATCAACAGTTGTGCCAGAAACTGCGTTTTCCAGATCAAGTTCTAGGTTGTAGCGAAGGTCGCTACCACGAGCAGGGGCGTTAGGGCCACGACGACGGCCACCACCGCCACCAAAGATATCGCCAAACACATCGCCAAAGATGTCGCTGAAATCGCCAGCGCCACCACCACCGAACCCGCCACCGCCAAAGCCACCGCCTTGGCCGTCTACACCGGCGTGACCAAACTGGTCATATGCCGCGCGCTTTTCGCCATCGCTTAAGACTTCGTATGCTTCTGACACTTCGCGGAATTTTTCCGCTGACGTGTTATCGTCCGGGTTTCGATCAGGGTGGAATTTTTGCGCCAAGCGGCGGTAGGCCTTTTTGATCTCTTTCTGATCGGCCCCTTTTTCGACACCCAGGACTTCGTAATAATCGCGTTTGGACATGGGTCCTACGCCTCCTGGTTAGCTACGCACTTAATTAGGCGTCTGTTGCGGAAACAGCAACGCGGGAGTTGTCTCCCGCGTCACCGCATTCCTTAGCAGATAGAGGTGATTTACTGCTTCTTCTTGTCGTCGTTGACTTCTTCATACTCAGCGTCAACCACGTCATCCTCTGGCTTAGTGCTAGTATTTTCAGCACTTTCGCCGTCCGCCTGTTGAGCAGCTTCAGCCTGCTCGGCGTACATTTTCTGCGCTAACTTACCAGACACTTCGGTCAGTGCATCCAGTTTCTGCTGGATGTTGTCCTGATCGTCAGTCTTCACTGCTTCTTCCAGCTCGCTAATTGCGCTCTCGATGGCTTGTTTCTCGTCATCAGTCGCTTTATCGCCCGCTTCTTGCACGGTTTTACGAGTGGCGTGAATCATGCCATCTGCTTGGTTACGCAGCTGCACTAGCGCTTCGAACTTCTTATCTTCGTCCGCGTGTGCTTCCGCATCGCGTACCATTTGCTCGATCTCTTCATCCGTGAGACCGCTGGACGCTTTAATGACAATCGACTGCTCTTTATTAGTCGCCTTGTCTTTGGCTGATACGTTCAGAATGCCGTTGGCATCCAGATCAAAGGCCACTTCAATCTGCGGCACACCACGCGGTGCTGGCGGAATGTCTGCAAGGTCAAAACGACCCAGCGACTTATTCTGCGCAACTTGCTTACGCTCACCCTGCACGACGTGAATCGTTACTGCCGTTTGGTTATCATCCGCCGTAGAGAAGGTTTGTGTCTTCTTCGTGGGGATGGTGGTGTTTTTGTCGATCAACGGTGTCATTACGCCGCCTAGGGTTTCGATACCTAGGGTTAGCGGCGTCACATCTAGCAGCAGTACGTCTTTTACGTCGCCGCCAAGTACACCGCCCTGAATCGCCGCACCAACAGCAACCGCTTCATCAGGGTTAACGTCTTTACGCGCTTCTTTGCCGAAGAAATCAGCGGCTTTCTTCTGCACCATCGGCATGCGCGTCTGGCCACCGACCAGAATCACTTCGTCGATTTCAGATGCAGACAAACCAGCATCTTTCAGCGCCATTTTGCACGGGTCGAGCGAGCGCTGTACCAGATCTTCAACCAATGACTCCAACTTGGCACGTGTCACCTTCACGTTAAGGTGTTTCGGGCCAGTATTGTCAGCGGTGATATACGGCAGATTAACATCTGTCTGCTGTGCACTAGAAAGCTCAATTTTGGCTTTCTCGGCCGCTTCTTTCAGACGCTGCATAGCCAAGTTGTCGCCAGACAGGTCCATACCGCTATCCGCTTTGAACTGGTCAACTAAATAGTTGATCAGCGCCAAGTCGAAATCTTCACCGCCCAGGAAGGTGTCGCCGTTGGTGGCCAACACTTCAAACTGGGTTTCGCCGTCAACGTCTGCCACTTCGATAATAGAAATATCGAAAGTACCGCCACCCAGGTCGTATACCGCGATGGTTTTATCACCACGGGATTTGTCCATACCGTAAGCTAATGCGGCAGCAGTCGGCTCGTTAATGATGCGCTTAACATCAAGACCGGCAATACGGCCCGCATCTTTAGTTGCCTGACGCTGGCTGTCGTTAAAGTACGCAGGTACGGTAATAACCGCTTCAGTTACTGCTTCACCGAGATAGTCTTCGGCGGTTTTCTTCATTTTCTTCAGCACTTCCGCGCTTACCTGCGGCGGTGCCATTTTTTTACCTTTTACTTCAACCCAAGCATCACCGTTATCAGCTTCGGTGATTTTGTAAGGCACCATTTTGATGTCTTTTTGTACGACATCATCTTTAAAGCGACGGCCAATCAGGCGCTTAATCGCGTAAAGGGTGTTTTCAGGATTGGTGACGGCCTGACGTTTTGCTGCCTGGCCTACCAGCGTCTCACCATCGTCGGTGTAGGCAATAATGGAAGGCGTAGTGCGGCCACCTTCGGCATTTTCAATTACTTTAGCGCTGTCACCATCGAGCACTGCCACACAAGAGTTGGTGGTGCCCAGATCGATACCAATAATGCGTCCCATAGCAAAAACCTCGAATTCGGTTGTTACAAAACTGATGTTTGAAAGCTGATGTCAAAAAATCTGCTTTTTGAAACTTAAAGCGTCTGCGGGTTTTCCCGCGGGTTGCCCTTTATTTGGGGGCCGCTTGCAGCATTTCAAGGGGCTTTTTTTTTGCTTTGTGTCAACCAATGATTAATTGGCTTTTTGGCTGACTACCACCATCGCTGGGCGAACTAGGCGACCGTTAAGCAAATAACCCTTCTGCATCACTTCCATGACGGTATTGGGTTCAAGCTCGGGATTCGGCACCATCGCCATCGCTTCGTGAACCTGCGGGTCAAAGGGCTCACCCTGAGGCTCAACGCTTTCCACGCCAAATTTATTCAATACGCCTAACTGCATTTTAAGGGTCATGGAAACGCCCTCACGATGAACGTCAGAGGCTCCGTCTTCCATGCTCTCTAGGGCTTTTTCCAGACTATCAACAACGGGCAATAGCTCTTTGACAAATTTCTCTAAAGCAAATTTGCGCGCTTTTTCAGCTTCTTGCTCAGCCCGGCGACGCACGTTTTGAGCTTCAGCAGCGGCACGTAGCGCTTGGTCTTTAGCTTCCGCCAAGCTCTGCTCAAGCTCTTCCACCTGAGCGGCTAGCATATCGGCTTCTGGGTTTCCTACGTCGCCCTCTAGCGCCGCGTCTTCCTCGATCAACCCTTCCAGCTCACCTTCAATCAGGCGCTCTTCAGCCGCTTGCTCGGTGACTTCTGCCTCTTGCTCTTGGCGGGCCAGCTCATCTTCTAATGGGGTTTGCGGTTCTTTTGCCATGCCTAGCTCCTGAAAAATATGCAGCGGTGGCATTAACGGCCACCTCGGTTAAGTAACGAGTATTAACCACGTATGAACGCTATATGGGGGCCATAAAAGCCATCTCAAGAGGGGCATTGAAGTGAGTTATAGACTACTGTATAAAACAACAATTATTGGATAAGTATCCAGCTTCTGTGCCGCACGCCTCAGGAGGCCTTATGCTTACGCAGCTAGCAATCCAAGATTACGCTATTGTCGACCGCCTTGAACTCGACCTAACCCGCGGCATGACGGCGATCACTGGGGAAACCGGGGCAGGCAAATCAATTTTACTCGGCGCCCTTGGCCTATGTTTAGGTGAGCGTGCCGACGCCGGCAGCGTGCGCCACGGACGTGAACGCACCGACCTTTCCGCTCGTTTTGATATTCAGCACCTGCCCGCTGCCACCGAGTGGTTGACTGCTCGTGAGCTGCCTGCTGACGAGTGCTTATTGCGCCGCGTAGTGACGGCCAGTGGTCGCTCCAAAGCGTGGATCAATGGCCACCCCGCCACCATCGCTGATCTAAAATCGCTGGGCGAGCAGCTGATCCAAATCCACGGGCAGCATGCCCATCAGGCACTTATGCGTGAAGAAACCCACCTTGCTCTGCTAGATGATTATGCAGGGCTGCGTGAGCAAAGCCAGCTGCTGGCTGAAACGTTCCGCGAATGGCGCAGCGCCCGTCGTCGATTAAAAAAACTCAGCGAAGAAGGCAGCGAAGTTGAAGCAAAACGCCAGTTGTTACGCTACCAAGTAGAAGAGCTCGATCAACTTGGATTGGCAGAAGGTGAGCTACAAACACTCGAAGAAGAACAGCATACCCTTGCCCATGCGGAAGAGACACTACGTGAAACCCAGTTTGCCGCCGACTGCTGCGCGAGCGACGAAGGCGGTGCTCTGTCGCTGTTAAACCAAGCTTATGCCCATTTAAGCGCGCTACCCGGCAGTGATAAAGGCACGCTGGCCAACACCTTGGCGATGCTTAGCGATGCGCGCATTCAAGTAGAAGAAGCTTCCAGCGAACTTAATCGTCTTGCCAGCACTACCGAGCTAGACCCAGAGCGCTTAGCTTGGGTAGAAGAGCGTCTGGGCGACGTTCATCGCATTGCGCGCAAGCACCACGTGGCCCCAGAAGAGATTTGCGCACTGCACACCAGGCTCAGCCAAGAAGTTGCTCAGTTGGAAGCCAGTGACGACGACTTAGAATCACTAAGTAACCACGTCGCCGAGTGCCGCGAGCGCTACCGTAAAGATGCTAAGCAGATGAGCGAAGTGCGTCAAAAAGCCGCTGCGTGCTTAAGCAAAGAAGTGCAGCAGCAGCTGGCTTTCCTGGCCATGGGTAAAGCACGTTTTGAGGTAGCAGTCACTCCGCGTGAAACACCAACGCCAGAAGGCCTCGATCACGTTCAGTTCCTGATCAGCGCTAACCCCGGCCAGCCTGCTAGACCGCTCACTAAAGTTGCTTCGGGCGGTGAGCTATCGCGTATCAGCCTTGCCATACAAGTTGTTGCCGCCTCGCACTCCACCATTCCCAGTCTAGTATTCGATGAAGTAGACGTGGGTATCTCAGGAGCAACGGCCGAAATTGTGGGGCAACTGCTACGCAAGCTCGGCGAAAACGGTCAAGTAATGACAGTCACACACCTGCCTCAGGTAGCCGCACAGGCGCATCAACACCTACATATCGAAAAACGCGCCAAGCGGGATAGTACGCTGACCCAGATGGCCCTACTGGACGAGCGTGGACGGGTTAGTGAACTCGCCCGCATGTTGGGTGGCGTAACTCTCTCGGACCAAACACTCGCTCACGCTAGAGAAATGCTACACGCTAGCCAGCGACCACCGCATTAAGCTTTTTTTAAACGCTAGGTTTTAAACGCTAGGCGTAAAAATAAAGCGACCAAGCATAAAAACGCCCCCAGGGCGCGAATGAAATATCACTCGCACCCTGAGGGCGCTTTATTTAACACGACTATTTCCTATTTGTAGGGCCACTGTCCTGTCGCGTTACGTCCGACCCACGGGGGCGTACATAAAGCACCAGTGCATGGTCCACAAGTTCGTAGCCGTGCTCTTCAGCAATCTCTTGCTGACGACGCTCGATGATTTCATCGACAAACTCAATGATTTCACCGCTCTCTAAACACACCATATGGTCGTGGTGGTCTTCTTGAGTCATCTCGAACACCGCATGGCCACCATCAAAATTATGACGGATCACCAAGCCCGCTGATTCAAACTGAGTCAGCACGCGGTACACGGTAGCCAAGCCAACATCCTCGCCCGCATCAATCAGTGTTTTATACACTTCTTCTGCGCTAAGGTGGTGTTGACCCGAAGCATTTTCGAGAATCTGCAGGATCTTGACGCGCGGCAGGGTCACTTTCAGCCCGGCTTTGCGCAGTTCATGGTTCTGATCGGCCATGGTTGCTCTTCGCAGTAACAGGTTAGGTCGGGTATGATCGACCGAAACCACGATAGTGAAGAACAGGCTCAAATGCAAAAATTGACTCGTATCATTACTCTTTCCGTTGCCCTAACCGTTGTTAGTGGCTGCAGTTACGTTGGCGTATACAAGCGTGACATCCCCCAAGGCAACTTGGTGACCCAAGAGATGGTCGGCCAGTTACAACCAGGGATGACGCAAGAACAAGTCACTTATGTGATGGGGCGTCCGCTGCTGGAAGCGCCGTTTGATACCCGCGAATGGGATTACGTTTACCGCCTTGATAAAGCGTACGCAGGCGTCGAGCAGAGACGTGTGACTCTCACGTTCGATGATATGGGGCGTTTAGTAAACGTTGAACAACAGGGTGATTTCTCAGGTGATCTACCGATCAGCACGGATACCAGTGTAGGCCCCGCAACAGAAACAGCTGACCCAATCTCAGGCATCAACACGCCTAGCCAGCGAGCACCGACGCCAGAAAGTGCCCCAGAGCCTCAGCCGGTGATGTCTTCAGACTAAATCACTTGCCTCCGGCTTGACGCTTTGCCCGCTCCAGGCGGGCAGCTTTGGGGTCTATTTCTAACGAGCGATATACTTCAACCCGGTCGCCTGGACGCAGCGTCTGTTTTTCAGGCTGACGCAGCGCCTTGCCAAAAATTCCTAGCGGTGCTTGTTCAAAGGTGTCGCTGGGAATATCGGGGAACAAGCTTGGTAGGTCTGCCATTACTACCGCTTGGCGCGCAGTCGTTCCTCGACGCACCTGTAAGGCCACCAGACGCTGTTTGTGCGGCAAGGCAAAGGCTACCTCTACCGCGAACGTATCAACGGCCATAGCGCTCGTCAGCCCGCTTAGTGAAGGCATCTACAAGCTGCCCCGCTATTTGTTGGAATAACTTGCCAAACGCCATGCTAAGCAAACGGTTGGCAAACACAAATTCCATTTCCAAGCTGACTTTACAGGCATCCTCTCCCATCGGGATAAACAGCCAACGCCCTTTAAGCTGCTTGAACGGCCCTTTTACTAATGACAGCTCAATCCGTTCAGGGGCATATAAATCATTTCGAGTCGTGATAGTTTGTTCCACACCCGCACGACCAAGGGTCATTTCACCGATTAGGTGCGTCTCGTCATGCTCTAGCAGGCGCGCACGGCGGCACCCCGGCAGGAACTCGGGATAGCGTTCGAAGTCATTAACCAGATCGAACATTTGTTGGGGGGTGTGCCGCACCAAGGCGGTACGATTAACGGTTGGCATTGACCTCTCCGCTGACTTCACAGTGCCCAAAGCGTATCATGGGAAACATTTTTGTAGACCTTAAATGGTATCACGCCTCCCCGCATAACGAAGGGGGTGCTACTGACAGATCAACGATGAGGTTCCATGGCCACTAAGAAAGGTAACAGTAAGGGCCCTAGCAGCAGCGTTATTGCCCAAAACAAGAAGGCTCGGTTTGAGTACCATATCAACGAAACCTTAGAAGCAGGTTTGGTACTCGCAGGCTGGGAAGTTAAAAGCCTTCGTGCTGGTAAAGCACAGCTTACCGACACTTATATTTTGGTACGCAACGGCGAGGCTTTTTTACTAGGCAGCCATATCATGCCGCTAAACACAGCAAGCACCCATGAGATTGCTGACCCGACACGCACACGTAAGTTGCTTTTGCACCGCAAGGAAATCGCCAAAATTTTCTCGGTGACCCAGGACAAAGGCCACACCTGCGTGCCGCTTAAGCTCTATTGGAAACGCAATAAAGTGAAATGTGAGCTGGCGTTGGTGACCGGCAAACAGCTGCATGACAAGCGCGCCACCGAAAAAGATCGCGACTGGAGCCGTCAAAAAGGTCGAATAATGCGGGAACATAACAAGGCATAACTGGTCAATTAGCTGTGAGCACGTTAGAATGCTCACCTGTAATTAGGGGGCGACATGGTTTCGACGCCGGTGACAACCCTTGCGGTGCATGCCGAGAGCGTGATGTATCTCGTAAATCCCACATCACGAAAAATAGTCGCA
This sequence comes from Halomonas qaidamensis, assembly GCF_025917315.1. NCBI lineage: Bacteria > Pseudomonadati > Pseudomonadota > Gammaproteobacteria > Oceanospirillales > Halomonadaceae > Halomonas > Halomonas qaidamensis. The sequence continues at coordinate 279,267 of NZ_CP080627.1, read as the reverse complement.
AATGACGAAAACTACGCTCAAGGCGCGCTAGCAGCTTAAACACTGTTAGCTTCTTGTCTGGCCCAAAGGTGATGTGCCTATTCATCACCGATGGGATATGAGCTAAAGCTGATAGGACCGCGGTTGATGGTGTCTTCTCATCAATCGTTAAACTTTAGAAGGCTCGCGTGGCTGAATCCTGATCGTCGGAGTCAGTCGCGTTAAAGCAAATGACGAAATCTAAGCATGTAGAGCCAATAGGCGAGTGCTGGCGGACGCGGGTTCAATTCCCGCCGCCTCCACCAGACACCCTACAAATCAAGCACCTACGGGTGCTTTTTTTGTTTCCCCCTCCAAAATACCAACCAAAGCAACCATTTTAGGCAGTAGATGTTAGACGTTTTCAATTACCCACGCGGCAATGCCTCCCCGACCATTACGGCGGCGCAAGCGCTTACCGTTGGCCACGCGGTCAGCCCGGAACTTGAGCACGTTACCCACGGCACGGGTAGTTAGCTGACTTACTGTCTTGAACTCGCTTATAGTTTCCGCCAATGCTTGCTCAGCAACCGGCAAGGCGAAGTCTTTTAGCTGGGGGTCGTGGTAGTTGTCGTGGATCTTCTTCACCTCCTTAGCTTTGAACGAGTCGCTACCAAACACATCAGCCAGCGAGCACAGCAGCGCGTCTAACTGTTCCTGTTAAGGGTCAGCCGCTTGGGCAGCGTCTACCGCTTCCATCGGGTCTGCATAAATAGGATTCCAGGCTTGGTTGAACGGCGTGAAGGCTAAAGACCGAATGGCTGCCATGCGGGTGCTGACACGTCTTAACAGGCTAGCCACAGGTAATGCAGGCGACGCCAAGACAGTGGGTGACGGCGTAATGGAGCTGCGAATTGATTACGGGCCGGGCTACCGCGTCTATTACGCTAAGGTAGGCCGCCGTATAGTGATGTTATTAGTCGGTGGTACCAAGAAACGCCAGCAAGCCGATATAGATCAAGCCAAAGCGTTTTTAAATGACCACCGAAGGAGAGCACAGACATGAAAAGCCACGATGCTGCTGTTGTCGAGATGCTGCGCGATGACCCCAATATGGCGCTGGACTATTTGCGCACCGCCTTCGATGAACTGGACGAAGAAGACGGCGAGTCTGCCTTTCTCATGGCGCTACGCCATGTAGTTGAAGCACAAGGTGTGTGTGGCTGCTATTGCAGAACGTGCCAAGGTGTCACGCGAAAGCTTGTACCGGGCACTATCCCCAAAAGGCAACCCAACGTTACGAACGATGACCACCGTTATTAAAGCGACAGGCATTCACTTTCACGACCTGACGCACCATAGCCATGAGCCAATAGCGGGATAAAGAGCATCCAAGCATAGAGAAACGTTTTCCTCAGTGCTGTGCCTGGGCTCAAAGCATGGGCTAGTAAGTTTAGCGCCCTAGAAAAGGGGGCATAATTGGGGGCATCTTTCAAAACAACCCAGCAAAAAAGCGCTTCCGGGCGCTTTTTTGTTGTCAGGAGTTTTCACCCAATACCTTGACGTGCCCCCACCAGCGCGGCAGCAATGCGCGCACCCTGGCCTGGGCGAAGCGGTCATCCATTAATATCACAGTCCCTTCATCCTCAGGGCCGCGAATCACCCTTCCGGCGGCTTGCACCACTTTGATCATACCGGGTATGCGGTAGGTGTAATCATCACCCTGGCCAAAGCGGGCATTCAGACGCGCTTTCAGCGCTTCGTTGAAGTCGTTAAACGGCGGTAGGCCTAAGGTGGCAATAAACGCCCCAATCAAGCGCTCGCCTGGAAGATCAATGCCTTCAGCAAAAGCCCCACCTAGCACAGCAAAGCCGATTCCCTTACCTGCAGGGGTAAAACGCGCCAGAAAGGCATCACGCTCGGCTTCCTGCATTCCACGGGTTTGAGCGAATACCGACACGGTGGGATACGCGAGCTGAAACTGCGCCATCACCTTTTCTAGGTAAGCAAAGCTACTAAAAAACGCCAGGTAGTGGCCGGGTTGACGCTGGTATTGATCGGACAAAGCTTCGACAATAGGCGCTACAGAGGCCTCTCGGTGATGATAGCGAGTGGAAATATCGGCTCGAATACGCACTTCCAACTGGCAGGCGGAAAAAGGTGAAGCTACTTCACGCCACACGCTGCTTTGTGGCAACCCTAGTAAATCGCGGTAGTAATGAAACGGGCTAAGCGTGGCTGAAAACAGCACAGCGCTGTGGGCAGCCTTAAAGCGCGCCGCGAGAAAATCCGCCGGAATAACATTGCGCAGCCCAAGCACCGCATCGCCACGGCCATAAATAGCAAGGTCGCACAGTGAGTGATCATCGAACCGCTCCGCCAACCGGCAGAAGCCTAACGCTTCAAACAGTAGCTCTTGAAGCTCAACACTTGCGGCGTCAGGGTGCTCAACCAAATAATCAGTGATCGCGCCAGCCAATGTTTGAAGCGAGCCCACCAGCTTGCTGGGCAACGTATCAAGGAGATGGTAGCGCTGTGACGCGGCTGCATCGGTGGTCACTTCCTTCGTGAGCGCCTGCCACTGCCTGCCGACCCTTGCTAACGGTTTAGCCAGTGCAGGAGGTGAACGTCGACGCAAGCGGCTCAAGCGTTGCTGGGAAAGCTCGGCACTGTACATCCCCCGTGCTCTTTCAACCATGTTGTGTGCTTCATCTACTAACAAACCAACTCGCCAGTCGTTAGCTTGGGCCAAGCCATGCAGCAGCGCATGGCTATCAAACCAGTGATTCACATCGCCAACTACTACGTCGGCCCAACGAGCTAGCTCTTGGCCTAGATAATATGGGCACACACTGTGGGCAAGCGCCACCTCACGCAGTCCGTCACGATCTAGCCAGCAACGTGCCACCGCGGCTTGGCGAGCGGCAGGCAAGCGGTCATAAAAACCCGCCGCTAACGGACAAGCATCGCCTTGGCAAGCGGCGCCAGGGTATTCGCAGGCTTTTTGTCTCGCTACCAGCTCCAACACACGTAGCGGCGATGCGAGTGCAGACGGTGAGAGGGAAGATGAAATAGGGGGTGTTGAAGTAGAGGGTAATGAAGTAGGCGGTGATGAACTGGGGGCAGAGAGACGCGCCAGCGCATCCAGCGCTAAGCGGCGGCCTGGGGTTTTCATGGTTAGAAAGGCCACCTTATCCAACTGCTGACGAGGCATTGCTGAGAGCATCGGAAATAGCGTGCCAAGAGTTTTGCCAATACCGGTTGGCGCTTGAGCCAATAGGCACCGACCAGTACTGGCTGCTTTATAGACATCTTCCGCTAGCGGACGCTGCCCAGGGCGAAAATCAGGATAGGGAAACGTCAGCGTCGCCAGCCACTCATCGCGGCGCAGGCGATGGGTATACTCCTGCTCCGCCCAAACCAAAAAGCGCTGGCATTGATCGGTAAAAAACGCCTGCAACTCAGTTGAGCTAGCCTCTTGGGTAAGCAGCGTTTCCTGACCGCTGGTAATCTCCAGATAAACTAACGCCAGCGTGACCCGTTCAAGGCGTTGCTCAGCGCACAGCAGCGCGCCGTATACCTTCACCTGTGCCCAGTGCAACGCGCGCTGGTTGGCGGCCATACGGTCTAAATTGCCACGATAGGTTTTGACCTCTTCCAAACGGTTCGCGTTGGGATCAAAGCCGTCAGCGCGGCCCGCCACGCGAAGCCCCTGATACTCACCAGAAAGCGGCAGTTCAGCCAGGTAATCTTCGCCCCGGCGGCTAGCCACTAGCCTATGCCCTTCGATGCCTTCTTGGGCGCTGGGTGCTGGCGTGAATCGATGATCAAGGTCGCCCTCCCGCGCGGTGAAATCGCACAGCGTACGCACCGCTATCCGATAACGGCTCATTCGGCGTCTTCTTGTTTAGATTTTTTTTGTTTAGATTTTTCTTGTTTAATTTCTTCTGGCTCGGGTGCTGGCTGCCAACGCACATGGCATACCTCAACGGGCATGCTGTGGCGGCAAAAGAAATCAATCCAACGGCGTTGGTTATCTTGCAGGCGGTCTCCCGGCCCTTTCACTTCTATCATTTTGTAGCGCGGCTCTCTAGGCGGCGCATCCGGCATCAACTGAATCAGGTCAGGCAGTCCCGCACGGTTATGCTTAAGGTCATCTAATAGCCGCATAAAACAGGCACGCAAGTGGGCAGGCGGCAAACATTTAAGCGCGAGCGCTAAAAGCTCTTCACTGACGATTCCCCAGTGAACGAATGGCGATGCGATGCCTTGTTTAGCGCGCCACGTGCGAAGGATCGTCTCCTTATACCGACCGTCATCCAACTGGGCCAGGCAGGCGTTAATATCAGCTTGACGCTGAGGGACAAAATCCTCGCGATACAAATCCGCTGGCCCACTGTGAAACGGGTGAAAAAACGCCCCAGGGAGCGGTTTAAAAATAACCGGCCAAAACAGCAAGCCAAATAGACCCGTTAACAAACTATTTTCAACGTAATATACCGGTGCAGTAGGCGTTGCTAACGCTTCAGCAACAGCGCGCTCTACCGGCTGAGGGCCGGGCAGATGAAGCACATAGATAAGCGCCTGGGCAGCCTGGTGCTCAGCCCTATCAGAACGCTCAACTTTTTGGCCTAACTTGCGAGCCAAGCGCGGTAACAAGCGCATAAGGGCTTGGATCTCGCCTTCATGTGGCTGTGCGTCAAGCGCGCTAATTGTAAGCTTATAAGCGTCTGAATAACGGCCTAACCGCTCTAACACGCGCAGCCTGCGAATACGCGCATCGCTGTTATTGGCATCGGCATAAAGCGTTAAGGCGAGTTCGCTGTCGCCGCCGCGTTCGGCTGTGCGACCCATAGTCAGCAGCAGCCGTGCCCGTCGCGAGGTTAGCCAGCGGTTGCTGGAAGCTGGTAGCACCTGCGTGGAAAGCGTCTGGGGCAACTCGCCGTCATCCAAGCGTTCGCGCAGGCGGTGAAGCGTTAAATAAGTAGTGACTTCTTCACGGCTTTGAAACGCGCGGGATTCCGCAGTAAGCGGTACCTGCTCAAAGCGCTGCAGGCCCAGCTCCGTTAACACGAACTCTGCCCAGTCCTGGCGCAAGTTGCCAAAAAACATCAGCCGTAAGCGGTTGCAAAACGCCATCACCGTTAGCCGCACAACCTGCGTTGTGGCTGCTGGCCACCACTGTTGAAGAGGCGCTGGCGCTTGCAGTGGTTTTTCTTCAACTGCTGCTTGAAGCGCAGCTTTCGTGCTGTTGCGCGCTAGACCTGCGTTAGCAATTTCATCTGCCAATGCTTGGCGCAATTCGCTCAGCCGCAGCAGGCGAAATAGCTCACGGCTGGTTAACTGCGGTGCGCGGTCTACCCAGCCCAGCGCAACCAGCGGTACTAGCGCCTGCTCGGTGTCACCGATTTCCGCATAAGAGAGCTTATCCAGCCGAAACAGCTCACCTTTGCGCATCACCATGCGCACCAATAGCGCCTGAGAGGCTTGAGGTAGCGTCTCAAAATGACCGATAGCATCGCGCTCGGTGGCACTTAACAGATCATGGTGGCGGGCGTTTACCCATGACACTACATAACGGAAATTCGTCAGGTAATAGAAAGGGTCATCTAGGGAGGCGGTCGCTGGTGCGACAGGGGCACTGTTCATCTATCCATTATAACAGTGCTTGCTAGAGCAGGTTAACCCACCCGATGCTGATAGAGCACGTGTAATACATCGTCATTGTCTACCGGCTCGTCAATGGCTGGTGCCTCGACAGTAGGGGTTGACGCGCCTGCGTGGACTTCGGCAGGCTGGCGACCGCCTACCAATACATACCATTCCGCTTCTGTCAGATAGTGCTGACACCAGCGGCTTAGGCCATCGGCCACGTCGTCACGAATGCGTTCACCGCTACGAAAACCATGGGCGAGATGCAGTAAATCTTGGCGGGCAGTGCGGGCACGAGCATTACCGCCGTGCACTTTGGAAAGTGGACAGCGTCGATCGTAGGCCGCATTGGTTAGTGCATTCAACCAACGCTCCAATTCGTGCGCCTGAATACCGCCATAAACTGCCACTCTGCACTCCATGCTGAACGGTGATTAAAGTTTAATGAGCTATGCCCATTAGCATTTACTAAAAAGCAAAAGCGTTAGATTGCCCGATTTTGAAGTCACTGTCATCTTCTTGCTGGCAGACTCAACGCATTGAACTCTCAGTCAAACATTATACCTGTTAAACGATTAAAATGATTTTTAAACGTTAGTAGTTCATTAGCGTCTCTTTCGATTTTCGCTTAAGCGACGCCAGCACTTTGGACGCATGCCACTCAGGGCGATAAACAATTCCAAAACCAAACGTCAACGCAGGTATAAAAGGCAGCACCTTGACGCGATCATAATAAGACAGCTGATCTTTTGCGGTAATTGGGTTAATCACCGTGACCCCGACCTCGTTGGCTACCAACGCGCTAATCGTACCGATGTTAGCTTCCGTTTTACCGGCAATCTTAACGCCGTGTTCAGCTACCAGTTCCAACAGCGGGTTTGTGCTCACACTTGGCTGATTGCTGATTACTAAATGTTGACCACGCAAGTCGCTGACTTCAACGACGTTCTGCTTAGCTAGCGCAAGCTTTTCAGGCACCAGTGCCACAGCTTCTGTGGTCAGCAGCGCTTCGGTCAAGAGCTGGGGGGAAGTCGCCGGTAGCGTGATAAAGCCAATATCTGCATGGCTTGATTCCACCGCCGTTTGTACATCATGGCTCGACATCATATCCAGACTAATACTTATCCGACTGTTTTCAGCCAGCAACGCTGCCACTACCTGAGGTACAAACCCAAAACATAGTCCAGGAATCGCGGCGATTCTCAAGCGTGATGTACCAAACTCCTTTAGCGCCAGCACGCTATGACGAAGCTCTTCAATATTGCCCATCAGCCTGAGAATTTCATCGTACAGCTCTCGTGCTTCAGGCGTTGCTAATAAGCGGTTTTTTTCACGTAAAAAAAGCTGTATTCCCAGGTTCTCTTCCAGCTGTGCTAGCGAGCGACTGACGCCAGACTGCGTCATGCCAAGAAGGCGTGCCGTTCCTGAAGCGCTGCCCACCTCAAATAGTGTTTTGAACGTTGCTAATGCTTTCAACGAGTTAATGGTAACTTCAGGCATGACTTTTACTCATTGATATTCGAAAAACGATCATATATTGAAATATAGTAACAAGCCTACCTAGACTGCAAGGGAGATTTTTCAACCGACTATAAAAACGGAAAACGTGATGACCGACTCTCCGCTGTTCTACCAGGCAGGCCCTGCCCTGCCGGAAGTCAGCCACGCTGATGGCGTCATGCTCTGGGACACCCAGGGCAAGGATTATCTGGATGGCTGTTCCGGGGCCATTTCCTGCAACCTTGGTCATGGCCGTCAGGATATTCGTGACGCTATGCTCGCCCAAATGGACAAGGTCGCCTTCACTTACCGCACCCAGTTTGAAAGCGCGCCCGCCGAAGCCCTAGGCCAACAGCTGGTTGAGCTGTTTAACGGCGAGCTGGGCAAGGTGTTCTTTGTTTCCAGTGGCTCCGAGGCGGTGGAGTCTGCCCTCAAGCTAGCGCGCCAATACTTCTTCGCACTCGGCCAGCCCCAGCGTCAGCGCTTTGTCTCGCTGCGCCCCTCCTATCATGGCAGCACCATGGGAGCGCTGGGCATGACCGGCTATCAACCGCTGGAAGCCCCTTTTACCAGCATGACCCATGCCTCCATCAAGGTGCCAGGGCCGGATTTCTTCCGCCATCAGGATAGCGATGACGACACCCACGTGGATCGCCTGCTGGCAGAAGCACGCGCCGCCATGCAAGCCGCCGGGCCGGAGTCACTGATTGGCTTTATCCTCGAACCGATTGGCGGTGCCAGCACCGGCGCGCGGCTGTTGGGCAAGCGCTACCTGCAAGGCATTCGCGCCCTGTGCGATGAGTTTGGTTGCCTGCTGATTGCCGATGAAGTGCTCACCGGGGTGGGCCGTACCGGCGCCTGGTTTGCCTGCCAACATTACGATGTGGTGCCGGATATTCTGGTCACCGCCAAAGGCCTGGGCGCGGGCTACTACCCAATTGGTGCCATGCTGGCCCGCACTGACATCGTCGAAACGGTGATGGCCAGCGGTGGCTTCCAACATGGCCATACCTATGCGGGCAACCCGCTGTCTTGTGCCACTGGCCTGGCTGTCATCGATGCCATCAAGCGCGAAAATTTACTGGAAAACACCCAGGCGCGCGGCACGCAGTTGGAAGCCGGGCTGCGCCAGCTCGCAGAGCGTTACGACTGGGTCGGCCATGTACGCGGCGCTGGCCTGTTATGGGGCGTCGAACTGGTCGCCGATGGCGCATCACGCAAGCCCTTCCCCGCTGAGCAGAACCGCTTCGCCCAGATCACCGCCTTGGCCAAGCAGGAAGGCCTGCTGATCTACCCGCGCCGCAGCCTGGATGGCCTGGCCGGTGACCATTTCCTGGTCTGCCCGCCGCTGACCATTCAAGCCGAGGAAGTGGACACCCTGCTGGAACGTCTGGCACGGGCCATGGCGCGTTTTGACCAAGCGCTTACGCCGTCGCCTGACCTGAACGCACAACCCACCAGGGAGAGCTGAACACTATGACGCTGCTTAACCACAAGGTCTGTGAAATTGACGCGGCCATTGCCCAGATTCCTGATGGCGCCACCATCATGGTCGGTGGCTTTGGCTCGCCGGGCACGCCCTTTGCGCTGCTTGATGCCCTGCTGGCATCCGGCCAAGGCAACCTGACGCTGATCAAAAACGATGCTAACGAGCCCGGCATCGGGATTGGCAAGCTTATTGAAGCGGGCCGGGTCAAGCGCCTGATCACCTCGCATCTCGGCTTGAACCGGACGGCCATCGAAGCGATGAATAGTGGCCAGATGGAAGTCACCTTTCACCCCCAGGGGCTATTGGCGGAAAAAATCCGCTGTGCAGGCGTTGGCCACGGCGGCTTTCTCACCGATATCGGGATGGGAACGGAAATTGCCGAAGGGCGCCATGAGATCACTATCGAAGGCGCAACCTGGGCCATCGAACCGGCGCTTCAGGCAGATTTCGCCCTGGTACATGCCGAGCGGGCCGACCGCTACGGTAACCTCATCTATCGCGCCACCGCCAGCAACTTCAACCCCCTGATGGCCATGGCGGCTGATCGGGTAATTGCCCAAACCTACCGCATCGACGAACCCGGCGACCTGCCTATCGACACCATTCATACGCCCTGTGCCTTTATTAGCCAAGTCGTGCAGGTCGACCGCGCGTCCAGCCAGCAAGGAGTTCGCCCCCATGCCCTCTGACCAGCAACGCATGTTGACCCGTGCTGCCCGTGAAGTCATCGATGGCCAGATCGTCAACCTGGGCATTGGGCTGCCCACTCGCCTGTTCCACTTTCTACCTGACGATATCAATGTGCTGGTGCACTCTGAAAACGGCGTGCTCGGCTGTCGCCCGCGCCACGAGGGCGAAGCACCGGATATCGACATGATTGACTCCGGCGGCGCGTATATCACTACTCGCCCGGGGGCCAGCGTTTTCGATAGCGCCACCTCCTTTGCGATGATCCGCCGCAGCCGCGTGGACGTTACCTTTATGGGCGCCTTCGAAGTCGATCAGGAAGGCAACCTGGCCAATTGGAAAATTCCCGGCAAGTTCTCACCAGGGATTGGCGGCGCCATGGAGCTGGCCCAGAAAGTCGCCCGGCTGGTGGTGCTGTGTTCGCATAACGACAAGCATGGCAACCCCAAGATTCTGACCCGCTGCCAACTACCCCTGACGGCCAGCCGCTGTGTGTCGCGCATTATCACCGAAAAAGCCGTGATGGACGTGACCCCACAAGGGCTTGAGGTGGTGGAAATTGCTGAAGGGCTGAGCGTTGCAGCGCTGCGCGAAGCCACCGACGCCACTCTGCTGATTGATGAATCACGTTTAGGGAGATTCTGATGCTTGATGCTACCGAACAACGCATTATTGCCTGCTGCAATGCGCTGATGGACGACACTGTAGCGCTGACCAGTGATCTGGTGCGCGGCTACAGTGTGATCGGCCAGGAACAGGGCGCGCTGGATACCATGGAACGCCACCTTGAGCGCCTGGGCCTGCCGGTCACCCGTGTGCCGCTGGATGCCGCGGGCTTTGCGGAGCATCCTCATCGCGCACCTGCCGAGTGGCCCAGCACCGGGCGCTACAATGTGATTTCAGACCTCAACCCCAGTGCGCCAGGCCCGCACCTGGTGTTTAACGGCCATCTCGATGTGGTGCCCGCCGAACCCACCGATATGTGGACCCGCTCGCCCTGGGAGCCCTGGCAAAAAGATGGCTGGCTGTATGGTCGTGGCGCAGGCGACATGAAAGCCGGCATTGCCGCCATGGTGATGGCGGTTGAAGCGGTGCGCCAGGCAGGCGTCGAGATCAATTTCCCGTTCACCCTGCAAACCGTGATTGAAGAAGAGTGTACCGGCAACGGCGCTCTGGCTTGCCTGCACCAAGGCTACAGCGGTGATTTCGTGCTGATACCAGAGCCGTTCGGCGCCCAGATCTATGCTGGCCAGGTAGGTGTGCTGTGGTTCCGGATGCGCCTGGATGGCGTACCCGCTCACGTGCTTGACCCTTCCGCCGGGCGCAATGCCATTGAAGCCCTGCAGGACTACCTGCCCGCGCTGAAGGTTCTGGAAGCGGAAATGAACAGCCTGGCGCGGCCTGAGCTTTATGCCGACCACCCTCACCCCTTCAATCTGAGCATTGGCCGGGTAGATGCAGGCAACTGGGCCTCCAGCGTACCGGCCCACGCCATTCTGGAAGGCCGCGTTGGCTTCCCGCCCGGCATGTCGCCGGAAGAGGCTATGCAGCGGGTTCGCGATACCCTGCAGGCCTGCCACGCCGAGCTTGATGACGCCACCCCGGCGCCCCAGGTGAGCTTTCACGGTTTTCGCTCTGAAGGGCATGTGGTTGATCTCGACACCCCGGGCATTCGGCTACTCTCGGAATGTCACGAAGCGCTGATTGGCGCGCCTCCCGGCCATTATATATCCACCTGCACCACCGACCTGCGCGCCTTTCACGTATCCGGCAATATCAACGGCACCTGCTACGGCCCCGTTGCCCAGCGCATTCACGGTGTGGATGAGTGTGTGGAGATCGACTCAATCCGCCATGTACTGACCACCTATGCCTTGTTTATCCATCGCTGGGCAAAGATGGCTGAACAGCAGGAGAGCAACTAATGAGAAACGTCTACCTGGCTGACTATGCACGCAGTGCCTTCAGCCGCGCCCACCCCCGCAAGCCCGAGGTGGATGCCTGGGCCGACACCCGCAGCGATGCCCTGCTGGCCAGCGTTCTGGATGGCTTACTGGCGCGCAGCGATGTTGATGGCGCAGCGGTGGAAGACCTGAGTATTGGCTGCGCCCTACCAGTAAAAGAACAATGGAGCTTTGGTGGCCGCTACCCGCTGTGGCTGGCCGAACGCCTGGGCCCCAAAGGCCAGGTGTGCGCCACCCGGCAGATTGATCAGCAGTGTGGCTCCGGCCTTGCTGCCCTGCGCAACACCGCGCGGGAGATTCAGGCCGGTGCCGTTGAAGTGGGTATGGCCGGTGGCGTGGAAAACATGACCCGTGTGCCCATGGGCCCAGCCTTGTTCAAGGAAGGTGTGTTGACCAGCCCTGACGCGCTGCAACAGGCTGACTGGCTCGCGCTGGACGTGGTGCTCAATATGGGCCTGACCGCTGAGCGACTCGCCACGTCAGCGGGTATTTCCCGTGCTGCCATGGACGCCCTTGCCCTCAGTTCCCACCAGCGGGCGGCGAGCGCCGATGCAGCCGGCCACTTCGCTGGCGAACGTTTGACCCTGAACAACGCAGCCGGTGAGCCAATCAGTGTGGATAGTAACATTCGCGCCGATACCAGCGCCGAGCGTTTAGCGGGGCTGGACCCGGTCTTCATGCAAGGCGGCATGGTCACCGCAGGCAACAGCTCACCGCTGACCTCTGGCGCCGCCGCCATGCTTTTGATGTCAGAACCTGCCCTGCACCAGCACGGCATTAGCCCCTTGGCGCGGGTTGTGGCAATTGCCGACTGCGGCGTCAAGCCGGAAGAAATGGGGGCCGGAGCCGCCGCCGCTATCCAACGCGCCCTGAAGCAGGCGCAGCTAACGCCTGACGATATCAGCGTATGGGAAATCAACGAGGCCTTTGCGGCTGTGCCACTGCATGCCATGGGTGAGCTTTCGCTTGACCCCGAAAACGTCAATATCTGGGGCGGTGCCATGTCACTCGGGCATCCGTTAGGCGCAACCGGTATTCGCCTCGCTGGCACCCTTGGCCGCCTGCTGCAGCATCGCCAACAGCGTTACGGCTGTGCGGCGGCCTGCATCGGTGGCGGTCAGGGCATCGCCATCATTCTGGAACGCTGCTGACTGCCACTGGATTTACGAGAACAACGTTACGATAACAACGCTTGACCCCTAAGCAGGGAGAATAACAATGTCAACAACCACGCAAGACACCCATAAGCGTCCTTCATTTCTGGGCGCTATCACCGTTATCGGATTTCTGTGCTTCATGATGTTTGCACAGATTTTTATCCTCGGTGAAGACTGGGTGACGCATATTTCACTGATTTTCGCCATCGTGGTCTGCGCCCTGGTGGCACTGTATTCCGGCTTCAGCTGGCAGGATATCCAGAAAGGCATCCTGTATGGCTGTGAAATCGCCATGCTGCCGATGCTGATCTTGATGATGGTCGGGATACTGGTGGCCAGTTGGATCGCCTCAGGAACGATTCCATCGCTGGTCTATTACGGCTTGCAGCTGATCAACCCTTCGTATTTCCTGTTCACCGCGGTGATTGTCTGCGCTGTTGCCTCACTGGTCACCGGCAGTTCATGGACAACCGCCGCCACCTTTGGCGTGGCTTTTATCGGCATTGGCAGTGGGCTGGGTATTTCTCCGGCGATGACTGCCGGGGCAGTGATTTCCGGAGCAATCTTTGGTGACAAGATTTCACCAGTATCAGACTCCACCAACCTCGCCGCTGGGGTTGCCGAGGCCAACCTGTTCGACCACATCCGTTCGATGTTCTACACCACCGGCCCTGCACTAATCATTACCATTATTCTGTTCTTTTTTATTGGTATGCGCTTTGACGGCGAAGGGGCTGATATTTCGCGCACCGCTGAGCTTTTGGCCGGCATTCGCGAGAACTTTTCGGTCGGTCTGCTGCCCTTTATCCCTCCACTGGTAGTTGTGGTACTTGCCTACCGGCGTGTTAATGCGCTGGCGGTGATGGTGATTGGCAGCCTGCTGGGTGCGGGCCTTGCCGTGGCTACTCAGGGCGTTGCGCTAGGCAACATGATGAACTACATGAACTACGGCTATGTTTCGGAGACCGGCGTAGAAGCGGTTGATGACCTGCTCAGCCGCGGGGGTCTGCAAAGCATGATGTGGACCATCTCACTGGGCTTTATCGGCCTGAGCCTGGGCGGTTTGCTGGAAAAAACCCGTATGCTAGAAGTTATCCTGGAAAAGTTGGGCAAACTGGTCAGCAATTCACGCGGGTTGATCGTCACACACGTTTTCTCGTCGCTGGCCACTAACCTGTTCTCGGCCAGCCAGTATATTGCCATCATCATTCCGGGGCGCATGTTTGTACCCGCCTACCGTAAGCTGAAAATTCTGCCCTCGGTATGCTCTCGCACCTGTGAAGACTCGGCAACCGTCACGTCACCTCTGGTGCCCTGGGGGCTGGGTGGCGCTTACTACATGGGGGTGCTGGATGTTTCCGCGTGGGATTATATGGGCTGGACGTTTTTAGCCATCATCACGCCGATCATCGCTATTCTCTATGGCCTGTTCAACATCTTCATCTGGCGGGAAGGCGAGCGTAACGACGTTAACACCTATAGCCAGTCAAACGTTGAACACCAACCGTCAGCCGATCTAGCGAAGTAGATCGAGAACAGGCACGTGGCAAGAGGCGACCAAGCTATCGCCTCATGCCACCGCCTATCAGCCTGAGGATACATGTCATGTATAAAAATATTCTGATTACCACGGCGGCAGACAATAACTCGAATGTTGTGCAGAAAATCGACGTAGCACGTAAGTTGGCCGACGAAGATAGCACCATACAGATCATTTCTGTCATGGAGCGTATTCCGCCTTATATTGCACCATCACTGCCCAGTGATTACCGCGAAACCACCGCGCAACGCATTAAAGACGGTATTCAAAAGAAAATTGGCGACGAGCACTACGAGATTCATGTGGTGGAAGGCAATGCCGCCCATCAAGTGGTCAAGTTTGCCAAGCGCAATGGCGTCGACTGCATCATTATTTCATCGAACCGTCCCGGCTTTCCTGACCACTTTATGGGTTCCACCGCCTTAAATGTTGTGCGCCAGGCAACGTGTACTGTCACGGTGGTTCGCTAGCCCAGGTTATAAATCCAATAGCTTAAGCCAGCTGTCTCCAGGGCGTTAAAAAAGCATGCATTAGGGCTTTGGCATATATATTGCTTTACGTTGGTCTATGCTGGTTTGACTAAGACAATTTGTTTGATAGTGAACTACGCGCTTTGGGGATTCATACGGGATAAATTGAGATACCGAGCGATTTATCCAATGCAACCAATGCCTTTAACCCACCCTACCAAGGAGACATGCACCTATAAGATGCAATAGAACATGCAACACAGCATTGCGAGAAACCACAGTATTAACAATGAAGCATAGGCACCCATGTAGCCTAAATGATCCGCACAACTACTGCTAAGCCAACCGAGCGATGTAACAGCACAATCGCAGGCTGACAGGCAAAACAATACTAAAAAGGAAACGGATAATGACAACCTTCACTCAACGTTTTTCCAAGACGTTCACCACTGCTGTCGCCGTTATGGGAGCAACTGCCGTGCTGGCCATGCCCAGCCACGCCCGAGACCTAGAAGAGATTCGGGGCGATGTTCTCCAAGTAGTTAACTCAGGCGCCTACCCGCCTTTCAGCTTTGTCGATACCCAAGGCAATCTGGTGGGTTTTGATGTTGATATTGCACAAGCACTGGCCGACAAAATGGGCGTCGAAGTCAACGTCCAGTCGTCTCCCTGGAATGGCATTATTGCTGCCATGGTGGGTGGGCGATTTGATGCCTGTATCTGCAGCATGAGTATCACCGAAGAGCGCCAGGAAGTGCTCGACTTTAGCGACCCCTACTACAGCTCAGGCCTTTCCATCTGGGTGCAGGAAGAGACCAACGACATCAACAGCATTGACGACTTTGCGGGTAAACAAGTTGGTTCAACGCTGGGTGAAACCGGTAACCAGTGGGCAGTGGAGAATGGTGACGGCAAATGGCGTAACCAGACGTTCCAGGGCCTGCCTGACATCATGAGTGCGCTTAACTCAGGCCGCATTGACGTGATGATTGCAGACGATGTACCGGTCCTCGTCGCCATGCAGGAAAATGAGCGGGACATCAAAATGGTAGATGTAGGCGAGCTGCCGCGCTGGCCTGCCGCCATTGCTATTCAGCAGGACAACCCCGAACTGCTTGAAGCACTTAACGTGGCACTGGCCGATATCAAGGAAGACGGCACTTATCAGGCGATTGTTGATAAGTGGATCGGCGAAGGCGCCAGCATCGAGTAACCCTGTGGCCGGGCAGTTTACAGTTCTGAGTTGCCCGGCTGTCTGATCGACAGATCAGTGGTTTCTACTGCGTTGATACCTGAGTACCCATCATCATTACCTGATTACCTCAACACAAAACGACAACAAGGTAACTTCATGGACTTCAACCTGATGGTCGAGATCACGCCGCTGCTGATAAAAGCAGCCGGGGTCACAATCGACATCTCGGCCCGTGCCATCTTCTTCGGGTTCTTCATCGCCTGCGGGCTGGTGTTTCTGCGCTCTGCTCGTATACGGCCGCTGCGCTGGCTGGCGCGCAGCTATATTAGTGTGGTTCGCGGCACGCCCTATTTCGTTCAACTCCTGCTGGTGTTTTACGGTGGCCCCAGCATTGGGTTACGGCTTGACCCTTTTACCTGCGGGGTTGTTGTCGGGGCCTTCAACATCGGTGCCTACATGAGCGAGGCGATTCGCGGAGCTATCGAGTCCGTCGACAGCGGTCAGAATGAAGCAGCGCGTTCCCTCGGTTTTGGCAAGGCACGCACCCTGCTGTTTGTTGTACTGCCCCAGGCAGCCGGGCTGATGATTCGTTCGGTGGGCGTTCTCGCTATTGTGCTGGTCAAGAATTCATCGCTGGTATCAATTATCTCTGTGGTTGAGCTCACCTATCAGGCCCAGCGCTTGATCGGTTCTACCTACAAGCCGCTGGAAATTTTCACGCTCAGCGCCTTGATGTACATCGTCATCGTCTACGCCGTGATGGGCATGATGGAGTTGGCCTATCGGCGCGCTACGCGCTACCAGAGTCGCTAACCCGCCCCGATTCAACGCTGGCCGGTCGACACCATACCCGTTAGGAGAGCGCCCCGATGCAGTTTGATTTTACGCCTGTTATTACCTATTTCCCGACCTTGCTCAGCGGCATTGGCGTCATGCTGATGATCGCCGTGACCGTTGCGTTTTTTTCCATTGTGGGTGGCTTGGTGATCGCGGTCATCACCCTGTATACCAATAAGGTCGTCAGCTGGCCGCTGCGCTTCTTTATCTGGCTGTTCATGACCACGCCGCTTCTACTGCAGCTGTATTTTCTCTATTTCGGCCTGGGTGATTTGATCCTGATTCCGGCGATTGTGGTCGGCATCTTGGGGCTTGGCTTTCACTATATGGCCTATAACGCCGATATTTTCACGGCCACTATTTCATCGGTATCCGACGGCCAGTATGAAGCATCTCGCTCGTTGGGCTTCGGTCACTGGCGAACTATTGGTTACATCATTGTTCCCCAGGCGTTTATCCGCTCGGTGCCGCAGTTGGGCAACAATATGATCCTGATGGTCAAGGACACCTCAGTGTTATCCGCCATCGGCGTGGCCGAACTGGTGTATGCCTCCCAGTATGCGATCAGCGTCACCTTCCGACCGTTCGAGTTCTTTATTGCCATTGCCGTGATTTATTACCTGCTCAACATTGCCATGGAGCTGGGCCAGGCATGGTTCGAGCGGCGTACCGCTTACCGTCGCTAAAACCGTGATTCAAATGGCGGCCTGAAAAAAAACAAATGGACTAACTACCGACTGGACACTTTATGAGCACCTTACCTTCCACTGATACTCCTGTTGCCGATACCCCCATGGTCGAAATGCGCAATGTGCACAAGCGCTTTGGCGACCTTGAAGTCCTCAAGGGCATCAACCTGACCGTCGAACGCGGCAAGATCATTTCGATCATAGGGCCATCCGGTTCGGGGAAAAGCACCTTGCTACGCTCGGTCAATCACCTAGAAGTGATTGATGACGGTGACATTCTGTTGGATGGCGCTCAGGTCAATCGCCCCGACCTCCAGGGTCTGGCCTTTGAACGCCATATCAATCATATTCGCCAGAATATGGGCATGGTGTTTCAGCACTTTAACCTTTTCCCTCATCTGTCGACCCTCGACAATGTCACCCTGGCCCCGCGCAAGCTCAAGGGTATGGCATCCAAGCAGGCCAACCAACTGGGTATGGAGCTGCTTGACCGAGTGGGCCTGGCAGACAAAGCGGATGTATTTCCTTCGCGGCTTTCTGGCGGTCAGAAGCAGCGGGTGGCGATTGCCCGCGCATTGGCCATGCAGCCTAAGGTCATGCTGTTCGACGAGGCCACCTCGGCGCTCGACCCGGAGCTGGTGGAAGAGGTCAACCGCGTAATGCGCGGCCTGGCCGAAGAGCATATGACCATGCTGATCGTGACCCACGAAATGGCCTTTGCCCGCGATGTTTCCGACTGGGCGATGTTTATGGATGGCGGCGTGGTGGTCGAGGAAGGCCCTCCCAGCATGCTGTTCAGCACCCCACAGCAGGAACGCACCCAACACTTCCTGAGTAAGCACCTGGACACACAGCGCTAATCCCCAGCCTTAATCCCCAGCGCTAACGCCACGGCCGTTACCCCACGGTCGCTGGCCACTCCACTGCCCATTGGCGCTTTTGCGCTGGCGTCTTCTGTTTCAGCGCATACTCAGCGCGGCTGGCCGCTGCGCGATCTGCGAAAGGCTGCGCGCCGAGCATTGCTATCGGTGGGTTAGCACGGGTATAGCGCGCGCCTTTACCGTCGCAGTGCGCTTGGTAACGTTTCGCTAGGTTGTTGGTAATCCCCACATAAGTGCCACGCTTGCACTCAAGTAAGTAGAGGTACCATTGGGAATTAGTGGTTATAGAGTCAGTTGTTGCGGAATTAGTGATTTGACTACTCACCGCAACAACTCTTTATTTTTCGGCCGCTACCACATAAGCAGCGCTCGTTTCGCCGGGGTTTAAGGCGCTCAATGGTCGGCACGCCATCAACATACCACCAGCGCCCGACTTCAAACACAAACCGGGAGTTTTCTTCCAGCACCTGCCAGCGGTTTTGTTCACGAAAATAGGCTAAAAAATGTACCGTGCCCTGTTCCTCTTTTACTGGTGGTGCCGCCACAATCGTAAGCGCTTTCCACTGGGTATCTGGGTCGAGCTGCAGCTGCGCTGGCCGCGTTGATGGGTGCCAAGTGGCGAGTAAGTAATCGTGGCTATTCAACGCAAATGCCGTGTAACGTGAACGCATTAGCGCTTCAGGCGTCGGTGCCGTTACACCTTGATGATAAGGTTGGCAACACGCCGAGAGTGCAGCACCACTGCCGCACGGGCAGTTGGCTGACGTTGAGACTGGCGTTGAAAGCGTCATATTGAAGACTCTGTATTCTTTGGTTTATAGACTTGGTATACGTTTTGTTTCGGTATTGGCAAATAGTTAGGTATAGTACCAGAGCTACATCATCAGACAGACGGAGTACGACACACGATCGATCATTCTTTCCAAACGCAGTGGAGGTTCTCCTATGAAGGTTTACAAACCCGAATGGCAGTGCACGTTTAGCGTAAACGAAGGCGCGGTAGAATCAGCAACCTGGAAAGAGCGAATCGCGTGGCGGCTTAGACAAATCGCCGATCGACTAGAAGGCGGTGGCCGTACGGTAAAAATCGACTACAACGTCTCTCCGCACGTTAGCCGAGACGAAGTTGATACCTGTTTGGGGAAAGGGTTTGAGGTGACTCAGCGGCTGCTGACCCAACTTGCCCGCCAACAGGCCTGCGAAGATGTGATGCGCCATGCGAAAGCAGAGCTTTACGAAGAGCAACATCAGCATTAGTCGTAATGAGCAACGCAGCAACGTTTTAGAAAAACACCCGCCTGTCTAAACATTGGCGGGTGTTTTTTATTGTGTGCTATTTATATTCAAGGCTCATTAGCAGCCATCATCCCGAATAGGGTGTTTCTAACGCCTGACCTAATCGCTTCATAAACGCCGTGCATTCATGCAGCTGGGCCGTCTCAATATACTCATCGGGCTGATGCGCTTGAGCGATGCTGCCAGGGCCAAGAATGATTGTCTGCAAGCCCTGGCCTTGGAACTGTCCCGCTTCCGTGGCGTAAGCCACCGCATGGTCGCAGCACCCTGCTGGCAAATGGTCTTTGGCTAAGCGAAGCACCCGATCGTTTTCGCGGTCGGCCAAGCCCGGTACGGTCACGTTTAGCGGCTTAGTGGTAATTTCAACGTGCTTGCCTTTGGCCTGCAACTCAGCGCTTTGCTGGTCGCAATAGGCCTTAAAGCGCGCGTATATTTCGTCGAAGGTGTCCGTTGGCAGGTGACGAATTTCCCACTCGAACTGACACTCCCGCGCCATAATATTGATTGCCGTGCCACCTTTTATTTTGCCTACATGCAGGCTGGTGTGGGGCACGTTAAAGGCCTCGTCGACGCGGCCCTCTTCCACCAATGCCGCCATCGTGTCTTCAATAAACGTGACCAGCCTTGCCGCCACATGAATAGCTGACGTGCCTTGATTCACTTGGCTACTGTGGGCCTCCCGACCAATCACGGTGGTGCGCAGATTAGTTGCGCCTTTTTGAGCGACCACAGGCTGCATGCTAGTAGGTTCACCAACAATGACGTGGGCGGTGGTGGAGTAATGCTCGTAAAAGCGTTTAATAAGGCTAGGTGCGCCCACACAGCCAATTTCTTCGTCGTAAGAAAACCCGAAATAGATAGGCTGCTTCAGCGACGCATTGACCCAGACAGGCACCATGGCTAACGCACAGGCAATAAAGCCTTTCATGTCACAGGTGCCACGCCCGTAAAGACGGCCATCGCCGCCATCACGCAGGGTAAACGGGTCACTCGACCATGGCTGACCGGCCACAGGCACTACGTCGGTATGGCCAGAAAGCACCACGCCGCCAGGGGCATCAGGGCCTACGCGGGCAATCAGATTGGCTTTGGTTCCACACGGGCTCATCACTCGCTCTGAAGCAACACCATAATCAGCTAGATAGTGCTCAACAAATTCAATTAAGGCTAAATTTGATCCACTTGAGGTGGTATCGAATGATACTAGCTTCGCCAGTAAGGTAGTCACGTCAATCATTCTGCTCTCGCTAGTTAATCTCTTGATATTACCCTATCACCGCCATTCGCCTTTTCCTACTCAGCAGGCTTGCTGCCAACTAAACGTTGACTGTCACGTCGAGTTCATCGTGCATTCATGAAAACGTCATCTACACTTTCTACTGTTCAGTGCACCCAAAAACTTAACAAATGTACTGCGAACGACCCACAAGGAGCCGTTATGTCTCGTTTCACATTGCACGCGCTTACCCTAGGGGTGGCGACCGCCACGTTTAGCCTTTCTGCCCATTCAGCGACTGAAGTGACTTGGTGGCACGCCATGGGAGGCCAGCTTGGTGAAATCCTTGAAGAAATGACGGAGGAGTTTAACGCCTCCCAGGATGATTACCGCGTAACCCCTAGCTATCGTGGCAATTATACCGAAACGATGACCGGTGCCATTGCGGCGTTCCGTGCAGGCGAGCAGCCCCATATTTTGCAGGTTTTCGAAGTCGGCACAGGTACCATGATGAATGCTGATGGCGCCATTTATCCGGTGTATCAGCTCATGGAGGATCATGGCCGCGCATTTGATCGTGACGCTTTCCTACCTGCGGTAGTCGGTTACTACACCGACACGAACGGCAACATGCTGTCGTTCCCGTTCAACTCCTCAACGCCGATTATGTATTACAACCGTGACGTGTTTGAGGAAGCAGGTTTAGACCCTGAGCAGCCACCACAAACTTGGGATGAAGTCGCGGAGTATGCAACTCAAATTACCGAGTCAGGTGCTGCAAACTGTGGTTTCACCACCTCATGGCCAAGCTGGGTGATGCTGGAAAACTTCTCTGCCATGCACAACTCTCCGCTAGGCACGTTAGAAAACGGCTTTGGCGGAATAGAAACAGAGTTCAACTTCAACAATGAACTAGTGGCCCGCCACTGGGATAATTTGAAGACATGGCAGGATGCGGATGCCTTTAAGTGGGGCGGCCCTGGTTCCGGCCCAGACTCTGAACCGCTGTTTTACTCACAAGAGTGTGCGATTTTCTTTGGCTCTTCTGCCTCTCGTGCGGATGTCGCTGCTAATTCCGACTTTGAAGTTGGTTTCGGTATGCAGCCCTACTATGACGACGTAGATGGCGCGCCACAGAACTCCATCATTGGCGGTGCCACCCTGTGGGCACTTCAAGGCCACACCGATGACGAGTATGAAGCCGTTGCTGCCTTCTTTGAGTACCTCTCACAGCCTGAAGTGCAAGCTGAGTGGCACCAGCAGACCGGCTACCTGCCAATCACTCAAGCGGCATGGGACTTAAGCAAAGAGCAGGGCTACTACGATGAGAATCCAGGCGCTGATATTTCGCTGAAGCAGATGACACTAAACGAACCGACTGAAAACTCAAAGGGCCTGCGGTTTGGTAACTTTGTACAGATCCGCGACATCATCTCCGAAGAGATGGAAGCCGTGATGACTGGCGCTAAATCCGGCCAAGAGGCTGCCGATTCAGCGGTTGAACGTGGTAATCAGTTGCTACGCGACTTCCAATCAGCCAACCAGTAAGTAAGCACCCGCTCCGCCGCCTGCCTTTGGCAGGCGGCGAGCCTATTTTTAAGTGCCCCGCTTATTGGTGCCGTTTATAGACGCAGGATACGTCGCCTATGCAAACCAAACGCATGACTTTTCCAGGGCGTTTTTTGCCCTACGCCCTGCTGGCTCCTCAGGTCATTGTCACGCTGATTTTCTTTATTTGGCCTGCCGGTCAAGCGCTTTACCAATCACTGCTGCGGGAAGACGCCTTTGGTCTACGCACCACCTTTGTGGGCTTGGAAAACTTTGCGCGACTCTTTCGCGATGGTGCCTATCTTAATTCGCTCTCAGTGACAGTGGTGTTTGCGGTAGGTACCACACTACTTTCCATGTCCGTTGCGCTGCTGTTAGCGAGCACGGTTAACCGCATGATCCGCTCACGCAGTACCTATACCACGCTGCTGGTATGGCCCTACGCGATTGCCCCGGCGATTGCCGGTGTGCTGTGGTGGTTTATCTTCAACCCTTCGATTGGCATTGTGCCTTACATACTGGACATGGTTGGCTACCAGTGGAACCACCGTACCTCAGGCGCAGACGCCATGATGCTGGTAATTTTTGCCGCCGCCTGGAAGCAGATTTCTTATAACTTCCTGTTTTTTCTCGCTGGCTTACAGTCGATTCCTCAATCACTGATTGAAGCAGCGGCCATTGACGGTGCAAGCCCCATGAAGCGCTTCTGGACCATTGTTTTCCCGCTGCTGACGCCAACGACCTTCTTCTTGATGGTGGTTAACGTGGTGTACGCCATGTTCGATACCTTCGGCATTATTCACGCGACTACCCAAGGCGGCCCTGCCCAAGCGACCAACACGCTGGTCTATAAGGTCTACGCCGATGGCTTCGTAGGCTTGAACTTAGGCTCTTCGGCCGCTCAGTCGGTGATTTTGATGGCCATTGTGGTCGCACTTACGGTGGTGCAGTTCCGCTTTATTGAGCGCCGCGTGAACTACTAACACCGCTAGTTAATTGTTTGGGAGACTTTCAATGGTTGAAAACCGACCCTGGGCGAATTTTTTTGCTCATCTGACGTTGATGATTGGCGTCGCGGTGGTGGTGTTCCCTGTTTACGTTGCACTTGTGGCGTCTACCCAGGCACCGGGCGACTTGCTACGCGGCACGCTGCCGATGCTGCCCGGCGCTCATGGTATCGAGAATTTTACCCGCATGTGGCAGTCCGGCGTTTCCAACGCAGGTGCCCCACCAGCAGGAATGATGCTATGGAACAGCTTTGTTATGGCCATGGCGATTACCATAGGAAAACTGTCGATCTCGTTACTGTCGGCGTTTGCGATTGTTTACTTTCGCTTTCGTTTTCGGATGTTCTTCTTCTGGCTAATTTTCATCACGCTGATGCTGCCCGTCGAAGTACGCATTATTCCGACGTTTCAGGTCGTCGCAGATCTCAATATGCTGAACAGCTTCGCGGGGCTTTCAATTCCACTGATTGCATCGGCCACCGCGACGTTTCTGTTTCGCCAGTTCTTTATGACGATTCCGGAAGAGATGCTGGAAGCGGCCCGAGTCGATGGTGCAGGACCACTCAAGTTCTTTAAAGACATCCTTATGCCGCTATCAGTTACCAATATCGCGGCGCTGTTTGTGATCATGTTCATTTATGGCTGGAACCAATACCTATGGCCACTGCTGATTACCACCGACCCTGACTACTACACCATTGTGATGGGCATTCAGCGCATGACCTCAGAAGAGAATCCCCAGTGGCACTTGATTATGGCTGCCGTGGTAATGGCCGCCCTGCCGCCCGTACTGGTGATTCTGTTTATGCAACGCCTGTTTGTAAAAGGCCTGACCGAGACGGAGAAATAACGATGGCCAGCATTACCCTGGAAGGGCTAAAAAAAACCTATGCGGGCAACGTGGCTGCGGTCAAAGGGATCGACTTACAGATTGAAGACGGTGAATTTGTGGTACTCGTCGGGCCATCCGGTTGTGGAAAATCGACTCTGCTACGGATGGTCGCTGGGCTTGAAACCATTACCGAAGGCACGCTCAAAATTGGCGATCGGGTAGTGAATAAGCTAGAGCCCGCTGAGCGCGACATCGCCATGGTGTTCCAAAACTACGCGCTTTATCCACACATGACCGTCTACAACAACCTCGCTTATGGCTTAAAGAACCGAGGTTTCAAAAAAGATGACATTGATAAACGCGTGCGTTTAGCGGCCAAGATGCTGGAAATTGAAGACTTCCTGGAGCGCAAACCCCGCAAGCTTTCCGGCGGCCAGCGCCAACGGGTAGCGATGGGCCGAGCACTGGTGCGCGAGCCTTCAGCCTTCTTGTTCGATGAACCGCTTTCCAACCTAGACGCCAAGCTACGCGTACAAATGCGGGTAGAAATTAAACAGCTACAACGTCGCCTAAAAACCACCAGCCTGTACGTCACCCACGATCAACTGGAAGCAATGACCCTGGGCGACCGCTTGGTCGTACTAAATGCCGGGCAAATTGAGCAGGTAGGCACACCGATGGAGATCTACGCCCGTCCGGCCACGATGTTCGTTGCGGAGTTTATTGGCTCCCCGGCCATGAACATGTTGCCGCTGGATTATCTGCGTACTCAACGCAGCAGCGTGCTGGAACACCTTCCCGAAGGCACCGACACCCTTGGCATACGACCTGACGACATGCACCTCACCCCGCCCGAGGCTCCCCATCTAGCTATCGACGCGACACTCATGCTCTTTGAAGCGGCAGGCGCGGAAAGCCATCTGTACGTTAATCTCGCCGACAGCGAGCAACCCACGGTGATTCGCACCACGGGCCAGCCAGCCGTTCGTGAAGGGGAAATATTGCGCTTCTATGTAACCCGCGATGCGCTTCATCCTTTTAATAGCACCACTCGAAAGCGCACCGGTGTCTGACAGACATTGCGCTGAAACATCAGTCCTGAAAAACATCAGTCCTGAAAACATCAGCCTTGGAAAACATAAGCCCTGGCAAAAAATAGCGGGCGGCCAAGTGGGTAGCGCTTGCCGCCCACCTGGCCGTAGGCGTGCCTTAACGCTACCCTTCTGCTATGCATGACAACGTTCATACAGGTGTCATGGTTCATCGTTAGCGTGCCATAAAGGCCCAACAAAACGGTGACCATAATGGCGAATCAAACGCGCAAGCCGCTGAGCGATGAAGAAATCACCTACCCAGTCGAGCTGGCGAATGGCAACGCATTAGCCAAGCAGCGTCGCCGTGAGAAAAAACGCCAAGCGACAGCGGCGAAAAAACCCGTAGAGTAACCACGCGTTACCAGGGCAATAATTCACCGTTGGAGTGCCAGAAGCTGCCGCTATTTTCGAGGGTTAACGCCTCGATGCGTGCAATGATGCCAGCGGCGGCTTCTTGGGGTGAAATATGGCCGCCAAAATTAACCATACGGGTTTGGACATAGCCTGGATGCAGCTGCGCCACGGCAATACCTTGCGGCTTAAGATCCATTGCCAACGATTTTCCAAACGCATTCAGCGCTGCTTTAGACGCACGGTAGCCGTAACGCCCGCCAGAATCGTTATCGGCAATGGACCCCATGCGGCTGGTGATATTGGCAATTTTGCTGCCCTTTTTCAGCCGCGGCAACAGCGCTTCACAGACCCTTAGCGGTGCATAGGCGTTGATTTCCATCTGCGTTCGAATGCTGTCAAAATCAAGACTGCCCAAGGCCTCATCCTGCAAAAGCCCCGCATTATTGATCAGCACATCCAGCGTTTCATCTTGCAAGGCGTTGGCCAACGCAGCGACGCTTTCTGGCTGCGTGACATCAATGCCTTCAATAACACGCTCTGCCGCCGCCTGCAGTGCATCTGACGATTCACGGCAAACACCGATTACCCGCCAGCCAGCCTGATGATACTGCTCGGCTAGTGCAAGCCCTACGCCTCGGTTAGCGCCAGTGATTATTACAGTCGATGTCATGGGAGTATCCTAAGGTTATTTTCAAATATAATAAATATTGTAACGCAAAAAGCCGATGCACTTTTAGTGCATCGGCAAAACGATCTTTATAAATTAATTACATGCTAAGGAATCTATCGAATCATTTAAAAATGATAACGTGCACCGACTGCGTAATACAGGTCGTCTTCGAAGTCATTAACAGCATCTTTATTCGCGTCATTCAATTCGACAAACACATCAAGATTGTTAGAAATATCATAATGCGCCGCAGCGGCCCAAGCGTCACGATCATCATCAGTATTATCTGGGTCAATATTGTAATAATCGAGATAGAAGGTCCAAGCGCCAGTGGCAAAAGTACCGCCCAGACCTACGGTGTCAAAACCACCTCCCCGCGTATCGCTATCACCACGGGTTTCATACCCTAAACGCGCAGAAAAAGCGTCATTTATATCGTACGTGGCTGTAGTACCAAAACGCGTTTCACCGTTGCCACCGCCACGAACGGTGTCTTCTACGTAACCAAGCGCTAAGCGAACAGGGCCAGTCGCGTAAACGATGCCACCCTGTGTAGCGATCACACTGCCTTCGCTAGACTGCTGTGCTTCAGTAAGCCCACGCTCAGAAAAGTGTTTCGCTGAGAAAACCGCCTGAAAACCATTGATTTCAGGTGTTTTATAGCCAATCGAGTCACCACGTGCCTGTAGGCCACCACCGGCGAATTCATAACCGCGCTCGATGTAAACATCGAACGGTGTCATGACGTAGTTATCGTAGTAACTATTATAGTTACCGGCCATAAACGTACCGTACTGCTTACTTTCGAGGCCAAGGTAGCTATTACGTACTTCATCAAAGCCTGGACGACTGCGCTCATCCCCAGTAAAGCGCCATTCTACTCGAGCAAACGCACGCAGATCCGCGTTGATTTGATGGCCTGCCGTAAAGCGCAAACGAGAACCGAAATTACGGAACTCTTCACCGTTATCAACGCCATCTTTTTCACCGCCGCCTTCAAACCCCATGGCGATGCGGCCATAGATATCTAGCTTTGTACCATCTTGGTCATACACTACTGCCGCTTGGGCTGCAGAAGCACCTAATAAACCACTGACCGCCAGAGCAAGTGTCGTTTTTTTAAACATGATTGATCCCATAAAGTCGTTAGCGCTTTTTATAAGCACTTATATTTTCAGTAGATCTAGTTTCAATAGATTTTAAATGACAAGATGTATTCGTTTTTTCTGATCATAACCCCTTCAGAAAAACAAGAATCTCATTATCAATGTATTTTTATTTAACCTTTAACTGCGCATTGCGAAGGCACTGTTTAGGATATGCTTACCTTGTCATCGATCACTTTAAAGGCTCTATGTGTCATTCTTCTTAAAGTTTTATTTTTTAGTTATTTTTCTGAAAGCTAAGAATAAGTAGTCAGACCAACATACTGACCTGCTAAAACACTTGTCATCCCCCCCTTGTCATCCCCCCTTGTCATCCCTTGTTCACTAGGCTGTCTTGGCAGTGTCACTGTCGCTGCGCATAGTGGCTACAACGTGATAGATAAAGGGATGAATCGCTCATGCGGCTCTGTATCGTTAGCGAAACCTGGTCACCAGAAATCAATGGTGTCGCGCATACCCTGAATAGGCTATGTCGTGAGCTCACCCGGTTGGGGGTAACCGTGGATGTTATTCGTCCCATCCCTAAGGTGCCTGGTAACGCCAGCAAGGTTACTCAAGGGTTAGCTCAAGAGCCGTCTCAAGAACTTCAGGTACGGCGCTTCGCGTTACCCGGTTATAACGACGTGCAGATTGGGCTTGCCAGTCCCGCCAAATTACGCCGCTTTTGGCAGCAGCAACGGCCTGATTCAATTTACTTGGCGACCCAAGGCCCGTTAGGCTGGGTCGCTCGCCAGGTGGCACACCAATTAAATATTCCACTGGTGGCTGGTTGGCATACTAACTTTGACCACTACTGCCATGATTATGGAGTCCCCTGGCTAGCTGCCGCCACACGGCGCTATTTACGCTACTTTCATAACGGTTGCGACCTTACCCTAGTGCCTACTCAACAGCAGGTCGAAGCACTGCGCGGTCAGGGTATTCACGATGTACAGGTGCTCTCACGGGGTATCGATGGCGATAAATTTTCACCCGTCCACCGTGACGATGCTCTACGCAAGCAGTGGGGTGTTAGCGAACATCAACCGGTTGCCTTATACGTGGGTCGCTTAGCACCAGAAAAGAACCTGGCATTGCTACAAGAAACGCTGCAGGCCATGAGTGACGTGCGCCCCGATATGGCACAGGTAATTGTTGGTGATGGCCCCGGCCGCGCTCAGTTACAAAACGCGTTGCCAGATGCCCACTTCACCGGCTTTATCAATAAACAAGCACTAGCACGTCACTATGCCAGTGCCGATATGTTTATTTTCCCTTCTCAATCGGAAACCTGGGGGAATGTGGTAACCGAAGCCATGGCCAGCGGATTGGCAGTCGTGGCTTATCACCACGCTGCCAGCGCTGAGCTAATTCAAAGTGGGCATAACGGCATCACCGTTCCAACTGACGAGCCGCTTGCCTTTCAGCAGGCTGCCGTCGCGTTATGCCAGCACCCTGCAGACTACGCTCGCCTTGGAAGAATCGCCCGCCTACGCGCGTTAGAGCAAAGCTGGTCGGGAATCGCAGAGCAGTTTTTACGCTACTTACAAAACGCCCAGGAGACCCACCATGCGTCCGCGTCCGCTTGTCGTATTCGATCGTCTTGATGTACTGGAATGGCAGCTTTGCCAGCGAGTAACACACTTAACGCTTTATCGCCCCTGGCGGCTAACGCTGCAAACGGCCAGTAAACTAGGAGACTGGCCTGTCTGGGTGCTATTAATCGCCGCACAGCCCTGGCTACAACCTAACGGTGCTTGGCGCATCATGCAGTACAGCGCCATCGCACTATTCGCAGTCGCTATTTATAAATTGGTAAAAACGCGGATGTGTCGTGAACGTCCGTTCATCACCTACTTAGGCGGCGTCCACTGTGGCGAGCCTGCTCGGGATAAATACAGTTTCCCCAGCGGCCACACTATGCATGCGGTCATGTTTAGCGTGCTAGTGGCCGCCCATACCCCCTGGCTGCTTCCCATTGTGATTCCGCTTAGTTTACTGATCGCTGTTTCACGGGTAGGGCTTGGGTTGCACTATGTCAGCGATGTCATTGCTGGCGCTGCCATGGGCTACGGCTTCGCGCTGCTCAGCCTTTATTGGATGGGATAAAAAAACCACCAACGCGAGCGAAGGTGGTTTTTGACATTATTGTCTAATTATCGTTGTTTCTTCTTCACTTACATATCGGGAGGCAAATCGTCACGATCCTCTAATGTGGTCATAAAGGATGTTTTAAACATCATATAAAGGCCGACCCCCGAAAACCCTAGAAACAGCACAAACATGCATAACATCAATACCATCGCCATAGCGCTTGTCCCTGGAAGTTTGCGGCTGCTGCGTTGACGTTTTCTAACCGCTGAATTTTGGTTTAAACATGAGGATAGACCAAAATGTCCTGCCTATTGGGTACAAAAGCTACTCAAAAAAATAGACAACACCTAATATTCAATAAAATCAAAATGTTAATAACCTTTAATTAACGCAAAAAAACCACCTCGCTTTCACGAGATGGTCGTTTTGCATCATTACCACTCCCTGGCGGTGATGATCAGCGTTTCCTTACACTGATAAGGGTGAGCAGGCTGACTGTCCTTTCATGTCCTTTCGCTGATATGGCTCCATGCCTTCCTTAGTTACCTATCAGCCTGCTCACGCTGTTTACTGATTGCGACTAGACTTGAGCTTAAGTAGTAATAACAAATAGCAATAACGATAGCTTAGTTTTTTTAAATTTAAGGTTACTTATAAATTGTCTACTCATAACTTTGCAGATAATAGGCCAAAAATCATAGATATGAAAAAATTACTTTATTAACAATTATTTATATGGAAATAAACCATGCCAGTCACGGCTCGATATGTCGCAATTTTATGGCTAAAACTGACACATGCGACAAAATCGCATTGTCAGTTAACACAATCCATAGGGAAACCTGTGGCACCAATAGCGCTCAGCGATTATTTTAAATAACAGCGTACAGCACTGCTTATTGCACGCCCCACCTGCTGAGGAATCATTTGATGAAACGTACAATGGCTACCCTTTTATTAATAATAGTGACTCTAGTGAGCATCAGTGGCTGTAATACCATTCGCGGTGCAGGCGAAGACATTGAGCGCGGCGGCGAGGCTATTCAGCGCTCTGCAAGTAGTTAAGGGTTGCAACTGATGACAATGATGACCGTCTATCTATCACATGGTTTGGAAAGCGGGCCTAACGCCCTGAAAGTACAAGCTTTAAAAAGAGTCGCTGAACAGCGCCATGACTGTGAAGCCGTGGTCATAGACTACCGCGGCATAGCAGCGCCTCAGGAGCGCTTACAATATTTGCTCAATGTGATCGCCGATCGAAACGATTCGTTAGCTAACTGCGTGATGGCAGGCTCCAGTCTTGGCGGATGGTTAAGTGCAGCAGTAAGTGCTCACGAACCCGTGCTGGGCTGCTTTTTACTAGCCCCGGCACTTGGCCTGCCAAACTACCCACAAACCTCACTCACATTGCAGGCAGCCCACACACATATTATTCATGGATGGAGAGATGACGTCGTGCCACCTGGCCCTGTTATTGAACATGCCCAAAGTCAACGCCTGTCGTTACGCCTGCTTGATGATGACCATCGCCTTCATAACAGCCTGGAAACGATACTTACCGATTTCGAGCATTTCCTAGCCCAGTGTGCTTCACCTCTGCCCTCTCACTAACAACGCGTTACAACAAATAGTCGACATGAGCCAAATAAAACTATACAAATGATGTACACACATAAGGAGAGTGCTCATGTTTGGTTTATTTAAGCGCGACCCCAAGAAAAAGCTACAGCAAGATTACGAACGCAAGCTACAAGCAGCCATGGAAGCTTCACGCAATGGTGACATGCGAGCCAACGCCACACTAACGGAAGAAGCAGAAGCAATTTTAGCTGAGATTAATCGCCTAAAAGCAGAAGAACGCTAGGATAAATCGCCCATGCGCCATCGTGTCATTGCTGCCGTCGCTTTTAGCTGGTTGCCTTTGTCTGCACACGCCAGCTGCCCATCGCCTGGCCAATGGTGGCAATCGCAAAACAGCGTTGCCAACAGTGCTATTTTAACCCAGGCATCACAGCATCAGGTGGTGCTTCTAGGCGAGCAGCATGACGCAGCTGACCACCACCGTTGGCAGCTGCACACCCTGGCGGGGCTTCATGCATTGCGTGATGATATGGTCATTGGGTTAGAAATGTTGCCCAGAGGAGTGCAAGATGTTCTTGATGATTGGGTGGCCGGTTTATTGACCGAAGAAGAACTGCTAGCACAGTCCCACTGGGAAGAAACCTGGGGGTTTGATGCCAATCTTTATCTCCCTATATTTCATTTTGCCCGCCTTCACAACATCCCTCTGATTGCGCTAAACATTACCCCTGAGCTCCGCCAGCGCTTGTCTAGTGAGGGGTTCACTAATGTGCCTGCCGAACAGCGCCACCATATTCCTGCACCGTTGCCCCCCAGCGATCGCTATGAAAAGCGTTTAAAGGAGGTATTTGATCAGCATGCCATGGGCGACGACCCCGCCATGCTAAATCGATTTGTACAGGCTCAGCTTAGCTGGGATGTCGCCATGGCCGAGGGGCTAGCGAATGCCGCCACAGAAGGCGCACTTGCCGTTGGCTTAATGGGTCTAGGCCATGTCATTTACCACGATGGTGTGCCACACCAGCTCACTGGGTTAGGGGTAGACCACACGTTTAGCTTACTGCCCTGGTCAACAGAGGCCTGTGAGCCACCCAACCCTGAATTAGCAGATGCGGTTTTTGTACTGCCAACGGCGGAGTAACCGCTGGCAGATTGGTTGCTAACAGGGTGTTTGCTAGAAAAATGGTCGGTTAGGCATCATCTGCCAGCGCAGGCAGTAGCGTTTTTAGCTTACGGGTAAGGGTATTACGCCCCCAACCAAGCAATTCAGCGGCTTCCCCTTTGCGGCCACCGGTATGCTTCAGCGCCGTTTCAATTAGAATACGTTCAAAATCCGGCACGGCTTCTTCCAATAAGTGGGTGTGACCTTCCGCAAGCGCATGATCCGCCCAATCCCTAAACGCGGAACGCCAATCGCCATGCGCGCTGCTGTCAGAGGCAGTGACAGAGCGCAACTCGGGAGGCAGGTCCTCCACCAGAATCTCACGACCAGACGCCATTACCGTCAACCAGCGGCAAATATTTTCTAACTGGCGTACATTGCCAGGCCAAGGAAGGCGGGTAAGGTGCGTTTCAGCATCGGGGGTGAGCACCTTAATGTCTGTCGATAACTCTTTGGCTGCTTCTGCCAAAAAATGACGTGTTAAGCGTGGGATATCTTCGCGGCGCTCGGCAAGGCGTGGCAAATGCACACGAATCACGTTTAAACGGTGGAACAAGTCTTCCCGAAACCGGCCGTCGTCAACTAACGACTCCAGGTTCTGGTGAGTCGCGGCAATAATACGCACATCGACCTTAACGGGGGTGTGTCCGCCCACGCGATAAAATTCACCGTCGGCTAACACGCGCAGCAAACGCGTTTGGGTCTCAGCGGGCATGTCACCAATTTCATCCAGAAACAGCGTCCCACCGTTAGCCTGTTCAAAGCGACCTTGGCGCTGCTGCGCCGCCCCGGTAAACGCCCCCTTCTCATGGCCAAACAGTTCGGACTCAATCAGATCACGGGGGATCGCTGCCATATTTAGCGCGATAAACGGCTTACCTGCCCGGGGGCTATGCTGGTGCAACGCCTGCGCCACTCGCTCTTTACCGGTGCCAGACTCGCCGTTAATTAATACCGTGATGTGGGAGTGAGAAAGCCTTCCGATCGCGCGAAACACTTCCTGCATGGCCGGCGCTTCACCAATGATCTCAGCACTCAACCCTTCCGGCACGCTGACTGGGCGCTGACGCTCTCTGGCATGAGCTACCGCACGGCGTACCAGGGCCAGCGCTTCGTCCACATCAAAGGGTTTAGGCAAGTATTCAAATGCTCCCCCTTGATAAGACGCCACGGCGCTGTCGAGATCTGAATGCGCAGTCATCACAATAACAGGCAGATCTGGATGGGCATCACGTACCCGAGACATCAAATCAAGCCCATCAATGCCAGGCATGCGAATGTCCGTGACAAGCACATCGGGGGGATTTTCTAACAACCGCTCCAGCGCGGTATCGGCACGTTCAATACATTCAACGTCCAGGTCTGGCTGCGCTAAAGCCCGCTCTAATACCCAACGGATGGCGCGGTCATCATCGACAATAACCACTCGTGCAACATCGGTTTGTGTCGCCTCAGTCATGACGCTTCTCCGGTGCAATTAATAACCAATGGAATCAGTAAACGAAATTCGGTATGTCCAGGGCGTGAGTCGCATTCGATCAATCCTTGATGTTGGTGCAAAATCGACTGAGCAATCGATAGCCCAAGGCCGCTACCTTCAGCGCGCCCAGAAACCATGGGATAGAAAAGCGTTTCACGTAACGTTTCAGGTATGCCAGGGCCGTTATCAATCACCCCTACTTCACTGACTAAACGATGACGTTCGGCACCCAACGTAAATTGGCGGCGCGCGCGGGTGCGAAGCGTAAGTTCCGGCGAGGGGGTGCCTGCATCGCTCATGGCCTGCACGGCATTGCGTGCCACATTTAATAAGGCTTGGATCATTTGAGATTCATCGCCGGAAAGGTCCGGCAAACTCGGGTCATAATCACGTCGAATCTCAACATGCGGATGCTCGGCAATCAGCAGTGCCCGCACTCGCTCTAACACCTTATGAATATTGACCGGCTCATGTTTGACGATGCGATTGGGACCCAACATGGAATCGACCAAATCTCTCAGGCGGTCGACCTCTTCAACAATAATATGGGTAAATTCGCGCAGCGCCGGGTCGTCCAGGTCACGTTCTAACAACTGAGCAGCACCGCGAATCCCGCCTAGCGGATTTTTAACTTCATGGGCCAAACCTCGAGCCAGCACTTTGATAGTCTCTTGCCGAGTGGTCAGCGCTTCTTCGCGGGAGATCTGCATCAGCCGGTCCCGTGGTTCTACCTCTAACAGCAGCTCATCGGCTGAAAGCGGGGTCACCGTGTAGTCCACCGTTAAAGGCTCGCTGTTCAGCGGCGTAATGCGTGCTTCTCGCTGGGTATAGGGATGAAAGGCATCCCGCGCCTTGGCGAGGACATCGTCAATACTCTCATCGCCCCCTAGCAGCGTATCTAAACTAATGCCCTGGACACGGCTAAAACTCACCGCTAACAACGCTTCTGCAGCTGGGTTCATCCAGCGAACGCGGAGTTCACCGTCTAGCAGCAAGACTGCGGTGGTGAGATGTTCAAGTAAGCGCTGGTACATGGCGTATCCTGAAGCGTCGCTGTAAAAAATAGTGTTATCGAGCGTATGAAAGAGAAACTGCAAAAAGCGCGCCAATTAAGCACAAATGGCCATTTGCACGGCTAATGAGCAAGGGGCAGTGGCGTAGCGAGCCGTTATAGCGCAAACCC
This sequence comes from Halomonas qaidamensis, assembly GCF_025917315.1. Taxonomy (NCBI): domain Bacteria; kingdom Pseudomonadati; phylum Pseudomonadota; class Gammaproteobacteria; order Oceanospirillales; family Halomonadaceae; genus Halomonas; species Halomonas qaidamensis. Next base: position 244,586 of record NZ_CP080627.1, on the reverse strand, counting down.
TACGATAATCGCACCACTCAACGCACCATTATAGTGCGCATAGTTAATCAACAATAAAAATACTCACCGGATCAGTGCGGTGCTGAACGCGCCCATCACTGTCTAGCAACTCTGCCTGTAGCTGATGTTGGCCAGCGGCTAAACCAGCAAGCCAGAAAGCATCACTGTGCAGTGCCGACTGACTTATCTCACCGTTCACCAGCAGTTGAATTCGATGATCTTCGCGAAGCGGTGGAACAACATCCACAACTACCGCGGTATGGTCGTTCTGAAGCGACGCCTCTGCCTGGGGTAGCTCAATCGCAAAACGGTCATAGGGCATAAACGGCTGACCAGGATATCCCTGTCGACGGGATGAAGTCGCAACGGGAGGCAGGGACGTGGAAACACCAGGCAAAGGCGCCAGCGTTAGCACTTCGCCACCGCGTTCCGGGTTATCGGTAAAGGTCACTTTGCCTTGTTCATCCACCACGCGGTACACCGTTTGTGACTGCGCAGCGCTTACCCACAAGCACAGCAGTAGCGTAGCCCCTGTGGATAAGCACATTTTATGTTGCAAACGTAAACTCCTCGTCATTACTGGCACACCTTCTCAGTTTGCTACCATAAAAAAACCCCGCCGAGGCGGGGTTTTCAGGCTAATCACACCGCAAAGGTGATGTTAGCAGCCGTTATTAGCAGCTGTAGTACATATCAAACTCGATGGGGTGAGTGGTCATGCGAATGCGCTCCACTTCTTCCATTTTGAGTTCAATGTAAGCATCAATCATCTCGTCGGTGAACACGCCACCTTCGGTCAAGAACGCGCGGTCTGCATCGAGTGCTTCCAACGCTTGGTCCAGGCTGTTGGCAACGGTTGGTACAGACTTGCCTTCTTCCGGCGGCAGGTCATACAAGTTTTTATCCATGGCATCGCCAGGATGAATCTTGTTTTTAATACCGTCGATACCTGCCATCAACAAGGCAGAGAACGCCAGGTAAGGGTTAGCCGTCGGATCAGGGAAACGAGTCTCTACACGCTTACCTTTCGGGCTAGCAGTGTAAGGAATACGAATAGAGGCGGAACGGTTACGAGCACTGTAGGCCAGCATAACCGGTGCTTCGAAACCTGGTACCAAACGCTTGTACGAGTTAGTCGATGCGTTGGTGAAAGCGTTTAGTGCACGGGCGTGCTTGATAACACCACCAATGTAGTAAAGCGCCATTTCAGAAAGACCCGCGTATTCGTCACCCGCGAACTGGTTTTGGCCATCTTTCCAGAACGACTGGTGTACGTGCATACCAGAGCCGTTATCGCCAACGAGTGGCTTCGGCATAAACGTAGCGGTCTTACCGTAAGCGTGGGCCACGTTGTGGATCACGTACTTCATTTCCTGAACTTCGTCAGCCTTCTTCACCAACGTGTTGAATTTAACGCCGATTTCGTTCTGACCTGCGTTAGCAACTTCGTGGTGATGAACTTCTACGGTCTGGCCAATCGCTTCCAGGGTGTTACACATCGCACCACGAATATCGTGGAAACTGTCGACCGGGGGAACCGGGAAGTAGCCGCCTTTAACCCGCGGACGGTGACCCAAGTTGCCGCCTTCCACTTGGTTACTGGTCGCCCAGGCACCTTCGTCGGACGTAATTTTGTACATAGAACCCTGAATGTCAGACTTCCAATGTACTTCGTCAAAAATGAAGAACTCAGGCTCTGGGCCAAAGAAGGCGGTATCGCCCAGACCGGTGGACTGCAGGTAGGCTTCTGCGCGCTTGGCAATAGAACGCGGGTCGCGATCATAGCCCTGCATAGTGGCAGGCTCGATAATATCGCAACGCAAAATTAGGGTAGCGTCTTCAGTGAAGGGGTCAAGGAAAGCAGTACCATCTTCTGGACGAAGAATCATGTCGGATTCGTTAATGCCTTTCCAGCCTTCAATAGAAGAACCGTCAAACATTTGGCCGTTTTCAAAAAACTCTTCGTTCACGTCCCGTGCCGGAACGGTGACGTGCTGCTCTTTACCGCGCGTGTCGGTGAAACGCAGGTCTACCCATTTAACATCATGTTCTTCGATTAGCGCGAGAGTCTTGGCTGACATAGTGTCCTCCGGTATGAACGTGGCTTAAAGCTTGTGACAGTAAGCTACCGATAAAAGAGTTATTCAACAATCCGGCTATCGTTGTAGCACGCCGCGAGGCATCTGCCTACGACCCGCTAGCCGCTAACAAATATAAAGCACAGAGCATGCCAACCTTGCACCAATATGGCATAAAAAAATGGCAAATCATTGTTTAATAAGTACTAAAATATTAAATTTAATGCTTCTTAATGTAGCATACCTTCTTTCTTTGTATCCTCACCAGCTCAAAATAACGCCATAGCTTGTAAAAACGCACCAATAAAGCCCAATAAAAAACCAGAAGCACCAAAATGGAGCGCCAACCAACTAATTAATTCCTAACTGGGTATAGAAAACTTAGGCTTGCTAATAAAACAAACCAACACCTACAATAAATTACAAAAATAACCATTTGGTTACAAAAAGCGGCGTAAAGCAGGAAACCATCGACATGAGCACGGTCTGTTTTATTCTAGATGCGTTAGTCACAAGTGCCCTTCTACCGCGTCACTTGCGAGCTATTCGCCAAACAGGCTTAGCAGACCACCTGCTACCCATCATCGTAACAAGTTCCACCAATGATCCACGCATACCCTGTATTGAACAGCGCTACCGCGTTCACTTCCTTATTTCGCCATCCCAGTCATTAGGCGCCAGAATCAATCAAGCTGCCTCTCTCAGCCAAGCTGACTGGTTGCTAATTGCCATGCACCAACAAGCACTAGAGGCCAATCTGTGGTGCTTACTTTATCCGCAACTGGATACCTGCCTGCTGGATGCTGTTTTGATTGATTACCAATCACCGAGTATGTCCGAGCGGTTACTACAGCGCTTCTTAGGAGCAGGTATCGCTACTCCGCCTTACCTAGCCATCAGGCGTGCTTGGTTGGAACGTCTAGGAGGACTAGACCCTGAATTAGAAGAACCGGCGCTTGCCGATTTACTGCAACGCCTTTACGCCTGCCCCACACGTTTACAAACGTTCAGCTTAGAGGCTTCACGACTCGATCACGATTCATCGTTAATGGCCGCTAATCCTTACCGATTACCACCCACTTCGCCAACAGACACATAACCACCTTAATGCATAAGCGGTTGCATTAAACATTTAAACGTTTGCCAAATAACATAGCGCCTGTAGTGGTGGTATTAGCAATAGTGTTCAACACAATAGAGCCAAGCACACCGACTACTATCAACAGTGCGGCATAGGCCATAAGCGGTAAGGTGAAAGGCCCCACGACGGCATCGGTTAATGCAAAAAACATCGGGTGGGCCAAGTAAATACCAAACGAATATACATTGATATAACGCACCCAAGCTGGTGCTTTACGACCTTTTAAGAAAGCCATTAACCAAAGGGTAAACAGTACAAAGAAAGGGATTACCCACACCTCTTTTGAAGAAAAGGCTAATCCTCCATTAAACGTGAGGGCCACGATCAACGCTACAAATCCAAGTAACCAATAGGGCTTTGATAATGATTTCATCCATTTAGGGCGCGCACACTGATCTGCTTGAGGAGCCAACGGATAATAGCGGACTAACACCAATGCCAGAAAAAATAGATAGACCCAACCCAGCGGTGCGATCCATAGGAGATACCCAGGCGGCTCAATATCCAGCCAATACGCTAGCCCCCAATATCCCATGCTGACTAAGCACCCGCCCCACAGCCACGGCACAGGATTAAAGCGCCATAACCGAAACCGGGTATAGCACCAATACGCCGCGTAAAACTGCATGGCAATAATCAAAAAATAGCCATGCCATCCTGCATAAATAAAATACTCTTTGGCATTGTTCAAAAAACCAACAGCGTTATTGCTATCCGCTAATCGTATCCACTCCGCTGTCGAATAAATAAAGCCGTATACCAAATAAGGCAACATGACATATTTAACGCGCTGAAGAAGAAAACCAGGTGGGACTTGCTTATCGTAACGAACAGCAAACACAAATACCGAAATAAACAAAAAGATGGGCGTGCCCAGCACAAGGGGAAGTCGCATCAAGTCGGTGACTATATTATCGACTCGCTGGTTCAAGTGATCCAACCAATGAAATAGAAATACCGCAACACACCCGTAAGCACGCAGCCAATAAATCTCCTCGATTTTTTGCATTAGCTTCCTCGCTAATTCCTCAACACCAGCCCATCACCCAGGGTTCTCAGCACTAGAAATTCAGCACCACCCTATTGGCTGCTATCTTTAATGAATTGAACAGCGACACACTCTGCGCTGTCGGACTGCTGTAACGTTATAAAATTCCTGGAGGCTTTGTGTTCGGGACATTACTAGTAAGATACCTTTCCTCGTTAACAACACCTATTATGGGCTTACTCAGCTGGCTTATACTCAGCAGCCATGCCCTAGCAGGCGATGTTTCCCATCAGCACTTTTTCTCGCCCACGTTAGACCATAACTATCCCTATACCGTGTATTTACCTGATGACTATGACACGGATGCGACTACGCCTTACCCAGTCGTGTATTTGCTTCATGGCTCATTTGGAAACGAACGCGACTGGGTAACACGCGGCAACTTACCCCAAACAGCAGACCGATTAATCGCAGCAGGACACTTGCCACCGACCGTGTTTGTCATGCCCGGAAGCCGTAGTTGGTGGGTGGATGGATACAACGAGGCAGCGCGCAGCGCTTTCTTCAACGACTTACTGCCACATATTGAAAGCACTTATCATGTCGGTGGTGAACGCCACTTACGGGGCGTTGCAGGGTTATCTGCTGGTGGTTACGGCGCGCTTAATTTTGCCCTAGAGCGGCCCGAACTATTCGCAGCCGTTGCCGCATTAAGCCCCGCCAGCTATGCACCAGCGCCGCCGGCTAATTCATCGGCACGTCGCCATCCCGCGTTTCTAGATGAACAAGGACAATTTGACCACGAACGCTGGGAAGCGCTGAATTACACGGCTCACTTAGAAAATTACCGTCTTCAGGTCACACCGCGAACCACAGGAGAGCGCGATATATCGCCAGTGCCTCTTTATATCAGTGCAGGGCGCAGCGATGTTTACGATGCAGAGTTCCACGCCCGCCTATTACGCCAAACGATGGAACGCATTCAGCCGGATGACGTGCGACTTGATCTTTACCCGGGTGGCCACACATGGCGCGTATGGCGAGCTAGTTTACCTGCCGCTTTAAACTTTATGTTTCAACATATTGATCAACCAAGCGCTAACGCCGCTGAATAAAATACTGCTTGATTACGCCCCTTGGCTTTGGCCATGTACATAGCCTCATCAGCACGATGAACCAAGGCGGCTTCTTCTCTTGCGTGCAGAGGGTACATGGCCACCCCAATGCTTGCGGAAATACTCACCCGATGGCCTGCTAATAAAAATGGTTCGGCAAGTGAATTGCATAGCTGGTTAGCAACGCCCATCGCTTCGCTAGCCATTAGCGGCCCACTTAGCATCGCAACAAACTCATCACCCCCAATCCGCCCAACCACATCACCTTCACGCAGGCGATGCTTCATACGCTGGGCAACCTGCACTAATAACTGATCGCCAATCGCATGCCCCAGCCGATCATTTACCGGCTTAAAGTTATCCAAATCAATAAACAGCAGTGCCAACTGGCGACCTTCCTGTTCACACATCTGAAGCGACTCGGCCAAGTGTGCAAAAAACTGTGCCCGATTAGGTAATTGCGTTAAAGAATCCTGCTGCGCCAAACGCCGCACCTGCTCCTCCATTTCACGACGCGGGGTAATATCGTGCGAAATACCTAAGAAACTAGTGACATGCCCCTGCTCGTCCAGCACTGGCGCGCCGTTAGTGAAATGCCAGCGCCACTCACCACTGATATGCTGTACTCGATACTCAATGATGCCTTGCGGCTTAGCTGTCTGAAAAACCTTCGAGATATAGTGACGGCACGCCTCCAAATCCTCAGGATGCAGCACAAAGTTAATATTGCGCCCCAGCACCTCTTCCACGCGATGCCCCAAAATACGCGGCCAGTTAGGCGAGACGTACGTCAGCTCTCCCGCTGCATTTAAGGTATAAATAATATCGTTAGCCTGCTCCACCAACTGACGAAAACGCTGTTCGCTAGAGGTCAGTGCTGTCTCTAGGGATTTTCGTTGGGTAATATCATTAGCGTAGCCCGTCCATACCACACTGCCGTCTTGTTGACGGTGCGGCCTATCATTCGCCTCGACCCAAATGATCTGGCCGTTACGGTGAAACATCCTGAATTCGTGCTGCCATGGCCTTAACGTACGCGCGCTCTCTAACGAACTCGCTATCACCGACTCTTTATCATTTGGATGAATACTGTCCAGCAACGTTTGTGCATCCGCCAGCACCTCCATCACGCTTACCCCAAAAAACTCCTCTACACTTTCACTGACATAGCTATAGTGCCAGGCTCCTTCCAACGAATAATGAAGCTGATAGACAAACCCAGGAAGTTGCTTAAGAAACGCATCCAACGACTCACCAAACGGCAACGACGCCTGAAGCAACGCCCCGTGCACCGCACGGTAATCGCCCGACATGACCGGTGACAGCTGCAGTTGCCAACCACAAGACGACTCCCCCCAACTAACGTTGACATACTGTGGCAATTGCTGCGTATCGCACGCATTAATGGCAGCCATGACCTTCTCATACTCAAATGGAAAGCAGCGCCACAGCGCCGACTCACTCTCTTCTGACACCCAACCAGCAACACGCCGAAAGGCCGCATTGCCCTGCACATTGGACGAGCAATGCATTGAACGCTCAACGACAAACAACGGCGTCACCGACTGTTCAAATAGCGCATGATGATTCGTCATCAAAGCCCCTCCACAACCCCTTAAAAGGCCACGTTAAGTGTCCACAACATCTCTGTCTATGCACAGTGGCCCTATTGCATCAACGCACACTACACTTAAACCTCACGCTACGTGATAACGCTCAGCAAAAGGACTCTGACAATGCATCAGCATATCGAATGGGATGAACCAGGCAGCGCAAGCGTCGCAGAATTTTTTAAAGATGACCCCGACCACAAACCACCTTACCCAGGAGCCATGCTCTCTGCCCGCTATCAAGGCCGCATTGTGCGCGTAAAAGTAGAGGTTTACCGTGAAGAAGATGCCGTCAGCATCGGCCACGTTGCCGCCATACTCGACCGCCAAGGGCATCACCATGACACCCACCACAAGCTTAAAGTAGGTGATATTGTCCGCCTGCCTGATGACAAACGTGCCATGGAACGCTGGGAAGACGACGAGGACGACAAAGCGTAACAAGCCACCCCAAGAAAATGCCTACCGTGCGCGGCCCCGCCGCCGCGCACATGCTTTTAATGAGAGTAACGCAGATTTCGAGTCGCGCGTGGTAAGCCCCAACGCACCCGCAACAAAAGCCCGACGCGAAAGCACGGCGCAGCGGTGCGATGGGCATACACTTCAACGCTGCCAGGGCGACAGCGCACGGCCAATGGGCGGGCTGCCCGCAATGCGTGATTTTCTGAACTGCCTGTGCGGCTCACATTTCCTGCGTGCCACCCGACCCCGTCATTCCCGTACGCCACCCGAACCCGTCATTCCCGCGTGCCTCTCGACCCCGTCATTCCCGCGTACCTCTCGACCCCGTCATTCCCGTACGCCACCCGACCCCGTCATTCCCGCATGCTTTTAGCGGGAATCCATTTTGACCTTGGTATTCTTCTACTGCAGGAAAGGTCACTCCTCCTACACGCGTAGTGAAGGAACACACAAGCCCCCGACAGCATCACCAGCACCAGAAACATCTCAGCAGTGCGGGGATGCCAAACGCAGCATTGAAGACTGGGATGAAGATAAGGGTGACGATGGAGATGAGTAATTTGGCCTAACCAAGCGCCACTTGATAGGGTAAGCCAAGGCTGGTTCGCCATCCCCAGATACCTCATCTGCCTAGGCAGGGTACGCTAGGCGAATATTGGCCTCTTGGCTCAACGAGATAAACGTAGCGCCTCCTGTTTATACTGGTCAACCTGCATTGAATACAGGTTGCTGGCAGGTTCATCCCCTCGGGTGCGGGGTTATCGCTACTATAGACGATGCTGAAACCCGCCAACAGAGTGAACACTCAATGACCGTTCAATACGAGCACGACACCTACGCATGGGCCCTTGAACAAGCTGAGTTACTGCGCACTGGAAAGCTAGAAAAACTGGATATTGATCACCTGACGGATGAAATTGAAAGCATTGCCAGGCGCGAGCGTCGCGTGCTAATCAACCTGCTGGCCTGCTTGCTAACGCACCTCCTGAAATAGGATCACCTCCCAGCACTGCGCTCGCGCTTCTGGCGGCTGACAATTCAAGATGCCCAAGCCAAGGTGAATCGCCTACTCAACGACAGCCCCAGCTTGAACGCATTGCTGCCTGACCTGATGAGTGACGCCTACGATGATGCCCTTCGTGCAGTGGCTATTGACGTCGACCGAAAACCACACGCATTTCCCGCACAGTGCCCCTACGATTTTGAAACAGCAATGAATGCCCAACCCAATGAACATTACCTCCCTTAAGTCGATTATTTTTTGCTGTCTACCCTAACGCCACGACGGTTGCTACATGCTTTTCAATCAGCATCTTATGGAGCTTTGAAAGAGCCAAACCCGCTTCCAAATCGACTTAACAACAGCGCCAGCTCGCCCTCAGCAGAGTTGAGCACAGTGCAATGTTGGCCACAAGCATCATGTATTGATGCCATCTATCCGATCAAATTTTGATCCGTTTAGCCAACAATCTTGAGCTAATCTTAGAAAAAGAAATTTCAATCCCATTCATCAAATTTGCCAACAAATTCCCATCAATAACTTCAACATCATATTTTTTAGCAATATCTCGGGTGTCACGAGCAAGGCGCGTCGCATTGGTTACAAAAACTAATCGACTAATGGGCTTGGAGAGAGCTTTCTCGTACATTTTTTTTGCAGAGTAGACTTCTTTAATCGCTGAGTAACCTGAATAACTATTAGTATTTGATGTATGTTTACACTGGACTAGTGCTATCTCACTCCCAAGCTCAACGACAACATCAGCACCATGATCACTGCCTGCAGCAGTTAACATGCAGCCAGTTGCTTGCCAAGAAAGGGACAGCAGCTCCGCGACAAAAGCCTCAAACTCTTGCCACCCCAAATTTTGGATTTCTTCTTGAGCAATATTTTTTTCATCTACAAATCCTCTCGATACAAAACCTTGTGGTTCAGGCATTACCTGCTCTGACGTAATAACAGCATCTCGAAGCAAGCTTTTTTTGCTCAGCAACTGATGAAGATTCTCGTCAAAAGACATGAATTTAGGATGTTTGAGCGTAGGAATGTAAACCTGGACACTCTTCTGCTGCCCAATACGATACACACGATCTGTTGCTTGGGCTTCTTTAGCTGGGTTCCAATGCCGTTCCAAATGAATCACGTTGTTGGCACCAACTACTGTTAAGCCAACTCCTGCTGCCACAGGGGACATGATAATAATGTTGAACCCCTCTTTACTCTCAAAAGATTCAATTAAACCTTTCCGTGTCAACTCACTTTTTCTTTTCGATACAGCTTTTGTATCACCGTTAATAATTGCAATTAGCGGTAGTTCAAAGCAGCGGGCCAAAGCGACAGAAAGGAATGATTGAAGACGCTTATTGATACAAAAAATAATTACCTTTTCATCGCGGCATTGAATATCATGCAGAATATATAGAAGACTTATAAGCTTACCAGACTCTGCCATAAACTCGTCCAGATCGCGCTTTTTAACTGGTATATCTAGTCTCCCCCCTAGTAGAAGCTGATGATGTAGTGAAACATCACGCAATTGATGTAGCCCTGCGAGCACTGTGTTTTCTTCTGACTTATTGACTCCGGATAAGATAGAATCATAACTATTTAGTTGCTGCCCACTCATAAGCGAAGAAAGTTTCGACATATACTCCCAGTCAGAATTCTCCACGCCAACATAGAGACGTTTCTCGGGAAGCCCTTCCAAGTTGTCTTCCTTCAAACGCCTTAGCATCAAAGCACCAACATTTTCTCTAAGTTGACGACCTATTCGGGCACGCACGTCTTCTAGCTCATCACCAGCCGCATGAATAATGGGTTTAACATAAGCTTCTCTGAAAGATTGGTAGCTACCCAAATAGCCAGGGCAAGCGGTATCCATAATGCACCAAAAGTCAGCTAGACTGTTTTCAACAGGAGTGCCTGTTGCCAACAAACGGAACTGTGCTTTGAGGCCTTTTGCTGCCCGAGTCTGTAAAGCATTAGGGTTTTTGATATTCTGTGCTTCATCGAATGTCACTACACCCCAATCAATCGCACAGAGTGAGAACTGGTAATCTCTTAGCGTTTGGTAAGTGGTGATTACCAATCTCTTAGGCATATCGAGACGCTCATGCCCAAAGCCAGACCCAATCTTGAGTGAATAACGAATGACTGCCTCATCACCATCAATCGTTTGATTTTTGGTTTCCACACCAGCTAAACGGTATTTACTCAACTCTCCTTCTGACTGCAAAACCACAATGTCTCTAAATGGCGATTTTACAAAGGTTTTCTCAACCTCTTCTTTCCAGTTCTGCAGCAAACTCAGGGGGGCTACGATCAGACAGGGCCTTACTGCATCCGCTGCTTGCTCCCATCCTCTGTAAAGATGCTCAATTGCCGCCAATGACATAAAGGTTTTACCAAGGCCCATATCATCAGCCAGCAAACCACCACCCAGCCCTTTTTTCGCACCTGCAAGACCCAGCAGCCAACGCACACCATAAATTTGATGAGAGAAGGGGCTTCGAAGGTAATTGTCCCAACAAAGAGCTTCCTCTGGAGTAAGCACATCATCTAGTAACCGCTCAACTGCCTCAGATGGCGTTTCAAGGTTATTATCATTGAGAGCAATATCAACAACGATGGGTGTAGAATCTTCACTAACGTCTGTGCTTTCCTGTGACGGCACAAAGTCACTGCCCTCTTGCTCAGGATTAAGCCAGGAGTTGCGGATTGTTCGAGTAGCTGATTCAATCTGTTCTGGGTCTGAGATATCAAATACTTTGCCACCAAATTCAACCTCTTGTGCACCTGTCGGACGCGCTTGTTCTACAACTGCCTCAAATTCATTGAGCTGCTCTTCATCTTTGATGATATCTTTCAGCTTACTTACGGGAAGAACATTAACTGGGGCGAACTTTTTACCAAACCAATCAACACCAGACTCATCCGTCTCACCAAAATAAGCATGCCTGAAACGTGCCGCCCCTTTGACTCGGATAGAGAAGCCCATTTCAAGGTTAACCAACGAACCATCAATGAAAGCGGTTGGGTTACGGTAAAAGTCGTCCAGCTTTTCTTTACTGACAATACGGTTTCGTAAAACTTCCTGGATACCCGCCATCTTTTGCTCGTCAATCAGAATAATCTCATCTTTAACACGAAGCGACGCAGTACCAGCGTTTTGTAGCTGACCCAATACCCTTTGCATTTCTTCATGGCTGGCATCCTGCCCCAGCTGTGGAGTCAAGATAAGATTTCCCTCTTCATCGAGTTCGGCTTCAACCGATACAGATTCAGGCGTATTAATCCTTAGCTTTTCAAAATGACCCAGCTCGATTGCAACTCCCTGGCGTTGAGCCCGTTGAAGTGCAGAAATAATAGACAAGTTGTCAAATTCAGAATATTCAGATTCCTCGTGCTTTTTCAGGGCTTCAAAAACTAGCAGTTGTTCTGCTGACAACAAGAACTGACTTTCTTCTGAAAACTGAATCACAGGGCCATTGATCCGAAAGCTACTGGTAAAACGCCCTCCTGGGTACTTAGCTTGTACATTAATTCTAAATGATGACCGCCCTGTTTGACCTTTAATATCAGTTTTTATAGCTCCCTCCCAGTATACAGGAAGCTCAAGTAGGTCGCGGGAAAACTGATCCAGATTGACTACGGAAAGAGAAGGTATAGAAAAGCCGTTTGGCAGTTCGTCTCCTAATCCTTCTTCTACTAACATACGCAAGACAACATGCTGCTGAGTAATCAGGTCATCTGCTTTCCCCTGGTTGATAATAGCCAGCTGATTTTCTGAGAATAAGAAGCTAACGCCCTCAAAATCAATTACCTGACGATATCTGAGAGATTGCTTGTTGCCTATCAGGTTATTGATCCACTCCTTGAGCATCATTAGAGATGGCCTGAAAATTTGTAGTGTTGATAATCAGATTTGGTAAGAAGCATAGAAGCATCAATATCTACTCCGAGCTCTTTTAACGCAATGGCTGCTTTCATTTGCCAACTTCCATTATGTTGTATTGCTGCATAACAACCTTTATTCTGTTCTACAAGCATTCTTTCATTTAGCCCAACAGTAAGCTCACGATACGTAAACTTACGCTTATTATAGTTAAAAACTGCCGCTGATTTAGCTAATCGTTCGTATACCCAGAAATAACAACTATGAGTTCCCTCTATTACATGTGCATCATTTAAATATATATAAACCAGAGGCTTAGGACTACCTCCATCCACAATCGAATACGCGGGCAAATGTTCCATTTTATAATGCTTTTGAATATAACGTTCTGCTTCATACGTTAAGAATAATCGAGTATCCATTACTAACTCTTGCTGCAGCAAACCTTCCAAAAACCGCTTGCGAGATGGATACATTCGTTTCAGCTCTTCTTTTCCAGGATGGGTAGAAAAATCCTTCAGAGCCTCCAAGAAAAGTCTTAAATCAAGCTTAGACAACCACCCACGAACCTTGGCTATAAGATTTTGGGAGATTTGTGACCACCAGCGAATATACCGCTCATTACGGGTTGAAACACGTGGATCACCAGCTATCGCCATAATGACATTCATCCAATGATCAGATATCTGTCTCGAATCAGCCTTGGATATCAGAATTCTTAGCACCTCATGCCCCAACAAAGACTCTTCAGAATAGCGAGATTCAAACACCTCTTTTTTCTGAATTTCAATTAGCAACTCATGATTTTCACCTGGTTCGAGCTGCCGAAGGGTTTCTAGATAGTAGATGTTTTTAGCATTTTCTAGAAAACGGCCCGATAAATAATTATTAAGCCCAACTCGTTCAATACAAGCATTAAAATCAATCTGTTGTATGTGGCAAGACTCAGCCAGCCATTTTGGCCCTTCGCCACCAAGAATCTGACCGATATTTTGATCCAGCTCACCACGAGCTTCTTTTGATTTACGCAGCCATGCTTCAACAGACTTTAGGTCACTCAGCTTGTCGTACTTTTTAAGATAGTAGCTATAGATTGCTTCAAGTAACAAACTGCTTGGACGAGGCTTTATATAATCAATTTTTCGAAATAGATTTTCACACAGCTTAATATTAAATGCGTTATTTGTTTTCAGAACAATAGCTAACGCTCTGAGATCCACTGGTTCATTCAGGGCTTGCTCAATATCCCCATGTTGCCTGAGCACGCTAATAAATCGCTGATATGCCTGTTTGAACTTATCGCTGCCGGTGCCAGAGCTTTGCGTTAATTTCAAAACTTTCTCAGTATTTTTTTCCATCACCTGACAATACGAATTCATCACACCCTCAGGCAAATAAAAATTTAATTTATTAACTCTAAGTTTAGCTGTCATCAATTAGCTCTCCTAGAGACTTCTTCAAAATCAGCTAACTCAGGCCGCTTCACAGTAAAGCGAATATCTATTCTTCGATTAGATCGCCTATCTGCACTTGTTACTTCTTCTTTATTTACTCGCCGAGTAGCAGCGTAGCCACTGACAGAGAAAAGAGTACTGTCATAACCATTCTTCAAATCACCTAAGGATGGGTACACATCTAAAGACTCATTCCAGAACTCCCACAAGCTAATGGCTCGAAAGGTTGAAAGCCCCCAATTACCCTTATCGCGATTACTAGAAAGGCTATCCGTATGTCCTTCAATAAATACCGTATCAAGATACTCAAACCGCTTGAGCTGTTGATCAGACATATTGAATGGTTGATGAATTGCTTCATGCAGCACTTCCCCAATCAATCTAACGGCATTAACCACCTCTGGATCGTTAGGGATCTCGTCCATATTGGAATCGAATGACAAAGTACTTTCTGGAATACGAAGAACTGTATCATTATCAGCAATAAAGACCGTTACATTTTGTTTGGCAAGTTCATCCCTAATCTCATGCAAAATATCTCGTCGTGCTTGTTCAGCATTTCTTAACGTCTGAATATCCTGGTTAAACTGCTCCTGCTTCTGGGTTAGCTCTATAATTAAAGCGACTGCTGCCAAGATAAAAACAACAAGAAGCGCTGACATCAAGTCAGAGAAGGATATCCAATAAGGGTTTTCTTCATCGACATTACGAGATCTAGAACGAGAAAAAGCCCTCATCAGTTTCCTACCTTAGTCTCAATCTCATCCACAACGCTGGATAGTGCATTTGCAGCATTGTTCATTTGAGCAGCATAGTCATTGGCACTTTGAGCCCAGATTTTAAGATGATCTCTCGTTTGTCCATTAGCTTGTTCGGCATAATCACTTAATAATCTTGTACCTTGCTCAGCTAGCTCTCCAATATTCTTTTTTAGAGCTGCTAAGTAATTATTCTGGTGTTGCTCTAGTGCTTTGAACGACCCATCTGCCAATTGAACCATCTGATCCAAATTACCAACCGTTCGCTCCATTGCTGTGATGGCACTCTGTATTTGATCCCGAACCATACGAACAGACTCAGCGGCTTTATGGTTTTCACTGGCCAGATATTCTGTCGACTCAGATGCTGAAAAAATTGAAGTACTTAGCTTGGTTGAAGCCTGTTGTAGCGTCGCACCATACTCTTTCAATTGGGTCGTTGATCGCGCTAACTCAGTCGCACCCTCATGAATGCTGGATGCGAGCCTTTGAAGACTCTGGCTGTTATTAGCCATATCTTCTTGCAGCTGCCTGCTGTCTGATAATAGATTTTGAGTAGCTTCGATCTGTTTTTGCATTGTTGTTTTGATCTCAGCAATAGTGCTCTCAAACTGAAGCCCAAGTGCTCTTTCTCGCTCTGATTGCTTCTCTTGAACTTTTTGAAAAAGCTCACTCATATTGCCAAGTTGATCACCGGTAACACGCGTTATATTTTCAGCCTGCTGTTGTGTATGAGAAACCAGCTTATCTACCTGACTAGAAATATGCTCTACTAACTCCTGTTCTCTTTGGCCAGCAGCTGTTTGGTGTTGGTTCAACACATCCCGAACAGCTTTAACTTGAGCGTGGGTTGAAGCTAAAAACTCCTGCTGCTGATAGCGGTTATGATCAGCCATGCTATCAATTTGCTCCGCAATATGACGCATCAGCCCTTGCTCACGTTCAGATGCCGCTTGCTGGTTTTGATTCAAATTACTGATAAAGCCATTCAGCGCTTGATTCATGGAATCAACAGCATCACTAACACCTTTGGAAGCCTGATCCATAGAATTTCTTTGCTCAGCCCCCTGCTGTCCAAATTTATCCATAAAAGTTTCAATTAACTGCTCCATGGCCCGCTGACTACCATCAGATGCATCGTTAACCAGCCTATCCATCGCTGGCCCCATCACATTTTGTAGGCTTTGCTCAAGACCTTGTTGAATACCAGCGGTTGCTTCCAGCAGGGATTCCTGCATTTTATCGCCAATTTTTTCCGCTAAACCCTGTAAGGCTTCCCGCGATTCGCCACCATCATCAGCAATACGCTTCAGCTGCATCTCAGCGGTCAGTCGTGGGAAAATTTTATCAATTGTGACCTGAAGTTCTCTGATCTGCTTACGCACTCCGTTTTCAAGACACTTCTCAATAAAATTGAAAAGCACGCTAAGCAGCACCCCCCAAACGGAAGTCATAAAAGCAAATTTAGCGCCACTGATGACGTAAGCTAAGCCATCCTTCATTTCATCAACAGCAACATCATTGCCAATATTGAGTTGAGATAAACCTAATTGCAGCCCAACAAACGTTCCTATCACACCAATGGCGGTTAAAAAGCCAGGAACGGCTGCTATCAAGCGGCTTTCGGTGATGCCTGGAGCCAAGCTTGCAGCATTAAAGAAATAATCAGCATCGTAAACATTGAATAATTTATGCTGCTCACCTTCTTTTACCTCTATCAAGGTCTCATCAAACTCACACCAAAGGTGAGCCTCTGTACCGTTTCGTTTTAAAGCCTTATTCCTCAAATCACTTCGGCTATTGAATACTGTATCCTCGTTTTCCTGGCTTAGGACGTTGTTCAGCCACTTAATTCGACGATTGGCTTTCCATGAGTGAACAACAGCAATAAGCAAAAAAATGAAAAATAGCGTTATCAGAGCAACGACGAAAATCGCGCTCAAATCAGATGCAGTTTCAAAGCTGGGAAATGAAAAAAAATTGGGCAATAGGCCAGATATATCAAGTTGCTGTTCGTTTATTCCCATAATAATTTTCTAGCCCCTAAAAAATTGCCTAGCTTCTGAAATTAGCTAGCTATCACTGTGATAGTTTTCAATAACAAGCAAGAAGCTCACGTTTCAGTACCTGGCACAGGCCTACACCAAAACCTGGGTTCTGACGCGTTTTTTACTTTGCATCACATGGTAAAGCTGGGGCCGCGCCGGCCCTCCCCAGTTCACCAGGCAAAGTGAAGCAGATCATGAGATACCGATAGCCACCTCAGCCCCTTGGTTTATCAGCATTATGGTGTAGGCATGAGCTAGCGACAGACCACTAGAGAGCTAGGCGTTCACAACACTCATCTGCCAACAAACTGTCTAGACATCTTTTCGAACAGGTGCTTTTAACTCTGAAACGTAGTCCGCTGGTCTCATTTAGTCATTGCTAGAGCGCAGTAACACCCAACATAAAACACTTCGATGTATTCGAAGATGGCCTGTTTTACTCCTCACCGCATTTTGATGTAAAGCGTAAAAAGTGCAGGGATATGAGCGGAACTGATTCATTAGGAACTCTCGGCAGCGCTGTCCATCGCTCCATCTAACCATTCTTTCATCATTCTCGCCATTGATCTTCGTCATACTTAGGTCACGTCGATTCGACGCTAACCCTCACTAACGGCGTGCTACGCTTAGCGCTGTTCCTCCTACGATTAGGTGCTTTCTCATGCGGTGTCTTCGTGTTTCACGCTTTGCGCTGGTGGCTTTCGCTCTGGCGCTGCTTGCCTTGTCAACACAGGTTCAGGCTCAGGCCTCTACGCCTGCTGATTGGTCTGTTTATGATGAGGTGTTCGAAAACGGGGCACACCATGCGGCGTGGTGGGATGCGGGGTGGACGGGAATTTATGCGACGAGCCTTGCCATTGATGCTTACCAGTCGAGCGAGGCGAGTAGCCGCAATGACCGCTTTGATGCGCGGGTTGGGGTGGTGAAGTCGGCTTTAGCCTTGGGTGGAATGCTCACGGATCGGCAGCCACATCAGGCGGCATTGATTGAGTACGAGCGTTTGAAAGCGCGTGGCGAGCTGAGCGGCGTGCAGGCGCTGGGGTTACAGCTTGCCCAGGCGGAGCGTGAACGCCGTGGGTTTGAGGCGCGCCTTAGTTCACTGTTGGTGAATAGCGTGGCGGGCGCGGTCATTGCCGCCGATGGCCGTGAACGCGATGGCACGGTGAACTTTGCCACCGGTATGCTGATCAATGAGCTGCAGATTTGGACGCAGCCTAACCAAGCCTCCAGTGCAATTAACCGTTTTCAGCCTGCTCGCCTCTCGGTTGGCCCTGTCACGCTGGATGGCGAATACGCATTATTGATCTCCCCACAGCAAATTGGTGCTACGTGGCGCTATTAGCCGCGACGTGATCGCCGTATGCCATAGTGATAGTAAGAGACACGTTGATTAACGCACGGGGTACTGCCAGTCGATTTAACATTGTCAGTGCAGCAGGATTGTCAGCACACCAGGAGCGCGTAAAATATTGGCCTCTTTTTTGGTTTCACCAATTGTTATGTTATAACTTATTTATTGGTTAGCGAGGACACTCAATGAGTGAGCATATGCATCGCCATAACAAGGAAGGTCCTTGTCATTTTTCGTTGATGTCGTTATCTGCCGCGAAGCGGTTGGGTTTAGTGGCACTCCCGCTGCTGGGGTTGTGGGGTTTAGTGGTGTGGGCCAGCGGGTGGCCGCTATGAGTGAACGTTCACTTTCACGCTTGCAGTTGCATGATTTGCACCTTGCCCAAGGCGGACGCACGGTTCTTGAGCATGTTGATGGCGATATAAAGCCCGGTGCTATTACGGCGCTGATTGGCGCGAATGGTGCGGGTAAAAGTACGTTGATCCAGGCGATTATGGGTGAGCTACGTCCTATTAGTGGTGAAGTAGTCTGCACGGTCGATAAAGCACGCCGTGCGTGGTTGCCCCAGCAGTTGGCGTTAGACCTGACTTTTCCGATGAGCGTTGAAGAGTTGGTAATGACCGGCAGCTGGCCAAGCCATGGGGCGTTAAAAGGCTACTGCGCAGCGCATTATCGCAAGGGCCGCGACATCATGGCGCGCTTGGGTATTTCGCATTTGGCTCACCGCCCTTTGGGTGAGCTTTCTGGTGGTCAGCGCCAGCGGGCACTGATTGGCCGTACGTTGATGCAGGAAGCGGAGCTTTTGTTACTGGATGAGCCGTTTGCCAATGTGGATAGCGATACGGTGGATATTTTAATTCGCAGCTTGCGTCAAATGGCCGATGAAGGCGTAACTATCATTGTTGTCCTGCACGATATGGATCACCTAAGCCGCCTAGCCGATGAAGTGTTGATGTTAAGTGGTGGGCATGGGCGCTGGGTCGCGCCTAGCGCGCTTAACCACCAACATGCACCAGCACAGGTGGTGCCGTTTGCTTTGGGAGGTCGTCATGCTGGCACTGCTTGATGCATGGTTTGTGGCACCTTTCGATTATGGCTTTATGCGTCGTGCTGTCGTTGGTGGCTTAGCCCTGTCGCTTGCTGCCCCTCCGTTGGGCGTATTTTTAGTGCTACGGGGCATGAGCTTGATTGGCGATGCCATGGCGCACGCTATTTTGCCTGGTGTGGCACTGGGGTTTTTGCTCGCAGGGTTCTCTCTGCCGGTGATGAGCGTCGGCGGTGTTCTGTTCGGCGTGATGGTGGCCTTACTTGCTGGAGCTGTGTCGAAAATGGGCGGCCAGCGGGAAGATGCGGCGATGGCGAGCTTTTTTATTATTTCGCTAGCGGCCGGTGTATTACTTATTTCTATGGGTGGCAGCAGTGTGGATTTAACCCATGTGCTGTTCGGCTCAATTTTGGCGATTAACTCCACAGCGCTACTGCTCATTGCCTCTATCAGCACGTTGATTGTGATTATTCTGGCGATTATTTTCCGGGCGTTGGTCGTGGAGTGTTTAGACCCCCTGTTTTTACGCGGGCAAAGCCGCCGCAGTGGCTGGGTACATAGTGTTTTTTTAGGACTATTGGTGCTGAATTTAACTGCGGGGTTCCAAACATTGGGCACGTTAATGGCGGTGGGCTTAATGATGCTGCCTGCTACAGCAGCACGGTTTTGGAGTAAACGGCTGGAAGGCTTAATCGGCATTGCCGTGGTCTTAGCCATGATCGCTAGTACCGGTGGCTTATTGATTTCGTTCCACCTTGATACCCCCTCTGGGCCAAGCATTATTTTGCTGGCGGGGTTGGGCTATCTACTGTCGGCACTGTTCGGCCGCTATCACAGCTTAGCCGCGAAGCTGCGGCGTAAGACAACGCCGCTAGCGCTTGAACAGTCGTCATAACTTTTTATCTTTTTGAAGGAGCGTTGTATGTCGCTTTTCTCTTCATCGCGCTGGTTGGTAGGCGTTTCAGCCATGCTGGCACTGCCTGCGGCAATGGCTAACGATCGTGTTCAGGTGGTGACCAGCTTCTCTATTTTGGCCGATATGGTCGAAAACGTGGGCGGCGAACATGTCGAAGTTACATCGCTTGTCGGCCCTGACGGCGATGCTCATGTTTATTCGCCCAGCCCAGGCGATGCCCGCGCGCTGGCTGGCGCTGATATGGTGGTGTTTAACGGGCTGTTATTTGAAGGCTGGATGGAGCGCTTGATTGAATCGAGCGACTATTCGGGCGCACTGGTTATGGCAACGACAGGCCTTGAACCCCGAGCTTTTGCCGAGCATGGTCATGAAGAAGAGGGTCATGATGACCATGGGCACGGGCACGACGAGCACGGGCATGACGACCATGGGCATGACGACCATGGGCACGACGACCATGGGCACGACGAGCACGATCACAGTGAACATAACCACGGCGATGATGATCCACATGCATGGCAGGACCTACGTCAAGCAAAGGTCTACGTTACCAATATTCGCGATGGCTTGATCGAAGCTGACAGCGCTAATGCCGATAGTTATCAAGCGAATGCTGAGCGTTATTTAGCAGAGATAGAGCAGGCGGATAGCGAGATTCGCGATTTGTTAAGCGGCATTCCGGCATCTGCCAGCGTGATTACCGGCCACGATTCGTTTGGCTATTTTTCAAATGCTTATGGAGTGAGCTTTCTTTCTCCTGTCGGACTGTCTACTGAAGCTGACCCCAGCGGCGCTAGCATGGCTGCGCTGGTGGATGTCATCGAACAGGAAAACGTGCAGGCACTATTTCATGAGAACATGACCAACCAAGCGATCATTAATCAGCTTGCCGAAGAAACTGGCCTGCCGATTGTTGGCACGCTATATGCTGATGCGCTGGCCAGTGAAGGCGACGCCAGCACTTACCTGGGCATGATGCGTCATAACGCCAAGGTGTTGCACGCGGCTCTGGCCGAGGCGGGTCAAGCTAATGACGACCACGACCACGACCACGACCACGACCACGACCATCATGGTCATGCTCATTAAGATAAAATGTAAACATTTGAATACCGTCAAGCAGACGGTATTTTTTTGCGTTGCATTTTGCCCTGGGGATGGGGAGACTTGCACTACTGCTGCGAATTTTCACCTCTGCAAATTTTCACCCCTGTAAAGAGCCAACACCATGCGACTGAACGCCGATTTTAGCCACTTTGCCTGTGTCACACCGGATCAGTATCGTTGGGTGGACTCCCCCAGTGCTGGTGTAGAGCGCATGATGCTGGACCGCATTGGCGACGAAGTCGCCAGAGCTACTAGCCTGGTGCGCTACGCGCCGAACAGCCAGTTCAGCCGTCATACTCACGGCGGTGGTGAAGAAATTTTGGTGCTGGAAGGTGTCTTTGCCGATGAGCATGGCCGCTATCCGGCAGGCAGCTACTTACGCAACCCGATTGGCACTGGTCATACCCCGCAAATAGGCGAAGAAGGCGCACTTATTCTGGTTAAGCTACACCAGTTTGATGAAGATGACCTTCTTCAGCTGGCCGTGCCTGCCCATCGCCTTCCCTGGCAACCCGACCGGCGGCCTGGCATTACTTATAAAATGCTACACACCTATAGCTCAGAACAGTACGGTCCTGAACGAGTCAGCCTAGAACGCTGGGAGGCCGATACAGCGGTGTCTTATCCAACGCTTAGCGGCGGTTTAGAGCTATTTGTGTTGGAAGGTGCTGTTCTTAGTGATGGGCAGGAGTACGCAACTGGCAGTTGGTGTCGCTTCCCAGTGGGTGCGGCACCTCAGTTGCAAGCAGGTAGCGAAGGTGTGCAGCTTTATTTAAAGCGCGGCCATTTAGCCGCCGCTAATTTACTAAGCCAATAAACGGTAGCAGCGTCAATAACGCAATCAGTATCACGGCAACCATCACCAATAAGACTTGCACGGGGTGGGCGAGAAAGCGCCGCCATAACGTAGGGGCATTGCCACTAGCAACGGCTTCTTCATGGGCGCGTCGTGCGTTGGCTTGGCGGTTTTCCTGATACGCTGCCAACGCTGCTTCGGCAGCCTCGCGTTGTGCGGTGTTACGCAGCCAAATGGCATCGACACCCAGGCGAAAAAACCCCGCCTGGGTTTCATACACATCAAAGCCCTGCTCATCTAGCAGCTGGCGTACTTCCATCGCCTCTTCATCTGTCACGTGGCGCAACCGAAACAGCAAGTGGGCCATGTTAGTCGCCCTTATCAGCCATACGGTCTGCCTGAATCACCTCGATCCAGTAGCCGTCTGCATCTTTGACAAAAATAACGTCTTTCATCTTGCCCTGATCCGCGCGCTTAACGAACGTCACCTGATGCTCGTCGAACCATGCTTGGGCGGCTTCTAGGTCAGGCACGCTAAAGCAAATATGACCAAACCCTTGGGGTTCTGCGTTACCGTCGTGATAGGCAAAATCTTGCTGATCCTCGGTGCCCCAGTTATGCGTTAACTCTAACAAGCCTTTCTGACTGAAGGTCCAGGCAGTACGGGCTTGAAGGTCTTCCGGTACATTATCGCTGTCTTCCATATTGGCTAGAAAGTAGAGCGAAAACTGCATCTCTTCAAAATCCAATCGACGTAGAACCTGCATGCCAAAGACCGTGGAGTAAAACGCTAGCGCGCGTTCGGGATCTTTTACCCGCAGCATCGTATGATTTAAGCGAAACCCTTGGGTTTGCGGCGCAGCGGATGCGACACCGGGATGTTGTTCGCCTTGAAACGACATAACCTCTCCTATTTCATATTCATAAAATACGTTGACGAACCCTACAACCTGTACAAAACTTTGACCACTTTCAATAATTCGTAAGCTTTTAAGTACAGACGTTTTTAAGTACGTAAGCTTTTACGTACGTAGTCTATCAGCACCTGATGCACTACCTTACCTCATCATGCTGTTTCACTATTTAAAAGGTGGGCATCGTTTAGCTAGCCCTTAGCTTAGCCCGCCCTATGCCAGAGGAGCCACTATGTCTCGTGATCGCAATGTGCTAGGTGAACCATTAACGCCCTGCTGCCATGACCCTAAAACCGGTTTTTACCGCGATGGCTTTTGTCGTACAGGGCCCGATGATGTCGGTACGCACTCAGTATGCGCGATGGTAACCGAAGAATTTTTAACGTTTTCAAGAGCTCAAGGCAACGACCTAGTGACTCCACGCCCAGAATATGGGTTTCCAGGCCTGCAGCCCGGCGACCGCTGGTGTGTCTGTGCCAACCGTTGGCAGGAAGCTGCACAAGTTGGCTTGGCTCCACCAGTGTTATTGTCTGGCACTCATGAGAAAACATTAGAGATTATTCCATTCATCAAGCTGCAGCAGCATGCACTGGATGCTGTTCATTAAGTGCTTTCGCTCCGAATCCTGGAATTTCTATGCAAACCTTCTACACTCTAGTGTGTATTTTTACAAAACTTAATCACCTTTACTAACTTCGCTTGTAGCATTCCTCTAGAGAACACTGTGATGCCTTACTAACGGTATCCACTTGGAGTTTGTCATGACTGCGATTGATATGACCCTCGGCGACCATCTAACACTCAAGCAGTTGGCCCGCGCCATACAGAATGGCTTTTCGCCTATTGTGGAAGTCGAATCCATGGATGGCATCTATAAAGTTCGCTTCCATCACGCTAACGGTGTCTCTGATTTAACCAATGCCCAAGGCCATGTCAGCACCTTTTTGGGCACTGGTGAAATTCGCGATACTCTAGGCCAATTAGGCCTTACTCATGGCGTGCTTACCTTTGCAGACCAGTGTGGCGATGAAATGATTGGTGTCGAAGGAAAAGCGATAACTCCCGATGAAATGTTAACTTACGGTACACGTATCGCATTTCGCTAATCGCGCTTCGCTAATAGCTAACTGTTCGCTAATAGCTAACTGGTAGTCTGTTAATAGCTAAGACAGTTAGTAGCGCGAAAGCCCTCAGGCTTTACAGATTGATCTAAGCCAAGGATAGTACTACCACGACAGGGGCGCCCATGACTAATGGGCTGAGAAGCACCCTTTGAACCTGAACCGGATAACGCCGGCGTAGGGAGTCGTGGTGCGGCTGCACCACCTCCCCCTGCCGGGAGGATATTATGCTTTCACGCCCACTCGGCGATTACCTCATCGCTCTGCGCGCTGCGACACCACTGGTACATTGCATTACCAACTACGTGGCGATGAACAGCACCGCTAATTTGCTATTAGCGACAGGCGCATCCCCTGCCATGCTACATGCGCAAGAAGAGGTGGCTGAATTCACCGCTATTTCTGGCGCGCTATCGATCAATATTGGCACCCTCTCTTCCCCTTGGGCTGACGCCATGGTTATCGCTGCGCGCACCGCCCATCAAAACAATATTCCATGGGTGCTCGATCCTGTTGCGGTTGGTGCCACCACCTTTCGCCAGCGTTTGTGCAAGACGCTGCTGACTTATCAACCCAGCGTTATTCGCGGCAACGCCTCGGAAATCCAAGCGCTTAACGGTTTGGCTAGCCTGGGGCGAGGCGTTGATGCCACCACCAGTTCTCAAGAAGCCACGACCGCAGCCATTGCGCTAGCACAACAACATCGTTGCGTCGTCGCGGTTACCGGTGAGACAGATGTCATCACTGACGGCACCCATCATTATCGGCTTAAAGGTGGTCACCCGTTAATGCCCCGCGTGACTACCTTAGGCTGTGGACTGAGTGCGCTGGTGGCAAGCTTTGTGGCCGCCAATCACGAGCAGCCGCTGGAGGCCAGTTTGGCCGCCTTAGCATGTTTTAGCATAGCGGGCAGTCGCGCAGGTAAGCAGGCTCAAGGCCCTGGTAGTTTCCAGGTGGCGCTGTTGGATACGCTCTATCAGTTAACGCCCGACGATCTCTCAACTTTTGCTCAATTGGAGGCAGTGCATGCCGTTTGATCTTTCGCTCTATCTCATTACTGATGCTGAGCTATGCGCCGAATTTGGCCTTGAAAAGACGGTCGAAGCGGCTATACAAGGCGGCATTACCATGGTGCAGCTACGCGATAAATACGCGAGTGACGAGCAAATGATCGCCCAGGCCAAACGCCTCAAAGCGATGTTATCAGGTAGTGGCGTTCCACTGATTATTAACGATCGTCTGAACGTGGCGTTAGCCAGCCAAGCTGATGGCTTACATGTCGGGCAAAGCGACACGGCTGTTCAAGAAGCGCGAAACACTCTCGGCCAGCACGCCATTATTGGGCTTTCGATTAACACCCCTGCCCAACTTCAGGAAGCTCCCGTCGAACTGCTCAATTACGTCGGTTTAGGGCCCATCTTTGCAACTGGCAGCAAACAAGATCACGCCCAACCAATTGGCTTTGATGGGCTGGCACAGCTTGCTAATGCTTGCCAACTCCCCAGTGTCGCGATTGGTGGACTAAAAGCTGAACACATGGCTCAAGTGAAAGCCGCTGGGGCAAACGGTATTGCGGTTATTTCTGCTATTTGTGGTCAGCCAGACCCACGCTTAGCCGCGCAGGCCTTTTTCCACGACCGCTTGTAACCATCTTCCTAACGACGTTCTTAACGGGTCTCTTAAGACCACGCAACAACTGTGCGTGATCTTAAGGATAATTTAAGCAGCAGGTACGCCGAGTTGAACTGCGGCAATAGATCCTGCTGGCTTGAGGTCGCGCATTAAAAGCGCAAACTCTAGCTGTTTAGGAGAGATGCTGACGCCTGGCACTGGGATACGTACCCGGTGCCCAGAGCCAGGAGCGGCCTTTTGGGATTCGCCGCGGGTATTCTCAATATGGTCAAGCACAAAACGGTGGTTTCCACTTGGCAGCATCAGCTCCATGCCATCGCCTATTTCAAAGCGGTTTTTCACCTCAATGTCTAGCCAGCCACGCACGGGATCGTAGCCCAATACTTCACCGACAAACTGTTGGTGGACACCGATAGAGCTGCCCTGCTCATAGCTCTGAAATTCATCGTGTACATGGCGCCGATAGAAGCCTTCGGTGTACCCCCTGTTGGCTAGGTTTTCAAGCTCATCCATTAGCCCCATATTAAAGGGGCGGCCAGCCACGGCATCGTCAATTGCTCGGCGGTAAACCTGCGCGGTACGCGCAACGTAGTAGTGGGACTTTGTCCGCCCTTCGATCTTTAGCGATGCCACACCCATTTCTGTCAGGCGCGCTACGTGCTGTACCGCACGCAGATCCTTCGAGTTCATAATGTAGGTGCCGTGTTCATCTTCGTACACCGGCATTAATTTACCGGGGCGGGTAACGTCTTCAATTAGCGCCGAGAGCTCGTCTTGGTCGGCGGCAGACGTGCTAACACCGGCAGGTATCAGGTCGCCTGTCTCATCTTGGGTAGCCGCTATCGTGTTGTACTTCCAACGGCATGCATTGGTGCAGGTACCTTGATTGGGGTCGCGGTGGTTAAAATAGCCCGATAGCAGGCAGCGCCCAGAATAAGCGATACATAGCGCACCGTGAACAAAGGTTTCGATCTCTAGGCCAGGGCACTCGGCACGAATTTCACCTATTTCTTCAAGGGATAACTCCCGAGATAAAATAATGCGGCTGATACCTTGGCGCTGCCAGAATTGCGCAGCGGCCCAGTTCACCACGTTAGATTGCACCGAAAGATGGATCTCTTGATCCGGCCAGCGATCGCGAATCATCATAATCAGTCCCGGGTCTGACATGATCAGCGCATCCGGCCCCGCCTCAATGACTGGCTCCATATCCCGCAGGTACGTTTTCAATTTGCTGTTATGTGGGGCAATGTTAGAAGCAACGTAGAACTTCTTGCCTCGCGCGTGGGCGTAGTCAATACCACGATGCAAATTATCGACTTTAAAATCGTTGTTGCGCACCCGAAGTGAATAGCGAGGTTGACCTGCGTACACCGCATCAGCCCCATAGGCAAACGCGTAACGCATATTTTTAAAAGTACCGGCAGGCGAGAGTAATTCAGGAGCTTGCATAGATAGTCACCGTTGTCAGGACGATGGCGCAGGAGCGCTTATGATGAGAGTGGCGGATTATAACCAGCTCAAGCCCTCTGTCTTGCCCAGCTACCAACTTTGATGATCCAGATCAAAAAGTAGCCGTAATCAGTTGTTTGATAACCCTTAGAGGTAACAACGCTGTTGCTCACCCAGCGGCCAACACGTTTACGCAGTTGGGCGACGCTTCAGCGTCGTACGGCGGTCATGGTAGGCAATCGCTAGCCCGCTGCCCATAATCAGCGCACTGCCCACCCATACCCATAGGTCAGGCAGTTCTCCCCAGAACCACCAACCCAACAGTACCGCCCACAGCATGGCCGTGTAATCAAACGGTGCTGCAATAGCCGCTGGGGCAAAGCGAAAGGCTAGGGTAATAAATGCGGTGGCTCCGATACCTAATACACCGGCGGCTAAAAAACCCAACCAGTGCCAGGGCTGCGGGGTCTGCCACACCCAGGGCAAGCTAATAGTTGTCAGTAAAAAAGGTACTAACGTCATATAAAATACCATTGCCCATAGGTGCTCCCGAGCGCCATAGCGACGCGCAGTAATCATCAGCAATGCATAGAAAACTGCCGCCCCCAGAAGGGTCAGCGCGCCCACCTGAAACGCGCCACCACCTGGGCGAACCACAATTAATACACCAACAAAACCAACTAACGATGCTATCAGTACCGGTGAATCAATACGCTCACCAAGCAGCGGCACCGACAGCAGCGTGACAAACAGCGGCGCTACAAATGCAATCGCTGTGGCTTCGGCAAGCGGCATCAGCGTTAGCCCCCAAACAAAGCAGACCATGGTGGCAGTGTAAATTACCCCTCTTAACAAATGCACACGAGGCCGCGCGGTACGCAGCTTGCGTAATCCACCTGAGAAATAAGCCAAGAGTGCAATTAACGGTAATGACACTACGGTACGAAAGAAAATAATCTGTAACGGCGAATGCACTTCACCTAGCCATTTCGACACCGCATCACCCAACGCTAAGAACAGCACCCCCAAGCACATACAGAGAATGCCTTTTAACGACGTAGTCACGATGCTCTCCTTACTTTCCGGACACTATCTAGCGGAATTCAACACTAATAAAAAACCCCGCCAATGGGACACTGGCGGGGTCGCGATTGTCGTGTGGCTTTATAAGCTTGCGTTGACCACCATGCACTCCATACCCTGCGCCTTTAACGACCTACAGGCACGCCTTGCACGCGGTTCATCCAGTGCCACGACCCTAGCGCGGAATACTGTTGTTTGGCCCTCTAGCGCATCGATAGCAACACGTCCACCCACTTCATGGGGTAGTCGTTGAGCTGCTTGACGAGCCAGTTGCTCAGCGCGTGCCGCTTGGCTAAAAGCCCCTACCTGAATGCCCCAGCTATCTGAGGAGATTGCTCCCTGGGGCACTCCGGCAAGCTCTCGCTCACGTTCAAGAAAAGCAGCAAGTGGGTCTGGGGCATTGGTTGTAGATGCTTCCGCCGCTTCTTCCATTGAGCGTGAAAGGCGCTCTTCAACTTCGACAGACGGCGTAGAAGAAGCTGGTAAAGGGGACAACCTGGTCGCGGTTAAATCATTCCTAGTAGTGCCGTCACTCGCCAGTACGGGACGACTAGCTGCAGGTGGCGTTGTTACAGGCCGAGAAAGGGGGCGAGCAACAGGACCAGAAAAAGCCATATATTCGCTAGAAAAATTGGTATTCGCCAGCCATGTCTGCTGGTCTCGTAGGGCTGCACGTGCAAAGCTACGGTCTAATAGGTTAGCCATATGAGTATCTCGAGACGCCCCACTAAAGCCCCCCATTACAATTCCCACCAAACGACGACCGTCGTGAACAGCCGTTGTCGCCACGTTAAAACCCGATGCACGGATAAAGCCGGTTTTAAGGCCATCTGCCCCTGGGTAGTTTTTCACTAAACGGTTATGGCTGGTATGGCGGGTACCGCGATAAGTAAATTCTTGCAGCCCAAAATAGTGATAGTACTGAGGAAAGTCTTTCATCACTCGAACGGAGAGGGTCAGCATATCTCGAGCAGTCGTTACCTGTTGATCATCAGGCAGACCAGAGGCATTACGAAAGGTAGTGGCATTCATACCCAGTTCACGAGCTTTATCTGTCATTATTGCCCCAAAGCGTTGTTCGCTTCCTCCTAACGCTTCGGCTACTACGACAGCGACATCATTCGCTGACCGCACTGCTAACGCACGTATAGCAGTATCTACAGGAATAGTACTACCTGCCGATAACCACAATTTAGTGGCTGGCATTGCTGCGGCTTGAGCAGACACCGGCAGCGGCTGATCTAAACGAAGTTCGCCGCTTTCCAATGCTTCAAACGTAAGGTACAGCGTCATCATCTTGGTTAACGATGCAGGATAGCGACGCTCATCGGCATTCTCGGCGTACAAAACTTCCCCGTTTTCCAGATCTACCACGATACCCGCATAGCGCGGATTTGCCTGGGCAGCTGTCGCAATCCCCAACAGCAATACCATCAGAGACAATGGAAGCCACCAACACGCGACTTTTGTTGAGTACATTCCCCTTGTTGCCATACATGCCCCTTTCTTATTTGTCGTGATGTCGCCTTGCCTGCGAATGACCTGATTAGCACACTTTAACGATCTAAGACTAGCACGGTAACTCGGCAAGTGAATTAACTAAGCAGTATATCGCTTGGAAACACAATGAATAGACCAAAAAAAACCGACCCTAAGGGGGTCGGTTTTCATTCTTGCTGAGTGACAGCGCAGAGAAACTTACTCTTCTGCCGCTGCTTCTTCAACAACCGGGCGATCTACTAGCTCAACGAACGCCATAGGTGCGTTGTCGCCTGTGCGGAAACCGCACTTGAGAATACGGATGTAGCCACCCGGACGCTCGGCATAACGCGGACCTAACTCGTTGAACAATTTGCCGACGGCTTCTTTAGAGCGCGTACGGGAAAATGCCAAACGACGGTTTGCAACGCTATCCTGCTTAGCTAAGGTAATCAGCGGCTCGATAACGCGACGCAGTTCCTTGGCCTTAGGCAGGGTTGTCTTAATGACTTCATGTTCGACCAGCGAGACAGACATGTTCTTAAACATGGCCTGACGATGCGAGCTGGTACGATTCAGATGACGACCACTCTTACGATGACGCATGGTTGTAATTCCTTACCAAACTGGGACTCGAGTCGACACTCACGCGGAGGCCTTGTCGTCCTTCAGGCTAGCGGGTGGCCAATTTTCCAGCCGCATACCGAGGGACAAGCCGCGCGCTGCCAGTACATCTTTGATTTCATTCAAAGACTTTTTACCAAGATTAGGTGTCTTCAGCAGCTCAACCTCAGTGCGCTGGATCAGATCACCAATATAATAAATATTCTCGGCTTTTAGGCAGTTAGCGCTGCGAACTGTCAACTCAAGATCGTCTACGGGGCGCAATAGGATAGGATCAACAAGATCCTCTTCCTCTTCGACTTCCTGTTCTTTATCAGCTTCCAGGTCGACGAAGGCGGCCAGCTGCTCTTGCAGAATGGTCGCACTGCGACGGATAGCCTCTTCCGGATCCAGTGTACCGTCGGTTTCCAGATCGATAATTAGCTTATCGAGGTCGGTACGCTGCTCAACACGAGCGGCTTCAACCGAATAGGAAACACGCCGAACAGGGCTGAAGGTGGCATCCAGCTGCAGGCGGCCAATTGCACGTGTCTCCTCATCAGAGCCACGAGCGTCAGCCGGTTCGTAACCACGACCCAGCGCTACCTTAAGCTGAATTTTCAGCTCGGCACCTTCATTGACATGAGCAATGACGTGATCCGGGTTGACGATTTCGACGCTATGATCAAGCGCAATGTCGCCAGCGGTGACGACAGCTGGGCCCTGCTTGTTCAGCGAGAGCACCGCCTCGTCGCGGCTGTGCATCTTGATCGCAACATCTTTCAAGTTCAGGAGGATTTCGATGACATCTTCCTGCACCCCTTCGAGTGCACTGTATTCGTGCTCTACACCGGCAATTTCAGCCTCTACCACGGCAGCGCCGGGCATAGACGAAAGCAGAATGCGACGAAGTGCAT
This sequence comes from Halomonas qaidamensis, assembly GCF_025917315.1. Classification (NCBI taxonomy): domain Bacteria; kingdom Pseudomonadati; phylum Pseudomonadota; class Gammaproteobacteria; order Oceanospirillales; family Halomonadaceae; genus Halomonas; species Halomonas qaidamensis. The sequence goes on along the minus strand of NZ_CP080627.1, from coordinate 213,621 downwards.
TCCCCAGGGTGTGACCAAAGCCGCGCTCGAACGGTTCGAGAACGATTTTGGCATGATGTGCGCTGATTTCTTCGACCTTGATGTCGCGAGGGCGAAGAAACTCTGTCACTGAACGCTGCATATGAACACCTTTCAGGCTGCCAAACGGATACTGAGTACTCTAGAGCACACTACTCAAGAGCATCTGGGCGGTTAGCTTTGCTACCCCGCCCAGGTCTCAAGAAGCAGAAATGTAAATCAAACTGCTTACTTGGAGTACAGCTCGACGATCAGGTTTTCGTTGATGTCGGCAGTCAGGTCACCGCGTTCAGGCAGAGCCTTGAAAGTGCCTTCCATCTTCTTGGCGTCGATTTCGATCCAAGCGATGTCGCCACGGTTGGCCGCAATGGTCAACGAGTGTTGAATACGTGCTTGGTTCTTCGCCTTTTCGCGAACAGCTACAACGTCACCGGGCTTCACTTGATAAGAAGCAACGTTAACAGTACGGCCGTTCACAGAAATCGCCTTGTGGCTGACCAGCTGACGCGCTTCAGAGCGAGTCGAGCCAAAGCCCATGCGGTAGACGACGTTATCCAGTCGGGATTCAAGCAACTGCAACAATACTTCACCAGTCGCACCTTTCAGGCGAGCGGCTTCTTTGTAATAGTTGCGGAACTGCTTTTCGAGTACGCCATACATACGGCGTACTTTTTGCTTCTCGCGAAGCTGCAAGCCGTAGTCGGAAAGACGCTGACGACGCTGGCCGTGTACACCCGGGATTTGCTCGGATTTACACTTTTTCTCGAAGGGAGTCACGCCACTCTTTAAAAAGAGATCGGTGCCTTCACGACGAGACAGTTTGCACTTCGGTCCAATATAACGAGCCATGAATCTGTCTCCTTAAACGCGGCGTTTCTTAGGCGGACGGCAGCCATTGTGGGGAATGGGCGTCGCGTCAATGATGCTTTGCACGCGGAAGCCGGCGGCATTGAGAGCGCGCACAGCGGATTCACGGCCAGGACCGGGGCCTTTGACCAGCACGTCTACGTTTTTCACACCATACTCGGCTGCAGCAGTTGCTGCACGTTCACTTGCCACTTGAGCAGCGAACGGGGTGCTCTTACGAGAACCACGAAAACCCGAACCACCGGCAGTTGCCCATGAAAGAGCATTGCCCTGGCGGTCTGTGATCGTCACGATCGTGTTGTTAAAAGAAGCGTGGATGTGCGCTACGGCGTCCACTACCTGCTTTTTAACCTTTTTACGGTTACTACGCGGGTTAGCCATGTTGATGTCTATTCCTGTCTTTACGTCAACTCTCTATTAAAGAGCCTGCGTATTATTTGCGGATCGGCTTACGCGGGCCCTTACGGGTACGCGCGTTAGTCTTAGTCCGCTGACCACGCAGCGGAAGACTACGACGATGACGCAGACCACGGTAGCAGCCTAAGTCCATGAGACGCTTAATATTAAGCGTAACATCACGACGAAGGTCGCCTTCTACGGTGTACTTGCCAACTTCAGAACGCAGGGTATCAAGCTCATCGCTAGATAGATCCTGGATCTTGGCAGTAGGCGCGATACCGGCAGCAGCACAAACGTGCTGTGCGCGGGTACGGCCAATCCCGAAGATATAGGTCAGCGAGATCGCCGCATGCTTGTTGTCCGGGATATTGACGCCTGCAATACGGGCCATCAGCTTACTCCGAAATTTGAGCGGCTTGCTCGTTTATTCATCTACAAAAGGCGCAACAGCATACCCCTTTATAAGCCTTATGGCAAGGGGTATGCCGGCACCCGCTTAAAAACAACCCAGGAATTAACCCTGGCGCTGCTTGTGCCGCGGTTCGATGCAAATGACGCGGACAGCGCCATTGCGACGAATGATCTTACAGTTACGGCACATCTTCTTTACGGAAGCTCGAACTTTCATCGTTCTCTCCAAATCGCAACGGCGCGCCTCAGCGCGTGATGCCGCCGCTACCGTAGCCTTTCAGGTTGGACTTCTTCATCACCGAGTCATATTGATGCGACATGAGATGCGACTGCACCTGGGCCATGAAGTCCATGATGACCACAACCACGATTAGAAGCGAGGTACCACCGAAGAAAAACGGCACGTTCCAAGCGACTATCAGGAACTGGGGCATCAAGGAAACCGCAGTGATATACAAGGCACCGAACAAAGTAAGACGAGTCATTACTTTATCGATATAGCGAGCGGTCTGCTCGCCGGGGCGAATGCCCGGCAGGAAAGCGCCTGACTTTTTGAGATTGTCAGCCACATCCTTGGGGTTGAAGACCAGCGCTGTGTAAAAGAAGCAGAAGAATACCACTGCCGCCGCGAAAAGCAAGATGTAAAGCGGTTGGCCAGGGCCTAACGCTTGTGATGCACGCTGCAACCACTCCATTCCTTCGCCAGCACCAACCCACTGACCAATTGAGGCCGGGAAGAGCAAAATACTGGAGGCGAAAATTGCTGGAATAACACCAGCCATATTCACTTTCAAAGGCAAATAGCTGCTTTGACCTGCATACATCTTATTGCCAACCTGTCGCCTAGGGTAATTCACTTTCAAACGGCGTTGACCGCGTTCGATGAATACCACAAATGCAACGGTAGCAATACCTAGCACTGACAGCGCTAACAGCGGAAGAACATTCCAGGCCCCTTCATTACGAGCAAGCTCGAATGCTTGCCCGACGGCACTGGGCAGCCCAGCAACGATCCCCGCGAAGATTAGCAGCGAAATACCGTTGCCAATACCCTTCTCGGTGATCTGCTCACCTAGCCACATCATAAACACCGCACCTGACACAAACGTAATCACGGCGGTGAAATAGAAGCTAAAGTCAGCGCTGTATGCGATGCCTTGGCTAGCCAGACCGACCGACATGCCGGTCGCCTGGACAAGAGCCAGTATCACCGTGCCGTAGCGGGTGTACTGGCTAATCTTGCGGCGGCCAGCCTCACCCTCTTTCTTGAGCTGCTCAAGATGAGGAGAGACTGCAGTCATGAGCTGCATGATAATCGACGCCGAAATGTAGGGCATTATGCCCAAGGCGAGGACGCTCATACGCTCCAGGGCGCCACCTGAGAACATGTTGAACATGCCTAGGATGGTGCCCTGTTGCTCCCTAAACAAGGCAGCAAGCTGGTCAGGATTGATACCGGGAACGGGAATGTGGGCACCAATACGGTACACCACGATGGCGAGGAGTACGAAGCGCAAACGCGCCCACAGTTCACTCAGACCGCTGCCCATCGCCGGCATATTTCCTGACTTGGCCATTTAGTCCTCTACCTTGCCGCCGGCGGCTTCGATCGCTTCACGGGCACCTTTGGTGACCTTGATACCACGAACGGTAACCGCCTTGTTCAGTTCGCCAGAAAGGATGATCTTCGCGTGAAGCGTCGCATCCTTCAGCACGTTGGCTTGCTTCAGAGTTTCCATAGTGACTTCGTCACCAGCAACCTTAGCAAGTTCAGCCAGACGTACTTCTTCAGATACCAGCGACTTAGCAGACGTAAAGCCAAACTTCGGCAAACGACGCTGTAGTGGCATCTGACCGCCTTCGAAACCAGGCTTGACGCTGCCGCCACTGCGAGATTTCTGACCTTTGTGGCCACGGCCGCCGGTCTTACCAAGACCGGAACCGATACCACGACCAACGCGCTTTTCAGCGTGTTTGGAGCCCGGTGCAGGGCTCAGGGTATTGAGTTTCATGGATTACTCTCCCTCAACGCGCACAAGGTAGTTAACCTTGTGGATCATGCCGCGTACGGCAGGGGTGTCTTCCAGCTCAACCGTGTGACCGATGCGACGCAGACCCAGGCCTTTCATAGTAGCCTTGTGCTTGGGCAAAACGCCGATGGTGCTGCGGATCTGGGTAACCTTGATCGTTGCTGCCATGGTGCCTTACCCCGTGATCGCTTCGACAGACAGACCGCGCTTAGCGGCCACGTCTTCCGGTGCTTGCATGGAGGAGAGACCTTTAACAGTCGCCCGTACCACGTTAACCGGGTTGGTGGAACCGTAGCACTTGGCCAGTACATCATGGACGCCAGCAAGCTCTAGTACAGAGCGCATAGCGCCGCCAGCGATGATACCGGTACCTTCAGAAGCCGGCTGCATGTACACCTTGGAAGCACCATGACGGGCTTTTACCGGGTACTGAAGCGTATGGCCTGCAAGGTTGACCTTGACCATGTTGCGACGAGCTTGATCCATCGCTTTCTGAATCGCGACCGGCACTTCACGCGCCTTGCCACGACCAAAACCGACACGACCTTTACCATCACCAACGACGGTCAGCGCGGTGAAGCCGAAAATACGACCACCTTTGACCACCTTGGCGACGCGGTTAACCTGCACTAACTTCTCTTGCAGATCACCGCTTTGCTGTTCGTTCTTCGCCATCGTAAAACCCTTTAGAATTCCAGGCCGCCTTCACGAGCGGCGTCGGCCAGAGCCTTAACGCGACCGTGATACTTAAAGCCAGCACGATCGAAGGCCACCTGGGTGATGCCTGCTTCTTTAGCGCGTTCAGCAATCAGAGCGCCAACCTTAGAGGCGGCTTCTGCGTTGCCAGTCGCACCCTCGCGCAGTGCTTTGTCCAGCGTAGAAGCACTGGCTAGCACTTTGCCACCATCCGGCGAGATAATCTGCGCATAGATGTGACGCGGAGTACGGTTGACGCACAGGCGATACACGCCCAGCTCGCGGATCTTTGCGCGAGCGCGGCGGGCACGACGGAGACGAGATTCTTTCTTCGCGTTCATAACCCTGCCTTACTTCTTCTTGGCTTCTTTGCGACGCACCTGCTCGTCGGCGTACCGAACACCCTTGCCTTTATACGGCTCAGGGGGACGGAAGGCGCGGATTTCCGCGGCGCACTGGCCGAGCATCTGCTTGTCCGCGCTTTTCAGCACGATCACGGTGTTCTTCGGCGTTTCCGCTGAGACACCCTTAGGCAGTTCATAGTCGACCGGGTGCGAGAAGCCCAGTGAAAGATTGAGCGTCTGGCCCTTAGCTTGGGCACGATAACCGACGCCTACAATTTCGAGAGTTTTTGTGAAACCCTCGGATACGCCCGTTACCAGGTTCTGAACCAAGGCGCGGGTAGTACCGGCCATTGCCCAGCTCTTGGCAGACTCACTCGGGGCGAAGGTCAGCTGACCATCTTCTTGACCAATCACCACATCTTGGTGAATGGTCATAGATAGTGTGCCCTGGCCGCCTTTGGCGGTCAGCTGGCCAGCATCGATTTTAATCTCGACACCAGCAGGCACTTTAACCGGATATTTCGCTATGCGGGACATTCCAGCCTCCTAGAATACGGTGCAGATGACTTCGCCACCGACGCCTGCTTGGCGCGCGGCACGATCGGTCATGACACCATTAGAGGTGGTGACAATCGCGATACCCAGACCATCGGCGACCTTAGGCAGGTTGTCCTTGCCCTTGTATTGGCGCAAAGACGGCTTGGAAACCCGCTGAATGTGCTCAATAACCGGCTTACCCTCGAAGTACTTGAGAGTAACGGTCAGCTCGGGTTTAACGCCTTCAGCCACCGTAAAGTCGGTAATGTAGCCTTCTTCCTTTAACACGCGGGCCACTTCAACTTTCAGCTTGGAGGACGGCATGGTAGCCGTCTCCTTGGTGGCCATCTGCGCATTGCGGATACGGGTAAACATATCCGCTAGAGTGTCTTGCATGCTCATTTAATGTGCGCTCCTGATGATTCGACGTGACGTTACCAACTGGACTTTTTCAGACCAGGGACGTCGCCACGCATGGCGGCTTCACGCAGCTTGTTACGGCCAAGGCCGAACTTGTTGTAAAAACCGTGCGGACGGCCAGTGACGCGGCAGCGGTTACGCTGACGCACCGGGCTTGAGTCACGCGGCAGTTGCTGCAGCTTCAGCGTCGCCTCGAAACGTTCTTCTTCAGAAGCGTTCACGTCCGAGATGATTTTCTTGAGCTCTGCGCGCTTAGCCGCATACTTCTCGACTAGCTGAGTACGCTTGAGCTCGCGCTCTATCATACTTTTCTTAGCCATGATCCAACCCTTATTTCTTAAACGGGAAGTTCAGTGCCGCTAATAGCGCACGACCTTCCTCGTCGGTGTTGGCGGTAGTAGTGATAGTGACGTCCAGCCCCCGGATACGATCGATCTTATCATACTCGATCTCTGGGAAGATGATCTGCTCACGCACACCCATTGAGTAATTGCCGCGACCGTCAAAAGACTTCGGATTGAGACCACGGAAGTCACGCACGCGGGGAATCGCAATGTTCACCAAACGGTCCAAGAAGTCCCACATACGCGCTGAGCGTAGTGTAACTTTGACACCAATCGGCCAACCTTCGCGCACCTTGAAGCCCGCGATGGACTTGCGTGCCTTGGTCACCAACGGTTTTTGACCGGAGAGTTTCTCCAGGTCGCCGATGGCATTATCGATCAGCTTTTTATCGCTGACCGCTTCGCCGATACCCATGTTCAGAGTCACTTTCGTGATCCGGGGTACCTGCATTACGTTGGCGTAGCTGAACTGCTCTTTGAGCTGAGCCACGACCTCGTTTTGATAACGTTCTTTCAAGTTCGCCATTTTGCTACCCGACTCGCGTTAGGCGTCGATCTGCGTCTGCGTCGACTTGTAGATACGTACCTTGGTACCGTCTTCCTTAACTTGGAAGCCGACGCGATCCGCCTTACCGGTCTCCGAATTGAAGATGGCTACGTTGGACGCGTGAATCGGAGCCTCACGCTCGACGATACCGCCCTGATTTCCCGCCATGGGATTAGGCTTGGTGTGACGTTTAATCATATTCACACCGGACACCACGAAACGGTTTTCTAATACCCGCTTAACAGTGCCACGCTTGCCTTTATCCTTCCCGGCGATGACGATGACTTCATCGTCACGTTTGATCTTTTGCATATCCGCCTCGCTCCTTACAGCACTTCAGGCGCTAGGGAAATGATCTTCATGAACTTCTCATTACGAAGTTCACGAGTTACCGGCCCGAAGATACGCGTGCCGATCGGCTGTTCGTTGGTGTTATTCAACAAAACTGCCGCATTTCCATCGAAACGGATCAGCGAACCGTCACTACGACGGACGCCACTACGGGTGCGAACGACTACCGCTTTCAGCACTTGGCCTTTTTTGACCTTACCGCGCGGAATCGCTTCCTTCACCGTTACCTTAATGACGTCACCAACGCGAGCGTAGCGACGGTGTGAACCGCCTAACACCTTGATGCATTGCACCCGGCGCGCTCCGCTGTTGTCGGCGACATCCAGCATTGTCTGAGTCTGAATCATCGGTTTTCTCCAAACCTAATCTGACTGCACTGGTTGAACAGACAAGGGGATTAACCCTTGGCTTGTTCGACCACCTCGACCAGCGTCCAAGCTTTCTTCTTGGAAAGCGGACGGCACTCCTGAATGGAAACCGTATCGCCTGCCTTAGCCTGGTTCGCCTCATCATGGGCGTGCAGCTTGGTGGAGCGCTTGACGTATTTTCCGTAGATCGGGTGACGCTCACGACGCTCGATCATTACGACGATGGATTTATCCATCTTATCGCTCACCACCTTGCCGGTGAGCGTACGTGTTTTTTTCTCTTCGGCCATCTTATTCACCTGCCTTCTCGTTGAGCATAGTCTTCACGCGGGCGATATCCCGGCGGACCTGCTTGAGCAGATGAGTCTGGCTCAGTTGGCCAGTGGCCTTCTGCATGCGCAGGTTAAACTGCTCGCGGAGTAGCTCGAGGAGTTGCTCTTGAAGCTCTCCTACGGACTTTTCACGAATTTCCTGGGCTTTCATCACATCACCGTCCGTTTAGCAAAGGTGGTGGACAAGGGCATCTTCTGTGCGGCCAACTCAAATGCTTCACGGGCCAGCTCTTCAGATACACCTTCAATTTCGTACAGGACCCGACCCGGTTGGATCTGGGCTACCCAGTACTCAACGGAACCTTTACCTTTACCCATACGAACTTCGAGCGGCTTCTTGGAGATCGGCTTATCAGGGAAGACGCGGATCCAAATTTTACCGCCACGCTTAACGTGACGTGTGATCGCACGACGGCCGGCTTCGATCTGGCGCGCAGTAATGCGGCCACGACCGGTTGCTTTGAGACCGTACTCCCCGAAGCTGATCTTGCTTCCGCGATGCGCCAGGCCACGGTTGCGGCCTTTCATCATCTTACGGAATTTCATACGCTTGGGCTGTAACATCGACTCGCTCTCCCCTTACCTGGAACCTTTCTTCTTGGGCGCGTTGCCGGCAGGCTGTTGCTTAGCCTTGGCACGTACTTCCTCGATACCACCGAGGATTTCGCCCTTGAAGATCCACACTTTGACGCCGATGACGCCGTAGGTGGTGTGAGCTTCGTAAGTGGCGTAGTCGATATCCGCACGCAACGTGTGCAACGGAACGCGACCTTCGCGGTACCATTCGGTACGTGCGATTTCGGCACCACCCAGACGACCTGACAGCTGAATCTTAATGCCGCCAGCGCCAAGACGCATTGCGTTCTGTACCGCGCGCTTCATAGCACGACGGAACATGACGCGACGCTCAAGCTGACCCGCTACGTTAGCAGCGACTAGCTTGGCATCCAGCTCCGGCTTGCGAACTTCTTCAATGTTCACATGAACCGGAACGCCCATCATCTCGGTGAGATCACGACGCAAACGGTCGACATCTTCACCTTTTTTGCCAATCACGATACCCGGACGGGCAGTGTGAATGGTGATGCGGGCATTATTAGCCGGACGCTCGATGTGAATGCGGCTTACGGAAGCGTTTTTCAAACGCTGTTCCAGGAAGCTGCGCACTTCGAGATCATTATTGAGCTTATCGGCATAGGCGCCGCGCTCGGCATACCAGACAGAAGCATGGTCTTTGACGATGCCCAGTCGAATGCCTGTTGGATTGACTTTCTGACCCATCTGGTCGACTCCTACTTCTCGGCTACCTTGACGGTGATGTGACAGGTGCGCTTCAAGATACGATCCGCACGCCCTTTGGCACGCGGCTTGATACGCTTGAGCGTCATGCCCTCATCGACGCAGATGGTCGAGACACGCAGCTCGTCTATATCCATGCCGTTATTTTCTTCCGCGTTTGCAATGGCGGACTGCAGCACTTTCTTAACCAGCTTGGCAGCCTTCTTCGGTGAGAAGGTCAGCAGGTCGAGTGCTTCGGCGACCGGTTTACCGCGCACCTGGTCAGCCACCAAACGGGCCTTCTGGGCGGATAAACGAGCGCCACGCAGCTTAGCTGTGACTTCCATCTCTCAATCCTCTCTGGCTTACCGTTTGGCTTTCTTGTCCGCCGCATGCCCGCGATAAGTGCGAGTAGCAGCGAATTCGCCCAGCTTGTGACCAACCATTTCCTCGGAGACATGCACCGGGACGTGTTGGCGACCGTTATGGACAGCGATTGTGAGGCCTACCATGTTTGGCAGGATCATCGAACGACGCGACCAAGTCTTGATCGGTTTGCGATCGTTCTTCTCCACTGCAGCCTCTACCTTCTTCAAAAGATGAAGGTCAATGAAGGGACCTTTCTTTAGTGAACGTGGCACAGCCGTTACCTCTTAATGTCTTGGCAATTTAGATCAACGCGTCTTATTACGACGACGAATGATCAGCTTGTCGGTGCGCTTGTTCTTACGCGTCTTGTGACCCTTAGTCGGCACGCCCCATGGGGATACCGGGTGACGACCACCACTGGTGCGGCCTTCGCCACCACCGTGCGGGTGATCGACTGGGTTCATCGCGACACCGCGAACAGTCGGACGCACGCCTCTCCAGCGCTTCGCACCGGCCTTGCCAAGTTGACGCAGGCTGTGCTCAGAGTTGCTCACTTCACCCAAGGTCGCGCGGCATTCAGCCAGTACTTTACGCATTTCGCCAGAGCGAAGACGCAAGGTGGCGTAATTACCTTCACGAGCGACCAACTGGGCGCTAGTACCGGCACTGCGAGCAATCTGCGCGCCTTTACCCGGCTTCAGTTCGATACCGTGAACGGTAGAACCAAGCGGGATGTTGCGCAGCGGCAAAGCATTACCTTTCTTGATGGGCGCGTTTACACCAGATTCCAGCACGTCACCCGCGCTGACACCTTTCGGTGCAATGATGTAACGACGCTCGCCATCAGCGTACTTTAGCAGTGCAATGTGCGCACTGCGGTTCGGGTCGTGCTCCAGACGCTCAACAGTGGCAGGAATGCCATCTTTTGTGCGCTTGAAGTCGATCAACCGATAGTGGTGACGATGACCACCGCCCACGTGGCGAGTGGTGATGCGACCGTAGTTGTTACGGCCACCGGACTTGGACTGTTTTTCCAAAAGCGGTGCATAAGCACGGCCTTTGTACAGTTCTTCACCAACGATCTTAACGACGTGGCGACGACCGGCGGATGTGGGTTTGGTCTTGACGATTGCCATTATCCGTACTCCTGCCCTTATTCGGCGCCAGAGAAGTCTTCGAGCGTTTCACCCGCAGCCAGGGTCACATACGCTTTGCGGTAACCCTTACGCAGGCCAACGCCGTGAGCAGTACGCTTAGTTTTACCCTTCACGTTCAATACTTGAACGCTGCCGACCTTCTTGCCGAATAGTGCTTCAACGGCTTTCTTGATCTCGGGCTTGGTAGCATCAGATGCCACTTTGAAAACGTACTGGTTGCGCTCGGCTGCCATCGCGGCCTTTTCGGTCACGTGCGGTCCAAGCAGAACCTTAAATACGCGCTCCTGGTTCATGCCAGCTTCTCCTCGAATTTACGCAGGGCGGAGACGGTGACCAGAACCTTATCAAAGGCAACTAGGCTCACCGGATCAGCTGCAGCGACATCCACCACGTCAACGTGGGGAAGGTTGCGTGCGGCCAGATAGAGCTTCTCGTCAATTTCTTCAGTAACGATCAACACTTTCTCAAGGTTGAGCTCTTTCAGCTTGGCAGCTACCTGCTTGGTCTTCGGCGCTTCAACGCTAAACTCTTCAATAGCGATCAGACGCTCTTGACGTACGAGTTCAGACAGGATGGAACGCATCGCCGCACGGTACATTTTGCGGTTTACTTTCTGGCTATGGTCCTGAGGACGCGCCGCGAAAGTTACGCCGCCGCTGCGCCATAGCGGAGAGCGGATAGTACCGGCACGTGCACGACCGGTACCTTTCTGACGCCACGGCTTTTTACCACCACCACGTACGTCGGAACGGTTCTTTTGAGCGCGAGTACCTTGACGGCCACCAGCCAAATAGGCAGTTACCACCTGGTGAACCAGCGCTTCGTTGAATTCTTTGCCAAAAGTGGCGTCGGCTACTTCAACGGTACCCGTGCCTGCAGCAAGATTCAGATTCATTGGTAATTATCCCCTTCAGCGAGCTTTCACGGCGCTGCGAACGATAACATCGCTACCGGTCGCGCCCGGAACAGCACCTTTGATCAGCAGCAGGTTACGCTCGGCGTCGACACGGACGATCTCAAGGCTCTGTACGGTGCAACGGGCATTACCCATTTGACCGGCCATTTTTTTGCCTTTAAATACGCGACCCGGGGTCTGACACATGCCGATAGAACCCGGCGCGCGGTGCGACAGGGAGTTACCGTGCGTGTTGTCTTGGGTACGGAAATTCCAGCGCTTAACAGCACCCTGGAAGCCTTTACCCTTAGAGGTGCCGGTCACATCAATCATTTGACCAGCTTCGAAGAGGGATACGGTGAGTTCGCCACCCACTTCTGGAGATTCTTCGCCTTCTGCAAGACGAAATTCCATCAGTGAACGACCAGCCTCAACACCCGCCTTGGCAAACTGACCCGCTTGCGCTTTGGTGAGGTGCTTGGCTTTGCGAGAACCTGTGGTGACCTGAACCGCTGCATAACCGTCAGACTCAAGGGTCTTAACGCGCGTTACACGGTTAGGATCAACTTCAATAACGGTCACGGGCACAGAAGCGCCATCTTCGGTAAAGACACGGGTCATCCCGGCCTTTTTACCGACTAAACCGATAGTCATACTCAGTCTCCTATAGTGTACGGGGCTATCACCCGCTATGGCTGCCCTTTCCAGAGCATTCCACTAGCACATTGTGTGGCGCCTCACGGCGCGGCGGCTGCTGCTCATTCTAAAAATTAATGAGCGCTGGGCCGCGAGTGTCTAGTGTCATTAGTCGAGCTTGATTTGCACGTCTACGCCAGCGGCGAGATCGAGCTTCATCAATGCATCAACAGTTTTCTCGGTTGGCTCAACAATATCGAGCACACGCTTGTGCGTACGAATCTCATACTGGTCACGCGCATCTTTGTTGACGTGCGGTGAAATCAGAATGGTGTAACGCTCGCGGTTGGTCGGCAGCGGGATCGGACCACGAACCTGAGCACCAGTACGCTTAGCGGTTTCAACGATTTCCGCTGTGGACTGATCAATCAGGCGATGGTCGAACGCTTTCAACCGAATGCGAATCTTTTGGTTCTGCATTTGCCCTAAACTCCAATGGATGTCGACGGCGCGAGCCGTCTACCCACGCATTCAAAGGATGCGCATTATAGGCACGCCAAAAGCCCATGTCAAACATTTGCTATTGGTGCGCAGAAAAGGGGGCTCTAACGAGCCCCCTTGATCAATCAATCAAGCAAGCTTACTTGATGATTTTTGCAACAACGCCAGCACCAACGGTACGACCACCTTCGCGAATTGCGAAGCGCAGACCGTCGTCCATAGCGATCGGAGCGATCAGGGTAACAACCATCTTAACGTTGTCGCCCGGCATTACCATTTCAACACCTTCCGGCAGTTCACAAGTTCCCGTTACGTCAGTGGTACGGAAATAGAACTGAGGACGGTAGCCCTTGAAGAAAGGCGTGTGACGACCACCCTCTTCTTTGGACAGCACGTACACTTCTGCTTCGAAGGTAGTGTGCGGGTTGATGGTGCCTGGCTTAGCCAGAACCTGGCCACGCTCGACGTCATCACGCTTAGTACCACGCAGCAGGGCGCCAACGTTCTCACCTGCACGACCTTCGTCGAGCAGCTTACGGAACATTTCAACACCGGTAACGATGGTTTTAGTGGTGTCGCGAATACCGACGATTTCTACTTCTTCGCCCGCTTTAACGATACCGCGCTCTACACGACCGGTAACAACAGTACCGCGGCCAGAGATAGAGAACACGTCTTCGATCGGCATCAGGAACGGCTGGTCGATAGCACGCTCCGGCTCAGGAATGTACTCATCCAGAGCTTTGATCAGATTCGCAACAGCAGTAGTACCCATGCCGTTTTCGTCTTCACCGTTCAGCGCCATCAGCGCAGAACCAGTGATGATCGGCGTGTCGTCACCCGGGAAGTCGTACTCGTCGAGGAGTTCGCGAACTTCCATCTCAACCAGTTCAAGCAGCTCTTCGTCATCGACCATGTCCGCTTTATTCAGGAACACAACGATGTACGGAACGCCAACCTGACGAGACAGTAGGATGTGCTCACGCGTCTGCGGCATCGGGCCGTCAGCAGCAGAACATACCAGGATTGCGCCGTCCATCTGCGCAGCACCGGTGATCATGTTCTTGACGTAGTCAGCGTGCCCCGGGCAGTCAACGTGTGCGTAGTGACGCTCTTCAGACTGGTACTCAACGTGAGACGTAGCGATGGTGATACCGCGCTCGCGCTCTTCAGGAGCGTTATCGATGGTATCAAACTCACGCCAGTCACCGCCGAAAACCTCAGCAGACACGCGGGTTAGGGCCGCTGTCAGAGTCGTTTTACCGTGGTCGACGTGACCGATGGTGCCGACGTTGACGTGCGGTTTGGAACGTTCAAATTTTTCCTTAGCCACTGCTATAACCTCTTTACGTTAGCTAACGGTTAACCGTTTTGATTGATGACGGCTTCAACGACGCTGGAGGGCGCCTCCTCGTACTTCGCGAACTCCATAGAGTAGCTCGCGCGGCCCTGGGTTTGCGAGCGTAGGTCGGTTGCATAACCGAACATCTCACCCAGTGGCACCGTTGCACGAATGACTTTACCAGAAGAGGAGTCATCCATGCCCTGCACCAGACCGCGACGACGGCTCAGGTCGCCCATGACGTCACCCATAAATTCTTCGGGGGTCACGATTTCGACCTTCATCACCGGCTCCAGCAGCACGGCCTTGGCCTTCCTGGCACCTTCTTTCACTGCCATAGAAGAAGCAATCTTGAACGCAGTCTCATTAGAGTCCACGTCGTGGAAGGAACCATCAAACAGCGTTACCTTGACGTCGATCATCGGGTAGCCCGCGATGACACCGTTTTTGAGCTGTTCGTAGGCACCCTTCTCAACCGCAGGCACGTATTCTTTGGGAACCGCACCACCTACGATTTCAGAGTTGAATTTGAAGAAAATTTCGCCTTCGCCTTCACCCTTTTCTGCTGCTACCAGCGGCTCGATACGCAACCAGACATGACCGTACTGACCGCGGCCACCTGACTGACGTACAAACTTACCTTCCTGCTCAACACTACCGCGAATGGTTTCACGATAGGCAACCTGAGGCTTGCCGATATTGGCTTCAACCTTGAACTCGCGACGCATACGGTCAACGATAATGTCCAGGTGTAGCTCGCCCATACCAGAAATAATGGTCTGGCCGGTTTCTTCGTCAGTCTTAACCTGGAAGGAAGGGTCTTCCTGGGCCAATTTACCCAGAGCGATACCCATTTTTTCCTGGTCAGCTTTCGACTTCGGCTCAACCGCTACCGAGATAACCGGATCCGGGAATTCCATGCGTTCGAGAACAATTTTGTTATCGATATCACATAGAGTGTCGCCCGTGGTCACGTCTTTCAGACCGATACACGCTGCGATATCACCCGCCAGAATCTCTTTAATCTCTTCGCGCGAGTTGGCGTGCATCTGAACAATACGGCCAACACGCTCTTTCTTCTGCTTAACGGAGTTGTAAACGCCGTCACCAGATTTAAGAACGCCCGAGTAGACGCGGATAAAGGTCAAGGTACCAACGAAGGGGTCGGTAGCGATCTTAAACGCCAACGCTGCGAACGGTGCGCTATCATCGGCTACACGAGTAGCGATGGTACCGTCTTTATCGTCAAGCTCACCTTCGATCGCTTTAACTTCTGTCGGCGAAGGCATGTATTCGATAATACCGTCGAGCACTGCCTGAACACCTTTGTTCTTAAATGCAGAACCACAGGTAACCAGAACAATGTCGTTTGCTAACGTACGCGCACGAAGACCAGCCTTGATCTCTTCAACTGTCAGCTCACCGCCTTCTAAATACTTGTCCATCAGCTCTTCAGAGCCTTCGGCAGCGGCTTCAATCATTTGCTCGCGGTATGTTTCAGCTGTTTCTTGCAACTCAGCCGGAATATCAACGAGATCAAAGTTCATACCCAGACTCGCCTCATCCCACAGGATGGCCTTCATCTGGATCAAGTCGATGACGCCTTTGAAGTCTTCTTCTGTGCCCCAGTTGATCTGGATTGGCACAGCGTTAGCCCCCAAGCGCTCTTTAAGCTGGTCAACGACCATAAAGAAATCAGCGCCGGTACGGTCCATCTTGTTGACGAATACCATACGCGGAACTTCATACTTATTGGCCTGACGCCAAACAGTTTCGGTCTGCGGCTGAACGCCGGAAGAGCCACACAGTACAACGACAGCACCATCAAGAACACGCAAAGAACGCTCAACTTCGATTGTGAAGTCAACGTGTCCAGGCGTATCAATGATATTGATGCGATGCTCGTCAAACTGCTTGCTCATACCTTGCCAGAAGGTGGTAACAGCAGCAGAGGTGATTGTAATACCACGCTCTTGCTCCTGCTCCATCCAGTCTGTCGTCGCAGCACCGTCGTGTACTTCACCCACTTTGTGGGAAAGACCGGTATAAAACAGTACGCGTTCCGTTGTCGTGGTTTTACCCGCGTCAACGTGAGCGACGATACCGATATTGCGATAACGATTAAGTGGAGTCTTGCGTGCCACGGTGAAGCTCCCGTTAGTTGGCGATGCTCGTTAATTCAGCAGTATTCATTTTGCGTATGCTACTGCCGCCATCGACAACGATAGCGGCGACGTGTTGCAACATGGCGAAAAAATTCTTTAACGCAGCGCAACCAGCAAAAATGAATACATACTTAGAAACGCCGAGTTTAGAAACGATAGTGAGAGAAGGCCTTGTTGGCTTCTGCCATACGATGCACATCTTCACGCTTCTTAACAGCCGAGCCTTTGCCTTCAGCGGCATCCAGCATTTCACCTGCCAGGCGCTGAACCATCGTTTTTTCACCGCGGCGACGCGCAGCGTCCACCAACCAGCGCATTGCTAGGGCTTGGCGACGCGAAGGACGAACTTCGACCGGCACCTGATAGGTCGCACCACCAACGCGGCGCGACTTAACTTCGACCATCGGCTGGATGGTTTCCAGCGCTTTGTCGAAGATTTCCAGCGGCTCTTCATTACTACGCTCGGCAACCTTGTCCAACGCACCGTAGACGATGCGCTCAGCTATGGACTTCTTGCCGCTGACCATCAGATGGTTCATGAACTTCGCCAGACGCTCACTTCCGAACTTAGGATCCGGCAGGATTTCGCGTTTAGCTACAACTCTTCTTCTAGGCATGATAAGCCCTCAATTAAGGATCCTTCAGGTAAACCCGGAACTAATGTGTGCTAATTGCACCGCCCGACCTTACTCTTATCAGACCGTCATATTCGTATTAAGGTAACAACACAGCATCGTAAAACGCTGCAACAAGACGCCTTAGGACTTCGGACGCTTGGTACCGTACTTAGAACGACCCTGCTTACGGTTCTGTACGCCGGAGGTGTCGAGTGCGCCACGAACGGTGTGATAACGCACACCTGGCAAATCCTTTACACGACCGCCACGGATCAGAACAACAGAGTGCTCTTGCAGGTTGTGACCTTCACCACCAATGTAAGAAGACACTTCGAAACCGTTGGTAAGGCGCACACGGCAAACCTTACGCAGGGCCGAGTTCGGCTTCTTAGGGGTAGTAGTATAAACGCGCGTACATACGCCGCGCTTTTGCGGGCATGCCTGAAGCGCAGGTACGTCACTCTTAGTGACGGGGCGCTTGCGCGGCTTGCGCACTAGCTGATTAATCGTTGCCATGGTGTTTAGCTGACTCCAATGGTTGCCTGGCCTTTCAACAAATACGAGCAGCGGATGCGGGCGCACCCGCCCCACTGTTAAAGGCTGCGCATTCTAAAGGCTGACCCTAGGTGACGTCAAGTCTTGCTGGCGGTTTAACCAGCAAGACTGCGCCATAAGGACCAGCGACTCGTTGTTACTCGTTTGCCTTACCGCTAATTACAGCTCGTCGTCTGAATCAAGGGCGGTTAACTGAGCACCAAGCTCCTGCTCAACTTCGGTAGCCGAGGGGTTGAACAAGCGCTCAACGTCTTCACGTTTGCGACGACGCTCTGCGTGGTGAGTCAGGCCGGTACCTGCCGGAATCAGACGCCCAACCACCACGTTTTCTTTCAGGCCGCGCAGATAGTCGCGTTTGCCTGTCACCGCTGCTTCGGTCAATACACGGGTCGTTTCCTGGAACGATGCCGCTGAAATGAACGACTCAGTGGCCAAGCTGGCCTTAGTGATACCCAGCAGCAAGCGCTGATACTTGGCTGGGAATTTACCTTCTTTCTCAAGACGCGCATTCTGCTCTAGTACGCGTACAAGTTCGGCTTGATCGCCAGTAATAAAGTCAGAGTCACCTGAATCAGAGATCTCTACCTTACGCAGCATCTGACGAACAATGACTTCGATATGCTTATCGTTGATGCCAACACCCTGCAGACGGTAAACATCTTGTACTTCAGCAGTGATGTATTTGGCCAGTTCCGCCACACCCAGTAATCGCAGGATGTCGTGGGGATTGCTTGGTCCATCCGAAATCACTTCACCCTTCTCGACGGCTTCGCCTTCGAAAACAGCAATTTGACGCCACTTCGGGATCAGTGCTTCAAACGGATCGCCAGATTCCGGTGTAATCGTCAAACGACGCTTACCCTTTGTCTCTTTACCGAAGCTGATAACACCGCTGATTTCAGCCAGAATCGCCGACTCTTTCGGCTTACGCGCCTCAAAGAGATCAGCAACGCGTGGCAGACCACCAGTAATATCTTTGTTACCTGATGCTTCTACCGGGATACGTGCGACCACCTCGCCCACGCCAATGGTAGATCCATCGTCGACAGAGATAATCGAGTTGCCTGGCAGCAAGTACTGCACTGGCGTATTTGAGCCAGATACCGACACGTACTCACCCGCCGCGTCTTGCAGCATGACCATCGGGCGCTTATCGCGGCCGGCCATCGGGCGGGCTGCTGACTCAATCACCTCGATAGATGAAAGGCCAGTCATTTCATCGACGCTGCGGTGCATGGTGACACCTTCATCAAGGTCGATAAACTGCGCCTTACCTTCTACTTCAGCAATAATCGGATGGGTGTGCGGATCCCACTTCGCGACAATCGCACCACCATCAACCACGTCACCGTCACGAACAGACAGCTCGGCACCGTAGGGCAGTTTATAGTACTCACGCTCACGACCATGGTCATCAGCAACCGCCAGTGCACTTGAGCGAGAAACAACCACCAGCTTACCGTCAGCGCGCTCTACATGCTTGATGTTGTGCAGGCGTACTTTACCGCCATGCTTGACCTGAACGCTGTCCACTGCTGATGAACGCGATGCCGCACCACCAATGTGGAACGTACGCATGGTCAGCTGTGTACCCGGCTCACCGATGGACTGTGCAGCGATAACACCGACAGACTCACCGATGTTGACCTGATGGCCACGTGCCAAGTCACGTCCGTAACAGGAAGCACAGACACCGTGGGCAGTGTCACAGGTAATGGTAGAACGAACGATAATTTCGTCGACACCCATGGTGTCTAGCGATGCACACCACTTTTCGTCCAGCAACGTGCCGCGCGGAATAAGCACTTCATCATTGCTCGGATCAATCACATCAATCGCAACAACACGACCAAGTACGCGCTGAGACAGCGGTACAATAATGTCGCCGCCCTCGATGATCGGGTGCAAGGTCAAGCCGTTTTCAGTGCCACAGTCGGTCTCAGTAATAACCAAGTCCTGAGCAACATCCACCAGACGACGAGTCAGGTAACCAGAGTTGGCCGTTTTCAGGGCCGTATCCGCAAGACCTTTACGTGCACCGTGGGTCGAGATGAAGTACTGCAGTACGTTTAGACCTTCACGGAAGTTAGCGACGATCGGCGTTTCGATGATTGACCCATCCGGCTTAGCCATCAAACCACGCATACCCGCCAACTGACGGATCTGGGCGGCAGAACCACGCGCACCGGAGTCAGCCATGATGAAGACGCTGTTGAACGAATCCTGCTCGACTTCATTGCCTTCACGATCAATGACGGTCTCTTTAGAGATACCCACCATCATCGCTTTGGCAACTTTATCGTTGGCCTTCGACCAGATATCGATAACCTTGTTGTACTTCTCACCAGCAGTTACTAGGCCAGAAGAGAACTGGTCTTCGATCTCTTTAACTTCTGCTTCTGCAGCATCAACAATCTCGGTTTTCGCATCAGGAATAACGAAGTCGTTAACACCGATAGAGGCGCCCGACCACGTTGCCAAACGGAAACCGGTGTACATCAGTTGGTCAGCGAAGATAACCGTAGGCTTCAAGCCAGCACGACGGTAGACCTCATTGATCAAGCTAGAGATCGCCTTCTTCTTCATCGGCTGATCGATTAGCGAGAACGGCACGCCTTCCGGCAAAATACGGAACAGTAGTGCGCGGCCAACCGTCGTGTCATAGATGCGACGATGGAAACTACGCTCGCCGGTCTCTTCTTCGACATCGACTTCGTCCAGACGCACTTTCACGCGAGCATGCAGCGATACCGACTGAGTACCAAAGGCGCGCTCTACCTCATTGAGGTCAGAGAACACCATGCCCTCGCCTTTAGCGTTGATCTTTTCGCGGGTCATGTAATACAGACCCAGAACAACGTCTTGCGATGGAACGATGATCGGCTCGCCGTTGGCGGGTGACAGCACGTTGTTGGTAGCCATCATCAGCGCACGCGCTTCAAGCTGGGCTTCCAGGGTCAGCGGTACGTGTACCGCCATCTGGTCACCGTCAAAGTCGGCGTTGTAGGCGGCACATACCAGCGGGTGCAGCTGGATCGCTTTACCTTCGATCAACAGCGGCTCAAACGCCTGGATACCAAGACGGTGGAGCGTCGGTGCGCGGTTAAGCAGCACCGGGTGCTCACGGATAACATCGGCAAGGATGTCCCACACCTCAGGCAATTCGCGCTCAACCATCTTCTTGGCAGCTTTAATCGTTGAGGCGTAGCCCAACGACTGCAGCTTGGAGTAGATAAACGGCTTGAACAGCTCAAGCGCCATTTTCTTCGGCAGACCACACTGGTGCAGACGCAAGGTCGGCCCCACAGTGATAACCGAACGGCCGGAGTAGTCGACACGCTTGCCTAGCAAGTTCTGGCGGAAACGACCCTGCTTACCTTTGATCATGTCGGCAAGGGATTTCAGCGGACGCTTGTTAGAACCTGTAATGGCACGGCCACGACGGCCGTTATCCAACAACGCATCAACCGCTTCTTGCAGCATGCGCTTCTCGTTGCGCACGATAATATCCGGCGCATTAAGATCAAGCAGACGCTTCAGGCGGTTGTTACGGTTGATAACGCGACGATAAAGGTCGTTCAGATCTGAGGTCGCAAAGCGGCCGCCGTCCAGCGGTACCAACGGACGAAGATCCGGCGGCAGCACAGGCAGCACTTCCATGACCATCCACGCTGGCGCGTTGCCGGAGTGGTAGAACGCTTCAAGCAGCTTCAAACGCTTTGAAAGCTTCTTAATCTTGGTTTCAGAATTAGTCTGCGGAATCTCTTCACGCAGGTGATTAATCTCTTCTTCCAGATCGATATCTTTCAGCAGCTCTTGGACAGCTTCGGCACCCATACGGGCGTCAAAGTCATCACCGAACTCTTCTAGCGCTTCAAAGTACTGCTCATCGTTGAGTAACTGACCACGCTCCAGCGTGGTCATACCAGGATCGATGACGACAAAGCTTTCAAAGTACAGCACGCGCTCGATATCACGCAGAGTCATATCGAGGAACATGCCGATACGAGACGGCAGTGACTTCAAAAACCAAATGTGAGCAACCGGCGATGCCAGCTCAATGTGGCCCATGCGCTCACGGCGCACGGCAGCTTTGGTGACTTCAACGCCACACTTCTCACAAATGATGCCGCGGTGCTTCATGCGCTTATACTTACCGCACAAACACTCATAGTCTTTTACTGGGCCGAAAATTTTGGCGCAGAACAGACCATCCCGCTCCGGCTTAAAGGTACGGTAGTTGATAGTCTCAGGCTTCTTCACCTCGCCAAACGACCAGGAGCGAATCATGTCCGGCGACGCCAGGGTAATCTTGATCGCGTCAAACTCTTCGGACTGAGATTGCGATTTGAGTACTTTCACCAAATCTTTCATGGGACGGCTCCTAGCTCTCTAACTCGATATCGATGCCCAGCGAGCGGATTTCCTTCACGAGTACGTTGAAGGATTCCGGCATGCCTGCCTGCATGGTGTGGTCGCCATCCACGATGTTTTTATACATCTTGGTGCGGCCTTCGACGTCGTCCGACTTGACGGTGAGCATCTCTTGCAGCGTATACGCGGCACCGTAAGCTTCCAGCGCCCACACTTCCATCTCACCAAAGCGCTGACCACCGAACTGCGCCTTACCACCCAGCGGCTGCTGAGTCACTAGCGAGTAAGAACCGGTAGAGCGCGCGTGCATCTTGTCGTCTACCAAGTGGTTCAGCTTGAGCATGTACATGTAGCCAACGGTCACCGAGCGGTCAAACGCATCGCCAGTACGGCCATCGTACAGCGTCATCTGTCCAGACTCAGGAATGTCAGCAAGCTTCAGCAGGTGTTTGATCTCGTGCTCTTTAGCACCGTCAAATACCGGCGTTGCCATAGGTACACCGCCTTTGAGGTTTTTCGCTAGCGCAATGATCTCTTCATCACTTAACGAATCAATATCCTCAACACGGGTTCCTGGCGTGTTATATATCTGGCCTAGGAAGTCACGAATTTCAGCAACTTGCTGACCACGTGCATCGCGTAGCATCGCGTCGATCTTGACACCCAAACCGCGGGCAGCCATGCCCAGGTGAGTTTCAAGAATCTGACCAACGTTCATCCGCGACGGAACACCCAGCGGGTTCAATACCACATCAACCGGCTCGCCCTTCTCATCGAACGGCATATCTTCGATGGGCATAATCGCTGAGATAACACCTTTGTTACCGTGACGGCCTGCCATCTTGTCGCCTGGCTGAATGCGACGCTTAACCGCCATGTAAACCTTGACGATTTTCAGCACGCCCGGTGCGAGATCATCGCCCTGGGTCAGCTTGCGCTTCTTATCTTCAAAGCGCTCGTCCATCTCTTTACGGCGGTTTTCGAGTTGCTCATCGGCTTGAGCCAACAGCTCGTTATAAGCCTCATCCTGCATACGCAGTTTGAACCACTGCTGGCGCGGCAGTTCGTCGAGGTAAGCCTCGTCAAGTACATCGCCTTTCTTCAGGTTCGGGCCGCCATTAACAGCCTGACCTTCCAATGTACGCTTCAGGCGCTCAAAGGTAGCGTCTTCAGCAATACGATAGGTTTCCTGAAGATCTTTACGCACTTCATCCAGCTGCATCTGTTCGATAGCAAGCGCACGAGAGTCTTTTTCAACGCCGTCGCGGGTAAATACCTGAACGTCGATGACGGTACCTTTCATACCAGTCGGCGCGCGCAGCGACGTGTCTTTAACGTCAGATGCTTTCTCACCGAAGATGGCACGCAGAAGCTTTTCTTCCGGCGTCAGCTGGGTCTCACCTTTCGGTGTTACCTTACCGACCAGAATATCGCCGGGGCCAACTTCAGCACCGATATAAACAACACCAGCTTCGTCCAACTTACCCAGCGCAGACTCCCCAACATTGGGAATATCGGCGGTGATCTCTTCCGGCCCTAACTTGGTATCGCGTGATACACAGGTCAGCTCCTGAATATGAATTGTAGTAAAGCGGTCTTCTTGAACCACCCGCTCAGATAGCAGGATGGAGTCCTCAAAGTTGTAACCGTTCCAGGGCATGAACGCGATGCGCATGTTCTGACCTAGCGCCAAATCACCCATGTCAACAGACGGGCCGTCAGCAAGAATATCGCCACGGGCTACGCTGTCACCAGGGCGCACAATGGGGCGCTGGTTCATACAGGTGTTCTGGTTAGAACGGGTGTACTTGGTCAGGTTGTAGATATCAACACCAGCTTCGCCGCCGATGATTTCATCTTCATGCACTCGCACCACCACACGACGCGCGTCAACCGAGTCGATCACACCACCACGACGTGCCACGGCGCAAACGCCAGAGTCACGCGCAACAAAGCGCTCCATACCGGTGCCCACTAACGGCTTGTCAGCGCGCAGGGTCGGTACCGCCTGACGCTGCATGTTCGCACCCATCAAGGCACGGTTAGCATCATCGTGTTCCAGGAACGGAATCAATGCAGCTGCTACCGAAACTACCTGACGCGGCGACACATCCATTAGCGTGACTTGCTCAGGACGCATAAAGGTGGTTTCACCACGGTGACGCACCTGAACCAAGTCATCACTCAGCCTGTTGGACTCATCCACACCAGCAGATGCCTGGGCAATAACAAAGTCGCCCTCTTCAATCGCCGACAGGTGAACGATATCGTCTGTCACTTGCCCAGCGTTGACCTTACGGTATGGCGTTTCGAGGAAGCCATAGCTGTTGGTGTGACTGTACGTCGCCAACGAGTTAATCAAACCGATGTTCGGGCCTTCCGGCGTTTCAATCGGGCAAAGGCGACCATAGTGCGTGGCGTGTACGTCGCGCACTTCGAAGCCAGCACGCTCACGGGTCAAACCACCTGGGCCGAGTGCAGACACACGGCGCTTGTGGGTAACCTCAGAAAGCGGGTTGTTCTGATCCATAAACTGGGAAAGCTGGCTAGAACCGAAGAACTCTTTCACCGCTGCCGCGACCGGCTTAGCGTTGATCAGATCTTGCGGCATCAGGCCTTCGCTTTCCGCCATGGAAAGACGTTCTTTCACCGCACGCTCTACACGAACCAAGCCAACGCGGAACTGGTTTTCTGCCATTTCGCCAACGCAGCGAATACGGCGGTTGCCCAAGTGATCGATATCGTCAACGTCACCGAAGCCGTTACGGATATTGATCAGCTCGCGTAGAACATCAAGAATGTCTTTACGATCCAGTACGCCAGAGCCTGTGTCGGTATCGCGACGCAGTCGGCGGTTGAACTTCATACGACCTACGCCTGACAGGTCGTAGCGATCTTCGCTGAAGAACAGGTTGTTAAACAGCGTCTCAGCAGCCTCTTTAGTAGGCGGCTCACCAGGGCGCATCATGCGGTAAATTTCAACCAACGCTTCAAGCGCAGAGCCTGTAGAATCTAGCTTCAGCGTATCGGAAATAAACGAACCACAGTCGAGGTCGTTGGTGTAGAGCGTTTCGATGTGGGTGATGCCACCCTGCGCCATACGCTCGAGTACTTCAGGCGTAATTTCGGTATTACACGGACAAATCAGCTCGCCAGTTTTAGTATCGATCTGATCTTTGGCCAACGTTTTACCAAACAGATACTCCATCGGTATTTCCAGACGATCCAGACCAGCTTTTTCCAGCTGACGGATGTGCTTCTGGGTAATACGACGCCCTTCTTCAACAATGACATTACCTTCGCCATCTTTAATGTCGAAGGTAGCGGTTTCACCGCGCAGACGTGACGGCACCAGCTCTACAAAGAAGCCGGTTTTCTCAATGCTAAACTTGCTAGTTTCGAAAAACTCCGCAAGGATCTCTTCGGTATTCATACCCAAGGCACGCATTAACACTGACGCAGGAAGTTTCCGGCGACGGTCAATACGCACAAAGACGTTATCTTTAGGGTCAAATTCGAAGTCCAACCAGGAACCACGATAAGGAATCACTCGGGCAGAGTAGAGCAGCTTGCCTGAGGAGTGGCTCTTACCTTTGTCGTGATCAAAGAACACACCCGGCGAACGGTGGAGCTGAGAAACGATAACCCGCTCAGTACCATTGATAACAAAGGTACCGTTCTCGGTCATCAGGGGGATTTCCCCCATGTAGACTTCCTGCTCTTTAATATCCTTGATTGCCTTGTTCGAGGAGTCGCGATCATAGATGATCAAGCGAACCTTGACACGCAGCGGGGCGGAATAGGTCACGCCACGCAGCTGACACTCTTTTACATCGAACGCCGGCGTGCCGAAACGGTAGCTGACATACTCCAGCGCCGCATTCCCAGAGAAACTCTCGATCGGAAACACGGACTTAAACGCCGCGTGCAGACCAATCTCGTGGCGCTCGTCGGGCGAACGATCCTGCTGGAGAAAGTCGTAGTAGGAATCAAGCTGGATGGCCAGCAAGTAAGGCACATCCATCACTTGGGGCAGTTTGCCGAAATCCTTGCGGATGCGTTTTTTCTCAGTATATGAGTAAGCCATCTGTATTCCCCAGCTTGTTCACCATGGGTGACCGATGCGTGGTCATCTGCCCCGCGGGCGTTTCAGACGCAGACAGCAAGCTCCTAAATCGGTAGCTCGCCGTCAAAAATCTTGATAGATAACAGTGTTACAGTAGTGCTGTTAGCGCTTTGCTATCACTCGCGCTCACAACTTACGCTTCACAACTTACGCTTCACAACAACGGTCTTACTGTTTTGCTGCTTTATACGGCAGCTTTTCTGCTGCAATGCTGCCAAGCAACATGATACAACAGAAAAAGGCCGGCAGCGGGATAAGCCCGCCGCCAGCCGTGGAAGCTTACGCAGCGCGTAAAGCCGTCAGCACAAGAATTACTTGAGCTCGACGCTTGCGCCCGCTTCTTCCAGCTTGGTTTTAGCTGCTTCAGCGTCTTCTTTAGACATTGCTTCTTTGATAGTAGCTGGCGCGCCATCAACTGCGCCCTTGGCTTCTTTCAGGCCAAGACCAGTGATTTCACGAACTGCTTTGATGACGTTAACTTTCTTGTCACCAGCAGAGGTCAGTACCAGATCAAATTCAGTCTGCTCTTCAGCAGCTGCTTCGCCGCCTGCAGCCGGGCCAGCCATTACGGCTGCTGCTGCAGAAACACCGAATTTCTCTTCCATTGCTTCGATTAGCTCGACAACTTCCATTACGGACATGTCGGCTACAGCATTGATGATATCGTCTTTGGTCAGTGCCATTGTCTCGTTCCTAACTTTGCGGGAGCCTCGGTTTGCCGAGTGCTCAGGATTCATTGCATGGTTCAAGCAGCGCCCTGCTTATGCAGCACAGACTGCTTGCAAAAAGGCCTGCTTATGCAGCTTCTTCTTGCTTCTGATCGCGCAGGGCGGCCAGAGTACGAACCAGCTTGCCAGCGGAGGCTTCTTTCATTACCGACATCAACTTGGCAATAGCTTCGTCGTAAGTCGGTAGGGTTGCCAGACGATCGATGTCAGCAGCCGGAATCAGCTCACCTTCGTAGGCCAGCGCCTTCACTTCGAAGTTCTGATCTTGCTTTGCAAACTCTTTGAACAAACGAGCAGCAGCGCCCGGGTGGTCAGTAGAGAAAGCCAGCAGAGTAGGACCAACAAAGCTCTCGTTCAGGCACTCCCACTGAGTACCTTCGAGGGCGCGGCGTGCCAGAGTGTTGCGAACAACACGCAGCTGGACGCCATTCTCACGCGCTTGCTTACGCAGGTCGGTCATTTTACCGACTGTAACGCCGCGAGAATCGGCAACTACGACGGAGAGTGCGCCCTTGGCCGCTTCACTGACCTCGGCAACAATCGCTTTCTTGCCTTCAAGTGCTAGTGGCACAGTGATCACTCCTTCGTGCCGGAACCCACAACAGGCTCCGGTGGTTACCATCTCTTCCAGACGAAAAACAACGCTGGAAGCCTTGGGGGATGGTGCTCACCAGAAAGCGGTTTGGCTAAAAACCTCAACCAACTGGCGGCCACACCATCTGCGCAGGCGCTTTTAGGGCGATTAAGCCGCACCCTTAAAAGATGCGGCACCTGCGGTCTTTGACGATGCCCTGCTTGGCTTACGCATTCACAGGGGACCGCAAAGTTCTTGCTCGGTTCTTACTTAATCAGCTCTTACGAAACGTACGACTACTTGCTTATACCAACGCAGAGTGGTCGATAGTCAGACCTGGGCCCATGGTAGTGGACAGGGTGACTTTCTTAAAGTAGATACCTTTAGAAGAGCTCGGCTTGAGTCTCTTAAGGTCAGCAACCAGCGCTTCCAGGTTACCCAGAACAGCGGATGCTTCAAAATCAGCCTTACCCAACGTTGTGTGGATAATGCCGTTTTTGTCGGTACGGAAACGCACCTGACCCGCCTTAGCATTTTTAACCGCAGTAGCAACGTCAGGTGTAACGGTGCCAACTTTCGGGTTAGGCATCAGGCCGCGCGGACCAAGAATTTGACCCAACTGACCAACAACACGCATAGCATCTGGAGAAGCAATCACGACGTCAAAATCCATTACGCCTTTTTTGACTTGCTCAGCCAAATCTTCCATACCTACGATGTCAGCGCCTGCTTCTTTAGCAGCATCGGCGTTAGCACCCTGAGTGAAGACCGCTACACGCACGTCTTTGCCAGTACCGTTAGGCATGACAGTAGCACCACGTACAACCTGGTCAGATTTACGCGGATCAACACCAAGATTGATCGCTACATCCAAGGACTCTTTGAATTTAACGGTAGACAGTTCAGCGAGCAGCGCAACCGCTTCTTCAAGAGAGTAAGCTTTGTTCGGGTCTACTTTCTCGCGAATAACTTTCGCGCGCTTAGTTAGTTTAGCCATGATCAGAGACCCTCCACATTTAGGCCCATGCTACGAGCGCTGCCAGCGATGGTGCGCACCGCGGCATCGAGATCAGAAGCCGTCATATCTGGCTCTTTCGTTTTAGCGATCTCTTCAAGCTGCTCACGCGTCACGGTACCAACCTTCTTCTTGTTCGGCTCACCAGAACCGGACTTGATGCCCGCTGCTTTTTTCAGCAGCACGGCAGCAGGTGGCGTCTTAGTGACGAACGTGAAGCTACGGTCAGAGTAGACGGTGATCACGACAGGCGTCGGCAGGCCAGGCTCAATTTCTTGAGTAGCCGCGTTGAACGCCTTACAGAATTCCATGATGTTCACGCCGTGCTGACCCAGCGCAGGGCCGACGGGCGGACTTGGATTGGCTTTACCTGCAGCAACCTGCAGTTTGATATAAGCCTGTACTTTCTTGGCCATGTTAAATACTCCAGTTGGGTGATAGCGCCTTACGGCTCCCCGGTACACATAAAGCAGCGCTTCGCTGCTTCACATAATGCAGGGATGACATGCAATGCACGCCATCCCGCCACTTAATTAAACTTACTCTTTTTCTACCTGAGAGAACTCAAGTTCCACAGGTGTTGCACGCCCAAAGATCAGCACGCTGACCTGCAAACGGCTCTTATCGTAATTAACTTCTTCGACTACGCCATTGAAGTCGGCGAACGGGCCATCAACAACGCGAACCGATTGACCCGGCTCAAACATCGTTTTAGGCCGCGGCTTATCAGTACCGTCTTTCACCCGACGCAGAATAGCGTCTGCTTCACGCGAAGCAATTGGAGCAGGCTTCTCTTTCGTGCCACCAATAAACCCCATTACACGCGGAGTTTCATTGACGAGGTGCCAGGTTTCGTCGGCCATTTCCATCTCGACCAGCACGTAACCTGGATAGAATTTGCGCTCACTCTTACGGCGCTTTCCGTCACGCACTTCGACGACTTCTTCCGTTGGCACTAGAATTTCGCCAAAGCGATCTTCCATGCCATACATTTTCACACGCTCGATAAGCGAACGCATGACATGCTTTTCAAAGCCGGAATAAGCGTGGACGACATACCAACGTTTGGACATGAAAGCTCCTAACCAATGACGCCGGACATCGCCCAGCCAAGAAGAGTATCAATCAACCACAGCATCAAACCCACCACCACAACAGCCGCCAACACAATAGCTGTCGTCTGAATGGTTTCAGGGCGAGTCGGCCATACAACGCGCTGTATCTCTTTCTTGGCGCTTACGGCAAGCTCTACTAAATCGCGACCTTTAGCAGTGGTCAGCGCGATCAAACCCGCAATCGCACAAAACACCACCACACCCAATACGCGGTAGAGCAGGCCAATATCAGCGAAATAGGTATTACCAACAACTGCAACAACAAGCAGCGCCACAACCGCCGCCCACTTGAGCCCGTCATGGCGCGACTGTTGCACCTCTTCGCCATGTTTTACGGAACTAGGCTTCATAAAAACGAGACTCCCAAGGGTGCAGCGAGCGACAAAGGAATTCTAGAAAAAGACATACCAACCTGGGGAAGGTTGGCAGGCCAGGAGGGAATCGAACCCCCAACCTGCGGTTTTGGAGACCGCTGCTCTGCCAATTGAGCTACTGGCCTGTATCGTCATGTGCACAAACAAATGCCTGCGCAACAGCGGGCGTCATAATAGCGGATAACTCTCCACTTGACAACCCCATTCAACACCCATCAAAACTGACGAGTGAAAACAAAAAAAGCGAGCTTAGCTCGCTTTTATGCAATATGGAGCTCATGGACGGAATTGAACCGTCGACCTCACCCTTACCAAGGGTGTGCTCTACCCCTGAGCTACATGAGCCAAACACATCAAACTGGAGCGGGCGGCGGGAATCGAACCCGCACCATCAGCTTGGAAGGCTGAGGTTCTACCATTGAACTACGCCCGCCGAACTTGCCTATGGAATGACAATCCGTTGCACGAGATACAGTAGCTAAGCCCGCTTACCGGCCTTTCATTCCCAAGCAATGACTTAGTCACTGCTTGATAAAACTGGTGGAGAGGGAAGGATTCGAACCTTCGAAGCTTTCGCGGCAGATTTACAGTCTGCTCCCTTTGGCCACTCGGGAACCTCTCCAGCTGTGGCGGCACATTATGCCAGCCTCCAAAACGGTGTCAAGCTTACAAACTCTTTATTTTTTCAAAGCTTGTGAACTTATCAACACTTGCACACTAATACTTAGCGTGGCTTATGCCTTGGAACGCGCTGCATTCTGTCAAAGCAGCATTGAGAATGCAAGACCCGCGCGAATTTTTTCTAACGAAACAGGCTCAGGCACGCTTGGCGCGCCTGACATTTTGCCAGCACGCTCTGCAAAGGTAAGCGGAAAACTAGCCTCTAATCCGCCATATACCATGTCTGGCCATACAGCGTGGGGTACTTGCACACCACGAGAAACCACTCTGGCGTCTCCACCCGTTAGCATCATGGGCAACGCGACACCTTGCTGATCACACACCTCGCTATAAATTCGATTAATTGCGCTAACTGCCGCCATGTAGATGCCGTGATTCACCGCATCGACCGTGCGCCGCCCCGGCTCGAGTAGCGCGTCAGCTTCACTTTCTGGATCAATCGCCACGTTACGGGTGCCTAACTTAAGGCTCTCTTTCATCAGCCGCAAACCAGGCACAATAAACCCACCAAGATGAACACCGCCAGGCAGTACAAAATCAATCGTTATCGCACTACCGCAGTCGACAGCACAGCAGCCACCAGCCAATTGATAGCCAGCCAATGCGCCCATCCAACGATCCACCCCTAAGCGCCCAGGCTCTTCGTAGCCATTAATAACGCCCAACGCTTCAGGCGTAGAGCGCGCCACATAGACCTGGCGTACTTGGCGACGCAGCAAAGCAACGGTCTCTTCCAGCACGGTAGCTCTGGCAACACTGGAAATACGTACTGCCTCTACTACGTCAAGATTCGGAATATCTGCCCCTGGCCGCCACTCTTCTCGCGTCCACACCGCACCTCGTGAACGTATCTCACTACTTTCGGCATCTTTTAACCGCCACTTTGATAGCGTATTGCCGATATCCAAATCCAAAATCATAGGCGCCTGCGTACACTGATCTCACCGCCCGACAGGCGTCGCGAGTGATCATTTTCGGTAACCCAAAGATTACCACTCTCATCTACCTCTCTAGCCACTGCATCACTTGAGCGCTCACCCTGAATAATACGGATCGGCAACCCTGCATAGGCATGGCGACTATTCCATTCGTCTCGCCAAGGGGTAAACCCTTCGCTTTCGAAGCCTGCCAGCATATCCAATAATTCAGATACCATATCCGCAGCTAACTGATTGCGCGAAATACCCGCCTTTGCATCAAACAGCGCCGCCACAGGCTGATCAATAGTGGCACGCAGACTATCGGGTAGCGACAGATTCATGCCAATCCCAATGACTACTTCACACGGACCTGCTGCATCCCCAGTGACTTCAATCAAAATACCGGCCAGCTTGCCAAGCTCACTACCTTTCTCTGCCAGCAATATGTCGTTAGGCCATTTTAATTTGGGTGAAACCCCATACTGCTCCAGCACTTGAGCAACCACCACGCCAACTGCAAGACTCAACCCCTCCAGGGCGTTAACCCCTGACTCAAAACGCCAGCCAAGCGAAAGCATTAAGCTCTGCCCCCAAGGCGTAGACCATACGCGCCCGCGACGGCCACGACCGGCGGTTTGTAGCTCAGCAAAGCATACTTCACCGTGCCCTGCTCCCTGCGCAAATCGCTGGCGTATATATTCATTACTCGATGGCAGCTGGTCTTCAATGAATAGCCTGGATAAGAGATGGCGAGCATTCGCGGGCAAACGCTCTACAATTTTTGCCCCATCCAGCGGCTCTAACGGATAGGCAAGTCGATAACCGCGACCTTTCACAGCCACCAGCTCAACGCCCAATGCGTCTAATTTTTTTAGCTGTTTCCATACGGCGGCTCGGGAAACGCCCAGCGCTTCACCTAATTGTTCACCGGAATGAACCTCGCCATCGCTTAACAAACGCATCAGGTTACCGATGGTCATGTGCTTGCCCCAACTGGGAAAACGCCTATCTTAACGGAAGCACCGCTAGAGCGAAAACTGCCATGTTTAGGTTATTGACTTGCACCTTTATTTAAGACAGCACTGGTAGTGAACCGCACCCAGACCCTATAATGCCGCCCTATTTTTCTAGCAGGATCGCGTCGTGATCGAGAATCTTCGCAACATTGCCATCATCGCCCACGTTGACCATGGTAAAACTACCTTGGTAGACAAGCTGTTAAGCCAGTCCGGAACGCTCGACCGCAAGGCCGAAGGCCAAGAGCGCATCATGGACTCCAATGACCAGGAAAAAGAGCGTGGCATCACCATCCTGGCCAAAAATACTGCTATTCAGTGGCAAGATGGCAATGGTAAGGATTACCACATCAACATCGTGGACACCCCTGGACACGCCGATTTTGGTGGCGAGGTTGAGCGGGTCATGTCCATGGTGGACTCGGTACTGCTTCTGGTAGATGCCGTTGACGGCCCTATGCCGCAAACGCGCTTCGTTACTCAGAAAGCATTTGCCCAGGGCCTAAAGCCGATCGTCGTCGTCAATAAAATTGACCGTCCCGGCGCTCGCCCTGACTGGGTTATTGATCAGATTTTTGATCTGTTTGACAACCTCGGTGCTTCCGACGACCAGCTTGATTTCCCAATCATCTACTGCTCGGCGCTGAACGGCATTGCTGGCATGGATCCGGAAGAGTTGGCTGACAACATGGACCCCATGTTCCAGGCGATTGTCGATATCGTCGAGCCACCCGCCGTTGAGATTGATGGTCCGTTCCAGATGCAAATCTCGGCGCTGGATTACAATAGTTACGTGGGCGTTATCGGCCTTGGCCGTATCAAGCGTGGCTCGGTGAAGCCTAACCAGCAAATCTCGGTTATCAGCGTTGATGGCTCTACCCGCAAGGGTAAGATCGGCCAGGTTATGACCCATATGGGTCTTGAGCGCGTCCAAACGACGGAAGCTACCGCAGGCGATATCGTTTGCGTTACTGGCATTGAAGATCTATCGATCTCTGACACGCTGTGCGATCCAAGTGCCATTGAAGCATTGCCGCCACTGTCTGTTGACGAACCGACCGTTTCAATGACGTTCCAGGTCAATGACTCCCCGTTTGCTGGCAAAGAAGGCAAGTTCGTCACCAGCCGTAATATTAAAGATCGTCTGGAACAAGAGCTGATTCACAACGTAGCACTACGCGTTGAGCAGGGCGAAACGCCTGAGAAGTTCAAGGTATCTGGCCGTGGTGAATTGCACTTGTCGGTATTGATCGAAACCATGCGCCGTGAAGGCTTCGAGCTGGCGGTTGGCCGCCCAGAAGTTATCATTAAAGAGATCGATGGCGTTAAGCAAGAGCCTTACGAAGAGGTCATCATCGACTGTGAAGAGCAGCACCAAGGCTCTATCATGGAAGAGCTTGGCTACCGTAAGGGCGAGCTAACTAACATGAACCCTGATGGCAAAGGTCGTGTTCGTTTGGACTTTATTATTCCGGCGCGCGGTTTGATCGGTTTCCGTGGTCAGTTCTTAACCTTGACCTCAGGTACCGGCATCCTGACTAGCCGCTTTGACCACTACGGACCACTTAAGCCCGATGCGTCTATCGAGCGTCGCAATGGCGTACTAGTTTCTATGGTCGGCGGTAAAGCCCTTGCATACGCGCTCTACGCTTTGCAAGAACGCGGCAAGCTGATTATTGATCATGCGACCGAAGTATACGAAGGTATGCTGATTGGTATTAACAACCGTGCCAACGACATGGTAGTTAACCCAACCAAAGGCAAAAAACTCGATAACATGCGCTCAACGGGTAATGATGAAAACATCGTGTTGACGCCGCCGATCAAGTTCACTCTTGAGCAGGCCATCGAATTCTTGGATTCTGATGAATTGGTAGAAGTTACTCCCAGCCATATTCGTCTGCGTAAAAAGCACTTAACCGAAAACGAGCGTAAGCGTGCTAGCAAGAAATAACTCTTTGCCAGTCAACGCTCGATAGTAAATGATCGACAGCAAGTCCCTGAAGCCCGCCATGTGCGGGCTTCTTTTTTTATGGGGTTGATAACGCTCTTCCCTCACACTTTTCTCGCTTTCGCCTCCCCCCATGCCCCGTGCCCTACGCCAAGCGGCGTCATAAACGCAGCCTTAACGCTAGCAGGCTGGTAAGCGTAGGCGTTCTATCGCAAAGTAGTACTTATCTCAGTGCGGCCCTGGAGCACTGGCAACCTATAATTCATACAGGTGTTTGGATATTTACCCCCATCCTTTCACCACGACATGGACACTCCTCCACATGAGCGGTCATAACGTCTGGACTCACAAAGGCACGTTTTTGCTAGCAGCGGTTGGCTCTGCCGTCGGCCTAGGCAACCTCTGGCGCTTTCCCTATCTCACAGGGGAAAATGGTGGTGGTGCATTTATTTTAATTTACGCACTGACCATTTTTGCGGTTGGCATCCCCATTTTGATTGCGGAAACAATGCTTGGGCGAACCAGTCGCCAAAGCCCCATTATGGGGATGCGCCATTTAACCAAAACACATAAGACCTCCCGTGCCTGGGAATCCATTGGTTGGCTGGGCGCTGCTTCTGCCTTTTTAATTTTGAGTTTTTATTCTGTCATTGCTGGCTGGGCACTGCACTACACGTGGCTGATGCTAACTGGCTCATTAGTCGGTGCCGATGCTGCAACGATTAGCGCTGGCTTTGATGCGTTGCTAGCGTCTCCGGGCCTGATGACGCTTTATCACACGCTGTTTATCGCCTTCTCGGCGTTAATTGTCGGCATGGGGATTCATAAAGGGATCGAGTCAGGGCTGCGCATCATGATGCCAGCGCTGTTTGTGATTCTCATCGTGGTACTTATCTACGGCGTCATTAATGGCGACGTGAGAGCGGCAGCAAGCTTCTTGTTTACGTTCAATATTGCCGATCTCAGCTTAGAGGGTTGGTTACAGGCAATGGGGCAATCTTTCTTCACCCTGAGCCTTGGGATGGGTGCCATCATGGCCTACGGCGCTTATATGTCCAGTGAAGCCTCCTTGACCCGAACAGCTATCGCCGTGGCGTTTGTAGATACTGCGGTTGCCATGGTGGCAGGGCTAGCAATTTTCTCGCTGGTATTTGGGGCAGGCCTAGAAACCGGTCAGGGTCCTGGCCTGATGTTTGTCACTTTGCCGCTAGCATTTGCTGACATGCCATTTGGTGCTCTGGTGGGCGGGGTCTTCTTTATTTTGGTGCTGGGGGCTGCGGTTAGCTCGTCTATTTCGTTAATAGAACCTGTTGCGGCCTTTCTGGTCGAGCGTTTTGATATGACCCGCCCCCAGGCGGTCACCATTATGGTCGTCGCGGCTTGGGCAATGGGCTTACTCACCGTAGTGAGCTTCAACATATGGGCCGAAGGGACGATTTTCCACGCTCTCTTTGGCCGCAGCGCTTTTGAATTTATTGAGCTGTTGACCAATATCTTTATGCCGCTGGGCGGGCTAATGATCGCTCTATTTGCAGGCTGGGCACTGACCCAAAGCGAAGTGATGAAAGAGCTTGGTACCAACCTTACATGGTTTAAAACCTGGCGTTTCTTGGTGCGCTTTGTGGGTCCTGCTGCCGTATCATTTGTATTTTTACGCACTCTCCCACAAGTGGAAGGCTACGTTATCCCAACCCTCGGCGCACTGCTCATTGTCGGTGCGTTTGCCTTGAGTCAGCGGCTGCGTAAGCCTGCTTAATATAATGCTAATAACCCAGGCGGCCAAAGGTCGCCTGCGGCGCGAGGACATAATGACTCCCCTTATCGAGGTACAACACGTCAACAAAGCCTTCGGCGGGCTGCACGTTATCAACGACTGCTCAATCCGGGTTGAAAAAGGTTCAATTACCGGCATGATCGGCCCCAACGGGGCAGGTAAGTCCACGCTCTTCAATTTAATTGCGGGCGCACTTACGCCAGATAGTGGCCGCATTCTGTTGGATGGTGAAGACATTACCTCGCTAAGCGCTGATCAACGCTTCCACAAAGGCTTACTACGCACCTTCCAAATCGCCCATGAGTTTAGCCAAATGAGCGCACTGGAAAACTTGATGATGGTGCCACCCAATCAAGCAGGGGAACATCTATTTAATACCTGGTTCAAGCCCGCACTGGTACGCAGCCAGGAGGCAGAGGTGCGCCGCCGCGCACTGGAAGTCATTGAGTTTGTTGGCTTGCATCATGTACGTAACGAGCTTGCGGGCAACTTGTCGGGTGGTCAGAAAAAACTGCTAGAGCTAGGCCGCACGATGATGACCGATGCCAAAGTCGTGCTGTTAGACGAAATCGCCGCTGGTGTAAACCGCACGCTACTTGGCGATTTAATGGGCAATATCGAACGTTTAAATCGCGAAATGGGCTATACCTTTCTGGTGATTGAGCACGATATGGATATGATTTCGCGGCTCTGCGATCCAGTGATTGTACTGGCCCAAGGCAGCGTCATGGTTGAGGGTTCAATTGAAGAAATACAAAACAATCCGGCCGTTATAGAAGCATATTTCGGCACTGATGCCGCTTGATAACGCTGAGTTTGTCACCTAGATAACAGCCACAACAACATGGTCGCCATTGTTCACCACAGTGCGGCCCAGCTGAGACGCGCCTATGTCATCCACACCGTCATCCCCACAGCCACTGCTTGAGGCACGCGATGTGCACGGCGGTTATGGCAGTATGAATATCCTTAATGGGGTCAATATGACCCTGTATGCCGATGAAGTTGGTGTCATTGTTGGCCCTAACGGCGCAGGCAAATCCACGATGCTAAAAGCAGTTTTTGGGCTGTTGAACGTTAATCAGGGCGAGATTTTGCTTAACGGACAGCCGATCCATAACCTGCCGCCGAATCAATTGGTTGAGCGTGGCATGGGCTTTGTCCCCCAGGAGAAAAACGTTTTCCCCAGCCTGACGGTTAAAGAGAACCTGGAAATGGGTGCCTATCTTAAACCTCAAAACGTAAAGCGCATGCTGGAGCAAGTTTACGACTTCTTCCCCCCTCTCGTTGAGAAGCGTCACCAGCCCGCGGGAGAGCTTTCCGGTGGTCAGCGCCAAATGGTCGCCATGGGCCGTGCGTTAATGGCTGAACCTAGTCTGCTGCTACTGGATGAGCCAACAGCTGGCTTGTCGCCCCTTTACATGAATGAAATTTTTGATCGGGTTAAAAAAATTAACGCCGCTGGCGTGGGCATTTTGATGGTGGAACAGAATGCTAAACAGGCCTTAGCCATTGCCGATAAAGGCTTTGTGCTGGCGGCGGGACAGAACCGCTTTACAGACACGGGGGCTGCGTTACTGGCTGACCCTGACGTCGCCAAAAGCTTTTTGGGCGGCTAGCCCGGGGGAGAAACGCGTGAACGAACTGGTCTTTTTTATCAATAACGTAGTGATTGCAGGTAGCGTCACTGGCTCTATTTATGCCATTGGTGCCATTGGCGTCACGCTAATCTTTAGCATTATGCGCTTTGCCCACTTTGCCCATGCCGACATAATGACCTTTGGTGCCTTTATGGTGCTACTACTGACAACTGCCTTCCCAGCGGCAGGCGCCAGTATCGGCGTACCAACGGCGCTTATCATGCTGCCGTTAGCCATGTTACTGACGGCAGCGCTGGCGGTGGGCATTGATAAAGCGTTCTATAAACCGCTACGCGCCCATGGCGTCAAACCTATCGTGATGGTGATTGGCTCGCTGGGCGTAACGCTCATGCTTCAAGGGCTTATCCGGTTATTTTCCGGCACCGGTGGTCAAAGCTTGTACGTCGATGACCGCAAGGAAATTTTCCGCATCGCGCTACCTTTCGAGGGAGTTCGAGCCCCCATCGTGATTACCGAGCCTCAGATTTACTTGTTTGTGATTACGTTAGTGGCAGTGGTCGCCCTACACCTATTCCTCAATCGCTCGCGACTTGGCAAAGCCATGCGCGCCATGTCAGACAACCCTGAACTTGCTCAGGCATCTGGTATTAATACCAACACCATTGTGGCCGTCACATGGGTGATTGCAGGCGGGCTGGCGGCAATTGCGGGCACCCTGTTGTCACTAGATGTCACGTTTAAACCCGACCTAAGTTTCTTCCTGCTACTGCCTATTTTCGCGGCGGCCATTGTCGGAGGCGTAGGCCACCCGTACGGGGCCATTGCAGGGGGATTTGTCGTCGGCTTTGCAGAAACCCTGGCGGTATTTAACTGGAATGTTCTCCTACGTCCCTTCCGCGACAGCCTACCTACTTGGCTGGAGCTCCCCTCTAACCTCGCCTTTGTAGGCACTGAGTACAAAATCGTGGTGCCGTTCTTTATTTTGGTGGCCATCTTAGTGTGGCGTCCTACCGGCCTGTTTAAAGGCAAGGTGATCTAATGAGCCATTCCACAAAAAACCACAATCCTGCCTACACGCCCAAAGATGCCACTCCTGAGCGGCGCTTTCCGCTGCGCGAGCTGGTGCTATTTGGCGCTCTATTAGCTGCCGTGCTAGCAGTCTACGCGGCAATGGGCGCAGCCTACAGTACGCGCATGCTGGTAGAAGCTGCTTGTTACGCCATTCTTGCTCTGGGCCTAACGATTCAATGGGGCTACGCCGGACAGTTTAATGCTGGTGTCATGGGCTTCGTCGCACTCGGCGGTTTCTGCGCCATGCTGTTTAGCGTCCCAGTGAATGACGCATTCTGGGGTACTGAACTACCGGGAGAACTCGGCCAAGTTCTGCTGTATGGCATTGCGGCAACCTTGATCGTCGTCGGAGTTACAAAGCTTGATAGGTTCGGCGTGCCGAAAAAGCTGCGTACCGTGCTCGCCGTCGTGATCGGGATCGTACTCTATTTGATTGTCATCAGCCTGCTTCGCGAGGTGACCAGTCAAATACAGTCTCAGGCGGGCTTTATTGGCGGTTTTGGCTTACCTGCCTGGGTAGGCTGGATTGTCGGTGGCGCCCTTGCTGGCGGCGTTGGTTACTTTATTGGCCACGTTTGTCTTGGCCTACGCAGTGACTACCTCGCCATTGCCACACTGGGTATCGCGGAAATCATCAAAGCTTTTTTGAAAAATTCCGACTGGCTGACACGCGGCACTGCCACAGTATCGCCTCTTCCTTGGCCTACCCCTGGCCCGGCGGAACTCGGCTTTACGCTTTCCCGAGCGATTTATCTTTCTGTGACGGCTGTCGTGATCGCAGTGATTTTCTTTTTACTCCATCGGGCGTACCACGCCCCCTGGGGAAGAATGATTCGTGCGATTCGCGATAACGAAGTCTCGTCAGCGGCCATGGGTAAAGATATCAACAAGCGGCGCCTGGAAATTTTCGTATTAGGCTGTATTTTGATGGGCCTTGGCGGCGGCATGCTGGGCACCTTTAACAGCCTGTTTGATCCTCAAGGCTACTTGCCTCTCAATCACACCTTCCTGGTGCTGGTCATGGTTATTTTAGGTGGCCCAGGTAATAACCTTGGCACCATTTTTGGGGCAGTCGCGGTTTATATTATTTGGATTATGTCAGAACCACTGGCTCTATTTTTAATGCAACTAGCGGTCACGCTGGGAGAGAACGCCTTCGGCTGGGAAGCGCCTAGCAATATGGATAGCCGGGCACTGCAAGCACGGGTTCTGGTAATCGGCATGTTGATTACCCTGGTACTACGCTTTGCTCCGAAAGGTTTGCTGCCAGAGAAAATAAAAACCCACGGTTAACGCCCTCGCAGTGCTAAAAACACAGCGCTAAAAAAACAGTGCTAAAAAAACGCCCCAAGCTCGTTGCCTGGGGCGTTTTGGTTACTTCTCAATTACCGCTATGTTGACTAGAGTTCAACCAAACCTTTGCTAGTGAACGAGCCCTCTTCTACCACCATTTCCACAACAACGCCGGGCACGTCGCCGTTTTCGTCAAATTCATGAGAGCCAGAGGCACCTTCGTAATTTATCTCAGTACCTGCTGCGATCAACTCAACCGCTTTTTCCCACTCGCCCGGCAGTATTACTTCACCTGGCGCGCTGGAAACACTGCGTAGCGCTTCAGAAAGCCCCTCACGCTCGGCACTGCCATTTTGCTCAATAGCCAACGCCACTAGGAAGGCCGCATCATAAGCCTGGGCAGCGAATACGGCGCTAGGATCAATGCCCGCCGCTTCAGCCGCTTCATTGAAAATGTTTGTCCCGGGGAGATCAGGGCTGCCAGGACGTGTGGCGATCATTCCATCCAGCACATCTGCGCCAATCGCTTCTACTAAGCTATCACCAACCATACCATCGGCACCCACATACTGGGTGAACATGCCGCTTTCGTAGGCTTGGCGAAGTACCGTCTGACCGGAGGTATCGGCATAGGCCAGCACGACCAGCGTGTCTGCGCCACTCGAAGAGAGCGAGCCAAGCTCAGAACGGTAGTCGGCACGGTTATCTTCATGTGCGAGGTTTTCTGCTATTTCGCCACCGCCCGCTTCAAAGGCGTCACTGAAGGCATCCGACAAGCCACGACCATAGTCGTTATTAACATAGGTCACCGCGACAAAGTCGATACCTTTATCAAGCAGTAGCTTAGCAAGCATTTCGCCCTGGAAAGCATCCGATGGCACGGTACGGAAAACTAAGTCGTTGTCATCCAGCTCAGAAACGGCGGGCGCCGTTGACGCAGGTGAGACCATCAACACACCGCCTGGAATTGCTGCGTTATTAGCAGCAGCAATCGTTGCCCCAGTACATAAAGCGCCGACAATCGCGGTGACTTGCTCAGAGTTCACCATACGATCTGCAGCGTTAGAGGCAGCTGATGCATCCGAACAGGTGGTATCCCCAGAAGGCATCTCCAATGTTTGCCCGCCTAAGATACCGCCCTGCTCATTGATCTGCTCGACGGCAAGCTGAGCACCCGCAAAAATAGGTGGTGTCAGGCTTTCAATTCCCCCGGTAAAACCGCCCAAGAAGCCAACTTTGACCTCCGCCTGGGCCATGCCCGCTAAAGCAAGAGATGAGGCCGCAACGGCGGTGGCTAATGCGCGCTTATTAATCATATTATTTGTCGCTCCCAGTATGTTGAGTGCCCCGACGGTCCAGCGCGGGACTTCTCTTAATCTGGAACCGGAACGCTAAAAACACAAGCAACGCTTTCTAACGTTCTTCCGTCTCATCAGCATTTTGGCGACGCTCAGCCAGCTGTTTTTGGTAACGCTTATTGCGGTACAGCCTTATTAACGCGATCGTCAGTGCGGCAGCAACCATGACAGCCAGCACACCCCCTTGCCAGAGGCGAGCTGCATCGCCCATTACAGTTTCCAAAGTAATAATCAGCATTAAACCCAGCGCCTGCGACCCAATGGCCAGCGCCCGCAGCATGTCGAAAGCGGGTTGAGGCATAGACATCTCCGTAATTTTTAACGTGCGTGGTATGGTTTACCAGTGTACCTGTTTAACGGAAAAATCATGAATGCGATTGCCATTGGCCCACTGCTGATCTCCACCCCTCGGCTATATGCCTTAGGCTGCGCGCTACTGTTATTACTGGTTAGCCGCTACCTGCTGGGGTTAACGCCTTCACAGCATGGGCGCTGGTTCAACGGGCTAATGGTGATATGGCTGCTGGGAGCGCGGATTGTTTTTGTAGCGCTCAATTGGGAAAGCTACAGCGCAGCACCGCTGGAAGCACTGAAAGTATGGCAACCCGGCTACAATGCGCTGGGTGGCTTAATTGCAGGGTTAATTTGGACAGCCTGGGCGCTACGTAAGCGACTATTGGCGCTCATCGGCGGCCTTGCCATGTTGGTCGGCACGACAAGTCTGTGGCTGGTCTTGGTAACGCTTGCCCCCTTAGGCAATGACTTCGCCATTGACGCACTACCAGAGATCACCCTGGAAGATATGGACGGCAATGCGGTGAATCTCTCTTCGCTGACTGAAAGCGGCGACCTGATTATCGTTAACTTATGGGCTACCTGGTGTCCTCCTTGCCTGCGCGAAATGCCGTTGCTCGAAGAAGCAGCAAAGCGTGAGGGCGTGAGCGTGGTAGTCGCTAACCAAGGCGAAGACTTACTGCCGATAGTGCGCTATCTAGACGAGCAGAGGCTGGATTTTCGCTACGCACTGCGTGATCCGAGCCAAACGCTAATGGCACAATTTCAAGCTCCAGGCCTGCCCACTACAGTGCTTTTTGACCGACAAGGCAACACGTTGGATGTACACGTAGGAGAATTAACCCGCGCACAGCTGGAACAATGGTTGGAAGATTGACCACGATAGACCTTAATCCCCCCGCTCCTTTGCGTTAGAATCCCTCGCCCTGTTGCCACCGGCGACCTGCCCCGGTGGCGTACAACCTGTTTCTGTAGACTTCCTCGAGGCATCATGAGCGATTTTTCTCCCGGCCAGCGCTGGATTAGCGACGGCGAGGCTGAGCTTGGACTCGGCACCGTGCTTAACTGCGACGCCCGTAGCGTTACCATTTTGTTCAGTGCCAGCCAGGAAACCCGTACCTACAACACCCGCCAAGCGCCCTTGACCCGCGTCATGTTTGGCAGCGGCGACCGCGTAATTTCTGCTGATGGCTGGCAGATGATCGTAGACGATAGCAAAGAGACCAATGGCTTAATCACCTACATTGGTGAAGATAGCAGCGGCCTTCCTCGTGAGCTCTCTGAAGCAAAGCTTGCCGACACCATGCAGTTTGATCAGGCGCGCGATCGACTGTTGACCGGCCAAGTTGACCGCAATGACTGGTTTGACCTGCGCTTTCGCACGCTGCACCACTATCAGCGCATCGAGCAGCACAGCGCTCTGGGCTTTGCGGGGCCGCGCATCGACCTGATTCCTCACCAGCTGTATATCGCTGACGAAGTGGCAGGTCGCCATGCCCCGCGCGTACTGCTTGCAGACGAAGTTGGGCTGGGTAAAACGATTGAGGCGGGCCTGATTCTGCACCGTCTGCTTCTGGCTGGCCGAGTAGAACGCGCGTTGATATTGGTGCCAGACAGCCTTACCCACCAATGGCTGGTCGAGCTGTTACGCCGTTTCTCACTCAATGTTAGCCTGCTGGATGAGCACCAAAGTCTCGCCCACGGCAGTGCCAATCCATTTGAAAGCGCCCAAATTGTATTGGCTAGCCAAGGTTGGCTGTTCGCCAATATTCACCGCCAAGAGCAGGCCCAGGCGAGCCAGTTTGATTTATTGATCGTCGATGAAGCCCATCATCTTGACTGGAGCCCTGATGGCAGCGGCCCAGGCTATCAGTGTGTTGAGCAGCTTGCTGCTGATATTCCTGGCTTATTGCTGC
Source organism: Halomonas qaidamensis (assembly GCF_025917315.1). NCBI lineage: Bacteria > Pseudomonadati > Pseudomonadota > Gammaproteobacteria > Oceanospirillales > Halomonadaceae > Halomonas > Halomonas qaidamensis. The sequence goes on along the minus strand of NZ_CP080627.1, from coordinate 170,261 downwards.
TGACGGCTACGCCAGAACAGATGGGTGTTGAGAGTCATTTCGCTCGCTTGCGCTTGCTAGATGCCGAGCGTTACCACGATATCGAACGCTTTAAAGACGAAGAACATCATTACATCGCTGTCGCTCAAGCCATTGATGCCTTGGATGAGCTACCCGATAACGGCGAGGCGCGTAAACGGGTCGATAATGTAGCGGACGACCGTGACAGCCAGGCGTTGCTAGCAACGTTGTGCAACCCTGAGGCAAGTGCTGAACAGCAAGATGCTGCCCGCGCTCAGTTGCGCGATGCGCTGCTTGATCGTCACGGTACTGGACGAGTCATGTTCCGCAACAGCCGCCGGCATGTGGGAGGGTTCCCGGAACGTCGTTTGCACCTTGCCCAGCTGGAACTGCCATCGGCCTACCGGCGCGTGCTGCGCCGCTTAGAACGCGATGATGATTACCTGGATGAACTGCTGATTGAAACGGGCATGGATCATCCCGACGTGTTGATTTATCCAGACAGTATGTATCGCGAGCTCAGCAATGATCCGCTTAACACCGAATCCTGGTGGCATATCGACCCACGGGTAAACTGGCTACTGGAAAAGCTGAGTGACGATAGCGAAAGTGGCTTCGCCAACGATAAAGTACTGATTATTGCTCACCATAGAGAAACCGCTGAAGGACTTGCCGAAGGACTGCGCGTCCTAGGCGGCTATCACGCACCGGTGTTCCACGAAGGATTATCGCTGGTGGAGCGTGACCGTGCCGCAGCGGCATTTGCTGATGAAGAAGACGGCTGCCAAGTGCTGGTATGCTCTGAAATCGGCTCAGAAGGCCGCAACTTTCAGTTCTGCCGCCACTTGGTGATGTTTGATATGCCCCAGCACCCCGACCAGCTGGAGCAGCGCATTGGCCGCCTCGACCGGATAGGGCAGCGCCACGCCATTGAACTTCATGTCCCCACCTTCACTGGCAGCCCAGGCGAACGGCTACTGCGCTGGTATCATGAGGGCATGGACGCGTTCAGTGCTCCTCACGGCATTGGCAGCGATCTGTATGATGCCTTTGGTGATGCTTTGGCTGATGCCCTACTCGACGATGAAATGCTTGATGAAATCATCGACGAAACCCGCCAAATGTTCACCGCGAAACTGGCTGAGCGGGATGCTGGCCGTAACCGGCTGTTAGAGCTAAACGCCTGTCGCCCTGCCCGTGCTCAGCAGGTCATTGAGGCGGTGCGTGAGTTGGACGAAGATCCAGCGTTGCCACGTTTTGTAGAGCGCGCCCTGGATATTTTTGGGGTAGATAGCCAAGACATTGGCAATGGCCTACTTTATTTGCAGCCTAGTCAACACATGCTGGACGGCTTACCAGGGCTGGTGAAGGGGGAAGAGGGCTTTTCAGCCACTTATAGCCGCGCACTGGCACTTGCACGAGACGATATTCAGCGGCTCTCTTGGGAGCACCCGCTGCTGCGCGAAATGATGGAGCGTATATTAGATGGCACTATGGGTAATACGGCGCTTGCGCTACTGCGCCATCCAGCGATTCCCAGTGGCCGCTTAATGGCTGAGTTGGTGTTCCGCACCCACTGCCCTGCCCCCAAATCACTCCACCTCAACCGCTTCTTGCCGCCTACTGCTGTGCGTGTCCTGCTTGATGAATCAGGCGCAAACCTAACTAGCAAGATCTCCTTCACCGGACTTGGCAAAAACCTGCAGAAAGTGAACAAGTCGCTGGCAAGGGACTTGATCAAAAGCCGCCATGACCAACTGCGCGGCTTGCTTATTCAGGGTGAAGGTGAAGCTGAACGTGAGTTACCCAGCATCGTAGAAAGCGCTGAAACACGCATGCGTGCCCAACTTGATGCAGAACTTGCTCGCTTAACCGCCCTGGCAGAGCACAATCCAGCGGTTCGTAGTGAAGAACTGGAGGCATTGAAGCAAGAACGTAAAGCACTTAGCGACGCAATAGAAAACACCCGCCTGCGGCTCGATTCCGTGCGGGTGATTATCACTGTCGACCCCAATGCCTGACCCTGAAAAACTAAAGAATGGCCTCTAACGCCTTATCGAGTGTCGGGTATTGAAAGGTAAACCCGGCCTCGATCAGACGTGCAGGTCGCATATCAGCCCCAGTCAGCAACAGCTGTGACATCTCTCCAAAGCCCGCTTTTAGTACGAAAGCGGGTACGGGGAAAACTGCCGGCCGGTGAAGCTGCTTAGCCAACGTTTTCGTGAACTCAGCATTTGTTACCGGATGCGGCGCACTGCCATTAAACGCGCCTGAAAGCGTTGATTCGTTCATCAAAAACATAATCGCTGCCACCAGATCGTCACGATGAATCCAGGGCATAAACTGTTTGCCGCTTCCAAAACGCCCACCGAGTCCGAGCTTGAATGGTGGCAGCATTTTCTGCAGCGTACCGCCCCCTGCTTCAAGCACTAACCCAATACGCAGTATCGCTAAGCGAACGCCCATCGCCTCGATCGGTTTTGCCGCCGCTTCCCACTGCGCACAAAGACGATGAGCGAACTCATCGTTTGGCGACGTTGTTTCATCCACCACCTTGTCGCCTTGATCTCCGTAATACCCCATCGCAGAGCCGCTAATCATCACGCTGGGTAACGCTTGTCCGTTAGCTTCCAGCTGCTCACAGAGCGTAATTAGCTGCTGAGTGCTGTCGACCCGAGAACGGATCAGTGTCTCTTTTTGGCTATCACTCCAGCGCTTTGCCGCAATTGACTCACCGGCAAGGTTAATCAACGCCTCCGGTGGCGTGTCCATAAATGCCTGGGCACTATCACGTATGTCGCAGGCCTTAGGCAACCGATCACGCACTTGGTGGGGCGTTCGGGAAACGACTTGTACCTCGTGCCCTTGAGCGAGAAGTTGTTGGCAGAGTCGCTGGCCAACAAAGCCGCTACCTCCGGTGATTAATACCCGCATGATGTCACTCCTATGGCCTGACTGAGAGGGGTAGCGCGTGCCTGTGCCGACGTTAAACTGCCCTCTTGGGGATAACCGCAGTTTAAATGATCATTGCATAGCGTTTTATTGTACGATATCTATACACAAGCACTACACCTTGATCATTACACATTTAATTAGCCGCTGCGAGTTCCTATGTCTGAACGATTACCTGTGCCTTCAATGCTCTCTGATGCCCATACAGTAGCGATTATTGGTGCAGGTTTATCTGGCCTGGCCTGTGGTCACCAGCTTGCCAGTCAAGGAATCAATGTGACGCTATTTGATAAAGCACGCGGACCAGGCGGCCGTATGTCAAGTAAACAACGTCCTGGAGCGACACTAGACCTGGGCGCACAAGCTTTTACCACTCGCGATAAACGGTTTGCCGAAAAAGTCGCCGAGTGGCAAGCCGTCGGCTGCGTTGCTATTTGGCCAACGTTACGTTATCAGGCTAGCGCATCCGGCTGGCAAACACACAATGACGATCAGCTGCGTTACACCGGCGCACCACGTATGAGTGCCTTAACCCGTTACCTAGCCGATACGCTTAGTGCTCTTCCTAATGCAGCTATTACGCTTGAAACCCACATTACTGGGTTAGATAAAACGGCTGCTGGCTGGAAGTTACACGATAGCCACGGGTCAATACATGGGCCTTTTGACCTGGTGGTTATTAGCGCTCCGCCGCCACAAGCCAACACATTATTAGCCGCGTGGGAACCAACATTAGCCGCTGCCTGCGAAGCAAAGCCACAACGAGGATGCTGGGCAGGTTGGGCTATTTTTGAAGAACCACTACCGACAATAGAAAAAGTGGCCTCGGCTTGGCATACCGTTCACACTCATCACCCTGCACTGCGGCTAGTGTCGCGCAATCACACTAAGCCAGGTCGTGAGCTACAGCCAGAAAGTATCAGCCTACTTGCCCAGTTAGACTGGAGCGATAACCATATCGAGAGTGACAACGACACCGTTGCCCAACAGCTGCTGGAAGCTTTCATGTCGCTGCTGCCAGAACAAACCGCACTGCCTAAGATCGTTGAGATAGGCGCGCATCGCTGGCGTTATGCCCAACCAGCCCAGGCAGGCCAACAATCATACTTGTACAGCACACGTGGATTAGCACTTTGCGGGGATAGCTTCAGGGGCAGTCGTGTAGAAGATGCTTGGTTATCTGGCGACGAATTAGGAAGAGCCCTATTAGGCCAGTCGGTCTAAAATTAGAAAGAAAGCTTAACGTTTATGAGCACGTGGGAAAGGTTGTACCCAGAAGCCACAAGTTGTACAAAGGTGGCTATAATAGCGTGACGCTATCTACATGATTAATACTACATGCTTAGTAGCTTCCCAACTATGTGGCAGATCGCCGGTTAGGCGCTGATACAACGCCACGGTAATTATTGACAGACCCCTGCAGCAATTGCTGCAGGCAACCAAGAGGCAATGGCGCCCATGAGTAATAAGGCGACCCACCCACCCGACACCCCACTTTATCCTATCAGGGAAGTTTCCCGTTTAACGGGTGTTAACTCGGTCACACTACGTGCCTGGGAGCGTCGCTACGGTTTAATCCGCCCACAGCGCACCCCAAAGGGACATCGGTTATATGCGCAAGATGATATCACCCGTATTGAGCGAATTTTACAATGGCTGAACCGCGGTGTACCGGTTAGCCAGGTAGCCGATTTACTTGATCAACCAGAAACCGTGGAAACGCCCACCCAGGATGCAGGCGACTGGGCCAGCCAACGTCAACAGCTTCAACTAACCATTGAAGCGGTTGATCTCCCAAAATTGGAGACGCTTTATCATCAAAGCTTAGCGTTATATCCATTAAGTATTGCTATTAACGAACTTTGGCAGCCGGTGATTCTATCGTTGGAGGCCAAATGGGCAGACCAGCCTGATGAGCTTGTGCGCCGCACCTTTGAGGCTTTTTTGCGGAGCCAGGTAGGCATCCGCTTGCATTATGCTAATCAGGCAACGCGCGGGCCGCTCATTTTGTTAAGCGCCATGCCCGAAGACCCCGGCCTATTGTGGGTGTTGATGTGTGCATTAATGGCTAGCGAACAAGGCTATCGCGTACAAATGTTTGATCGTTCGTTGGCGCTGAAGGAACTACCTAACGCGGTGTCTCGACTGCACTCATCAATGGTATTACTTTCCAGCGGCCAGCGTGAAAGCGATGACTACATTCGCCAAACACTTCCCAAGGCAGCAGAAACGTTAAATGTGCCGATTGGCGTTTGCGGTGAAGTAGCAAAGCTCAGAAAGAACGACTTACGTGACGGCCCTGTACATATGCTGGGCGATGATTTACCGCAAGCCATCGCACGGCTTCGCCCCCTGCTTCGCGAGTCGGGGATCCTTTGAGGCATTGCCCTTTTGAACACCGAAGATTGAGCGCTATTGAATATCACCGCGGGTAAGGATATAGCATGAATTTGCAGCTTGTTTGGCTGCGTAGTGACTTACGCATTCACGATAACTCCGCGCTTGCCGCTGCTGCTGCCAAAGGCCCCGTGGTAGCCGTATTCCTGCGCAGCGTAGCTCAGTGGCAAGAACATGGACATGGTGCTAACAAACTCGACTTCTGGTCTCGCGGCGTGGCTGCGGTTAAAGCATCGCTGAATGGGCTGAACATTCCACTCCTACACCGCGACATCGACCATTACGATGAAGCGGCTAGCACACTAGTGGATATCGCCCGCACGTATCAGATAACCCAGCTTCATTTTAATTACGAATATGCATTGAATGAGCAGCGCCGCGATCATGCTGTGCTTGAGGCGTTTGAAAAAGAAGGGATAACCGCCCAAGGCCACCACGATGCCGTTGCTTTTGCACCTGGCAGCTTGCTAACGGGAAAAGGCGACTATTACGGCGTATTTACTCCGTTCTCAAAAGCGTGGCATAAGCAGGTGACTGCGGAACAACTAGCGCTTCGCGACACGCCGAAGGTGCAATCGCCACTAGAGATTGACAGCGACTCACTTCCCGCACTGCCTAATCTTGACGATACTGCCGTGGATGGCCGCTTATGGCCGGCTGGCGAAAATGCGGCTAGCGACAATCTTGAACGCTTTTTACGCTTTCGCGGTCGGCACTATCAGCAGCAGCGGGACTTCCCTAAGGTACGCGGCACCAGTGAACTTTCACCCTATCTGGCACTAGGCATGATCTCTCACCGCCAATGTCTCCAGGCAGTGATGAGCGAAAATGGGGGACATTTAGCTGACGGTGATGCCGGACTGACAACATGGGTCAATGAACTTATTTGGCGTGAGTTTTATCAACATGTTGCAGTAGGTTTCCCCCAAGTTTGCCGCTATCAGCCATTTCAGGAGCACACCAAGCAGCTTCGTTGGCGTGACGACGACAAAGGCTTTAATGCATGGTGTGAAGGCCGCACCGGCTATCCAATTGTGGATGCGGCCATGCGCCAACTAGTGACCACAGGCTGGATGCACAACCGCCTGCGCATGATCACCGCAATGTTTTTAAGTAAGCACCTACTGATCGACTGGCGACGTGGTGAAGCATTTTTTATGCGCCACTTGGTCGATGGTGAGTTTTGCGCGAATAACGGTGGCTGGCAGTGGGCGGCATCAACGGGCACGGATGCAGCGCCTTACTTCCGGATTTTTAACCCTACTACCCAGTCAACGCGCTTTGATCCGGATGGCGAATTTATTGCCCACTGGTTGCCAACTCTTAGCGCATTGCCTGCTAAAGCGCGCCATGCGCCGCCTCAGGATATGCTAAATCCAACGGACTACCCACCGCCTATCGTTGATCATAAAGCTGCGCGCCAGCGTGCTTTGGATGCCTTTAAAGCGCTAACTAAATAGCTACTCTACTTTTTGCATCGTCTGCGCAGCAGCGATGCAAATTGACTGTCATCCCTCTCACTCTTTAAACGTTCTTTTTACCTCCTCTTTATTTTTCAAGTTGCTTAACCACCAAAGGATCGCGTAATGCCTAACGACCAAGCTTTGGCGAATTTTTGCGCCTTCTTCAATAAACTAGACAACACCTGTACAGAAAAACTATACGAGGTATATACTGAAGAAATTGTTTTCAACGATCCACTGCACCACATTGAAGGGCGAGCGGCACTCGAGCGCTATTTCGCAACAATGTATGAAAACGTCGAACGCTGCCAATTCACCTATCACATGCAGCAACAACAGGCTAACCAAGCGTTTGTAACGTGGACAATGGAGTTTGTTCATCCACGCCTGGCCCACGGTAACCCTATCCGTGTTGCCGGGTGCAGCGCGCTAACATTTGCAGACGATGGAAGAGTATCGCGGCATCGTGACTACTTTGATGCAGGGGCGATGTTATACGAACACTTACCATTGATGGGACGCGCCATACGCTGGCTGAAACGGCGCCTTGGCTAACCCTTGACCCGTCATCAGCACGCAGGTTGCGTGCTAACAGGCCGCCACAGGAGAACACGATGAGCACATGGAAAACGCCCCAACGCATTTGGCTAACAGGGGCTACGTCAGGCATTGGCGAAGCGCTTGCCAAAAAGCTCATCGCCCAAGGTCACCACGTCGTGCTTAGCGCTCGTAACCAAGCAGCGTTAGACAGCTTGTGTGCAGGCCACTCCAATGCTTATTCGCTACCCCTTGACGTAAGCGATCGCCAAGCAGTGATTGCAGCGGGTGAGCAGATCAACACTTGGCTCGGCGCACTGGATGTTGCGCTGTTCAATGCAGGCACCTGCGAATACCTCGATGCTCAGCATTTTGACATGGAACTGATTGAGCGAGTCTTTACGCCTAATTTGTTTGGCACCCTCTATGGCGTCGAAGCGGCACTGCCGCTATTGAGAGATGCCCGTAAAGAAGGTAAACCAGCTCGCCTTGCCGCCACCTCCAGTGCCTCTGCCTATTTGCCACTGCCTCGTGCAGAGGCTTATGGCGCTTCAAAAGCAGCTATCAGCTACTTTTTGGAATCATTACGCCTTGACCTTGATCAAGAAGGCATTGACGTTAGCTTGATTCACCCCGGCTTTGTGAAAACACCCTTAACTGATCGTAATGATTTCCCTATGCCCATGCAGGTCACCGCCGATCAAGCAGCTGATGCGATCATTGCAGGCCTCGTTAAAGGGCGACTAGATATACACTTTCCACGCCGTTTTACCTATCTCGTGAAATGTTTAGGAATTTTACCGCCTGCGCTGCGTCGTCACATAGGTCTACGCATGACAAGGCGTCAAGAGGAGCAACAATGAGCGGCATGGCGTCACAACGCATCGCAATTATTGGTAGTGGCATTAGCGGTATGGCTGCCGGGTGGTACCTATCGTCACAGCATGAAGTCACTCTGTTTGAAGCAGACGAGCGTCTTGGCGGCCACACAGCCACCATGGATGTTGAGGTTGGCGGCAACACTTACGCCATCGATACCGGTTTTATTGTTTTCAATGATTGGACCTACCCCCACTTCCAGCGCTTACTAGAAACCCTTGGTGTGCCGAGTCAGGCCACTGAAATGAGTTTTTCAGTGCACGAAACCGATGTCGACTTTGAATACAACGGTCATACATTAGGGTCACTATTTGCTCAGCGGCGTAATTTACTTAGTCCCGCATTTTATCGTCTATTGCGGGATATTTTACGTTTCAATAAACAGGCAACCGCTGATTTAGAGAGCCAGCGGTTAGCAAATGATATGACGCTAGGCGAGTATCTTGACCAAAATGGTTACGGTGATGCCTTTCAACGGCGCTATCTATTGCCCATGGGGGCGGCGATTTGGTCAGCTAGTATCGGTGATTTACGCGCCTTCCCACTGACGTTTTTTGTGCGTTTTTTCCGTAACCATGGGCTGCTATCGGTGAATCACCGCCCACAGTGGTACACCCTAATTGGCGGTTCGAAACGCTACATTCCTAGTATGACGGCGCCTTATGCAGCGCGTATTCATCTCAACACGCCTGTCACTCAGATTACACGCAGCGACACGGGCGTGATGATTACCACAGCGCAAGGCACTCAACGCTTTGATCAGGTGGTACTAGCATGCCATGCCGACCAAGCACTGGCGATGCTCGGCGACCCGACACCCGCCGAGCAAGACATCCTCGCCGCCATGCCTTATCAGGATAACGAGGTCGTACTGCATACCGACACAACGCTGCTGCCACGGCGCAAGCGCGCCTGGGCAAGCTGGAACTACCGGCTCGATGGGCGCGGCTCAGAAGAGCGTGTCTCTGTCACTTACGACATGAACATCCTGCAGCGTTTGACATCCGATACCACATTTTGCGTCACCCTCAATGATTCCGACAGCATTGATCCTGCCAAGGTGTTAGGCCGCTATACCTATGCCCATCCCCAGTTCACCCTAGCAGGTCAAGCGGCACAAGCGCGTCATAGCGAGATTTCGTCGGCCGCGCGTCGTACTCACTTCTGCGGCGCTTACTGGCGCAATGGCTTTCACGAAGATGGGGTATGGAGCGCACTGCGGGTTGCTCAAGCATTAGGGTGTGATGAAGCAGCGGCGCCACCCTCAACGCCCACGTCGCTACCAGCCCATGACCTTATGCCTGCCAACGGCGTAGGGGAGGGGCTAGGATGATTGCTGCACCTCGCTCGCGTATTTATCGCGGCACGCTACGTCATCGTCGCTTTACACCGAAAGCGCACGCGTTTAGCTACCGCATGTGGATGGCATGGCTTGACCTCGATGAGTTGCCAACACTGTTTGATAATGTGCCTTGCTTTAGCGCTCGAAGGCCCGCCCTAGCGCGTTTTAGGCGCGAGGATTATCTCGGCCCTACCGACAAGCCATTACGTACCGCAGTTCGTGAGGAGCTGATTCGTCAGCTAGGTAGTGCACCTGATGGCAAGATTTACGTACTCACCCAGTTACGTACTTTTGGCACTGTCTTCAATCCCGTTTCGATGTACTACGCCTACGACCATGTAGGCAGACTAGCGGCTGTCGTTGGTGAAGTTACCAATATGCCCTGGAAGGAACGTATTTGCTATGCCTGCCAGGTCGACACGGCTCGGCATAGCCACCATGCAAGCTTTGATAAAGCCATGCATGTTTCGCCGTTTAATCCCATGGAAATGACCTATCGCTGGAAGTTCAACTCACCCAGCGACCAGCTCTATCTTCACATGGAAAACTGGCAAAGCGGGCAACGTCATTTCGATGCCACGCTTACCCTTGAAGCAGCGCCCGCCACACGTCGCGTTTTATTAGCAACACTCGCACGGCAACCCTGGATGAGCCTTAAAACAGTCGCGGGAATTCATTTTGAAGCGTTTCGCCTTTGGCTTAAGCGCGTCCCCGTTTATAACCACCCTAAGCGCAAGGAGACTTCAAAATGACGACCCTGCGTTCTACGCCCCCCGAAATACAACCGGTTAACCAGGATCGTTTCACCCGCTGGTTAAAACCCCGCCTGCTGGCTCAGTTAGATGCCTTCCAGGGTGGTCGTATCACCTTAATTGAAGGCAATCAGTGTCATCATCTTGGTCAAGAAGGGCCGCTTCAAGTGACCGTCGTGATACGCCACTCCCGCGCATGGAAAAGGCTCGCGTTTGGCGGCACGGTTGGTGCAGCTGAATCCTATATGGATGGCGACTGGGATGCTGATGACTTAGTGGCCTTGGTGCGTTTGTTTGCGGCCAACCTGGATCATGTAAACGGTAACATGGAAAATGGGAGTGCTCGCTTTACCCGCTGGCTGCTTGGCGCTGCCTATCGTTTCCAACGTAATAGTCTTTCCGGGTCAAAGCGTAATATCTCTGCACATTACGATATTGGAAATGACTTATTTGCCACGTTTCTTGATCAACGTCACTGGATGTACTCAAGCGCTGTTTTCCCCTACCCAGAAGCCAGCCTAGAAGAAGCGTCGACCTACAAACTCGACATCATGCTCGAAAAGCTAGATGTACGCCCAGAACACCGTTTGCTAGAAATTGGTACAGGCTGGGGTGGTCTTGCAATACACGCCGCTAAAACCCGTGGCTGCCATGTTACTACCACCACCATTTCTGAAGAGCAGTACGCCCATACCGCCCGCCGTATCCAAGAAGAGGGACTCGACGATAAAATCACCCTGCTAAAGCAAGATTATCGTGAGTTGACGGGACGCTACGATCGACTGATTTCTGTTGAGATGATTGAAGCCGTCGGCCATCAGTATTTAAACACCTACCTTGCAAAAGTCGACAGCCTACTGACGGATGATGGTCAAGCTATGCTGCAAGCCATCACTATCCGAGACCAACGGTTTGAAGAAGCTAAACGGGATATGGACTTCATTAAGCGCTATATTTTTCCCGGCGGTTTTTTGCCCTCCCATCACGCTATGCTAACCAGCGTGATGCGCAAAACCTCACTGAACGTGGTAGCGCTCGATGAAATCGGCCAGCACTATGCCCGTACATTACGTGAATGGCGGCACCGCTTTGAAGCAAGCTTGGAGCAAGTCCGCCAGCAAGGCTACGACGAGCGTTTCATCCGCATGTGGCGCTACTACCTGTGTTATTGCGAGGGAGGTTTTATTGAGCGCTCTATTGGCACGTGCCACTTGTTGCTGGCGAAACCAGCCGCCAAACCTGAACCGCTAACAGGCGCGCTATAAATGGCTAGCCCACGCTGGCAAGGTTTGCTGTTCAACGCACTGCGCTTTGAAGCGGGCTGGCTACTGTGCGTATTAGGAGGGTCATGGATAGCGGCCATTACCGGGAGCATACTGCTCGGCTGGCATTTTTGGCGCTGTGCCAAACCCGGCGAATGGCGCTTCATTGGTGTATTTGCACTACTTGGGTTGGCGCTAGACGGCGGCCTACATGTCGCGGGAGGATTCGACTTCGGTGAACAACCCCTGGTGGCAGGATTGTTGCCACTATGGCTTTGGATGCTGTGGCCTCTGTTTGCAACGCTGGTATTTCACTCACTTGCCTGGCTGTGGCAATACCCACGTATTGCGGCGCTTTGTGGGGCGGTCAGCGGGCCATTATCGTATGTTGGTGGCGCTGCACTCACCGGCGTTAGCTTGGCCCCCTGGCTATTGCCAGCACAAGCCCTTATTTGGGCAGTGCTCTGTTTTGGCATTAGCCGTTATGCCAATCAAAAAACCACTGTTTTTAACACTCGCTAAGAGGCTTCTTCAGTCAACGTCTGCGGCACCCAACGCTGTTCAAGCTCGGCAGCAGGTAGTGGCCTCGCAAAATAGAAACCTTGTACCAAAGTGCAACCAGCGTTAATAAGAAACTGACACTGCGCTTGGGTTTCGACACCTTCTGCTACCACCTCTAGTCCCATGCCCTCTGCCATCGCCAAGACAGCCGTGACAATAGCAGCGTCGGCTTGATCGTTAGGCAACTCACGGATAAAGGCGCGATCCAGCTTAATCTTATCCACCGGCAGTCGCTTCAAGTAACCAAGCGATGAGTAACCTGTTCCAAAATCATCAATAGCAATGGCATAGCCTTGATCACGTAGCGCCTGCAAACGAGGCCCCATATCGCCTGCACGCTCATCTAATAAAACAGATTCGGTTAACTCTAAGCCAATTTGGGATGTCTTTAACTGGTATCGCTCTAAACAGCTAGATAGCTGGGTTTCGAGATCTCCCTGAAAAAGTTGCAGCGCGGAAATATTAATCCATACCGTCACGTTTGGCATTCCGCTGTGCTGCCAATGCGCTTGCTGAGCACACGCTTTTTCAATCACCCAGCTACCCAACTCAGGCATAAGCCCATGCCGCTCTGCTAGTGGAATAAAATCTCCTGGTGAAATCATCCCATCCTGAGGGTGGCGCCAGCGCAGTAATGCTTCCATGCCTACTAAATCGCCAGTTCCTGGATGATGCTGTGTCTGATAGTGCAGCTCTAGTTGATCGCCTGATATCAGCGCTGCCCGCAAATCGCTCACCAGCGCGAGCTGGGGATTATCTTGTTTATCTAACGCGGGGCGAAACCGCTGGCTATGGTTACGCCCCAGGCGCTTAGCACTATATAAGGCAGACTCTAGCCGCTGAAACAGCACGCCTGAGTCCCGCCCATCTTCTGGAGCACGGCAGCTGCCAATAGTTAATCCTAAGCGCAAAGATTGTTCATTGATTTCAAACGGGCGACTCATATGCTCGCGAAGCATGGCTACCCACTTATCGTGATCATCGAAGGTAGTCGTACGAATCACCATAAACTCATCGCCACCGAGCCTACCTACGACGCTGCCTGCCATATAGCTGGTTAACCGCTGAGCAAAGCGCGCGAGCAGACGATCCCCCTGCTCTACACCTAAGCTATCGTTAACAGACTTGAGTCCATCAATATCAATCAGCGCCGTATCTAAACTTTCACCTGCACGCAAATGGCGCAGCCGAGAAGCCATCAGGTCGTGCAACCGCCGACGGTTTGGCAGACCCGTCAAAGGGTCTTCATACCCGATACGGCGCAAATCACGCTCACGGGTTTTCTGGGCAGAGATATCGGTAAATAAACTAATAAAATGAGTGATGTTGCCACGCTTGTCGGTAACCGCACGGACTTTTAGCCACTCAGGGTATTCATCGCCATGTTTGCGACGATTCCACATCTCGCCTTCCCAACGGCCTGTCGCCTTTAACGTGCTCCAAAATGTTTGATAAAACGCTTTATCATGACGCGCAGCGGCCAACGTTTCGAGCTTACGGCCAATCATTTCCTGGCTTTCATAACCGGTAATTTGGGTAAAAGCAGGATTGACCGTTAATACACGGTTATGTACATCGCTGATCACAATGGCATCACCTGCCAAGCCTATCGCATCTTGCGAAAGACGCAGTCGCAACTGCTGCTGTCGCAGCTGCCTCCAAACATCCCACAAACCACAGGCAACCATACTGGCTGACACCATACGGAGTGCCGTATCAGGTATCCACACACAGGCGGGTAATGCCATTAATGCCATCCAAACCAATGGACGGTTAAGAGAAACAGACAGCCACATGGCGATTAACGATGTCCTGTAAATAAGTTTAACGAGGCATGAAACGTTACTGGCATGCCATCATGCCGCTTAGCAAAAAACTTGGACACATAATATTACGTTTATAAGGCGTTTGTTGTACGAATTCGTAACTTATGGAATAACAGCGGCCATAGAAGGTTATCGGCACATCATAAAAAAGCTGTAGATAACACGATAAATAACCGACAACGTGCATTCAGTGGTTTCGGGAAGTAGACTAGGGTTGGCCTTGTGGACCGTGCCTCGGCGCTCGACTCCTGTGCTATGCTCCGATGCTATGCCTCGGCTCTTGGTGCCGCACGCGGCCAACAACCATTTTGATACTCGGAACGATTCAGTGACCAAGCAACATTCCTTTGATCGCGAAGAACTGCTGGCCTGCTCGCGCGGCGAGCTATTTGGCCCTGGCAACGCCCAGCTTCCAGCTCCCAACATGCTGATGCTTGACCGCATCATGCACATTCACGAAGAAGGTGGTGAGCATGGTAAAGGCGAGTTAATCGCTGAACTGGACATCACCCCGGACCTGTGGTTTTTTGATTGCCACTTCCCAGGTGATCCAGTCATGCCCGGCTGTTTAGGGCTAGATGCCATGTGGCAGCTGGTAGGCTTCTACCTTGGCTGGCTTGGCCATCCAGGCCGTGGGCGTGCACTTGGCTGTGGTGACGTTAAATTCAGCGGCCAAATTTTGCCCGACGCGAAAAAAGTGACGTATCACATTAATGTGAAACGCATTATTACCCGTCGGCTTATCCTAGGCATCGCCGACGGCACCGTGTCCGTCGACGGACGCGATATATACCAGGCTAATGACCTGCGCGTTGGCCTATTCACCTCCACTGCGAATTTCTAACAGGAGGCTTCCATGCGACGAGTGGTAGTCACCGGCCTTGGCATCGTGTCGTGCTTAGGCAACGACCAGCAACAGGTCTTGGACGCGCTTAAAAACGGGCGCAGCGGTATTCGTTTTAAGGAAGAGTATGCTGAACGCGGCTTTCGTAGCCATGTCGCGGGTAGCGTCGATATCGACCTTGATACACTCATTGACCGTAAGCTGCGCCGCTTTATGGGTGACGCAGCTGCCTATGCGTATGTGTCGATGGCACAAGCAATTGAAGACGCAGGGCTTTCTGAGGAGCAGGTATCCAACGAACGTATTGGGCTTATTGCCGGCTCTGGCGGGGCATCTAGCGCCAATCAGGTAGAAGCAGCGGATGTCATGCGCGAGAAAGGCCTGCGCCGTGTGGGGCCTTACCGGGTTACCCGCACCATGGGCAGCACCGTATCGGCATGCTTGGCTACGCCTTTCAAAATCAAAGGCGTCAATTACTCTATCTCATCGGCCTGTGCGACATCAGCCCACTGTATTGGCAGCGCGATGGAGCAGATTCAGCTGGGCAAACAGGATGTCGTGTTTGCTGGTGGTGGTGAAGAAGAGCATTGGACCCTTTCGTGCTTGTTCGATGCCATGGGCGCCCTATCGACCCATTACAACGATACGCCGGAAAAAGCCTCTCGCCCTTATGATCAAGCGCGTGATGGATTTGTCATCGCTGGTGGTGGCGGCATGTTAGTACTTGAAGAGCTCGAACATGCAAAAGCCCGTGGTGCCAAAATATATGGCGAACTGGTTGGTTACGGCGCTACTTCCGATGGCCACGACATGGTTGCTCCTTCTGGTGAAGGTGCAACACGCTGCATGCGTCAGGCGATGGCAACGGTTCAGGGCGATATTGATTACATCAACACCCACGGTACATCCACACCAGTGGGCGATGTTGCAGAGCTAAAGGCAATCCGTGAGGTGTTTGGCAATACCACACCCGCTATGAGTTCGACCAAGTCGCTCACCGGCCACTCATTAGGCGCAACCGGTGTTCAAGAAGCGATTTATTCGCTGCTAATGATGCAAAATGACTTCGTCGCTGCCTCAGCTAACATCGAGCACCTTGATGAACAGGCGGATGGCTTCGATATTGTTAAGGAGCGACGTGATGGCGTTACTATCGATCGCGTACTCTCTAACAGCTTTGGCTTCGGCGGTACGAATGCTTGCTTGGTATTTCAGCGCTTTAACGCCTGATTGCCAGTAATGCGATGCCCTTGCGATGCAAACATAAAAGCGGCGCCTTTTCGGCGCCGTTTTTATGTTAAGCATGAGGTTATTTAGCGCAAAAATGGCTTAACGAGAGATCGGCCGAGGCACTTCTGAAATCTCTTGCAGCTGGCCTTCAATCCAGGCTTCAACATCGACTAACACTTCGTCTGGCGTACGGCCTGCGGTCTCTATAGGTGCTCCGATACGCACTCTCAGAACGCCAGGACGCTTTACCCAATGACGGCCAGGCCAGCGCTCACCAGCATTATGTGCCACTGGCAGCACCGGCACGCCTGCTCGGCAGGCCACTACGCTACCACTCTTGTTGTAGCGCTTTCGAACCCCTGGATCGACCCGCGTTCCCTCTGGAAAAATAAGCACCGATAGCCCTGTCCCCAGTCGCGCGACACCTTGCGTTAGTACCTGTTTCATCGCGCGGGCAGGTTTCGAGCGATCTAGACTAATCGGCCGCAATAGGCGTAACCCCCAGCCAAAAATGGGTAGACGCAGGAGCTCTTGCTTTAACACCGTACAAACGGGTGGTTTCATAACCTGCAGAAACACCGTTTCCCACTCACACTGATGATTCGCTTGAATCACACAAGGGCCAGAAGGAATATTCTCGCGCCCCTGAATGTCATAACGAACACCGCAAGCCACTTTAAACCACATCATCAAAAAATGGTTATAGAGGTTCAATAAGCGATAACGGGCAGCCAACGGCAAAAACGGCGCAATTGGCAAAAAAAGAATGCCAATCAACAGCATGGCAGAAAAATATCCCGCGTAAAAAACCAAGCTGCGTACCAAATTGATCAAGCCAGCTCTCCTGTTTCGTCACCTTGCTGTTGATCACGCGTTAAGCACCAAGCGTCTAGCATTCGTCCTACCTCAAGCCGCCACGGTTTTTGATGTACGCCAAACACATCAAGTACACGTCGACAATTTAATACCCGGCGCAGCTTGGCATCATGGTGATGGTTGAGTGCCTGCACATCGCCAAGCGTCACACTCTCGCCACGCCCTTCCAAATGGGTTGCTAGTTGGGTACGCACCATTGAGGTAAACGTAAATGCACTCACCGGCTCGGTGCCCGCCAAGTGGTAAGCCCCCCAGGCATCTGCTCCGCAAACTTGCTGCTGCAACATACCGATTAATGCCATGGCAACGGCGTCAGCGGACGTTGGGCAAAAAATGACGTCCTCCGCTGCACGAGCGGGTTGTCCTATCATCAAGCTATCGATTATTTCATTTAGCCACGCATGGCTGCCTTCCAGTGCAAACAAGGGGCCTAAACGAACAATTAAATGTCGATGATACTCAGCACGTATCCGGTCGCCTGCTTGCACTAAGCGGCGCAGACTTTCATCCCGAGGAGCAGGCACGACATGCTCATCGATAGGTATTTCAAACCCGTCTTCATAAAGCTGGTCGGAAACACACCATACCAAGGCAATTCCTTGAGCCTGACAAGCATCCATACAGGCATCTACAGCATCAGCGTGAGCTGTCACATCGGCAGGTGCCATACTAAGCGGATGTGCCAACGGCGGAATAACGACCGCGTCAGGTGCTATCGCCTGGAGTTGAGTGGATGTAATTGTGTTGCCTTGCTCAATAACAAGCTCAGTGTCTGTTCGACGACTGGCTTCTCGGGCTAATGCCAAACTCAAACAGTGCCCTGCATCTAGTATCAGCAGCTTCAAGACAGCCCTCCCCCCTCATCGAACCCTAGGACGAGGCGTACCCAGGGTTATGAAAAACTAGTCAGACTAGGCGATCAGAAGGGAATTTCATCGTCAAAATCATCAAAGTTGCCAGGATCAGGGGCACCATAATTGCTGTTTTGGTTAGCAGGGGCTGGCTGATTTTGCTGCGGCCCGCGTGCAGGCTGCTGAGCAGCTCCACCATAGTTACCTTGGGGTGCACCACCTTGGGGAGGATAACCACCCTGCTGAGGCATACCGCCACCTTGCTGGTTCTGAGGAGCCGGGTGCTGCTGAGCAGGAGCACCTTGCCCAGGGTTATTTTGCGCGTACCCCCCCTGAGGAGCGCCGCCACCCTGGAAATCACCGCCACGGCTATCGAGCATTTGCATATCGTTAGCTACGATTTCCGTACTGTAGCGATCCTGGCCATTTTGGTCTTGCCATTTTCGGGTTTGCAGGCGACCTTCAATGTACACCTTAGAACCCTTTTTCAAGTACTGCTGGGCAATCTCAGCAGTTTTATTGAACAACACAATGCGGTGCCATTCGGTACGCTCTTGACGCTGGCCACTCTGGCGATCCATCCAAGTATCAGAGGTTGCCAAATTCAAGTTTGCCACCGCCGTTCCCGAAGGTGTAAACCGTACCTCAGGGTCTTGGCCCAAGTTACCAATCAAAATCACTTTGTTAATACCGCGCGCCATAGCTCGCTCCTTTCAATAATCGGTCATCTATCACTATCAGTGCTGTCAAGGGTATCACTGATACGGCTGCTAGGCCTCGATGCCATACAGCAAATGTGTATAAAAGCGTCGGTAGCTACCCAAAGCCTAGGTGCTTAAACGTTTGCGGTAGCGAAGAATAAAAACACCCTACACGGGTTACGTTTTAGGTGGTGATAACAACCTCGTCAGCGCTGCCTGATCAAGTTCTTGGCGATTCACTTTTAGGTACATCAAGCGCTCTTCCGGCACCACCATCACGTCTTCTACACCAACGACATCCGCCAGATGTTCCATCAACAGATTTAATGCATCAGGCTGAGTATCATGCAATGCAACGACTTCGCTAGAGAGAGGCGGTGGCGACGGCATACGTAACATTGCCAGCCACCACAGCAGCGCTAGCCCTGCACAGCCGAAAAACACTGCATCGAGTCCCCACAAATTCGACAACAAGCCCCCCAGCGTGCCTCCTAAAAAGGCGCCCAAAAACTGGCTGGTAGAGTAAACCCCCATCGCCGTGCCTTTGGCTCCCGCGGGTGCCAGCTTACTGAGCATTGATGGCAGCGTGGCTTCGAGCAAGTTAAATCCTGTAAAAAAAACAAATAGCCATGCAAACAGCCAGCTCTCTTGGGAGAATGGCAGGCCAAGGCTGCCCAAACTAATCACGATAGCGCTGATGGCCAGCAAGCACATTACTTTCATGCGTTGGCGTTTCTCTGCCACGATCACCAGCGGCACCATAGCAATAAACGACAGCGCCATAATCGCCAGGTAAGCCAGTCCGTGATACTCGATGGCGACCCCTGCATTTAACAGCCGAAACGGCACCGCCACAAAAATCGCCATTAACACCAGATGCAGCGAAAAAATCGACAGATCTAGCCGCCATAAATCTGGGCGTGTAATAACGCTTTTAAACTGCTGGCGATCCATCCCCACATCGCGGTGGCGCAAACGGCGTGGTGCAGGAGGCACCCACCGCCACAGCACCACTAAGCCGACGAGCGTTAACAGAGCCGTAAACCAAAAAACCCCCGCCAGGCCCGCCCACGCCGCCAGCCACGGCCCAAGAACCATAGCAACAGCAAATGACACGCCAATGGAGAGCCCAATCGTGGCCATCGCCGCCGTACGCACCTGCTCGCGAGTTTGGTCTGCCAGTAGTGCCATAATTGCTGCGGCAACGGCGCCACAGCCCTGTAGCGCACGACCCACAATAACCCCGCCTATGGAGTCTGCCATGGCAGCGACCACGCTGCCTGCGGCGAAAATCAGTAAGCCCATGGCAATGACGCGCTTACGACCAATACGATCTGAAAGCAGACCAAAGGGTATCTGTAACATTGCCTGGGTTAACCCATAGATACCCAGTGCGACCCCTATTAACAGAGGGGTCGTGCCACTTAAGGTGTCGGCGTAAAGCGCCAACACCGGCAACACCATAAACAACCCCAGCATACGAGACGCATAGAGCCCGGCTAAGCCGCTGATTGCACGGCGTTCAGTGGCCAGCAGCAGTGCGGAAACCTTGCGCATAATACCCTTGTGCTCAATAAAGAGGCCGAACAGCCCGAGATAACCGTCCATTCTAACGCTTTGTATCAACGCTGGAAACGCTAAGCGCAGCCGCCTATCGATATGGAGTTTTGCCGGGAAGGGTACTGCAAACGTATAATTGTACTTTTGCCACGCGATTCGAGGTGTTGATGGACAGCATTCTGGTCAGGGGTGCACGCACCCACAACCTCAAGCAGATCGATGTGGAGCTGCCCCGCGACAAACTTATCGTGATAACTGGCCTTTCCGGCTCGGGTAAGTCGTCGTTGGCGTTCGATACGCTCTACGCTGAGGGGCAACGACGCTATGTGGAGTCGCTTTCCACCTATGCGCGTCAGTTCCTTTCGATGATGGAGAAGCCCGATGTGGATCACATCGAAGGGCTTTCGCCTGCGATCTCTATTGAGCAGAAATCCACTTCCCACAACCCCCGCTCTACCGTCGGCACAATTACCGAGATTTACGACTACCTGCGCCTACTGTTTGCCAGAGCAGGAACACCTCGTTGCCCAGAGCACGGCGAAGAACTGGAAGCGCAAACCATTTCCCAGATGGTCGACCAGGTCATGAACCTGGCCGAAGGCACCAAATTAATGCTTTTGGCGCCGGTGGTGAGAGGTCGTAAAGGTGAGCATCTACAGCTACTGGCAGAACTGCGGGCTCAAGGCTTCGTCAGGGTTCAGATTGATGGACAGGTGCTAGAACTTGACGATATTGCCCCGCTCGATAAGCGCAAAAAACATGATATCAGCGTCGTGGTTGACCGCTTTAAAGTGCGCGATGATATTGCCCAGCGCCTAGCAGAATCGTTTGAAACTGCCATCAACCTCGCTGACGGCACGGCAATGATCCACTTTATGGATGGCGAGCAGGAAGACCTCGCCTTCTCAGCACGTTTTGCCTGCCCAGTGTGCGGCTATTCGCTTTCTGAGCTTGAACCGCGGATGTTTTCGTTCAACAACCCCGCTGGAGCCTGCCCTACCTGTGACGGCTTAGGTGTTCAGCAATATTTTGATCCTGATAAGTTGATCAGCCATCCCGAACTATCGCTAGCAGAAGGCGTGATTAAAGGCTGGGATCGGCGCAACATTTATTACTTTACCCAGCTGCAAGCGCTCGCCAAACATTACCAGTTTGAGCTTGAAACGCCATGGCTCGAGCTTGCCAGTCATGAGCGTGAAATTATTTTAAACGGCAGTGGCAGCGAACAGATTCCCTTTGTGTATGTGGGTGACCGGGGTCGAAAAGTGACGCGCGAGCACGCTTTTGAGGGTGTGCTTCCCAACATGCAACGTCGCTACCGGGAAACCGAATCCAACATGGTGCGTGACGATCTGGCTAAGTACATCGCCGTGCAGCCCTGCGCCACCTGTGGTGGCTCGCGGCTGCGCAAAGAGTCACGCCATGTATTTGTCGATGATCATAACATTGCCGATATAGTGCATTTACCGATTGGCGAAGCGTGGCGCTACTTTGCCGAGCTTTCCCTACCGGGCCGCAAAGGCGAAATTGCCGATAAAATCGTTAACGAAATCCATGCCCGTCTAGAGTTTTTGGTTAATGTAGGGCTCGACTACCTGAACCTGGAGCGCAGTGCTGACACGCTTTCGGGGGGCGAAGCCCAGCGTATCCGTCTCGCCAGTCAAATTGGCGCGGGGCTAGTAGGCGTCATGTACATTCTTGACGAGCCCTCTATTGGTCTTCACCAGCGGGATAACGATCGCTTATTGAAAACCTTGGAGCGCCTGCGGGATTTAGGCAATACGGTGATTGTCGTCGAGCATGATGAAGACGCGATCCGCGCGGCTGACCATGTCCTGGATATTGGCCCAGGAGCCGGTGTCCATGGTGGTGAAATCGTTGCCCAGGGTACGCCTCAAGATGTGATGGACAATCCCAACTCACTGACGGGCCAGTACTTATCGGGAACACGGGAAATTGCCATTCCCCCCTATCGCATTCCTGGTAATCCTGAAAAACAGTTAGTGGTGCGCGGCGCGACCGGCAATAACTTGCAAGACGTCACCCTTAGCCTTCCGCTCGGACTATTTATCGCCATCACCGGCGTGTCAGGCTCGGGTAAATCAACGTTAATTAACGGCACCCTAATGCCCATCGCCGCCCGTGAGCTAAACCGTGCGACCACGCTCACCCCCGCGCCTTATCAAAAAATCGAAGGGCTGGACCAGCTTGATAAAGTGATCGATATCGATCAAAGCCCTATCGGCCGCACGCCGCGTTCAAACCCAGCCACTTACACTGGTATCTTCACGCCGATTCGAGAATTATTTGCTGGCACTCAGGAAGCGCGTTCCCGGGGCTATAAGCCAGGCCGGTTCAGCTTTAACGTTAAAGGCGGCCGCTGCGAAGCATGCCAGGGCGAAGGCATGATCAAGGTAGAGATGCACTTTCTGCCGGATATTTATGTGCCCTGCGATGTGTGTAAAGGCAAGCGCTATAACCGCGAAACGCTGGATATCCACTACAAAGGCAAAACGATTCACGAAGTGCTGGCCATGACGGTAGAGGACGCCCTGGAATTCTTCAGCCCAGTGCCTGCTATTGCTCGTCGGTTGCAGACGCTGTTGGATGTGGGCCTCTCCTATATCCGCCTAGGGCAAAGTGCCACCACCCTTTCTGGTGGTGAAGCGCAGCGTGTCAAACTAGCCCGTGAGTTAGCCAAACGTGATACGGGTAAAACGCTTTATATTCTAGATGAGCCCACCACCGGGCTGCATTTTGAGGATATCCGCCAGCTTCTCACGGTACTCCACCGCCTGCGTGACCACGGCAACACCATTGTGGTCATTGAGCACAACCTGGATGTGATCAAAACAGCGGACTGGATTATTGATCTAGGCCCAGAAGGTGGCTCTGGCGGTGGGCAAATTATTGCCAAAGGAACGCCAGAACAGATTGCCAAACAGGGCGTATCGCACACAGGTCGCTTCCTTGCCCCACTACTCAAACGCGGCAATCGTGCCAAAAAGACATCCTAACACCGCTCCCAGGGCAAGCACGCCTTACCTGGGAACATAAAAACTAGCGAACCCTAACAACAGAGAAAACCAGCGTTACGAAAAGAGCAAGCAACATTGGCTGTCTCTGTTTATATTTACTAGCAAAGCAGCCTTCGTTGCTAACCTTTTAGGAGAAGGAAGCTGTGGATCAGGATAAAAGCTGCATTATTAAGCACTTCAGTCACTATTGCTCGCTAACCGAAGAAGAAAAAGCGCTGTTGAACGAATTGGAAGAGAGCCCTACCGATATAAAAGCGGGAGCGCTGCTATGGGAAGTGGACTCACCCGCGAATGAGTTCTGCACCCTGCGCAGTGGCTGGGCTTATTCTTATCGCCACCTGGAAAACGGCGACCGTCAAATTCTGGAAGTATTTCTACCTGGCGATATCATCGGATTGCGAGAGTTTGCGTTTTCTAAGCGACTGGAAAACGTCCGCATGATTACCGATGGCGTAGTCTGCCACTTTCCCCATAAGCGCATGCTAGACCTGTTTAGGCAGTCACTGACACTCACGTCGGTGATGTTTGCCATTGGCAGTCGCCAGCAGGCCCTGCTAACCGAGCGATTGGTTAACTTAGCAAGACGTAGCGCTAGACAGAAAATGGCCCACTTCCTTCATGAAATGTACCTACGCTTACGCCAAACCAATAAGGACATTGGCGGTCAGTTCCGCCTACCACTCTCCCAAGAACAGTTAGCCGACATTTTAGGCTTAAGCCCTGTTCATGTGAGCCGAACGTTCAGTGCATTAAGTGAAGATGGCTTGGTATACCGTGACCGCCATCACGTCACGATTCCCGACTTAAAAGCGTTAGCTGCCGAAGGTGAATTCGATGACTGCTACCTGACGGATAATGTCAGACCGCTACTTAGCGCCTAAATCAAACGCCGTGCTCCCTCATCTAAACGCACTCCGCCGCATGACCTGAAAAGCCACGCGGCGGTTTTGTTAATATTCGACTTAGTGAGCCTAGCTTAGCCGCATTTAGACCAGCCACAACCGGCATAACAGGTTGGACAGCCATCCATCATAATGAGGTCACCACGACACTCAGGGCAGGTACCCACGGTAGCTGGGCCACTGCCTTCAGGCTTTTTTGCGGTGTTCTCTGTTTCAGTGGCACCGCCAATCGGTTCAACCGCACCAACGTGGCTTTCTGGTTCATCTACCGGCGGTTGCCAAGCATGGCCATGTTGCAAACGGTGCGCATAGCGCGCTACCAGTGTCTCTACCGGCACTTGATTGCCATCTTGGTCCAAGAAACCGCGCCGATAGAGAATTTGCTGGATCGACCAGGCAATTGCCGCTACTTCTGAATCGTGGAACATGGGCTTGTTCCAGCGGTTCATTCCACAGCGCACCAACCCTTTATCCCACGCAACTTTGCGCAGATCAGCCACCGCCTGGGTGACGTACCCCCCACGCGCCGCCAGGGAAAGACTACGCATGGTCGCCGTAATCCATTGGTGCTCACTGGAAAGCTGCCCTGACGGGAAAAAGAACTCAACCGGGCGCTCAATCACCACCCGTCGGCCACCCACCACGCCTTCTACCGGCATAAACGAGACTAGCAGATAAACTTTTTTACGCCCTTCTGCACCTACATAAGAGATCTTTTCAGATACTGCTTCGAGCGTTCCTTCTGGGCGCGAGGGTATCCTTACCGTCAGCGGATCTTCTTCCGGAAGTTCAGGGGCAGGGGCTGCCTGCTCCTGCTGCTTAATACGGTAACCAACTATTTTTGAAGTAATTTCTACAGCCATGATGTTCTCCACTTAGCAAAAGGTATTGGGCAATGTTCTTAACAAAGCGCATCCCATCGTTACCATTTGCCGTAGGTGCCCTCTTTTAAGGCATCAAACAGGTTCGCGGCGTTATGCTCTTCACCGTCGTAGACCACTGTTTCATCGCCGGCTAGCTCTATAGTTTCGCCATTTTCCAGCTCAAACACATAGGTAGTGTTTTTCAAGTCATCTTCACGCACCAGCACGCCCTGGAACGCTTCTGGATTAAAGCGGAAGGTGGTGCAGCCTTTCAGGCGAC
The DNA here is from genome assembly GCF_025917315.1 of Halomonas qaidamensis. Lineage (NCBI taxonomy): Bacteria > Pseudomonadati > Pseudomonadota > Gammaproteobacteria > Oceanospirillales > Halomonadaceae > Halomonas > Halomonas qaidamensis. The sequence goes on along the minus strand of NZ_CP080627.1, from coordinate 145,145 downwards.
TCTCATAAGCCTGTAGGTAGAGATCCTGGAATTTCTCGAACGGGAACTCCGTCGGCACGTTGACTGTTTTGGAGATGGCAGAATCAATCCACTGCTGTGCCGCCGCCTGGACAGCCACGTGCTGCTCAGGGGTCACTGAATCAGCGGTAATAAAGTAGTCGGGCAAGTCGCTTTCCACTGCATCGGCGGCAATAAAGTGGCGATAAGCAGCTAGTTCGAACGAAACAACCTCGACCTGCTCTTTGGTTTTCTTTCCCGATTGAATGATATTGCGGAAATAACGGTGTGAGAACGAGGGTTCAATGCCGTTAGAGGCATTATTCCCCATCGACAGCGAAATGGTACCAGTGGGCGCAATAGAGCTGTGGTGAGTAAAGCGCGCGCCATGTTCCGCCAGCTGCGCAACTAACTCAGGCGCTAGCTCGGCAACTTTAGCCATGTACTGGCTATAGCGAGCATGCAGGATACGTCCTGGGACTTTATCGCCCACTTCATAGCCATCAGCCGCTAGCTGAGGGCGCTCACGCATCATCTTCGGTGTAATCGTGTGCTCTTGCTCAAGCACCGGAGCCATGCCTTTTTCTTTAGAGAGTTCAAGCGCTTGCTTCCAGCCTTCCAGTGCAAGATGACGGCTTACTTCTTCGGTAAAGGCCAGTGATGCTTGAGAGCCATAGGGAATTTTGAGCATGGTCATCGTCGAACCCAGTCCCAAAAAGCCCATACCGTGGCGGCGTTTGGCTTCAATTTCGCGCTGCTGCTGCGGCAGTGGCAGGCCAGCGATTTCTACCACGTTATCGAGCATGCGGGTAAAAATAGCGACCACTTCACGGTAGCGTTCCCAGTCAAAGCGCGGCTTGTCGCTAAACGGCTCAATCACAAATTTGGTCAGGTTAACCGAACCCAGCAGACAAGCCCCTTCTGGCGGCAGCGGTTGCTCGCCACACGGGTTGGTCGCGCGAATATCTTCGCAGAACCAGTTATTGTTCATGCGATTGACCTGATCAATCAAAATAAACCCAGGTTCGGCGTAGTCATATGTCGAGGACATAATGGTGTCCCACAGCTCACGGGCCTTAATGACCTCAACCACACGGCAAGCCACGCGACCTTCATCATCTACCGTATAGCCTTCTTCTATAACGGGCCAATCGCGGTAAATCAGATCACCGGCTTTTACATCGTCTTTTTCGCCCGGGTGTAATGGAAACGCTAGCGGCCAGTCGGCATTATGCTTCACCGCTTCCATAAATTCGTCGGTAATCAATAGACTTAGGTTGAACTGACGCAAACGACCAGCTTCCCGCTTCGCTTGAATAAACTCACGAACATCAGGATGACCAACGTCAAAAGTGCCCATCTGAGCACCCCGCCGGCCTCCGGCCGATGCCACGGTGAAGCACATCTTGTCGTAGATATCCATAAACGCTAGCGGCCCGTTAGTACCGGCACCCGCGCCAAACACAAACGCCCCTTTATGGCGCAGGGTCGAAAAGTCGTAGCCAATACCAGCACCCGACTTTAGCGTCATGCCTGCATCAACGACCGAGTCGAGGATATCGCGCATAGAATCACGAATAGTGCGTGAGACTGTACAGTTAATTAGACTAACAGCAGGTTTGTAGGCTTCAGCACCGGCGTTGGAAAGAATACGCCCAGCGGGAATGGCACCATTTTCTAATGCCCAACGAAATTTTGGCAGCCATTCATTGGCCTTGTCTCCTTCAACCGCCGCAAGCGCTCGCGCGACCCGTTCAAAGGTGGCATCCACATCCTGGTCAACAGGCTGGCTATGGCGATCTTTTAATCGATATTTAGCGTCCCAGATATCTTTTGAGGGAACCTGTAGCGGGACGTCATTCGAGGTTTTCATAGCCTTTGTTGCGGTGCTCATCTTGCGAAACTCCTTCACGACGGGGTGAATATAGCGCTCAAAACGGTGCGATTATACGGCCTGTGGCTATGAAGTATAGACATGACTTCACACTATATGCGGCACTCTTATTGTTAACGACTACTACATATAGGAAAATCAGCGCGTTACCTTTTGCTTATCTTCAACAAACGATAGGCTAATATTTTTCTTGTGCGATGCCACCCTTATGCCTACTTTAAAGCCTTTTGCGTTAGCGGCCTTTAGCGCCACCTTGCTCAGTACCGCCGTGTCTGGTGTTGCGGCCACGTTTAATAGTGACGCGATACAGCCCCATGGTCACTGGCAATCAATGATGCTCTCATTAGGAGATGAACGGCATTTTCGCGCCGTGGAAACCCATAGTTATTCGGATGCCACGCTAAGCCTTAACGCAACCCAGGGGGTATGCGACTTACCGTGGTTGGAAATGCGCGTTACCTTGGATAAGCAGCAGGGCGAAAGCCGCGCGGTAAACTTAGTGCCCACCAGAATCCGGGTAGATGACACGCCGATCATAGACACCATGGCGGAATTTATTACCGAGCGTGGGGATGATGGGTTTTATGCTCACTTCTACCTGAACGACTTACCCACGCTGATGGCGCAAATGAGCCAAGGCGAGCAGCTGTTTCTCGGCTTTGACCAACAAGATAGAGATCCGTGGTATATGACCTTTAACCTTGATGGTGCAGATGAGGCCATCGACAGAATGCAGCACTTATGCAGCTCTGCTGATAATTAACACATGTGCAGACAATCAACAAAGCTGCTTGTTATTGCACATTTTTTTCAGCAATTTCAACACGATTACGACCATTACGTTTAGCACGGTACATCGCAGCATCGGCCCGGGCGATGATTGTTTTACAACTATCATCGGGTTGCCATACGGCAACACCAATGCTGACCGTCATCGGTTGGTTCAAACCTGTTACCTGAAGTGTGGCTACTAGGCTACGTAAACGTTCTGCAAGCCCCTCAGCAGCGTCCATACTGGAGTGGGTTGCCAACACCACAAACTCTTCACCGCCCCAGCGCCCTAAGTGGTCACAGCCGCGTAGGGAGCTTTCCACCATGCGCGCCAACGATATCAACACATCATCACCCACACTGTGACCAAGAGTGTCATTAATCTGCTTAAAATGATCAACATCGAATAATAGCAGGGCGAACGCCGCTCCATAACGCTTTGCCGCCACCAGCTCCGCATCAATGGCTTGCTCAATGCGGTAGCGGTTCCACACTTGAGTGAGTGGGTCAAAGTGCGCCAGCTGTTCTAAGCGTTGATTCGCCTCTGCCAGCGCCTTACGCTCACGCTCTAAGTGCATGTTAAGCGTACTAATTTCGTAAGCGGAAATAGCCAGCGTTAAATCTTCGCCTAAATCCATTGCAGCCAAACGTTCCACCCGCTGCCACGCTTCGCTTTTACCCGTGACTTCTTCGCACCATGCAGCAGAAGGCAGCATCATCATCGGTGTCAGTGGCGCTGAAGGGGGCTGCATTGCCCAGTAAAGGGTTTCTACTTGCTCAGGACGAAAAAATATCAGCCAGCCACGCTGAGAAGGGTCAGTAGGCAAAGGCACTGCCAACACACCACTTTGCTCTGACATGCCTAATGAGGACGTTAATGGCTCTTTAGCGGTCTCTTGGGTGCACCACGGACCACTATGAACATGTGCTTTTTCAATCCGCGTCACTAGCTGGCTAATGGCCTCAGGCTTAGGCGTATTGCCTGCTTGATAGACACTGCCTTTTACCCACAGTGCAACGCCATGGGCACGAAAGAGCGATTGCCATGTCTCCGCGTGTTCCGTAAACAGCTGATAAGGACTCTGTGGCTTTAACCGATTATTAGATGAAAGCACCAAGCTATCTTGTACCCGCTGCAAATAGCGTGCTTCCTGGCGGGCTCTCAGTAACAACAACCGTTGTGTAGCCATTTGTACTAAGGTACGCACTGCATCGCGTACCGGGGGTGTTACCGGATAGGCAGATGCCGAATGGCAGAATAGCAGGCCCCATAGGCCAGTATCGCCCTGCATAGCAACGCTTAGCGCACCGCGTACCCCTAGGCGCTGCAAATACTGCTGCCGTTCAGGAGCAGGAGCACGTAAGAAGCAATCACTCAGGTCTACGACGGCTCCCCTTGGCAGCAAGTGCTCACAGGGTGCTGCAACGTCTTGAATAAGCCGTACCGGATGTCGCTCGTAGGCACGCCGCAGCGCAACCGGAAAGTCCTTGGCGGGAAAACGCTGACCCAGCAAGGCAGGTAAGCGGCCTAGTGGCACGTCTCTACCTGGACTAACGCTACCCGGTTTAACACTGCCTGTCGCCAACGATTCCGCGACAATTAAGCCATGCCAATCACTATCGAAATGGCACACTGACACCCGGTCATGCCCCGTTAGCTCCTGCACAGCCATCACTAGATAGTCGAGCAACTCTTCTTGATGGGTGGCTTCCGCTAGGCGCATCAAGCGTTCATTCACCGTGCCGAGTAAACGCTGTTTGCCTAACGTGTGAAGAGGTTCTATCTCAATCACCACATGCATCCCTGAACGGTAAGCATGGAGTTGAAAACGCTGAGAGCGGGTGGGGCATTTAAACGTCAGCGGCCCGGACAAGCGCTGCTTTCCCTGTAGTTCATAGCGTACGCGCTGGCTTAAGCGCTTGCCCAGCACGCTCGTTAACGTTTGGGTACGCACGTCAGGGATAGGTATATTTAACAGCGATGACAAATTGCTACTAACGGCCTGGATACGTCGACTATCAGCGTCGAGAACCAGTAAGGCGCCGAACGCCTGCAGTAGCGGATGATGCTTCGACACAAAAATAGCCTCAAGAAATCTATTTACCCCTCAGCCTGCTGCCGTAGCAACAACTCAACGCGCCGGTTGGCAGACCTGCCTTCCAGCGTTGCGTTACTTTCCATGGGTTGGGTATCGGCATAGCCGACTGCCCGCATGCGTGAAACAGCCACTCCCTGACGCTCAAGGTGACGGACAACGGCAATCGCACGCCCAACCGACAGTTCCCAGTTTGAGGGGAAACGCGATGTGGCAATAGGAATGTTATCCGTATGGCCTTCTACCGAAATTTGACCATCAAAGGAATCTAATACAGTCAGAAGGCTTTCTAACACATCTTGCCCTTGTGGCGTTAATACAGCGTCTCCACTAGGAAAAAGCAAACTATCGTCAATGCGCAGCGTAACACCTTCTTGTCCCTGAGAGACACTTACCCCTGGGATATTAACATCTGCCATCTGTGGCTTTAGTCCGCTGTAGCGAGGATGGATACCCGTTGCCAAGCTGGCCAATGGAAGCGAGGTAATAGCAGTGGCTGAGCGCATCCGGTCATTATCAGAGGCTTCGCCACCGCCCGGTGGCGTTAAGGCAAGCAGCAACACAAACAGCGTGATTAACAGCGTCAACACGTCTAGGTAGCTGGTAAGCCAGCTTTCATCTCCTTCACCGGAAACAGGGGGTAGCTCTAATGCATGCCGTGAATCCCGATCAAGCATCGCGCTATCCTTTTGCCGCAGGGCTAGCCGTTGGTCGCGGCTTTACCGTGGCATCGCGAATTTCGTCATGATAATTGACGATAAAGGAGTTAAGCGTTTCTTCAATAAATGAGGGTAGGCGTCGTTTGGTAATCAGGGAAATGCCTTCCAACACCATGTTCATGGTGATGAGTCGCTCTTCCGTTCGCCGCTCTAGCTTGACGGCAATGGGCTTGAACACTAGGTTAGCCAGCAAAATACCATAGAACGTTGTCAGCAGGGCTACTGCCATACGCGGGCCAATAACATCAAGATCTCCCGCATCCATTACTTCCAGCATATTGACCAACCCCACCAATGTGCCAATCATACCGAAGGCGGGCGCGTAGGTGGCCATGGTACGAAATATCTGCGCCTCAGCATGCTCTCGCGCTTTTAATCGTGCGATGCGCCAGCGCAACATATCGAAAATTTCGTCTTCTTTTGTATTCGCAATTACTAATTGAATGCCGGTGCGCAAAAAGGGGTTTCGAGTATGCTCTAGCTCCTTTTCAACCGCCCTGACATCTCCTTTAAACCATAGCCGCGCCATGGAAACCAGCTCGTTAATGTCATCGCGCACATAGGTATTTTCACGCCGAAAGACTAGGCCTACTAAGCGCACTACACGGAGCACTTCCTTCAGTGGATAACTGATAAAGGTCGCTGCCAAGGTACCCGTCACTACAATGGCTAACCCCGGTAAATTCAGAAAACTCTCAGGTGACTCTGCGGTAAAAAACAGCACGCTTACTAGCAATACCATGCTGGCAAAAATGCCGATCAACGTAGATGGATTCATCAACGGCTCCTCGCCGGTTATTAGCGATTTAAATAGGTCTTAGGCGGCATCATACAAACGAGCACGAAGCCTGCTAATTGCTTGGCTGTGGAGCTGGGAGACGCGAGACTCAGTCACGCCCAGTACTGCACCCACTTCTTTAAGGTTCAGCTCTTCTTGGTAATACAACGCCATTAACAGCTTTTCGCGCTCGGGCAACGCCTCAATAGCATCAATTAACGACTGGCGCTGCTGGTGGTCTAACAGCTGATCGAAGGGCAAATTGTTTGCATCTTCTTTTGCTGGCTCACTCCCTTCGGCCACTAGCTCTTCAAAGGGCAGTAATTGACCACTATTAGTATCATTGAGTAATTGTTGATACTCATTCAGAGGCATTGCTAAATCTCGCGCAATTTCGCTCTCTTCTGGCGGGCGTCCTAACTGTTGTTCAAGGCGTCTCACTGTATTATCGACGGCCCTAGCGGAGCGACGAACGCTACGAGGCAACCAGTCACGCGTGCGCAACTCATCCATCATAGCGCCGCGAATACGCTGGCTTGCAAACGTGGCAAATGTTGCCCCCTGGGAAGCATCAAAACGCCCCAACGCTTCTAATAAACCCACCATGCCCGCCTGAATAAGATCATCTAACTCAATACTCGCGGGTAATCTTACCTGCAGCGTTAAGGCCTGACGCCTTACCAGTGGCATGTATTGAGTTAACAGCTCGCTCTGTTTAATCCTGCCTTGTGCTGTATACATCCTGATGCCTCACGGCTAAACACTGTTCACTGGTAGTTCACGATCACTTGCAATTTCTGCACTCGCACTGGGCGCTGGCCCGGTGCTAATGAGAAACGAAAGTGCAGCGGCCCATCCACCTGTTTACCGGCTAATGCTGAAGTCATCCCCCGCATTGCCGTTAAGGGAACGCACTGTTCAGGATGACATAGCCACGCATTCACTGGCGTATTGGCTGGCATTTGAAAGCGCCAATGAATACGCCCTATCACAGCACCTTCTACCTGTGCCTCCGTTGGTGGTTCAATAGGCTGGCTACTGATTGCGCGGTCACTCATCGTGACAAACACACTGGGTACCTCTGTACTCCAACTTCCAGTCGCGGCATAGACACTCCCGCTGACAACGCTTAGTGCCACCATCGCTATGCTTTTGAGCAGTCGGGCAGGCGTTGGGCCAACGGCTAACCAACCGATTTTAAAGCTAACATTTTTCGGGCTAGCATTTTTGAAACAAATCATTAGGTGAAAACTTCTTGCGTCACATGTGTGTTGCGGCGGTGCTTCTTGAAACTGGTAGGCAGGTGCATTGTTATTCCTTATAAAAGCACTGGATACCGCAGTTAAGACGCGGCCACATTGCGTCAGGCTAGCGTTATCGCGCAAGCAGTAAAAGCTCTATATCCAGATAGTAACGGGCTGCTTCTCGTAAGTTATCGAGCAGGCCTCTGCGCGACAAATGAGGCTCATGCAATGCTAACAACTGCCTTGGGCCACCGTTTTCATGCACGTGTCGAAGAACACGATACATCTGTGCGAAGGCATCAGCATCGCTATTAATCCACAAGGCCCAGCGCGAGTAGCGAGCTTTTAGTTGGCTAAGGTCGTCGGCTTCAGCATTAACGATGCGAATGTTCCAATCATCCGGATCACCAGCCCAGCGACGGCCTAATACCGACCACTGCGCCAAGCGACCTTTTACTTTTGCCACCTGCTGCTCTCCACCGTTAAGCAGACCAACCACAATAAGCGGCTTTTGCGGAACTGGCGTTGGCGTTGGCGTTGGCGTTGGCGTTGGCGTTGGCGTTGGCGTTGGCGTTGGCGTTGGCGTTGGCGCAGCGATTAACGGCGACATTATATGATCTGTCGTATTGTCCCGTGGCTCAACCGCCAACTTCTCTTCCACAGGCTCGCCCCCAGCAGGTTCGCCCTCTACTGATGGCACTTGGCGCTGCTGGCGCTGTAAATCTGCCCACTTGCGAAGGCCCGCCGCCTGATCGTCGGCGCTCATACCAGCCCCTCTCGGCTAACGCTGCTAAGTTGGCGAATAGCATCACGCGCCATAAACGCGTGGACAAGCGCATCTAACATCGCTGTATCGCGCCGTTTGCGCGCGGTGCCCAGTAGTCTTAATAGATCGGAACGCAGCGCTACCGACGCCTCATCGCTAGCAGCATCTAGGTGCCCCACTGTTGCAGCGATACCACTGGCCATCAACAAGCGCACTTCGGTACTTACCTCACCGTTATCCGCCTCTTTCAACTGCTGCCAAGCACGTTTGGTTAGGCTCGATAACCCTTCGCTTTGAAGCTGGATAACCAGCAGCGAAAGTACGTCTGCGCCTAATCGGGCAGGCGTTAGCCAGTAACGACGCGCGATACGTTTGCCATTTTCCGGATCACGAACATCACCAACCCATGCCAATAGCGGAGTGCCAGCGGCATCTTCCACCTTGATATAAGTACTCCATAGCTGCATCGTTTGGCCACGAAAGCGCAGATCAGTGTGATGTGAAAGCGGGCTATCTGTGAATAGCTGGCGCTGGGTATAACGTTCGCCCTGACAGTATACCCGCTGGGCAGCCGTTACTAGTGTGATCCAAGTCAGGTGTTGGTCTTCTAGCCACGCTAACGTGGTAGGGTCAGGGAATACAGGTAGCAAATGTACTGCCGCTCCCATCGCTTCACCCTGGTGTAACAGCCGTGTGTGCCAACCCGCTGGTTGACGATGCTGCAAGCTGGTTAACGCAAGCCAACCACCGTCTGCATCTATTCCGACATCAGGCATCGTCCAGTCACAGCCGCGTTCGTTTCGGCGGGGAAACCATGCCATGCCTAGCCCCTTTCCCGCACAAGGCACGCTTACTAATAGCGCATCGAGACGTTTATCTTGCAGCACGCCAGGCAAAGAGGCGATATCCCAGACAGACTCTAACGCTGAGAAGCCGACCACCCTGTCACGTAGCCGCGTCAGTACAGAGCTAAGGCGTCGGCCTTGGCCAAGCACGTCGCGGGACCAGCGTGGCAAAGTTACCGACTGAGCACCCATTGAATTCCCTGCAGCAGGGAAGCTGCGTGACTCTTTCCCTTGGTTTGGATGAGCGGTAAGCGCTTGGTCAATTAATGCAGCAGGGTCAGCAACCGCCATATCCTCAGGAACCTGCTGTCCGTAAGAACCGAATAGCACGCGCATGCCATGGCGCATGACGATATCAAGCACGGGCGCTAAACGTCCGGCTTCGTCCTGCTTGGTAATAATACAATCATCTAACTCAGCGCCTGCTGCCCGCGCCGCTTGGCGATAGCGCAATACGACCTCTTCCAGCGTTTCAGGCTGGCTGGCGGCATTCAGCAACAGCACTAATCGCACGGAGGCTTTCCCGCCTTGCAACTGAGCAATTTGCTCAATCACACGCTGGTCCCGCTGGCTCATACCAACGGTGTCGATAATCACCCATTGCTTACCTTGCAAACGACCTACTAGCTCATCTATCGGTTGTTCGGTATCTAAGGCGTACATGGGGGTATCAAGCAACCGGGCATAGATTCGCAGCTGCTCGTGGGCACCAATGCGGAAGCTGTCGGTGGTGACAAGCGCCACGGGACGCGTCCCATGGCGCATCACAAAACGTGCTGCTAACTTAGCCGTGGTAGTCGTTTTACCCACCCCCGTTGGCCCCACCAGCGCCACAATACCCGCCTGATCAAAAAAGCCGTTCTCCTCTTTTAATACAGGCAATCGCGCCATTAGCTGGTCACGAAGCCATGCCATAACAAGCGTGCTATCAGCCTCTGGCTGAGCCAGTGCCGCTGGCAGTTCAGCGAGCACTTCGTCACTTAGCTCTTCGCTAAAACCAATGCTCAACAGCTGCTGGCGTAATCGAGCTTGAGGGGCGATGTAACCCTCTGTAGCAGGCAGCTCGGCAGCTGGCTGCCGCTGAGAAAGCAGCTCACGCATCTCCTGCATCTCACGCAGTAAGCGCTCACTCATCACTTGAAGCGGATCAGAATCGCGTGGTGGGAATGCCACCTGAGAAACAGAAGTAGACGGTGGGAGCGCTGAGGGGGAAGGCTCGAAATGATCGACGGCTTCATCTGCCATCGCCAAAATTTCAACACCGCCCTCGGTACGACGATTGGCCACAATTAAAGCGTCCTCGCCCAATGCTTCACGCACTTGGCGCATCACATCACGACTGTTTGCTCCAACAAACCGTCTTACGCTCATGCTTTATCTGTGCCTCTATTTGATGGCTTAAAACCAATGCTATGTATCACTCTCATGTCCGCCCTCCGACTACCGTGGTGACTCGCAACGTGCGGTCATCTGGCACTTCCGCCTGGGACATTACTACCAAATGACGCATACGACGACGTAAGAAACGCGATAAAACAGCACGCAGCGAGTGCTGCACCACCAGCACCGGCGCTTCACCGCTACCTTCATGACGCTCTAGTGCTTGCTGCGCCTGGGTCATTAGCGTATCAGCAAGTCCTGGCTCCATCGCACCATTACCGTTCATTGCCTGCATCAGCACTTGCTCTAACTGAGCATCTAGTCCCATCACGTTGAGCATTTCCTGGCCAGCAAACCACTGTTGGGTAATTGCTCGACCCAAGGCAATGCGCACTAAGGCGGTCAGCTCATTGGCGTCTTTCTGCTGTCCTGCATGCTCTGCCAGGGTATCTAGCACGGAACGCATATCACGAATCGAGACATCTTCATCCAGCAAGTTTTGCAAAATGCGTTGCAGCACGGTGAGCGAAATAGCTTTGGGTACGACCTCTTCGACGAGCGATTTTTGATCTTCCCCCAGCTTGTCGAGCAGTTTTTGTACTTCTTGACGCCCCAGCATTTCAGGCGAATGACGATGGAGCAGGTGGTTTAAGTGAGTGGCAATCACCGTGCTAGCATCTACGACGGTGTAGCCGTACACCTGGGCATGTTCACGCTGATTGGCATCAATCCAAACAGCAGGCAAACCAAAGGCTGGATCTTGAGTAGGCGTGCCCTGCAGTTCCCCAGAAACCTGGCCTGGATCGATTGCTAACCACTTGCCTGGCTGCGCTTCTGCTCGCCCGATTTCGGCCCCCTTCATAGAAAGGACGTAGGTATTAGGCGGTAGCTCCAAGTTATCGCGTATATGCACTACTGGCGGCAAGAAACCAACTTCTTGAGCAAATTTCTTACGCACACTTTTTATACGCCCGAGTAGCTCTCCTTTCTGGCGGGAATCCACCAAGGGAATAAGACGGTGCCCTACTTCAAGGCCTAGCGTGTCAACCAGTTGCACATCCTCCCAGCTGGCTTCTGGGGTTTCCTGTTGGGGAAGCGGTGTGGCCGTTATTTCTTCTTTTACTAGTGCCTGCTCTTTTTGGCGAATGAGGAACCACGCTAATCCCCCCAGCAGCGCTGTGAAAATAAGAAATACTAGGTTCGGCATACCGGGTACCAAACCTAACAGCCCCATCACCATAGCAGACAAGATCATGACCTGTGGGTTTACGAACAACTGGCTGATCATTTGCTGACCAACATCTTGATCAGTATTGACGCGCGAGACAGTGACACCCGCGGCGGTAGAGATAACTAGCGCAGGTATCTGGGCCACCAGGCCATCACCAATAGTTAATAACGTATAGGTACGCGCTGCATCCGCAAAGCCCATATCGTGCTGCATCATGCCGATCAATAACCCGCCGATAATATTGACCACCATAATGACCAAACCGGCCATGGCATCACCACGCACAAACTTACTGGCACCGTCCATAGAGCCGTAGAAATCGGCCTCTTGAGCGACCTCAGCGCGGCGCTTTTTAGCATCTTCTTCGCCGATTAAACCGGCGTTGAGGTCCGCATCAATGGCCATCTGCTTACCGGGCATCGCATCCAGCATAAAGCGCGCGCCCACTTCGGCAATACGCCCAGCGCCCTTGGTAATAACCATGAAGTTGATGATCACAAGGATCAAAAAGACTACCAGGCCAACGGCGAAATTCCCGCCGACCAGGAAAGTACCAAACGCCTCAATCACCTTACCGGCCGCATCGCCCCCTTCGTGGCCTTCCATAAGTACGACACGAGTCGACGCTACATTAAGCGATAGACGTAAGAGTGTTGTGAACAAGAGAACAGCAGGAAATGCCGCAAAATCGAGCGGTTTTTGCGCAAACATACTGACCAGTAACACCATAATGGCCAGCGCGATATTAAACGTGAACAGCAAATCGAGCGCAAAGGGCGGCAAGGGCAGAATCATCATGCCCAAAATCATCAAAATCAGCAGCGGCCCTGCGAGCAACTTCATGCGCACATCGCCCATCCAATCGCGCTGATTGATCAATTGGGTTAAGCCTTTCATGATTGCGCCTCACTGCCACCGGTGTCCCGCTTGGAACGTTCCATGTCGGGGGGAACCGGTAAGTTGTCTGGGGTTGGGGGCACCTCGCCTCCTTGTTGTGCAACCTGTTTCAGGCGGTAGGCCCAGGCCATCACTTCAGCAACCGCAGTATATAGCTCTGCAGGCACTTCAGCGTCTAAGTCCACGTAATGATACAGGGCACGCGCTAAGGGCGCTGCTTCCAATAGCGGCACACCAGCCTCTCGCCCTATTTCACGGATACGCGCGGCCACTGCATCGGCCCCTTTGGCCACCATCCGCGGCGCACCCATGCTACCTTCCTGATACTTCAGGGCCACCGCATAGTGGGTAGGGTTGGTGATGATAACGTCGGCGTCAGGCACTTTGCTCATCATTCGTCCCCTCGCCATGGCTTGCTGCTGCTGGCGAATACGGCCTTTAACGTGGGGATCGCCTTCCGACTCTTTGTGCTCTCGCTTAACCTCTTCCTTGCTCATACGCAGCTTTTTCGCATTGCTCCAAAGCTGAAATGGCACGTCAATCAGAATAACCACAATTAACGACAAAACGATCAGACCCGCAGCAAGGGCCGACATATTCAATGCCGTGGCCAACGCTTGTTGGATGGGCTGATTCATTAGCCCCATAAATTTGCCGAGGTTGGCATACAGAAATGCTGACGCAATGCCGCCGACCAGAATTGATTTGGCAATCGCCTTGGCTAACTCAATCAATGCCTGCGTCGAAAAAATACGCTTTAACCCTTTAATTGGATTTAACTTTGACAGTTTAGGCTGCATCGACTTTGCGGAAACTAACCATCCTCCCAATAGGGCGGGGGCGACCAGCGCAATCACTGTCAACAGTAAGAACAGCGGCAGCATTGCAATCAGTGTGCGCTGGCCTAGATCCAACGCATTAACCAGCATCGGCATGCTCTCCATGGCGTGACGACGCTCGAATAAGAAAGCCTGCTCCATCACCATGCCTAACTGGTCATAGAGCATTTGTCCCATACTCCATAGTCCAATGACGCCGCCTAATAGCAGCAAAAAGGTCGCCAGTTCCCGAGACCGGGGGACTTGACCTTCCTCACGCGCTTTGTCTAAGCGTCGGGGCGTGGCCTCTTCTGTTTTTTCCTGATCGCTATCGTCATCTGCCATGCGGCCATCCGGCGGTATCTTGCGTGGCTTATCATAAATTCAGCCGCCCCGAAGGACGGCTGAATGGAAGCCTATACTGCCATAGGTAGGGCGTTACAATGTCTTAATAACCACCCATTAAAAGCCCAATTCGTCCAATAAGTCGTCTACTTGGTCCTGACCGGTAACAATATCAGGAGAATTTTCCTTCACCTGAGGACCGTTCAACAGCTCTTCATTGCGACGCGCATTATCATTTTTCCACTGATCTTCTGCTTTGCGCTGCATCGACTCTCTTGCCTGAGCACCAGGCACATTATCGATTAATACCTGCACAAGCTGATGCTCAATCTCACGAATGACATCCATCATCTTCTTGATAACTTGGCCGGTAAGATCCTGGAAATCCTGCGCCATCATAATATCGAGCAGCTCTTTGTTCGTGGCGGCAGCGATAGTGGGTACGTCACTCAGATACGTTCGTGTCTCTTTTACCAACGCCTTGGCATCATCAAGCTCTTTTGGCGCTTCAAACCACTCAGACCAGCGCTTATCCAACGCTTCAGCACGATCTGAAAGCTGGTCTTGCAAGGGCTGCGCTCGGTCAATAGCATTTAACGCACGATCAGCCGCCTGCTCGGTCATGGTCGCCACATAATGCAATCGATCACGCGCGTCAGGAATAGCTTCCGCTGCTTTTTCGATCTCTTTATCTAGGCCCAACTCGCGCATATTATCGCGCAACATGCGAGTAAGCTTACCGATGCGAAAGATCAAATCTTCCGCAGCATCTTCGGACAGCTGGGTATCGCTAGCCTGCTCATGCTGACTCATCGTGTTATCTCCTCGTTAACCGAGTACTCAGGCGCTGCCGCGTCATTTACCCATTTTCTCGAAAATTTTGTTTAGCTTCTCTTCGAGTGTGGCAGCAGTAAATGGTTTTACGACGTAGCCGTTAGCACCCGCTTGGGCAGCCGCGATGATGTTCTCTTTCTTGGCTTCTGCGGTCACCATTAATACTGGCAAGCCTTTTAACGCCTCATCTTGACGAATTTCTTTAAGCATTTCTAAGCCGTCTAGATTGGGCATATTCCAATCAGATACGACGAACTCGAAGTTTCCAGCGCGCAGCTTATTTAAGGCATCTTGGCCATCTTCCGCTTCATCGACATTGGTAAAACCTAGCTCTTTTAGCAAGCTACGAACAATCCGACGCATGGTGGGAAAGTCGTCAACTACTAAAAAACTCATATTCTTGTCGGCCATCGGTCATCCTCTCGTTCAAAGTATGTCGTCACAATCATTCTTAAAACAGGCTGTTTTAAGCCAGTCGTCAAAGCAACGTTTATAAACAACATCCACAACATTCATAAAACAGCTTTAAAACCAAACCAAAAACCGCCTGCTAATTAACTAATTAAACTATCGATTTAAGCTACTATCGGTGTTGTCCCATTAAAACGCTTCCCAAGCGTCGTGATCGGCAGGTTCAGGCGTGCGGCGCGGCGTAGCCACGTGCTTAGCTGTCGGCTCACGTGATTGTTGAGGGCTGGGTGGCAGCGCTTGGCGCTGTGGTTCACCATGGTCAGTCAACAAAGCAAAGACAGCCACCGCCTCTTCTAGCTTGTTTGCCTGCTCCTCAAGCGACATCGCTGCGGCAGTGGCTTCTTGCACTAATGAGGCATTCTGCTGAGTTGTTTCATCCATCTGCCCCACGGCTTGGCTTACCTGCGTGATGCCGTCGCTTTGTTCCTGAGATGCAGCGGAAATTTCATCCATAATATCGGTCACTCGACGAACGGCAGTCACCACATCAACCATCGTGGTACCCGCTTGTTCTACCAGCGTAGAGCCTTGCTTGATTTGGGAAACAGAGGCCTCAATCAGCGTTTTAATCTCTTTAGCAGCATCTGCACTGCGGCTAGCAAGGTTGCGTACCTCGCCGGCTACGACGGCAAAACCACGCCCTTGCTCTCCGGCACGCGCCGCTTCTACAGAGGCATTAAGTGCTAAGATATTGGTTTGAAAAGCAATAGAGTCAATGACACTGGTAATATCGGCGACCTTCTGGGAACTGGTAGAAATACCGTGCATGGTGTTCACTACTTGCTCTACCACTTGCCCGCCTTGCTCAGCAGTGGTGGAAGCATCTGCTGCCAAGGTGCTTGCCTGGCGGGCATTATCGGCATTCTGCTTAACCGTTGCCGTCATCTGCTCCATGCTGGCAGCCGTTTCTTCAATCGACGCGGCCTGCTGTTCTGTGCGCGCAGACAAGTCTGCGTTGCCTCTCGCGATCTCCTGAGTACCGTGATGAATTTCACTGCTACCTTCACGCACCCGGGTCACAATCGCCGTCAGGTTTTGCTGCATCGTGCCCATTGCTGCAAACAACCGACCGACTTCATTATTGCCTGAGGCGGGGACAGGCTCCGTTAAATCGGCCTGGGAAATTTTGTCTAGACGTCTTACCGCGTCGTTTAGTGGTGCGATGACCGTGCGGCGTAAAGCAACGTAAATTATCAGCGTCACCAAAAGCGCGATGGTGACGGCAAACACGTTGATTAGCATAAACCTATTGCCTTGGATCTCGGCTTCGCTACGAATGCTTTCTACACGTTGAAACCCATACTGCACGAAGGCGGTAACACTATTGGACAACTTGCTGAGTGGTTCAACCAGCTCTCCTCTAAGCCGGTTAAAAGTATTAATGTCCATTGTTTCGAACGTTGCATGCTGCTGTTTAACTAAGCCAATAACCTCACGGAAGTCTGTCTCTAAGGTATTGCCTAGGGCTTCACCCTGGTCAGTCCGAGGAGTTGCAACAAAGCTCTCAAAACGCTCTTCGGCGCGCTCAATTCGATCCAGAGCAATATCGACCTGGGCATTGGATTGACGTGTTTGACCGACCATTAAAAAGTTAGATGCTGTTTCCATGGCCAGCATCGCCTGGTTGAGCAACGAGTCTGCGCGATTAATTTCGTTGAGCTGACCATTACTGATGAGGCTATAGGTTGACAAATTAGCCTGAGCATTGCGATCTGACAGGAAGCTAATACTGGCTAACACCAGGATTAGGATGACAAAGCAAGCAAGCGCGACGATAACCGCGGAATGAATATTGATCTGACGCAGTGAGCGTGTCATTTTTTGTGCCCCTTATAATAATCGTAATGGGGTGGTTATACCCGCTGAGCACGCCCTGAAGCGGCAATTAAGGCCATCAAGCGCGATGGAATATCCTCTAAAGCAACCACATCTACCGCTCCCCCTACTGCGATGGCTTCTCTTGGCATGCCAAATACCACACAGCTTTCTTCGTTTTGGGCAATGGTGGCAGCTCCCGCTTGACGCATTTCTAACAGTCCTGTTGCGCCGTCTTTCCCCATCCCGGTCAAAATCACCCCAATGGCATTTTTCCCTGCATGTTTTGCGGCAGAACGGAATAACACATCCACAGAGGGGCGATGACGATTCACCGGTGGGCCATCATTAAGGCGCGCCACGTAGTTAGCACCGCTACGTACAAGCTCAAGATGTTGGTCACCCGGTGCAATATAGGCATGGCCTGGTAAGACCCGCTCGCCATCGGTGGCTTCTTTTACGCTAATACGGCACAGCCTATCCAGCCGCTCAGCAAAGGAGCGCGTAAAGCCTCCGGGCATGTGCTGAGTAATCAAAATGGCAGGCGCATTCGCAGGAAGCGGCTCAAGAACCGAACGAATCGCCTCGGTACCGCCGGTAGAAGCGCCGATAATAATGAGCTTCTCACTGGAGACCATAGGAGCTTTCAGCTGCGTGGGCGGTGGCGCATTTTTGTGACGGGCTTGGCGTGGACGCGAGCGGGCAGCCGCACGCAGTTTATCGGTAATTTCAGCCGCATATTCCATCATGCCATTACGAATACCCAAGCTTGGCTTGGCGACAAAATCCAACGCTCCTAGCTCTAAGGCACGCAGCGTAATTTCTGAGCCACTTTGGGTTAGCGATGACACCATGAGCACTGGCATAGGGCGGAGTCGCATTAGTCGCTCAAGGAAATCAAGCCCATCCATCCGTGGCATTTCCACGTCAAGTGTCAGTACATCAGGATTGTGCTGCTTGATTAAATCTCTAGCTGCAATGGGGTCAGGCGCCACGGCGACGACTTCCATGTCTGGCTGTGAGTTGATTATCTCAGTCAACAAGTCTCGAATCAGCGCCGAGTCATCGACGCACAACACTTTGATTTTGGCTGCGTTCAAAGCACGCCTCCTTTATACGGTAGCCACCTGTGTGCCAACCCACTCCGATAAGGCGATTGCCAAAAAGGAGTAAACGCACGTAACCGATTTATCTTTTAGCGAGGGTGTAAACCGTCTGCCCACGCAGCTTGAATGCATCACTGATATACGAAAAGTTTTCCGAATGGCCGGCAAACAGTAACGCGTCCGGCTTCATCAACGGAGCAAACCGTTTTAAGATCTTTGCCTGGGTATCTTTATCGAAATAGATCATGATGTTGCGGCAAAAAACGGCATCAAAGGGACCTTTTACCGGCCACTGCGGCGCCAGCAGGTTAAGCGGTAAAAACTCTACCAACGACGACACTTCCGGCCGGATGCGCGCCAAGCCCGCATGGCCGCCGGTGCCTTTCTGAAAAAATCGTTTTACCCGCACTTCGTCTAACTTGCGCACTTGCTCAAGCGGATAAATGCCCGCGCGCGCTTTGCTAAGCGCGTCGGTATCAATATCGGTGGCAATCACCTTCGCCTGTGCAGCTTTTGGCCCTAGCGTTTCTAAGAGCGTCATCGCAATTGAGTACGGCTCCTCCCCGGTAGATGCTGCCGAACACCATATGGTGACAGGTGTTTGCTGCTGCTTAATATGCTCAGCTAATAGGGGGAAGTGGTGCGCCTCACGAAAAAAAGCGGTGAGGTTAGTGGTTAGCGCGTTAGTAAATGCTTCCCACTCTTTAGCGTCAGGCTGACGCTCTAAGCGCGTCAAATAGTCGGTAAACCTAGTGATGCCGTAATGGCGCAACCGCTTTGCTAAACGGCTATAGACCATTTCACGCTTATGCTCAGCCAGCACGATGCCAGCGCGCAGATAAATAAGCTCTCTTATCCGCGCAAAGTCGGCATCCGTTAGCACTAGGTCGCGCTCAATACCTCCCGATGTCCACTGACCGGCGTCAACTCCTCGCTCGCGATGGTCTGTCAAAATTCTTCCCACTCCTCTGCTGAGGCCAGCTGCCGCGTGGTTGACAACGAAGATGCTTTGTTCGGGCGTTCAATAGGTTGAACTGCATTAATACTGCGAACAGCAGCAGATATTGGTTTCAACTCGCCCTGTTCACACCGGTTATTTAAGCGGAAGGCTTCGACAGAGAGAGCCAGTAAACCGGCCTGTTGTTCTAATGCCACGGCGGCGCGTGCCGTTTCCTGAACACGTAAGGCGTTTTGTTGTGTTGCTTGATCCATTTCGGTAACGGCTTGGTTTACTTCCGCAATACCATGACTCTGCTCCTCAGATGCTGACGAAATATCGTGCATAATCTGTGTAACGCTGCGCGCCGCTTCGGCAACTTCACCAATGGCTTTTTCGGCTTTTTTAACTAGTCCAGCACCGGCATTGACTTCTTTGTTAGAGCCATCAATCAGCCCGCGAATCTCTTGCGACGCATTAGCACTGCGGCCCGCCAACTTACGCACTTCATCAGCCACTACTGCAAAGCCACGGCCATGCTCGCCCGCTCTGGCAGCTTCTACTGAGGCATTAAGTGCCAGAATATTGGTTTGGAAAGCAATCGAGTCAATGACGTTAATGATATCCGTCATTTGTTGTGAGCTTTGCGTAATCCGTTGCATATTCTCAACTAACTGCGCCATGAGCTCCCCAGTCTGCGTCACTTGCGTAGTATTGTTATCGGCAAGACGACGTGCTTCTTGAGCGTTATCGCTATTTTGACGCACCGTGGTGGTCATTTCTTCCATGCTGGAGGCCGTTTGCTGTAATGATGCGGCCTGCTGTTCGGTGCGCGACGATAGAGCCTCATTGCCGCTGGCAATCTCTTTAGCCGCAGGAGTGACCACATTGATACCGTCTTTAACTTCGCTGATGAGACTGCTCAAGCTTTTGCGCATCGTATTCAGCGATTCCATGAGTAGCCCCACCTCATCACGTTGATGCGGTGGAACTTTCGCCGCTAAGTTCCCTCCTGCTATCTGCAATGTGAAGCGAGACGCACTTTTTAGCGGCCGGACAATGGAACGTAGCATCATCACCCCGAGGAAGATAAGTGCTAACAAACCAACGCCCAGAACAGTGGCTTGAGCATTGAGCATTCGAGCTTGACCTTGCTCGGCATCGGCGGCCATCGCTTCAGCGGCGGCCTGCTTTTGGGCGATGAGCTGGTTCACCAGGGAAGAGAGTTCACGTCCTTCGTTATTCATCACGTTAATCACAGCGTCTAAGCCAGTAAACGCTAGATACGTTTCTTCCGCTTGTAATACATTGGCCGCCTGCAGCATGCCATTGTCTAAAAACGACTGCAGCCGCTCGTTGAACGACGTCGCCAGCGTGTCAGTGTTAACATCACGGGAGTAATACTGCTGCCAGGCTTGCTCAACCGCTGCTGCGTTATCGGCAACCATTTCGCCCATTTCAAAGCGCTGTTTGATCAGCTCCATTCGCTCTGGCTCGATCATGGCTTGGCGGGTTTGAGCGATGGTTTGGTCAATTTGCTGCAGGCGGATAACGTCTTGCAGGCCATCATTATTAAGCACGGCGAGACGCTCTCCGGCCAGATTGAGGCTATATAATCCCAGGCCACCGCTCAGCAACAGTAGCGCACCAGCCACGACAATCATGCCCGTTAACTTAGCTCGCAGGGTATCAAACCGTATCCGTTTTAAGCGCTGTACTAGACCTTTTTTGCGCAGTTGGCCCTTCTCTAAGTAATACAGCTTGTTACGGCCCTCACGTATGTCAGCGTAGACCTGTTCTGCCTGTGCAATAGCCTCCCGCGAAGCCTGCACTCTGACGGAGGCGTAGCCAACCACGTCATCCTCTTCGATGATCGGCGTCACACTGGCATTCACCCAGTAGTGATCACCATTTTTGCAGCGGTTTTTAACCAGCCCTCGCCATGTTTCACCGCTCTCTACGGTTTGCCATAAGTTCTCGAACGCTGCTGGTGGCATATCCGGGTGACGAATCAGATTATGCGGCGCCCCCATCAGCTCTTCATAATCAAAACCACTGATCTGGATAAAGGCGGGGTTCGCATACGTAATACGCCCCTTAAGATCTGTCCGAGAAACAAGGAAGTCGTCACTGCGAAGCTCAACTTCGCGTTGAGTGACTGGCTGGTTATTACGCATTCGCATGCCTTATTGTTAGTAGTAAAGCCAAGGAAATGGTGATGCTCAAACCGCAAGGCTTAAAACGCTTCCCACTCATCTGCTGCTGCATGGCGAGCGGGTATTTTCTTTGTTGTCATGGCTGGGACAACCGCTGTTTGTTGAAGAGCACGAGGGGGATGAGAGTCTCGTGGCACATTAAAGTCTCGTGGTGGATTAGAGTCTTGTGATGTGCTGGACGCAATCTGGAAGCGCTCTACCGCCTCTCTCAGACGCGCTGCCTCACTTTCTAATTCATTGGCACTGCGTGCCGCCTGCTGAACCAGCTGAGCATTTTGCTGCACCACTTGGTCCATCTGAGCAACTGCTTGGTTAACTTGGCCGATACCGTTACTTTGTTCTTCAGAAGCAGCTGCGATTTCATCCATAATGTCATTGACTCGCTGCACTGCAGCGACAAGATCCTGCATGGTTTGGCCCGCATGGTTCACCCGCTGCGTACCTGCATCTACTTTACCTAACGACGCATCAATCAGCGTGCGAATCTCTTTAGCCGCATTGGCGCTTCGGCTAGCAAGACTGCGGACTTCCTGGGCGACGACGGCAAATCCTTTACCATGCTCACCGGCACGGGCTGCTTCTACTGAGGCGTTAAGTGCCAAAATATTAGTTTGAAAAGCGATGTTATCAATCACCGTAATAATGTCAGCGACCTGATGGGAGCTAGCGCTGATGTCTTGCATGGTTTCAATGATGTTGGCCACTTCTTCGCCACTGCGTCTTGCGGTGAGCGTTACTTCATTTGCGAGCTGACTGGCTTGCAACGCATTATCAGCATTATGGCCTACGGTCGAGGCAAGCTGCTCCATGCTAGACGCTGTTTCTTCCAGGGAAGAAGCTTGCTGTTCGGTACGTGAAGAGAGATCGTTATTGCCACTGGCAATATGCTGGGAGCGCTCAAAAATTGACGCTCCGCTTTGGCGCACCACTCCAACAGTCTCAGACAATGAGGACTGCATGTGTGCCATTGCGCTGTACAGCCGGCCAATTTCATTGTTACCTGGCGATACAATGTGTTGACTTAAGTCGCCTTTGGCCATCTTTTCAAAATAACCGACTAAGCGATCCAGCGGACGCAAAACATTAACCGTCACCCCCCAAATCACCACGGCAACCGTCAACCCCGTCATGATGACAACGCCAATTAACACCCAGCGAACACGGGTGGCGAACTCGCTAAATACCACTTGCTGCGCCTGCAGATCGTTGGATGCCTGTACGATGGCAACGCCTTGATTAAGTGCATATAGCCCGATTCCACAGGCGACGACCACCAATAGTGAGAAGGTGGCCAATACTAGCCCCCAGCTCAGGCGCACGGTCATATTGCTCATTATTTGACGCATTAGCGATGTCACACGCGTTACTCCAAATACAGCTGTGTTGGCCGGTGTTGTCCATAACACCAGAGATGGCTGTTGTTTTGGCTGAAAAGGCACACTCCCTGTGCCGGGTAGACAAACGGTTAGCGGTTACTGGTGCTGTCGACTAATGCCATCTCTTCGCTAGTCAGCAATTTATCAATATCCACTAGCACTAACATGCGGTCTTCAAGGCTACCTAGTCCGCTCAGGAAGTCAGAAGAGAGCGTAACGCCAAACTCAGGCGCGGGTTTGATCTGATCGGGTGTTAACGTCATCACATCAGAAACACCATCGACAACGATACCGACGACACGGTCAGCCACATTGACAACAATAACAACCGTTTGACCACCGTACTCAACGTTTTCCAAATTAAATTTAATACGCAAATCAACAATCGGCACAATAACACCGCGCAGATTGGTCACTCCTTTAATAAAGTCAGGCGCATTGGCAATCCGAGTGACATTTTCGTAACCACGTATTTCCTGAACCTTTAAAATATCAATGGCGTACTCTTCTTCTCCTAAAGAGAACACCAAAAATTCGCGATTATCCGCCTCTGCGGCGGCTAAAACCGCTCCATTGTTTGCTTGACTCATGACGGCTCAGCCTCCTGGTAATAAGAGAGATGTGGATGATTCACCTTTTTTCCCGCTTCTTTCTTAGCACGGCTTAACCGGTGTAAGCCTGTGATGTCTAAAATGAGTGCCACGCTTCCATCGCCTAAAATAGTAGCCGCCGAAACGCCAGGCACTTTGCGATAGTTGTCTTCCAAGTTTTTTACGACGACTTGCTGCTGACCGACAAGCTCATCAACCAGCATGGCGTAACGACGCCCCTCGCCCTGAACAATCACGGCAATGCTTTTAGTTGGATCAGTGATCGCATTTTTGACGTCAAACACTTCATGAATAGCGATTACCGGTAGATACTCATCGCGCACCTTGAGCACCACATCGTCTCCTGCCATGGCATACATATCGCCCTCGGCAGGCTGTAACGACTCAAGCACGGTGGAAAGTGGCAAAATAAAGGTCTCACCCCCCACTTTGATGGACATGCCGTCAAGAATGGCTAGCGTCAGCGGCAACACAATACGTGTATTAGTGCCCTCACCTTTCTTAGACTGAATTTCAACCCGGCCACCCATGCCTTGGATATTACGCTTCACGACATCCATGCCAACGCCACGGCCAGAGACATCGGTGACTTCTTTTGCGGTAGAAAAACCAGGCGCAAAAATCAGCTGGAAAACTTCTTCGTCAGAGACGGTGTCAGGCACATTCAGACCGTTTTCACGCGCTTTCGCCAATAGCCTGTCACGGTCCATACCAGCGCCGTCATCACGGACTTCTATCAGAATATTGCCACCCTGGTGACGCGCCGAGAGCACCAGCTTGCCAACCCGTGGCTTGCCTAACGCCTCACGCTCGTCGGGCATCTCAATGCCATGATCCAAGCTGTTACGCACCAAGTGCGTGAGGGGGTCAGTAATGCGCTCAACCAAGCTTTTATCCAGCTCGGTAGATTTACCTTCAGTAATCAGCTCAATTTCTTTATTCAGTTTACTGGCGGTGTCACGCACAACTCGGGGAAAACGGCTGAAGACAAACTCCATGGGGATCATGCGGATTGACATCACCGCTTCTTGAAGATCCCGTGCGTTACGCTGTAGCAGGCTCATACCATTTTGTAGCGAGCTGTTACCCACAGACGAGTCGTCAAGATCGCTAACGGTTTGGTCGAGCATCGACTGAGTAATAATGAGCTCACCGACTAAGTTAATAATCTGGTCAACTTTATCGACTGATACGCGAATAGAGGAGGATTCTGCAACGGCTTTTTTAGCAGCGGGTTTAGCCGGCTTGGCGGTGGCTGGGGTGCTATTAGCAGGCTTAACGGGCGCCGCTGGGGTCTCCGCGACGCCATTGGATGTGTCTGCCGACGGCGCTGGTGCCTCTGCCTTGAGACTAGCGCTTTCGTCATTAACAGCATCCACCACACTAATCTCGATTTGTTCAGGCTCAATAATGAAGCACATCACTGCTTCGATATCATCAGCACTGACCTCTCCGGCCAGCATGACATCGTAGCGCTTCTCATCACCCGAGTGGGACTGTACATCGCCCAGCTGTCCAAGCTCTTCAACCAGTAAAAGCCGGTCTTTTTCGCTGACATTTAACAGCGCAACATTAAGGTGGCGCTCACTATCAGAGGAAGGCGCCGTCGTGGCAGCGTCAGATGGCGCTTGTTTCTCAACCACAGGTGACGGTGCGGGAGGTGCATCCAACGTCTGGCCAATTTCTTCTAGCGCAATTTGCTGCAGAGTATGACAAATACGCTCATAGGCTTCTTGGTTGGGTTCTTCCTCGTTGCGATAGGCATCGAGTTGCTCGTGCATGATGTCTTTTGCCTCTAAAAAGGTATCAACGAGGTCAGCTCGCAACGTCAATTCACCTTTGCGAGCATGATCTAGCAGGTTTTCAAAGATATGCGTGGTTTTTTGCAGCACACTAAAGCCAAAGGTTCCCGCGCCGCCCTTAATAGAATGAGCAGCGCGGAAAATAGCATTGAGTTGCTCGCTATCCGGATCATCGACATCCAGCTCCAACAGGTGCTGTTCCATATCGGCCAACAGTTCGTCAGCCTCTTCAAAAAAGGTGTCAAAAAAGTCCGCTATATCCATGCACCGCTCCACATAAACGTCTTAGTGTTGTGATAAGCCCTGCTCATTCGTCTTCACCGCTCTGTGGCGTGCTTAGTGGCAACGCCTCTAGAGGCGCATCGTCATCGGGCAATGGGTTCTCAAGATTCATAATGCCTGGGTTGCGTATCGTCTCGGCAATTTCTGGCAGCAAGACAACAAGCTCAATACGCCGATTGATAGGATCAGTCGGCGAAGTGTCAGGCAACTTAGCACGATCAGCAAAGCCCGATACGCGTAGCAGTTGATCTGGGTCAAGCCCGCCGGTAACTAATTCACGCCGAGAAGCATTAGCCCGATCGTTGGAAAGTTCCCAGTTGCTATAGCCGCGGTAGCCACCAGCATAAGGCACGCTGTCGGTATGGCCGCTGATACTTAGATCGTTGGGTAACTCATTCAATAACGGTGCCATGGTGCGTAATAAATTACGCATGTAAGGTGCGACTTGATCGCTACCAAGTTCGAACATTGGCCGCTGCTCTGTATCTAATAGCTGGATACGCAACCCTTCGCGGGTTAAATCAAAGCGCATTTGATTACGTAACTGGCGCAGCTCTGGGTCTAGCTCAATGGCACGCTCAATGCGCGCCTGCACATCGTTAAAGAAGCGCCGTTCCTGAGCGCTGGGGCGACTATACTGCAGCACATCCACGCGGGCGCGTTCGCCATCGCTGTGGGTGGGGTCTGGGCCGCCCCCCGGAATCACTTGAGTGCTGCCCGACCGATCGCCACTGGTCATTGCCGTTATGAGCGGCGTGCTGAAGTACTCAGCAACTCCACGACGTGTTTCATCGTCGGAAACACTTAAAATCCACATCACTAGAAACAGTGCCATTAAAGCGGTCATAAAATCAGCAAGGGCAATTTTCCACGCACCGCCATGGTGAGCATGCACCACTTTTTTGCGCCGAATAATAATCGGACGTTTATCGCCCCCCTTACTCATGCATTACCGCTCTTTTTGGCATCACGAACGTACTCTTCTAACTCTGCAAAACTTGGCCGTTCAGCGGTATGTAGCGCTTTGCGACCAAATTCAACCGCTAGTTGCGGCGCATAGCCGTGTAAACTAGCCAGTAAGGTGACACGTATGCACTGCAGCATCTTCTCTGCTTCTTTAGCTTGCCGCTCGGCGTAGCTAGCCACGGGGCTAATAAAACCATATCCCATTAAAATACCAAGGAAGGTACCGACCAACGCGAGGGCAATCATCTCCCCCATTTGGGCAGGACTAGCATCAGCGTAAGTCAGTGCTTTAATAACCCCCATGACGGCAGCAACGATGCCAAAGGCAGGCATTGCATCGCCCACTTTGGCAATGGCATCGATAGGGATATGTGCCTCTTGCTCGAAGGCTTCAATTTCATGGAGCATCAGCTCGTCAATTTCCATCGGCTCCATACCGCCACTCACCATCAAACGCAGATAGTCAGTTAAAAAGTCCATAATATGCGGATCAGCAAGTACGGTCGGGTGCTCTTGAAAAAGCGGGCTTTCTTGGGGGTTATCAATATCGCGCTCTATCCCCAACATTCCTTCGCGGCGAATTTTAGAGAGCAGCTTGTACTGCAGTGCCATCAGCTCCATATACAACGCTTTGTTATACTTTTTGGCGCGTTTGAGTCTGGGAAAGATTTTGAATGTTGCCTTAATGGCTTTGCCATTGTTCGCGGCAATAAATGCGCCTATGCCAGCGCCCCCAATCATAAGCAGCTCTGTTGGCTGATAGAGAGGGCCTAAGCTACCGCCTGCCAACACATAACCGCCGAAGACAGATAGCAGTACGACCAAATAACCCAGAGGAATCAGCACAAGCAGTATCCTTGCGATATCAGTTTTTGTATCAGTGGAGCGCTATTCCTGTGTTTCAAAAAGAGAACACAGAGCGTTGGTTCCACGCGTTTCTTAGCCATAGCTTACTCAGGCGCTGGCGGTGTTAATGAAAAAGTACCAACCCCTTTTGGTGCTATCTATACGTTAAAGACGCATTTTATTGGCTATATACCTGACCGCACCGGGCAAGATAATTTTTGTAGTTCAACACCGCGCTTTACGCGTCTTCCCAGCCCGCGAAGGCGGCTGACAAATGCCACAGACATACTCGTGGGTTGGACTATGAGCATGGGCAACAAAGTGCCCACCACAGCGGGTACACGTATTAAGCTGCAGTAAATCGCTTTCAAAAAATCGTACTAGCGTCCATGCGCGGGTTAGGCCCAACACCGGCTCAACGCCTTCTAAATTTATCTGCTCTTCATACAAGCGATAGGCTTTGACAAAGGCATCAATACGTTCACAACGGGTGTTGTTTTGTACGCTGTGATAAATGTTATAAAACAGCGACGAATGTACGTTAGGCAACCATGTCACGAACCAGTCAGCAGAGAAGGGCAGCATCCCTTTGGGTGGCGACATACCGCGTACTTCCTTGTACAGCTTGATCAGGCGCGTGCGACTTAGCTCTGTTTCTGTCTCCAATACTTGTAACCGTGCACCTAATTCAATCAGCTCTATGGCCAGCTGTACTTGGTGCATTTCATCAACCAAGCTTTTCTGGCTCACTCTGACTCTCCTACAGGCAGTGTTTCAAACGCCTCACCAGCTGACAACAATGACGCATGTAAGCCTGAAAGCCCTTGATCCCGAGGGTTTTCGGTGATTTTTCGCAGCTGATGGGCACTGGTTTGGCTCAGACGACATATTAGCTGATTGTTACGTGCCAACTTTGTCAGCTGTCGAGCGTTAAGAGACACGAGCAAATCTGCAAGCTCGCTATCTACTTTTAGGCGAAACATTGCCGCCTCACGGTCTTCGACCAATAATCGCTGCGCAAGAAGTAAATACGCTAAATTAATTTCCTGAATTTCATCGAGAAAGCTTGTTTGACTCATAGTGTTCCATCGAACGACATGGGCGTTTCATTATGACTTTATACTGACGCCTTAAAAGTTGTTTACATTTCTCAGCACATGGTTGCATACAACGTTGGTATTGGCTACCGACGCCCCTGTCGAGGAGTTAACCCCTCTTCGGATAACTCAAATACCCATACCAGCAGTTCTGCCACCACCTGATATAAACTGGTAGGGATCTCGGCATCGAGATCTAACTGCATCAGCAGTGCCACAAGTTCAGGGGCATCGTGTACATAAATTCCTTGGCGTTGAGCCTCAGCCATGATTCTTTCCGCCAATTCTCCGTAACCTTTTGCCACGACACGCGGTGCTTGCTCCTTATTCTGGTAGGCAAGCGCGACAGCTTGGCGACGGTGATCAGCCGACGTCGCCATGATGACTCTCCACGGTGATATGACGGGCGTTTACCTGAACACTACGAAAATCTAACGCCGCCAGACGGCTTTCTAAACGCCCAATTCCTTGTTCTAGGCGGGCATGGGTTGAAGCATCATCCGTAGTTAAGTCAATACTCAGTGTTGACTGATAAAGCCTTAGCGACGCGCTGAAGGCGCCTAAATTAGGCACATCAAGCTGCATATCCGAACGCCAGCCCTCTTCCGCATCAGCATCCTTTTGAGCATTTTCTTGTTCACCTTCGCGTGAGGGCAGGTTAACCACTAACGCCATAAAAATCCCCGCCCAAACGTCGCCCTCCCAACGAATGGTAGGCATCACCAGTAGCTCAAGCTGCTGGCGCACTAGCCCCTGTAAGCTTTCATGGACAATATCGCGGCCACCGCGCAGAACCGCACTCTCGTCCAGTGCTCGTGCACTGGTCATATCAACGCTGGCCGACGCTAGGTCACGCGCAGCCCCTACCGGCAGAGTGGTATTCGCAAGCATTGGGGTGCCAGATCCCGTTACGCCATTTTGATGACTGGCCACAGGTAGCAACAGCGAATTCGGCAGTATGGCAACGTTTGCATTGCTGGCATTCAGCGCGGCATTAGACGCGAAAGGTGGCATTGCAAACGTTGCAACACTGGCTGGCAACATCATAGGGCGTGGCCCTGGCTGCATTTGCGGCTCTCGCAGCAGTTGCTGACGAGAAGCGTCGCCTTGAAACCAACGTTTTAGATGAGCTTCGTAAAAAAGACCGCTATCACGAATGCTGCCTTCTAAGCGATTTGCCAACGCTGGTGCAGAAGGCGCTTCTTGCTGCCCCATCAATGGCGTTTGTGGGCGTATCACGGCGGGAGGCGCGGGAAAACGTAACAAGACATCCGCAATGGTCCGGGCAGCTGGGCTAAAATGGGTTTGGGTAGAACCTGGAGGCGCATTGGAGGCATCTCCCGAAAGAGGCTGCCGCTGCTGGCCATCAAGCGATGGTGGTAGCCGCCTAAGATCGCCTAAGGGCGATGATAAAGGTCGCCCATCAAGGCTTGAGTCTCCTTGCAGTGCACGCGGGCCGTCACCTGACGGAACCGGTTGCACGGGAGCATTAAGCGGTCGCTGGGATAGCTCGCCCTGACGCCCAAGCACTTGATGCATGAGCGTATCAATAAGCGGCGTAATGCCACTCACGTTAACCCCTTCTCCTGATCGCTAGGCACGTCGAAGCCCGCCACTTCGCCTTGTTGAGGCGCATAAGCACGATGTAAATTACGTTGGCGCTGAGAGACGCTGATTAATTTTCCCAGCTCATCCCGCCTGGCCACCAAACGACGGCGAATTTCCACATCATGCTCAAGAATACCCTCTAACAGCTCTGCCTTGCGCTTCCTTGCCGCCTCATCAAGCACCGTTTCGGCATCACGCGAGCGCAACGCCTCAACGGACATCACATAGTGGGTGCGTTGCTCAATCAGCTCTGCCCACTGCTCCGCATTGGCGAGTTCGTGCATTTGTCTAACACACGTGAGTAGCTTGGCGTACGCATCGATGAGCGTTTGCTGGGCATTTTCACGAGCAGTTTCAGAAGCCGACATGCTTTGCCTCACGCACTTTGCTGTTGACCGATTTCACGCCATGCAGAGGCGATATCTTCAAGCAAGCGCTCTGCCTGATTGAGACTGTCTTCATCGTTTCGAAGGTTAGCCGCTAATAGTAAGCGGGCAATATAGTCATAGAGCGACGCTAGACGCTCTGCGATATCCCCCCCTTTTTCTTGATCTAATGCAGCTGCCAGGCCGTTATTGATGATATCCAGCGCCTTGGAAATCGACTTTCCTTTTTCAGCCGTATTGCCCGCTTGCATATGAATACGCGCCGCGCGGATGGCTGCCTGGGCACCATCAAACAACATAACGATGAGCTGATGAGGATCAGCTGACATAACGCCGCTTTCCACGCCAACGCGAGCGTAGGCGTTGGCACCTCGGCCATAAACAGTGCCGCCGCGAGAG
Organism: Halomonas qaidamensis; assembly: GCF_025917315.1. Classification (NCBI taxonomy): domain Bacteria; kingdom Pseudomonadati; phylum Pseudomonadota; class Gammaproteobacteria; order Oceanospirillales; family Halomonadaceae; genus Halomonas; species Halomonas qaidamensis. The sequence goes on along the minus strand of NZ_CP080627.1, from coordinate 114,612 downwards.
TATGTCATAAGCGGGTCTCTCCTATATTGATGCGAATAACAGCATTGATGCGAATAACAGCGACCACAACCGCCGACACGCGCTGTTCTATTATCATTCAGAAACAAGCTTATTAGCTCAGTTACAACATATATCGGCGTCTCGCTAATAGACTTTAATATTTAACCTATATTTCACTCAGAAAATTTTACGTCTTTTCTGAGCAGGCTAGCCGACTATGTGGACACCGCCACTTCACGTTTTGGCTTACCTAATCGTTCAAGTACATCGCCTCGCAGAGTGTTGCCCAATGTCTCGCGCATGGGCGACTCTGCCTGATTTGTCAGCGTCACTTCAGCAGGAGCACCCTGCGCATCAAGGCGGATAATCCACGCCATCTGCTCACTGGAAAAGTGCGCAAGCGACCCCACCGGCAGTGGTTTGAAGTGCTCGATATAGCGCTTGGTCCAACGGGGGTCAAATTGATGCGGATGGCTCAGTAAATGCCGATAGATTTGTTGCGCTGTTTTGGCAGGACGATCTGCCCGATCGCGCCGCATTGCCTCTACCACATCTACCACTGCGCTCGCTTTGGCAAGTTCGTTAATGTCACTACCGGTTAAGCCATCAGGATAGCCACTGCCGTCCAAGCGTTCATTAATGCCACCTATGACCGCTTGGGCAACGGCAGCGGAAAGCCACTGGCAATGCTGTAAGCGGCCTAGTAACAACGACACATGCTCACTCATAGCTTGGCGATGAGTAGCTTCAAAATGCGGGGCCTTAAACAGTATTTGCGGAATAAGCGCCTTACCAAGGTCATGCACCAAACCACTCGCGACGATCGCCTTACGTACGTCACGAGGCATATTTGCACCAACCAAATCAAGCAAATGCACCGCTACCGCGATTCCATGGCGAACTAATAGCGGCTCTGGCGATAGACATCGTGTCGCAAACAGCAATGCCTCGCGATCCTCTTCATGCAGCTGCAAAAGACGATCTGCGTTGCGTGACAGCTGGCGAGAGTCAATGTCGCTCCCTTGCTGTAAAAGCAGCAACTGAGCATCTAAATAAGCCGCTATTTTCACCAACCGCCGTGCCATAGGCGTGGCATAGCGACGGATATCTCGCCGCCCCACGTGCTCATTTCCTGGCGCGCGCTTGCTTGGTTGTTCAAACAGCGGCGATGGCTGACGATCCTCTTGCGCTTCTTTGCTGTAACGGGCAGCTTCGCGCTCAATTTCACAAACAAAATACCAAATTTGTCGCTCTTGCTCGGACGAGCAATTGGCGAAATGGAAACCTACCCGCAATAAGTGTCGCTCAGGATCGGTTTTTTGATGGCGCGGCACTCCTTGCACTTCAAAATAGGTGCCATCTGGAAACGTAAAAGCAAGTGCAAGGGGCCTATCAGCTTCAGAAAGCACACCGCTGGCGGTTAGCGGTAGCTCTATTTGGCAGCCATCCTGGGAAAGGTCTCGCAGTTCCCCCACAATATGTTCGCCACTTTCACCGCTCAACGAGGCTGGTACGGCCATACCAAACCGCAGCTCGGCGCGAAACGATTCGCGGCGTTGCAGCACGTCTAGAGTGGCGGGGTAATCGCTGCAGCATAAAAAGCGTCCACCCGCATGACGAGTCTCTGTCAGCGATAAAAGCGGCGTGCGCACCACCTTACCCTGGGATTGGCCACGTAGAAAAAACGACTCACCTTGCTGTAAGCGGCTTAACAGATGATCAACTGAAGATAAGTCCATCACCAATGTCTTCCCAGCGTGTTGCTCCATCAACACGATAGGCTCTGGGCGAGCGTCCTCGGTAGCTAAACAAAGCGATACGCCCCCCCCTTCAATCAAGGTAGTTAAAAGAGAGCTGACTGCTGCAGGACTGGTAACACTTTCGTATTCATCTGGTCGGACTGACATTCTCGTTTCGCTTCCCTACCACGTTGTTATTACAGCACGTTATTACGCCAAGTTATTACGCTACGTCTATATACCCATCACAACGCGGCAAAGCATACCAGAAGGCCTCTGGCTACCGTACGCTCATGAAAAAACTAACTCCCCCTCCCATTTCATCTATAGTAAAGGAGCAACAACGGCGGGAAGCGACCGCTAGTGTGATAGCCTGCACCGATAAGCAGCCCTGCGCTTTATAAACAATGACATTGATTATACGTTTGCCGATAAAAATGAAAGAGGCTCATAGCGGCATGATGAATGGCCTCGTCACCTTTTCTTTGCTGCCTCTTGCGCGGCTTTTTTTAAAGGATTAACTATTATGGGCCCACTCTTCATTGACGACCTTGCCTCTACGGCATCAATACCTTACCAACCAATGCCCGTCCAACCCGCGCACACCCTAAAAGTTCAGTCTCTGCAGCCACCGCTTAGCACGTTGACAAGCACCTTACCAGGTACGCCGAGCAGCCAACCAAATGAACCTAGCCTGCTGTCTAAAGAAGCGCTCTTACCCCCTATACAGCGCATCAATGAAACACTACGGCCACGTGGGCTGGAATTTGCCCTAAGCGAGCAGTCTGAGCGGATTATCACGAAAGTCATCGACCGTGAAACGGGGGATGTTATTCGCCAAATACCAGCAGAAGAAGTACTGCTCGTTGCAGAGCGACTGGAGGAATTACAAGGCCGACTTATTTCTCTAGAAGCCTAATCGAGTGATGGGAGAGGAGACGTCGCTACCGCTGGCTTGGCACCCTCTCTTACTCCCCCACTTCGTTTCCTTCTTTGTTTCTTTCGTAAGCGTTTTTATCAATTCCGTATTAACGCCAGCGAATAAGTGTTATTTATACCTGCATATTCATTACGTCGCGGTAGGCGGTTACCAGGCGATTACGCACTTGCAACCCCATCTGAAAAGCGACGCTCGCTTTTTGCATATCGACCATCACATCACTCAGCTCAATATTCGGCTCACCTGCCTGAAACGCCATCGCCTTGGTATTCGCAGCCTGCTGCAAACGGTTGATGCGCTGAATAGATGCTTGTAGCTCACTACCAAAACCGCCTTGCCCCACCGCTGTGGCAACATGCTCTCCCTTAATAGGTTGGGCTGCTTGGGTAGCTAAGCCTTGCATTTGCTGTAGCGCTGACTGTATGGCAGGTGAACTCATAAACACGCCTCATCCAAAGGAAGGTGGAGTAATACCAAAAGCCTACCATTGGTAGTAGAACACTCATACGTACAAATACGCATTAAAAGCCGACCTGTTCGTTCATTTATGCTCGACTTGCCCCAGGATAATGGCGTTCATCACAATTCCGCTTCATTTTTTAGCGGATAACCGCGATTGACGGATATCAGCCTATGCTTTCTTTGGTGATGCGCCTGAGCCGTCATCAGTTTTGCCTGCCTTTATGGAGGCACGCATGAGCGAAACTGATGCTACGGCAGGCCGTCAGAACAGCACGACACAACAGACACCCCGCAGTGGAACGCCAGAAAATGACACTAAAAGTCCCTCAACGGTTGAGCGCACGTTAAAGCAACTGCGCGGTAACCCATTGGTTGTGCTATTGGTCGCTGCGGCGGCTTCTATTGCGATCATTGCTGCGCTTTTCATGTGGGCTAACAGCCCAGAGTATCGGGTTCTGTACAGCAACCTGAATGAAGCCGATGGCGGCCGTATTATTGCGGAGCTGGATAGTCGCGGCGTGCCCTACCAATTTAGCGAAGGTGGTCAGGCGCTGCTAATCCCTAGCGAACAAGTGCATACGCTAAGATTACAACTTGCTGAGCAAGGGCTCCCCCGTGGCGGTAACTTGGGCTTTGAGCTGATGGAGAATCAAGCGTTCGGTATCAGTCAATTTGCTGAGCAAGTTAACTTCCAGCGCGGTCTTGAAGGTGAGCTGTCCCGCTCCATTGAATCACTGGGTCCCGTTGATAAGGTCCGCGTACACCTTTCAATGGCCAAGCCTTCCGTTTTTATTCGTGACCGAGAGCCTGCCAAAGCATCCGTTGTTCTGACACTGCTACCTGGACGCGTACTAGGTGAAGGGCAAGTCAGCGCCATCGTTCATATGGTCTCCAGCAGTGTTCCTGAACTAGCGGCGGAAGACGTCACCATTGTCGATCAAAATGGACGACTGCTTTCCGCTAACACATCACAAGGTAATGACCTAGACGGCTCTCAACTTGAGTATATAGCGGAAGTTGAACGCTCCTATCAACGGCGTATCGAAAACATCCTTTCACCCATACTGGGTAGTGATAACGTCCGCGCGCAGGTGGCCGCACAGATCGACTTTTCGCGCCGTGAACAAACCTCTGAGCGCTATGCACCCAACCAGGCGCCCAATGAATCTGCGGTTCGTAGCCGCCAGCTTAGCCTATCTTTCGATGGTGAAGACCCGCTGGCAACCGGTATCCCAGGAGCCTTAACCAACACCCCTCCTGGCGTAGCACCCGCGCTGATCAATCAGCCCGACGCTGATGAAGAGGAAGAGGATGTCCCTGAAAACGCCCTCCAGAACCTGCGCCAAGAAGATGTCGTTAACTATGAAGTTGACCGCAGTATTGAACACATTCAGCATCGGCTAGGCCAGGTAGAGCGTCTATCGGCAGCGGTCGTCGTAAACTTTCGCCGTGTTATCAATGAAGAAGGCGAAGCAGAACAAGTTGCCCTAAGCCCTGAAGAAGTTGCTCAGCTTGAACGCTTAGTCCAACAGGCAATGGGCTTTTCGCAAGCGCGTGGTGATCAGGTAGAGGTCGTCAATACACCGTTCGCTACTACTGATGACAGTGCGTCTGACGTTGTTTGGTGGCAGCAGCCAGAAACACTCGCCATTGCTGCTACCTTGGGTCGCTATTTGCTAGTTGCCCTTGCGGCCTTGTTGCTTTACCTGCTGATTTTACGGCCTCTGATCAAGCGTTACACCCAGCCGCCGGTGATGGCTGCCGCAATGCCTGGCAGTACCTTTAGCGCTAGTGTCGGGGGTGAAGAAGATGAGCAAGAGAGTGGACAGTCTGCAGAGGCTGAAGACACCTATAGCAATAAACCTAAGCGTCGTCGTAAAACCTCGTTGTACGAACACAACCTCAACGACCTACGCGAAATGGCCCAGGAAGACCCCCGCATGGTCGCAATGATTATCCGCAGCTGGATGAACACCCATGAGTAGCCCGATTGCCGAGATGACCGGCGCACGTAAAAGCGCCATTCTCTTGCTTGCGTTGGATGAGGATAGCGCCGCTGAGGTGTTCAAGTACCTTAGCGCCAGCGAAGTACAAGACATCAGTATGGAAATGGCTCGCTTACATCAAGTCTCACACGAGGATATGAAAGCCGTACTAGAAGCCTTCCATAACGAAACAGAAGAGTTTGTGGCGCTTAACCTCAACTCCAGTGAGCATATTCGCTCTGTGCTTACAAAAGCACTAGGTAGCGAACGTGCAACGAGCCTTATTGAGGATATTCTCGAGACCACCGGTGGCAACTCAGGCATTGATGCGCTGAACCTTATGGAAGCCAACATGGTGTCTGAGCTGATTCGTGATGAACATCCGCAGATCATCGCCACTATTTTGGTTCATCTGGATCGGCACCAAGCCGCTGATATTCTTGAGCTGTTTGAAGAGAAACTGCGTAACGATGTGGTACTACGGATTGCGACGTTCAGCGGCGTTCAGCCCGCCGCGCTGCAAGAACTGACGGAAGTACTAACCAGCATGCTAGATGGTCAAAACCTCAAACGCAGCAAGATGGGTGGCGTAAGAACGGCGGCCGAAATTCTCAACTTGATGAACTCGTCTCAGGAAGAAGTGGCCATCGAAACCGTTCGCTCTCACAGCGAAGACTTGGCTCAAAAAATTATCGACGAAATGTTCCTCTTCGAGAACCTACTCGACCTGGACAACCGTGCTATTCAGATGGTGCTTCAAGAAGTCGAAACCAATTCCCTGGTGGTGGCCCTCAAGGGAGCCCAGGACGCGTTGGTCGACAAGTTCCTGCGCAACATGTCACAGCGGGCAGCAGACCTGGTTCGCGAAGATATGGAAGCCCGCGGCCCTATTCGCGTGTCACAGGTAGAAACCGAACAGAAAGCTATTTTGCAGGTAGTCCGTCGACTGGCTGATTCCGGCGAGATCGTCTTAGCGGGCGGAGACGATGAGTATGTCTAACGCCAAAACGCCGGAGTTTGACCGGCACGGCAGCTGGCGGCGTTGGCAGATGGATGAATTGACGCAGCAACCGAAAAACTCCCAACCGAGTGATGCGCCAACACCTTCCGCTCAGCAGCGCAAAGTAGAAGCAGCGAAGAAAGCCGCTGAACAGGCTCGTCAGCGTGAGGAAAAAGAGCGTCAAGCGTTCTACGAACGCATTCGTCAGGAAGCAGAGGAAACCGGCTATCAGGCTGGCTTAGCACGCGGCCATCAAGAAGGGCTTGAACAGGGTCTTAGCGAAGGACGCGCCCAAGCAGAGAAAGAGCTTGAGCAACAGGTGCGTAAAACCGTGGCTCCGCTGCGTTCACTTGCCAAGCAATTTTCTGATGCACTAGAGCGTATTGATGAGACAGTGGCACACGATCTTGCTGAACTCGCACTGGCTACTGGCAAACAGTTAGCCGCAGATGCACTGCGAGAACGCCCTGAGCAAGTATTAGAGATTGTCCGTGAGCTGCTCCACACCGAGCCTCCGCTTGTGGGTCAGCAACGCCTTTGGCTTAACCCGCAAGATCACACGCTAGTCAAAGAGCATCTTGGCAGCGAGCTACTGGCGGCCAGCTGGACCTTACAGCCCGATGACCAACTTGCGCGGGGCGGGTGCCGGATCACCAGTGCCCAAGGGGAGCTAGATGCTACGTTTGAAAGCCGCTGGCAGTCGATCGTTGCACAGTTACGCAAGCGCCATCATAGCCATGAACCTCCATCCTCTTAGTCACAGGTAATGCCATGAGCGACGCGACGTGCCCTCATCTATACCGCTGGCGCAAAGCCCTGCACCGAACAACGCAGCGCGTTAGTCAGTTGCCTCACTACCGTACCAGTGGCCGTGTGATACGTGCTACGGGCATGGTCATTGAGGTAGTGGGGTTACGCGTGGCAGTAGGAAGTGCTTGTCGCATCGAATTACCTGGCGCGGATGGGCGGTTAAACGATAGCGACAAACATGCAGAAGCAGAAGTTGTCGGGTTTTCTGGCGACAAGCTGTTTCTGATGCCATTAGAAGAAATTTCTGGCCTTATGCCAGGTGCCAGAGTCTCTCCGCTTAGCGATGGCAGTGGTCACAGCGCTCGCCGTTTTCCAATTGGCGATGACTTGCTAGGGCGAGTGCTCGATGGCAACGGCAACCCGTTGGACGACCGTGAAAGCGTTGAAGATACGCCGCGAGCAACCCTTAAAGCAACGCTGCTTAACCCGCTTTCCCGCGCGCCTATTGAGGAGCAAATCGATGTAGGCATTCGGGCGATTAATGCACTACTAAGCGTCGGCCGAGGTCAGCGCATGGGGCTATTTGCCGGCTCTGGGGTGGGTAAATCAGTTTTACTGGGCATGATGGCTCGCTACACCCAAGCGGATGTCATTGTGGTCGGACTCATCGGCGAGCGTGGCCGTGAGGTACAAGACTTCATCGACAACATTCTGGGGCCTGAAGGCCGCCGGCGTGCGGTGGTAGTGGCGGCACCTGCTGACACCTCACCACTGCAACGCTTACAAGGGGCCGCTTACGCGACGCGGCTTGCTGAAGGGTTCCGCGATGCAGGGCGAAACGTGCTGCTGATTATGGATTCGCTGACACGCTACGCCATGGCCCAGCGTGAAATTGCCCTCGCCATTGGGGAGCCACCGGCTACCAAGGGGTACCCACCTTCGGTATTCGCTAAGTTACCCGGCCTTGTTGAGCGTGCCGGAAACGCTGAGCGTGGTGGCGGTTCCATCACCGCGTTTTATACCGTGCTAACCGAAGGCGATGACCAGCAAGACCCCATTGCCGATTCAGCCAGGGCGATTTTGGATGGCCACATCGTACTTTCTCGAACACTAGCCGAGGCAGGGCACTACCCGGCAATTGATATTGAGGCCTCGATCAGTCGTGCGATGACCGCTATTAGCTCGCCTGAACAGCTACAAGAGGCGCGCACTTTTAAACAGCTTTTTTCACGCTATCAGCGCAATCGTGACTTGATCAGCGTAGGGGCTTATAGCCCAGGACATGATCCAAGACTGGACGAAGCGGTAAACCGCTTTCCATCATTGGAGCGATTTCTTCAGCAAAACATTGATGAGTGTGCAACGCTTGAAGCATCACGCCAAGCACTGCACGCGGTAGTGGGAGGTTAGCGATGAGTCATTCACAGCTCGACATGCTGACAGGCTTAGCCCGTGATGCCCGGGATAAAGCCGGGAAATTACTGGCTGAAGAACGCCAAACACAGCAGCAAACAGAAGCACAGCTTCAATCACTTAACCGCTATCGCGCTGAATATGCCGAGCGTTTACAAAAGGCGATGAGCGACGGCATCGACCCCGCCACCATGTACAACTACCAGCAATTCCTAGGGTCATTAGATGCCGCTCTCAGCCGAGCACGGCAAGCACTTGTGGCCCAGCAAAAACGTGTGCAGCAAAGCCAACAGCATTGGCAGCAGGAACAGCGTAAGCTCTCCTCCTACGACACGCTGACCTCGAGACGCGTATCAGAAGAGCATCGCCGTCAAGAGCGTTACGAGCAGAAAACTAACGATGACTTTGTAACTAACCGTTTAGCCCGCCAGCCGAATGATCAGTCGCATTAGCGCCGCGCCGAGGAGCTGTATCTATGACTATTGAGCTATTGCTAACCATGCAGGGTCAGGGGGCGAGCGCGTCATCAAGCCACCCTGCCGCCTCTAGCTCCCCGCGTGCGACACATGGCATGTTCCTTCAGGCGTTGACCCAGGCTGCAACAAGCCAACATCAGGCACGCACGCCCACTAACGCTCAGGCAGAAAACACGTCAACCGTTCCAATGAGCGATATCGTTGACCAGATAGCATCTCTCGATAGTGAGCTGGATGGGGAAGCGTTGGCGAACGTAGTGGCAAACGTAGCAGCAAATGTCGTGGCGAATGTAAACGCACACAAACAGCCTGCTGATAACCGCGCCACTAGTATCGATACCCAGGCATCTAGCCAATCGCTAGACATAGCACCAGCAGCGCCAGAGCAAGCGCTGACATCTGAACACGCTTCCGCGTTACTGGCCAACGACAGCGCTGAGACCTCGACACCGATAACTATTGAAGAGGTCGCTGCGCGCTTAGCCCTTATCGCTTCGTATTCTGCGCCGTCACCGGTGCGCAACGAAGCGGTTTCCAGTGCCAGCACTAACAGTGCAGCGCCAAAAGCAGCCTCAAGCCTAGAAACGGCGACTACTCAAGCGTCGTCGGATAATCCTTCAGATAGCCATTCAGATAGCTATTCAGATAGCGTGAAGCCTGCTAACGCTTCACCTTTCGCAGCTTCTTTTTTTGAGCACACAGCACTACCAATGCACACGGCGTTAGCTGATCGCGCGTTAGCCACGGAGCCTACTCCACTGGCACGGACACAAGGTCAGAATCAGACTCAAACACTGAGCCCTAACCAGCTGCCGTCTGTGCAAACATCTTTTACGGCGGCAAATAGTGGCGCTTCCTCTGTAGCGCCACAGCCAGCAGCACAGGCAGCGGCTAATACTAGCTCGCCACCGGTGGCGTCTTCCACGACGAATCTTGCCACGCCTGAGGCACTGTCAGCAGCTGCGCCCAGTGCCAACGCCGCACCAGCCGCGCCGCCGTTGACTGCTAATGGCGGCACGACTAGCGCTACTATGCCTATCGTTACTATGCCTACCGTTACGATGACCAACGCTAGTACGGCCACCGCGCTGCAGGACACTCCCACCAGCGCTATCCCACGTGAGGTGCAGATAGCACTCACTGGCGAAAGCGCCGTGGCAAACACACCGCAGCCAGCGGCACAAGCGCTAACACAGGCCACAACACAGGCAGCAGCTAATACTGGTTCGCCACAGGTGGCGTCTTCCACAACGAATCTTGCCTCGCCTCAGGCACTGTCAGCAGCTGCGCCCAGTGCCAACGCCGCACCAGCCGCGCCGCCGTTGACTGCTAATGACGGCACGACTAGCGCTACTATGCCTATCGTTACTATGCCTACCGTTACGATGACCAACGCTAGTACGGCCACCGCGTTGCAGGACACTCCTACCAGCGCTATCCCACGTGAGGTGCAGATAGCACTCACTGGCGAAAGCGCCGTGGCAAACGCACCGCAGCCAGTAGCACAAGCGCTAACACAGGCCACAACACAGGCAGCAGCTAATACTGGTTCGCCACAGGTGGCGTCTTCCACGACGAATCTTGCCTCGCCTCAGGCACTGTCAGCTGCGCCCAGCGACGGTGCTGCACCAGCCGCGCCGCCGTTGACTGCTAATGGCGGCACGACTAGCGCTACTATGCCTACCGTTACTATGCCCACCGTTACGATGACCAACGCTAGTACGGCCACCACGCTGCAGGACACTCCCACCAGCGCTATCCCACGTGAGGTGCAGATAGCACTCTCTGGCGAAAGCGCCGTGGCAAACGCACCACAGCCAGCGGCACAAGCGCTAACACAGGCCACAACACAGGCAACGGCTCATTTAGGCTCCTCATCGCTGGCCAGTGCCTTGGCAGCTGCAACACAGCAAACGGTTAGCAATACCTCTCTACGCCCAACCACACCAACTGCTAACGCGCGGTCTGCGGAAACAGTCAGCTCCCCAGCCAATGCCCCGACCTTAATGGCATCGCTGGAAACTATTCCAACCCAGCCGTTTACTACCATGCCACCAGGCATGCACGCGCTTTCTCCACTCAATACTGCACTCGCATCAGCACCTGCCATGAGCGCTGACGCGATGGTCGGTTTGCCTGCTGATGCAGAATCAGCGAATGCAATCAACAGCACTAGCAAAGGCAGCGAGCAGTCGTTGCCTACATCGCTAACTTCTCAACCTCAACCAATGCCTAATAGCCCAGCGACAGCAACTTTAAATACGCCGCTTGCCAGTCCCGCATGGCCTTCTCAGCTAGGGCAACAGCTGATTCAATTTGCTCAGCGCGGTGGAGAGCATCAGGTTAAAATGCAGCTGCACCCTACCGAGTTAGGGCCTTTGTCGATCACTCTTAAGGTGACTGAACAGGGCACCCAAGCGCACTTTTTATCGTCACATGCCCCCGTTCGTCAGGCGATTGAGCAAGCTATTCCTCAATTGCGTGAAGCACTTGCTGAGCAGGGTATTTCACTAGGTGAAACCTCAGTAGGTGAGCAGCAAACTCCCAACGAGCAGGCCTTTGCTCAGCAAATGCCTAACCAAACCGCTGGTGATCGCCTCACTGAGTCAGGCGGCGAAAGCGTGCCACTTAAAGAGACAAGCACTCTCCCGTTGCAGGATGGTCGTGTCGATCTCTATGCCTAAAAAGCGCTATGTCTGAGAATCGCTATGCCCGAAATAAAGTGTTGGCATTCAGTATGACAACACTGACTATTACGGCATCACGTAACTAAACCAAAAGATAGGCTCATCCAATGAGCCTGTTCATTTCATCATTTGTAACAGCGTTAGGCATAATGCTTAGCGAGCGTTACGGGTGACATTGATGGGAACAGCAAATGGCAGAAGCAAGCAGCGGGTCTAAAAAACTGCTTTGGATAATGATTGTACTAGTACTGCTATCGTCGGCGGGTGCCGCGGCAGCAATCTATTTAGTGCTTGATCAACGTAGCGGAAGTGCTGAAAACGATGAAACACAGCAAAGCGTTGAACATGTACCGCCTGTTTTCACACGCATTGACCCGTTTACTGTCAATCTAGCCGATGACCGTTATGGCTCCCGCTTACTTTATACCGGCATTACGCTTCGGGTTGGCAACGAACAAAGCAAGACGATTATTGAAGAGCACATGCCTCAGGTACGTAGCCGCTTGCTTATCTTATTATCAGGCAAGCAAGCCGATGAATTAACGTCTACTGAGGGTAAAGAAGAGCTAGCTCAAGCTATTATCAGCCGCTTGAACGTTCCTCTTACCGAAAATCAGCCTCCCTTAGATTTACGGGAAGTGCTGTTTACCGAATTTATTGTGCAATAACCCCGGGAACTGGAGCCGTTCATGTCGCAGGACGATCTACTGTCCCAGGAAGAAATTGATGCCTTGCTAAAGGGCGTTAGTGGAGATGATGAGCCTGCCACTTCGTCATCATCTGCGCAGGATGAAAACCGCGTTCGTCCCTACGACCCAGCAACACAGCATAGGGTCATCCGTGAACGCTTACATGCATTAGATTTTATCAATGAACGTTTCGCTCGCTACTTCCGTAATGGCTTGTTTAATTTGATTCGTCGTAGTGCGGACATCACCGTTGAGTCGATGCGGTACCAAAGCTTTAGCGATTTTTCGCGTAACGTTCCGGTACCCACTAACTTAAACCTTGTATCAATGAAGCCGTTACGCGGATCAGCACTCGTTGTTTTTCCACCAAACTTGGTATTTATGGTGGTAGATAACCTGTTTGGTGGCGACGGTCGTTTTGTGACAAAGTCAGATGGTCGCGAGTTTACCAACACCGAACAGCGTATTATCCAGCGTCTGCTCAACTTGGCTATTGATGCCTACCAAGAAGCCTGGAAGGTAGTTTATCCCCTGGAAGCGTTCTTTTTACGCTCCGAAGTTCAGTCTAAGTTTGCCAACATCACCAACTCGCCCAACGAGATTGTGGTGAATACCAAATTTAATATCGAAGTGGGCAACCTATCGAGCAACTTTCAGATTTGCATGCCCTACGCCATGATTGAGCCACTTAGGGATCTACTCGCCAACCCTATTAACGACAGTAACCATGATCATGACGGCACATGGTCACGGCGTATGGCGAGCGAGCTTCGTCAATCAGAAGTTGAGCTAGTCGCTGAGTTTGCACAAATACCCAGCCGCATTGCCCATGTAATGGGGCTAAAAAAGGGCGATGTATTGCCCATGGATATCCCCAACACAATCACCGCTCGTGTCGACGGTGTTCCGGTGATGGAGTGCGAGTACGGGAGCCAACAGCAGCAACGCGCATTACGCGTGCTACGTATGATCGACCATGCCGCTATGAACAACCTATCGTCCAAGGACTTTATTAAAGGTTCAACGCGACAGAAAGCCAAGGAACCCAAAGCATGACTGATCCAAACAACCCCGATCAAAAAGTCTCTGATGACGATTGGGCGGACGCCATGTCTGAGCAAGAAGAACCCACAAGTGCCGATGCCACAGGTGAGGAGGATCCTTGGGCAGCGGCGATGGCCGAGCAAGAAGCTGCGGAAGAGATCGATTCCTCAAGCAACGAGCCAGAGCAAGAAGCGCCTGTCGCTAAACCGGCAAGTGATGAAGTATTTCGCCCATTAACTGCTGAGAGTGGCCATTCTGAGTCTCGCGACTTGGAAATGATCATGGACATCCCGGTCAAGTTGACGGTGGAGTTAGGTCGTACAAAGCTGACCATCAAGCAACTCCTTGAACTTGCCCAGGGTTCGGTGATTGAGTTGGAAGGTCTCGCTGGCGAGCCTATGGATATTTTGATCAACGGCTATTTAATCGCCCAAGGGGAAGTCGTCGTGGTGGATGATAAATATGGCATCCGAATTACCGAGATTATCACTCCCTCTGAGCGCATTCATAAACTCAACCGATGAGCGCCGTACCCTCTTCTTCATCAGGCTCTTCACTTGATGCCATAAGCGGCAGTGGTGATGCCTTAATAGGCATGGCAGCACTCGGCAAAACAGCAGCGTCACTCGCGCTGGTCATTGCCATTATTTTGCTGTGCACAGCGGTACTGAAACGCTGGCAAACCGCGCGTCATCAACACGGAGCCCACTTAAAAATTGTGGGTAACACTGCGGTAGGCAATCGCGAACGTATTGTCGTGGTTGAAATAGAGGATACCTGGCTGGTGGTCGGCGTGAGCAGTGGGCGGATAACCAAACTGCATGAACGACCTGCGCCGACTGACCGCCCTAACTCGCCCCCCCCCGAGGCGCCTTCGCGTTTTTCTCAGCGTTTAGCCCAGGCACTTGCCAGCCACCGGGGCAAACAGGATAGCCCGCCTTCTACCGCCCCCGATTCAAACCACACATCATGAGATACAAGATGCATGTCGCTTGGCCTGTTGGGCGGCGTTGGTGGCTAATACTTGCCGCTATCGCCTGCTGCTTATTTATTCTACCTGCTCACGCTCAACAGCTGCCTGGGCTGGTGTCTCAACCGTTGGATAATGGCGGCCAACAGTGGTCGCTGTCGTTACAAACGCTCCTGTTCTTAAGCTCTTTGGCCTTTTTGCCAGCCATGCTACTAATGATGACCAGTTTTACGCGCATCATTATTGTACTTAGCTTGCTGCGGACCGCCATGGGCACCCAGGCAACGCCACCGAACCAAGTTTTATTGGGTATCGCGTTGTTTTTGACGTTTTTTATTATGTCGCCTGTTTTAAACCAAGTGTATGACGCCGCTTGGCTGCCGCTCACGAATGAAACAATCAATTTTGAAGAGTTCTTACTGCGGGCTCAGCAACCGTTTCGAGAATTCATGCTCGCCCAAACCCGCGAGCCTGACTTAGCGCTATTTGTTCGCCTTGCCGATGTTGGCCCGATGCAAGGCCCCGAAGAGTTACCTATGCGGGTCTTACTACCCGCCTTCGTTACCAGTGAGCTTAAGACTGCGTTTCAGATTGGTTTTACGATTTTTATTCCTTTTCTGATTATTGATTTAGTCGTGGCGAGTACGCTAATGGCACTCGGTATGATGATGGTGCCACCAATCACAATTTCACTACCTTTTAAGCTCATGCTGTTTGTGTTGGTAGATGGCTGGCAGTTAATTATAGGCTCACTTGCAGAAAGCTTTTACATGATTTGAGCGTCGCGTTCAGCGGCCAGGAGTATCTATGACCCCGGAAATGGTGATGAGCATTGCTTACCAAGGTATGCGGGTAACGCTTTTGCTTGCAGGCCCCATGCTGCTGGCCGCCCTTTTCACTGGCCTAATCATTAGCTTGTTCCAGGCGGCCACCCAAATAAATGAAATGACGCTAACCTTTATTCCTAAAATATTAGCCGTCTTTGCCGTTCTGGTACTTGCTGGGCCCTGGCTAATTGGTTTGATCACCGACTTCACGCATCGCCTCTTCACTAATATCCCCAGCATGGTGATGTAACGCCATGGTGGAGGTGACATTCGCCCAGTTACAGGCGTGGTTAGTGGCGTTTCTTTGGCCGTTTACTCGCATTACTGCCTTTATGGCAGCCTCGCCCTTATGGGGCCACTCCAGCGTTCCGAATCAGGCTAAGGTGGCACTAGCGGCTATTATTGCCATTGTAATTGCCCCGATATTGCCTGCCATGCCTGACGTTCCCATCATGTCGTGGGCGAGCCTGGGCATCATGATTGAGCAGCTGTTGATAGGCGTTGCTATTGGCTTAGTCATGCATATTATTTTCGCCGTGGTTCAAGCTGCCGGCGAGTTTATCGGCTTACAGATGGGGTTGGCGTTTGCCAGTTTTTTCGATATGTCGAGCGGCACCAACATTATGGTGCTATCACGTATTCTTTATATGATTACGCTGTTGATGTTTCTTGCCTTGAATGGCCACCTGATGGTGTTAGAAACATTAATAATGAGCTTTGAAACACTGCCTATCGGCATTGGTGCCTTAAACCCGAATGCGTTTGAGCTGCTGGCACGCTATGCGGGAACTATTTTTGCCTCCGGCATGTTACTCGCGCTACCGCTGGTCGGCTCACTGTTAATCATTAACTTAGCGCTCGGCATCCTCAACCGTTCAGCACCACAATTGACGGTATTCAATATCGGCTTCCCTGCCTCATTAACCGTGGGACTAATTCTGTTGATGGTGCTAATGACCGATATTGGCCGTTTTTTACAGCACCTTTTTAGCCAAGGGCTCGCCTTTATGCAGAGCTTGATCGAAACGATGGCTCCCTTGGGCTAAGTCATAAACCACTACATATAATCGAATAGCGACATGCCGCGAATATCGACGAACGCTTTCTGAGCGGCCTGTAGTCCTACTTGCCGCAGGCTATATTCAGAAATCGCGTCGGCATAATCCAAATCGACTAAGTCAGACAGCGTTTGCTCATAGTTAAGCATTCGGTTGCCGCCTACCGCATCAACCACATCTAGTTCATTCAGCCGGGCACCCGCCGATGCACGAACGGTCAGTACGTTATCAAGGGCGTTATCAAGGTCGCGCATTGACGTGTTTAGTGTATTACGCAAGGCGGCTTTATCCGTCGCACTTTGAGCTGGCGTTTCTAGTACGCTAATAGCCGCTTCCATGGTGCGAAACAGGTCAGCACCGCGCTGTTCACTGCCCGCTTGGGCGATCAGAATTTCATCATCAGGCTCAGCGCTGCCGGTTAGCGTGACATTAATACCACCAAAGCTAAGCTGCTGACCGTCGCCGACATATTCGCCACTGGCCACTGCGCTCGCCGCATCCTCTTGCCACGCACCTCCACTAAAGCGCTGTACGTGATAGCTGATGCCGCTGTCCAGCGACGTATCTTCTTTGAACACGACACGGTAGCTATCGCCATAGCCGGAAGCGTTAACGTCCGTCAGCTGGGGGCCGCTGAAAGTAACGCTTCCTTGATTCTCTGCATTGGCTTCAGCGATATAGCCGGCGCCACTGGGTACGCCCTGAAAAACGGTGACACCATTTTCAGCAACTGGCATCAAGCGGGAGGCATCAACACGCTGCTGGCGCACACTACTGTCACCGTTATACTCCACGCCGCCTTCCGCGGATTTTACAAATGGCGGCGCATTATCTTTGTAACCACCGAACAGGTAGCGACCATTACCATCGGTGGCATTCGCCTGCCCCAACATGGTTTCGTAGATACCTTTTAGCTCACTGGCAATGGACTCACGGTCCACATCACTCAGCGTATCGCTCGAGGCTTGGATTAATAGTGTTTTTGCACTAGTAACCGCATCACTGACGCTGTTCAGAATGCTCTCTGTCTGCGATAGCGAATTGCGTGCCGTCACCCGAGCATCGGCAAACTGTTGGGTCATCGCTTTGGATTGATCAACGCCCACGGCACGCGACGCAGCTTGGGGGTCATCAGAAGGATTAACCACGCGACGACCGCTGGCAATCTGTTGACTAACTTTTAAGAAATCACTTTGCTGACGGTTAATAGAAGCCGTGCTCTGCTCAAACATGGTGACCGTGCTGATACGCATCGCCTAAGCTCCTTATTAATTCCGCAGGTTCAAAATGGTGTCCATCATCGCGCCTGCGGTATCAATCACACGCGCATTCGCTTGGTAATACTGTTGGTAGCGAATCAGGTTAGCTGCTTCTTCATCAAGGTTAACGCCCGACTCAGATTGCTGAACGGCTTTCAATTGATCGGTTAACCCTTGGCGTGCATCTAAGTTCACCTGCGTAATATTAGTACGGTTACCCACATCGCTGACAATCACGCCATACGCGCCACTCACCGATGCGCTACCTCCCACAATGGGTTTTTGCTGTAGGTCCTGTAACGCCAAGGCATTGCGGTTATCACCAGCGCCCGCCGTTACCCAATCCTCAGGATTGTCTTCAGGGTTTGATGGCTTACCCGCTGCGATACGGTCTAGGTCATTGACCGCCACATTCATATCGCTAGCACCACGGCGTACTGGTTGCACTTCAAACCGGTCGCCATTGGCAGGTGTGTTGCTAAACGTGAGAGCGACTCCACCAAACGTCAGCGCGCCGGTTCCCGCATTCCAGTCAACATCGTCTACCGTCTCGCCGTTATCGTTGCGCGTTACCGTTGGCGTATTGCCTTCAAAACGAACGGTATAATCTGTTGCGCGAAGCTGATCTAGCGTGTCGATATCAAACTCAGCAGACTCAACGATGGCAACACCGCTGTTATCATCATGGCTGATCGTCTGAGGTGATCGTACAGTGAAGAAGTCTCCCCCTTGCTCACCATTCAGGTCGACCCCCTGCTTGTGCTGCTCATTAAACGCCACAGAAAGTGACACTGCCAGTTGGCCAATTTGATTCTGCGTTTTATCCAGAGTTTCTGAGCGAAACGTCATTAAACCACCCAACGCACCGCCTTTAATCGTTGACTCTTCCAGCTGAGTCACTTTTCCTTGGCCATCGCGATAGCCCACCACCGTTCGCTGTGGATCAGCCTCAGAAGGTATGGCTTCCAGCCTAAACGCATTGGTACCTGTTACCAGCGGCTGACCGTTTGGTAGGCTGAGATTGTAGCTTTTTCCATCTTGGATATTTAAACGTATATCCATGCGCTCATTAAGTTCAGAAATAAAATGATCGCGCTGGTTTAAAAGGCTATTTGGGGCTTCTCCACTGCGAGCACGAGCCAGAGCAATCTCACGATTTAGTCCAGCAATTTGCTCTACGGTGTTATTGACCTGGGTAATTTCGTCCCTAATCTGACTATTAACGTTGCTCTGCATGTCTTGCAGGTAACCATCAAAGGAACGGAACTGAGCGCTAAGTGTATTGGCATTACCTACGACCCCTTGGCGGGCCGCTGGGTCCGATGGTGCGCCGGCTAAATCTTCTAGCGATGAGAAAAACGACTGCATCAATGGCGACAAACCCGCTTCACGATCCGCGAGTAAGTTATCAATTTGGGTCACTTGGTTATTGTAAGTGTTCAACGCACTTGATTGCGTTTTGGCGTTGTTAAGCTGGTTCGAGACATAGGTATTGAATTGGCGTTCGATACTGTCAACTTTAACGCCGCCCCCAACCGGCCCTTGGCCAAGCTGAGCCAGCTCACGGTTATACCCAGGCGTATAAACGTTACTGATATTGTTGCTGGTAGTACTGAGGGCATTCTGCGCCGCATTGAGGCCGCTTAAGCCGATTGAAAACATGCTCATGGTCAATTCCTTAGGCCGATAACAAGTCTATCGGCAGTGCGCAGAAAAACTTGAATCGTGCGTTAGCGGGAATCTGCAAGAAAATCGCGTCCTGGTGCAATCGGCCCCATGGTATTCATAACGGCGACCAGTTTGTCAGCGTATTGGGGGTCCGTCGCATAACCGCCTCGTTGTAACTCGTGAGCGGCTTGATGCGCATCAGCGGCCTGGACTACGCCCGCGTAACGAGGATTATTGCCAATCAAATTGGCATAGTCGGTAAACGCATGTTCAAACGAATCATACACGCGGAAAGAGTCCACAATTTGAGTTCGACGGCCGTTAATGTATTCATGTGTCACGATATCGGTCGTCTTGCCTTGCCAGTGGCTGCCCGCTTTAATACCAAACAAATTGTGGCTATTACCACCGTGTTGGGTGGCAATTTCATGGCGTCCCCAGCCTGTTTCCAGTGCTGCTTGTGCCAAAATAAGCTCAGCCGGAACGCCGGTGGCATGACTTGCCGCCTGAGCTGGAGCCGCTAATGTCGTTAAGAAGCGCTGAACGTGATCAGGCGCATGGCTGAAACTAGCAGGTGTCGCGGCGGACGTAGGCGTAGCAGAGGAGAGCGCTGTAGAGGACGTGCTGGTATTGCTCACCTCAGCGGCTGACCGTTGGCTTATCGCGTCTAGCTCAGCTAAGAAGCGTCCATTACCCGACTCGGGGGCATAACCATGATTAGTCGGCTGCAGCGGATCATCCAGCACTTTAGGAGTACCACGGGGTATCCCAGCAATTAACGCCTGTAGTTCTTGATCGCCACCCTCTACCTTATTATTGACGACGCCCTGGCGCTGCAGCTGCTCTACTAGCATATCCGCCAACCCCATGCCTTTCGATGAGATGACTTGCGACCACTGTTGATCCAGCATCTGCTGATAGGTATCGGTGGTTGAACTACTCAACAAACCAGAAGAGGGAGTGGCATCGCGCATGCTTTTCATCATCATCTGCACAAAGAGCGCTTCAAACTGCTGCGCAGCACCATGAACACCGGCATCAGGGTTCATCCGAGCGTTATGCTGCAAGCGCTGGAAGCCATTCATATCCAGCGCAAATTGGCTGGTCATATCGCCAATGCTCATTAAATAACCTCAAGCTCTGCGCGAAGCGATCCGGAGGCCTTCAACGCTTCAAGAATCGACATTAAATCTTGGGGGGTGGCTCCTAAGGCATTGAGCGCATTAACCACTTCGTTCAACTGGGCGCCTTCTACAATTTGTAGAAAGGCTTCCTGCTGCTCAATTTCAATATCTGTATCAGGTACCACTACTGTTTCGCCTTCACCAAAAGGAGCTGGCTGGCTAACCCCGAACTGGGTGTCAATCATAATAGATAAATTACCGTGGGCGACCGCTGCTTGGCGAAGGGTCACCGCGCTATTCATCACTACGGAGCCGGTACGGGCATTGAGCACCACGCGCGCGGGGGCATCCATCGGCGTTACCTGGACATTTTCTACCCGCGCCATAAAGTTAACGCGGGCATTGTCATCCATAGGACCATCAAGTGCGATCACCCGTCCATTGCGCGCATAGGCTACCGATTGACCAAATTCATTATTAATCGCCGTGACCATGCGCTGGACCGTGCCAAAATCTGACTCGTTAAGCTGTAATTCTAACCGTCCACCGTTACCGCCGAGATTTAAAGGCACTTCCCGCTCAACCAACGCGCCGTTAGGAATACGGCCGGATGCTTGCTGATTGATCTGCACACTACTGCCGCCTGCTTGAGCACCCGCACCGCCCACCAGCATATTGCCTTGGGCAATGGCATAGGTATCGCCATCAGCACCTTTTAGAGGGGTCATCAACAGCGTTCCACCACGTAAGCTACGGGCATTGGCAATCGAAGATACAACGATATCCAAGCGCTGGCCTGGGCGTGAAAACGGCGGTAAGTCAGCAGTGACCATGACAGCAGCAACGTTGCGAAGCTGCAAGTTCGTGCCAGCCGGCACCGTAACGCCTAACTGCGAGAGCATGTTCGTTAAACTTTGGCTAGTAAACGGTGCCTGGGTAGTTTGGTCACCAGTGCTATCTAGCCCCACGACCAAACCGTATCCAACCAGCTGGTTGTCGCGCACCCCGGCAAAGCTTGATAATTCTCGTACTCGTTCCGCCGCTGCTGGCATGGCCAGTAAACAACTCGTTGTCACTACAGCCACATAGCGTAGCCAGCGTTTAACATCACGATAACGGTTTACCATGCTAGGTCTCTTTTCGCGGGCCGAATAACTCACTTAAAACGGCGATACATTTAA
The DNA here is from genome assembly GCF_025917315.1 of Halomonas qaidamensis. Lineage (NCBI taxonomy): Bacteria > Pseudomonadati > Pseudomonadota > Gammaproteobacteria > Oceanospirillales > Halomonadaceae > Halomonas > Halomonas qaidamensis. The sequence continues at coordinate 93,340 of NZ_CP080627.1, read as the reverse complement.
GAAAAAGCGTTGCAACCAGCCCATGTGCTGCGCTTCGTTTATATAGCCATCGCCAACATACTCAATTCTTGCATCTGCCACTTGGGTCGAAGGCACGGTGTTTTGCGCGGTAATTGTGCGTGGATTAACCACCCCAGAGAAACGAATGAATTCTGTTCCCTGGTTAATCGCTATCTGTTTTTCACCGCGTACCCGTAAGTTACCGTTATTCATCACTTCTAATACCGATACGGTGATGGTGCCCGTAAAGGTATTATTGGCCTGGGAACCGCCGCCACCAGCAAAGTCACTTGCCCCCGACACATCGAAACCATACTCGGCCAACGTATCCAGCACATCAGGCAACTGCGCAAGCTCTAAGCTGGCATTGCCTGCACGATTAGCGTTGGACTGAGCATTTTTGCTAGCGCTTACCTCTTCATCAAGTACGATAGTCAAAATATCGCCAATAGATCGCGGGCGGCGATCTTCAAATAGCGGCTGGTAACCCCGGCGTGCTTGATAAATGGAGCCATTAGCAATCGGCGGCGGCCGATCGACAATACTAATCTGCTCTTGCTCACCCACTACCGAGGCACGCGGAATTTGTGCACAACCGGCCGCTACTAAGATAAAAAGAGTAAGACTAACTAACGTAAAAAGACGTAAAGCAGCGTGTAAATCCAACATATTGGGACCTGTTAGTAAGCCCTATTCATCAATAGCTCATCAATAACATTAGAGCTGGCTCAAACGCGCTAACATCTCGTCGCTGGTTGATACCGCTTTACTATTAATTTCGTAGGCGCGTTGGGTTTGGATCATATTGACCATCTCCTCAACTACGTTCACGTTGGAGGTTTCAACATAACCTTGGAATAACCTGCCAGCACCGTTATTGCCGGGGGCATTTTGGTTAGGCGCGCCCGATGCACCGGTTTCTAAGTACAAGTTACCGCCAACACTCTCTAGGCCTGCTGGATTGATAAACGACGCCACGTTGATCTGACCAATATCGGCATCTTGCGCAATACCTGGTTGGCGCACACTAACAGTGCCGTCTTCACCAATGGAGACCGACAGCGCGTTTGCGGGAACAAAAATGGCAGGCTCAAGTGGGTAACCATTAGCAGTGACCATTTGGCCGTTTTCATTCAGCTGAAAACTACCATCCCGCGTGTAGCCCACGGTGCCATCAGGTAGCAGCACTTGAAAAAAGCCGTCGCCATTAATCGCCAGATCGCGAGAATTCCCGGTTTCCTCAAGGCCGCCTTGGGTATGCAGGCGCTCCGTAGCCACCGCACGCACACCGGTGCCTATTTGCATACCAGAAGGCAAACGATCCTGAATATTATTTTGCGCGCCAGGCTGGCGCATATTTTGATAGAGCAGATCTTCAAACACCGGACGTGAGCGTTTAAAGCCGTTCGTGCTTACGTTTGCTAGGTTATTCGAGAGTACATCTAACTTTGTTTGCTGAGCCTCTAGCCCCGTCTTAGCGGTCCACAAGGATTTAATCATTATCGTGTTCCCTCAACTGACAGACTGCCATCAGCCCTGAATAGATAGAATACTGTTAGCTCGCTGAGCGTTTTCGTCCGCTGTGCTAAGCATTTTCATTTGCATGTCATAACGCCGTGAAGCGTCAATCATAGACACCATGGCATCAACGGCACTAACGTTACTGCCCTCTAGTGCGCCACTGACAATTCGGGCGCCTTCATCACCTGGCAGCACCGCAGCAAAACCTTCTTCATTCAGTGGCCCACGAAATAGGCCATCTTCACCTCGCGTTAATGCCTGCGCTTCAGGTGTTACCAGCTTGATCCGGCCGACATCTACTAATGCCTCTGGTCCCTCTCCCTGTGGAATAGCGCTAATGGTGCCATCCGCGCCAATGAATACTTCTGCGCCTTGTGGTAATGCAATAGGCCCACCTTCGCCCATCACAGGGCGCCCAACACTGAGCAGTACGCCGTCACTGTCCAGCTGTAGGTCGCCGCGCCGCGTGTATGTTTCGGTGCCATCGTCTGCGAGTACCGCCATCCAGGCATCATCCTGCATAGCGATATCAAGCATTCGTCCTGTGCGTTCAATAGGGCCCTGCGAGAAGTCAGTGCCTGGGGTAGTGGTCACTGCCGATACCCGCGTATCAAGCAGCCCTGCGCCTTCCACTGGCACCGAGCGTGCCGCTTGTAGCTGAGCGCGAAAACCCGCAGTGGATACGTTCGACAGATTGTTACTTATCACTGCCTGCTGATCCATCGTGTGTTTAGCACCGCTCATGGCGGTATATAGCATACGATCCACAACTGACTCCTTAGCGCAGCATTACGCCATTATCACGAATGACTACAGGTTAATAATGGTCTGCAGGAGCTCGTCCTGGGTGCTGATAGTGTTGGAGTTAGCCTGGTATGAGCGCTGAGCGACAATGGTATCTACCAGCTCACTAGCCAAGTCAACGTTAGATGCTTCTACCGCTTCTGCTTGGATCTGACCCAGACGACCAGTACCCGGTGCCCCTAGGTTTTCTAGACCGGAGGTATTTGTCGCCGCCCACAGGTTGTTACCCAGTGGTTGAAGTCCTTCTTCATTGCGGAAGCTAGCTAGCGCAATCTGACCGGCTGCACGGGTTTCACCGTTGGTGAAATTACGCTGAATAACGCCAGTGTCAGTAACAGTAATGCCAGCCAGTGCACCAGAGGTATACCCATCTTGGCTCAACTCTTTTTGCAACGAGTCAGCGGCAAACTGAGTGGTACCATCGAATTTAAGTTCAAGATTAAGGGGCTCTGCATCGACACCGCCGGGAATGCCAGCAATAACGGCACTAGCATTGCCGCCATTAACGCCTGTCACAACACCATCCGCATCGGTTTGCAATCTGCCGCTTTGCGTAAAGTCCAATGTGAAGGTGCCTCTAGCCACCCCATTAGTAACGGCAGTGACATCCCACTGGTTACTGTTTCCTACCCTTTCAAAATAGGTAGAGACATTAACGGTATTACCCAAGGAGTCATAGGCAGTAAAGTTATTGGAAAAGTGGTAATCCAATTCATCCCCATTTGCCAATTCAAGCGTATTTAAATCTTGGCCACTGACTGCCCTAGCATCCAAGTTTAGTAGTGCATCAACTTCGGTGGTGGCTTTAGCCGGAATGTCATCAACGGGCACATTTAATGCTTGTGGGGCTCCGCCTACCAATACGTTTGAGAACGGGAACGCCTGCTGATCGTCAGTATCTTCGGTAACGCCTCGATCCATACCGTAGCCCATTAAACGATCGCCCTGGGCGTTAACGATATCGCCAGCAGCGGTGATGCCGAACTCACCGTTACGTGAATAACCGACTTCGCCAGTAGAACGCTCAAGACGGTAGAAACCTTCACCGGAAATCGCTAAGTCCAAATTACGGCCGGTACTTTCGATGCTGCCCTGGGTAAAGTTCTGGCGCACATCTGATACTTGAACACCAATGCCGCGTGAGGCCGCAAACACATCGGCAAACAAAACGTCAGAACGTTTGTAGCCCACCGTTTGCGAGTTGGCAATATTGTTACCCGCCGAGTTTAGCTTCTCTGATTGTGCGTTAAGACCAGCGACAGCTGTTGTAAATGACATAATACTTTCCTCATCAAAACGTCTTTTTCATTGAGACGTTCTTACTGTAAAAACGTCGTTCTACTTGAAGGTTGCTCAAAGAATCTGTTTGACCTGATCAAGCTGAACCTGTCCGTAAATAGCGCCTAAATCCAGCCGAACATTTCCGTTACCATCGTTAGGCGTCACGCTATTAACAACCGCATAGTTCAATGCCGTTGAATCTAGCGTTTCACCTTCGGCATCTTGAGCCTCAAGCTGAACTGTATAACGACCACTGGCAGCGGCTTCACCCTGCTCGTTTTTACCGTCCCACTGGAAAGACTGCACGCCGGCCTCTACCGCACCCAAGTTATAGCGTCTGATCACCTCACCACCTTGACCAACAATCACCGCGGTAAGCTGGTCTGCTGGCTTAGCAAGCTCGATACCAAACGGCGTCGTATAGGGCTTTCCTTCACTATCTTGCTCTAGCATGACCTTGTCACCAGGCACCATCACGCCTTGGCCAATCAAGCCACTTGCTTGCAGAGCTTGGTTAGCATCCATTTGGCTAGTAATGCTTTCCAACGTGGTATTTAACTGCTCAATCCCACTCACCGTATTAATTTGTGCGATCTGGGAAGTCATTTCCGCATTTTCCATTGGATTCAGCGGATCTTGGTTCTGCAACTGGGTAATCAGTAGCGTCAGAAAACTACTACGCAGCTCATCTGATGCACTTTGCTTTAACTGGGCACCGCCGCCGCCATTAATTGTCGAAAGTGTTGTCGGGTCGATTGTACTCATGACTATCCCTCTCCCAGCGATAGCGTCTGCACCATCATCTGCTTCGTTGTGTTGAACACTTCTACGTTGGCTTGATAGGAGCGTGATGCCGAGATCATATTGACCATTTCATGCACGGGTTCAACATTGGACTTGGCGACGTACCCTTCTTCGTCGGCAGCAGGGTGGTTAGGCATATATTCCAAACGTAGCGGAGAGTCATCTTCAACCACTTCATTGACACGTACGCCACCGACGCCATATCGATTATTATGTGCCTGGGTTTCAAACATCACGTGTTTGGCCCGATAGGTCTCGCCATCAGGTCCCGCAACGCTGTCGGCATTGGCCATATTGCTAGCAGTAACATTCATACGCTGCGCTTGAGCGCTCATCGCCGAACTAGCAATATCAAAGGCTGAAAACATCGACATAAATTACTTTTCTCCTACCGCTAAATTATTCCGGCTGCATCGCGTTTTTCAGGCCCTGAATTCGGCGATTCATAATAGTTAGCGCAGCTTGGTAACGAACGGCATTGTCTGCAAACTGTGTCCGCTCACGATCCATATCAACCGTATTACCATCAAGGCTAGGTTGATCAGGGACACGATAAAGCAGCTCTGCACTGCCTGCACCACGCCAAGCAGGCCCTTCCCCTTGCAGATGACGATCTGAGGTTCGTGCGAGCGTTAGCGCGCCATTTTGTTGCTGCTGTGGCTGGCTACCCGCAACGGCCTTCTTTAGCTCACTGGCAAAATCAAGATCGCGCGCTTTATAGTTAGGCGTATCAGCGTTAGCAATATTGGCTGCCAGCACATCGTGACGAGCTTGACGCAGCCCCAGCGCCTGCTGGTGATAATTAAAGGCAGATTCAAGTTGATCAATCATGCCGGTCCTCGTTCGCTGAGAGGCAACATACAGTGGATATTATTGATGATGAATAATAGGCTTCGACTCGTCAGCCTAAAGCATGGAACAGCTGCCGTTTACACCAGCATTTCATATGATGCACAGACTACTTTTGCACTACACTTCACGGCTGATGCTTATCATCCGCCTCCTTTCGATTGAGCGACTCACCCATGCCCCATCCGCTGCAATACTGCTTGGCGATACTTAAGCAACTACTTTTATTATTGTTGTTCAGTCTTTGCCTTTCATTGCAGGCACATGCCAGCAATGACCTGCTAATGGATACCGTTCAACAATTTCTTTACCAAGAATCCCAAGCACTTGGGCAAGAGGTGATGATCGACATCACGCCTCCTTCTCCTCATTTACCTACTTGTGTTTCGCCCGAACCCTTCTTTCCAAATGCCAATCACCCCCCTCTCGGGCGCGTGTCAGTTGGCGTACGCTGCGGCGAAAATCGGCGTCAAGTGCGGTATATACAGGCACAGATTGATATTATCGGTAGCTACGCCGTGGCTGGGCAGGATATTGATAGAGGCACACTTATTACGGGTGATATGCTGACATTACGAGAAGGCAATCTTGGAGATCTTGCTTCCCAAGCACTTACTGACCAAAACGACATTGTTGGCATGGTCGCGCAGCGTCCTATTCGTAGCGGCAGTACTTTCCAGTCCCATTACCTTCAAGCGCCTCAAGTGGTGAAACGAGGGCAGCGTGTCACTGTCATAGCAGAAGGCGCAGGTTTTCGAGTGTCACGCGAAGGAGAGGCCTTGTCTGATGGTGCACAAGGCGAACGTATACGCGTGCGCTTTGATACGCGGGAATTAGTCACTGCGCGCGTCATTGGCCAAGGTACATTGGTGATAGATTTTTGATTCAAACACTAAAGTCCTTACTACTCGGGCCGATAATAAGTTATATAGCGCATGCCGCACCAACGTTGACGATGAGGCAAACAACGTGAAAATTGATAATATTAATCCGTTGCTACGTTCTAATCAGGCGCAGCAACGTGAGGAAGCCCCGAAGATAAGTGGCAGCAAGCCAACTGAAGCGGACAGTGCTACACGTTCAGCAACGCATCTTAGCCAAGCGCATATTGATAGCTCGCAGGATATTGATACAGCGAAGGTCGAAGAAATTCGCGAAGCTATTCGTGAAGGAAAACTCGACATTCGTGCGGACCGGATCGCTGATGGCTTAATTGCCAATTTAAAAGAGTTATAAGCGGACTATTATGGGCCTTACACGACTGCTTTCAGACCAGCTACAACGTCTTGATGACTTAGTACTATTGCTCTCTGATGAACAAGCAGAGCTTACTAAAGGCAGCATTGACGGTGATGCTCTCAATACTATTGCTCTGAAAAAACAGGCGCTGCTAGTTGAGCTAGAGCGCATCGAAACACTGCGCCGCAGCGTGCAAACGAAGCTTGGCTATGCAGATGGTACCCAGGGTGCCAGACAAGCGGCTAACGATGCAGGCTGTTTAAGCACATGGGAAAGCCTGCTCGAAAAAAGCGAACGTGTCTCACGAATGAATGCGCTTACGGGTCAAATGCTATCGCTAAGAATGAAGCACAACCAAGAGATGCTGAACTACATTCGACAAATCGCTGAAAAAACCCTTTATAAGCCAAACGGGCGCAATAATGCCCAACCAGGCCGCATCAACGCATCCGCTTAATAGTTAGATCTATTCTTAGTATTTACAAACATTCATAGACAAAACTTATACAAAAAGCTTCAATGTGGACATTAGTATTCACATTTGGAGCCGAACTGATGCTAGCCCACCTTCCAGAAAACTTCACTGCGGTTGTTATCGGTGCTAATGGCGGTATAGGCAACGCTGTTATTCGGACATTACTTACTGATACACATGTGGGAAAGGTCGTAGCGGTAAGCCGTTCGCCTCTTTCTTTTCAGGATTCGCCGATTCCACACTCCATAGAAACAGTTCATGCCGATATCACTACAGAAACAGGACGCAAAGCGCTTTGCGAACAGTTAAACAAACGCCCCGTACACTTGCTCTTCAATGCTATTGGCACACTGCATGATGATACGCGTAATGTGCAACCTGAAAAGCGTTTAGAGCAGCTAGATGAGTCATCATTTGCTCACGTTATGCATGTTAATGCAGCCACTCCCGCCCTACTAATTGCTGCACTTAAATCATCACTACAAGGCAAACACCCATCTATCATTGCCAGCTTGTCGGCACGCGTTGGATCCATTGGCGATAACGGTCACGGCGGCTGGTACAGTTACCGTGCCAGCAAAGCAGCGCATAACATGTTAATGAAGACCATCTCAATCGAGCTGACACGATCAAATAAGCAATCTATTGTGTTATGTCTGCACCCAGGCACCACGGACACATCGCTCTCGAAGCCTTTCCAAGCTCGGGTACCCAGCGAGAAGTTATTTACGCCAGACTTCGTTGCCCAGCAGCTTCTGTCCGTTATTTCCAAACGCACACCAGAGGATACTGGCAGTTTTTGGGATTGGGCTGGCGAACCCATCGAATGGTAAATCTCAGGCAAAAAATTCCCCAAAGGCGCAAGCCTTACGGGGATTTTCGTACAAGCGCCTGACGATAACTCGCCCCAGCCCTCCGAGCCGCTCTTGTCATTCCCGCAGGCCCTTGGCGGGAATCCATGTTGAGTTGGGGTTTTGGGCTTCAGCAAGCCAAGGTCAAGGTGGATTCCCGATACCCCCACTCGGGAATGACGGCGTGGTGACTCGGGAGTAATGGTGCAGTAAGCACCAACAAAAAACCCAGCCGGGTGGCTGGGTTTCTTGTTTAATAAGTGCCTGACGATGACCTACTCTCGCATGGGGAGACCCCACACTACCATCGGCGCTAAGCGGTTTCACTGCTGAGTTCGGCATGGGATCAGGTGGTTCACGCTCGCTATGGTCGTCAGGCGTAACAGGTAATGCATATCATGCTGACAGTGTTTTGTGGCGTCTCTTTCGTCTTAAGCCTGTCGTGTATCACGGTGGGCTTAATCCGCGTATCCGGTTTTCTAAGTGTTGTCACACTCGTTTCGTTATCACTACGACCAGACCCCTTGGGTGTTATAGGGTCAAGCCTCACGGGCCATTAGTACACGTTAGCTCAACGCCTTGCAGCGCTTCCACACCGTGCCTATCAACCAGCTGGTCTCGCTGGGCCCTTCAGGAGGCTCTAGGCCTCAGGGATGTCTCATCTTGAAGGGGGCTTCCCGCTTAGATGCTTTCAGCGGTTATCCCGTCCGCACATAGCTACCCGGCAATGCCACTGGCGTGACAACCGGAACACCAGAGGTGCGTCCACTCCGGTCCTCTCGTACTAGGAGCAGCCCTTCTCAAACATCCAACGCCCACGGCAGATAGGGACCGAACTGTCTCACGACGTTCTAAACCCAGCTCGCGTACCACTTTAAATGGCGAACAGCCATACCCTTGGGACCGACTTCAGCCCCAGGATGTGATGAGCCGACATCGAGGTGCCAAACACCGCCGTCGATGTGAACTCTTGGGCGGTATCAGCCTGTTATCCCCGGAGTACCTTTTATCCGTTGAGCGATGGCCCTTCCATACAGAACCACCGGATCACTAGAACCTGCTTTCGCACCTGCTCGACGTGTCTGTCTCGCAGTCAAGCACCCTTATGCTCTTGCACTCACTGCACGATGTCCGACCGTGCTGAGGGTACCTTCGTGCTCCTCCGTTACTCTTTGGGAGGAGACCGCCCCAGTCAAACTACCCACCACACACTGTCCTCGATCCGGATAACGGACCTGAGTGAGAACGCCAATGATGCCAGGCTGGTATTTCAAGGTTGGCTCCGCTCGAACTGGCGTCCGAGGTTCAAAGCCTCCCAGCTATCCTACACAGGCAACATCAGCGTCCAGTGTGAAGCTATAGTAAAGGTTCACGGGGTCTTTCCGTCTAGCCGCGGGTACACCGCATCTTCACGGCGATTTCAATTTCACTGAGTCTCGGGTGGAGACAGCGTGGCCATCATTACGCCATTCGTGCAGGTCGGAACTTACCCGACAAGGAATTTCGCTACCTTAGGACCGTTATAGTTACGGCCGCCGTTTACCGGGGCTTCAATCAAGAGCTTCGGCCGAAGCCTAACACCATCATTTAACCTTCCGGCACCGGGCAGGCGTCACACCCTATACGTCCGCTTGCGCGTTAGCAGAGTGCTGTGTTTTTACTAAACAGTTGCAGCCACCTGGTATCTTCGACCGGTTCGGGCTTGGAGAGCAAGTCTCGTCACCCTACGCCGGCGTGCCTTCTCCCGAAGTTACGGCACCATTTTGCCTAGTTCCTTCACCCGAGTTCTCTCAAGCGCCTTGGGATTCTCACCCTGACCACCTGTGTCGGTTTGGGGTACGGTCGCACATGATCTGAAGCTTAGAGGCTTTTCCTGGAAGCGTGGCATCAATGACTTCCTGACCGTAGTCAGTTCGTTTCGTGTCTCGGCCTTAGAGCATCCCGGATTTACCTAGGACACCAGCCTACTCACTTTCACCAGGACAACCAACGCCTGGCTCACCTAGCCTTCTCCGTCCCCCCATCGCAATCATGTCCGGTACGGGAATATTGACCCGTTTCCCATCGACTACGCCTTTCGGCCTCGCCTTAGGGGCCGACTCACTCTGCTCCGATTAGCGTCGAACAGAAACCCTTGGTCTTCCGGCGAGGGAGTTTTTCACTCCCTTTATCGTTACTCATGTCAGCATTCGCACTCGTGATACCTCCAGCGAACTTCTCAATTCACCTTCATTGGCTTACACGACGCTCCTCTACCGCTCATCCAGAGGATGAACCCGTAGCTTCGGTACCTGGTTTAGCCCCGTTACATCTTCCGCGCAGGCCGACTCGACTAGTGAGCTATTACGCTTTCTTTAAAGGATGGCTGCTTCTAAGCCAACCTCCTAGCTGTCTGAGCCTTCCCACATCGTTTCCCACTTAACCAGGATTTCGGGACCTTAGCTGACGGTCTGGGTTGTTTCCCTTTTCACGACGGACGTTAGCACCCGCCGTGTGTCTCCCACGCTTGCACTCGCCGGTATTCGGAGTTTGCCTCGGGTTGGTAAGTCGGGATGACCCCCTAGCCGAAACAGTGCTCTACCCCCGGTGGTGATACGTGAGGCGCTACCTAAATAGCTTTCGAGGAGAACCAGCTATCTCCGAGCTTGATTAGCCTTTCACTCCGATCCACAAGTCATCCAAATCTTTTTCAACAGATCCTGGTTCGGGCCTCCAGTTGATGTTACTCAACCTTCACCCTGCTCATGGATAGATCGCTCGGTTTCGGGTCTATATCCAGCGACTGTGTCGCCCAGTTAAGACTCGGTTTCCCTACGGCTCCCCTAAACGGTTAACCTCGCCACTGAATATAAGTCGCTGACCCATTATACAAAAGGTACGCAGTCACAGAACAAGTCTGCTCCTACTGCTTGTACGCACACGGTTTCAGGATCTATTTCACTCCCCTCTCCGGGGTTCTTTTCGCCTTTCCCTCACGGTACTGGTTCACTATCGGTCAGCCAGGAGTATTTAGCCTTGGAGGATGGTCCCCCCGTCTTCAGTCAAGGTTTCTCGTGCCCCGACCTACTCGATTTCACATGATCAGATTTTCGACTACGGGGCTATCACCCGCTGCGGCCGAGCTTCCCAGCTCGTTCGTCTAATCAGTCACATGCTTAAGGGCTGGTCCCCGTTCGCTCGCCGCTACTAGGGGAATCTCGGTTGATTTCTTTTCCTCAGGGTACTTAGATGTTTCAGTTCCCCTGGTTCGCCTCTTACGCCTATATATTCAGCGTAAGATACTCATCTTATGATGAGTGGGTTTCCCCATTCAGAGATGCCCGGGTCACAGGTTGTTTGCCACCTCGCCGAGCCTTATCGCAGGCTACCACGTCTTTCATCGCCTCTGGCTGCCTAGGCATCCACCGTGTGCGCTTCATTGCTTGACCCTATAACCCGAAGGAGTCTGGGGTTCGCAATGATAACGATTGCCGGATACGCTTGAGACGTATCACAAAACAATTACGTATAAACGTTTTAAAACGTTTATGTCAGCATGATATACATTGTTAAAGAGCAGCTGTTCAATGAACAGTGATAAGAAGACGTCTAACGTCGTGCTTATCAATGGTCACGAAACAATCACAAACGGGTCTTACACTTAACGTTAAGATAATGGTGGAGCCAAGCGGGATCGAACCGCTGACCTCCTGCGTGCAAGGCAGGCGCTCTCCCAGCTGAGCTATGGCCCCATTGTTTTTGCTGATCTTACCTCTTGCCATTAATTTCTGTGAGACAAGGCAAGATGCGACGACGTATAGCCTGCTATACGAGGAGCATTTTAACGCCGTATCACAGGAATTTGGTGGGTCTGGGCAGACTTGAACTGCCGACCTCACCCTTATCAGGGGTGCGCTCTAACCAACTGAGCTACAGACCCAAGAGGGGATCGTGCTTAAACCGTTTGCTCTATTATCTGATCAGGTAATTCATTGTGAGCGCTTACCGCGAGGGATGATGCATCGTTTAAGGAGGTGATCCAGCCGCAGGTTCCCCTACGGCTACCTTGTTACGACTTCACCCCAGTCATGAACCACACCGTGGTGATCGCCCTCTTGCGTTAGGCTAACCACTTCTGGTGCAGTCCACTCCCATGGTGTGACGGGCGGTGTGTACAAGGCCCGGGAACGTATTCACCGTGACATTCTGATTCACGATTACTAGCGATTCCGACTTCACGGAGTCGAGTTGCAGACTCCGATCCGGACTGAGACCGGCTTTTCGGGATTAGCTGACTCTCGCGAGCTCGCAACCCTTTGTACCGGCCATTGTAGCACGTGTGTAGCCCTACTCGTAAGGGCCATGATGACTTGACGTCGTCCCCACCTTCCTCCGGTTTGTCACCGGCAGTCTCCTTAGAGTTCCCGGCATTACCCGCTGGCAAATAAGGACAAGGGTTGCGCTCGTTACGGGACTTAACCCAACATTTCACAACACGAGCTGACGACAGCCATGCAGCACCTGTCTCTGCGTTCCCGAAGGCACCAAGTGATCTCTCACAAGTTCGCAGGATGTCAAGAGTAGGTAAGGTTCTTCGCGTTGCATCGAATTAAACCACATGCTCCACCGCTTGTGCGGGCCCCCGTCAATTCATTTGAGTTTTAACCTTGCGGCCGTACTCCCCAGGCGGTCGACTTATCGCGTTAACTTCGCCACAAAGTGCGCTAGGCACCCAACGGCTGGTCGACATCGTTTACGGCGTGGACTACCAGGGTATCTAATCCTGTTTGCTACCCACGCTTTCGCACCTCAGTGTCAGTGTCAGTCCAGAAGGCCGCCTTCGCCACTGGTATTCCTCCCGATCTCTACGCATTTCACCGCTACACCGGGAATTCTACCTTCCTCTCCTGCACTCTAGCTTGACAGTTCCGGATGCCGTTCCCAGGTTGAGCCCGGGGCTTTCACAACCGGCTTATCAAGCCACCTACGCGCGCTTTACGCCCAGTAATTCCGATTAACGCTTGCACCCTCCGTATTACCGCGGCTGCTGGCACGGAGTTAGCCGGTGCTTCTTCTGCGAGTGATGTCTTTCCTAATGGGTATTAACCACTAGGCGTTCTTCCTCGCTGAAAGTGCTTTACAACCCGAAGGCCTTCTTCACACACGCGGCATGGCTGGATCAGGGTTCCCCCCATTGTCCAATATTCCCCACTGCTGCCTCCCGTAGGAGTTCGGGCCGTGTCTCAGTCCCGATGTGGCTGATCATCCTCTCAGACCAGCTACGGATCGTTGCCTTGGTGAGCCATTACCTCACCAACTAGCTAATCCGACATAGGCTCATCCGATAGCGGGAGCCGGAGCCCCCTTTCTCCCGTAGGACGTATGCGGTATTAGCCTGGGTTTCCCCAGGTTATCCCCCACTACCGGGTAGATTCCTATGCATTACTCACCCGTCCGCCGCTCGTCAGCATCTAGCAAGCTAGATCTGTTACCGCTCGACTTGCATGTGTTAGGCCTGCCGCCAGCGTTCAATCTGAGCCATGATCAAACTCTTCAGTTTAAAATCATTGTGATGCTTACTCGTCATCCGACAACATAATGTTGACGAACAACAAAAGCGCATCAAACCTGGCTCAAGGTTCAAACGAATTCATTTCAATTTACATTGTCATGACCGCTTGCCTTGATATTTGGTGATTTATCACCCTCATCGGCAAGCGCCCACATGAATTACCTGATCAAATTGTTAAAGAGCTGTTTCGCTGCGAGGCTATCTTATCAGCCGGCTAACCGATGAACTGGTTTGCCTCAGCGAGGAAGGCGTATTCTACGCATTTCCTGGTGTTTGTCAATCACTGTTTTCAGTGAGTGAAGCGAGCGAGTTAAGAAAGCGAGATAACGATGCCTTCTCTTTTATTGCGCTAACTTCCTGACAAACCGAAGGTTTTCACCTTCTATCACCGCTGGTAACGCTGTGCGTCCCCGGCAGCGGATGCGTACTTTACGGATTCGCTGCCGTCTTGGCAAGGGCTTTTATAAAAAAACTCCAACATTCGTCTATTACCCTAATGTCAGCAACGTCACCCTTCTATATTCCCCTTTCTCTACATTACCCTTTCTATTTAAGTACAGGAATCGCGTCAGGCACTAATGACTCGGTGTTGAGATCAGCAATCGTTCGCGCGCCGGTGAGCGTCATTGCCACCCTCATCTCTTTTTCGAAAAGCTCAAGCAGGTTAGCAACCCCCGCCTCACCTGCTGCTGCCAGCGCATAGATAAAGGCGCGACCGATCAATACTGTATCTGCGCCCATGGCAACCATCCTTACTACATCCAACCCATTACGCACACCAGAATCTGCCAGGATGGCTAAGTCACCCTTAACTGCATCTGCAATAGCAGGCAGAGCACGCGCGGTAGAAGGCACGCCATCTAACTGACGGCCACCGTGATTTGAAACCACAATACCATCAGCCCCAAAGCGGACTGCATCACGGGCATCTTCAGCATCCAATATGCCCTTAATAACCATTGGGCCATCCCATTGCTCACGAATCCAATCCAGATCTTTCCAGGAAATAGAGGGATCAAAGTTATCGCCAAGCCAAGCAATATAATCCTCAAGCTCTGTCGGCTGACCACGATAATCAGACACGTTGCCTAGATCATGCGGGCGACCACGAACACCTACATCCCAAGCCCAAAGAGGATGCAATGCAGCCTGAAGCATACGTTTCATAGGCCCGCTTTTGCCGCTCATACCTGAGTGGGCATCGCGATAACGCGCCCCAGGTACAGGCATATCAACGGTGAAGATTAATGTTTTAACCCCTGCCGCCTTAGCACGCTCAAGCACGTGCTTCATAAAGCCCCGATCCTTCAGTACATAAAGCTGAAACCAAATGGGCCGCTCAACTGCCGACGCCACTTCAGCAATAGGGCATACGGATACCGTCGATAACGTAAATGGTATGCCTTTCTTGGTCGCTGCCCGCGCTGCCTGGACTTCACCACGCCTAGCGTACATGCCGGTTAGCCCCACCGGCGCCAAGGCAAGAGGCATTGCCATCTTTTCGCCAAACAGCTCGGTTTCCAGCGATAGCGACGACATATCCTTTAACACCCGCTGCCGCAACGCGACACCCGCCAGGTCTTCAACATTGCTCCGCAACGTATGCTCTGCGTACGACCCGCCGTCAGCATAGTGAAACAGAAACGGGGGAATACGACGCTTGGCAGCTTGGCGGTAGTCCGTAGGTGATGAAATGATCATGGCAGGCCCTATGCAATAAATAGATGCACTATTTATAAGTACTATCTATACACGGTCATCGAAGCGTTAATGTTAAACGCCACAAGTAAAATTGGTATTACCAATTTACAGATTGATTAGATGCCACACTAAACAGCCCCTTTCATCATGTCAATTGACAACCCCAACAAAGGCTTTTACCACGCTTATACTTTAGTTACATAAGCAAGAAGTTACTTTCTACCTAATCTCTATGGATAAGCTGAGGTTTATAATTGATGCTTGAGCAAAACATATGAAACTTTTAGAATTGGTATTACCAATTATAGGAGCATGAATTTCATGTCGTATCCGCCCCTTCGCCAACAACGTTTGGCTGATGTAATTACTGAGCGCCTTGAGGCAATGATTCTTGAAGGTAGCCTCAAGCCTGGCCAGCGCCTGCCCCCAGAAAGAGAGCTTGCCGAACGTTTTGGCGTTTCTCGCCCTTCTCTACGCGAAGCTATCCAAAAGCTTGCCGCACGAGGCCTGCTGAATAGCCGCCAAGGGGGCGGTACATTTGTTAATGAAACGCTAAACAGCGGCTACACCGACCCGCTGTTAGAAATGCTTTCACGACACAATGAGTTTCACCTGGATTTACTTGAGTTTCGCGATGCAATGGAGGGAATTTCGGCTTATTACGCAGCATTACGCTCAACACCAGCCGATAAAGCCGTTCTTATCCAACGTTTTGAAGAACTCGACGGCGGGTTTGTAGGCGCCAACCCAGCCCAAGAAGCAAAGCTAGACGCCGCCTTCCACCTCGCTATTGCAGAAGCAGCTCACAACGTATTGCTACTTCACACTATTCGAGGCATTTTTCATTTATTAGAGCAAAGCATCGTTGATAACCTCGCTCATCTTTTTGCAAAGCCAAACTCACGCGCGCAGTTAATGAAGCAGCACCGCGCACTACTGGATGCAATTTTAGAGGGTCGTGCTGAAGACGCCCGCTCCCGAGCACACGAACACCTAGTATATGTTGAGGAAGGTCTTCTCGAAATGGCCAGAGCCGAAACCCGCGCTCAGCGTGCACTGCGTCGTGCGCAGGGCACCAGCAGCACACCTGCATGAAACACTTACTTCGCCTTTCAGACCTACGCTGGCGACTGCTCTGGCTGATAGTGATTTCGCTTGGGCTTATATTTTGCATGTGGCAAGCCGCTCAATTGGCCCGTGAGCAGGCATTATCAAACTTACAAGACGATGCTGAAAACGAGCTGCGGCTTTCTGCCGCCAACCTCAACGGTTACCTACTGCGCTATGATTATTTGCCGCAGATGCTGGCGACCAGGGAAGGCGTACAACGTTTTTTAGATTCCCCAGACAGCCAAGACTCTATGCCACTCAACTTGCTGCTTGATCGTTTTCGTTTTACCTCTGGGGTATCCGATGTTTATTTACTAAACCGTGACGCCGATACCATCGCCGCCAGCAACTGGCACCGCCCCAATACATTTATTGGTCAAAACTACGCGTTCCGCAGCTATTACACCGATGCCATTACTGGGGGGCAAGGGCGTTTCTATGGTTTAGGCGTACAGTCGCTTGAGCGTGGTTACTACTTTTCTGCGCCGGTGTGGCTTGATGATACCTCCCCCGATGCAAAACCCGACGGAGTTATCGTCGTCAAAGTGCTGCTCGACGATGTTGAAGAGAGCTGGGCGGAACAGGATGCTGAGCTGTTTGTTACCGATAGCGATAATATTATTTTCATGGCCAGCCACCCTGAGCTGCGCATGAACGCTCTTTACCCTCTTACTGACAGCCAGCGCGACACTCTACGAGCAACCCGACGCTATGCAATGGAGCCTTTAACGCCTTCAGGTATTCAACTTGAAGCTCCTTACGGGGCTGATAGCTACCTTGTTAGCTTTGCTAGCGGGCCATTAGATGGCGGGCGCTATTTAAGCTTGACGCGCCCCATCCCAGAGTTTGGCTGGCAAATGCATATTTTAAAACCACTAACCCCGGTAGTGAACGCCCAATGGCTTGCAGCACTCATGGCGGGAGGCTTATATGGTGTGGTGACCTTGGGCGGTGGTATTGGTTGGCAACGCTTGCGTTTACGTCGAGAGCGCGAAGCATTTGCAGAGCGCGAACGGCAAACGTTAGCAAGAGTGCGAGATGAGCTAGAGGTTAGCGTAGAACGAAGAACACGTGACTTAGTTGCCAGTAATCAGCGGCTTTCCGATGAAATTGAAGAACGGCGAAGAGCAGAAGCTAATTTGCGCCAAACCCAAGATGAACTGATCCAAGCAGCAAAATTAGCGGTCTTAGGCCAATTGGCTGCGGGTATCAATCACGAGTTAAATCAACCGTTAGCCGCTATTCGCGCTTACGCTGAAAATGGTCGACGGTTTATTGAACTAGCGCGGGTAGATAAAGCGGATGCCAACCTAGCGCAGATTGTTGAGCTTACACAGCGCATGGCCGACATTAGCGCCCAGCTGCGCCAGTTTTCTCGTAAGAGCAGTGAGCGCCAGGAAACAATCTCTGTCCAAGCCTGTATTGAGTACGCACTGCGTTTATTTCAAAGCCGCTTACGAGATGATGGCATCACCGTGGTTCAGCAGTGGCCTGAAGACACACTTTGGGTGGAAGGTGACTTAGTACGCCTGGAGCAAGTGCTGGTAAACCTGATTAGCAACGCGCTACAGGCAATGAAAGAGGTAGCGTCACCCGTACTGACGCTACGGGTAGAAATCGCGCAACAGCAAGTGCTGATCAGCGTTGCCGATAATGGCCCGGGGGTCCCGGAACATCACTTGGGCCAAATTTTCGAACCCTTCTTCACCACGAAAGCACCCGGTAGCGGATTAGGACTAGGACTTTCGATTTCCTCACGTATTATGGAAGATCTGGGAGGCAAGTTGCAGGTAGCAAATCAGCCCACCGGCGGGGCAAGATTCACCGTTACGCTGCCCTGCTCAGCAACACCTAACGTACTGCCGCCGCCTTCAGTCAAGGAGCATAACAACCATGCATGAGCCGTCGACACTGCCGGTCATGGTGATCGACGATGAACCGCACCTGCGTATCACCGCTAGCCAAACACTTGAACTTGCCGGCTACACACCTCACTGCTTTGAATCTGCTGAGCAAGCGCTGGAAGCTCTGCCAGCGAATTTCCCCGGTGTCATTGTTAGCGATATCAGGATGCCAGGAATGGACGGCATGACGCTGTTGAATGAGCTACATAGTCGCGATGCCACACTGCCAATTATTTTAATCACTGGTCACGGTGATATATCGACGGCGGTAGAAGCAATGCGTGCAGGCGCTTGGGATTTTCTGGAAAAACCTTTCGCGGGCGACCAGCTACTTGATGTCGTGAGGCGAGGCATCGAAAAGCGCCAGCTAAGCTTGGAAAATCTGCGTTTAAAAGCTGAACTTGAGGTACAACAAGCCGCTCTTGGGCCTCGTTTAGTTGGCCGTACGGCGGTGATTTCTCGCCTAGCGGCAATGATTCAACGCATCAGCCAAGTAGAAGCTGATGTACTCCTGTTTGGCGAAACCGGCACCGGAAAAGACCTTGTTGCCCGCGCCATTCATGAACGCAGCGCCCGGCGTAATAGCCCGTTCATGGCGATCAACTGCGGCGCGGTGCCAGAAAACACCATAGAGTCAGAGCTGTTTGGCCATGAAAAAGGTGCCTTTACCGGCGCAGTAGAACGGCGAATTGGTAAATTCGAGCATGCCAATGGCGGCACCGTATTCCTGGATGAAATCGAGTCAATGCCATTGGCGCTCCAGGTTAAACTGTTACGCGTCTTGCAAGAGCGTAGTGTCGAGCGCCTTGGGGCCAACGAGACGGTGCCACTCAATATTCGTGTAATTGCTGCCACCAAAGTGGACCTTAAAGCGGCTGCCGAAGAGGGATACTTTCGCGAAGATCTCTACTATCGACTCAACGTGGTCACCCTACCGCTGCCCGCACTGCGCGAACGACGCGAAGACATCCCGCTGTTATTCCAACATTTCGCGGTGATCGCTGCCAACCGTAGTGGCTTAGAAGCCCCCACCCTGGATAGCCCTTCGATTGCTGCCCTGCTGGCTCACGACTGGCCTGGTAATGTTCGTGAACTGCGTAACCTTGCCGAGCGATATGTGCTATTGGGAGCCGCCTTTGACTACCGCTTAGATGCGCTACTAGAAGGGGTCAGTGCCGACACAGAGGAACCCACGCTACCTCGGCAGGTTGAGCTATTTGAAAAGAGCCTAATTAGCCAATCCCTGGCCCGCCACCATGGTAGAGTCACTGACGTGTGCCGCCATCTGGGAATTCCCCGCAAAACCTTCTACGACAAACTCAAAAAACACAGCTTAAGCGCTGACGATTATCGCCATAGCAGCGACCCTTGATGAAGCAATTCAACCAGTACATCCCAGGGCGGTACCCATGGCACTAGCGTTAATAGCGCAATCAGCATAAAGACATTTGATAGCGGACGTCGGCCATCACCCAGCTTCAGCGCGGTTCCAAATGAACGCTTTAGCCGCGCGCCTTCTAGATCCACACTAAAGAGTTCATCAAGACTTAAATGGATAATAAACCCTAACAGTACTGCTGCCCCGTGACACCAGGCCAGCCAAGCCGGCTGTGCCAGTAAATGAAAACTAAGCGCAGCCGTCGCTAACGCACACAACATAGCAGCCATTAGTGAATGCCAAATACCTCGATGAACCGTTAGCCGTGAGAACACCACCGCCGCAAGGTAACGTACGCTAAAGTAGATGCTTCCACAGGCCACTAGCAATAATCCAGGCGTTAACCACGGTTGCAGCAACAGTACACCCAGCACTAGTGAAGGTACTGATAGAAGGTTAAAAATCAAACGAATAGAGCGAGAACGATCTGCATCTATGTCAGGCAAAATACCGCCAAAGGCTACCAAGGCAATAATTAATAGCGCCTGAGTCGCTGGCCACCACTGTGCCTGCCAGCCGACATAAGCCATTAGCACGCCGCCTGCTGCTGCTACCGTAATGTGCGTGCGAAAATTCGCCATAGCGCGGCATCCTGGAAAACTGGATAAATTACCAGATTTTTGGCTGCCGCAACATGACTATTTAAGAAAAAAGAGTGTTAGGCCAACTGCTTAGCGCCTACATTAGAAAATTTACTGAGTGAGGAACTGATCTTTTAACTTAACGTAGTTGCCTGCCGTGTAAGGAAAGAAAGCGCGCTCTTTATCTTTGAGTGGACGCAACGCTTTCGCCGGGTTTCCAGCATAGACATAACCGCTTTCCAAACGTTTGCCTGGTGTAACAACTGCGCCAGCCGCAATAATCACCTCATCCTCGACAACTGCTCCATCCATCACAATCGCCCCCATACCCACCAAAATACGGCTACCCAGCGTACAGCCATGTAAAATCGCTTTATGGCCAATGGTGACATCATCACCAATCGTCAGTGGGAAACCATCAGGATTGAAATCGCTGGCATGGGTAATATGCAGCACGCTGCCATCCTGCACGCTAGTGCGAGCGCCAATGCGAATCCGATGCATATCCCCCCTAATCACGGTCGTCGGCCACACCGAACAGTCATCGCCCAGCTCTACATCACCAATCACCACACTGGCGGGGTCGATATAAACCCGTTCACCCAGGC
The DNA here is from genome assembly GCF_025917315.1 of Halomonas qaidamensis. Classification (NCBI taxonomy): domain Bacteria; kingdom Pseudomonadati; phylum Pseudomonadota; class Gammaproteobacteria; order Oceanospirillales; family Halomonadaceae; genus Halomonas; species Halomonas qaidamensis. The sequence goes on along the minus strand of NZ_CP080627.1, from coordinate 72,623 downwards.
GAGGCGACATACCTTGAAATGGTCGTAGGGCATTGCTCATTGCACACTCCTGTTTAACGCTACTGGATTCAAATATTCAAGGACTATAGCAACCCGCCGAGCAATACAATAAACGTCAGCGGAATCGACACCCAGCGTACAATATTACGCCAGAGTACATAGCCTCTCTCGCCAACACCCAATGCCTGTACAACCTGCGTACGGGGCATCACCCATGCCGCAAAGATAGCAATTAATAGCCCCCCCATAGGCAGAAAAATATCAGGCGGAATACTACTAACTAACTCAAACACATTACGACCAAACAACGGTCTAAAATCGGCGAGGGTAGAAAACGAAAATGCCGAAAGCAGCCCTAACAGCCATACGCTAAGCGCCACGACGGCCGTTGATACACTGCGACGCCAGCCAAGCCCTTGCAACGTTGCCACCATGGGTTCAGCGAGGTTAATCGCTGACGTCCAGGTAGCCAATAAGAGCAGCAAAAAGAACACACTTAACCAAAACGCTCCCCAAGGCAGCTCAGAAAAAGCAATAGGCAGCGTCACAAACATCAACCCAGGACCATCAGCGGGGTCCATACCTTGGGCAAATACCACCGAAAAGATCGCAATCCCTGCTAACAAGGCGACGCTGATATCGAGCATTGCAACTGCAAAAGCGGCTTTCGGTAAGCTCTGCTCATCAGGCATATAAGCCCCATAAGCCATTAGCGCGCAGGCCCCTACGGCAAGGGTAAAAAACGCATGCCCCATAGCATGCAACACCACTGAAGTCGTTACATCGCCAAAAGACGGTAAAAACAACCATGAAAGGGCTGTACCAAATCCGTCGGTGGTCGTGGCATAACCAGCCAGTAGCAACAATAAACCGTACAGCAGCGGCATTAATAGGTTGTTCAACCGCTCTAGGCCTTTGGCAACGCCAGCGGCCACGACTGTCATGGTCATAAATAGGAACAACGAGTGATTAAAAATCAACAGGCCTGGGTTTGCCAGAAACGCCTCGAAACCCGCACCTATTTCTGCGGCACTTGCGCCATCGAAATTTCCGTTTATTGAAGCGACTAAAAACTCAATCGACCAACCTGACACCACCGAGTAAAACGATAAAATACAGAAGACGGTGAATGCTCCAAACAACCCTAACCAACGCCAGTGTCGAGAAGCGCCTGCTTCAACAGCTAGCCTACTCAGTGCTTGCATAGGCCCCCGGCGCCCCGCCCGCCCAATTAAAATCTCGGCCATCATTACAGGGATACCTAACAGAAGTACGAACGCCACATAGATCAATAAAAATGCCGCACCACCGTTCTCGCCTGCAACGTACGGGAAGCGCCAAATATTACCCAACCCAACTGCAGCTCCCGTTACCGCTAAGATGAAGGCTCGCTTTGACCCCCAGCGCTCCAGCGTTTCACTCATCACTTGCTCCTGCCATTGGTGGCACTAGTTGGCGACACTAAAAGTCGGCAAGACTAGCAGGCGCTTACGCTTAGGCCAAACCTTGCTATAAGACACACGATTAAGCTTAGACATTGAAACGCAGCCCCACCGCCCGCACTGTGTCATTATTATTGCGTTTTTATGCGCCACTAACGTATTTAAAAACGTTACGAGTTAAAAATTAATGCCTACGAGGTGCCTATGTCCCGCAATCCGTTGCTAGAGCCGCATGAGCTTCCCCCTTTCGCTGACATTCGCGCCGAACACGTCGTGCCTGCGGTGGAAGCGCTGCTAAATGAAAGCCGGGAAGTCATCGACCGACTCGCTCAACAGGCCGCTACAGCGCCACCACGTTGGGATAACTTTGCTGCGCCGCTAGAGGCTGTTAATGATCGTCTTTCTCAGGCGTGGTCGCCTATCTCACATCTTAACGGCACGATGAACACCCCCGAACTGCGGGAAGCCTATCAGGCATGTTTAGAAAAGCTCTCAGCGTTTAGCACTTGGATGGGACAGCACGAAGGTCTTTTTAATGGCTGGCAGGCACTTAAGCAGAAAGATAGATGGACGCAGCTAACCCCTGCTCAGCAGCGCACAGTAGATAACGCTTTGCGCGATTTTCGTCTGGCCGGCGTCGATTTGCCCGCTGACAAAAAGACCCGCTACGGTGAGATCCAAGCACGCCTATCAACCTTATCCAACCAGTTTTCTAACAACGTGCTCGATGCTACACAAGCATGGCATAAGGATATTGGTCATCTTGATGAACTTGCCGGTGTGCCGGAAAGTGCGCTCGATACGCTGAAAGCAAACGCCCAAGCTAAAGGTGTCGATGGCTACCGCATTACTCTCGATTTCCCAAGTTTTTTCCCGATTATTAGTTACGCTGATAACCGAGAATTGCGGCGTGAGGTATATACCGCGTTTGTCACCCGTGCTTCCGATCAAGGCCCAGATACGGGGAAGTTCGACAATGCTCCCGCTCTTGAAGAGATACTGGCACTTCGCCAAGAGCTTGCTCATTTACTCGGCTTTCCTACCTACGCTGATTATTCGCTCACGACGAAGATGGCCGACTCTCCCGAACAGGTGCTTGAGTTTCTGAATGACCTCGCTCGCCGCGCCGTCCCGCAGGCCAAGGAAGAAGTCGCAGAGCTCAGCGGCTATGCCCGCGAAGAATTAGGGATTGAAACGCTTGAGCCGTGGGATGTGGCCTATGCCAGCGAAAAACTGCGCGAGGCGCGTCACTCCATCTCACAAGAGCAGCTTCGCCCTTACTTCTCTGCGCCACGGGTGGTGGATGGACTGTTTCAAGTCGTAGAGCGCCTGTATGGCGTTCGAATCGAGGCAGACCCTAAGGCGCCTAGCTATCACAACGATGTTCAGTACTTCCGTATTACTGAACAGGGAAAGCCGATCGCTGGTTTCTACTTGGACCTTTACGCTCGCGAAAGCAAACGTGGTGGTGCGTGGATGGCTGATTGCCGCGTACGCCGCCAAACTGAGAATGGCCTTCAGCTGCCAGTAGCATTTCTAACCTGTAATTTCACCGCCCCAGTTGGCGATAAACCCGCCCTACTGACACATGATGAAGTCACCACGCTGTTTCATGAGTTCGGTCACGGTTTGCATCACATGCTAACCAAACAGGATATCGCCGATATCTCTGGTATTAACGGCGTTGCTTGGGACGCCGTTGAACTGCCCAGCCAATTCATGGAGAACTACTGCTGGGAACGCGAAGGACTAGACCTGCTCGCCAAGCATGTCGATACTGACGAGCCTCTGCCCGCTGATCTGCTAGAGCGTTTACAGGCTGCCAAAAACTTCCAATCAGCCATGGGAATGGTGCGCCAAATAGAGTTTTCATTATTCGATTTGCGCCTGCACCATGAGCTGGAAGCGCCCAGCGCCAGTGATGTTCAAACGCTACTAGATGACGTACGTAGCCATACCTCTGTCGTGCCGACGGTTGACTTTAACCGCTTCCAGAATAGCTTTAGCCATATTTTTGCGGGTGGCTATGCGGCGGGCTATTACAGCTACAAATGGGCGGAAGTGCTCTCTGCTGATGCATGGAGCGCGTTTGAAGAAGCTGGTATTTTTGACCCCATCACTGGTCAACGCTTCCGCGAAGAGATCCTGGAGCCAGGTGGCGTGAGGGATGCAGCGGAGCTATTTCGCGCTTTCCGAGGCCGTGAACCAAGCGTAGAGCCATTGCTGCGCCATAGCGGTATCCGCGCAGCCTGACGTTTATTTTCACCATCACTAAGTGCGGTATCTTTATCGGCTGCCGCACCGTTGGAGCCTCTCATGTCGAGTGTGAAACGCTTTATTGCTGGAGTAACCTGCCCACGCTGCGCAGCCATGGATCGAATTCGCGCCTGGGAGCAAAACAGCATTCGTTACCGGGAATGCGTTAACTGCGACTTTTTCGAGCAGTTGCCGATTGAAGATGAGTCGGCATCAGAGTTGACTACCCGCGTTAATCAAGTACGCGAAGAGCAAAAAACGCAAGATGTGCAACCAGTACGCATTCTCGACCCCGGCAAACCTAAACGTTAACCCCCTATCCCAAGCATTATGCCATCGCTTTTAATTTAAGCCTCCACCACGTTGGAGGCCTTCAACTCCTCACTCCTCACTCCTCACTCCTCACTCCTCACTCCTCACTCCTCACTCCTCAAAGTGTGCGAAAAACCACACATCAAATAGCAAGCAGTGTGCGAAACCCCAGACACTTCGTGCTATTCCTATTTCAACCAAAGTTGAATAAGAAAATTTTAAGCTACTGATTTTAAAAACCAGGCTTTCAACTGGCATGACTATCGCTCTATATAAGCTGCTTAACGATAAAGCCACTGGCAGAACTGATACATGCCAGACGATAATCCCAATAACAGCTTAGGAAATCTCGCCATGCGCAATACGATGCCTAAAACTATCGCACTTCTTGTTGCCGGTAGTGCTTTGCTTGCCGCAGGAACTGCCCATGCAGACCGCTCCGACTGGCCTAATAATTTCACGGTAGGTACCGCAAGCCAAGGCGGCACCTACTTCGTTTATGGCTCAGGCTGGGCTAACTTTATTGCTGATGAGCTGGATGTGTCAGGCGGTGGCGAAGTCACCGGTGGCCCGACTCAAAACTTAGCGCTCGTACACAGTGGTGATATGGCCTTTGGCCTAACGACGATGGGTCCCGCTTCCGACGCTGTTAAAGGGGAAAGCCCGCTGGCACCTGGCCTGAAAATGGACAATGTTTGTGCACTGTTCCCCATGTATGAAACACCGTTCTCCATTGCGGCACTGTCAAGCTCCGGTATTGAATCCATCTCTGATATTCCTGCAGGTGCACGTATCGGTTTCGGCCCAGCAGCTTCCACATCAGACACCTATTTCCCCGCTATTCTCGAAACATTGGGCGTAGAATTTGATCGCCGTAACGGCGGTTGGTCTGACCTAGGTGGCCAGCTACAGGACGGTCTTCTGGATGTTATCGCCTTCGCAGCGGGCATCCCGATCCCAGCCGTTAGCCAACTCGAAGTACAGACCGATGTGAATATCATCGAGTTTACCGAAGAAGAAATGGCCACTGTGCTAGAAAGCTTCCCGGTTGCAGAGTTCACCATCCCGGCTAGCACCTACACAACGCTTGAAGAAGATGCACGCGCTGTGTCTATGTGGAACTTCGCCATTGCAGGCTGTGATCTGCCGGAAGACTTTATCTACGAAGTCACCAAAGCCACAATGGAAAACAATGAGCGTATGCGCTCTGTTCACCGTAGTGCTGAAACTACCATTCCGGAAAATATCGTCCACAACAACGTGCTGCCCTTCCATCCGGGCGCTGCACGCTGGTACGAAGAGAATGGCTACGACATCGCTGATGACATGATCAACTAAGCCAAGCACCTTCTTACGCTGCCCCGTTTTCCGCTGGCCGGACGGGGCAGCGTTCGCTACCGCCTCTTTTCTGCTTTTGCTGTGAGGGTGACCTCTAATGAGTCACAATACCGATCAAGACCCCAACGGCCTCAAGGATGATGCCCAAACTGCTTCATCGATACCTGAGTCAATCGCCGAGGGTGTCGATGAAGAAGTTTTCGAATCCAATCGCCGCTTGTTTGTTGGTTGGCAGTTCTTTTTATTTGCCGCACTGGCGATTGGTTATTCAGGCTTCCACCTGATTTCGCTCAATGTGTACCCGATGGAAACCTGGTCTTTTCGTATCGTGCATATTGCGGGTGCGCTAATTTTAGGTTACGGATTGTTTGCCGGTGCCCGCTTTGCTGAAGATGATCAGCAAGCTTCCCCTGCCTGGCTAAAATGGGTCAGCTATGCACTTCTCGCTCCTGCCCTTTACTCACTTGTTCACGTATTTTTAATGCAGCAGACCCTCAATGGCGGTGCTATGCGCATCGATCCAAGTATTGAGACACTGCATTACGGCTATCCCCTCATTGCCACCACGGCAATTGCCATTGTCCTTTCTTGGTTCTATCGACAGGCGCGCCACCGCTTTAATCCTGCGGACCTCGTGCTAATGGTCTGCGCTATCGCCAGCGCTGCTTACTTATTAATGGCCTTTAATACCAATATGCGTATGTCGACAGGCACTTCGTTTGCTCCTCCCGGCATTTCCTGGGCGGCCATTGCGGGGTCACTGCTGATTCTAGAGCTTACTCGTCGCGTAGCGGGTTTAGCATTGGTGGTTATTTCAGCGGTTTTCTTGGTTTATGTCTTTGCTGGTCAGTATTTACCTGGATTTTTAGGCTACCCAGGCCTGTCTGTTCAACGCTTCTTTAGTCAGGTCTATACCGATGCGGGCATTCTTGGCCCAACAACAGCGGTGTCATCCACCTATATCATTTTGTTTATTATTTTTGCGGCGTTTTTACAGGCTTCTAAAGTAGGTGATTACTTCGTCAACTTTGCGTTTGCAGCCGCTGGCCGTGCCCGTGGCGGCCCGGCGAAAGTATCTATTTTTGCTTCTGGCTTGATGGGAATGATCAACGGCACCTCAGCGGGTAACGTGGTATCGACTGGCTCGCTAACCATCCCCCTAATGAAGAAAGTAGGCTACCCCGCGCGTAGCGCTGGCGCTATTGAAGCAGCAGCATCTACCGGTGGGCAGATTATGCCGCCGATTATGGGTGCGGGCGCCTTTATTATGGCGGAAGTGACGGGCATTCCTTATACAGAAATTGCGATTGCAGCCGTCATTCCGGCTATACTTTACTTTGCTTCTATCTACTTTATGGTGGATTTTGAAGCGGCACGTAAAGGCATGCGCGGCATGCGTAAAGATGAAATTCCGCTATTCTCTAAATTGGTTAAACAAGTCTACCTATTTGCGCCTATTATCATTCTTATTGTCGCTCTCTTTATGGGCTACTCCGTCATTCGTGCCGGTACACTAGCGACAGCCTCAGCGGCAGTTGTCAGCTGGATCTCGCCCAATAAAATGGGCATCCGGGCTATTTTGCGCGCACTCCAACTAGCGGGCACTATGTCGATTCAGATCATCGCCGTATGTGCTTGTGCGGGCCTCATTGTTGGTGTCATTTCACTGACTGGTGTTGGCGCGCGTTTCTCTTCACTGCTGTTAGGCCTTGCCGGAGTTAGCCAATTATTGGCATTGGTCTTTGCGATGTTGATCAGTATTCTGCTTGGCATGGGTATGCCTACGACGGCAGCGTACGCGGTAGCCGCATCAGTAGTGGCTCCCGGCCTTATCAATATTGGCATCGAGCCTCTCGTAGCACACTTCTTCGTGTTCTATTTTGCGGTTGTATCCGCTATTACGCCGCCAGTGGCGTTAGCCTCTTACGCCGCCGCCGGTATTTCTGGGGATAACCCCATGGGTACATCGGTCGCTTCGTTCAAAATTGGTCTTGCTGCGTTTATCGTGCCGTTTATGTTCTTCTACAGCCCAGCCATGCTGATGGAAGGTTCTGCAATGCAGATACTTCGTGTCGGTGTGACCGCAACACTAGGGATCATCTTGCTTTCAGGCATGGTGCAAGCATGGTTCTTTGGGCCGGTAAACACCTTGCAGCGTGTGGTTATGCTGGTTGGCGCTATGTTCATGATTTACGGCGGCATCTACAGTGATATTGCTGGCCTGGCCATTGGCGGAGCGCTGTTCATTATGCAGCGTAAGCAGTATGGCAATAAGGCGACACCCAGTGCCACGTAACGGCGCCCGCTTTTCACTTAACCATTAGCAGTTAAGCCCAACAAAAACGCCCGCTCGAGTGCTATCGAGTGGGCGTTCTTCTTGTTCACCAGGCCAATTTCTTTAAGAGAACACTAGCCTCTCAGGTTATCAACAATTTTTAGCACCGGTGCTGCCTGGTTGAGTGTGTAAAAGTGTAAGCCCGGCGCACCACCATCAAGTAACCGCTCACACAAACGACTAACAACCTCCGTACCAAAGGCGGCAATAGCTTCGCTGTCATCACCATAGGCTTCTAGCTGCTTACGAATCCAACGGGGAATTTCTGCGCCGCAAGCGTCTGAAAAACGCGCCAATTTGGTGTAGTTAGTAATCGGCATAATGCCTGGAATAATCGGCTGCTCCACACCGAGCGCCCGTGCTTTTTCAACAAAGTGAAAGTAAGCATCTGCAGTGAAGAAGTACTGAGTAATTGCCATATTGGCGCCAGCCTTCATCTTACGAGCAAAGTTTTCCATATCCTTATCAAGGCTCGGTGCCTGTGGATGAGACTCTGGGTAGGCAGCTACCGCGATTTCAAAATGGTCGCCTGTCTCTGTACGGATAAACTCAACGAGCTCATTGGCGTAACGCAGTTCGCCGATGCTTGCCATGCCTGATGGCATGTCCCCACGTAGCGCCACTAAGCTGTCTACGCCCTCTTCACGGTACTGCGCCAGCAGGTCGCGCAGCTGGGCTTTTTCACTGCCAATGCAGGAAAGGTGTGGCGCGGTAGTGATTCCGCTCTGGCTAACGGTGCGCACGATATCGCGTGTACGCGCTTGGGTAGAACCACCGGCACCATAAGTGACCGAGAAAAAGCGCGGCTTTCGAGCGGCCAGTTCATCGCGTACGTGTATTAACTTCTCTTTTCCTGCATCGGTATTGGGCGGGAAAAATTCAAAGCTAATACCTAACGGGTGCTCTTGACTGCTCATGGGACTTCCTCGCAAAGCGTTAACATCGTGATAATTTAAGTTATTCTCCTCTTTCTACCGCGTTGGAGCTAATGAAAGATTTCACGATCGGCCTTTAATTCGGCTCATGTTAGCTATTTACAAAACTACTGGGTTACTTAGGCAACTACTGGGCTATTTAAATAACAGCGTCATCATCTAACGATTAGGATTCAGAAATGGATTTAGCACCAAGCGCCTTAATGGGGCCACTAGTAATGTTATTAGGGTTTGTAGGGTTGGGGTGGATCGCTGCACGACGTTTAACGATCGACCCGCGTCCCATCGCCACGCTACTAGTGTACTTGATTGCACCGCTGACCATTTTCCGCGCATTGATGAACGGTGGCCCCACGGCGGGTTATCTGCTGTTAACGCTGGCGCTGTTCATCCTAGTGAGTGCTATGGCGCTGGCTGTCCGCTGGTTTACACAACACCGCTTTGGGCCTCAGGAAGGGGCGCTGTTAGCGTTCTCCTCTGGAACAGGCAACACCGGTTACTTTGGTCTGCCCGTGGCGCTGATTTTACTGCCACCAGAGGGTGTCACGCTGTATCTGTTCTGCATGCTGGGAATTAATCTCTACGAGTTTACGGTGGGATTTTACTTGAGTGCCCGCGGCCACTTTTCCGTGCGCCAAAGTCTAATCAAAATTTCTCGACTGCCACTGATTTATGCGTTTTTGTCTGCACTGCTACTGAGCGCACTCGACGTGACCCTTCCCAGCGCCCTGATGAACTCGCTTGAGGTTTTCCCCGCCACTTACACCCTGCTAGGCATGATGATTATTGGCATGACGCTTAGCCAAGTAACGCTAGCTGCCTGGGACTCCCGCTTTGTTGCCACCTGCGTGGGCTTACGGTATCTACTTTGGCCGTTAGTGATGCTAATCGCCGTTCTATTACTTCAATCCCTAGGGACGCTTACGCCAGAACTCGGTATGGCATTGCTACTGCTAGGCGTGGTGCCTATGGCCTCTAACGTGGTGGTCGTGGCGATGGAGCTGGGCATTCAGCCCCAGAAAGGAGCACTGGCGGTGCTTACCACCACGCTACTAGCGCCTCTGCTAATTCCTTTCTATCTGCACGTCATGCTGCGCCTTACCGGGCTTGGAAGCTTCTAATTAAGTTAAAAGCCCTCGACACCCGCCTGTTTAAGCTGAGCAGCCAACCGCTGCACGTCTGGATGGCTGAAAAATGCCACCAGCGCGTCAGCACGTAGAGGACCAACGCCGGGTTCAGCCTGCCAATCGGTGTGTGTATAGCCTGCCAAAGTATCCCACCCCCCTAGCTGAGCGCTGCCACCAGGCGGCACTCCCAGCGCCGTTAACCATTGAGCATAGGAGGCCGTCTTTGCAGCCTCAAACTGGGCAGCAAGCGCTACTGCACGAACGTCGCCCACGCCGTGTGCCCGCTGAAGCTGTTCCGGCGTGGCTGCCAGCCAGCCCAGAAGTTCAGTCACAACACCTGCCTCCATAAGCGCTTGCCAGGTACCTTCCCCAACGCCCTGCATAGTTAACTGGTCACTTAAAAAACTAAGCCGCGCCAGCAGCTGCGCGTCGCAGTCTGTGGTGAGCGTAAAGCAACTTAATAGGTGATAGCGCTCTGGGGAGGGCACACCAAGCGGCGCCCGCTCACGGGTTTGCCACACCACTTCTGTTACTTGGGGGATAGTAAGTCCTGCCAATGTTATGGCGACGTGATCTCCCGGGCGCACGTCCCACGCTTCCCAACGTTCCAAAGACCCAAGCGACACACGGCTGATGCGTCGCCCTTCTATTGTCACTGGGTAAAGCCACAGTAATGGGGTCACCCGCCCTGTTCGGCCAACGCGAAACTCGACGCCGCGCACCTGAACTAACGCCTGCTGAGCAGGGTACTTCCACGCCACGGCCCACTCCGGTGGCGATGAAGTCCAGCGCTGCACGCCAGGGCGTCTGGCCTGTTTCAATACCACCCCGTCGGTGGCGAATGGCAGAGGCCCGTTAAACCATCTATCGCGCCAGTCGGCAGCATCATGCCGGTCATTAATCGGATGGGTGTAATCAGCGGTATCAAAGCCTAATGCGGTCAAGTGACTCAGTCTTTCACTCATCTCAGCGGGGCCATCAGGCCAATCCCACACAAACAGCCCAACTTGCACAAGGGTTTGGCGCGTAGGCGACGCCTGCGCCATAGCACCAGCAACAGCGCCCCGCGCGCCAGAGGAAGGAGTCTGTGACTGAATATGGCTATCCAATGTCCAGTAAAGCTCACCTTGGAATACGGCTGAGAGCGGCGTTGGTAGCCTATTCGGCACAGCAGGAAGCTGCTGTACACGAGCCGTCCAGTTCTGCCCGCGCTCGCCATCACCGCGGCTAACCGCTTCGACCAACACGCCTTCTTCGTAGCGCAGCGTTATCGCGACACCATCAACCTTGGGCTGAATCCAAAGATCGTCTCGGCGGCTGATAAAGCGTCGCACGCCGTCATCATCGGCTTTATTTAAGCCCGTTTGCGCGACAGGGTGATCTAAGGTGCCATCGCTACGGGTTACTCTGGTTAGTGGTCGCTGCCGGGCCATTTCACCCAGGCAGACTTGCCAGTTGGCTAACCGAGCGACTGCTTGATCGTATAACTCATCGTCAATTAGCGATTCGCCCTGATCGTGATAGGCACTGTCCCAACGTGCAATGCGCTCGCTTAACGCTTGGCTCTCTTGCACCAGCTGTGCACGGGGCCAATCAGGACACGCACTGGCCTGTGCGGATAAGGTGACACTCAGTAAGCCCGCACTTAATAACACTACGCTTAATAACGTTGCTCTTCCCAATACGAGTCTCAATAAAGCAGTGATCAATAACCATCGTCTGCATGCTTTTCTGTTGGTATCCATACGCCCTCTCAGCACCTTGTGATAGCGCTTTCCTTTTAACTAGCGGCGACTAAACAAGACGCCAGATGAGAAGAGTGACCTTAGCGCATGACTGAAAATAAACATTCAACGTAAAAAAAAGCCCCTTGGCATTGGCCAAGGGGCACGGTCTTAACTGCATATAAGGCAGTCAGATATCTTTTTATAGGCCAGCAGCCTGGCGCAGGGCGTCGGCTTTGTCGGTTTTTTCCCATGGGAAGGCGGTAAAGGTTTCGGTATGCACTTGACCTTTGTCGTCTGTCCAGTGGTAGCTGTGCTCAAATGGCGCACGACCGAAGTGACCATAGGCAGCCGTAAGGCGGTACATAGGATGTAACAAGTCGAGCATTTTGGTAATCGCGTAAGGACGCAGATCAAAATGCTGGCGCACTAAATCAACGATTTTCGTATCGTCGATTTTACCGGTGCCAAAGGTATCGATGGATACCGACGTCGGCTCGGCAACACCGATGGCGTAAGAAACCTGAATTTCACACTTGTCGGCAAGCCCTGAAGCCACCACGTTTTTAGCCACGTACCGGCCAGCGTAAGCGGCGCTGCGGTCAACCTTAGAGGGGTCTTTGCCCGAGAAAGCACCGCCACCATGACGCGCCATACCGCCGTAGGTATCGACGATAATTTTACGCCCTGTTAGGCCACAATCGCCCACCGGGCCACCAATAACAAATTTACCGGTTGGGTTAATGTGGTACTGGGTATTTTCATCAAGCCATTCAGCGGGAATCACCTGCTCGACGATCTCCCGCTTGACCATTTTACGCAGATCATCTTGAGCGATTTCTGGGTCATGCTGGGTAGACAGCACGACGGCATCTACGCCACATGGCTGACCTTCGGCATTATACCGGAAGGTAACCTGGCTCTTAGCGTCCGGGCGCAGCCACGGCAACAGACCGTTTTTGCGCAGCTCGGCCTGACGCTCAACCAAACGGTGCGAGTAGTGAATCGGCGCGGGCATGAACGAGTCGGTTTCGTTGGTTGCGTAGCCAAACATCAACCCCTGGTCGCCAGCGCCCTGGTCTTCGGGCTTGGTACGGTCAACGCCCTGAGCGATATCAACGCTCTGCTTGCCGATCAGGTTGATTACCCCACAGGTTGCGCCATCAAAGCCGACGTGAGACGAGGTGTAACCAATATCGGTGATCACATCACGCACCAGCGCTTCCAGATCAACCCACGCAGAGGTGGTGATCTCACCGGCAATAATGGCAACGCCCGTTTTCACCATGGTTTCACAGGCAACGCGGGCCTGTTTATCTCGGGCGATAATGGCATCTAGAACCGCGTCAGAAATCTGGTCGGCAATCTTATCGGGATGGCCTTCCGAGACAGACTCGGAGGTAAACAGGGAATATTCGCTCATCGCGCACTCGACCCTCTGTATGACGGCTGCATAGTGACCGCAGCATCAGCAGGAAATCACGGCAGGAGGTTCCCTGCCCATATAAAGAAGCGGTGCTACTTGTTTTGGCGACCACTTCGGGAGGCAGAGTCTACACGCTGTTGGGGATTCTTCCCAGAACGTGACCCCAGAATTTGCCGCCGCCGGGGAAGTCAGCGACAATAGCACCTTTATTATTTCCGTTTTCAGGCGAGGAGCACCCCCATGCCGTCCCGTTTTGAGCTGGCCAATGCCATTCGCGCCCTTTCCATGGATGCTGTTCAGAAGGCCAAATCTGGCCACCCTGGCGCGCCCATGGGCATGGCTGATATTGCCGAGGTGCTGTGGAATGACTACCTCAAGCACAACCCCGAAGACCCTAAGTGGGCCGATCGCGACCGGTTCGTGTTGTCTAATGGCCACGGTTCAATGCTGCTTTATTCTCTGCTGCACCTAAGCGGCTATGAATTAAGCCTGGAACAGCTGCAAAACTTCCGTCAGCTGCACTCGCCCACCGCTGGTCATCCGGAATTTGGCTACGCCCCTGGCATTGAAACGACTACCGGTCCACTGGGCCAAGGTTTTGCTAACGCCGTTGGTTTTGCGATTGCTGAAAAAACGCTAGCTGCGCAGTTTAACCGCCCTGGCCACACCATTGTTGATCATCACACTTGGTGCTTCCTGGGTGACGGCTGCTTGATGGAAGGCATTTCCCATGAAGCCGCGTCGCTGGCGGGTACACAGCAGCTTGGCAAGCTGATTGCCCTGTATGACGACAACGGCATCTCTATTGATGGTGAGGTTGAAGGCTGGTTCACCGACGACACCGCCAAGCGCTTTGAAGCGTACGGCTGGCACGTGGTGCCGAACGTCGACGGCCATAAACCGGAAGAGATCAAAGCGGCCATTGAATTAGCTAAGAGCCACAGCGATAAACCTAGCCTAATTATCTGCAAAACTATCATTGGCTTTGGCGCACCAAATAAACAAGGTAAAGAAGAGGCTCACGGCGCACCATTAGGTGACGACGAAGTTGCCCTCGCCCGTAAGCAACTCGGCTGGGAACACGCACCGTTCCATATCCCTGAGCCCATTTATTCTGCTTGGGATGCCCGTAACGCTGGCAAAACCCGCCAGCAAGAGTGGGATACCCGCTTCGCCCGTTATGCCGAAGCATACCCAGGCGAAGCTAAAGAGTTTGAACGCCGCATGAAGGCGCAGCTACCGGCAGAACTTTCTACCGCCGCTCTTATTGAGCAGGCTCAAGAGAAAGGTGAAAGCATTGCCTCGCGCAAGGCCTCTTTTGAAGCGTTAAATGTTATCGGCCCGCAAATGCCCGAGCTGCTCGGCGGTAGCGCTGATCTTGCGCCGTCTAACTTGACCTTCTGGAAGGGCGCCAAAGCAATTACTCCGGAAGACGCTAGCGGCAACTACCTGCACTACGGGGTACGTGAGTTTGGCATGGGCGCGGTGATGAATGGTATCGCCCTTCACGGTGGTTTCGTTCCTTATGGCGCGACTTTCCTGATTTTCATGGAATACATGCGTAACGCCGTGCGTATGGCAGCACTGATGGGCCAGCAAGCCATTTACGTATTTACCCATGACTCTATTGGCCTGGGCGAAGATGGTCCCACCCACCAGCCGATTGAGCAGCTGACCAGCCTGCGGACAACGCCTAACCTGAACACATGGCGCCCCTGTGACGCCGTTGAAACTGCGGCTTCCTGGGATGCCGCAGTGAAACGCCACTCTGGCCCCACCGCGTTGGTGCTCTCGCGCCAGAACCTGCCTCACCAGCAACGCACCAAGGCGCAGTTAGCTGCTATTCAGTGCGGCGGTTACGTTTTGAAAGACAGCGACGGCACGCCCGAGCTGATCTTGATTGCCACTGGCTCTGAAGTATCACTTGCCATGGACGCAGCAGCAGAACTGGAACAGCAGGGTAAAGCGGTGCGCGTGGTTTCCATGCCGTCAACCTACCGCTTTAACGGCCAGGATGCGGAATACCGTGAAAGTGTACTGCCTAAGGCAGTCACCAAACGGATTGCAATCGAAGCGGGTCACGCCGACTACTGGTATAAGTACGTTGGTTTAGATGGTCGTGTTATCGGCATGACCACCTATGGCGAATCGGCACCGGCTGGCGAGCTGTTTAAACATTTCGGCTTTACGGTTGAAAATATTGTTAAACAGGCTAATGAGCTGTTGGGCTAACGCCACGCAGACTGATCTAGTGCGGGCTTTGCCATGCCCGCGCTAAATGGTCTGCTATGGCTAATTAGCTACTGGTTAATCGGAGAAGTGGTGGTCCACTTCTCCGGCCTACCTTTTTCTTCAGGGGTGGTTGGTATGCTGTTGCTATGCGCCACCCTTACCGTTCTTGGACGTGTGCCTTCAAGTTTAGCCGCTGCTGCCCAACCGCTTATTGCGCTTCTCGCCATGCTGATTATGCCCGGCGTTGTCGGTGTGTTTTTTATTCTGGATGAGTTGGCAGGCCAGTGGTTCGCTATTTTGTTTGCCTTACTATTGGGCACACTGCTAAGTGTTATCACCACGCTGTGGGTGTTAAAGCGGTTAATTGGACGCTCCCATGCTCACTAATTTGCTGTCTACTTTAACCATAACGCCGCTCTTTGCCGTTGCCTTAACACTGGCGGCATACTTGCTCGGCAGCGCGCTGTTTAAACGTCTGCGCAATCCCTCCTGGTTACCGGCAATATTAATTGCCGCACTGCTGCTGGCAGGCGCGCTAGCCGCGCTGGGTTTACCCTACGACACTTACCAACAGGGCGCTGCTTGGCTAACCATCTTATTGGGACCGGCCACGGTTGCCTTAGGTATGCCACTTTACCAACAGTTGCCGCGCATCCGCGAACTATGGCGACCGCTGACGCTTTGCCTACCGATAGCGGCGTCGCTTGCCGCTTGCTATGCCTTGGCGATAGCGTGGTTGCTCGGTGCCAGCCCTTCCATTTTGGCGTCACTTGCCGCTAAGTCAGTCACCGCGCCCATCGCTATCGGCATTACCGAACAGCTAGGTGGCAGCGTGGCGCTGCTAATGGGCGCCTTGCTGGTGACTGGCGTGATCACCATCCCCTTCGTTAGCATTTCGGCTCGGCTATTAAAAATAGACGATGAGCGCATTATCGGTTTCGCACTGGGGCTTAATGGCCATGCTATTGGCACTGTGCGTGCCTTTGAACTAAGCCCGACGGCGGGCGCTTTTGCCTCGCTGGGCATGAGCTTAACGGGCATTTTTACCGCGCTACTACTGCCACTCGCCTGGCAGCTGATAAGCATCGCCAGCTGAAATACGCTATCATCGCGCATATTTTCTTAAGAGCCGCTTCGCGACATGGCTAACGCAACCTCAAAGTATCGTATTGCCATTAATGGTTACGGGCGCATTGGTCAGTGCGTGCTAAGAGCCCTGGTTGAACGCAACCTCCCTGAGCTTGAAGTGGTCGCTATCAACGAGCTTTCTGACCTTGCGACCATCACCTATCTTACCCGCTACGACACTACCCATGGTCGTTTTCCGGGCGAGGTGGATCATGATGGCGAAGTGCTGCTGATTAATGGCCATCGAATCCAGGTGCTTTGTGAGCGCGACCCGCAAGCGCTGCCCTGGGCAGCGTTGGGCGTTGACCTAGTGTTGGAGTGCTCTGGCAGTTTTAAAGACCGAGCAACGGCTGAGCAGCACTTAACAGCAGGGGCTAAGCGGCTGCTGTTTTCCCAACCTGCAGAAAGCGATGTGGATGCAACCATTGTCTGGGGCATCAACGAGCATGAATTAGCGCTCTCCCAGCGTATTCTTTCCGCAGCCTCCTGCACCACTAACTGCCTGGTGCCGTTACTGACAGTACTAGACGAAGCCTTAGGGCTTGAGCATGGTGTTACCACCACCATCCACTCAGCGATGAACGATCAGCCGGTCATTGATGCCTACCATCAAACAGACCTGCGTCTAACACGCTCGGCGATGCAATCAATTGTCCCTGTAGATACAGGATTGGCTGTTGGTATAAGCCGTTTGATGCCTAGCTTAGCAGGGCGCTTTGAATGCCTACACGTGCGCGTACCTACCATTAATGTATCAGCGATGGATGTAGCATTGACGGTTCGCACCGATACCCACGCCGAGCACGTTAACGAATTACTACGCAGTGCCAGCCAGCAACGCTTAGCTGGCGTATTGGGCTATACCGAAGCCCCCATGGCATCGATAGATTTTAATCATGACCCCCGCTCTGGCATCCTAGACGCCACGCAAACACGGGTCGCAGGAGCACGCTTAATTAAGCTGCTGTGCTGGTTTGACAATGAATGGGGCTTTGCCAATCGTATGCTGGATATCACCCAACGGCTGGCATCGCTTTCCACAAACGATGCTCGCTAGGCCTGGGCCTGTACCACGACTTTTTATCTGCTTGAACACGAGGAAACCGCTCACATGAACGTGCAAAAAATGACCGACCTGCCCCTGGAAGGGCAGCGTGTACTGATTCGTGAAGACCTTAACGTGCCAATCAAACATGGCCGTGTTTCCAGTGACGCCCGTCTTCGCGCGGCGCTGCCCACCATTCAGGCAGCAGCTCAAGCAGGTGCGAAAGTGATGCTCATGAGCCACTTAGGCCGCCCCACTGAAGGTGAGCCTGCTGACGAATTTTCACTAGCTCCTGTCGCAGAGCGCTTAACCGAATTACTAGGCCACCCCGTTGCCTTAATCAAAGATTATCTCGATACAGCACCAACGTTAGCTAACGGCGATGTTGTGCTGTTAGAAAACGTGCGTTTTAACATTGGTGAGAAAAAAGACGACGAGCAGCTTTCCAAGCAGTATGCAGCACTATGCGACGTTTTTGTAATGGATGCCTTTGGCACCGCTCACCGTGCACAGGCCTCTACACATGGCGTTGCACGCTTTGCCCCGCAGGCGTGTGCAGGCCCGCTGCTTGCCCAAGAGCTCGAGGCGCTTAAAAAAGCATTGGCGACCCCTGCTCGTCCTATGACAGCAATTGTCGGCGGCTCTAAAGTATCTACCAAGCTAGATGTACTCACAGCCCTTTCTGACAAATGCGATCAGCTCATTGTCGGTGGCGGTATCGCCAATACGTTTATCGCGGCAGCAGGCTATAATGTCGGCAAATCGCTCTACGAAGCAGATTTAATCGGCCAGGCAAAAGCATTGATGGACAAAGTGGCCATTCCGTTGCCCACTGACGTCGTCGTCGCCACCGAATTTTCTGAATCGGCTGACGCCATCGTCAAGCCAGTTGACCAAGTCGCTGATGATGAAATGATCCTGGATATCGGTCCCGAAACCGCTAACCATCTCGCTAGCCTGCTGAAAAACGCAGGAACTATTTTGTGGAATGGCCCCGTTGGCGTCTTTGAGATTGATCAATTTGGCAAAGGAACGGAAGTACTTTCCCTCGCCATTGCCGACAGCAACGCTTTCTCAATCGCTGGGGGCGGTGATACGTTAGCGGCGATTGATAAATACGCTATTGCTGACCGCGTTTCCTATATCTCGACCGGCGGTGGCGCATTTCTTGAATACGTTGAAGGCAAACAGCTGCCTGCGGTTGCTGCTTTAGAAGCGGCCGCGCAGCGCGGTTAATACCCAGCGAGGTGAACCAGTACGCTCACTGCACTCGTTCACACAGACAACCCAATTTTGACAATATAGATAAGGTGACCTCATGGCTTTGATTAGCATGCGCCAAATGCTCGACCACGCTGCCGAATATGGCTACGGCATTCCAGCATTTAACGTTAATAACCTTGAGCAGATGCGCGCCATTATGGAAGCAGCGGACGCCACCGACTCGCCAGTTATCGTGCAAGCCTCTGCTGGCGCGCGCAAATATGCCGGTGCACCCTTTCTGCGCCATCTCATCTTGGCAGCTGTAGAGGAATTCCCGCATATCCCTGTCGTGATGCATCAAGACCACGGTACTAGTCCTGCCGTTTGTCAGCGCTCTATTCAGCTTGGCTTCTCCTCAGTGATGATGGATGGTTCACTGGGTGAAGATGGCAAAACACCAATGGACTACGACTACAACGTTGATGTCACCCGCCGTGCCGTGGAAATGGCACATGCTTGTGGTGTTTCTGTAGAAGGTGAGCTGGGCTGCCTGGGCAGCTTAGAAACGGGCATGGCCGGTGAGGAAGACGGCATCGGTGCCGAAGGCAAACTGGATATGGAGCAGATGCTCACCGATCCTGAAGAAGCCGCAGAATTTGTCAAAGCGACCCACGTCGATGCGCTAGCGATCGCCATTGGCACCAGCCACGGTGCCTATAAATTCACTAAGCCACCCACCGGTGATACGCTTTCAATTCAGCGCATTAAAGAAATTCATGCGCGTATTCCCGATACCCACCTGGTAATGCATGGCTCTTCATCTGTGCCCCAGGAATGGCTGGAAGTGATTAACCAGTATGGCGGTCAAATTCCAGAAACTTACGGCGTACCGGTCGAAGAGATCATTGAGGGCATTAAGCACGGCGTTCGCAAGGTCAATATCGACACCGATTTACGCCTTGCTTCTACGGGTGCAGTACGCCGCTTTATGGCTCAGAACCCTTCAGAGTTCGACCCACGTAAATTCCTTAAAGAAACCGTGACGGCCATGCGTGACCTATGCATTGCACGCTATGAAGCCTTCGGTACCGCCGGTAATGCGAGTAAAATCAAACCTATTAACCTGGAAGTTATGTTCCAGCGTTACGAGCGTGGTGAGCTAGACCCCAAAGTGAAGTAACTTTCGTTTTTGTAGCACCCATAAGGCGGCCTAATCGGCCGCCTTATTTTGTTGCAACGCAGCATATATGTGCTATTACTAGAGGAGCGTAGCTAACTATTTCCTAACAGGTACCCCACTATGAAGCACTCTTCTATAACGACATCGGCGGCTCCACTGGCCATGTTTGATATATGGAAAGCGGGGTTAATGGCATTTGAGCTATGGAGTTCCTCGCTCACTACGATCGCTATGCGCCAACAAATGTGGCAAACACAGCCATTTTTTAGCCCCTCCATGATGCGTGAAAACCAACGTATGGTGAGCGAAAAAATGGAGGCCAGCGCAGAAGCAGGCCTTGTTATGCAAAAAACATTAATAAATGCAATGAGCGGTCAGTATGCACCTTGGTGGGTGACTAGCCAAAAAGCCATGAAGCCCTACCACCGCCGTAGCAGCGCTAATTCACGACGCTTATCACGCTAATCGTATTAGCCGTTATCGTTGTTACTCTTCTGCTCACTCTCACCGTTTTCGATGGCATCTTCAGCACTACCGGTGCCTCCAGTGCCTCCCTCAGTGTCTTCTTCATCACTATCGTTACTTTCAGCGTCGCGGTTGTTCGCGGCGTCGTTGGTAGCGGGTTCATCGCGCTGAAGTGCGCCTGCCTCAATACCGTACTTTTCCTCTAATGCCGCGTCATCTAACGCCTCATGCTGCGTATCATCTGAATCTGACGTTTCGGCTTGTGCTTGCACTGACATCAGTAGGGATGTGCAAAAAGCAATTGAAAACACCCAAGGTGTAAATCGCATCAAGGCTCTCCTTTTTTTATGGTTATCTCAGCTTAGTCTAAACACGTCCTGCTACCAGTGTTGTCGCTTTAAAAAGCCATTTTTATCCTAAGCAATAGAGATGCATTAGTCAGTCATTAACCAAAGCAATTTGGCATAAACCTATAAAAAATTATCAAACAGTGTTCACAAAGAGCGAGGAATCTCGTTCAATAGCAGATGTCGGCTTAAACTAACACGGGTAGCGCGTAAGACGCTGCAAGGAATGACAATGCCGCTTCCACTTTTGCTGTTTGACTGTGATGGCACCCTCGTCAATAGTGAACCACTTTTAGCTGAAGAAATGGCTATTGGGCTCAATTCGGTAGGCTTACCTTTCAAATCCACCGATTATCTGGGGGAATTTCGAGGTGCTCGCTTTCGACGAATTGTGGCAGAGTTACAGCAACGCTATGGTAATGTCGATGAAGATCAATTAGCTAGCATGGAACAGACGATGCGCACTAGCCTAGCTAATCGGCTAACAAGTGAACTAGAGGCAATTCCTGGCGCACGTGAATCCCTTGAGGTATTGCGTCATTATCCAAGTGCCGTGGTATCCAATGGTCCAGAAAGTAAAATTCATACGGCTTTAAAGGCCACCGGCCTAGCCGACTACTTTGGTAAACGCTTGTTTAGCGGCTATACCGCTAACTGTTGGAAACCCGAACCCTGTCTT
The DNA here is from genome assembly GCF_025917315.1 of Halomonas qaidamensis. Lineage (NCBI taxonomy): Bacteria > Pseudomonadati > Pseudomonadota > Gammaproteobacteria > Oceanospirillales > Halomonadaceae > Halomonas > Halomonas qaidamensis. The sequence continues at coordinate 51,449 of NZ_CP080627.1, read as the reverse complement.
CACCTCCATGCAGCTAGTATCATGGGTTTTGCAGCAAAAGACTGCATTGCCATTGATGATGCCCTTGTGGGTATTAGAGCAGCCCTTCAAGCTGGCATGACGGTTATTCACTTAAACCGCTATCCAGATGCTGAAACTACGCCTGAAGGCGCTATTATGATCAGCAACATGTACCAATTGCCTGCAGTTGTTGAGCGCCTTACTCATGAAAAGTGGCAAATGCCAATGCCTCAACATTCAATAGAGAAATAAGTATGGCTTCATTACGTGACCAGCTCGGCGGCCTTGTGTACTCAACAGAACAAGGCAAAACTTGCCCTAGCTGCCGTGAGTCTATCGATCACTGCCGCTGTGAAGATACCAGTGAGCAAGCACGCATTGCTGATTTAGACGGCATTGTGCGGATCCGGCGTGAAACCAGTGGTCGCAAGGGAAAAGGCGTGACTACTATTAGCGGTATACCGCTCCCCACCACGGAGTTGAAGGCGCTTGCTAAAACATTGAAGAAACGCTGCGGTACTGGGGGTGCAGTAAAAGATGGCATTATCGAGATTCAAGGCGATCACCGAGAAACACTGCAACATGCACTAACCTCATTAGGCTACCACGTTAAATTAGCAGGTGGCTGATACACCTCTGTGATGGCGCTCTGTCTTGAGACCGCGCGCTAAGGGCAAGGCACTGCAATGAATTGGCTAGAATACCTGCTTCCACTCATTTTTCTATTTCCCATGGCGGCTATGGGTGGCATTGTTTTAGCATTGCGTAGCCTCCACGATGCGCGCGTTCAGTCTCCCTTTAACGCTCCTTTACGTGAACCAGGCCAGGCCCTGCGTCATCGCCTCGACCAAGCTTTTTCTAGCCTTTTTTTAAACGGCGCGCTCGGCCCCATCATTAGCCTGGCCCCTCTCGTGTACGGCATGGGGCGTATGCTATTTGTAGAAAAACAGGACTGGGTAGAGTGGGCATTATATGGCTTACTTAGCACGCTATTAGTGCTAGCGTTTTCACTGCTACTTGTCCGCGATTATCAGCGTATCCGCCGTCTTAAACTTGGCTTAGCTTGCGAGCTAGCTGTCGGTCAGGAATTAGAGCGCATGGTGAGGCCGGAAGCCCACCCCTACTATGTCTTCCACGATGTTCCCACTGATAGCTTTACTATTGACCACGTCGTTGTCACACCACACGGCGTCTTCGTGGTAGAAACGCGAGCCCGAGCATTAGCGATTGGTAGCGATGGGAAAGAGCTTAATAGCGTAGCCGTTGAACGTGAGCGGCTGCGTTTTCCTCATTGGCAAGAACGCCGTCCACTTCATAAAACGCGCCAGGGCGTCAATTGGTTGACTCAGTGGTTAGAGTGTCGCTGTGGTATACCCGTGCCTGTACGAGGCGTATTGGTGTTACCAGGCTGGGAGGTTGATACTAGCGAAGCCGCCCCCGACATATTAGTCGTAAGCGGTGAGCAGCTAGCCCGTCAGTTAACCGAACTCACCCCTGGCCAGATGAGCGATGCCATTCACGATAAGGTGATTCATTTATTAATTGAGCGTGCACGTATTATGGAACTCAAACACTTACGCCAACCCTCTGTCTGAAAGACTAATCACCGCGTAAGCGACCGCCCATTTCTTGTGCAAGATCGACAGCATAGTGATCGGTCATACCGCCAATAAAATCTAGCATACGCCGATAGCTATCATAGAGCGTCCAGGATTGCAGTGGCGTATTTTCACCAATCAATGCCAAAACACGTTGATGTTTAAATGAGCTATGGCCTGTGTGATGTAATTCATTAGCAGCACCTATAAATGCTTCTAGTAAAATTCCTAGCGTTGTGTAGGCGCCAATTTCCAACTTGGCTTTACGCTCATTTTGAAAAATGCGTTCACGAGCCAACTGCTTTGCAGCTTGAACCCCCCATCCCAAATCAGGATGACACAGCTCTAACAAATCCTGGCCTAACGTGCCGCTGAGTAATGCTTGCTCATGCTGCACAAAGACAGCTCCCACATCATTAACTGCACGCTCCATGGCAGCACCGCGCAGTAACGCAATTCGACGCCGCTGAGATACTTTCCGCCTCTCCATCTCAGCGTATTCTGGAGGAAATTCACCGGCTATCTGGCGCAATATTTCAACCACTTCCTCATAGCGAAGAATCCCCATCTCTAAGCCATCTTCTAAATCAAGCAGGGCGTAGCAGATATCATCTGCCGCTTCGACAAGCCAGGCAAGCGGATGACGACACCAGCGTTGATCTCCCTGGGGAAGAAGCCCGACAGCCTCAGCCACTTCTTTTAACAGCGCCTGTTCAGACTGGTAGCAACCAAACTTACCCGCACGCCCGCTGTAGCGTACCGTCCAGGGATATTTAAGTAGAGTACCTAACGTAGCGGCAGATAACCGCATACCACCATTAAACTGGTTGTATTCAATTTGTGTAATAACACGGAAGCCTTGGGCATTACCTTCATACGTCAGTAAGTCTTCACGCTCTGCGTCAGACAGACCATCTAGCAAGCCACTTTTTTGAGCACGCTGAAACCAATCACGAATCGCATATTCACCAGCATGGCCAAAAGGGGGATTACCAATATCATGTCCTAAACACGCCGTTTGGACGATCACCCCTAAATCAGCGGGTGTAATCCAACTAGGCAGTCGATCCTTTAATAACTCGCCGACAATCATACCTAGCGAACGACCAACACAGCCAACTTCAAGTGAGTGAGTTAAGCGTGTGTGAATATGATCATTTTCTGTCAGCGGATGAACCTGCGTTTTTCGCCCCAAACGCCTAAAAGAACCCGAGAAAACAATACGATCATGATCTTTATGAAAAGGGCTTCGACCGATTTCATGAGTCGCTTCACGCACACTACCAGGGCGTTTATCGTGAAGACGTTGAGGGGATAATAACTGGTCCCATTGCATCTGTGTCATAGCGTTCCTCCGTGAGAGCAACATTTTGACATAAAACTAAGCAAGATAACCGCCTTCAACCTCAAGACATGTGTGCAGCGACAACCACCGCTACACACATGTCATATGATAGTGACACGCGCCATTGATCAGATAATTTTTAACGCTCGATAGATGGGTAACCGCTCATCTAGAAAATCTCTGGCCTGACGCTCAAGCTCGACCAAATTTTCATTCTCATCCGAAATTGGCTTACCCTCTTTAAGCAGACATTTGTTTTGAGACGCTAAAATACGCCACGTAAAAGCAGCTAACGTTTTAGCATCATCGCCGCCCTCTAACGAGGCAAGCAGGAAAAACTGATGAAAAAGCGGGACAGCAATACCACCTCCTGTCACAGGACTTGCTAGATAACTCAACTCTGTTGTGCTTCTTGACCGACTCATTAAAAAACGATTGAGTTGACCAGTCTTGGACGCTACTTTAGCAATATCATCGTCAGATTGGGCAGGCAAAATAATACCTTTTGATGCAAGTATGGCGATTGCACTGTTAAATGCAGAGCGCCCCACCCCGTGCTCTGCTGCAACCTGCCAAAGCTCTGATACAAATACAGGTTGATAGGATGAAAGCATCTCTAGTAGTGGCGTATAAATATTGCTAGGCAAGTCAAAGTTACCCAGTCGCCCAGCGATTTTTAGCTGTACGTCCTTACGTGGCACTCCCATAATCACACGAAGACCACCTAACATTTCATCTTTATCAAGCTCACTTAAACGGCGTGCCCCTTTTACCCAGTAATCGGTACGAAATTGACGATTCTCACAAAAATCACGCACCGACTGGCGAAATAGCGGGTTAGGAATGTTATTAATTAAGGCCTGTTGCTCATTGGTTAACTGAATACTCTCAATGGCATCTGCATATCTCGCACTACAAGCCCAGTCCATTTTAGCTGGCTCTAACCAACGCGCCATTTTGGCAAATGCCATTGGCTCCCAATCACGGTTAAAGTATTCGTGGGCCACATAGTTTTTATTATCTTGCTTAATTTTAGCCAGACGATTTTTTATCTGGGGGTTAGCATTGCAATACTCAGGGTTCACAGCGACCAGCTTATCAGCAAACGCAATGGCATCATCAATACGTGAAATGGTGCCTGCTCCCTGGGCGCTCATAGTATCAGCATACTCCGCTAGCAAGTCACGCATTGGTACCATTGCCGCCCAACCTGGCTGAGTGTTATAGCTGATATATAGCACGCCTCCTACTCTTAGTTTTCGTCGGATAAAATCAACGATCACCGCACGGTTTTCATCCGAAATCCAACTCCATATACCGTGAAGACCGATGTAGTCGAACTCAGGCAAATTGTCACGCTGACAAAAATCACTAAAGGCATCATCGTACAGCTTAGCGTCTGCACCGCTAATAGAAGACAACTCCTGAGCAAACGCCGCTTGATGGGGATTAAAATCGGTCCCGTACCAATTTATTTGTGAGGCGGCCGCATGAATATTGGTGCTAATACCCTGGCCAAACCCAAGTTCACAGGCATTAATAGTGTTAGGCGGCCGAATACCAGCATTGATAAACCCTAAAGCAATGCGCAAAGGATTAAGCTCAGCGTAATACCCATAGGTATAATTAATATCTGCTACGTATCCCGATGTCCAATCCGACATAACACCTGCTCCCAAGCGATGGCGTATAGTTCAAATTTTTAAACTAAGTCTTTAAACGAAGTCGTTTACCATCAGGATTTTAGAAACAGTCAGGAAACATTATTATGGCGCCCTTACCACTGCCACAAACTCTGACAATGACCCACACCCTGATACAAACGCTATTGCTAGATACTTGATAGTGAAGTATTTAATTCCATGGGTCTACTGAAGAGATAGCGTGAAGTTTTAAGGATTGTTAAGCGATTATGTGTATAAATAACTTCGCAAGTATTTTTTGCTATTTATTCGCCTACGTCCCCTATTGAATGACTTACTTTCAAGTATGAAAAACCCCAGCCCTAGGGGATTTTTTCGAATCAGTAACTGACGATGACTCCCCCCAGCCCTCCGAGCCGCTCTTGTCATTCCCGCAGCCCCTTGGCGGGAATCCATGTTGAGTTGGGGTTTTGGGCTGCTGCAAGCCAAGGTCAAGGTGGATTCCCGATAACCTCACTCGGGAATGACGGTGCAGTGACTCGGCAATGACGTACGGTGCACGCGTCGGGAGGGGGCCACGTTGTTAGAGAGGGCTAGGGGTGTTTTTTCTTTCTGAACGCAAAAAACCCAGCCGGGTGGCTGGGTTTTTTGTTTAATAAGTGCCTGACGATGACCTACTCTCGCATGGGGAGACCCCACACTACCATCGGCGCTAAGCGGTTTCACTGCTGAGTTCGGCATGGGATCAGGTGGTTCACGCTCGCTATGGTCGTCAGGCGTAACAGGTAATGCATATCATGCTAACAGTGTTTTGTGGCGTCTCTTTCGTCTTAAGCCTGTCGTGTATTACGGTGGGCTTAATCCGCGTATCCGGTTTTCTAAGTGTTGTCACACTCGTTTCGTTATCACTGCGACCAGACCCCTTGGGTGTTATAGGGTCAAGCCTCACGGGCCATTAGTACACGTTAGCTCAACGCCTTGCAGCGCTTCCACACCGTGCCTATCAACCAGCTGGTCTCGCTGGGCCCTTCAGGAGGCTCTAGGCCTCAGGGATGTCTCATCTTGAAGGGGGCTTCCCGCTTAGATGCTTTCAGCGGTTATCCCGTCCGCACATAGCTACCCGGCAATGCCACTGGCGTGACAACCGGAACACCAGAGGTGCGTCCACTCCGGTCCTCTCGTACTAGGAGCAGCCCTTCTCAAACATCCAACGCCCACGGCAGATAGGGACCGAACTGTCTCACGACGTTCTAAACCCAGCTCGCGTACCACTTTAAATGGCGAACAGCCATACCCTTGGGACCGACTTCAGCCCCAGGATGTGATGAGCCGACATCGAGGTGCCAAACACCGCCGTCGATGTGAACTCTTGGGCGGTATCAGCCTGTTATCCCCGGAGTACCTTTTATCCGTTGAGCGATGGCCCTTCCATACAGAACCACCGGATCACTAGAACCTGCTTTCGCACCTGCTCGACGTGTCTGTCTCGCAGTCAAGCACCCTTATGCTCTTGCACTCACTGCACGATGTCCGACCGTGCTGAGGGTACCTTCGTGCTCCTCCGTTACTCTTTGGGAGGAGACCGCCCCAGTCAAACTACCCACCACACACTGTCCTCGATCCGGATAACGGACCTGAGTGAGAACGCCAATGATGCCAGGCTGGTATTTCAAGGTTGGCTCCGCTCGAACTGGCGTCCGAGGTTCAAAGCCTCCCAGCTATCCTACACAGGCAACATCAGCGTCCAGTGTGAAGCTATAGTAAAGGTTCACGGGGTCTTTCCGTCTAGCCGCGGGTACACCGCATCTTCACGGCGATTTCAATTTCACTGAGTCTCGGGTGGAGACAGCGTGGCCATCATTACGCCATTCGTGCAGGTCGGAACTTACCCGACAAGGAATTTCGCTACCTTAGGACCGTTATAGTTACGGCCGCCGTTTACCGGGGCTTCAATCAAGAGCTTCGGCCGAAGCCTAACACCATCATTTAACCTTCCGGCACCGGGCAGGCGTCACACCCTATACGTCCGCTTGCGCGTTAGCAGAGTGCTGTGTTTTTACTAAACAGTTGCAGCCACCTGGTATCTTCGACCGGTTCGGGCTTGGAGAGCAAGTCTCGTCACCCTACGCCGGCGTGCCTTCTCCCGAAGTTACGGCACCATTTTGCCTAGTTCCTTCACCCGAGTTCTCTCAAGCGCCTTGGGATTCTCACCCTGACCACCTGTGTCGGTTTGGGGTACGGTCGCACATGATCTGAAGCTTAGAGGCTTTTCCTGGAAGCGTGGCATCAATGACTTCCTGACCGTAGTCAGTTCGTTTCGTGTCTCGGCCTTAGAGCATCCCGGATTTACCTAGGACACCAGCCTACTCACTTTCACCAGGACAACCAACGCCTGGCTCACCTAGCCTTCTCCGTCCCCCCATCGCAATCATGTCCGGTACGGGAATATTGACCCGTTTCCCATCGACTACGCCTTTCGGCCTCGCCTTAGGGGCCGACTCACTCTGCTCCGATTAGCGTCGAACAGAAACCCTTGGTCTTCCGGCGAGGGAGTTTTTCACTCCCTTTATCGTTACTCATGTCAGCATTCGCACTCGTGATACCTCCAGCGAACTTCTCAATTCACCTTCATTGGCTTACACGACGCTCCTCTACCGCTCATCCAGAGGATGAACCCGTAGCTTCGGTACCTGGTTTAGCCCCGTTACATCTTCCGCGCAGGCCGACTCGACTAGTGAGCTATTACGCTTTCTTTAAAGGATGGCTGCTTCTAAGCCAACCTCCTAGCTGTCTGAGCCTTCCCACATCGTTTCCCACTTAACCAGGATTTCGGGACCTTAGCTGACGGTCTGGGTTGTTTCCCTTTTCACGACGGACGTTAGCACCCGCCGTGTGTCTCCCACGCTTGCACTCGCCGGTATTCGGAGTTTGCCTCGGGTTGGTAAGTCGGGATGACCCCCTAGCCGAAACAGTGCTCTACCCCCGGTGGTGATACGTGAGGCGCTACCTAAATAGCTTTCGAGGAGAACCAGCTATCTCCGAGCTTGATTAGCCTTTCACTCCGATCCACAAGTCATCCAAATCTTTTTCAACAGATCCTGGTTCGGGCCTCCAGTTGATGTTACTCAACCTTCACCCTGCTCATGGATAGATCGCTCGGTTTCGGGTCTATATCCAGCGACTGTGTCGCCCAGTTAAGACTCGGTTTCCCTACGGCTCCCCTAAACGGTTAACCTCGCCACTGAATATAAGTCGCTGACCCATTATACAAAAGGTACGCAGTCACAGAACAAGTCTGCTCCTACTGCTTGTACGCACACGGTTTCAGGATCTATTTCACTCCCCTCTCCGGGGTTCTTTTCGCCTTTCCCTCACGGTACTGGTTCACTATCGGTCAGCCAGGAGTATTTAGCCTTGGAGGATGGTCCCCCCGTCTTCAGTCAAGGTTTCTCGTGCCCCGACCTACTCGATTTCACATGATCAGATTTTCGACTACGGGGCTATCACCCGCTGCGGCCGAGCTTCCCAGCTCGTTCGTCTAATCAGTCACATGCTTAAGGGCTGGTCCCCGTTCGCTCGCCGCTACTAGGGGAATCTCGGTTGATTTCTTTTCCTCAGGGTACTTAGATGTTTCAGTTCCCCTGGTTCGCCTCTTACGCCTATATATTCAGCGTAAGATACTCATCTTATGATGAGTGGGTTTCCCCATTCAGAGATGCCCGGGTCACAGGTTGTTTGCCACCTCGCCGAGCCTTATCGCAGGCTACCACGTCTTTCATCGCCTCTGGCTGCCTAGGCATCCACCGTGTGCGCTTCATTGCTTGACCCTATAACCCGAAGGAGTCTGGGGTTCGCAATGATAACGATTGCCGGATACGCTTGAGACGTATCACAAAACAATTACGTATAAACACTTCAAAGAAGCGTTTATGTCAGCATGATATACATTGTTAAAGAGCGACTGCTATGCGCAGTGATAAGCGGCTGCTTTTTTCACGTTAAAAAAAAGAAGGGTCTTTAAAACAAAGCTCTTTAAAAGAACTCTTTAAAAGAACTCTTTAAAAAAAGATCTTTTCTCTTTTTTCAATAGGAAGAAAACGCTTATCACTGCGTATCAACAGCATTCTGATCAGGTAATTCATTGTGAGCGCTTACCGCGAGGGATGATGCATCGTTTAAGGAGGTGATCCAGCCGCAGGTTCCCCTACGGCTACCTTGTTACGACTTCACCCCAGTCATGAACCACACCGTGGTGATCGCCCTCTTGCGTTAGGCTAACCACTTCTGGTGCAGTCCACTCCCATGGTGTGACGGGCGGTGTGTACAAGGCCCGGGAACGTATTCACCGTGACATTCTGATTCACGATTACTAGCGATTCCGACTTCACGGAGTCGAGTTGCAGACTCCGATCCGGACTGAGACCGGCTTTTCGGGATTAGCTGACTCTCGCGAGCTCGCAACCCTTTGTACCGGCCATTGTAGCACGTGTGTAGCCCTACTCGTAAGGGCCATGATGACTTGACGTCGTCCCCACCTTCCTCCGGTTTGTCACCGGCAGTCTCCTTAGAGTTCCCGGCATTACCCGCTGGCAAATAAGGACAAGGGTTGCGCTCGTTACGGGACTTAACCCAACATTTCACAACACGAGCTGACGACAGCCATGCAGCACCTGTCTCTGCGTTCCCGAAGGCACCAAGTGATCTCTCACAAGTTCGCAGGATGTCAAGAGTAGGTAAGGTTCTTCGCGTTGCATCGAATTAAACCACATGCTCCACCGCTTGTGCGGGCCCCCGTCAATTCATTTGAGTTTTAACCTTGCGGCCGTACTCCCCAGGCGGTCGACTTATCGCGTTAACTTCGCCACAAAGTGCGCTAGGCACCCAACGGCTGGTCGACATCGTTTACGGCGTGGACTACCAGGGTATCTAATCCTGTTTGCTACCCACGCTTTCGCACCTCAGTGTCAGTGTCAGTCCAGAAGGCCGCCTTCGCCACTGGTATTCCTCCCGATCTCTACGCATTTCACCGCTACACCGGGAATTCTACCTTCCTCTCCTGCACTCTAGCTTGACAGTTCCGGATGCCGTTCCCAGGTTGAGCCCGGGGCTTTCACAACCGGCTTATCAAGCCACCTACGCGCGCTTTACGCCCAGTAATTCCGATTAACGCTTGCACCCTCCGTATTACCGCGGCTGCTGGCACGGAGTTAGCCGGTGCTTCTTCTGCGAGTGATGTCTTTCCTAATGGGTATTAACCACTAGGCGTTCTTCCTCGCTGAAAGTGCTTTACAACCCGAAGGCCTTCTTCACACACGCGGCATGGCTGGATCAGGGTTCCCCCCATTGTCCAATATTCCCCACTGCTGCCTCCCGTAGGAGTTCGGGCCGTGTCTCAGTCCCGATGTGGCTGATCATCCTCTCAGACCAGCTACGGATCGTTGCCTTGGTGAGCCATTACCTCACCAACTAGCTAATCCGACATAGGCTCATCCGATAGCGGGAGCCGGAGCCCCCTTTCTCCCGTAGGACGTATGCGGTATTAGCCTGGGTTTCCCCAGGTTATCCCCCACTACCGGGTAGATTCCTATGCATTACTCACCCGTCCGCCGCTCGTCAGCATCTAGCAAGCTAGATCTGTTACCGCTCGACTTGCATGTGTTAGGCCTGCCGCCAGCGTTCAATCTGAGCCATGATCAAACTCTTCAGTTTAAAATCATTGTGATGCTTACTCGTCATCCAACAACATAATGTTGACGAACAACAAAAGCGCATCAAACTTGGCTCAAGGTTCAAACGAATTCATTTCAATTTACATTGTCATGACCGCTTGCCTTGATATTTGGTGATTTATCACCCTCATCGGCAAGCGCCCACATGAATTACCTGATCAAATTGTTAAAGAGCTGTTTCGCTGCGAGGCTGTCTTATCAGCCGGCTAACCGATGAACTGGTTTGCCTCAGCGAGGAAGGCGTATTCTACGCATTTCCTGGTGTTTGTCAATCACTGTTTTCAGTGAGTGAAGCGAGCGGGTTAAGAAAGCGAGATAACGATGCCTTCTCTTTTATTGCGCTAACTTCCTGACAAACCGAAGGTTTTCACCTTCAATCACCGCTGGTAACGCTGTGCGTCCCCGGCAGCGGATGCGTACTCTACGGATTCGCTGCCGTCTTGGCAAGGCCTATTTATAAATAAGTGCAAAAAAGTTTTAAGATGGGCCGTTGTGCGTTTGAAAGCGCTTCGACGGCACTCTCTAGACGGTTACACTTACCCTAGCTTTATAGCACGTAACGCCCACTCCATTTTGAGGTCCGTGATGAGCCAGCACCTATTAACTGTCGATTCATTACAGCGCGAAAGCGTTGACCACCTGCTACGCGTAGCAGCGCGTATGGAACCTATTGCCAGTCGCCGCCAAATTACTCGGGTGCTGGAAGGTGCTGTGCTTGGTAATTTGTTCTTTGAGGCGAGTACACGCACGCGCGTGAGCTTTCATGCCGCATTTTGCCGCTTGGGGGGAAGTGTGTGTGACACCACTGGCTTTACCTTCTCTTCTATGGCCAAGGGTGAGTCGCTGTACGATACCAGCCGTGTGATGAGTGGTTACTGCGATGCGATTGTTATGCGCCACCCCGATCAAGGGTCGGTAGCGGAGTTCGCGGCGGCCACTAATGTGCCGGTAATAAATGGTGGCGATGGCCCTGGTGAACACCCAAGCCAAGCATTGCTGGACCTCTATACAATTGATAAAGAGTTTCAGCGGCTGGGTAAATCGCTTAGCGGAGCGCATATTCTACTGACCGGTGATTTGAAATATGGCCGCACCGTGCATTCGCTGATCAAGTTACTATCTCTTTATGATCCGCTGCGCATTACCCTGGTATCTCCACCGGGTTTAGAAATGCCGACCGCCCTGATTGACCTAGTGACATCTCGCGGGCATCGCGTTGAGCAGCGCGATTCACTGGCTAGCGACTTCTCAGACCTAGACGTGGTGTACACCACGCGTATCCAGAAAGAGCGCTTTACTGATGAAATGAACGAGAGCTTTCAGGGGCTTTCTGACGACTTTATGGTGAACCGTGACTTTCTTGATCAGCGCTGCAGCCAGAGCACCATTGTCATGCACCCACTACCCCGTGATAGCCGCCCAGGCGCTAATGACCTAAACGTGAACCTTAACGGAGACCCACGTTTGGCGATTTTCCGCCAAACCGATAACGGGATACCGATGCGTATGGCCATTTTTGCCACACTCTTAAAGGTAGATGAACTGATTGAGAAAGACCTGCGGCCAGTACGCTGGTTTGTGCCATCACAGGTCGGCACGCTAGACCGTTAAGACACGGCATCAGATTTAATGGGTGCTTCGCCCACCGGGCAGTCCTTCCTGGTGGGCAAACCAGCCTTCTAGAATAAGCACGGCAGCAATGCCATCAACGCTCTCTTCTCGGTAATTACCACGATGCCCTGCAGCATGGGCAATCTGCTTCGCTTCGCGAGTGGAGCCACGTTCGTCGACCATTTCACAGGGCTTACCATAGCGCCCATGCAGGCGGTTGCCGAACTTACGTGCCCGCGTACTCATCGCTGATTCAGTGCCGTCCATATTCAGCGGCAAGCCAACGACAAATAGATCAGGCTGCCACTCTTCTACTAACCGTGTGACAACGTTCCAGTCAGGAATGCCATCTCGAGCGGTTAGCGGCGTTAGCTCGCGTGCACTATTCAACAACTCGTTGCCTACCGCGACGCCAATACGCCGAGTACCAAAATCAAATGCGAGTATTAGCCGTTGCCCACGTTCAGCCATGAAACTCAACCGTCATGTTAATTGTCATGCATGTCCAGCGTTGCGGGTCATCAGGTTTAAATCAACACCAAGAATGCCAGCCGCAGCAGTTAAACGCTCCGTGGGGGGAGTATCAAACAGTACGCTGCTTTGACTTTCCACCGTTAACCACGTGTTCTCTTTTAGCTCGTCTTCTAACTGTCCGACATCCCAGCCAGCACAGCCTAGGCAAACCAAAAAATCGTCGGGGCCTGTGTCATCGGCAAGTGCCTGAAGAATATCCATCGAGGTGGTAAGCGCAATACCGTCTTCCACCTGAACACTGGAGTCCCACTCCTGGCTATCACCGACATGCAAAATAAAGCCACGATCCTTATGCATAGGGCCACCATAATAGACCGGTGCATTACGGTGTGGGCTGTCATCTCCCCCTAATGAGAGCTGCTCAAATAGGGCATCCAGGGTGATTTCAAGTGGGCGGTTGGCGATGACCCCCATGCAACCATTGTGGTCATGGTCACACAGGTAGATCAGGCTGCCAGCGAAATTGGGGTCTTCCAAGTGGGGCATAGCCATCAAAAAATGATGCTTAAAACTTTGCATGCGTCTCCTACGGCTCGCTGAACACTCAGCGAGCCTCGCGTTATTAGGCGAATAGAACGTTCAACGGCATCGATTAGTGAAGACGACGTTCAATGGCGTCCAGCAGCATTCCGGCAATGTTCGTGCCACGCTGATCGTCGATTTCACGTACACAGGTGGGACTGGTAACGTTAATTTCAGTGATGTAGTCACCAATCACGTCTAAACCAACGAACATCAGCCCTTTTTCACGAATCATGGGCTGCACCTGCTGAATCAACCAGTGGTCGCGCTCGGTGAGCTCGCGACTAACGCCACGACCGCCCGCTGCGAGGTTACCCCGGGTTTCACCCGCCGAGGGAATCCGCGCCAGCCCATAGGGCACGGGTTCGCCGTCAACCAATAAGATGCGCGTATCGCCATCCTTGATCTCGGATAGGTAACGTTGCGCCATAATTTGTCGCTGGCCACGCAGCGTCAATTGCTCAATCACCGCACCTATATTGCGGCCATCGGGGCCAATATGAAAAATACCAGTTCCGCCCATGCCATCAAGCGGTTTAAAAATCACATCACCGTGTTCCGCATGAAAGGCACGTAGCACGTCATCTCGGCTGGCAACAATGGTAGGCGCGCAGCACTGGGGAAACTGCTGAGCAAACAATTTTTCATTACACTGTAATAAGGCAGCGGTTGGATTCACGACCAAGACACCCTCCCGCTCAGCAAACCCCAATAGATGGACCGCATTGGTAAAGTCGGCATCGACAGGTGGGTCTTTGCGCATTAACACAACATCTAGCTCCACCAGCGGGCGCTGGGCCACTTCACCAAGGTCATACCAATGATTTGGGTCGCGATGCACCGTTAGCGGGCGCATGCGCGCATACGCCTGTCCCGCGTTCAAGAAAAGATCTTCTTGCTCCATGTAGTGCAGGGTGTAGCCGCGCTCCTGCGCCGCCCACAGCATCGCCATGGTGGTATCTTTCTTGTAAGCGATGTCGCTGATGGGATCCATCACCACACCGAGATGCAACGTTGATTGGCTCATCGGGGTAACATCCATACATAAACAATAGGTAAGCAGTATGCCGCACTGCTTGCACAGCTCCAACCGCCGCTAGCAGTTACTCGGCTTGCTCGTCGGTTAGCGCGCCAGGCACAAGCCGGATAGCGCCAGGCTCCAGCGTGATTAACTGCTGTTTATACAGTCGCCCTATGGCCTGCTTGTAAGCACTCTTGCTAACCCCTAGACGCGTTTTAATGTCATGTGCTGAGCTTTTATCACCTAATGCTAGATAACCACCGCTTTGACGCAGCGCCTGCAGCACCTTATCGCCCACTACATCTAGACGCGCCACACCTGGAGGGAGCAAACAGATATCAACCCGGCCATCTTCGCGGCGCTGCTTTACATAGCCTTTCAGCGACTGCCCGCGGCGCAGCGGCTGAGTAATATCATCTTGATAAATCAGCCCCCAGTAGCGGTGATTAACCACTACTTTCATCCCAAGGTCAGTACGGTCAGCCACCACCACAGCCACCTCATCACCTTTTTCTAGCGCCCAGGCGTCATCTGTCAAAAAGCGATCCAAGCGCATGGTAGCCACAGGACGCCCTTGGTCATCGCTATACAGCATTACCAGTACCCGCTTACCGGGATCGGGGCGAAAGCGCTGCTCGCTATAAGGCAGCAGTACATCTTTGGGCTGCCCCCATTGCAGAAACGCCCCAGTGCTATTAACCGCAGTCACGGTTAAATAGGCTACGTCACCCAATTGGGCAGCAGCGTCGCTTGCGGAACGGGGAGAAGAGTGTGACTCACGGACCATGGGTACCGTCCTTACAAAAAGTAGACCTTCAGTATGGTGCCTTGCGAACGCAAGGCAAAGCGCGGCCGTTATCAATCAATTCAGCAGCACAAAATAGCGACTACTACCGCTTAACATGGCAGCAGCCGATCAGTAAGCACTTACTCACAAAAATCTTTAAGAAACAGCCCCTAAAAATAGGTTCTTAAGAGCAAGTCTTTAAACTATAAGCTCTTAAAATAGAAGTTCTTAAAATATAGGTTCTTAAAATATAGCTTCTTAAAAATCAGCTTTTAAAATCGAATACTGGAAAGCGAGCGCTAAAAAGTGAGTACTTACACATCACCAAAGTGGTGCTGCAGCAGTGTTAGCGCAACAACAGGCGCTGTTTCAGTACGCAATACCCTTGGGCCGAGTGTCAGCGGCGTAAAGCCACCGGCGGTGGCAGCATTAATGTCTGAGTCACTTAAACCACCCTCTGGGCCGATTAAGAGCGCTACGGAAGTGGGACATGGCTGTTGCGAAAATACGTTGCCTGTTGCTAAGTGAAGCATCAAACGTAGTGGCTCTTGCCGCTCGGAAAGCCACTCATTCAGTGCTTGTGGAGGATAAACTGGCGGGACAACCGCTCGCCCACTCTGTTCACAAGCGCTAGCTGCAACTGCCTGCCAATGAGCCAGTTTTTTCTCTTCACGGTCGCCCTTGAGACGCACATCGCCCCGCTCGGTGTAGAGCGGGGTAATCGCTGCAACGCCCAGCTCAACGGCTTTTTGGATGGCATAGTCCATCCGGTCGCCTTTTGAGATCGCTTGGCCCAGGTGTACCGCCAACGGCGATTCGCCACTACCCAGCCAAACAGCCTCGATGGTCACTGTCGTTTGCTTACGTCCAACATCGGCTAAGCGCACGCCAGCCTCTTGGCCGTTGCCATCAAACAACATCAGCGGCGCGCTTTCGCCCAACCGTAGCACTCGCGTCACATGCCTCGCCGGGCCGTCAGGTAGGGTAATAGTTGTGCCCACTGCAAACTCAGCGGGCACATAAAGGCGGGGCATTTTGCCGTGTAAGGCAACCCAGTCAGCAGCATGCATACTTAGTGAGTATTCTCGGCTGCTTGCTGAGCCTGCTGCGCTTCACGCTGCTTGCGCTGAGCGTACATGGCTTCAAAATTCACCGGCGCCAGCATTAGCGGCGGGAAACCACCACGATTGACAAGGTTATCAACGCATTCGCGAGCATAAGGGAACAGCAGATTAGGGCAGAACGCACCCAGGGTTTGTTCCAACTGCGCCCCTTCAATGCCAGAAATACGGAACAGGCCAGCTTGCTCTACTTCTGCCAGGAACGATGTAGTGCCGGTTTCACTGTCGTTGACCTGAGCTGTCACCTTTACAACCACTTCATACTGGTCGTCGGCTATTTTCTGGCTAGTGGTGTTCAGGTCCAGGTTCACCTTGGGCTTAAACGCCTGCTTGAATACAGAAGGAGAGTTCGGCGCTTCAAACGAAATGTCTTTTACGTAGATACGCTGCAAAGAGAACTTAAGCTGAGGCTTTTCGCCTTCTGCGGCGCCTGCCTGCGGGGTGTTGTTATCTTCCGCCATGGAAATACTCCTAATTGTTCATCTGATAAAAAGATGCGCGACAGCGCATAGCTTACTTACTGTATGTTTAATTGATTTCTACTTTACTTTTTCACCACCGGAAGACCATCCGCCTGCCACTGCACCATGCCACCTCTTAACTTATTGACACGCTCGAAACCTGCCTTAGCAAGTTTTGCCTGTGCAGCACCAGAGCTCTGGCCGTGCTTACATACCACGATGATCGGCTGGCTTTTCACTTTCTCCAGTTCATTCATGCGGCTGTCGAGGCTGCTTTGGGGAATATTGCGTGCACCGGCAATATGTCCCGCTTTAAAGTCTTTGCTTTCACGGATATCCAGCACCACAGCGTCTTCACGGTTAATAAGCTGAGTCGCCTGTGTAGAGGTCACAGCGTGGGTAGCGGCACTGCGCGCCTCGTACGCCACCCATGCTATTAATACCAGCAAAAACGCCCCGACAAGTAGGGGGTGGTTCATTACGAATTCGAACAGCTGATCGATCATCGTGAACACAATCTCTTGGTCTATGCAGAAAAAAGCGGCTTAGCCGCCTCCAGAAACGCAACAAGTATACACGTCACACGGCATACCGCGCAGGCCATGACGCCCAACGGCTGCCTGCGTTATGATGCCCCATGCGCGCGCCTGTCGCGACCCTGATTATAAGGTGTTGTCTGAAAACTGTTTGAGCAATCTTCACCAACGTTTCAAACAACACCTCATGTCGCTTGGCTGATCAACATAACGAGGTTTTCATGGCTACAACTGCACCGCGCCCCGTGGCGCTTATCATTTTAGATGGCTACGGCCACAATCCCGATAGCGCCCACAACGCAGTGGCCGCTGCTAATACGCCCAACATGGACAAGCTGTGGGCCAATCGTCCGCATGCCTTTGTGCACACTGATGGTCGCCACGTGGGCCTGCCTGACGGGCAGATGGGTAATTCTGAAGTAGGCCATATGAACATTGGTGCCGGACGCGTTGTGTACCAGGACTTTACCCGCATCACCAAAGCAATTGAAGATGGCGACCTAGACACCAACGAGGTGCTGACCAAGCCCATCGACGAAGCCGTTGCTAATGGCCGTGCTGTCCACTTGCTTGGGCTACTTTCTCCCGGCGGCGTACACAGCCACGAAGATCACTTTATTGCCATAGCTGAGCTTGCTGCCCGACGCGGCGCGCAGCGCATTTTTATCCATGCATTTTTAGACGGACGCGATATGCCGCCGCAAAGCGCGCTTCGCTCGCTTGAGCGCGCTAATGCCCGTTTATCGGAGCTGGTGGGCGCTGATAACGGCTTTATTGCCTCAGTCATTGGCCGCTTTTACGCAATGGACCGTGATAACCGCTGGGAGCGTGTTGAGCAAGCCTATCGCCTGCTGACCGAGGGCCACGCTGATTTTATTGCTTCTAGCGCTGAAACCGCCCTGCGTGACGCTTACCAGCGCGGAGAAACCGATGAATTTGTTGCCTCTAGCAGTATTCCGCTAAGTGATACCGCCATTACGCTACAAGACGGTGATGCGGCTATTTTCCTCAATTTCCGCTCTGACCGCGCTCGTGAATTAACTCGTGCCTTTACTGAACCTAACTTCAACGGCTTTGAACGGCACGTATGCCCTACACTGGCTGGCGACGGTTTAGTCACGATGACCCAGTACGCCGCCAATATTTCAGCACCAGCGGCCTTCCCCCCTTCGGATCTCACCGACACCTTGGGTGAAGTGGTTGCTAAACGAGGCCTAACTCAGCTTCGCATTGCAGAAACAGAAAAATATCCCCACGTCACCTTTTTCTTCTCTGGCGGTAACGAGGCCGAATACGAAGGCGAAGAGCGCATCTTGGTCCCCTCACCCCGGGATGTTAAAACCTACGACGAAAAACCTGAGATGAGCGCCTTTGAGATCACCGATAAGCTGGTGGAAGCTATCGACAGTGGTCGCTTTGACCTAATGGTGTGCAATTATGCCAATGGCGACATGGTTGGCCACACGGGTGACTTCAATGCAGCCGTAAAAGCGATTGAAACCGTCGACACCTGCGTTGGCCGGGTAGTGGAGGCCATTGAGCGAGCTGGTGGTGCTTGCCTGATTACCGCTGATCATGGCAATGCTGAGCAGATGGTGCATCCAGAAACTGGTGCACCACAAACAGCTCATACCACGTTTATGGTGCCGCTGATTTACGTAGGCGAGCGGGCTGGCAGCTTGGAAGACGGACGCTTATGCGATTTAGCGCCGACGCTGTTAACCATGATGAACCAGACACAGCCCGACGCAATGACAGGTAAACCACTGATTCATTTTGATTGATGCTTATGGGCTGGACATTAGTTATCACGCTCATGCTGGCGTTAGGTTATGCGCCAGCAAGTGTTGCTCAGCCAGATGAAACAGCAGCACGCAAGCAGTTGGATGCGATTGGCCAAGAGATTGAGAACCTAGCCCAGCGTCTCAGTGCGACTGGGCAAGCACGGGACAGCGCCGAGCGCGAGTTGCGAGAGGTCGAAACAGAACTTGCCGAGACCCACCAGCGTTTAGACCAACTCCAGGCCGAGCGCCGCCAACTGGCCGACGAAACCACTCAGCTTCGCCAGCACCGAGAGCGCTTGGAAGGTGAGCGTGAAACCCAATACGCTGCGCTAAGCCAGCAGCTAGCGGCCCTTTATCGACTGGGGCCAACGCCCCAGTTGAAACTGCTTCTTAACCAAAGCGACCCTGCCGAGCTAGACCGAATGCAGGCCTACCTAAATCGATTCACTCAAGCGCGCCAGCAACGCCTTACCGATATCAGCCGCCTTGATAACGCGCTGGCAGATACTGAGCTGGCGCTGGGTGAGCGCCAAGCACGCCTTGCTACATTAGCCGACGAGCTAGAAGAGCAAAGCGCCCTGCTCGCCCAGCGAACCGAGGAGCGGCGGGGGGTCGTAGCGACCTTGGATGATCGTTATGGCAGCGAAGAAGACCGCTTAGCCGATCTTAACCAAAGCCGTGAGCAGGCCGAGCAGCAACTAAGAGCGATTCAAGCCGAGCTGGCCCGCTTAGCCGAACCAACACCTACCACCCACATTACTCGCACTCAGGGCGATTTACCCTGGCCCGTTCAAGGAGCGATTACAGCAACCTTCCAGCGTAGAGATGGCGTGCACTACAACGGTATCGTGATTCAAGCAGACCCAGGCAGCGCAGTAGCTGCGGTGCATACGGGCCGCGTGGTATTCGCCGACTGGATGCGTGGCTTTGGCAACCTACTGATTATTGATCATGGAGATCAGATCATGACGCTCTATGCTCACTTGCAACATTTTAGCGCTCGGCCTGGGCAACAGGTGAGTCGCGGCACTGAAATTGGACGCGTCGGCAATAGTGGCGGGCAGACCCGCTCCGCGCTTTACTTTGAAGTGCGACGTAGCGGTGAACCAATTAATCCACAACGTTGGATTGCACGCCGCTGACGGGATAAGCTGACTTATATGCATTAACAATCATATCTCAACCTGAGCAGCACCTTTTGATGCTGCCTTTCGCCTAGCGGAGTCCGCATGACGCTATCTGTTACCGAGGTATCGGCCCCTGCCAAGCGCTTTTTGGCTACCTTACTTCCGCTTGTACTGCTGTCGGTACCGCTTCCCTTAGTGGCCCAGCCTGCAAATAGCGTTGCTGATGACCTGCCCCTTGAAGAGATTCAAACCTTTGCCGAAGTATTTGAGCGCATTAAACGTGGTTATGTCGAAGAGGTTGACGATCGCACGCTATTACGCAATGCCATGCGCGGTATGCTTAGCGAACTTGACCCTCATTCAGCCTATTTAGACGAAGAAGAGTACCAAAGTCTGCGCGAATCGACTCAAGGTGAGTTTGGCGGGATTGGCATAGAAGTAGGCACTGAAAATGGACAGCTAATGGTCATCACTCCCATCGATGACACGCCGGCTTCCCGAGCAGGGCTGTTATCCCGCGATGTGATTGTGGCTATCGATGGAACACCAACCGACAGTTTATCGCTACAAGAAGCCGTTAATCTAATGCGTGGTGAGCCAGGTAGCCAACTACGTATTTCCATTTTGCGGTCGGGTGAAGAGTCACCGAGAGAGTTCACACTCACGCGCGAGGTGATTCGTAGCGAAAGCGTTAAGCACGAAGAACTTGAACCAGGCTTCGGCTACTTGCGCATCAGCCAGTTTCAGTCGCGAACCCCTGAACAGGCACGCAGATCATTAGAGCGCATGGCTAGAGAACAGCCGCTTGAAGGGTTAATCCTCGACTTGCGCAACAATCCAGGCGGCGTATTACAAGCCGCCGTTGGCGTCGCAGACCTTTTCCTGGATGAAGGGCTAATTGTATACACTGAAGGGCGGCTTTCTGATACTGAAATGTCGTTTTCAGCATCATCAGAAACTCCCGCCAGAGACGTACCACTGGTAGTGCTGATAAACAGCGGTAGCGCCTCGGCAGCTGAGATTGTCGCTGGGGCGCTTCAAGACCAACGTCGTGGGGTGATCATGGGTACCGAGAGCTTTGGCAAAGGCTCCGTGCAGCAAATCATGCCACTTGGCAATGGTGAAGGCCTAAAGCTAACGACCGCGCTTTACTACACGCCCAATGGACGTTCAATCCAAGCGCAAGGTATCGAACCTGATGTAGAAGTAGTGCGTGGCCGCCTGGAAGTGGCTGAAGGTCAGCGCCGAATCCGTGAAGCTGACCTTGATGGCCACCTAAGCGGCCAAGACGCTATACCACGGGAGCGTGCAGAAATGTCTCAGCGCCTACGCGATGACTACCAACTCAGTGAAGCACTGAACCTGCTCAAAGCGCTAAACGTGGTAGATCGCCGCCGCCGTTAACGGCATGATTGCGGCAGGCGCCCACGCTCTCCGATCGCCTGCCGCATCACCAACCGTTTCAACGGAACTAACTGATTCATACCACTCATGCCAATATTACGCGCCAGCGTCAGGGCAGGCACTTCGCTACCGAAGAGTACTTTGAACCCTTTCATCAGTCCTAACATAGCACTATTATCTAAGCGTCTGCGTCGTTCATAGCGACTCAACGTGGACAGCGCTCCCCAGGGCGCGCCTCGCTGCCATGCATTAACCACCTCTTCAGCCAGCACCGCTGCATCCATAAAGCCAAGGTTAACCCCCTGCCCTGCTAGCGGGTGAATGCTATGGGCAGCATCGCCCACCAGTGCTAAGTTGGGCTGCACATACTGAGCAGCATGACGCTGGATAAGTGGAAAGCGATAGGCAGCATCGACGGCACTCACCTGGCCTAAGCGATAATCAAAGGCATCACTTAGGGCCTGCCCCAGCGCATCAGAAGAAAACTCCGTGAGTTGTTTTGCATGCTCAGGTGTGGTCGACCAAACAATCGAGCAGTAGCGATCGTCACCATTCACCGTTAGCGGCAAAAAAGCCAGTGGACGGCCAGCGATAAAAGCCTGACGAGCCGTGTCCCCATGGGTTTTTTCACACCTTACCGTGGTAACGACAGCCTCTTGCTGCATCGGCTCTTCAGCTACCGATATTCCTGCCAGCTCACGCATGGTGGAGTGAGCACCATCGGCCGCAATGAGTAACGGTGTATACAACTGACGCCCATCCTTAAGTACTAGCCAACGACCGTTATCCGATGTTTGTAAAGCCTCCACGCCAACTCCAAAGAAAGTACTAACCTTTGGCAACGCTAATACCTGCTCATTTAACGCGGCTAATGTCACCTCGTTTTCAACAATATGTCCAAGTACGGGTGCACCTGCTTCATCAGCGGAAAACTGAATGCTACCGCTCCCTTCTGCATCCCACACCTGCATATAACGGTAAGGCGTTATCCGCGTATCAGCCATTGCAGGCCACGCCTTCAAGTGCGAGAGCAGGCGCTGAGAAACCGGTGTCAATGCACTCACCCTGGGGGCCGGTGGATGATCGCCGAAAGCAGCTAAACGAAGTGGCTCTGCTTTGGTTTCTACTAACGCCACCTGCATGCCAGCATTCGTTAATAGCCCTACTAGCGCCGTGCCTACCATGCCAGCACCCACAATTATCGCGTCGAAATGTTCAACCGACGCATCTAACCCCGCTGCTTGCGTTTTCATACCGTTTCCTTCGTTACCTTTCTGAGACAGCTGTCACGCTCTGAGTCAGTAGTGATTGTTAGGTTAACGCTCTAGCCCCATCGCTCGGCGTGCCAAGCTGCGGCGAAGCGGCCCCACTAAATTTAACCCCACCAGCCCAGCTGCTCGGGCATGGGGAAGTAAAGGCAGCGAATAGCCAAATAACCGTACTAACCCATCACTAAACCGAATCACATTGGAACGGTCTTGAGCTCGACGTCGCTCAAATGACTGCAGCGTTTGCATATCACCAAGGGCACGCTGATTTTCGGCGCCCTGCGCCAGCTCCTCGGCCAGGTCCATCACGGAGCGTAGCGCCAGGTTGAAGCCCTGACCCGCTACTGGGTGTAGCGCGTGGGCAGCATTACCCAGTACCGCCAGCCCTGGTCGAACCGGTTCTTCTGCGGTGATCAGCGAAAGCGGGTAGTTGAGACGCTGTCCCACCCGAGTAAAACGCCCTACTCGATCACCAAAGGCGGACTGTAGCTGGCGTAGAAATGCCTGATCAGAGAGCGCTAGCCGCGCCTGTTCAGTGCCACTGGTATGCGTCCAGACTAACTCCATGGCTTGACCTGGTAGTGGCAACAAGGCGATCGGCCCTTCTTCTGTAAACCGTTCATACGCTACCCCCTGATGAGACTGACTAATACCCACGTGCGCAATCAGCGCGGTTTGCTCATAAGAGCGGCGGCGACTACTAATCCCCAATTGCTCCTTCAGACCAGACCGGCCGCCATCGGCAAGAATAGTCAACGCTGCAGTCAGCTCACTACCATCAGAAAGAATCAGGTGATGGCCCTCTGCTTGTGGCGTCAGTTGTGCCACGGTCGCAGGGCAGTGCCACTCAATCGGCAACTGCTGAAGATGATGGTGCAACACGCGCCCCATCCAGGCATTAGGTATGACATGCCCTAATGCCGGCACCCCTAGTTCCTGGGCGCTCAATCTCGTAGCACCTAAACGCCCGCGCTCGCTAATATGAATACGCTTGATCGGCGTTGCTTCACTACGCATCGCCTCCCACACCCCCAATTGGCGAAAGCGCTGAGCAGAGCCTTCAGCAATAGCGCTAGCGCGTGCATCGAAGCTAGGTTGCCACGACACCTCCTGCGCGCTTTCAGGTAAGGCATTGGACTCAATAATGGCCACCCGCCACCCATAGCGCTCAATAAGAGGAGCCAACGCACAGCCCAAGCTGGCACCTACCAAACCACCACCCACAATAACGATATCGTGAGTAAGCGCTTGTTTCTGTTGGCCTTGATTTGCCTGCTGTACACCGTGCATTGGCATCTCCTACAGGTTAAGCACGAACTATACAAATCGTAATTTCGTAATGTAAATTACATAATTTATTATCAGTGCTAATTTACTGGTTATTTATTAGCCATTAACTGCTCTATATCAGCAATCTGCTTTGGTACGGCTGATGTAAGCACCTCATGCCCATCCTGGGTCACCACAACATCATCTTCGATACGAATGCCAATACCGCGGTAAGCCACAGGAATATCGTCGTCACAAGGGATATACAGGCCAGGCTCAACGGTAACGACCATGCCACTTTCAAGCGGGCGCGGGGTCTCTTCATTGAGGCGGTAGGTTCCCACATCATGTACGTCCAGCCCTAGCCAGTGTGATGTAGAGTGTAGGTAGAAGCGTCGGTAGCTCTCGTCGTCAATACGCGCCTGCTCATCGCCCTCTAACAACCCAAGAGCAATTAAGCCTGCGGTCAAATCGCGCACCACGCCTTGATGAATATCTGCCAGCGTAGTCCCTGGCTTGATAGCATGCACCGCACGCTCCTGGGCAGCTAGTACCACTTGGTAAAGCGCTCGCTGAGCGTCATTAAACTTACCGCTAACGGGAAACGTGCGGGTGATGTCCCCAGCATAGAGATCAAACTCCGCGCCAGCATCAATCAACACGAGTGTATCGGCTTTCAACATGTCGCTATTTTCAATGTAATGCAGTACGCAAGCGTTTTCCCCACCTCCCACAATGGTGCTATACGCTGGCCCGCTGGCGCCTTGCCAAGCGAACTCATGTTCCAACTCCGCTTGCAGCTGATACTCGCTTAATCCAGCACGGCAGCTACGCATCGCGCGGATATGCGCCTGGGCAGAAATAGCCGCCGCATGGCGCAGTAAGGCAATTTCAGCTGGGCTTTTAATAAGCCGCATTTCATGAACAAGCGGACGACTATCCAGCCATCCTTTTAGCGCTGGCTTACCGTGGCGCAGACCCGCCTGGGCATGGGCTAGCGCCTCTTCTGCAATACTTAGCGCCTCGGGATTATCTAGCGGCAGATAGAGCAGTTCGCGACCAGCTAATAGCCCCGGCAACTGCTCTTCCCGCTGAGCATTTTCAAACGCTTGATCAATACCATGTTGTGCCTCTACGCCCTGGGCACCTAAACGCCGACCTGTCCAGGCTTCCATAGTGGCGTCGCGGTCTTGGCAAAACACCACGCTTTGGCCTGCCTCACGGCCAGGCAGCACAACAAGCAACGCATCGGGCTCTTGAATGCCGGTCAAGTAGTAAAAGTCACTCTGCTGTCGAAACGTGTATTCGCTATCGTGAGAGCGAGTTACCAATGCAGCGCTTGGCACCACAAGCGCTGCATTGACAGGCAGTTGGGCGATGAGCGCTTCTCGGCGCTGGCGGTACTCAGCAGGTGTAATAGCAGCAGGCCTAGGCAGTGTCTCAGGCAACATAGATAACTCCTGTATTAATGAACGGGGGCGTCGGACTGCTCGACCTGAGGCATCCCCGGGTGCTGCTCGGTATAAAGCAGCATGGCCGCCATACGCGCGTGCTCCGTCAAGGCAAATAAGTCATTTTCATTTTCAGGGCTATCGTCGATATCCGTTTCGATCTGTACAAGTCCCGCTAGGTCATCGATGGCCTCTTGTAGCGTTTTGGACCAGCGCTCGCGAAGCGTCTCATCAGCCACATCCTCGACGACTTCCATAAAACCCTGCGTCCACTCTTTTAGGCCCTGGGCTTGCTCGGCGAGTGAAAAAAGCTCATCAGGCAACAGCGGCGCGTAATTCAAATCGCTGGCGCTCAGTGCTTCAAGCGTTTGTCGTCGCCAACCTAGCAGGCGTTCAGCGCTAGCAGGATCCCGAGGCTGCTCGACACCTAAGCTTAGGCAAACCTCTTCTAGCCATGCTTCAGCCGTCACATCACGTAGTGCTAATAGACCACTTAAGCGGCCATCCAAAAAAGCGGGAGACTGCATACTTCCATGAAGAAGAAAAACATCCGCAACGTCAGAAAAATCCTGGCGCTCATTGATTAAGGACATGGGCATTGCTCGCTATACAAAAATGGGGGTGAAACCGTCATAACAACGTATCAAAAAGACTGCCAAACGGTGGAAGGATGCTAACAGCACTCGTGGCTGTGCGTTGACCCCACACAAGCCGCTCTCTTATAGTGAATGCTAGCTACCCTTCCTATGCAGTGATGTTAACGCATTGGTCACTAAAATGACCTGTGCCGGAGTTTTTGATGAGTAACGCGAAGCGGCCAACCAAAGAAATCACCCTACTGGGTCGCAGCTATATGATTGCTTGCGACACTGGCGAAGAAACCCAGCTTGAACGCGCTGCTCGCTATTTAGATCGCGCAATGCACGGCATTCATGCTCAAAGTAATACCCTTGGCAGCGAACGGGTGGCCGTCATGGCAGCCCTAAACATCACCCATGAATTGCTCGAGGTGCTAGATGAACACCGTGCGAGCGAAGCGAATCTTAGCCGTCTAAACGACCGCCTTGAACGGGCACTTGCCAGCACTCGCCAACAAAAAGAACCCTAAGAACCTGCCACGCCCCTTTGGCATTATCACTGGCTCTGTTAAGATGAAGATGTTCTCTGGGGTGTACGCCAGTCGTTATAGTCCCTCGAGCCTATGCGAAGTACCCAGGGGGCCAAATGCTAGCCAAACCCGTGTGCATGTCCGTGCGTCGGAAAGCCTGACGGTTTGGCTGCGGCCACCCACCTGAACCAGTAGGTTCAGGGCCAGAACGACAGCGGCATTCTGGGGAACTCTTAGTCTATTCTGCGGAATAACTTAGTTAGCTCGTTATGAGTAGCTCGTTATGAACGACACTGCTGTCTTCAGTATATCCGGCGATAAAGTTGCGCTTCGCCGCGAGCTTAGACGCAGACGCCGTATCCTTTCCCTAGATCAGCAAAAACAAGCCGCTTCCGCCCTTTGCCAGCGCCTTAAACAGCTGCCTGAAATTCGTCGAGCGAAACGCATTAGCCTTTATTTACCGGTTAATGGCGAGATAGACCCGACACACTTAATACCGTGGCTTCGTCAGCGAAAAGTAAGTATTTACTTACCTGTATTACGCCCATTCTCGACTAATCGTCTTTGGTTTGTTGCCTACCACGAGTCCACCCCTATGGTTAAAAATCGCTTTGGCATCGCAGAACCATGCTCACGATTTGCCGCCGAGCGGCGCAATCGCATGCCGGCTTGGGCGCTAGATACGCTGATTGTTCCGCTGGTAGGGTTTGATAAGCAAGCAAACCGTATGGGCATGGGAGGTGGCTTTTATGATCGGAGTCTTGCTTTTATGCGCTATCAAGGACCCGCTCCAACGTTGATTGGCGTTGCACACGCCTGCCAACAGGTGGCTACGCTGCCCGTAGAGCCTTGGGATATTCCGCTGGACGTGGTGGTTAGTGACACGATGGTCATTCGGCCAATAAAAACGGGCTGATCGTTAAGATCAGCCCGTTTTACTATCAGCGTCCACTCGCTAGGTGCAGCGTTTAGGCTGAAAGCGCTGTGACTAACTTGAGAAGTTAACTCCCCGACAGCGCTTGCGCATAGCCAGTGGCGAGTACCCCAAGTAAAAACACCACCGTTAGCGCCATCACCATATCAGGCTTTTTCCGCCGCATGCCTCATCTCCAACGTCTTTCACAGTTGCCGAATGCCCTAAGTGCGTCATCTAGGCAGTACGTATGAAAAGATGACACACCTCATTAATTTCGCCCACGACTATAGGGCCATAGGGGACAACTGACAACTGCTTTCAGCGCTATTTTTAACGCTCTATTAAACGTTTCTAAAAGTTCATATTTCTTAGCAGCCCTGTATCCTGGGGTTAGCGAACACTTACAAATATTTACGCCATAAAAAGCCGATACGCTGGATTATCACTCTCCTGCCAATAGCGGTAACCAATCGCATCCAAGTACTCAGCTACATGCGTTCGATCGCTACTGGGCACTTGCATCCCCACCAGCACACGACCATAGGCAGCGCCGTGATTACGGTAATGAAACAGTGAAATATTCCAGTCATGGGGCAACTGGGTTAAGAAGTTCATGAGCGCACCAGGGCGCTCTGGGAATTCGAAGCGGTAGAGTTCTTCTTCAAAACGCTCGCTAGGCCGGCCCCCACTAAGATGGCGAATATGTAGTTTCGCCAGCTCATTATCAGTTAAGTCTTCCACCTGATAGCCACCTTCACGCAGCTTATCAATCACGGCCTGACGATCTTCCCCACCTGGTTTGACCTGAACACCCACAAAAATATGCGCTTCGCTATTATCCGCATAGCGATAGCTAAACTCGGTGACCATTCGCTTCCCTAGTGTGCGGCAGAATTTTTTAAAACTGCCTGGCTTTTCTGCAATAGTCACCGCTAAGATCGCTTCTCGCTGCTCACCCAGCTCGGTTCGTTCCGCAATATGCTGCAAACGATCAAAGTTAGTATTCGCACCAGAGTTAATACATATCAGCGTCTCACCTTCAGCGCCGGTTTGCTGCACATATTTCTTCAGGCCTGCTAGTGAAAGCGCGCCTGATGTTTCCGCCACAGCACGAGTGTCCTCAAAAATATCTTTCACCGCGGCGCACATTTCATCGGTATTCACCGTGATAACGTCGTCGATTAAGTCACGCACTAATGAAAACGGCACCTCGCCGATTTGCGCCACAGCCACGCCTTCGGCAAATACGCCTACCTGATCAAGTATGACTCGCTCACCAGCTTCTAACGCAGCTTTGAGGCACGCGCTATCTTCCGCTTCTACGGCGATGATTTTGATATCTGGGCGCAGATATTTCACATACGCTGCGACACCGGCTATTAAGCCGCCACCGCCGACAGGAATAAAAATAGCGTCTAAACGGCCGCTATGCTGACGCAGAATTTCTACTCCGATAGTGCCCTGGCCTGCGACCACATCAATATCGTCAAACGGTGGAATATAGGTATAGCCATGCTCTTTAATCAGTTCTTGGGCATGCTCAGCGGCAGCGGCAAACGCATCGCCTTTCAAAATGACTTTTGCCCCGCGGGCACGCACTGCCTGAACTTTGATATCGGGCGTGATGCGAGGCATAACAATGACCGCTTTAACGCCCATAAGCTTAGCCGCCATCGCTAGGCCCTGGGCATGGTTGCCCGCCGATGCCGCGATAACACCCTTGGCCTTCTGCTCTTCAGTCAACTGGGCCATTTTGTTGTAGGCACCACGAATTTTGAATGAAAATACTGGCTGAAGGTCTTCGCGCTTAATCAAAATTTGGTTATTGAAACGACGCGACAAAAAGGGAGCGGGAGAAATAGGGGTCTCACAAGCGGCTTCATAGACGCGGGCTTGGAGGATCTTTTTGACGGTTGCTTCGAGCATGCGGGAATCCCAGAAAAATATCGTGACCCTGACGGGTGAGAGCAAAGCCTTTATTGGTAGCAGATTACGCCTAGCGTCGTCTAGCGGCGTTTCCATCGGCAGTTGGCGCGAAGGCCGTTATACTAGGGAGCACTGCCTAACCCTGACGCAGGAAAATATGATGACCCAAGATGAATTGAAAGCGGCCGTAGCGGATGCTGCGATTAAAGAGATTGAGCCTCATCTCGAAAAGGACACCGTGCTAGGCATTGGCACAGGCTCGACCGCGAACCTGTTTATTGATCGTTTAGGACCGCTAAGAGATCGTTTCAAAGGTGCCGTTGCCAGCTCAGAAGCCAGTGCTAAACGCTTACAGGCGCTAGGCATTGAGGTGTTTGAGTTAAATCATGTGGGCGATGTACCTTTTTACATCGATGGAGCAGACGAAGTAAATGCTAACTTACAAATGATTAAAGGCGGAGGCGCAGCGCTTACCCGAGAAAAAATCGTTGCTGCCTGCGCTAAACGCTTTATTTGTATTGCCGATGGCTCTAAATATGTGGCCCAGTTAGGCAACTTTCCGCTACCTGTCGAAGTTATTCCGATGGCGCGCTCCTATGTCGCTCGGGAGTTAGTCAAACTAGGCGCAGACCCCGTCTACCGCCAAGGTGTCGTCACTGATAATGGCAATCAAATTATTGATTGTTTCGACTTTATGATTGACGACCCAGCGTCTATGGAAGCGCGTATTAATGCCATTGTGGGCGTGGTAACGAACGGGTTATTTGCTCAACGCAGTGCTGATGTGCTGCTACTGGGTACAGAGAGCGGCGTCGAGCGCACAGCCTTACGTTAGCCACTGACTGAGCCCATCTAACGTGCGCGCCAGCGCGCCTCGGTGGGTTTCAACGACATCTCGCCCAACATGCCCAATGTGCTGGGCATGTTGTGGGTTTGCCAATAACTCGGCTAGCGCATCAGCCAAGGCATCCGGTGTTTCCACCACGCTTAATGCGCCTGCTGCTATCAGCGGCTCAGCTACATCGCTAAAATTCTCAAGCGAGGAGCCGCAGAGTACCGGCTTACCCAACGCCGCCGGCTCCAACACATTGTGGCCACCAACGGGTACTAAACTGCCACCGACATAAGCCACACTGCCCGCTGCATAGAGCATTGCCAACTCTCCTAGCGTATCCCCCAGGTAGACCTGCGTTTGCGGCGTCACGGCCTCTTGCTGGCTGCGACGGCTTAGTACCCAGCCGCTCTGGGCACACAGCTTGGCTACGTCGTCAAAACGCTGCGGATGACGCGGCACCAATACCAATAACGCAGTTGGAAAGCGCTTCAACAGCTGGCGGTGGGCCTTCAAGAGCAGTGCTTCTTCCCCGTCACGGGTGGAGCCCGCCACCCATACAGGGCGTGCGCTCCAGTTTTGAAGTAAGTGCTCACTCTTCTTTAGAGTTTTTTCTTGAGAAGGTATCTCAAATTTTAACGAACCAACGACACAGGTTACTTCTGCGCGACAACCCAGTGCTTGAAAACGCTCAGCATCTTGCGCCGATTTAGCAGCTAACCACGTAACGTTAGCCAAAGCGCCAGCCATTAGCGGACGCAGCCGCTGATAGCGTGCAAAGGCTCGCGGCGATAGCCGCCCGTTCACTACCGCGACAGGTACTGCTTGTTGGTGGCAAGCATGCAGCAAGTTGGGCCACAGCTCGGTTTCAAACAGAATGGCAAGAGTGGGTTGCACGCGGGTAATAAAGCGCTTGGCCGCTCCCGGAAAATCTAAAGGGAGGAAGCAGTGAGCAAGCCGTACTTGGTCCGTTGCGGTTTGTTCACTGGCGATCGCCTGAACCTGCTGGGCACCCGTCGCAGTCATTGTGGTCAGCAGCAGGCTGTGCTGAGGGTAACGCGCCAGCAAACCCTCTATTAGGGGTCGGGCAGAACGTACTTCCCCCACCGAAGCACAGTGCAACCAAATTCGCGGCGCTGGGGGAAGCGTACCCAAACGCATCCCAAGTCGCTGTAAGCGCGAGTAAGTAAGCACTTGCTCACGCCAGATGCGCCAGCCAATCAACGGAGACAAAACATAGAGCGCCGCTGAATAGAGCAGCCTCGGCCACATCGATGACGCCATTACCCTTCGCGATCCAGGATGGAGCTAATCATTGCGGTGGTCGATACGCCATCTTCAAAGCCAAGTACTTTCACGTCACCGCCGTTGGCGATAACGGCTTCGCCACCGGCAATATCTTCAGGGCGGTAATCGCCGCCTTTTACTAAAATATCCGGCAAAACGGCTTCAATTAACGCTTGGGGCGTATCGTCACTAAATGGCACGACCCAATCGACAGCGCCCAGCCCTGCCAGCACTTGCATACGACGATTAAGCGGGTTTATTGGCCGCTTAGGGCCTTTTAAGCGGCCAATCGAGGCATCGTCATTTACCGCAACGATAAGGCGATCTCCCAGGCGTTTGGCTTGTTCTAAGTAGGCCACGTGCCCTGCATGGAGAATATCAAAGCAACCATTGGTCATCACTACACGCTCGCCGCGCAGCTGAGCTGCACGCACAGCGTCGACCAGCGGAACTTGGTCAATCACCCCAAACTCAGCTAGTTTGTCGCCATGTAACGCGGTGTATAGCTCGGCTATCGAAAGCGTCGCTGTTCCCGGCTTGGCAACCACCAAGCCTGCCCCCAAATTGGCCAGCATCATCGCTTCCGGCAGCGCGTGCCCCGACGCTAGCGCGAGGCCCATCAAACCAATCACGGTATCACCTGCGCCGGTGACATCGAACACTTCCTGGGCTCGAGTGGGCAAATGGAGCGGTGCGTGACCTTCGCGAATGAGGGTCATACCTTTTTCGCTGCGAGTGATCAGTAGCGCTTCTAACTCAAGCTCGGCGCGCAACGCTTCTCCGCGCTGAGCCAGAACATCGTCATTGGCGCAGTGGCCAACTACCGCTTCAAACTCGGTTAAGTTAGGCGTAATCAAACTCGCCCCACGGTACTTACTAAAATCTAGGCCTTTCGGATCAACTAGAACTCGCTTGCCGAAAGCACGAGCCATCTGAACTAATGACTCGACCTGGTTAAGCGTTCCTTTACCGTAGTCAGAGAGAATCATCACATCGCAATCGGGCAGCGCTTTTTCGACCTGTTCCAGCAGTGCTGTGGTATCGACGCTATCGAGGCGCTGCTCAAAATCCAGCCGCAGAAGCTGCTGATTACGACTCATCACACGCAGCTTGGTAATCGTTGGTATCTCTGGGCTTCTTTGAAAGTAAGTACTTACATTTGAAGCCGCCAAACGCGATGTCAGCAGTGCGGCATTGTCGTCCTCTCCCACCACTCCAGCCAGGGCTGCATGACCACCGAGAGAGGCTACATTCAGTGCCACATTCGCCGCGCCACCGGGACGATCATCAGCATCCTCTACACGTACCACTGGCACCGGCGCTTCGGGTGAAATACGCGACGTGCTACCATGCCAATAGCGGTCGAGCATCACATCCCCTACCACCAGTACGCGGGCATGTTCCAGGGCGGTTAAATCAACTCTCATCCGAAGGTCCTGTTGTTGGCTGTACTGCTGTAGATGCCAGCAGCGCGTCTAGCTTAGCAATTACGTCGTCGGCCTTGATTAAATCCATAGCGTCCGCATGACGCACTCGCTGCCCCCAGCTCACCTCATCGACGGATTTATTTAGATATGTACGAACCGCTTCAGGGTAAGCATTGACCGCAAAATCCCGCCAACAATAAGGCGCTGCACGCTGAGGATTGGTGGTCGCGTAGAGGCCAAGCGTGGGTGTACCCATGGCGTTGCCCATGTGCGCCGGCCCGGTATCTGGGGCAATGACCGCACGGGCATTGTCAATCAGCGCTAGTACGCCTTTGAGCGACGTACCGCCGATAGCATTAATAACGCTATCTGGCTGACACAGCGCCTCAATTTGATCGCCGATTTCTCGCTCTAAAGAACTACCACCACCGGTCAGCACGCTCTTCAAACCATGGTGTACCCAAGCATGTTCAATCACGCTGGCATAGCCTTCCACTGACCAATTACGAAAGTTGCGTAACCGCGCGTTGCTGCAAGGATTAATGACCAGATATGGCGTATCGCCACTGACCCCACGAGCTTCCTCATAGGCCAGCGGTGGTACGGCCAGATTCCATTCCAATCGATCATCTTCTACGCCGAGCAAGCGAGCAAAATCCATAAATGACTCTAGCACATGGGCATTCGCACGTGGGGCAAGCTGGTACTGGGTAAACCAATGTTGCTTATCTTTGGCGCGCCCCTTATCGAATCCCACCCGCGCATTGGCTTTGAGTCCAAGCGAAAGCACGCTAGCGCGTATCGCCTGCTGCATGTGTAGCAGTACATCGAAGCGGGTGCCAGAAAGCTCTTTCCAGAGCGCGCGCATACCCGCAAGACCAGTGGACTTGTCATAGACAATAAACTCGACCCCGGAAAGCCCTGCCAGTAAACTGTGCTCCCCCTTGCCGATTATCCAGGTAATATGAGCGTGCGGCCACTGGCGCTGCAACGCTCGCACCGTGGGCACGAGATTGCACACGTCTCCCAACGCGGAGAGGCGCAAAATGGCAATATGGTTAGGTTGAGCAGGCAGAGAGGGCTTCATGCGCTTAGCGGCACTCCGGCAGAAAAATTGGCTGATTTTACATGATTCAGACAGTGTAAGTGACGCCGCCGCGTCACACCAACTGTCACAACCACTGTTACCAACAGGGTCACCCCCTCTTCATCCTGCTCTCTTTTGTGAAGCCTATTGGCGTGAACGCAATTTAGTCATTGGCGAAGCACCAGGGCGTGGGAGCAGTTTATTTCTACAGGCAGGCGATGCAGAGCAGTGGGTGCTACGCCCTTACCGCCGGGGCGGGTTGATTGCCAAGCTAAGTAAAAAACGTTACCTATGGCTAGGTGAAGAGCGCACTCGGGCTTTTCGTGAGCTTCGCTTAACGGCCACCTTGTATGACCAAGGGCTGCCCGTGCCACGCCCCGTTGCCTGTTGTGTTATGCGTTATGGTCTGACGTATGAAGCCGCGCTCATTACCGTCAGGGTTCCAGGTGCTAGGGCTCTAGCATCGTTACTTTCTACTCACGAGACGGATGAGGCTTTACTTCAGCGCGTAGGTGTAATGATCAAACGCTTCCATCAAGTGGGCCTTGATCATGTGGATCTTAACGCCCGCAATATTTTAATCGACTCTAACGGTGAACCCTGGCTGATTGACCTGGACCGCTGTCGCTTGCGGCCACAAGGAAATTGGCAGGAACACAATATAAAACGTCTAGTAAGGTCGCTAACAAAATTTCATTGCCATCATGTGTTGCCCACAATATTAAAAGGTTATAATAGTTAACCTTTTAATTTAAAATGCAACATCATATTTTAGAATTTTAGATATACACTTTATTATTTCGTCAGGAGTAACTAATGAAAGATCTGTTAGTGATTCAACGTAATCGCTGTTATCTCTTTCAAGAAACCATTCAGACAGATATTTCTTAAAAATAACAACTTGGTTCGCCCCTAATATATGAGCAACATGGGATGGGCCACAATCATTACTGATAAATATTTTACAACTATTTATCAAGCTAAAAAGAGCATTTACATCAGGGCTATGAATAACAAAAAAACCTTCTTTTTCAAGAATCTCCTTTTCCTTTTCTTCTTTAGGCCCGGTTAGAAAAGCAATTTCTTCTGACCTTAACTCTGAAATTTTTCTGGCTAGCTGAATATAATTAGTAAGTGGCCATTTTTTTTCGCCTCCCCCCGCACCAGGAGCAAGTACAATTCTATTGTTTAATACTCCAGCGGATTCAATATCATTTTTCAAATATGGAGTGATATCCAACGTCGATGTCACTCCTAGAAGTGACAAAAAAAGGTCAGCTCTGTAGTTAGTTACATCAAGAGGTACTGAATACGTATAAAGCGCTCCGAATTTTTTAAACCCTATTCTATAAGGAATTCTCAGCTTTAACATTTGCAGAGAAGTCCCAACACTAGAAGGACGCAGATTAAAGCCAATATCAAACTTGTATTTCCTACTTAAGCTATCTGTGCCAAAGCCATCAATTACTTCAAGTGCATTTATAAAACCTGCTTCAACTAGAAAATCTGCCCCTGAGTTTTTAGAGACACCCACCAATGTAGCATTGGGATATCTTTCCTTAACTGCGACTAAAAAAGGAATATGAACTACATATGCACCAAAAAAAGGCCTGTTATGTAAAAAAATAGCGATGCATTTAACTTTTAAAAAATCGTTCATTTAAAACAGCTCCTTCATAGGCATCGAGATAACTTTCAGCCATTTTTTCTTTACTATAAAACTCTAAAAGATGACGTGCATTTTCAACAAAAGACTCTCTCATAGATTTATTTTTTACTAATTTCACTATCCAGCTCTCGATTTCCTCAGTACTCCCTGGCGTTACTAAAATGCCTGTTTCACCATTCTTAATTAAATCAGGAATACCACCAACATTACTAGCAATAATAGGCACATTTGCATCCATAACATCTAAAAGAACTGACCCTAGTCCTTCGTTGCGAGATGGGAAAACAAAAAGATCCAGCGCTGGAATGAAATCGCCAATGTTAGACTTAAAGCCTGCCCATACAACATTTTTTAAGTGACTGCTTTCAGAGTGAAGCGCTTCCTCATCCTCACCTCGACCAAAAAAAACGAACAGCACTTCGGGATGGCTATGCTGTAATCGTGCTGCAGCCTCAAGTAGTATCCGCTGTCCTTTATGACGATCAACTAATGCACCAATATGGCCCACAATAAAGCGACCTGGATAGCTAGCGCGAAAGTGAGCAGCTACTTCGGGATCCGCTGTAAACCCCGTCATCGCACTAGGAATAGTCAACACATCATGCTTACTCCAGCATGATAACTGTTGTCGAATAATCGATGAAATAGCCACACAGCAATCTGCATCACTATAGAACAGTCGATTCACCAATTTATCTTTAATCGGTGTATCCACTCGGCGAGTCAACACATAGGGCGTACCGTATATACGCTTATGCAACCACGCCCAGTGCACCGCTTTAGCTTCATGAGCATGCACTACCGATGCGTGGCCGGCTTGCCTATGCCCAGCAATCTGCTGGTTAGCATCCACAAATCTTAAGTTCTCAATGCATAGAAGTTCATTACGCAATGGAGAATCTTTCCTGCATACCAACGTTTGCTGATCTACATGACGTTGCAAGGCTTGAATTAACAGCGCTGTCTGGCGTTCTCCACCGCGGAAACCTTTA
This sequence comes from Halomonas qaidamensis, assembly GCF_025917315.1. NCBI lineage: Bacteria > Pseudomonadati > Pseudomonadota > Gammaproteobacteria > Oceanospirillales > Halomonadaceae > Halomonas > Halomonas qaidamensis. The sequence goes on along the minus strand of NZ_CP080627.1, from coordinate 14,994 downwards.
GCAAGATTAACGTGAATAATATGCAAATTTTCCTCATACAAATCGTTGCCATCACCCTGGTATAGTACTGTATCTACCAACCACCAGTGCAGGATTTAAATAAATGCCTATGGATGTGAGTGTCGTTATCATTACTCGCAATGCGGCTGCGACACTTAGCCGAACATTAGACGCCTTGACGTGCTATGACGATGTCGTGGTATATGACAACGGCTCCACAGACGAAACATGCAGTATTGTACAAGCCTACTCCAATACAACATTACACCATGGTGCATTTTTAGGCTTTGGCCTTACCAAACGTACTGCCGTATCGTTAGCAAAATATGATTGGATCTTATCAATAGATGCTGACGAAGCGCCGACAAAAGAGCTCAACGCTGCGATTAATGACTGGGTAGCCACTGCCACACCTCAACAGGCTGGTAAAATATTGCGTGAAAACTGGATGCTGGGTAAACCCGTTCGCCACTCCGGCTGGGGAAATGACTGGTTAGTTCGGCTGTTTAATCGTAACACATGCAACTTTAATGATGCTGCTGTTCATGAGTCAGTAAACTTAGAAAAAAATACAGAAGTTTCTCGGCTTAATGGAAAAATTGAACATCTTGCCATTAACGACCTCGCCCAGTTCCTTGATAAGATAAATCGCTATTCAGACCTTCGTGCATCATCAAAAAAACTCAAACATCATCCTTTTTCACTCATATTTCTCAAGGCTCTGTTTGCATTTATACGCACTTATTTTTTTCGCCTCGGCATACTAGATGGCTGGCGTGGACTTACCATATCTGTTGCTAATGCAAATGGTGTTTTTTGGAAATATGCCAAAAATAATGTTAATAGCCGCCTATAATACATTGTAAATTTTTCTATCACGACGTGTTGATATCACTAAAGATATCTCTACTACTGGGCAGTCTCCACCTGATCTTGTGATCAAGAGGCCCCGTATTTCTTTACTCTATCAACACTCGTTTCTGGAGACGCATGCCAGCACCAAGGTCACTCAAACTTACTCCATGGCTGCCACTGCTCGTTATCGGTATCTGTCTTGGCTATGCCATCACCGTCCTAACTCGGCTGCCTTGGTGGACGCTATTTTTCACAGCCGCTCTATGGATCAGCATTGGTCTTAAGCTGCGCTGGGGCGCGCCGCTAAACGCTCGCTATCGCCGGATGTGGCCTTGGTCGCTGATACCACTCAGCTTGCTAGGCGTCTATATCTATTTAGCTGATAGTTTTGGCAATGTCGATTTAGGCGCCGTGTTTTTCCACCTTCAAGCCGGCATGGCCGAGCATGGCGGTGCTGGAAAAATGATCACTGCGGCTATTTACACGGCGAGTGTGCTCGCCGTGCTGGCATCGGTTACCTGGATTACTCGGCATGATCAGCGTTGGCGACTAGCTGAACGTTTTGTTGCACTTCTCTTGCTAGCCGCAAATCCGATGCTATACGGTTTAGGGCAGCGCAGCGCAGCTATTGTAACGGATGATGGTGCTTGGTTAGATCGACGTTACGTGCCACCGCCCACGGAAGACCAAGTCAATGCGCCTAACCTCTTGGTAATGTACTTGGAAAGTATTGAACGCACGTATAGCAATGAGCTATTTGGTGATGCTTACGCTGATTTAACCGCACTAGGCGAACGCGGGCTGGTCTTTGAGGGTATCCAGCAAATGGAAAACACCGGCTGGACCATGGCGGGTATGATTGCTAGCCAGTGTGGTGTGCCACTGATGCCTGCAGGGCTGTTACACGATAGTCAGTTCGATCCACTATCTAAAGTTGTTCCCGGGGTTGATTGCCTAGGCGATGTGTTAGCCGCTCAAGGCTATCGTCTTAGCTATTTGGGTGGGGCCAGCACCCAGTTTGCTGGTAAAGGTCTTTTCTACCGAGGCCATCAGTTTAATACGGTAAAAGGAAAGGAGGAGCTATCGGCGGAACTCGATGACCCAGAGTACGTTAATAGCTGGGGACTCTACGACGATACACTTTACGATTTTACTGTGGATGAGATTCGTCGTTTGAGTGAAGAGGATGACGGCCCCTGGGCAGTGGTTAATCTAAGCATTGCTGGTCATGCTCCTGGCGGCTTCCCCTCCCAAACGTGCCTAGACCGCCAGGGTGAGTTCGATGGTCAGGATATCTTATATTCGGTGAAATGTTCGGCTAGCCAAGCGCGCGATCTTATTGAGCGCCTTGAACAAGAAGGTCTACTCGAAAACACCTTAGTTGTCGTCCTTAGCGATCACCTCACGATGCGCGTGTCAGTTTGGGATCAACTGACAACACTTGAGCGAGACAATACGCTAATCATGCTAGGGGATGACATCACACCACTGACAGTGCGGCGGGGAGCGACAATGTTAGACGTATTCCCCACTATTTTGGATGCCATGGGACTACCACTTACTAACAACCGTGCAGGGCTTGGCGCGTCATTACTTAGCAATCAACCAACATTGGTAGAAACACATGGGCTTGAGGTGCTTAACGAGCGGCTCAGAGAAGAGACCGCGTTACAGCACCGTCTTTGGGAAGGACTGACTCCTCAACGACGTAAAACGCAAGATAATGAGAGTGCCGACCAACAGGTTATAGAAGCGCCTGCTGATCAGGCCGATGAAGTCGAGATTATGCGTTAACATTAACGCCGTTAGCGCGCTGACTATCGACACGCATCGCTCGGTATACTTGCTCTACTTCTAGCTCATTCAAACAGTTGGTATGCCCCAGCGGGCAGGTACGCTTAAAGCAAGGTGAGCAGGAAAGTGCTAAATAGTGAATGACGGCATTATCGGTTAGGGGCGGTGTGTAAGCAGGTGATGAAGAACCGTAAAGGGCGTGAATACGCACCCCCACCGCGGCGGCCACGTGCATTAAGCCTGAGTCGTTGGTAACTACTTGACGACAGTCTGCTAACAGATCAACGGCATCCGCCAATTGGGTTTTACCGCACAAGTTATGCGCATGGGGCAGTTCTTTTACAATGTTCTCACCTGCAGTATGGTCTTTAGGCCCACCAAACACACGCACTTCAAATCCGTCTTTGATCAGCCGCGCTGCTAACTCATGAAAATAACCTAATGGCCACTGCTTAGCAGGTCCGTACTCAGCACCAGGCATCATGCCAATCGCAGGTCGTGACGACAGCGCATGGGTAAGACGTAAGTTGACTAGGTTATCTCGATCAATCGTTAACCGCGGTGTGGGGATCGCAAATTCACCACGCATTGCCTCTTCCAGAGGTAGCCCCAAAGAAACAAACCGCTTCACCGTTTGGTTCAACACTTGTTTATCTAGCTTACGCCTCTCCTTCAACAAACCGTAACGGTGTTCACCCAAAAAGCCGATACGCTCAGGAATACGTGCCATAAAAGGAACTAGCGCTGCTTTCCAGGAGCGCGGAAGAACAATGGCACGATCAAAGCGCCCCCGTAAACGCACCGCCAGCTCACGGCGGTTGGCAAGACCAAACTCGCCATGCCCTACAGCCAATGAAAGCACTTCGTCGACTTCAGGCATGCGCTCAAGGATAGGCTTTGACCAAGCAGGCGCCACTACGCCTAGGGTTGATCCTGGATAGCGTGCTTTAAGGGTGATGAACAGGCTTTGCGCCATCACCATATCGCCGACCCAGGATGGGCCGACCACCAATATGCGCTTGGCAGAATTAGCCATTTAGCCACTCCAAATAGGCTTTCACACCTTGGGCGACGGTCTTGAATTCGACATCACACCCTGAGGCACGCAGATTGCTAATATCTGCCCGAGTGTAGCTTTGATAGCGTCCTTTAAGCTCTTCAGGGAAAGGGATGTAGTCAATTTGCCCTTGGCCATAAAACTCAATCACCGCCTCGCCAATCGCTTTGAATGGCTCTGCACGTCCGGTGCCCAAATTGAAAATACCCGAGGCATGGGGGTTGTCTAAAAACCAAAGATTGACGTCAACCACATCACCAACATAAACAAAGTCGCGACTTTGCATACCAGCTTCGTAACCGCCGTAAGCGCCAAATAGCTTTAAGGTTTCACCATTACAAATTTGCAAATGGTTATGGTAAGCCACACTCGCCATCTTGCCCTTATGCTGTTCACGGGGACCATAAACATTGAAATAACGAAAACCCACTACTTGTGTCGTCAACTCATCCCAGCGAGAACGTACGTGCTGATCAAACAGCAGTTTAGAGTAGCCGTATACGTTGAGCGGTTTTTCATGCTCAGGCGCTTCTTTGAACACCTCACTGCCACCGTAAGTTGCCGCTGACGATGCATACAAAAACGGGATGCCAAACTTTTCACAGTAGTTCAACAACACCTTAGAGTACTCGTAGTTATTCTCCATCATGTAGTGCCCGTCCCACTCTGTCGTGTCGGAGCACGCACCTTCGTGGAAAATCGCATCGATGGTTGGTAGATCCACCGATTCACCTCGCAATGCAGCCTTTACTCGCGTTAAAAAGTCATCTTTGTCTAAGTAATCGGCCAGCGTGCAGTCAGCCAAATTAATAAACTTGGTACCATCACGCAGATCGTCGACCACCATTACATCATCGCGTCCGCGAGCGTTCAGCGCTTTGACAATATTGGCACCGATAAAACCGGCCCCGCCTGTTACCACGATCATCGCGTTCTCCTTACCAAAAGCGGCTCTGTTGGCTAACGTGCCTATAACCCATCTCTCTGTGATTGTATACTTGACGGCTTATGAATTCATGGCCAACGGTGCTTTCCGCGATGAGTGTCTCGACAAACCAATCGACACCTGATGTGTCGACCTTTCAAGGCTTGATCCTTGCTCTGCAACAGTACTGGGCAGAACAAGGCTGTGTCATTCTCCAACCTCTCGATATGGAAGTCGGCGCGGGCACCTTCCACCCTGCCACCTTCCTACGGGCAATTGGCCCAGAAAACTGGAATGCTGCCTATGTGCAGCCTTCCCGCCGCCCGACAGATGGCCGCTATGGGGAAAACCCCAATCGTTTGCAGCACTACTACCAATTCCAGGTGGTAATGAAGCCGTCGCCCAGCAATCTACAAGATTTATACCTAGGCTCACTAAAACGCCTAGGGCTCGACCCGCTTATCCATGATGTGCGCTTCGTGGAAGATAACTGGGAATCCCCCACCCTGGGCGCCTGGGGTCTTGGTTGGGAGGTGTGGCTCAACGGCATGGAAGTCACCCAGTTCACCTACTTCCAGCAAGCAGGCGGCATTGAGTGCTACCCCGTTACAGGTGAGCTCACCTATGGGCTTGAGCGTATCGCCATGTACCTGCAAAACGTCGATAGCGTTTATGACCTGGTGTGGGCCATCGCGCCTGACGGCAGCAAGGTCAGCTACGGCGACGTCTACCTTCAGAATGAACGTGAGCAGTCAGCCTATAACTTTGAGCACGCGGATGTTGATCAGCTGTTCGCCTCCTTTGACCATCAGGAAAAAGAGTGCAGCAAACTCCTAGCCGCCAGCCTGCCACTGCCAGCCTACGAGCAGGTGCTCAAAGCGTCTCACACGTTTAACCTGTTGGATGCTCGCCATGCGATTTCAGTGACCGAACGCCAGCGTTTTATTCTGCGCGTTCGCACCATGGCACGCGACGTTGCTACCGCTTATTTTGAGTCTCGTAAAGCAGCAGGCTTCCCCATGGCCCCCGAGGCCCTGCGCCGCGAACTACTAGCCGATCAGGGAGACGCATAATGGCTGTTGATACGCTTTTATTAGAACTAGGTGCAGAAGAGCTTCCCCCCACAGCGCTGGATGCGCTTTCTGACGCCTTTGCAGCCGGCATTGAAAAAGGCCTGCAAGAAGCCGAGATTCCGTTCCAAAGCGTCATTGCTTACGCGACCCCACGCCGTTTAGCGGTACAAGTTATTGGCCTTGAAGACAAACAGCCTGATCGTGAGGTTGAGCGCCGTGGCCCTGCCCTAGCCGCTGCATACAAGGATGGCGTGCCCACCAAAGCAGCCGAAGGCTTCGCGCGCTCTTGCGGCGTCAGCGTTGATGAGCTGATTCACCTGGAAACCGATAAAGGTACTTGGCTTGGTTTCCGCGAACAGCAGCAAGGCGAGACTGTACAGGCGCTACTGCCAGAGATGGTTCGCAAAACGCTGCAGTCGCTACCGGTACCTAAAAACATGCGCTGGGGCTCCTCTCGCGTTGAGTTCTCCCGCCCGGTTCACTGGCTGGTTGCGCTTTATGGCAGCGACGTTATTGCCGCCGAGGCGCTTGGCCTTCAAGCCAGCCGCACCACCTACGGCCACCGTTTCCACGCACCAGATGCTATACAGCTTGAGCACGCTGATGACTACCTAGCTGCACTTGAAAATGCCTATGTGCTGGCTGATCGCCAACGCCGTCGCGAGCGTATCCGAGAGCAAGTATTAGCCGAAGCCGAGGTACAAGAAGCCAACGCCGTGATTGATGAGGACCTGCTAGTTGAAGTTAGCGGGTTAGTTGAATGGCCGGTCGCGTTGACGGGTAGTTTCGATGAGCGTTTTCTGGAAGTGCCTGCCGAATGCTTGATCTCTTCTATGAAGGCCAACCAAAAATATTTCCACCTGCTGGATGATCAGGGCAATCTAAAACCGCTGTTTATCACTATTTCAAACATCGAAAGCCAGGATCCTGATCAGGTCATTTCCGGTAACGAAAAGGTTATTCGGCCACGCTTAGCGGATGCTGCCTTCTTCTATGACACGGATCGCAAGCAAACGCTTGCCTCGCGTATTCCTCAGCTAGAAAGCGTCGTATTCCAGCAACAGTTAGGCACGCTGGCAGATAAAGCCCGCCGCAGCACGGCGATTGCTACCTTTATCGCTGAGCGCATCAAGGGCGATGTGGAGCATGCCCAACGCGCGGTGGCATTGGCCAAGTGCGACTTGGTCACCGAAATGGTGCTCGAATTCCCAGAGCTCCAGGGCATTATGGGCCGCTATTATGCCGAGCAAGATGGCGAGCCTGCCGACGTTGCCCAGGCATTGGAGGAGCAGTACCTGCCCCGCTTTGCCAGCGACGACATTCCGCAGAGTCTCACCGGCCAAGCGCTAGCGTTGGCTGACCGGCTCGATACGCTTATCGGTATTTTCGGCATTGGCCAGCGTCCAACCGGTGCGAAAGACCCCTTCGCTCTTCGCCGTGCCTCCATTGGTGTGTTGAACATCCTGATCAAAGGTGAGCTAAACCTGGATCTCCGCGAGCTACTTGACGTGGCCGCAGAACAGCACCAGGGGCTACCCAAGGCGGATGGTTTAGTGGAAGACGTGCTGACGTATATGTTGGATCGCTTCCGCGCCTGGGGACAGGAAGAAGGCATTAGTGCAGAAATGTACTTAGCGGTTCGCGCTCGCCCGGTCACTAAACCACTGGATTTTGCTCGCCGCTTACGTGCCGTTAAAGCCTTTGCTCAACGTGAGGAAGCCGCTGCGTTAGCCGCTGCCAACAAGCGTGTTTCAAATATCCTGAGCAAGCAAGAACATAACGGTAGTACCCAGGTTGATCAGAGCCTGCTTCAAGAAGATGCTGAGAAGACGCTATTCAATGCAGTAACAGCCAGCCAGCAACAAGTGGCTCCGTTATTTGCAGCAGGTGACTACCAGCAGGCGCTAGATGCGCTGGCGATGCTTCGCAAGCCTGTCGATGCTTTCTTCGATCAGGTTATGGTCATGGCCGACGACAACGCTGTTCGCCATAATCGCTTAGCGCTACTTGCCAGCCTGCAGGCGCTTTTTCTGGAAGTGGCGGATATTTCACAGCTGCCACAGTAAATACGCGCATCACAATCGGCTAATCCTGGTGTAGACACAGCAGCCCGGCTTCTCGCAAGCCGGGCTTTTTTGGCTTGTTACCACTATATTGTCGCTTTTCTCCAGACTAAACTCAGCGTTCTGCTGGCTGCTTGTTTCACGTGAAACACTCGCCCAATTGCTAAGCGCTTATTACTCTTATAGATGACCGTGGTGTGCTATTAAGGAGTTCTATGATCTTAGCTAACCAACTGGTGATACTCGATCGTGACGGTGTCATCAATCACGACTCCGATGCTTATATTAAATCACTAGAGGAGTGGATTCCCTACCCTTCTGCAATCGATGCAATTGCCCAACTGGCCCAGGCAGGGTATACCGTGGCAATAGCTACCAATCAGTCGGGTATTGCACGAGGCTATTATGATGAGGCAACGCTTCACTTAATGCATGAGCGTCTAACAACGCTAGTTGAAGCGAAAGGTGGGCATATTGCACATATTGCTTACTGCCCTCACGGCCCCGATGAACAGTGCGCTTGTCGAAAACCATTACCAGGATTGCTGTTGCAAATTCAGCAGCGATTAGGAATGGAGAGTATCATTGGCAGTTGGATGGTCGGCGACAGCCTACGAGATCTACAAGCCGGTGAAGCAGTCGGGTGCCAGCCAGTGTTGGTCAGAACAGGCAAAGGAGAGAAAACGCTAGCAAATCATAAAGGACTTGAGAACACGCTGGTTTATTCAGACCTAGCTGCGTTTGCAGATTGGCTATGCAAACAGTAGCAATTTATTTTTCTTCCAATTTATCCTATCTTATTTTCTCGATAGCAACGAAAAAACGCCGCTCCTTTTTAATAGGAGCGGCGTTTCGTTTTTCATCTACTGACGTTATAAATGCCTATCCAGCAACGTTCATGTTTCACGTGAAACGTTTATGGGCAAACACATTAGACATCAAGATTAGCGACTAGCGCATTCGTCTCAATAAATTCACGACGAGGTTCCACTTCATCACCCATCAACGTGTTGAACATCATATCAGCAGCAACCGCATCTTCGATGGTCACTCGCAGCATACGACGGCTGTCAGGATCCATAGTGGTTTCCCACAGCTGATCAGGGTTCATTTCCCCTAGCCCTTTGTAGCGCTGGAAGGACAGTCCACGCTGGCCCTCTTGCATCAACCAAGCTAGCACTTCAGAGAAGTGTGAAACCGGTTTTTGACGCTCCCCACGGGCAATGTAGGCACCCTCTTCAAGCAACCCGTTTAAGGTCTCGCCAAGGCCTGTAATGGACCGGTAGTCAGTGCTTTCAAAGAAATCCAATCCCCACACATATTCAGTAGTAACACCGTGGGCAATCAATGACACTGCTGGCAAGTGCAAACCACGCTCGCTATCTTCCTGCAGATAGAACTGGTAACGCGGACCGCCTTCATACGCCACCATGTCATCCATTGCTTTCTGCAACTCAGCAATCCAGTTTTCCATGGTAATGCGGTCTTTGAGACTTACTTCACCCTGGAGTGCTGTTGCATGCACAACCTGTCTGAGCACCTCGATGGGATAAACACGAGCCAGTCGATCAATTCGTTTCATCACATTTCGGTATTGAGTAACCAGTGCCTCTAGCTGTGAACCGGTAATACCTGGCGCATCCGCGTTGACATATAACCCTGCTCCATCCAACGCCGTGGTGGTCAGATAGTCAGTCATTGCTTGTTCATCTTTCAGGTAGAGCTCTTGCTTGCCCCGCTTAATTTTATAAAGCGGAGGTTGAGCAATAAAGATATGTCCGCGCTCAATCAGTTCAGGCATCTGACGGAAAAAGAACGTTAACAACAATGTGCGAATGTGCGAACCATCAACATCGGCATCCGTCATAATAATGACAGAATGGTAACGTAACTTGTCAGGATTAAACTCTTCGCGACCGATACCGCAGCCTAACGCTGTAATCAGAGTGCCAACTTCTGCTGATGACAGCATCTTATCGAAGCGCGCTTTCTCAACGTTGAGTATTTTACCTTTGAGCGGCAAAATTGCCTGGGTGCGACGATCACGCCCCTGCTTAGCACTACCGCCAGCCGAGTCGCCCTCTACCAGATAAAGCTCAGATTGGCTTGGGTCTTTCTCTTGGCAATCGGCAAGTTTGCCCGGTAACCCAGCGATATCGAGCGCGCCTTTACGACGCGTCATATCACGCGCTTTACGAGCAGCTTCTCGTGCCCGTGCAGCGTCTAGCATTTTATTAACGATCGATTTAGCTTCGTTAGGCTTCTCAATCAAATAGTCAGCAAATAGGCGACCCATTTCCTGCTCAACCGCAGTCTTCACTTCACTGGAAACTAATTTATCTTTGGTTTGAGACGAAAATTTCGGATCAGGAACTTTAACAGAAATAATTGCGGTCAAGCCTTCACGAGCATCGTCGCCCGACGTGTTGACCTTAGATTTTTTTAACAGCCCCTGTGCTTCGATGTAATGATTTAACGTACGTGTTAGCGCTGCACGGAAACCAGCTAAGTGAGTACCGCCATCCCGCTGGGGAATATTATTGGTGTAGCAGAAAATGTTTTCCGTGAAGGCATCGCTCCACTGCATCGCGACTTCCACTTCGACACCATCTTCACGCACCGCATTAAAATGAAACACAGGATTTAGAACGGTTTTGTTCTTATTCAAGTGATCAACAAATGCTTTCAAACCGCCTTCATAGTGGAACAACTCCTCTTTGCCACTGCGTTCGTCCATTAAACGAATAGCAACGCCGGAGTTTAAAAATGAGAGTTCACGTAAGCGTTTGGCGAGAATATCGTAGTGAAACTCGATATTTGCAAACGTGTTAGGTGAAGGACGAAAGTGCACACGGGTGCCACTCTTTTCGGTTTTACCTACTACGCCTAACGGTGCCTGAGGCACGCCATGGTGATAGACCTGCTCAAACACTTCACCTTGACGCCAGATGGTCAAACGCAGCTCTTCTGAAAGCGCGTTAACGACCGACACGCCTACACCATGTAAGCCGCCTGATACTTTATATGAATTATCGTCGAACTTACCGCCTGCGTGCAGCACTGTCATAATAACTTCTGCTGCCGAAACGCCTTCGCCTTCATGTAGCTCGGTAGGAACCCCACGGCCATTATCACTCACCGTTATTGATTCATCCGGGTGGATAACCACACGAATTTCACTACAGTGACCTGCCAGAGCTTCATCGATGGAGTTATCCACCAGCTCGAAAACCATGTGGTGCAGCCCGGTGCCATCGTCGGTATCGCCGATATACATGCCTGGGCGCTTGCGCACTGCGTCTAGCCCTTTGAGCACCTTAATGCTTGATGAATCGTAAGCCTGCTCGCTCATTGACCACTCCGTCGTGAAGTCTGTCTCGTTCCATGTCGTCTACCCGTCCGGTAGTAATTGGCTTAACCCTTGATCGGCGTGTTTCACGTGAAACATTCCAACCTCTGTTGAGGGTTCCCATATACCACGAAGCGCGGAGGGTTCGACGCTAGTAATAAATGCCTGACACTGCATCTTTTCAAGTAAATTACAAAATCTATCTCGGTACGTGCTATCGAGCTCTGCTGGCAGATCATCGATTAAATAAATGCAGTGCCGCTGTGTGGTACTTTCCAGAAGCCGCCCCTGGGCAAGCTTTAATGCACTAACCACCAATTTTTGCTGGCCTCTGGAAAGGATCTCAACTGCAGGCTGTTTGTTTAATCTAATTCGTAAATCAGCACGCTGTGGGCCCTGCTGTGTAAAGCCCATCTGCTGATCCGCTTGGCGACTATCATATAGCACGTCAGCAAGTCCACGCTGCTTATCCCAGCCTCGAGCATAACGCAGCGTTAAACCTGGCAAAGAAATCAACTCATTAAGGGTTTTATCAAATACTGGCAAGAACTCACTGAACCACGCCTGCCTGAGCATATCCATTCGCTCGCCCCAGATCGCTAACTCTTGCTCCCATACTGCTATTTCACTTGGCTCTATTCTACCACGCCTAAGAAGCGCATTCCGATGTTTCACCGCTCTGCGCGTTCGCTTCCACGCGTCAAGAAAGCAGTGTTTCACGTGAAACACCCCCCAATCGAGAAACTCTCTTCGACCCGCAGGAGCTCCTTCAAGTAAGCGGAAGGCATCTGGATTTATTACCTGAAGAGGCATCGCTTCAACCAGCTCCGCTAAGCGAACGCCTTTCTCTCCTCTAAGACGCAGCTCCAGCTCGCGCTGAGCACGCATTCTCCTTACCCCTAGCGTTACCTCAGGATCGCCTGTTAAACGTCCGTACAGCGTCATATAGGGCACTTCATTCTGTATCGCATGCTTTAGTTGGCGAGTGCGGAAAGAGCGTCCCATCCCTAAAATGTGAATACCTTCTAACAGACTGGTTTTACCGCTGCCATTATTGCCATAGATCAAATTAATACGTGAAGAAGGACGCATTTCTAATGGCGCGAGATTACGCACGCCCTGAAAGTTGAGCTGCTTCACACTCATTAGCAGTTACCATCCAATAAGACCATATCACTTGTCATCCGTACTAAACGCGAAAACGGCGCTTCTGCTATCAGAAGCGCCGCCCTTATTAGTTATTGAAAGTAATTATAAGCGCATCGGCATAACAACATAGAGCGCATCGCCGCCACCAGGCTCCTCTAGCAATGCACTGCTGTTGGGGTCTGCAAGGGTAATCTGTACACGATCTTCATCTAGGACCGACAGTACATCCACTAAGTAACCAACATTAAAGCCAACTTCCATGGCGCCACCGTTGTACTCAACGGACACGTTCTCTTCGGCTTCTTCCTGCTCAGGGTTATTAGCCATTACCTTAAGATTGTTTTCCTCAAGATACAGGCGTACACCGCGATATTTTTCATTAGAAAGAATAGCTGTACGTGAAAGCACCTGACGCAATTCAGCACGTTCAGCAATCAGTACTTTATCGCCATTACGAGGCACAACACGCTCATAGTCAGGGAACTTGCCGTCAATCAGCTTAGAGGTAAACGTAAAGTCACCTGTATGAGCCCGTACATGGGTTGAACCCAAGGTGAGGCTGACAGGTTCATCACTGTCATCCAATAGGCGGGAAAGCTCTAAAATGCCTTTACGCGGCACAATTAGCTTTTGTGCTTGATCTACAGCAACATCAATTGGACGTGAGCACATAGCTAAGCGGTGCCCATCAGTTGCTACGGTGCGTAATAAATTGCTTTGAATTTCAAGCAACATACCGTTTAGATAATACCGTACATCTTGCTGAGCCATTGCAAAAGACGTTGACTCAATCAAGTGCTTCAATGTGCCACGAGGCACACTAAGCTCTTGACTACCATCCGCATCTTCAATATTCGGAAATTCGGCAACAGGTAGCGTCGATAGGGTAAAACGCGAACGACCACTGCGCAGCACAGCTCGTCCCTCTTCTACCGCTAGCTGGATCTCCGCCTGATCAGGCAGCGATTTACAGATATCCATCAGCTTACGCGCAGGCACCGTGGCAGTACCCTCTTGATCTACTTGGCTAGCCACAGTACGGCCTATTAGTTCTACTTCTAAATCGGTACCGGTTAATGCTACCTGATCCCCTTCTACTTGGATCAGTACATTAGAAAGTACTGGCAGCGTTTGGCGCCGTTCGACTACGCCCGCCACCAGAGTCAGCGGGCGAAGCAGTGCCTCTCGGGAAATAGTAAATTTCATCGGTACTCCGGTTTCTATCCTGAAAGGCCCGCCAGTGCAGGCCCAAACGATAACGGTTAACTAGTTAGCAGGCGAAGAAGGTTCTTATAATCTTCACGAATATCCGCATTCTCTTCTTGCAGCGCTTTTACCTTACGACAAGCATGCAACACAGTCGTATGATCACGGCCACCAAAGGCATCGCCTATTTCCGGCAGACTATGATTCGTCAACTCTTTCGCTAACGCCATAGCAACTTGCCGCGGCCGCGCAACGGAACGTGAGCGACGCTTAGACAGCAAATCAGCGACTTTAATTTTGTAATATTCAGCGACCGTTCTCTGAATATTATCAACGCCTACCTGCTTATCTTGTAACGCTAATAGGTCTTTAAGCGATTCGCGAATAAAGTCCTGAGTAATGGTTTTACCCATAAAATGTGAGTCTGCAATGACTTTTTTCAGCGCCCCCTCAAGCTCGCGAACGTTCGAGCGAATTTTCTGCGCAATAAAAAAAGCAGCGTCGTGCGGGAGATCGACTTTTGCTTGATCTGCTTTTTTCATCAAAATCGCTACACGGGTTTCAAGCTCCGGTGGCTCAATCGCAACGGTCAGCCCCCAGCCAAAGCGAGACTTTAATCGTTCTTCAACGCCGCTAATCTCTTTTGGATAGCGGTCAGAGGTTAGGATCATCTGCTGCCCGCCCTCTAACAGTGCGTTAAAAGTATGGAAAAACTCTTCCTGGGAACGCTCTTTGCCAGCAAAAAACTGAATATCATCAATTAATAGCGCATCAACACTGCGATAAAAACGCTTGAAGTCGTTGATCGCATTTAACTGTAATGCTTTCACCATATCAGCGACAAAACGCTCGGAGTGTAGATAAACCACACGAGCATTTTCACGGCGGCCAGCTAAAGCATTACCTACGGCATGCATCAAGTGTGTTTTACCTAAACCAACGCCCCCGTATAAAAACAGCGGGTTATACGCGCCGCCAGGGTTTTCGGAAACTTGACGAGAAGCCGCACGAGCAAGTTGGTTCGATTTACCTTCAACAAATGTGTCAAAAGTAAAATTAGGATTAAGGCCGCTACCATGTTTAAGGCTGCCCTCAACCTGTACCTGGCGTTCATTACCGCGCCGACCCGATGACTCTTCCCGTAACTTATCGATTTCTCGCTCATCAGCAAGGTCTCCCCTTGGCAGTGTATGAACCGCAGGCGATGCTTGCCTTGAAGGAGATGCTGAGACCGGATTACCTAAATCTCTCGGCTGCGGAGCAGGTGCTGCGACACGGCGGCTGCCTACTGTCAAACTGACTTTGGGAGGCTTGGATGGCGCAAGTTCGCGCATCAGTTCACTGATACGCTTTGAATACTTATCACTCACCCAGTCGCGCACAAAGCGATTCGGCGCCAACAAGCGAAGCTCATTGGTCTCTCCTTCTTCTGCCTGCAGCGGACGTATCCAGGTATTGAACTGCTGTGAATTCAGTTCGTCCTGCAGGTAGTCCAGGCACTGTTGCCAAAGCGCGAGTGACAC